>JAPLCA010000038.1 GCA_026392465.1 Propionibacteriales bacterium
CCGCCTCAAATACACCTACGCCGACACCCTCGCGCACACCGGCCAAACCCACGAAGCCCTCCAATGGTTCCACCGCGTCATCGCCACCGACCCCCACCACACCACCGACGCACCCCAACGCATCACCCAACTCGAACACGAGCTCCAGGCCCGCAAGGACGAGGACTGAGCGACATCGCCAGCCCGTCCACAGGCCCCCCGACCCGACGCTGACGCCGTCCACAACCACGACAGGACACGTCGTCGCGTCGCGGGGGAGCCGCGAGGCTGGGGTGATGACGCAGCAGCCACCGCACCAGAACCTCGTCTCGCTCACCGGCCGCGTGTCCGGTGCGCCCGAGCAGCGCACCCTGCCCAGCGGCGACGAGATCGTCACCTTCCGTCTGGTGGTCCGACGAGACCCACCGCGGGGCGGAGCCCGGGCCCGCTCGCGGCAGACCGTCGACACCATCGAGTGCGTGGCCTGGACCGTTCGTCTGAGACGGGCGGTGTCACGTCTGGAGGACGGTGAGACCGTCGCGGTCACCGGGTGCCTGCGTCGGCGCTTCAGCCGCGCCGCCGGGGGAGGGCAGAGCTGGTACGCCGTGGAGCTGGCCTCGTGCACCGCGGTGGCCGCTGCTCAGTAGTCTCGGGGCCATGCCCCTGCTGACCAGCGACGTCCCGCTCTGCGAGGCGCACGACCTCGTCATGCTCGACCTCGACGGCGTCGTGTACGTGGGGGCCGACGCGGTCCCGGGAGCGTCCGAGGCGCTGGAGACCTCCGTCGCCCGTGGCGCGCGGATCGCCTACCTGACCAACAACGCCGCACGTCCGGCAGGCGAGGTGGCCCAGCACCTGCGCGATCTCGGGATGCCCGTGCACGACGACGGCGAGGTCGTCACGTCGGCCCAGGCCGTGGCGCGGATGATCGCGGCCGACCTGCCGGCGGGCTCGCGCGTGCTGGTCGTCGGCGGGCCGGGGCTGCGTGAGCCCCTGGAGGCGGCCGGGCTCGTCTGCGTCGACTCCGCGGACGACGACCCCGCGGCGGTGGTGCAGGGCTTCCACCGCGAGATCGGCTGGCGCCACCTGGCGGAGGCGGCGTACGCGGTGGCGCGAGACGTCCCGTACTACGCGAGCAACCTCGACCTCAGCATCCCGACGCCGCGGGGGACGGCGCCCGGCAACGGCACGCTCGTGCACGCGGTGGTGGCCGCCACCGGACGTGAGCCGATGGTGGCGGGCAAGCCCGAACGCCCCCTCTTCGACGAGACGCTGCGGCGCACCGGTGCCCAGCGTCCGCTCATGGTCGGCGACCGGGTCGACACCGACATCGACGGCGCCACCCGCGCAGGCATCCCGGCGCTCGCGGTGCTCAGCGGCGTCAGCGACCTCCCAGAGCTGGTGGCGCTGCCGCCGGACCGACGCCCCGGCTACGTCTCCACCGACCTGCGTGGCCTGGTGGACCAGCACGTCGCGGTCGTCGTCGACGGGGACGCCGCCCGGTGCGGTGACGCGACGGCCGAGCGACGGGACGGCACGGTCGTGCTCACGAGCGGCGATCCTGCCGCGACGTCGTCGGTGCGCGTCGTCCTCGGCCTGGCGTGGTCCGTGGTGGACGGCGGACACGACGCGCCGGACGTCCGTCTGGGAGGATGACACGGTGACCGAGCACCACGATCCCGCGGACGAGGCGTCCGTGCAGACGCCCGCGGACGACGGCGTCGACCCGGTGGCCGCGCTCGTCGCGCAGGCGCAGGAGGCCTGCGCCGACCACCCCGAGCTGCTCGCCCTCGTCGAGCAGCTCGAGCGGCTCGAGGAGGTCGAGCTGGCTCGTCGCCCCGAGGTCCTCGACGCGGTGCACCGCACCCTGCGCGAGGTGCTCACGGGAGCGGGCAGGTCGGGCCGCTCCTCGTGAGCCGGCGGGTCCGGCTCGACGCCGAGCTCGTGCGCCGGGGGCTCGCCCGCTCCCGCGACCACGCCGGACAGCTCATCGCGGACGGCAAGGTGCTGGTCGCAGGACAGCGGGCGGCGAAGGCGGCCACCCAGGTCGGCACCGACCAGGCGGTCGTCGTGCGCGAGGCCGACGACCCCGGATGGGCCTCCCGCGGTGCGCACAAGCTCCTCGGGGCCCTCGAGGTGTTCGAGCCGCAGGGACTGCGACTGCAGGGTCGGCGCGTGCTGGACGCCGGTGCGTCGACCGGCGGGTTCACCGACGTGCTGCTGCGTCGCGACGTGCGCGAGGTGGTGGCGGTCGACGTCGGCTACGGCCAGCTCGTGTGGCGGCTGCGTGACGACCCGCGCGTCCAGGTGCACGACCGCACGAACGTGCGCAGCCTGACCCGCGAGGACGTCGGCGGCGCCGTCGACGCGGTCGTCTCCGATCTGTCGTTCATCTCCCTTACCGTGGTGATGCCCGCGTTGACCGCCGTCTGCCACGAGGAGGGCGACATCGTGCTGATGATCAAGCCGCAGTTCGAGGTGGGCCGCGGCAACCTCGGCAAGAACGGGGTCGTGCGCGACCCCGAGCTGCACGCCGACGCCGTGCTGCGCGTCTGTGCCAGCGGGCTCGAGCAGGGCTGGGGCACCCACGGCCTCGCGGCCAGCCCCCTGCCCGGACCGGCCGGGAACGTCGAGTACTTCTGCTGGCTGCGGCGCGACCCCGAGCCCTCGGTGCCCGACCGGGCGGCCGTCGCCGACGTCGTCGCGCGCGGGCCCCTCGGGACGGCGGACGGGGACGACGCATGAGCGAGCGCCGCGTCCTGCTCATCGTCCACACCGCACGCGAGGAGGCGACGTCGCTCGCGGCGCGCCTGGCCTCCGACCTGCGCAGCGCCGACGTCGGCGTCTGCGTGCTGGAGTCCGACCGCGACGACCTCGTGGCTGCCGGCATCGGCGAGGTCGGGGTGATCCCCGCGGAGGAGGGCGCGGCGCACGGCTGCGAGCTCGCGGTCGTGCTCGGTGGTGACGGCACGCTCCTGCGCGCCACCGAGATCTGCCGTGGCACCCAGACGCCGGTGCTGGGCGTGAACCTCGGGCACGTCGGCTTCCTGGCCGAGGCCGACGTCGACGACCTCCAGGCGGTGGTGCAGGGCGTCGTCGACCGGACCTACCGGGTCGAGGAGCGGCTGACGATCGAGGTCACGGTCAGCGTCGGCGACGAGGTCGTCGCGACGAACTGGGCGCTCAACGAGGCGACCGTCGAGAAGGCCTCGCGCGAGCGCATGCTCGAGCTGGTCGTCGAGATCGACGACCGGCCCGTGTCGCGGTGGGGGTGCGACGGCGTCGTCTGCGCCACGCCCACCGGCTCCACCGCCTACAACTTCAGCGCCGGCGGCCCGATCGTCTGGCCCGAGGTGGAGGCCCTGCTGATGGTGCCGATCAGCGCCCACGCCCTCTTCGCGCGGCCGCTCGTCGTCTCGCCGAACTCGACGCTGGCGATCGAGGTGATGGGGGAGACGACCGCGGGAGTGCTCTGGTGCGACGGGCGCCGGGCGGCCGAGCTCCCGCAGGGCGCGCGGGTGGAGGTCCGCCGTGCCAGCACCCCGGCCAGGCTCGCGCGGCTGCACGAGGCGCCGTTCGCCGACCGGCTCGTCCGCAAGTTCGACCTGCCCGTCGCGGGCTGGCGGGGCACGGCCGAGCAGCGTCGACTCGGGCGACGGGTCGAGGACGCCTGATGTGGCAGCACCTGAGGCTCAGCTCCCTCGGCGTCATCGAGTCCGCCGAGCTCGAGCTCGACGCGGGCTTCACCGTCATCACCGGTGAGACGGGCGCGGGCAAGACGATGGTCGTCACTGCGCTCGGTCTGCTGCGCGGCGGACGTGCCGACGCTGGACTCGTGCGGCACGGCGAACGCCAGGCACGGGTGGAGGCGAGCGTCGAGGTGCCGGGCGGGTCGCCGGTCGTGCGCACGGTCGAGGACGCCGGAGGCACGGTCGATGACGACGTGGTGGTGCTGGGGCGCGTGCTGTCGGCACAGGGCCGCTCGCGAGCCGTCGCAGGCGGTGCGACGGTGCCCGCCGCGGTGCTGTCCGACGTGACCGACGCCCTGGTGGCGGTGCACGGGCAGTCCGACCAGCACCGGCTGCTGCGCGGATCGGCCCAGCGGTCGGCGCTCGACGCCTTCGCGGGGGAGGCGCTCGCCGTGCTCGTGGAGGAGTACGCCCCGCGGTACGCGCGGCTGCGCTCGGCGCGTGCGCGCCTCGAGGAGCTGCGCCAGCACGGACAGGAGCGGGCGCGCCAGCTCGACCTCCTGCAGCACGGACTCGCCGAGATCGCCGAGGTGGAGCCGCGGGAGGGCGAGGACGAGGAGCTGGTCACCGAGGAGGGTCGGCTGGCGCACGCCGAGGCGCTGGTGCAGGCGGCGCTGACCGCGCACGAGGGTCTCGCCGGCGACCACGGCTCCGCCGCGCGCGACGTCGTCGCCACCGGGTCGGCCGCACTCCAGGACGTCGCCGGGCACGACCCCGGTCTCGACGAGCTGGCCCAGCGGCTCCGCGAGGTCGGCATCCTCCTCGACGAGGTCGCGGCCGACCTCAGCGCCTACGCCCACGGCGTGGAGGTCGACCCCGCCCGGCTGGCCGCGGTCCAGGACCGTCGGGCGGCCCTCGCGGCCCTCCAGCGCAAGTACGGCCCCTCCGTCGCCGACGTGCTGGCCTGGCAGGAGAAGGCCGCCGCCGAGGCGGGGGAGCTCGACCACGACGACCAGGCCATCGCCGACCTCGAGGCCGAGGTCGAGGCCCTCGAGCCGCAGGTGCTGGACCTCGCTCACCGCATGAGCCAGGTGCGTCAGGAGGCGGGCGAGCGGCTGGCCGCGCTCGTGGGGGAGGAGCTCACCCAGCTGGCCATGCCGTCGGCGCGGCTCGAGGTCGCGGTGAGGGTGCCCGAGGGCGCCGTTCCCGCGGCCCACGGCATCGACGACGTCGAGCTGCTGTTCGCCGCGAACAACGGCTCCGCGCCGCGACCCCTGGCGAAGGGGGCGAGCGGCGGCGAGCTGTCGAGGCTCATGCTGGCGCTGGAGGTGGTCCTGGCCGACCAGGGCACCGTCCCGACGCTGGTGTTCGACGAGGTCGACGCGGGCATCGGCGGGCGGGCGGCGGTGGAGGTGGGCCGCCGGCTCGCCCGGCTGGCGGAGGGCCCCCAGGTGCTGGCGGTGACGCACCTGCCGCAGGTGGCGGCCTTCGCGCACCACCACTTCCACGTGATGAAGGACGACGACGGCAACGTCACGAGCAGCAGCGTCGTCCGGCTGGACGGGCAGGCACGCGTCGACGAGCTGGCGCGGATGCTCGCCGGCCAGGACGAGTCGGAGGCGGCGCAGGCGCACGCCCGTGAGCTCCTGGAGCTGGCCGGCCGGCTCTGAGGCCCCGTGGCCGACCCGCCGTGACGCGCCGACCCGACCTGCACGGAGGGCCGGGGTGTGCGTGCCACGATGGACGACGATGTCTCGACGCACCCGATCCACCGACGACACGACCGACGACATCGTCGGGGTCGTGCGCTTCGCCCGCGCCGGTGACGGTGCCGCCAAGTCGCTCCGCGCGGGCGACATCGCCGTCGTCGACCTGCCCGACCTCGACCGCGCCCAGGCCGACGCCCTGGTGCAGCGCAAGGTCCGGGCGGTGCTGAACGCGGCGGAGTCCTCGACGGGTCGGTACCCCAACTCCGGGCCGCAGGTGCTGGCCGACGCCGGGATCGCGCTGGTCGACCACGTCGGTGCCGGCATCTGGACCCGGCTGCGCAGCGGCGACACCGTCCGCATCACCGACGGCAAGATCTTCAAGAACGAGGTGCTCGTCGCGCAGGGCCAGATGGTCGACGACGCGACGCGCTCCGAACGCCTCGGCGCCGCGGAGCGGGAGCTCGCCACGAAGCTCGGCTCGCTCACCGCGAACGCCTCCGACCACCTCGAGCGCGAGCGCGCCCTGCTGCTGGAGGGTGCACGGGTCCCGCACCTCGACGCGAAGCTGCGCGGTCGGCCCGTGGTCGTCGTCTCGCGTGCCTACCAGTGGGAGCACGACCTCAAGGCCATCCGGCGCTGGATCCGCGACTCCGGCGCGGTCGTCGTCGGGGTCGCCGCCGGCGCCGACGCGCTGCTGGAGACACGCATCAAGCCCGACGTGGTGATCGGCCACCTCCAGGACCTCTCCGACCGTGCACTGCGCAGCGGCGCCGACGTGGTCGTCGTGAGCCCGTCGGGACGCACCGACGGCGCGGAGCGCTTCGAGCGCGCGCACGTCGACGTGACCGTGTTCCAGGCGACCGGCTCCGCCGCCGACCTCGCGATCCTCCTGGCTGACGCGAACGACGCGCCCGTCGTCGTCGAGGTCGGGGCGCCGCGCGGGCTCGTCGAGTTCCTCGAACGCGGCACGGCCGACGTGGCCAGCTCGTTCGTCACGCGGCTGCGGACGTCGGCGACGCTCGTCGACGCGCACGCCGTGGCCCACTTCACCCGCCGCACGATGCCTGCGTGGCCCGTGCTGCTCATCCTGCTCGCGGGCGTCCTGGCCGTCGCCGCCGCCGTGGGCACCACCCCCACCGGCGCCGACTGGTACGCCGTGCTCGGCGAGCGCCTGGCCGACCTCCGCACCTGGCTCGAAGGACTGCTGTAGATGATCACCTTCCGGTACCACCTCGTCTCGATCGCCGCCGTCCTGCTGGCCCTGGCCGCAGGCGTCGCGCTCGGAGCCGGCGCGCTCGACGGTCGCTTCGCCCCGGACCGCGAGGAGGGCTCGTCGTCCGGCGGCGACTCCGCGCTCGTGTCCTTCGAGAACGGCTACGCGGCCCGCACGTCGACCGGCCTCATCGAGGGCACCCTCGACAACCGGTCGGTCGTGCTGCTGACGCTGCCCGGTGCCGACGCCGAGCAGGTCGCCGGCGTCCGTCGCAACCTGGAGCGGGCGGGCGCGACGATCACCGGCACGGTCGCGCTGACCGCCAAGCTCGTGGACCCGGCCAACCGTCAGTTCGCCGAGAGCGTCACCGAGGAGGCGGCCCCCGACTCCTCGGGCGAGGGCTACGCCCGGGTGGGTGCGGCGCTGGGTCGCTCGCTCCTCGGTCGCGCCGGCCGCGAGCTCGACCAGACCGCGCGCACGACGGCCTCCGCCTTCGAGGAGGGCGGACTCACCTCGGCCAGCGCCGCGCCGGAACGGTTCGCCGGCCAGGCCGTCGTGGTCGCGGGCCCGTCGCGGCTCGGCGACTCCGCCGAGGTCGTCACCGGGCTGCTCCGAGCCCTCGCCGGCACGAGCGACGGCACGCTGCTGGCCGGCCCGTCGGCCTCCAGCCTCGACGGAGGTGCCGTGGACGTCGTCCGCCGCGAGGCCTCCCAGGTCTCCACGGTCGACGTCACCGACTCCGCCGCGGGCCGGGCCGTCACGGCCCTCGCGCTCGCCCGCGTGGCGGCCGGCGAGACCGGTGCGTGGGGCACCTCGCGCAGCGAGGACGGCTCCGTCCCGCGCTAGCCGGTCACGTGGTCGGCGCGCCGCACCGGCTGGTCATGGCCGTCGCGGCGAGGGGCTACACTGGAATCCCGTGGAGCAGTGACGACCACGGCGCCCGCCGTCGGTCCCGCTGAGCCGCATCCAGGCCCACGACCACGGGAGTCACCTTGCAGGGCAGCGCCGTCACCAAGCACGTCTTCGTCACCGGAGGCGTCGCCTCCTCCCTCGGCAAGGGGCTCACCGCCTCCTCGCTCGGCCGGCTGCTGAAGTCCCGGGGACTGCGGGTCACGATGCAGAAGCTCGACCCGTACCTCAACGTCGACCCCGGCACGATGAACCCGTTCCAGCACGGCGAGGTGTTCGTCACCGACGACGGCGCCGAGACCGACCTCGACATCGGCCACTACGAGCGGTTCCTCGACGAGGACCTCGTCGGGCGCGCGAACGTGACGACCGGCCAGGTGTACTCCGACGTGATCGCACGTGAGCGTCGCGGCGACTACCTGGGCGACACCGTGCAGGTCATCCCGCACATCACGAACGAGATCAAGGACCGGATGCTCTCGATGGGCGGGCCCGACGTCGACGTCGTGATCCACGAGATCGGCGGCACGGTCGGCGACATCGAGAGCCAGCCGTTCCTGGAGTCGGCACGTCAGGTGCGCCACGAGATCGGTCGCGGGCACGTGTTCTTCCTGCACGTCTCCCTCGTGCCGTACATCGGGCCGTCGGGCGAGCTGAAGACGAAGCCCACCCAGCACTCCGTCGCCGCGCTCCGCTCGATCGGCATCCAGCCCGACGCGATCGTGTGCCGCTCCGACCGTGAGATCCCCGAGTCGGTCAAGCGCAAGATCTCGCTCATGTGCGACGTCGACACCGAGGCCGTCGTCACCGCCAGCGACGCCGCGTCGATCTACGACATCCCCAAGGTCGTGCACCGCGAGGGCCTCGACGCCTACGTCGTGCGACGTCTCGACCTGCCGTTCCGCGACGTCGACTGGACCGAGTGGGACGCCCTGCTGCGGCGCGTCCACCAGCCGGCCGACGAGGTCACGATCGCGCTCGTCGGCAAGTACGTCGACCTGCCCGACGCCTACCTGTCCGTGGCCGAGGCCCTGCGTGCCGGCGGCTTCGCCAACGACACCAAGGTGCACCTGCGATGGGTGCCGTCCGACGAGTGCGGCACCGAGTCGGGGGCCGCGCGTCACCTGGCCGACGTCGACGGCATCTGCGTCCCGGGCGGCTTCGGCATCCGCGGCATCGAGGGCAAGGTCGGCGCCCTGCAGCACGCCCGCACGCGCGGCATCCCGACGCTCGGCCTCTGCCTCGGCCTGCAGTGCATGGTCATCGAGCACGCCCGCCACGTGGCCGGGATCCCCGGTGCCAGCTCGACGGAGTTCGACCCCGACGCGAGCGACCCCGTGATCGCGACCATGGCTGAGCAGCACGCCTTCGTCGAGGGCGCGGGCGACCTCGGCGGCACCATGCGCCTCGGCCTGTACGAGGCCGCGCTGGCTCCGGGCAGCGTCGTCGCCGACGCGTACGGCTCCGACAAGGTCGAGGAGCGGCACCGTCACCGCTACGAGGTGAACAACAGCTACCGCGACCGGCTCGAGGCGGCAGGGCTCGTGTTCAGCGGCACGTCGCCCGACGGGACGCTCGTGGAGTTCGTGGAGCTGCCGGCCGACGTCCACCCGTTCTACGTGGCCACGCAGGCCCACCCCGAGCTGCGCTCGCGTCCGACGCGGCCGCACCCGCTGTTCGCCGGGCTGGTCAAGGCGGCGCTGAAGCGCCAGCGCGAGACGCGGCTGCCGGTCGAGGTGCCGGTCCCCGGCTCCGACCCGGTCGAGGGCGTCGACGCGCCGACGTCGTGAGCCCGCACCCCACGCTGCCGGGCGTGCTGGTCGACGAGGTCGCCGACCGGTCCGAGTCCTGGCCCGTCGCCTCCCACGAGCAGGTCTTCGCCAGCGGGTACCTCGACGTGGAGGTCGACGTGATCGTCGACCCGCGCGGTGACGAGCACCGACGCGTCGTGGTGCGACCGCAGGGCGCGGTGGGCGTGCTCGCCCTGGACGAGGACGACCGGCTGCTGCTCGTCGTGCAGTACCGGCATCCCGTCGGAGCGCGGCTGGTGGAGCTGCCCGCCGGCACGCTCGACGTGGCGGGGGAGGAGCCGCAGGAGGCTGCGGCCCGTGAGCTGGCCGAGGAGGCCGACGTCGTCGCTGCCGACTGGGCGCAGCTGCTGTCGATCGTCTCGAGCGGCGGGTACTCCAGCGAGGTGTGCCAGGTCTACCGGGCGACCGGCCTGCGCCCGGTCCCCGAGGACGAGCGCACCGAGCGCCACGCCGAGGAGGCCGACATGGAGCAGTGGTGGGTCCCCTTCGAGTCCGTCGTCGACGCGGTGCTCGACGGGCGGGTCCGCGACGCGACGATGTGCGCCGCGGTGCTCGCCGAGGCGGCCCGCCGCGCCCGCGGCTGAGCCGGCGACGATGAGCGACGCCGGCGACCTCGACCGCGCCGTCCAGGACTACCTGGGCCACCTCGGCGTGGAGCGGGGTCTCGCCGCCAACACGCTCGGCAGCTACCGGCGCGACCTGCGCCGCTACCGCGAGCACCTGCACGGTGCCGGCGTGCACGACGTGGCTGACGTGGCGGAGACCGACGTGCTGGCCTTCCTCGCGGCGCTGCGCACGGGCGACGAGGAGCACGCGCCCCTCGGCGCCTCGAGCGCCGCGCGGGCGGTCGTCGCGGTGCGGGGGTTCCACAAGTTCTGCCTGCGCGAGCAGCTCGTCGCGACCGACGTGACGGCGGCCGTGAAGCCGCCCCGTCCCGCCTCGCGGCTGCCGAAGGCGCTGCCGCTCGACCAGGTCGAGGCGATCCTCGAGGCTGCCGGCGCGGCGGGGACGAGCCTGGCCAAGCGCGACCGCGCGCTGCTGGAGGTGCTGTACGGCACGGGGTCGCGGATCTCCGAGGCGGTCGGTCTCGACGTCGACGACCTCGACCTGGAGGAGGGCACGGCCCTGCTGCGCGGCAAGGGCGGCAAGCAGCGCATCGTGCCGGTGGGCTCCTACGCGGCGGCCGCGCTGGGCGACTACCTGACCGTCGCCCGACCGGGGCTCGTGTCGGCCACCGGACGCGGTGGGGCGGCCCTGTTCATGAACGCCCGCGGAGGACGGCTGAGCCGCCAGAGCGCGTGGACGGTGCTGTCCCGGGCAGCGCGTGCCGCCGGGGTCGATGCCGACGTCTCGCCGCACACCCTGCGGCACAGCTTCGCGACCCACCTCCTCGACGGCGGTGCCGACGTCCGCGTCGTGCAGGAGCTGCTCGGGCACGCCTCGGTCACCACGACGCAGATCTACACGCTCGTGACGGTCGACCGGTTGCGCGAGGTCTACGCGACGTCGCACCCCCGCGCCGTCGACTGAGCAGGAGCGCCGGGAGAGCGGTCCCGACCGGCGGGGCCAGGCGCGCCGGGACGCCCGTCGAGCGCGGTACAGTGGCCCGACGATCGCCGGGCGGCGACCGGCCGCGGCGTAAGGAGACTGATGAGCGACGAACTCGGACCCACCGGACGCCCCGCGCCCGACTTCCCCGAGCCGTCACCGCGCCAGGGCGGCCGACCCGCGCAGATCATCGCGATGTGCAACCAGAAGGGCGGCGTCGGCAAGACGACGACCACCATCAACCTGGGTGCGGCGCTGGTCGAGGCGGGACGGCGGGTGCTGCTGCTCGACTTCGACCCGCAGGGCTCGCTGACGGTCGGGCTGGGCTTCAACGCCCACGACCTCGAGCAGTCGATCTACCACGTGCTGATGGACCGCGAGCTGACGCTCAAGGACATCGTCCTCGAGACGTCGGTGCCGGGCCTCGACCTCGTGCCCGCCAACATCGACCTCTCCGCTGCCGAGATGCGTCTCGTGACCGAGGTCGGCCGCGAGCAGGTGCTCGCCCGCGCGCTGCACCCCGTGCTGCACGACTACGACGTCGTGCTCATCGACTGCCAGCCGTCGCTGGGCCTGCTCACCGTGAACGCCCTGACGGCTGCCGACGGCGTGATCATCCCGCTGGAGTGCGAGTACTTCGCGCTGCGCGGCGTGGCGCTGCTCAAGGAGACGATCGAGAAGGTCCGCGACCGCACCAACTTCGACCTGCGCATCATCGGCCTGCTCGGCACGATGTACGACGGTCGCACGCTGCACGGCCGTGAGGTGCTGCAGACGCTGGTGCAGGGCTGGGGCGACCTCGTCTTCCACACCGTCATCCGACGCACCGTCAAGTTCTCCGACGCGACGGTCGCCGGCGTGCCGATCACCGAGTACGCCGCCAGCTCGCCGGGAGCCGACGCGTACCGCCAGCTCGCCCGGGAGGTGCTGCACCGATGCCCCGACGCGTGAGCATGCCCGGGGCGGACGAGCTGTTCCGTCCCACGGCGCCCTCCGCCCGCTCGCGCCGCCCCGCACCCGACCCGAGCGTCGAGCCGGACCAGGCCGAGCAGGAGCCCGCCGGGTCCGCTGCTCCCGCGGCACCGCGCGACAGCGGACGCATCAAGCACGACGAGAAGATGACGGTCTACGTCACGAGCGAGGAGCTGCTGGCGATCGAGCAGGCCCGGCTCCAGCTGCGCAGCAGCGTGCGGCGCAACGTCGACCGCGGACGCCTGGTGCGGGCCGCGATCGCCCTGGCGCTGGAGGACCTCGAGACCCGCGGCGACGACAGCGACCTCGCCCGGCGGCTCGGCTCGGCATGAGCCTGTCGGCCGACGACACGCAGGCCACGGAGGCGGACGGCTTCCGCGTCGACGTCGGGGTCTTCGACGGCCCCTTCGACCTCCTGCTGTCGCTCATCTCCAAGCACCAGCTCGACATCACCGAGGTGGCGCTGTCGACCGTGACGACGGAGTTCATCGCCTACGTCCGCGAGCTCGGTGGCGACCTGGAGCAGACGACGCAGTTCCTCGTCGTCGCCGCCACGCTCCTCGACCTCAAGACGGCCCGGCTGCTGCCGCAGGCCGACGTCGAGGACGAGGAGGACCTCGCCCTGCTGGAGGCGCGCGACCTGCTGTTCGCCCGGCTCATGCAGTACCGCGCCTTCAAGCAGGTGGCGAGCTTCCTCGCCGACCGCCTCGCGACGGAGGGGAAGCGCTACCCGCGCCAGGTGGGGCTCGAGCCGCGGTTCGCCGCGCTGCTGCCCGAGGTGGTCTTCTCGATCGGCCCCGACGAGCTGGCGGCTCTCGCCGCCCGGGCGCTGCAGCCGAGGCCCGAGCCCGTGCTGTCGCTCGCGCACCTGCACGCCCCGACCGTGAGCGTGCGGGAGCAGGCGCACCTCGTCGTCGACCGGCTGCGCCGCGAGCGCACCACCACCTTCCGCGCGCTGACCGCCGACGCTGACCTCATGACGACCGTGGCGCGCTTCCTCGCCCTGCTCGAGCTGTTCCGGGAGGGTGTCGTCGGCTTCGACCAGGCCAGCCCGCTCGGCGACCTGCACCTGCGCTGGACCGGCGGTGACGACGACGTCGACATCGACGTCGGCGACGAGTTCGACGGTCACACCGCCGACGACGGGATCACCCCCGCCCTGACCATCCCGGAGGACGACGATGCCTGACGCCACGCCCGACGCGAGCACCACCGAGGCGCCCGTCGACGAGACGGCACCCCCTGAACAGGAGACGGGCGGGCAGGAGACGGGCGACCAGGAAGGGCCCACGGACGGGTCGCTCCGTGGCCCGCACGAGCTGGAGCTCGAGCTGCTCGCGCTGCGGCCGGCGCTGGAGGCGGTGCTGATGGTCGCCGACCAGCCCCTCGACCACCTGACCCTCGCCCAGGCCGTGGGCCACCCGCCCGTGGAGGTGCAGGCCGCCCTCTCCGAGCTGGCGGCGGAGTACGCCGAGCAGGGACGCGGCTTCGAGCTGCGCCACGTCGGTGGCGGCTGGCGCTACTTCACGCGCGAGGCCTTCGCGCCGGCCGTCGAGCGGTTCGTGCTCGACGGGCAGCAGGCCCGGCTCACCCAGGCGGCGCTCGAGACGCTGGCCGTGGTCGCGTACCGCCAGCCCGTGAGCCGTTCGCGGATCTCGGCGATCCGCGGGGTCAACGTCGACGGCGTGGTGCGCACGCTGGTCACGCGCGGACTCCTGGAGGAGGCCGGCACCGACCCCGAGAGCGGGGCGCACCTGTACCGGACCAGCAGCTACTTCCTCGAGCGGATGGGGCTCGCGTCGCTCGCGGAGCTGCCCGACATCGCACCCATGCTGCCGGACATCGAGGACATGGAGGACGACCTCGTGCCCCCGGGCGTCTCCGACGACGCGACGGCCGAGGTCGCCGACGGACTCGACACCGACGACCCAGGATCGTCCGCTCCCGGCTCGTCCACCCCAGACTCGCCCACCCCGGGTCCGACCGAGGGGGAGGGGACCGCGTGAGCGACGCCGAGGGCATCCGCCTGCAGAAGGTGCTCGCCCAGGCCGGGGTCGGCAGCCGTCGCCGCTGCGAGGAGCTGATGGCGACCGGCCGGGTCGAGGTCAACGGCGAGGTCGTCACCCAGATGGGCATCCGGGTCGACCCGCACACCGACCTCGTGCGGGTCGACGGTCGGCGCATCCCGCCACCGTCGGACCACGCCTACCTCGTGCTCAACAAGCCGCGCGGTGTCGTCTCGTCGATGGCCGACGAGCAGGGTCGCCGCGACCTGACGGAGTTCGTGGCCGGACGCGACGAGCGCCTGTTCCACGTGGGCCGTCTCGACACCGACACCTCGGGCCTGCTGCTGCTCACCAACGACGGCGACCTCGCCCACCGGCTCGCGCACCCGTCGTACGAGTTCACCAAGACCTACGTCGCCCTCGTCGACGGTGCGGTCGGCGATGCGGTGGGCCGTCGGCTGCGCGACGGCATCGAGCTCGAGGACGGGCCGGCCGCCGTCGACCGCTTCGTGGTGAAGGACCGTTCCCGCGGTCGCTCGCTCGTCGAGCTCGACCTGCACATGGGGCGCAACCGGATCGTGCGACGCATGCTCGCTGCGGTCGGCCACCCGGTCGTGGAGCTGACACGCACGACCTTCGGCCCGATCCACCTCGGCGGCCTCGGGGTGGGACGCTCGCGCGAGCTGACCCGCGAGGAGCTGGGGGACCTGTTCGATAGCGTGTCCGCATGACGTCGCTGCCCCCGACCCTCGTCGTCGGGTGCGGCCTCATCGGCACCTCGGTGGCGCTCGCGCTGCGCGAGCACGGCATCGACGTCCACCTGAGCGACCGCGACCCCGAGCACGTCGCCGCCGCCGTCGAGCGGGGGGCAGGCAGTGCCGAGCCGGTGCACGACCCGGCGCTCGTGGTCGTCGCGGTGCCCCCACGGGCCACCGCCGCCGCCGTGCGGGAGGCGCTCGAGACCTACCCCGCCGCCGTCGTCACCGACGTCGCGAGCGTCAAGGGCAGCGTCGCGCGCGAGGTCGCCGGGGGAGCCGGCCTCGACCGCTACGTGGGCAGCCACCCGATGGCCGGGAGCGAGCGCTCCGGACCGCTGGCGGCCTCGGCGCGGCTGTTCGAGGGACGACCCTGGGTCATCACGCCCGCGGCCGGCGCCACCGACGCGGCCGTGCGGCTGGTCGAGGAGGTCGCCGTGATGCTGGGCGCCGTGCCCACCGTGATGGACGCCGACACGCACGACCGTGCCGTCGCGCTCGTGTCGCACGTGCCGCAGGTGCTGTCGACGCTGACCGCCGCACGCCTCGTGGACGCACCGCCCGCGCACCTCGCCCTCGCGGGTCAGGGGCTGCGCGACGTCACCCGGGTGGCCGGCAGCGACCCCGCGCTCTGGCGCGACATCATCACCACGAACGCCGCCGAGATCGGCGCCGTCCTCACGGCCGTGCGCGACGACCTCGACACCCTGATCGACGCGCTGCGCGACCGCGACGTGGTCGGCGGCGTGCTCGAGGCCGGTCGCGTCGGCACCCGAGCCATCCCCGGCAAGCACGGCGGCGAGCCCGTCGAGCTGGTCGTCGTCAACGTGCAGGTGCCCGACACCCCCGGGGCGCTGTCCCGGCTGTTCGCCCACGTGGGCGAGTCGGGCGTCAACATCGAGGACCTGCGCATCGACCACGAGCTCGGTCGCCCGGTGGGACTCGTCGAGATCGCGGTCGCCGCCGACCGTGCCGACGAGCTCGTCGCCCGGCTCACCGAACGCGCCTGGTCGGCCTACCGTTGATCCGTCCGTCCACCCCCTCCGAGGAGCCAGCACCTGTGAGCACCCCCTTCGTCGTCGCCGTCGACGGTCCGTCCGGATCGGGCAAGTCCAGCACCGCGCGGGGCGTGGCCACGCGCCTGTCGCTGGCCTACCTCGACACGGGCGCGATGTACCGCGCGGTCACGTGGGCGCTGCTGCAGCGTGGCACCGACCTCGGCGACCCCGCCGCCATCGCGCGTGACGCGGTCGACCTGCGGCTGGAGTCGGGCACCGACCCGCAGGCGCCCACCATCGCCGTCGACGGCACCGACGTCTCCGAGGCCGTCCGGGAGGACGACGTGAACGCGCACGTGAGCCCGGTGGCGGCAGTGCCGGAGGTGCGCAGCATGCTCGTCGACCAGCAGCGCGCGATCATCACCGAGGCCGCGTACGGCATCGTCGTGGAGGGTCGCGACATCGGGTCGACGGTGGCCCCTGACGCCCCGGTGAAGGTGTTCCTCGTCGCCGACGCGCAGGCGCGTGCCGCACGTCGCGCCGCGGAGCGGGGCGGGGCCGACGAGGCCGCGACCGCCGCGTCGCTGGCCGCCCGCGACGCCATCGACTCCACCCGCGCCACGTCGCCGCTGACCCGCGCCGACGGCGCCGTGCAGATCGACGGCACCCACCTGACCCTCGACGAGGTCGTCGACGCGGTGGTGCAGCTGGTCGAGGAGGCCCGGACGACGTGACCGAGCCCCTGGTCGGCGCCGGAGCCCCGGCGTACGCGCCGCGTGCCCTGCCGGAGGCAGGACTGCGGTCGCTGCGCCCGGCCGTGCGCCGCTACGTCGACCGACAGTGGGACGTGCGTCAGCGCGGCGCGCACCACGTGCCCGTCGCGGGCCCGGTCATCCTCGCCAGCAACCACGTGGGGTGGCTCGACGGCCCGCTGCTCATCCTGTGCGCCCCGCGCCACGCGCACGCGCTCGTCAAGCGGGAGGCCTTCGAGGGTCGCACGGCCCGGGTCCTGCGCCTCGCCGGACAGATCCCGGTGCGGCGGGAGGAGCGCGACGTCGGTGCCCTGCGCACGGCGGCCGGTGCCCTCGCGGCCGGCCAGTGCGTCGTCGTGTACCCGGAGGGCCAGCGCGGCGCGGGTGACGTGCGGCGGACCAAGGACGGCGTCGCCTGGCTCGCGATGGTCTCCGGCGCGCCCGTCGTGCCGGTGGCGCTGTTCGGCACGCGGGCACCGGGCGGGCACCCGGAGAGCAGGCCCGCGCGGGGCGCGCGCATCGACGTCGTCTACGGTGAACCCTTACGGATCGCGCCCGTTCCGTGGCCCCGCACCCGGGCCCACGTGGCCGAGGTCGGGCGCCGGATCACCGATCACCTGCGGCACCACGTCGAGTGGGCCGCGGACACCGGGCACCTGCAGCTGCCCGGCCCCCTGCCCGAAGGAACTGCCGATGTCTGAGTCCACCGCGCCGCGCGGCGACGCGCCCCTGCCCGTCCTGGCGGTCATCGGACGGCCCAACGTCGGCAAGTCGACGCTCGTCAACCGCATCATCGGCCGCCGCGAGGCCGTCGTCGAGGACGTCCCCGGCGTCACCCGCGACCGCGTGCCCTACGACGCGGAGTGGAACGGCAAGGCCTTCACCGTGGTCGACACCGGCGGCTGGGACCCCGACGCGCGCGGGCTCGCGGAGCGGATCGCCGCGCAGGCCGAGGTGGCCGTGCAGGCTGCCGACGCCGTCCTGTTCGTCGTCGACGCCACGGTCGGCATCACCGACGCCGACGAGGCGGTCGTGCGGATCCTGCGCGCGGCGAAGAAGCCCGTGGTCCTCGCGGCCAACAAGGTCGACGACCAACGGGGCGAGCTCGAGGCGGCGTCGCTCTGGAACCTGGGGCTCGGCGAGCCGTACCCCGTGTCCGCGCTGCACGGTCGCGGCAGCGGCGACATGCTCGACGCCGTCCTCGCCGCCCTGCCCGACGCGCCCGAGGAGCGGGAGTCCGAGATCGGCGGTCCGCGCCGGGTCGCCATCGTCGGCAAGCCCAACGTGGGCAAGTCGAGCCTGCTGAACCAGCTTGCGGGGGAGTACCGGGTCGTCGTCGACGACGCGTCCGGCACGACCGTCGACCCCGTCGACGAGCTCGTGGAGCTGGGCGGACGCGAGTGGCGGTTCATCGACACCGCCGGCATCCGCCGCCGGGTCCGCGAGGCCTCGGGGCACGAGTACTACGCGAGCCTGCGCACGTCGACGGCCATCGAGAGGGCCGAGGTGGCCGTCGTCATCGTCGACGCGAGCATGCCGTTCACCGAGCAGGACATCCGCATCGTGTCCTCGGTCGCCGAGACCGGCCGCGCCCTCGTCGTCGCGTTCAACAAGTGGGACAAGGTCGACGAGGAGCGCCGCTACTACCTGGAGCGCGAGATCGAGCGCGAGCTCGTGCAGGTGCAGTGGGCGCCGCGCATCAACATCGCCGCCCGCACCGGCTGGCACGTCGACCGGCTCGTGCGCGCGCTCGACGCCGCCCTCGAGGGCTGGGAGACGCGCATCGGCACGGGCGCGCTGAACTCCTTCCTCGGTCGGCTCGTCGCCGAGCACCCGCACCCCGTGCGGGGCGGCAAGCAGGCCAAGATCCTCTTCGGCACGCAGGCCTCGACCGCTCCGCCGACGTTCATCCTCTTCACGTCGGGGAAGCTGGAGGCGGGCTACGTGCGCTTCGTCGAGCGTCGGCTGCGCGAGGAGTTCGGCTTCGTCGGCACGCCGATCCACATCCAGCAGCGTCCGCGCGAGAAGCGCAAGCGCTGACGGGACGGGCTCGTGCCGCCGCGTTCGCCCCTGCCGCCCCGCCACGGGCTCGGCGCGGCCTGGGTGCGCACGCCCGACCACGACCGCACGCGGCCGTCGCCCGCCCCGACCATGGGCGCGTGGCTGCGCCAGAAGCTGCCCGAGCGGGTCGGCGTCGAGGAGCTGCTCGCCGAGGGTCGGTTCGTGCTCGACGACGGGACGCCGCTCACGGGTGAGGAGCCCTACCGTCCGCACACGTTCGTGTGGTTCCACCGCGCGCTGCGTGACGAGCCGGAGGTCCCGGGCACGATCGACGTGCTGCACGAG
This sequence comes from Propionibacteriales bacterium, assembly GCA_026392465.1. Classification (GTDB taxonomy): domain Bacteria; phylum Actinomycetota; class Actinomycetes; order Propionibacteriales; family Nocardioidaceae; genus Aeromicrobium. The sequence continues at coordinate 18,688 of JAPLCA010000038.1, forward strand.
GACGAGCGGCTGCTGGTGGTCGACAAGCCGCCGTTCCTGGCCACGATCCCGCGCGGACGGCACGTGCGCCAGAGCGTCACCGTGCGGCTGCGCGACAGCCTCGACCTGCCCGAGCTGACGCCCGCGCACCGTCTGGACCGCGTGACGTCGGGCGTGCTGGTGCTGGTGAAGGAACGGCGGTGGCGCGGCGCCTACCAGCAGCTGTTCGCCGAGCGCGCGATGCGCAAGACGTACCTGGCGCTCGCGCCGTTCGACCCGTCCCTGGAGCTGCCGAGGACCGTGCGCGACCACGTGCGCAAGGACCGGGGGACCCTGCGCGCCGAGGTCGTGCCGGACGCCCCCGTGAACGCGGTGACGCACGTCGAGCTGCAGGAGGTCCGCGGCGAGGAGGCCGTCTACCGCCTCCGCCCCGAGACCGGTCGCACCCACCAGCTGCGCCTGCACCTCTGCGGGCTCGGCGTGCCGATCGTCGGGGACCCGCTGTACCCCGACGTGCTCGACGTCGCGGTCGACGACATGACCACCCCGTTGCAGCTCCTGGCCCACGAGCTCGCCTTCACCGACCCCGTCGACGACGCTCCGCGTCGCTTCACGAGCCGCCGGGCCCTGCCCCTCGCGAGCGCCTGAGGCCAGGTGGGGCCGCGGCGAGCGCGTACGGTAGGCTGGCTCAGGTTGTTCGGGCTGTAGCGCAGCTTGGTAGCGCACCTGACTGGGGGTTAAGGGGTTTACCCCTCCCGGACGGCCCAGAACAACTGAAAATCCATGCCACGGGCTGTGGCGCAGCTTGGTAGCGCACCTGACTGGGGGTCAGGGGGTCGCAGGTTCAAATCCTGTCAGCCCGACGTAAAAGCCCAGGTGAGAGTAGGTTTCTCACCTGGGCTTCTTCATGTTCAGGGGTCGTTTTCCGTGGTCCCCCTCTGGTCCCCCCGGCGCTCTCGCCGGCGGTCACCTGTGGCCGAACGGGGCGCCTTGAACCCGCTTCCTGTGGATAAGGGGACCAAAAGGGGACCAGTACGCTTCCGGGAGCACTCCCGCGGGCGTCGGAGCGCATCACAGGCCCCTGGTCGCGGGGCTGCTGCGCCGGGCGTGCTTGCGTTGTCCGGCGGCGGAGAGGAAGGCGTTGGCCTGCTCGGCGGCGGAGGCGAGGTGACGGTCGTCTGGGTGGAGGTAGCCGCGGGTGGTCTCCATCGAGGCGTGCCCGAGGATGTCTTGGAGCACGTGCAGCGGGATACCGGCATCGGCCATCCAGGTCGCTCCGGTGTGCCGCAGCCCGTGCCGGGTGAGGTCGGGCAGTCCGAGCTTCGCGACGATGCGGTCCCAGTTGGTGGCGTCACGGACGGTCGCGGTGGTGAGGTAGCCGCCCTTCGGACCGACCAGCAACGAGTCCTCCGGCTGCTTGCCATCGGTGAGGCGTTCCAGCACAGGACGGAGCGGTTCGAGGATCGGCACGCGGCGTTCTTTGCGGCTCTTGGTCGGCTTGGTGACCAGGCCGCCTTTGCCGGGGAACACCTGTCGGCGGATCACGACGAGGTTCTTGCCGAAGTCCACGTCCCCGACCTGCAACCCGGACACCTCCGAGGACCGTGCGGCGAGCAGCGCGGCGAGCATCACGAAGTCGCTGTAGGACTGGTGCACCTTCCCGCACGCCCTGGCGAGGCGGTTGAGGGTCTTCATGTCCGGGATCGCGTGCGCCCGCGGGGAGGCGTGTTCGGCGGACTGTCCGCGGAAGGCGTTGCGGTTCAGGCTCCGCTTGGCGCGGTTCTTCGCGGGGTTGATCTGGATCAGCCCGTCCCGCACGGCCTCATCGAGCACCCGCACGAGCGGGGCGATGGTGTTCTTGATGGTCGAGGCGCCGTGACGCTGCTCCCACTCATCGATGGTGCGGTCGATGATGCCCGCGGTGATCTGGGTGACCGGCAGGTGCCCGAGCGCGGGCAGCACCCGCAGCTTCAGCCCGTACCCGTAGGTCTCCCCGGTGGAGGTCGGGTCCAGGCCGCGTGCCCACCTGTCCCCGATGGAGGTGACGAACTCCAACAGCGTCATGGATACGTCCATGCCCTTGGTTGATGAGTTGCGGAGCTGGTCGAAGAAGGCGTGCGCTGCCGCCTCGTCGCGCACGATCTCCGACCGGATCACACGCCGCTTGGTCGTCGGGTCCGTCCACCGGGCGCGGGCACGAATGCCGTAGGAGCGGCGCTCCATGTCCGTGGAGACCTTCACCCCGATCGGCGGCACCGGCTTGGGCGCAGCGGTCGGCTGCGGCTCAGCCCTCCGAGGCATGGTCGTGTTCCAGCTCGCCCAGCCAGCGATCCACGGCATCGAGCCGGTACCGGGCGATTCCGCCAAGCCGCAGGAACGGCGGCCCGGTCCCCGCGGACCGCCACCGCGACAGGGTCGACTCCGACACCTTCAAGTACGCCGCGACCTCCCGGCTATCCAGCAACGGCGACACCACGAGGGTTCCGTCGTCGCTCATGACAGTTCTCCGGTGTCCGGGTCGAGGTCGCGGTAGAAGGCTTCCTCGGCCTCGCGGCGGGCCTGGACGTCGGACATGACGAACTCCACGAACTCGGCGTCGCGGTCGATGATCGGGATGTCCTCGATCGGGTCGCCGGGTTCCTCGCCGGGCCAGACGGTCTGCCGGGTGGGGCGGTCGTGGTCGAGCCGGGTGCCGCAGGCGGCGACCCATTCGCGGAGCCGTTGCCGCGCGTCGGCGAAGTCGCGGTGCCAGCCGAGCGGTGCGCTGCCGTTCTGGTCGGGGTCGTAGGCGCAGAGCCAGTGCAGGTGCAGCGCGCTCAGCTCCCACATCAGCTCGGGGTGCAGGTGCCAGGCGGGCGGGACCACGGAGGCGGGGAGCCCGTAGGTGTGGCGCAGCCAGTCCACCCAGCGGTTGAGCTCCAACCACTCGGCCTCGGCGTCCTCGGCACTCAGCAGATTCCAGTTGATCGGGTGCGGCGGCTCGGCGATCAGCGGCTCGTCGTAGCCGTCGTCGTCCATCTCGTCCACATCCGAGTCGGGAACGTCGTTCGTCGTGGCGTCGCCGCGGGGTTCGTCGGACATGCTGTGCTCCTGTCTGCTCTCCGGCCCCGGTGGCACCGGGCCGTTGTGGCGGGCAGGTGCTCCTTGCCGCGACCGGCGTTCAGGTGTCGGAGCGGCGCAGCAAGGCTTCTATCTCGGTGCGGTCGGCGACGAGCTGGCCGGCGTCGGGGCGCTTGGGCCACGGGTGCAGGTCGGTGACGATCGGTGGTGCGGAACGCAGCAGCACGATCCCGGTACCGAACGGGAGCCGGCGGATGCGGTCGGGCGGGAAGATCGGCACCCGGCGGACGGACCTCTGGTTGGAGCGGGTGCCGTGGTCGCCCAGCGTCACGGAGTCGGTGTATTCGTCGCGTTCTCCGACCAAGGCGCTGAGGTCTTGCAGGTCTCGGCTGTTGGATGCGCCGCCGAGGATGACCTTGACGATGGAGGCGTCCCAGATCGCGTTTGCCTGGTGCTCGTTCCACTTGTCTCGCGCCTGTGCGAGCGATTGGAGCACTGGCATGGTGGTGATCCCCGATCCGCCGCCTTCGGCCATCAGCGTCGGCAGGGAGGGCAATGGCGAGAGGTTGGCTATCTCGTCCAGCGCCAGCAGCATCGGCGGATCGAGCCGGGCACCGGCGGATCGTGCGGCCAGGCGGCGGGCGGTCTCGATGAGGTCTTCCACGAGTGCGGCGACCAGTGCGGCGCTGGCTCCCGCACCGGAGCCGGTTGCCAGCAGGAACAGCGTGCCGCGGTTGCGGATGAACGCTTCGGGGTCGAAGCCCTCGCCGGGGCCGGGTGATACGGCGTCGAGCACGCGCGGGTCGGCCAGCGAGCCGAGAGCCAGGGAGACGCCTTGCCAGATCGAGTCGCGGGTGCGGGGGTCGGAGTCGATCATCGCTTCCAGGGACTCGGCCCATCCGGTTGCCGCCTGGGTGGAGCCGGTCAGGATCGCCACCGCGTCAGCGGCAGCGGTCGGATCGAGAGTCCATCGGAACAGCTTGGCGGGCGGCCGGTTGTCGATCGCTGCCGCGTGCAGCAGGGCTTGCAGCGCAGCCCTCGTCTTGCCCTCCCAGAAGCCTCCGCCATCGACCCCGCCCGCGGACAGGCCAGTGCCGGCGGCGAGCCCGGTGGCGCGGATCATCGCCGTCTGCGGTGACTCACAGCCCCGGATCGGTGACCAGCGCAGACCGGCGGGCAGACCCTCGGCCAAGTGCTGCGGGTCGAAGATCGCCACGGGGCCGATCCTGCGGCGGGCGCGCATGGTCGCGGTGAGGTTGTCCGGCCTGGTCGACGTGACCACGACGGCACCGGGGGCATCGAGGATCGCCGGGATCACCAGATGCAGGCCCTTCCCGGAGCGAGGCGGCCCTATGACCATGATCGAGTCCTCCACGCTCGCCCACACGCTCGTGCCTTTCGAGGTGCCGAGCCGGTAGCCCACGTCCTGCGGCCGTGGGTCGCTCAGACCGGGGCGCAGGTTTCCCGCGCGGCGCAGCAGCGCCTTGTCGGACGCCGCGGCGGCGACCTCGTGCCGGGTGGCGATCCCGGCCATGCGGCGCGGATCGGCTTCGATCCGGTGGGTGTGGCGGCGCAGCCGCAGCCACGCCCATAGCCCGCCGGTGACGAGGCCGGTGAGCAGCAGCCCGGCGACGATCCAGTAGACGACCGGGTTCAGGCCGTCCGCGTCGAGCGCCGAGCCGGGATCGCCGGGGCGGAACAGCACTCCGACCCCGGAGGCGGGATCGCCCGCCGGCTGCGGTGTGCCGGTCAGGAACGCGGCCACCGATCCAGCGGCGCGCAGGATCAGCGCGACGCCGAACAGGACGACCAGCCCGATCATGGCGGCGTTGGTCAGCTCGTCCCCGAACGAGCCGGTCTGCCGGCCCTGCTCGTTCACGGCAGCCGCCGGATGATCGTGGTGCCGGAGACGCGGCCGAACAGGATGACCTCGATGACCCCGCCGGCCCGGTCGACGCCGACTCCGGCCGGGTCGATGGCGGCGCGCGCGGTGCCGGTGTGGGCGGCGTCGGTGTGCCCGGTGACGACGGCGACCGCCACGTCCTCGCCGGGAACGAACCCCGCGCCCTCGACGGTGTGGAACACCGGCCCGGTTGATGACTTCGGTTCCGGTTCGGGCTCGGGGCGGGATCGCCGGCGACGCGCGGCGATGATGTCGGTGAAGGTCGTGCCGTCCGCTTCGCGGACCTCGACCCTGGCCGGTGTCGTCCGGTCGTTCGTGGCGCGGTCGATGATCTGCCCGAACGAGGATCGTCGCCACGGCGGCGCGAAAGGGTCGGGGTCCAGCCGTTTCCCGTCGACGGTGACGGTCACGGTGCCGTCCTCGTGCACGTCGAGCACGACGAGCGGGATGGAGACCGGGACGGGCTCAGGCTCGGGTTTCCTCATGCCGCGAGGTGAGCCCGAGCCCGACCACGCGCCTGGGCCGCGTGTGGTTCCGGTCAGGATTCGTGAACTTGCGGGTTTCCGCCGGTCATGCGGGCGGTGGTGTCGAACGCAGCCAGCTCGGCGGGGTGGAGCTGGTGCTGCACCACGAACGCCCGCTCCTTGATCCGCCAGAGCCCTTGCCCGGTGCCGAGTCCGGGCAGCAGTCGGCGTTCGGTGCCGGTCAGCCCGAGCGCGACGGCAGTAGGGCCGAGCTGATCGGTCTCCTGCCGGTAGACGATCCTGGTCTCGGCGTTCGCCAGCAGGCTGTTCGCCAGCGCCCGGTTCGCCGAGCCCAGGTCGCCGACGTTCTCCAAGTCGGTCAGCTTGTGGAACACGAGAAGATTCGCCAGCCCGTAGTGCCTCGCCAGCCGCCAGTGCGCGTCCATCCTTCGCAGCAGCGCCGGGTGGGACATCAGCCTCCATGCCTCGTCGTAGACGACCCATCTGCGGCCGCCGTTGGGGTCGAGCAGGGCGGCTTCCATCCATGCTGACGAGCAGGTCATCAGCACCGAAATCAGGGTGCTGTTCTCCGTGACTCGCGATAGATCGAGGCTGACCATCGGCAACGACGGGTCGAACCTGACGGTGCTTGGCCCGTCGAACAGACCGGCCAAGTCCCCGGCCACCAACCGGCGCAGCGCGTGGCCGACCTGGCGGCCATCCTCGGTGAGCCGGCCGTCCGGGTCGTCGGCCGGGTCGGGGCGCAGTAGCCGGTCGACCACCATCGGCAGGATCGGCACGTCCGCATCGCGCACCGCCCCGGCAAGGGCGGTGTCGATCGCGGTGTGCTCCAACGGCGCCAACCGCCGATCCAGCACCGTCTCCGTCAAGGCTCCGAGCAGATCGCGGCGCCGCGCCGTGAGGGTGGTGGCCCACTCCTGGTCGGACAGGCCACCGGGCCGGTAGCCCTCATCCAATGGGTTGAGCCTGTTGCCCATCCCGTGCCCGAGGATGATCGCTTTCCCGCCGACTGCTTCCGCGACGCCGGAGTGCTCGCCCTTGGGATCGCCGGGCACGTAGACGCGGTATCCGAAGGGCAGGCTACGGGTGTAGAGGCTCTTGGCGAGCGAGGACTTCCCGGAGCCGACGATCCCGGCCAAGATCAGATTCGGCGCGGTGATGACGCCCTGCCGGTACAACTCCCATGGGTCGTACACGAACGACGAGCCGCTGTAGAGGTCTTGGCCGATGAAGATTCCGGAGGCTCCGAGCCCGGCTTCGGCCAGGAACGGGTATTGCCCGGCGAGCACGGCGCTGGTGTCCTGATGCCGGGGCACTCGGAACCGGCCTGGCGTCCTCAGCGCCGCCCGGCCGGTTTCGCCGGCGGCGGGCAGGTAGACCGTGGCGCGGCGTTCGGCCCGCTCGGCGGCGGCCTTGGCCTGGGCCGCTTCCTTCTCGGCGTGACGCTGCTCGGCGACGAGTCGGGCGGCGGCTTGCCGCCGCTGCTTGCGCAGCCGGCGCCGCTCCGAGGCGGGGGCGACGAGGACAGCGGTATGCAGCTTCTCGCCCCGGCTCACAACGACCGCCCCCGCGTCTCGGAGACCCAACCGCCGGCGGGACGGTCGAACCACGACGAGTCCGGCGCCGGGCGAGGCCGCTGTGGCATGTCCGGCTTGGGCTGCGGCGAGTCCTCGATGCCGAGCAGGGCCAGCGCGTCCGCGTTCTGACGGGCGGCCTCAGCTACCCATCCGGGGAACAGGCCCTCGTGCTCGGGGCTGCTGCCGGGGTTGTCGATGGCGTACTGGCGGGCTTCGCCGGCCGCGGTCAGGTAGCAGGCGAGGTCGCGCATCGCGCGGTCCGGGGCGACCGGCGCTCCGGCTCCGGTGAACAGGTCCCGGCCGTCGAGCGTCTGCCCGGTCGCGGCGTCCTCGATGCGGTAGGCGTATCGCTGGTGCTCGCCCAGCGGCGAGTCCGGCCAGACGGTCAAGGTGAGCGTCCCGACTTGCCGGGACATCGAAGGGGTGGGGTCTGCGCTGCTCATGGCGGGCAGGTGCACGCCGGCGCGTCTCTGTGGTGGCTATGTCAGAGCGACAGCCCGCGGGCGTGCTTGACCGCGGCGACGCCGGGATGCTCGAACCAGCCCCCGTCTCGGACGGCGCTGCGTCGAGCTGCCGTCTCGCGGCCGGCGGTGTCGCGGGTCGGCGGGACGTGCGCGGCGGTGGGCGGGTCGATGGCGTCTTCGGCGGGGATCAGGTGCCGCCGGTAGAGCGCGACGTGCCCGGCCTGTGGGTTGTAGGTCATGGCGTAGTCGCCGGTCTCGGCCTGCCGGTCTCCGGGGTAGACGGGGGCGGTGTCGTGGACGTCCCCGTTCTCGAAGGCGGCGTTGGTGGTCTCCTCGCCGTAGTCCCACATGGACAGATGCTCGATGCCCGCCTCGTCGCCGCCTCGGTCGATGAGGTCGAGGGTCTGGTCGGCCTCATCGCCTTGGAGGAACACGACGCCGATCCACCGCTCGACACGTCGGTCCTGCGGGTTCCAGACGATCCGGCCTGACTGGTTGAACGCGGCGCTGAGGCGGTCGTCGGCCTGGTCGATGAGCGTGCCGGCCTGGTGCAGCTCGTCGGCGGCCGCAAGCGCCGCGGCCGCTCCGGCGGCGTGGTCGCGGGCGTCGTCGGTGACATGGTGCTGACGGGTCAGATGGGCGTTGGCGAGCTGGTCGAGCACCTGCCGCAGCGATCGCAGCCCGCCCAGCAGGTCTCCGATCACGGCGTAGGTGTCGGCCGGGTTCTCGAAGGTGCGGGTGGCGTGCGCGAGCCCGCGCAACGCCTCGTAGGCTTCGCCGGCGTCGCGGGCCGGATCGGTGAACGTGGGCATCACGGGCCTCCTTCAACGAGGGTGGGATGCCTGCCAGGTGAGCGCGACGGTCACACCGTGCGGCACAGCGGCAGCGCGGCCGCCGTGAACGCGACCGCTTGCTGGCCGACGAGCCTTCGGGTCTCGCAGGAGGCTTGGATCGCGGCTTGTTCGATCGCGGCGACTGCGGCTTCCAGCTCGTCGACGCTGGGGGCGGAGACGGAGATGAGGCCGGAGACGCGCAGCACGCCGTGGCCGGCGGTCAGGTCGGCTTCCTGTTGCAGCACGTCTTGGTACTCGGCGGTCTGGGCGGCGTCCTCGATCTGGCCGATCCGGGCGCGCTGGGCCGCATCCGAGATGTGTTCGACCTTCTTCTTGCGGATGTCGCGGGCCGCCTGGTCCGAGCGCATCGGGGTGTAGATCAGCGACACCGACCGTTGGATGCCGGTCGAGAGCAGTACCGGGGCGAGGAACCCCGGATAGACGAGGCTGCGGGGCCATTCGGAGACCCACAGCACGGTGTGCCACGCGGAGTCGGTGCGCAGGTTGCCCCAGGTCTCGGTGACCGCGACCGGGCCGGCGGCGGCAAGTTCCTGCCCGAGCCGCCCGTGCCGTTCCAGCGTCGCAGCGACGGCCGGGTCATACGCCGAGCGGAGGATGACCGCGACCTGACCGGGACCGAGCCACCCCGAAGGGGTCAAGTCCGCAGACCGTAGCGCGGCGACGAGCGTCGCCATCTCCTGCCGGAGCACGGCGGCGGCACCGCGGATGCCGCCGCCGGCGGTCCTGATCTGCCGAGCGGCGACCCTCATGTCCAGCGAGAGGCTGACCGTCGTGGCGTGCCGTTCCCCGGCGGGGCCGGCCCGCTCGATCAGCTCGCGGTAGGTGGTCGCGGCCCAGGAACCGTCGTCGGTTCCGTGCTCGGCCCACCACTCCGCCAGCCCGCTACCGGAGTCCGGCAGGGTCCGTTCCAGCACTTGCAGGGTCGCGATCCGCCCCGACCGGCAGACCGTGGCGAGCACCCGCCCCCACGAGGTGACCCGTCGCTCCTGCTCGCCGGGGTCCAGCAAGATGAAAGCCGGATGCGTCACTTCCGTCACGACCGTCAAGGTCGCCTGGCGGGGGTCGTGGATCATGCACGCGCCGGTCTCGGGGTCCAGGTGCTCCCGCAGCCGGGCCATGTCGCCGGGCAGCGCGAGGTTCCCGGCCGGGCGGGGCTTGACGATCCGCCGCCGGTAGAGCAGTTGCCCGCCGGTGGAGCGCCACAGCCACCAGAGCGCGACCGGGAGCCACTCGACCATCGGCCTCCCGGCGACCGGCACCCAGGTCAGCACTACGGCGAGCACCCAGACCGGGGCGGTGTAGGCCAGCAGCATCCCGGCACCGCCGTAGAATGCGGCCAATAGGCTCAGCCCGCCGATGCCGAGGGTGACGAGCTGAGAGACCGAGAGGCCGAGCAGCACCCCGCGGCGGGTGAGCCTGCTGAACTTCATCGGCGTCAGCTCGCTACCGGGTGTCTTCTGTTCCGTGGCGGGCATGGCCGGTCACTCCTTGCCCGATGGCGATGCCGTGGGGTTGGACGGCTCGGTGGGAGTCCGCGGCTGCGGCGTGGACGGCGGCGGTGTCTGCGACGGCGGCGGGGTGCCGCCGTTCTGCCCGCCTGCGGCGTCCGCGGCGGTCTCGGCCTGGCCGGCCAGCGCGTGCCCGGCCTTCGGCCCGGCCTCGGCGGCGTCCTTGGCGACCTTCGCTCCGATCACGACGGCTGCCGCCGGTCCTGCGGCGGCCCCCGCTCCTGCTCCGGCACCTGCCCCGCCTCCGGCGCCCGCGCCCGCTGCGCTGGCTCCGCCCCCTCCCGCAGCCGGCGCGGGAGCCTTGGGCGGTGGCGTTCCGCCCGATCCGCCACCGGACCCACCACCGTCCTTCGGGTCTTCGAGAACCTTCTTGGGCTCGCCGCCGCCTTGGGGCTTGGAGGGGATCGGGACGGGACGGTTGAGTGCGTTCTTGGCTTCCTGCTCGGTGCCCATCTGCTGGTAGAGGTCGAAGCCGACGAAGGAGACGAAGCGGTAGACCATGTAGGGCGCGAACGCGGCGATGCCCATGAGCACGATGCCGGTGATCGGTTCGGTGACGGCGGCGATGTCCAGCTCGATCGGGGTGGCGATCTGCGTGATCGCCAGCAAGAAGATGACGACGAGCACGAGCTTGCTGATGATGAGGGCGATCACGAACGCTGCCCATTTCCCGATCCACCCTTTGGTGGCGTCCCAGGACGCGCCGGCGAACGCGATCGGTGCCAGCACCACGCCGACCAGCAGCAGCGCCTTGCGGATCAGCAGGCTGAACCAGACGATCGCGACGGCGGCGATCATCAGCCCGGCCAGGAAGATCGTCACGATCGCGCCGACGCCGGGCGCGGCGATGTTGATGCCGCTGAGCCCGGCGGCGAGCAGGATGATCTTGTCGCCCATCGTCCCGGTGGTCTCGCCGGACGCCTGGATGATGCCGATGCAGAGCTGGTCCACGATTTCCAGCGCGAGCGCGGTCAGCGTGACGACCACGAACGCGCCGAGCACCGACTTGGCCGCGCCGAGCGCTGCGCGGGACAGGGCGGTCGGGTCGCGGCGTATCAGCCCGGTGATGAGTTGCAGGCAGAAGAAGATGAGGACGAGAAAGACGCCGATGCCGAAGATCAGGTTGTAGACGCTGGTGAACCCGTCCGTTTGGACATCGACCAGCGTGGTTGTGTCGAACACCGACCACATGGCCTCGATCAGCCAGCCGGCCGCGCCGCCCATCGCCTGGGCGAGCCAGTCGAACGGGGCGGCCACGACCGTCGCGGCGGCCTCGCCGGCCACGTCGCAGACGGTCGAAATCACGGGAACGTCGCAGACACCCATCACGAATCTCCTGCTGTGACCGGCGGCCCTATACGGCCTGGCCGACGTTCCAGAAGAAGTTCACGAGCGTCACCGCCGCGCCGCAGATCACCGCGGCACCGCAGGAGATGAGGACGCCCAGCTTGCCCCTGCCCGAGAGGTGCGGGTTCGAGCTGTTGGCGCCGTAGGCCCACACGATCGCGCTCACGATCAGGGCCAAGACGGACAGGATCAGGCCGACCGTCATCACGGCGCCGACGATGGTGCGGAGCTGTTCGATGCCCGGCAGTCCTGAGCTGTTGGGGTCAATGTCGATCACGGCGGTTACTCCCTCGCTGAGCGGATGGCTTGTGGCGGCGAGGTAGGCCGGAGAGCGACTGGACGCTGGCGAGGGCGTGCGGGCATGAGAAAGGCCCGCCCGCAGGCGGGCCTTCGCTCGGTGCGGGTCAGAGCTGGTTGCCGAGGGCGATGAGCCAGTTCACCCACGCGACCCCGGCGCCGGCGAGCGCGGCGGCGCCGATCCCGACGAGCACGCCGACCCGGCCTTTGGAGGCGAGAGCGGGGTTGCCGTGCGAGGCGCCGAACGCCCAGCAGATCGCGGAGACGATGACCGTGAGCACCGCGACGATCAGCACGATCGTCAGCAGGGCGCCGATGACCTGTTTCAGATCGCCGATGCCGCCCAAGCCGTCGAAGTCGGGGAACACTCCCATTACGCACCGCCGGCTTGGACGGTGATGTGCAGGTGGTCGAAGTGCCCGCCGGTCACGTTGCCGGGGTCGTGCATCCCGCCGCCGTTGTACGGGCGCCAGCCTTCGGCGTCGCGGGCCAGAGACCATATCTTGCCTTGCCAGATCAGGTACTCGACGCCCATGACCTCGGCGTGGTCTTTCAGCCAGTTCGTGAGCGTCCATCCGGCTTCGAGCTGCGCGGGCGTCGGGTACTGGCCGATGGCGTTGCCGAACGTCACGTCACAGGCGCGGCCCAGCGGGTGTTCGGAGACGGTGCCCGGACGGGGCGAGTAGCACGCCCATGAGGTGTCGGGGAAGGCGGCGCGGGCCTGGGCCATGACGTGCGCCATGCGCGCGGTGATCTGCCCGCTGCTGGTGGGGTCATCGACCATCCGGTCGGGGTCGCCGTCCAGCGGGGCCAGCGCGCCCGCGGTACCGCCGCTGGCGTCGCATCCTGCGGGGCTGCCGACGCTGGCTTCGGGCAGGTCGGCAGCGTTGTGGTCGTTGAGCCACTTGGCCGCGTCGACGGCCTCACTGTTGGTGCCGCCGGGGCGGACCTCGAAGTGCAGGTGCGGTCCCGTGCTGTTGCCGGAGCTGCCGACATTGCCGATGTGCTGGCCGGCGGTCACCCGGTCACCCGCCGAGACGTGGATGCCGGACTGCCACATATGCGCGTAGGCGGTCGCCACCGTCGCGCCGTCGATCTGGTGCTCGATGACGATGAGCCCGCCGTAGCCGCCGGAGAACTCGGCCACGGTCACGGTGCCGTCTGCGGCGGCGAGGATCGGCGTGCCGTCCGGGGCGGCGAAGTCGGTGCCGGTGTGGAACGACGGCTTCCCGGTGATCGGGTGGATGCGCGGCCCGAACGGTGAAGTCAGCACCCAGGTTCCCTCGGGGAGCGGGAACACGACCCGCGAGGACTCCGCGACCGGACCCGCCGCCAACGGGGCGGCGGCCGGGCCGGCCGCACCCGTCGCGCCGGTGAGGGCGTCGAGGATGCGTTCGGCGACGGGCTCGTAGTTGCGGTAACGGTCGGGGTAGGCCGACACCTCGACGGCCTGCGCGGCCTCGCCGGGGTCCATCTGCGCCCAGCCGGGGATGTCCAGCAAGCCGCGCGGGCTCGGGTAGTTCGGGCCATCGGGTCCGCCGTAGAACGCGCGGGCCTGATAGGTCGTGTCCATCAGCTCGGCCACGGTTCCCCAGCCGGATTGCGGGCGCATCTGGAACAGGCCGAGGGAGTCGTGGTCGCCGCCGTTGCCGTCGTTGGGGTAGTTCGCGGACTCGGGGTAGGCGCTCGTGTTGGCGAGCTGGCGCAAGGTGCTCTCGGTGAGTGCAGCCATCAGCGCGATCTTGATGCCGGGTCGGCCCACGCCCTCGATGTCGCCTCCGACCGTGATGATCGTCGCCGCGTGCGTGAGCTGGGTCTTGTTCAGCGTGAACGTGGTGCCATCTTGCGTGGTGACGGTCAACGAGTCAGGAACGTTGCCCACGGTGACGCTGCCGCCGGGGACGGCGCAGTTCGCGGCGGCGGGGTTCATCAGCACGCCGATCGACAGCAGGACGCAGGCAGGGCCGAACAGGACGAAGGCGAGTCCGAGGATGAGGAGCTTTTTGACCACGACGTGCCCTCTGTCATCGCAGCGGGTTGTCGAGCTGCGACAGGCGCAGCACATGACACAGGCCGGTGCGGAACTCCGGTGCCGGGGGCGGGCACGCCAGGAACACGGTGAACGACACCGGGTGCTCGCTCGTGACCGCTTCGCCGTTCCAGACGCCCTCGCGGTGCCGGGTTCCCTCGATCGTGACCGCGGTCGCACCACGCGGGAGCTGGCCGGGCTGAGCCTGCTCGACCGCAGTGTCCCATGCTTCGGGCACGAATGAGGACTCGATGGTGAGGTGCTGAATGGTCGCGTACTTGCGCAGCTCGATCCACGCCTCCCGCGACGGGAGATAGGAGGCGAGGTCGGCGGCGAGGCCGGCCTGCTCGGTGCCGGATGGATCGCCCACCGCGAGGATCACGCTGGTGTAGTCCAAGGGCATCAGCCCCGAGCCGGTGTCCCACGCGAACAGGGCCTCGGCGACGTTGCGGGCGAACTCGTCGGGATCGCTGGACGGCGTGACCTGCGGCAGCCGTGGCGTGCTCGGCCCGGTCTCGCCCGGCGTGGTGACGGTGGGCTCTGATCCGGGATCGGATGCGGTGGATCGTTGCGGGCCGGCGATCAGCCCGTAGACGCCGATGCCGACCAGGATCAGCAGGACGAGGCCGGCGGCGATCACGGCGATCAGGCGGCCACGGGACCAGGAGGCGGGATTCGTCTTCATATCGCCAGGTGTTCGCCGCCCGGAACGAGAGCGACGGCAACGGCGACTCCGGTCAGAGGGCGCGCAGCAGCGGCCGACCGGCCTGCTCGGCGACGGTGGTGCGGGCGGTGCGGAGCCGCTCGGCGAATTCTGTGGTGCCCTCGACGGTGGTGAAGAACGCCTCGGCCTGCTCGTCCGTCAGTTCGACGGCCAGCTCGTCCACGTCGTAGTGGGTCCACCACGCTTCCAGGTCGCTCCAGGTCAGCACGAACGCCCGCACCGGGTATCGCGCCGGCCCCTCGTCCTCCACGACCGGGCGACGCTTCGGCGTGGCCGGCTTCGTGGCTTTGCTGGTCTTGGCGGCGTGGACGCGGGCCAGGGCTTCGTCGGCCAGCTCGTGCAACCGCCGGTCCCGCTCGCTGTCGGCCTCGGCTTGGGTGTCGCGCAGGCGCTGGAAGATCGGGTTGACCGGCGCGCCGGCTTCGATCTGCGCCAGCCCGTCCCGCGCCTGGGCACGCACCGCCTCGGAGACAGTCGGGTCGTCGGCCAGGTGTTGCAGGTAGCCGATCTGTTCCAGCCGGCTGTAGGACGCCGAGCCGGTCACCATCCGCGCCGCCTGTGTCCGCGCGTCCCCGAGCTGGTGCTGCTCCGATGGTCCCGCTGAATCGGCGGGACCATGCTGTCCCGGTTCGTGGCCCTCGTGGAACTGGGTCTTGGCCTTGCGGCGGGCGGCGTCCTCGGCCATGAGTTCCTTGATCTCCCGGTACAAGGCGGCGGCCTCGATCGGGGTGAGCGGCTTGTGGAGCTGGTTGTCGTCCTGCTCGGCCAGCAGATGCCCCAGCCGGTCCGAGATGCCGGAGCGCACCCACACGCTGACGCGGCGCCAGCCGAGCTTCTTGATCGCCGCCAGCCGGCGCGCCCCGCACACCAGCACCCCGTCCGGGGTGATCGTCGGGGGCTGCAACAGGCCGTCCCGGTCGATCGACGCCGCGAGTGCGTCGAGGTCGCCCAGGTCCGTGCGGTGCCGGTTGCCGATCGTGATGGAGTCCACCGCCCGTTCCATCTCTATGTGCCCGGCCGGTGCGCTCATCCCGCACCCCGCGCCTTCCTCGTGCCCCGCGTGCCGCCGCGCGACGTGGTGACGCCCGGTGCGGCCAGCGAGAGGGTGAGCACGAGGTCGTCATCGCGCAGCAGCACCGGCAGCGTCTCGCCGATCAGCAGCCGCAACAGCACGCCGCGTCCTGCGCTGGTCGCCGCGAGCGCCGGGTCCGGGGTCCCGAGCAGGGCGCGCAGCAGCACCGCCCAGGAGCGGCCCGGAAGGTCGATCAGGGCTCGGGCGTGCTTGTCGCGTCGCAGCGTCTCGTAGGCGGTGTGCCGGTTCCCGACGCGGGTCAGCGCCACGCAGACGTGCTCCACCGCCGAGCGTGCCGTGCCCTCGGGCCAGTCCAGCAGCATCAGCAGCGTGATCGCGTCCTCGACCGCCGACGCCGCGGTGGTCGCTGCCGGCTCGGCCGGTGCCTGCTCCGGGGTGTCGTCGCGGTCGTGGGCGTCCTTGATCTGGAACGCGGGATGGTAGTCGCTCAGGACGTTCTCGCGGTCGGAGAGCCGTTCGGGGTCGTGGAAGATCGAGTAGCGGGGCCGGCGTGCCTGGTGGGTCGAGCACAGCAGCCCTTGGCCGCGTTCCTCGGCGATGCAGGTGATCCGCACCGCGTGGGTGATGACCGCCCATGGGTCATCGGCGGTGCGGGCGGCCTTGGTGCGCATCACGTCGAACGCCGCCGACGCGGCCTCCCACGGATCGAGCCGGTGCTTGTGCGCCAGCGCCGCGTACTTCTCGGCCGCGAAGGCCATCAGCTCTGCCGCTACCGGGTCGTGCTCCCAGGCGCCGTGACCGGCGGCGTGAAGCCGTTTCAGCAGGGCACGCAGGCCCTCGCTGGTGCGGTAGTCCTCAGCCGGCCGGCCGCTGGTCTCGCTCATGGTGCTGGTGTCGTTGGTCATGGTCTGGGCACCTCCCGGCGGCGAGGTGCACCCGCAGACGACTGCGGGTCTCGCTATGACGGAATGGGCGCCCATGACTCATCACCACCCGGCTACCTCATCCCGACCCCGGAGCGGCGCGGTCCCTGCTCGGTGCCGCCGCGATGGCCGAAGGCGCTCAGAGGCGGCAGACGCTTGGCTCGCTCGGCGACCCAGCGCGCGCCCTTCTCGATCGGGGCGCGGACGTGCCGGTCCATCTCGGCGGTATGGTCGATGCCCCGGCGGGACAGCGCGCCGCCGCCTTGGGCGATCAGGTCGGTCGGGCGCACCCAATCCACGCCCCGGCCCCGTACCCGCGCCAGCCTCTCCTTCGCGGCCTTGCGGGACTCGGCGTCCTTGACCGCATCCGGCGTCCCCGCTGCGTCGGTCGCCTCGGCCCGGTCCGGGTCGTTCCGCGCAGGCGGCGGCTCGGGCTCGGAGTGATGCTGCTCCCGCATCCGGTCCTCGTCGTTCATGGCAGGACTCCTTCCATCTCGGGCTGCGACCCGGAGGGGTCCGCCTCATCGGACTGGTGAGCACGAGGCAGCCAGCGGCCCACCGTCGAGGGATGCACGCCCAGGTGCCGGGCGATGGCCTTGTTCGACCAGTCCTGCTCGCGCAGCTCCGCCGCCAGCGCCCGGCGATCCGGCCCACCGTCCGCGTCCGCAGCGGCGACGCCTGACGCCGTAGCTGGCGGGTTGGGGTGTTCGAGTTCCGTCTCGCTCCGTGGCGGGGCGCTGATCGGCTCGACCGCCGGCGGCACCGCGAGCGCAGCAGCGGGACGTGCGGTGGCGCGGGTCAGCACGACCGTCAGATGGGTGATCGCCAGCAACACGACCGGCGGCACGGCAGCGACCGCGGCCGCGAGCGGTCCGGGCACGTCGGCGTCGGCCGCGACCACCGCGTGCAACGAGTTCGCCGTCACCGACACCGCGGCACCGCCGACCAGCAGCGCCCACGGGTACCACGCCGCCCGCTCACCGGCGAGGGCGACGACGGCGACCGTGGAGACCACGATCACGCCATCGACGATCAGCGGCCACGCCCACGCCTGCCCGGCCCCGATCCCGGAGCGGCGGGCAAGGTCGGTCAGGGACGTGAAGGACAGCCAGAATGCGCCGGCGGCGATGAACACCGTGCCGGCGACCGAGGTGATGACCGCCCACCGGCGGCCGCGTAGCTCCTTCATGGCAGCCCCCGCGTGGCGGGCACCCGCTGCTGCACGTTCCCGCGAGCGAACTCGCCCGAAACCGATGCGGCGCGACGGTCCGGCCTGGCTCCGGCGCCCACGCTGCGATAGGCGCTGAAGACGGTGCGAGTGATTTCCCGCTCCCCGAAGTCCGACTGCGCAGCCGTCACCATCGCGTCCAGGGCATCCCCGAGCGGCACCCCGCCCTCGGCCAACCGGCACGAGGCCCAGAAGAGTTTGAGATTGCGGTCGGTGGCCTGCCGGCCCAGCCACGTCGCCAGCCGCTCCGCGTCCTCCCGCCGCACCGGCCGTCCGGTGCGCGGCCCGGGCGCGGGCCGAGGATCGAGGAAGTCCCGCAGCCGGCCCACGTCTATCGGCCGGGCCGCGCCGGCCGCGATCTGCTCGATCCGGTACGGGGTGCGCACGCCGTCGAGCCGCAGGACCGAGGGCGGGGCGATGATGTAGCCGCCGTCCCCGCGGCAGTCGATGCCGACCTTCCCGGCCTGCCAGGACCGTTGCCCCTGGTTCGGGTCGGCTGGGAAGTAGGCGTGCTGGCCGCCGGTGGGTGTGCGCACGACCGCCAACGGCTCGGGGATCAGCCCGGCCCGCGCCGCCCGCGCATAGGCGGCATACCCGTTGACGCCGTGCACATCCACGTCGATCACGACCAGCCCCGAGACGGCGCCGGTCGGGATACCGATGTTCGCGGTCGGCCACGACCGCCACCACCCCTCAACCCGGTCCAGGTCGATGCTGGCCTCGTGGAACCCGCGCTCCGGGATCGGCCGTTTCCCGCCCGCCGCGCAGGGGAACACCGGCACCCCGGCTCGGGCCAGCTCACGCGCCGCGACCGGCAGCGGCGCCCCGTCGAGCTGGCCGAACATGGCGGCGGCCGTAGCGGGGGTGACCATCACAGCCCCCGTCCCGAGCCGACCGGAGCCGCCGGCGTCTCCCGTTCCGGCAGCGGCTCGACCCGGCGCGGCGCCCGCTCCGGCGCCTCCTGAGCCTGCGGCTCGTGCGCCGGGCCGTCCACGCGCAGGGACAGCGGGTTGCCGTTCCCGAGCTGGGCCGTGTCGAGCTTGTCGAGGATGTCGAATGCGGTGCTGCGCACCTGCTCGCCCGTGGCGCGGACGACCGCTACGGGGTCTTTCCCGTCCACGTTGGCCGCCCATCCGGCGACATACGGGATCGTGTAGTCGCTGGTGTCCATGCCGTGCGCGGCGGCGATCATCAGCGCCACGGACTCGGCCCGTACCTCGCTGATCCCGCGATGCTCGCGGGCGTCGTCCTGCTGGTTCGGGCCATCCAACCGGACGTGCGCCAGCTCGTGCGCGAGGGTCTTGACCTGCGCGGCCGGGTCCATGTCCGCGCAGACCATCACCTGACGGGTCTCGAAATCTGTGCAGCCGTTAGCGCCCCGCTCGATGCGGTCGCGCGGCATCCGCAGCACCTCGAACCCCAGCGACTCCGCCTGCTCGGCCAGGCCCTCCCATAGGCCGGCGGGGGCTTCGCCTTCCAGCAGCCTCGGACGTGGCAGCGCAGGGAGCGGGTCTCCGTGCGTCCGAGACACGTCCCACACATAGGCCGGGACGACACTGACGATCCGGCGACGCACGACCTCGCCCGGCCGCGGCTTCTCCCACGATCCCAGCCGCCGCCACGACGCCGGATCACGCGGGGTCGCGGATGCGAATCTCGCCTTGACCGGACCGCGAATCCGATAGCCCCCGTCCTTCTCCGGCCAGCGGCCCATCTTCCGCCAGTCCCTGAACCCCGCCACCCAGGTCGGCGTCGGCGTCGGAGCCCGGCCCTGCTCGTAGGCTTCAAGATGCTGCGCCCAGATCAACAGCGTGTTGTTGAACGAGCGAGTACGGAACCTCGCCGCGAACTCGATCGCACGACGCCAGTCATCACCCGACACCAGCTCCTCGACCGAGCGCACAATGCGTTCTTCCAGCGCATCGAGCGTCGCCTGCTTGTCCTCGTTCGCAGCCATCGCCTGACCTCCCTCCGCCAAGGCCACTCCGCGTGGGAGCGACCGTGCGACCACGAGGTACGCCGGGAAGGTCAGGAGAACGAGACGGACAAGGAACGGTGTTGGCCGTCAGGCTCCACGACGAACCCGACGAGTCCTTACCGGACTACCGGACGGAACCGGACTCTGGAGCCAGGAGGCGCCGAACCCGCGCTCATCACCCGGCCAAGTTGCGCGTATCACCCGGACGCGCTGGCGGAACGCTCCCTGCTCATCACGCGGTATCTGCTCGGCGTGACGCCGACGCTACGGCGGAACTGACGAGCGGCAAAGTCAGGATCACCCCAACCCACCTCTCGGGCGATCACCGCGATCGGCGTGTCCGTGGTGCGCAGAAGACCCGCCATCCGCTCGGTGCGCAGCATCGTCAGATAGGCGATCGGCGACTTCCCAAACGCCTCCACGAACACGCGACCGACCTGCGACTTGGACAGGTGCACCTCGTCGGCCAACTCGGTCACTGTCCAGCGGCGCACTGGATTCGCACACAGCAGCTCCGCTGCCATACGCGCTTCGCGGCGCAATGGGCCGAACCGGCGATGCCGAGGCGATGTCGGACAGTTCCGCGCACGTTGAGTCGCTGACGTGCGGATCGGCGAGGTCTTGATGGATGGTGCGATGACATGCGCGATCGAGAACCAGAGCGCCTGCATCCGGTAGAAGTTCGCCACTGGCTGGGCCTCGACGCTCAACTCGACCAGCTCGTCCAGCCACGGGATCAGTATCCCCGCGTGATCCTCGCCGAGGCTGAGTATTTGTGCGGGCTCGGTGTAGACCGTCGCTGCGAAGTCCTGCGCGTGCAGTCGGTCTTGCAAGAACTCGACGTGTTGCCAGAAGACCTGGTCGATCACATAGTCGGTGTCTGCATAGATCGTGGTTACTGTGACATGACCCTCCGGCTCAGCGCCGCACAGCACATTCGCAGCCAGTAGAATCGCGTCACCTGGCTTGATCGGCTGCTCACCGAACTCGCTGAACAGAATGGCCGAACCTGCCCGAACAAAGTTCAGCATCACGAAGTCATGCGCTACCGGGGCGATTGGCTCGCAATGCTTGGTCGTCAACGCCATGATCGGACCAAACGCTCGATTGTCATCCCTGCGCACCGACCGAAAAGCTCCACGATCTACAGATGCCGACACCGCTTGCCCTTTTCATAGGCTCGTCGGGCGGCATCGAAGGCGCCTAGGCATCTTGGTGTGCCGACGGGAGGCGCATTCGGTTGCGTAGGAGTTCCTGATACACGACCTCGGTGGTTTCGTCAGCGTCGAAGTGCGTAGTGTCTATGGCGTGGTGGCTAAGTTCGCCGAGCCCCTCGAACTGTTGCCACAGATCGAGGATCGGCGCTGCATCGATAAGCGCGCCCGGCTCCGTCCGCTGCTGAGCTCGTGCCAGCGCAGTCTCGCGCTCCGGTCGTAAGACAACGTAGTGCAGATCAACGTTCGGGTGCTGATCGGCCGAATTCTGGTAATGATTGAGCATCCAAGGTCCCACTACGCCATCAACGATGGTCGTATATCCGCCAGCCGCGTATCCGAACGCTGCGGATGCGATGACGCCAACCACTGTTTGGTTCTGCTGCTCGGACTCAGGCATAAACGGCGGGATTGCACCCTGGACGATGAAATGCCAGAAGTCATCGGTGTGGAGGTGGACGCAGCGTGGGTATCGCTGAGCAAGGAGCCGCGCGACGGTTGTTTTTCCCGACCCAGGTGATCCGCTGACAATGATGAGGTCGCTCATGAATATTCCTTTCGGCTACCGCGACAACAAAACGGTTGCCCGATGGCGCCAGTGCGCACAGTTCGCTACGAGGACTGCCAAAGGGCGAAACTGATCGAGCGCAGCCGTTAGGAGTGTTGTGTAGGTGACGGGTCCAGGCCCGAGTTGACACGCACGAAAGGTTGAGGAAGCGATCCTCTGAATACTCGTTCAGGCAGATCCGACGACGAGAACGTCGAAGGCCGCATTGACGCAGAAGCTCAGCATTGCAAACTCCGCCAGGATGCGATGCGCTCGCCACAACCAACCCCTCCGGCGCGACAGATCGCGATCAGCAGAAGGGCATCTCCTGTAGGGCTGCTTAGCGGCTGGAACTCATAGGCCGATCATATCATCCTTGGCGTCCTCGCCTGCGTCGCGATCACGACCTCGGGAGTTGAGCTGGCGGAAGATGCGGAGGTTTCAACGATCCTGGAAGCTGAGTCGCGTGGTCATGCCGACAGCCGCCTGTAACGGTAAGACGCCGTTCCCCAGGGCAGTGAGCTGCTGGTTGGCCGTGAGGCCGTGTGTCGGGTCGGTGACCCACCGTCGAGGAAGGCCCATCAGCCACTCCACGAACTCCGGCGCCGGTCTTGGCTCCTTGGTGTCGTTCAGGAGGGCGGGGGCCGGGGCGGGCCTTCCGGTAATGCGCTCCCATCGGGCGATGGCGTGGGCGTAGCGTCCCCAGCGGTGAAGATGTCCTCGAGCAGGGACCACAGCGTCTCCGATTCGCTGTGCTTGCCTTGCGAGCCAGCCGGCCCGTTGAGGGCGAGGTCGATGATCTGATGTGAGAGGGCGATCGTCCCTCGCCGTGCCCTCACCTGTTCCAGTGACTCTCCGCCGCGGATCGAGTCCGTGGCGAGTGGGGTTCTGAACAAGGTCTTGGCGATGAGCAGCGATGAAGATGCGGAGCCTGGGGTGAGGAGCGCCGACAAGGGACGCTGGTAGGCCGATCCATTGCGCATCCATCCCGAGGTCGGCCAGACCGCCGAGTACGGCGCCGGCTGCCCGGAGAGGTCGAGCTGCGAGGTCTCTCAGACCCCACGGGTCGGGTTCCAGATCGCGAAGGGTTGCATCGTCGGGGGTTGCGTGGTCGGGGTTGTGTTGCGCATCTTCGTCTCTTTTCAGGGGTGCGCGGACGGCGGGTGAGGACAGCAGGCCGCGCACGTTCTCGATGACGACGAGCTGGGGGCGCAGGGCGTCGATCGCTTCGGCCATGTACGACCAGAGCCCGGAGCGGGTGCCGGGCGCGAGGCCGGCCCGCTTGCCCACGGTCGATACGTCCTGGCAGGGGAAGCCTCCACAGAGAACATCGACCGGCTCGACGGTGCGCCAGTCGATGGTGGTGATGTCGCCCAGGTTGGGGGCGTCGGGCCAGTGGTGGGCGAAGATGCGCGAGACGTGTTCGTTGTTCTCGGAGAACCAGATCGTTTCGGCGTCCAAGGCGTGTTCGACGGCGAGGTCAAGCCCGCCGTAGCCGGAGAACAGCGATCCGACTCTGAGCGGGCGAGTCCTGTCGAGAGAGTCGTGCATGAGGGCTCCGGCTGACGGGTGATCCCCGGTCGGACTTCGCTCACGAGGTCACCGCCGGGCTGGTCAGCGGCCAGGTGCACGACCACCCGAACCATCGCCGCCATCCCCGCGTCGCCGACGCCATGACCTGTACTCGGCACACCATCCCTGCGCACTTCGGAGTCCGTGACTCAGGCGGCGCCCGCCGGTCCTCAGCGACCGGCTTCCCGAGCCATCACACGTCTTTCAGACGAGGCAGAAAGGGCCGCTGAGCGCCCGGCAACGTTTAGGCCTGGGATGCCTGTAGGCCGATACCGTGGGAGACGTGCTGCACCTACTCGTTGACACGTCGACGTGGCTCGACCTGTCCAAGCGACGTGACGGGCAGCGCTGGATCGTCGCGCTCCGCCTCTTGGTACATCAGCGGGACGTGGAACTTCTTGTTCCCGAACTGGTGATCGAGGAGTTCGAGCGAAACCGGGAACGGATCGAGGCGTCGATGACGGCCAGCGTCGCTCAGCGGTTCAAGCTCATCAAGCAGGACCTCGAAGACTACGGCGGCGCGGATATGGAGCACGCCGTTGAGGTGATTGCCGACCTGGCACGCGATGTTCCGTTGATCGGTGCGATGACGACGCGCAACTTCGATGAGGTCCTCGAACTCTTGCGCACGGGGCACCGGGTCGAACCAACCGATGCCGAGCGCCGTGGGGGCGCGGGGTGGGCAAACGCGCGCCGTTGCATCGGTCACGCAACAGTGTCGCAGATGCGTTGCTCATCGAGCTCTATGCAACCGCCGCGCGTGGATCAGACCTGTCGCGCAACCCGCACGCATTCGTCACGTCAAACAGCGCTGACTTCTCGACGGAGGACGGCGACAAGCGGCAACCCCACCCCGATGTCTCCGCAACCTTCGCACCGGAAGGGTCCACGTACGCGCTCGGGGTCGACGGTCTCAATGATGTTCTGCTCTCTCACTTCGGCAGCGAGATTAGGGAACTGTTCGCAGAGACCGACTTCATTGAGGAGCCGCGGCGACTTGGCGAAATCGTAGACGCTGAGAAGGTGTTGTTCGACCGCGTTTGGCACCACCGCTCCCTTCAACATGAGTACCGGCTGCGCGCGGCCGGCGACGAGCGGGAGTTGGAGCGGTTGGAGGCGATAGCTGGCCCAGCGCGCAAGCGTGTCGAGGACACGTACACCCAGCCTGGGGAACTCGGGCCGTACACGGACTTCGAGCTCGGAATGCTCAACGGCAAGCTCTCTGCGTTGCGTTGGGTACTTGGCAGCGAATGGGATTTCTTGGATACGTAGCTCACGGCCGAAGCCCGTGGCTCGCTATCAGGTCGGGGCGCTGGGATAGCAGCGTCTCGAGTCGGCTGTCTGGCCAGAGTTCGATGAAGGGCAGCTTTCCATCGGCGTTGTGCTTTTCCGCTACGGCCACCGCGTCCGTCGTGAATCGTCCACTCGTCGCAATGACGAGCGCACGAACAGGCGGCGGTTCCCATAGCGAGAGCGCCGCGAGCGTGCCCGTGATGTCGGCGGGGCCGACAGACTTGGTGGTCCAGTGCTTGGCCTGGATTATGACTCGTTCGGTTCGAGTTGTTCCGCCGTCGTCTTGGATGACGCGCTCCGCTGAGAGGTCGCGTCCTCGATCTGGCGCGCGGGTCTTCATCAGCCACTCGACGTTCTGATAGCGCGGGAACGCCCGTAAGAGATCGAATAGCAGTCGCTCGAATCCGTCGTCATCGAGAGCGGACCACGACAAGCCGGTACTGGCCGCTCCGGCTGGTCTTGCAGAGGCGGCCACACCGACGTCAATGGCGGGGACCGGGAGCGGGTCCGACTCCGCCAGACTCGCTGCCTCGATGTCCGCACGAACCGAAGGCCAATCCATCTCAACGATGTCATGCCAGTCGTGACCCTGCCCGAAGTGCATGTGACGGTGAAGGTCGGTCCACCGTCCGCCGCGCTCGGTGGTGTCTCCGAGCAGTCGTTCGATCTCGCTGATCGCGTCCTCGATTGTCGCCGTCGTAGGGCCGTCAAGTCGATCGGTTGAATCGCGCGGGACCGATTCCACTATCCGTGGAAGGGTCTCGTTGATGGTCGAGGTGAGGTCGTCCAGCCGCTCGTGAATCGCTCGACGCCGGGCCCGCGCCAGCCGGAATCGGTACTCATCAAGCTGGTTGCCTGGTTCCTCCAACTGGTTCATGAGCGCAAAGGGCGGTTCCCCGATGTCGGCGTAGTCGATGAACGCCTGACCGGCAGCATCCGCGTCGGGGAGTTCTTCGGTCACCGTCCATCCGTCGATTGGCGGCAGCCCGGACAGCAACGCGCTCCATGCTCTCCGTAGGTCCTCATACTCTCGGCTTGATCCACGACTTGGGCCGGAGGGAAGCATCGGCTGGGCTCGCTCCCAGACCGCTTCGAGCTTGGCGAGGTTGGCTGCAGCGCGATCCATCACCTGGAGCAACTCGTCAAGATTCACCGCTCAAGTCTCCCATCCATCTCCCGCAGGGTCCTTCTAGTGCGCCATCGCCTACCTCGCTGTCGTGACGGTTTCGATGCGGGTGATGAGCGCGGGCGACGGGTACAAGTACCTGTTGAAGTCCGTTGCCGCCGGCGACGGCGACCGGAGCCTGAGCACGCCGCTGACCCGCTACTACGCGGAGGCGGGGACGCCGCCGGGCTTCTGGATGGGCTCGGGGCTGGGTCGTCTCGGGCATGGCGAGCTGGTCGAGGGGGCGCAGGTATCGGAAGCTCAGCTCGCGCTGTTGATCGGGATGGGCCATGACCCGATCACGGGCGATCCGCTGGGCCGTGCCTATCAGCAGTTCGCATCGACCGCTGAGCGTGTCAAGCAGCGCGTGGACGCCCTCGACCCCGAGCTTGGGCCGGCCGCTCGGGCGCGCGAGGTGGCCGCGATCGAGGCGGAGGAAGCCGAGCGCGGCACCCGCCGCGCGGTCGCGGGCTATGACTTCACGTTCAGTGTGCCGAAGTCGGTCTCCACGATCTGGGCGGTTGCGGACGCCGGCACTCAAGCTCTGATCGCGGACGCCCATCACGCGGCCGTTGCAAAGCTGGTTGCGTTCCTCGAACGCGAGGTTGCAACTACTCGTGTCGGTGCAACCGGCCCGGACGGCGCGGTTGCGCACGTCGATGTCGCCGGAGTTGTGGCGGCGGCGTTCGATCACTACGACAGCCGCTCCGGCGATCCGCAGTTGCACACGCACGTCGTCATCAGCAACAAGGTCTTGACCGTGCAGGACGGCCGCTGGCGCACCCTCGCCGGCCGGCCCATGCACGCGGTGGTCGTCGCCGTCTCCGAGCTCTACAACGCCGCTCTGGCCGACCAGCTCACCCGCGTCCTTGGCGTGGAGTGGGAGGCGCGCGAGCGAGGCCGCGACCGGAACCCGGCATGGGAAATCGAGGGCGTGCCCGACGATTTGGTGACCGAGTTCTCCACCCGCTCCCGGCACATCGAGGCCGAGAAAGACCGCCTCATCGCGGAGTACGTCGCCAAGCACGGCAGGCAGCCTTCGGCGCGGACGGTGCTGAAACTCCGGGCGCAGGCGACGCTCGCCACGAGGCCGGAGAAGCAGGTCCGGGCGCTGGCCGACCTCACCCGCGAGTGGCGGCAGCGCGCCAGCCGGGTGCTACGCCGGGATGCTAACGGCTGGGCGCGCACGCTCACCACGACCAGCGCGCAGGTGCCGCGGCGGGTGCTGCGCGCCGATGATGTGCCGCTGGATGTGGCGCGCGAGGTCGGGCAGACTGTGATGGAGACGGTCGGTGAGAAGCGTTCGACCTGGACCCGCTGGAACCTGCATGCCGAAGCATCCCGGCAGTTGATGGGGTGGCGGTTCGCCAGTATCCAGGACCGGGAGGCGATCACCGGGCTCGTGGTCGATGCCGCCGAGCATGCTTCGCTGCGGCTGACGCCGCCGGAGCTGGCGTCCAGCCCGTTGCAGTTCCGCCGCGTGGACGGCACCTCCCGGTTCCGCCCGCACGCCTCGACCCTGTTCTCATCCGAAGTCCTGCTTGCCGCCGAAGACCGGCTCCTGGCCCGCGCCGCCACAACGACCGGGCCGGTGGTGCCGTTGGAGACGGTCGAGCAGATCGCCCGCAAGCCCGACGCCCGCGGCCGGGTGCTCGGCGAGGATCAGGCCACCGCTCTTGCCGCGGTCGCGGTCTCCGGGCGGGTCGTGGACGTGCTGGTCGGCCCGGCCGGGGCCGGGAAGACGACGGCGATGAACGGGCTCCGGCGGGCATGGGAGAAGGAGCACGGCACCGGCTCGGTGGTCGGGCTGGCTCCCTCGGCGGTCGCCGCGCAGGTCCTCGCCGATGACCTCGGCATCGCCACGGAGAACACGGCGAAGTGGTGGCAGAACCATCTCATGTACGGGGCCACGTTCACGGCCGGGCAGCTCGTCATCATCGACGAGGCGAGCCTGGCCGGCACGATGTCGCTGGATCGGCTCACCCGTGAAGCCGAGAAGGCCGGCGCGAAAGTCCTCCTGGTCGGCGACTGGGGCCAGCTCCAATCACCTGGCGCCGGCGGCAGTTTCGCCATGCTCGTGCACGCCCGCGACGACGCTCCCGAGCTGACCGATCTGCACCGCTTCACCAACGAGTGGGAGAAGACCACCTCGCTCCAGCTCCGCCACGGCCGCGCCGAAGCGATCGACACCCTGATCGAGCACGGCCGGATCACCGGGGGCGATGAGGAAGCGATGATCGACGCCGCCTACACCGCGTGGCGGGCCGATCTTGCCGCCGGGCGCGCGTCGATCCTGGTCACCGAGACCCACGCGACCGTCACCGAGCTGAACACCAGAGCGCGGGCGGATCGGATCATCGACGGCACCGTGAACCCCACCCGCGAACTCGCCCTGCGCGACGGCACCGCGGTCTCGGAGGGCGATCTGGTCATCACCCGCGAGAACGACCGGCGGCTCCGCAATGGTCGAACGTGGGTCCGCAACGGCTCCCGCTGGACCGTCACCGGGGTTCGCGAGGATGGGTCGGTCAGCATTCGCCCGGCCGGGCGCAGGTTCGGCGGCGGGATCGTCCTGCCGGCCGACTACGTGGCCGAGCACCTGGAGCTCGGCTACGCGATCACCGCCCACCGCGCTCAGGGGGTGACTACCGACACCGCGCACGCGGTCGTCACCGCCACCACCACACGGGAGAACTGCTACGTCTCCATGACCCGCGGCGCCCACAGCAACCATGCCTATGTCGCCGTCGACCGGGAAGATGCCGAACACGGGGTGCCGCATCCCGGCGACAACCCGAACGTCACCGCCCGCTCGATCCTCTACGGTGTGCTGCAGCACACCGGCGCCGAGTTGTCCGCGCACGAGACGATCGCCGCCGAGCAAGACCGCTGGGGCTCGATCGCCCAACTCGCGGCCGAGTACGACACCATCACGCAAGCAGCCCAGCACGACCGCTGGGTCACCCTCCTGCAAGCCTCCGGGCTCACCGCCGAACAGACCGAAGACGTGCTCGGCTCCGACGCCTACGGCGCGCTGTCGGCCGAGCTGCGTCACGCCGAAGCCAACCACCACGACCTCGACGTGCTGCTCCCGCGTCTGATCGCCGCGCGGCGCCTGGACGATGCCGACGACATCGCCTCCGTCCTGCATGCCCGCGTCGCGCGCGCCACCGCCCACCCCGCCGGCTCAGGCCGCACCCGTAAGTCCCCGCGGTTGATCGTCGGACTGATCCCGCACGCCGGCGGGCAGATGGCCGAGGACATGCGGCACGCCCTGGACGAGCGCCGCGAGCTGATCGAGGCTCGCGCCCACGCTATCCTCCGTACCGCGCTCACCGTGAAGGAGCCATGGACGGCAAGCCTCGGACGGGCGCCGACGGACAAGAAGCAGAAGGCGGCGTGGTGGCGCGCTGCCCGCACGATCGCCGCCTACCGCGACCGCTACGGCATCACCGACGACCGGACCCCGCTCGGCCCGACGCCGGAGAGCACCAGCCAGAAGATGGACGCCATCCGCGCCCGCGCCGCCCTCAACCGCGCCCAAGCCGCCACCATCGAGCCCACGACGACCGAGCCCGCGCGGCAGAGCGCCGCGGCTCGCCCCGCTCCGAGCTTGTGAACGACGGCCGCCGCGAGACTGGCAGTCAGAGAGAGCGTCCGGGCGTCCCCTGTGATGGGTGTCGGTGCCCGAACTCGCGTCCGGCCTCGGGCCGCGTCACAGTCCGGTCCGGGGTTCTGTCGGCGTCGAGCAGCTCGATCACGTCACTGGGCTGGGTGACGGTGGAGGCGAAGCCTTGCTTGATGAGTTCGTTCGGTCCCGCGCTCGTGACGCTGGTCACCGGGCCGGGCACCGCGCCGACGCCCCGGCCGAGTTCGCGTGCGGCGATGACAGTGGTCATCGACCCGGACCGAGGACTGGCCTCGGGGATCACGGTCGCGCCCGAGAGCGCCGCCAGCAGACGGTTGCGAGCAAGGAACCTATGCCTGGTCGGTGCGGCTCCCGGCGGCAGCTCGCTCACCAACAGACCGACATCCCCAATGCGACTCAGCAGCTCGCTGTGCCCGGCCGGGTAGGGGCGGTCCAACCCGCCGGCCAGGACGGCGATCGTCTGACCGCTCGCGGCGAGCACGCTCCTATGCGCGGCACCTTCGATCCCGTAGGCGCCGCCGGAGACGACGACCCGTTCCTCATCGGCCAGACCCGTCGCCAGCTCGCCCGCGACCTGCTCGCCATAGGAGGTTGCGGCGCGAGCGCCCGTGATCGTGGCTCGATCGCTCAGCGCAGTTGTGAGGAACGAGGCCGCGCCGTGCGTCCACAGCAGGTAGGGGGCACGCTCGCCCAGGTCGTTCAGGCTGGCGGGCCATTCCTTGTCGGCCGGGATGAGCGTGCCGAACCCGTGACGCTCCGCCTGCGCTACCTGATCCAGCAGGCCGGGCATGACACGCGCCGTCAGTCGTTCGCGCCACATCAGTACGTCGGCGCGCGCCAGGCCGGGCACCTCGTCGTCGGACTCGATCAGCCGCAGCGTCTCGACCCCGCTGTGACGGGCGAGGGCGTACCCGGTGGTCGGGTCGTTCGGTTCGGCGATCATCGACAACGCGATCCGCGCCATCCGCTCGCCCGGCACCTGCTCCGCCAACGTCGCCATGATCGGTGTCCTCTCGCTCCAAGGTCACCGACGAGGTACACGCCCATCTGCCGCTGGGGTTCCCTCTGTCCCGAGTCAGTCGTAGACTCGGGAGCGAGGCAGGTTCAGCAAACTACGCGGGTCCTTCGGGACGGCCCCTCGCGGGCACTCGGTTCATAGCCGCCTTCACGACGGACATCCGTCGCGCTATGACGAGGAAGGAGGCCCGTAATGCTCCGCACATCCGTGGCACTCAGCGCACGAGGCTATGGCGTACTCCGCTACGCACCCACCAACCTGCTGCTCAACGCCATCCGTACCCGCCGCGGCCTGAAGTGGGGCATCCCCGCGATGCTGCTGGCCGGGGTCTACTTCTACGCAGCCGCGATCTGCACCACGATCATCAACGACGGCGGCCCCGGCTGGCTGTACCTGCTGGTCCTGCTGTTCGTCTGGAACGCCTTCAAGTTCCTCTGGATCGGACCCGTTAGCCTCCTACTCATGGCGTCGAACCACTCACGCGCGAAGAACGCATGCCTGAACCACGAGCGACGCTGGCGCGTCTCCGGGCATGACCGGCCTCCTCGTGACAACCTAGACACAGGTGGGAGCTGGAGGTAAGCACCGACAGGAGGACCTGATGCGGCGCGCGAGAGTTGGTCGACGTGATGTCGGCGTTTCAGAGGTGCTTTCGTCCTACTGGCACTTCGCGGCTGAACGGCAGCACGTGTATCACGCGAGGTTACGTGGCGAACCTGGTCCGTGGACCGATGACGCAGTCCTCTCGAAGTATCGCTTCACTAACGCCTACCGCGCCGCCGACCGCGTGTCACAAGATCTGATACGTATCGCCTATGAGGGTCCTCAGGACCCCGAAAACCTCGTCTTGCGCGTTCTGCTATTTCGCTTCTTCAACAAGCCATCGACATGGGACGCGCTGGAATCTAGATTCGGCCAGATCACAACATCGACATTTGATGTCAATGCCTACAGCAAGGTTCTAGACGCAAAGATTGCTAGCGGCGAAAGAGTTTACTCTGCGGCGTACATCGTTCCACCACCGCCGTTCGGCGCGGTTCGGAAGCACCGCAACCATCTGTTGTTAACCGAGCACATGATGGGTTCCGGGGTAGCCGCGCAAATCGAGCATGCTAAGTCTCTTCGCGAGGTCTTTGAGACAATCTCGGCTTTTCCTTCACTCGGTCCCTTCCTCTCTTATCAGCTGGCGATCGACCTCAACTACACCTCGGTGATCGACTTTGATGAGAACGACTATGTCGTGCCTGGGCCGGGCGCACGCAGTGGAATCGCGAAGTGCTTTCCGCAGCTCAATGGCGTTTCTCCGGAAGACATCATCCGCTGGATGGTCGACACGCAAGAGGCACAGTTCGAAGAGCAAGGCATTGAGTTTGACGACCTGTTCGGCAGGGCTTTGACACTCATCGACTGCCAGAATCTGTTTTGCGAAACCGACAAGTACGCGCGAGTGATGCACCCCAATGTGCGCGGAGTCGGAAGCCGTAACAGAATCAAGCAGCAGTTCGCACCTCAAGGCCCTCCGGCAACGCCATTCTTTCCGCCAAAGTGGGGCATCAACCAGCGGGTGTCGGGCCGTTCGAGCACGCTCGCGTCAGTAATTTAGGCCGTCGGGCTCAGTGCTGCAACTGTTGAGGCCGTTCAAGATACTCGCGCGCGGCGGCAGCAAGTCTGCCGTCCCCAAGTGCGGCTAGCTTCTCGTCTCGGACCCCGGATTCGACTCCCCTTTGCGCGGACCAATATAGATCAATCATTCGAATGTAGGCGAGCAGGAGCGGGTCGGTGAGGTTGCAGTCGAGCGTCGAGAGGTCTTGGCCAGAGCGGATGCCGACCTCCAGACGCATCCACTCGTCCCACACGGCGGGCGCGTCCTCCCAGTCTGTATCAAACCGCGGCTGCTCCGCCTCGCCGGACGTCGCCCGGTTCGGTTGACTGGCTAAGAGACGCGAAGCCCTGTCGAAGTGGCGCTCGTAGAGATGTAGGGAAGAGCTAAAGAAAACCAGTCGCCCAGGCGCGCATCGGAGCCACCGCGCCATCACTTCAAGCAGTAATGTCCACTCGAAGGCGTTGATGCCGGAGAATCCCCACCATATGTCGGTGCTGCGGGCGGCAACGTGGAGGTTGAGACGCCCATCCCTCATGAGGAAGTGAAGCCAGTTGTTGCAAGGGATATCTCGACTCTCGACGAAGTCGCGATCCGGATCGTAGATGCTGGCGACGGCACGGCGTGAGAGTGGTTCTTCCCGGAGAATCTTCACGATCTCCGCAAGTTGATCCACGCCGTTCCAATTTCGGAGCCGCGGACCGTACCCAGCGCGCCATGTAAGGCCGTCGTCCGAGAAGTCGACCGCGCGCTCTAGATAAGCGCTGAGGAAGCTCAAGTCGTTTCGGCCCGCGATCACCCACATACTCTCCGCTATCGAGGCAAAAACGTTGTTGTTTCGGTGGGGGAGCACAACGTAGCGAGACCGAATATCAGACACCTCGATAAGTCGCGCCCGCAACTCCCGGGTCCGCTCTCCGCGGACCTCAACAGGGTCTCCAAAGTCAACAACGGCATGCAACTCGGCTAAGAACGCCTGCTCCACATTTCGATAGACAGCCACCGTGGCTCATCGATTCTCGACTCGGGCAGCAAGTCCGCGATCCAGAAGCGTCTCAGTCACGAACGAGTGTGTCTCTTCTTCGTTCGCTATCGGGACAACAACCGCGGACTCGGCATGTTCCTTCAAGAGCGCTCGATAGCCGTCCTGCACACCCGGAGCGTTGTTTGGGTCGAGGTGGTGGGGTTCGAGGAAAACGAACACGATAGACGGCGTGATTGGCGACCAGATTGTGTCGATGAGTTCCTTGAAGCTCGACTCAGGGAATCCTGACTGCTTCACTGATCCGCCGTACCAGCCGTAAGCGAGGGTGGACCACCACCAACGATCCAGAATCAGAGATCGCGTCTCCGCAGCTCGCTTGAGATCAGGCACCGACTCCGCGTGGCACGCGAGGTGCGCTAGTTGCTGGGCGAGGCCCGACTTGGGCTTCTCGTCAGGGACCTCGCCCTCCAGTGCTCTGTACACCCGTTCGGTGAACTTAGTGAAGCCGGTTGGCATGTGAGCGAACACTGTGGACTCCGCGTCGACCGAGCCTCGGAGGCGGTTCAACTGTGTCGACTTGCCGGTCTGGTCGAGGCCCTCGAACACGATGACCGCACCGCGGCGGATGGTGAGATCAGTCTTGGCCATCACCAGCTCCTTCGCTCCACCCAGCGTGGCTCCCGGGATGTGTCAGAGGTCACCCCTAGCATTAAGCTATGCGACAGAACCGGGATCACGAGGGAGGCGCAGCGGCGCGTCGCCTTGGCGACCCGTGGCGCGAGCTCCCCGATGCTGGCCGCGGCTACCTGTCCGTCTACTTCTCCGAGCCCCTCGCGCGATGGCCAGTCCGCGAGATCACCCGGCCTGCGGACAACAAGAGCGACCCAAACATCGAGACCGGAACATACGGCCTGTTCTCCACCTGCGAGCCGTCCATGCGAAACCGGATCGTTCTCGATGGCGCGGCCACCATTTTCTTCCTCACGACACGCAAACCGCACCAGGGGAGGGTGATCTCCGGGTACTACCACGTTGGCTGGTACACGGAAGGTACCCAGGGAGCGGTGAACCGTGACTATGCCCTCGCTGCCGACAAGATGCACTTCATCGACCCCATCCTTGCGAGCGATCTGGATGAGCCACTCGCAGCCATCTGTTCCACGCAGTTCCGCACGATGAAGCCGATCGACGTTGAGACGGTGGCAGCGCTTCGCAGCATCTGCGACGACCGCCCCGACCGCACGGCCGATTACCTCGGCGAAGTCGCGCGCGTCGAGACGTTCGCACGTGCTCGATCGGGCTACGCATATCCCTCGTGGGGGCGGGAGGACGGATTTAGCTGGGCGGACGCTCCCGACTACTACCAGACGGACGCTGAGCTTTCGAAGGTGCCCAACAGCTCCAAGAACCGCAAGTGGCGATGCCGAGAGTGCGGATATGTCATTAAGAGCGGCGCGCTGCTGAAGAAGTGTCCGTTGTGCAAGCAGATGGCAACGCTCGCTCCGGCCGAGGAGGGCTCATGACACGTCGAGTCTTTATCAGTTACCAGCATGCCGATCAGATGAAAGCCCGTGGCTTGAACCTGATGACATACAACAAAAACGTCAACGTTGACTTCACGGGGCGGCACCTGCTCGATCCCGTGAAGAGCCAGGACGCAGACTACATCAGTCGAAAGATCAAGGAACGGATCAAAGGGTCATCGGCGACGATCGTGCTCATCGGGAAGGAGACCTCTCAAAGTGACTGGGTCGAGAAAGAGATCCAGTGGAGCAAGGAACAGGGAAAGGGCATCATTGGTATCCGCATCGATCCCGACGCCCCAGTCCCCGAAGGATTGACGGAGTACGGCGCGGAGATTCTCGACTGGAACAAGCCAGCCGATGTCAATCAGTTTGACGATGCCATCGAGCGAGCGATCGCCGCCACCTCCCGCGGCACGAGAATGCCCATGAATACGCCCACCACCTGTGGGCGATGAAATCGAATCGATGGCTCCTGGACTGCGCATAGCTAAGCGCTCACTATTCGAGGTGGTTAAGTGATCATCCTGTACGCCGGAGTGCAAGCCGATGAAGCCGGGCGAGCATCACCTCGGTTGCCGGAGACCTCCGAGAACGACCTCCTGATTCGACTCAAAGGACTCCTACAATCACTTCAGCCAAGTCGCATGGTTGGAGCACTCGCGTCCGGCTCGGATATTCTCTTTGCCCGTGCCGCGCTCTCGGAAGGTATTCCGCTGCGGATCGTCCTACCCTTCGCGAAAGAAGACTTTAGGAGAACCAGCGTCGAACCAAGAGGTGAACGCTGGCTCACACATTTCGACCGAGTAGTCAGTAACACGGCTGTCGACCTAGTTGAAGGAGATCGCCCCGTCGAAGAGACCGTGGAGGCGTTCAATGAACACAACCTCACGATGCTCGACGACGCGCGCGCACTGGTCGAAGGAACGGACGAACGCGTCTGGGTCATCACCATCCGTCCGGCGCCCGACCCGGGGGTCCCAACAGTCACCGACAATCTGGTCCTCCAGGCCGAGGAGAGGGGTCACTTTTCACTCGACCTAGCCCCTATTCATGATCAGGTCTCGGCGTTCATCGTCATGCCTTACGGAGTGAAAAAGGATGTTCGAACCGGTAAGAAGGTGGACTGCGATCCAGCCTTCCACAAGATCTATCGTCCATTACTTGAAGACGCTGATATTAGCTGGAACAGGGCAGACCTGGAGACAGACAGCGGCATCATACACTCGGGAATGCTGGCGGCCTTAGCTAACTCCGATCTCGCTTTAGTCGACCTCACGACAACGAACTTTAATGTTGCATACGAACTCGGTGTCAGACACATATTCGCAGACCGAGCCACAGTTCTTATTAATCCGCACATTGAGGGGCATGCGCGCCACGCGCCACCCTTCGATATCAACATGATTCGGATTCATTCGTTCACCCGGGGCCAGGCAGTCTCGGATACGCAAGCCGAGGAAGCGATACGAGCGTTGCGGCCTGTCGTCGAACGAGTAACGAGT
Source organism: Propionibacteriales bacterium (assembly GCA_026392465.1). Lineage (GTDB taxonomy): Bacteria > Actinomycetota > Actinomycetes > Propionibacteriales > Nocardioidaceae > Aeromicrobium. Next base: position 54,148 of record JAPLCA010000038.1, read on the forward strand.
GAGGTTGAAGTCGATAGCCCGGCGCATAGCTGGTTTGACTTGGCTACAGTGAAGAGGCCCTACTCCCAGTTGTCAGAGGTCACCGACGCGCTTACCGCTGAGAACGAGGCGCGCAACCGGGTCAGTGTGGCGGTCAAGTCATCTGACGCCGACGAGATGAACGCCGCTGCCCGCTGGGTAGGCTCTACGGCCGACGTTCACGAACCGCTGCGACGTAGCCTTCGGATTGAACTCGCTATCGGCCTGCACGCGGAGGAAGCCTACGAGGATGCGCGAGCACTTCTAGAAGTCGCTCAACCAAACCTTGATGATCCGCTGCATCGGATCTGGCTTCAAGAGAGCGTTATGGTCTATCGGCGTCTAGGGGAGGATGCGCAGGACCCTATTGTCCGGCAGGACCTCTGGCGGACGGCTCGTCAGTACCTTGAAGATGCCGAGAGCGCAGGCTACGCGGACTCCGAAACATACGGCAGCTGGGGAGGGCTGATCAAACGAGAGCTGGAGAATCGGCTCGACAGCGGAGATCCAGCCGTCGCGGCCAACCTTTTCCGTGAGATGGCAGAGAAGTATCGTGCAGGATTCGAAAGCGATCCCAGTTACTACACCGGAGTCAACTTGCTTATGGCACTCCGCCTCAGCGGACGGGAAAGGGACGACCCCTTCCGTGAGGAGTTCAACGAGGTCCTGACCGTTTCCCGTTTCCTCAACAGGCTTGCGATCGCGGACGAGCCCACCAACTATTGGGCGCTCGCAACACGTGCTGAACTCACGCTGCATGAGTGTCTTGAGAACAGTGATCCGGTTGATGAGGCTGCGGAGCAGTACGCAGAGGCGGCTCGGCATGGCAACGCCGATCAGGTCCGATCCACGAAGTACCAGCTGGGCTTCTTAGCTAGGTATGGCGACCCACAGGACGTGATCGAACGACTCAGAGCAGTGATAGAACAGGCGCGTTAGGAGAAACTATGGTCACGTACAGCTCGCGCACTCAGAGCGCCCTGCGGGAACTGGCTGCAATAACACGGCAGTACCAGAGTGTTGCGGAGGGAGATCGGAAAACCGCCTCGTCTCCTGGTCGCCACAAAGTGTTTGTCAGCTACCACGCGGTAGACGCGGTGGAGGTCCTTCAGTTTATTGAGGAGAATACGGATGTCTTCATACCGCGCGCTATCGGCATGGAAGAAGATGGCTCCGACATCATAGATTCGACGAACGTCGCGTACATTCGTCAGACGATTAAGACCAAATACCTGCGAGACTCGACCGTGACGCTCGTAGCGATTGGTGAATGCACCTGGGCCCGAAAGTTTGTGGACTGGGAAATATACACGAGCCTCCGCTCCGACCCTACTCCGAACGGCCTGCTAGCAGTTCAGCTGCCGTCCGTCGCCGGGTCCAGCCCCAGCCTCCCCGCGCGACTGTCCGCCAACCTTGCGCCGAAGAACGAGACGGGGTACGCCAACTATTACGTCCCACCCGCGAGCCAGAGTTCCCTTCGGACCTGGATTCAGCACGCCTTCGATGGGCGGACCTCTCGTTCGTCCCTGCTCAATGTCGGTGGCAAATTACGCGAGCGGAACTCGTCATGCGAACCGCAGTGAAGGTCGAGGCGCGCCCGAGCGTAGGTGTCTCCTGGCAGAGACTGTGTGCTGACTCCAAGGCGGAGCTGTCCGGAGCCCTCATTCAAGGGGACCAGAAGGGGACCAGAATCATGCAAACCATGCATCTCATGACGTGATGTGCATGATCTGACGCCCGGAATCATGCGCAAATCGGTCTCGCGGGAGCCGTCTGGACGCCTGGGGGTCAGGGGGTCGCAGGTTCAAATCCTGTCAGCCCGACGTGGTGATGTCTCAGGACATCATGGACGGCCGGACCCACGGATGTGGGTTCGGCCGTCGCTCATGTCCGGGGTGCGCCCCGAACGCCGGGGAACATGACCGTCGTAGACAGTCCACCACCGCTCCGTGGCGTGATCGACAGGCTCGCAGCATGCGTGCCGACGATCGACTGCACGATCGCGAGCCCGAGTCCGTGGCCATCTCGCGCGGATCGATGGGTTCGGTACAGAGGTTCGGTGAGCTTGCTGATCTCCGCGGGTGAGACGTCGTGGCCGGTGTTCGGGACGCGCACCCAGGACCCCTGAGGACGTGCACCCGTGGGTGTGGCCAGGCCCTCGATCCGAAACAGAACGGCGGTCGGATCTCTGGGAAGACGGCAGCTGTCGTCCGGTCAGGATGCGGCGGCGTCGCGGACCTTGGCGGTGTCGACGAACTGTTCGAAGCGGACGATGAGTCCGCCGCGGACGACGAAATGATGTGCGACGCGGACGGCGAGCGCGTTGCCCGTCGCACGGTGGGTGGCGGTGTACCGAGCGAGGACGACGACGTTCTCGCCGTCGACGACGTAGGTGTCGTCGTGGGCGCCGGAGCTCGAGGCGCTCGCCGTCGACGAGGATCGCGTCGTCGGTGAAGGGGGTCATCTCGACGAGACGGGTGGGGAGATTGGAGCCGAGCATGCTCCACGCCTTGAGCTTGCCCTCGTAGGAGTGCTGGATGTGGTCGATGACGGTCGGGGTGGCGAGGACCCGGGCATCCGGGAAGGTGTCGGCGATCACCTCGAGGCCGAAGTAGAAGTCGGGGTCGGCGCTCGATGCGGCGGAGATCCACGCGCTGAACATCGAGCGGTACGTGATCGCGGCGCTGCCGCGCGGGAGCGAGCGGTCGTTCGCGGCGAGTGTGCGAGCGTTGAGCAAGAACGCATCGGCCGCGTTGCCTGCTATGCCCTAGCTGGGGACTGCGGCACCGATAGGCGACAGCGACAGTGTGATCCCCACGGAAGGTTCCAGTTTCGGTGGTTGACTGACAGCCTCTCCGAGGGGTGGATCACCATGCCCCGTGCTCGACACCGAGTGGGTGATCGTGCGTCAGGCGGCGAACGCTGTGAGCAGGATCTTGCCGCGGACACCACCAGCCGACATTCGCTCGATCGCCGCCTGAGCGTCGGTGAGCGGCCAGCGGCTGTCGGTCTTGAGCTGAACCTTGTCCTGCTCGACCATCCGAAGCAGGATGTCGAGATCGTCGGCATCCTGACGTGGGTCCTGCGCGTAGGAGAAGTAGGTGGAGACCGAGACTCCTTCGTGGCCGACGAAGTCGTAGATGGACAGAGCGGTCGGCTCTGCGCTACTTGATCCGAACCACACCACTTTCCCGCCGGGGCAGAGGGCCCCGACGACAGTACGAAGCGTGTCGCCCCCGATGGCATCGAGTGCCGCATCGAATGCGGCACCGTCGCCGAGGTCGCTGACGAATCCGCTTGCAGACTCGCCCACGCCTGGTGCGCGAACCAAGCCGGTGACGTCGGCACCGCCGAGGCGGGCGAGCTGTACTTGCAGAGATCCGACACCGCCACGAGGTCCGGTGATGAGAACCTTCGCGCCGAGGATGCTTCCGAGGCTTCGGACAGTTCGCAATGCTGTCAGGCCGGCCATCGGCAGGGCCGCCGCCGTCTCCAACTCCACGTTGTCGGGAACCTCGGCCAAGCGGGACGCACGCACGGCGACTCGCTCGGACCACGCTCCCTCTTCGGCGAGCCCGACCACTCTTGTGCCTGTCGCTGGGCCCGAGCCGTCCTGCGCGGCCGAGGAGACGACGCCCGCCACATCCTGCCCGGGACGCCAACCCTCTCCGCGCATCCCGATGAGTGCGAGCTCGCCCCGGTTGATGCTGCTCGCCACCACCTTGACCACCGCCTCATCAGGCGCTGGTAGGGGCTCGGGGATATCACGAGCGGCGAGACCCCGGCCGGCTGTGACCTGAACACTGAGCATGCTTCCTCCTTCTGCTGAAACTGAACTCATGCCAGGGTCCCGCGCATCGCATTCGTTTCGGCAGTAGGAACAAAAAAGTGCGTTAGGTGGCACGATGGCAGCATGACGACCCGTACCGCCGCCCAGCGCCGCGACGAAGCCCGTGCGGAGTTCGAGAGCTTCCTCGCGGAATGCCCCTCACGGGACATCCTGCAGACGATCACCGGTAAGTGGACCTGCCTCGTGCTGGCGTCGCTTGCGGACGGAAGCATGAGGTACAACGCGCTTGCGCGGCACATTGCGGGAATTAGCCCGAGGATGCTGACTCAGACTCTTCGCGCCCTCGAGCGAGACGGTCTCATCTCTCGCGAAGTCACGATGGCTGTGCCCGTCGAGGTGAGATACTCACTCACCGAACTCGGGAGCGGGCTGCTGGGAGTCGTGCTGCAACTCAAGACGTGGGCGGAGACGCATGTCGAGGCTGTGCGCGCTGCCCGAACCAGCTATCAGGAGTGACGGCTCCCGAGGCGTGATCCGCCGTCCGCCTGCGCGTTCGCACGCCAGTCGATCTGGGACGTGCTCCGAGACTCGGGCGATCAATCGTCACGGTGCGTCCAGCACGGCTTGCAATGCGAGGGCGAGTCGGTGTTCCAGCGCATCGTCGTCGGCGTCGATGAGAGGCGGCAGCTGAACGACGTATCGGCTGTACGCGAAGCCCAGGATCAGCGAGCTGATCATGCCTGCCCGCAGCGCGGCATCCTGCCCGCCGATGGGAAGGAAGGGGCGCACCTGGCCCTCGAAGATCGAGCGTACCCGGGCTGCGGCCTCGGTATCGTGTGCGGACGCGCGCAGCAGAATGCGCAGCGCCCGGCCCGGGTTCTCGCTGCCCCACAGCTCGACAGCGTGACTCGCGAGGGCGGCCCCGAGGGTGTGCCCCTCGGCAGCGGTGGCGCGGGGGATGTCGATCGCGGGCGTGGTTGCCTCGGCAAACAGACGTTCCTTGCTCGCAAAGTAGCGGACCACCATCGCGGGATCGATCCCGGCGTCGGTGGCGATGGCGCGGATGGTGGTTCGTTCGAAGCCATCAGCTTCGAACCGAGCGGCGGCTGCGCGGAGTATCGCGTCGCGTGACCTTCTGCCCTTGGCCGTGAGCGCGGACCTGTTGTCGGCTTGCACAATCTCCAAATTAGCACCGAGCGTTGACTTTTGCGGGTGACGTCTGCAATTGTCAACGTATGGTGACTTCTTCTCGTTCTCAGACCGATGTTCTGATCGTCGGTGCAGGCGCCGTCGGGCTGACCGCGGCAGTCGCTCTCCTTCGACGTGGTGTTCGCGTCCGCATCATCGACGCCGCACCGGAAGGGGCCGCGACGTCACGAGCCGCGGTGATTCATGCCCGGACTCTGGAGGTGCTCGACGAGATCGGGGTCGCTGCACGGATCCTCGAGGAGGGCGTGATCGTGCCGGACTTCACCGTCCGCGACCGCGGGCGGACGCTGGCGCACATCGACTTCCGCAGCCTCCGGACGCCGTACCCGTTCACCCTGATGCTGTCCCAGGCGCGCACCGAAGAGATTCTCGACACCGTGCTCCATGAACATGGCTGTCGAGTGGAGAGGGGCGTCGAGTTCGTCTCGTTCGCTGCCCCGGGGTCAGGAGAGCGCGCGCTGCTGCGCCACCAGGACGGAACACTCGAGACGGTTGCCGCTCGATTCGTCATCGGCGCCGACGGTCTGAGAAGCCGCGTCCGTCAAGAGCGGGCTATTGCCTTCGACGGGGAAGAGTACCCAGCATCCTTCGTTCTGGCGGATGTCTCACTGAGCTGGCCGCTCCCGACCGCAGAGGTGCAGCTGTTCTTCGCGGAGCAAGGTCTCGTCGTGATCGCACCCCTCCCGGGTGGACGACACCGGATCGTCGCCACGATGGATGACGCTCCGGCGCAGCCGACCGTCGCCGACCTGCAGCGCATCCTCGACGACCGCGGACCCGGCCAGGCCGTCGTCCACTCCGTCGTCTGGAGTTCACGCTTCCGCGTGGCGCACCGACTCGCAGAGAGGTTTCGCGACGGGAACGTCTTCCTCGCGGGTGACGCCGCGCACGTGCACAGTCCCGCGGGCGGTCAAGGGATGAACCTCGGCATTCAGGATGCCATCGCGCTCGCCGATCTGCTCTCCGACGTCGTTGCGGGAAACCGGGCAGACGAGGACCTCGCCGAGTACGAGCGCCTCCGCCGGGTTGCGGCTCAGCGCGTGATCGCACTGACGGATCGAATGACAAGACTCGCGACCCTCCGAAGCCCCGTGCTCCGGCCGGTTCGCAACGCCGTGATCGGAGCCTTTCTGGGCTCACCCCGGCGTCAGACCGCCCTCGCGCGACGCATCGCCCAGCTGGATGCGCCGGTTGAGGTCAAGGCTCCTCGACGGGGCTGACCACCCCCATCAGTCGCGCTCGCGAGAGCACACTCGATGGCGTCGGGAAGCCGAGGCCGATCACCTCGAACGCCCAGCGTCCCAGAATGAGCGCGCTGAGCGTGACACTCCGCGCACGCATGGCGCCGAGGGCACGGCCCGCCATGCTCGTGGCGATCACGCGGACGACGGCCTCGCCCGGGCTGGTCGCCGACAGCGGTGCGTGCCGAAGACCGAACGCCGCGGCGCAGACCACGACGGCCACCCAGGGGCGCCATGTGTCGGAGTTGGTGAGCGGCCCGCATGCCGTTCGTGCCGTTCCTGTCGGTGCGGACGCGGTCGCGGGTCTCGGTGCGGCGGGGTCGGTGCTTGTTGCGCCCCCAGATGGAGTCGTCCCGTGGGCTGCTCCCCGGCGAGCGCGCGGAAGCCGTTCGCACGCCTGAGGGTCAGGGGGTCGCAGGTTCACATCCTGTCAGCCCGACGTGGTGATGTCTCAGGACATCGGCAAGCCCCGAACCTACGGAGGTGGGTTCGGGGCTTGTGGTTTCTGGGGCTGGTAGTCGCGTTCTGGGTCGATCTGGAGGTCGCGGAGGAGTCCTCCGGTGGCGGCGTCGACGATGCGGACGTGGAGGTCGTGGACGAGCAGGATGACGTGGGTTCGGGCGTGGGTCCGGCCGATGCCGATGTGGTGGAGTCGGCCGTGGACGCGCAGGGTGTCGTCGGCCCAAGGCCAGCAAGCTCGTGGGTGAGCTCGCCGCGGTCGTGACGGGGTCGGTGGAGGCGGGCTGGTCGCCGCGGCGGATCGCGGTGGTGGTGCCGAGTCTGTGTCCGGACGGTGAGGCGACGCGGGTGAGTCACGAGACGATCTTTCAGTCGCTGTTCATGCAGACCCGAGCCTCAGAACGTTCGGCCGCCAGTTCCTTCATCGCCTGGTCGATGGTGCGGAAGATGATGTCGTCGCCCCCTTCCCACGCCGGCACCGGGTCGGGCTGGCCGGCCGCGGGAGCGTAGAGCCCCCAGAGGTTTCCCCAGGGGTCCCGCATCCGACCCAAGGTCGTCTCGCCGTAGAACGGCGACGGCGGAGTGACGATGCGCGCTCCGCGCTGGGCGGCCGCCCCCAAGGTAGCCCCGACATCGCCGACGCAGACTTGGAGGAGGCCGGGACGGGTCGGCCAGCCATCGAGGCGATCGGAGAGCATGACCTTCGGACCACCGAGCGCCACCTCGGCATGGATGAGCCTGCCGTCCGGCATCGGTGTCCGAGCCGCCTCGTTCTCGACGCCGCCGAACACCTCGACCAGGAACGTCACGAATCCGGGGGCATCGTCGACCACGACGAACGGATTGAGCGGAGCCTCACCGTTCGGAACGTGCTTCGCGTCCAGGACTGTCATACGTCGAGCCTCGCACGCACCTCAGACATGCCTGATCCTCTCGGACCCTGGATCCCGAAGACGGCCCCTGGAAGCGTCCGACCTTGCCGTGGGCGGTGGGGTGGTTCGCTCGGCCGGTTCTGCTGGATGACGTGGAGTCGACGCATCTCTGACTCGAAGCCGCTCCGTGCGCGTCGACCACCGGCGCGACCGTGTTCTCCTCCGTCATCGGCGACCCTTGGGGTCACACGCCACCTGGTGACGGCGCGCCGACGGGGACGGCCGCCGAGCTGGCCGCGCATGTCGATGCCGACCTCACCCGGGGGCTTCGTCATGGTCGGGCGGCGTCTGTCGCGGGCGATCAGGCGAACGCCGCGGCGAACTCCGCCGACGGCGGGATCTCCTCGACCACGTCGACGAGGATGCCGCCGGGCGCCTCGACGATGAAGTGCCGCTGTCCGAACGCCTCGTCGCGCAGCTCCTGGCGGATCGGCAGCTGCGTGCCGCGCAGGCGGTCGTACTCGGTGCGTGCGTCGTCGACCTCGATGTTGAGCAGCAGTCCGCAGCACTCGCGGCGGAATCCCTCCGGGATCGTCGGGTGGCTGGCGTCGAGGACGGCGAGCTCGTAGCCGTCACGGCGCAGGCTGACGTACCAGTCGGTCGCGAAGGTCTCCTCGAAGCCGAAGTGGTCGACGAAGGTGCCGGCGACGGCTCCGGGGTCAGCGACCTGGACGACCGGGTAGAAGCTCTTCATGGCACTCCTCGCTATACGTACACTGTGTATGTCACGACTTTACATACACTCTGCACGTATAGGAACCCCATGCCTCGAGCCTCTGCCGCCGACGCGGCCCAGACGTCCCGCGCCATCCTCCGGGCGGCGACGGAGGCGTTCACCCGCGCAGGGTTCCAGGGCGCGTCCGTGGGCGAGATCGCCGCAGCCGCCGGCGTGACACGAGGCGCGGTGTACCACCACTACGCGGACAAGCTCGGGCTGCTCCGAGCCGTCGTGCAGGAAGGGCACGAGCGCGTCGCGGCGGCCGTCGTCGCCCGTGCTGACGAGCACGCCGTGGACCCGCGCGCGGCGCTGCGGGCCGGGTGTCATGCCTTCGTCGACGGCATCACCGACGATCCCGCGGCGCGGGTCCTGCTGGTCGAGGGGCCCGCGGCCCTGGGGTGGTCGCAGTGGCGGGCGCTCGACGCCTCCGCCTCGATGAGAGAGCTCCGCGAGGCCGTCGACGCAGTCAGCGGCGGGGACGACGTCGAGGCGCTGACGCACCTGCTGTCCGGCGCGATGAACGAAGGCGTGCTGTGGCTCGTCGAGGCATCCGGTGGCGCCGACGCCCGTGCAGCGGTCCACCGGAGCCTGGACAGGCTGATCGACGCGTTGTGAGCGCGGCCGGCGCCCGTAGTGTTCCTGCCCCGTAGTATTCCTGCATGGAACACGCCGACGACAGGCCGACCTTCGAGCTCGGTCCGAACGTGGCCATGAAGATCCCGGAGTCGTCCTACGACGCGACGCTGGCGTTCTACCGCGACGTCCTCGGGCTGACCCTGGCGCCGGTCGACGACGAGCTCTCGCCGAAGGTCCTGCGGTCGTGCCGGATCGACTCCGGTCCACTCACCCTGTGGCTGGACTGCGTCGCCGACGAGGACGCGGTGGGGGTGTGGCTGGAGGTGGTGACCTCCGACCTCCCGGCCGCCGTGCGTCACGTGGCCGCGCACGGAGTGCTCCCGGAGGACTGGCGCGAGCCCTTCCCGCCCGGCACGGACGCGCACTGGGTGTGCAATCCCCTCGAGATCCCGCACGTCCTCCACAGTGGCGCAGGAGCACCCTGACCGGGCCGGCCGGTGGGGCGCCGTCGGCGACGACGAGTCCGCGTCCTGCAGCGCGGAACGGGAGCGCTGAGGAGTCGCTGGTACGGACGTCGCTTCTGCGGCGAACCTGCGTGAGCGGGGCCCTGCTACGCAATCTGGCGGCGGGAGCCACGCAGATCGCCTGGTCGCGAATCTCTCGCGTTCCCTGGCCGCACGCTGGCGACGTGCCCCCTGTCCGGGCCGCGCACGTACACCTCTTCCAAGGAGTCACCATGATCGTTTCTCGCACGTTCTCGACCGCGCTGGCCGTCGCCGCGCTCTGCTCCGTCGTCGGCACCACGTCCGTGGCGAACGCCGCGGTGTCGAAGGCCCCCGAGTCGAAGGCCGCCGTCACCCAGGCCTCGGGGACGAAGACCTCCGTGGCGATGGCTCCCGTCCGGCATCCCGAGATCGTCGTCAGCGCGCAGACCGGCGTGGGCCAGCGTGGCTTCGTCGTCCGCAACCAGGGCAACACGACGCTCCCGGCCGGCACGCAGTTCACCTTCCACTCCAACCGCGCGGTCGGTATCGGCCTGTTCGGCGACCCGCAGATCCAGGAGGACTGGGCCATCGGCGTGCTCGGCTCGGGCTACGACGGCGACGTGTACCTCAAGGAGCCGCTGCTCCCGGGTCAGAGCAAGACGTTCCTGCTCTCGACGGTCGAGGTCTCGGCCTTCAGTCAGTGGAGCTTCGAGCTCACCGACCCGAGGACGAGCTCGATCGACACGAACTACCAGAACAACAAGGCCGGCATCCGCTGTGCCCTCGTCGTCCTCGGACTGCCGGCCTGCAGCGTCGCCTGACCCGCGGTCTTCGCTCTCGAGCCAGAGGAGGCTCCCGGACACTCAGGGTCCGGGAGCCTCCTTCGCGTGGCGTTGGTCAGGGGCGTCGGCAGAACGGCATCACCGCGACGCCGCGCCATGGAGGAACAGTTCCGCGACGCCGTCCGCGTAGGTCAGGGGATCGGCGTCGGGGTGGGCCTGGAGGTGGGCGATCATGCCGTCGATCAGAGCCTGGTAGCCCACCGCGAAGGTGCGGAGGTCGCCGGCACGGATCGTGCCGTCTCGCTGTCCCCGCCCCAGCAGCGCGACGTGGTCGGCGTAGACGTCCTCGTAGTCGAGCAGGGTGACGCGTCGTCGACCCTCCGACGTCCGCAGGTTGTGCACGATCTCGTCGAGCGCCCGAAGCTCCTGCCGGTGCGTCCGGGTGAACAGCGCCGTCCGGGCGAAGACCGCACGGACCACGTCCGGTACCGGTGCGCTGACGTCGACGTCGGAGACGAGCGCTGCCCGTAGGCGACCGGCGAGGTGGCCGACCGCGTGCTGCATGACCTCGTCACGGTCGCTGAAGTAGTGCCACAGCAACCCCTTCGAGACCCCCGCCCGCCTCGTGATCTCGGTGAGCGTGGCGTTCGCGTAGCCGACCTCTGCGACGACCGCCGTGGCCGCCTCGACGATCTCCTCGCGACGCTCGTCCGGAGTCCGTCGCCGGCGGGCGCTCGTCGAAGGGTGGTCTGACGTGTGGGGCACGGCTCAATGGTCGCGCACGGCCCACCGGACGACGTCGAGCACCACGCCGAGCATGAGGAGCGCGGTGACGAGCATGTCCACGCGCATCCACCCAGGGAACGCCGGCAGCATCGCCTCGACCACGTTGACGAGGAAGAGCACGGCGGCGACGATCCCCACGGCCCTCACCGCGCCCCGGTCTCCCGCGCGCGCCCGGCGGAGGCGCAGCGGCAGGACGACGGCGAACACCGCGACGACGAGGGCGTGGCCCCAGGCGTGCGCCGTCGCCTGCTCGGGCGCGGTCACGCCCAGGACCACCAGCGCCACCAGGGTGAGCGCGACGAGGGCGACGTAGATCCGCACGAGCGCCGCTGTCAGCGCCAGCGGCCGATCCCCCTGGGGCGTGGGACGGGAGGACGACGCATTGACCATGCGGTCAACATAGAAGATGTTGACCGCATGGTCAATAGTGGGGCGCGCGCGTCACATGTCGCGGTAGCGCTGGGCCGCGTCGAGCTTCTCCTGCAGCAGCTCGGGCGTGACCTGGCGGCCGGACTCGGGCGTGAAGTCGGCGTCCGGCGTCTGGTAGAGCCCGGCGTAGGCGGCCGTGTCGCGCTGGTAGCGCCAGCCCTCGGCCAGGGGGCCGACGTCGTGGGCGTCGTAGCCGATCGCGTCGAGGAACTCGGTGACGACCTGCTTGGCGTCGGCGTCGTCACCGGCGATCGCGAGCACCGACCGCTCCGGGTCGCCGTGCGGGCGGGCGAGGCGGGCCAGGTGCTCGAAGTAGATGTTGTTGAACGTCTTCACGACCTTCGACTCCGGCAGGTGCTCCTGCGTCAGCTCGCTGGTGGTGGTCGACTCGTCGTCGAGCCGCGCCACCTGCCCGTCGCGCTCCGGGTAGTAGTTGTTGGTGTCGATGACGACCTTGCCGCGCAGCGGGTCGACGGGGACGTCCGGGAGTGCCTTGAGGGGCACCGTCACGACCGCGAGGTCCGCCGCCTCGGCCGCCTCCGCGGGGGTCGCCGCCCGCGCCCGGGGACCGAGGCGCTCGACGAGCTCGCGCAGGGTGTCCGGCCCGCGCCGGTTGCTGAGCACGACGTCGTAGCCCGCGTCGACGGCCAGCTGCGCGACCGTGCTTCCGATGTTTCCACTGCCGATGAGTCCGATGGTGGTCATGGAGGGGACAACGCCCTCCGCCGGCCGCTGCTTCCCGGCGACCACCACTCCTCTGGGGTCAGCCGCTGCTGACCGACGAGATCCGGAGGCCGCGGCCGAGCGCGGCGATGAGGAGCCCAGTCAGCATCAGGTCCCAGCGCTCGGTGTCGAGGCTCGTGCTACTTTCCGGAGCCGTCGGCCGTCGTCGCCGACCCGACCAGGTGCCATCCCGCCGCTCGCGACCGCTCGCCCCAGAAGTCGGCGTAACGGCCACCGGCTGCGAGGAGCTCGTCGTGGGCGCCTCGCTCGACGATGCGCCCCTGGTCGAGGAACAGGATCTGGTCGGCGTGCCGGATGGTCGACAACCGGTGCGCGACGACGATCACGGTCTTGTCGCGCGTGAGCTCGTGGACACCGCGCACGACCGCCGCCTCGTTCTGCGGGTCGAGTGCGCTCGTCGCCTCGTCGAGGAGGACGATCGGCGCGTCCTTCAGCAGCGCACGCGCGATCGAGACCCGCTGTCGCTCGCCGCCGGAGAGCGACGTGCCGCCCTCGCCGACGTTCGTGTCCCACCCGTCCGGAAGTCGCTCCACGATCTCGTCGACTCGCGCGACCGCGGCGGCGCTGAGGACCTCGCCCTCCGTGGCGTCCGCCCTCCCGATCCGCACGTTCTCGGCGATCGACTGGTGGAACAGGTAGACGTCCTGGAACACCAGGGCGAACTGCTCCATCAGCGTCGTCGACGGGTAGGCGTCGACCGGGTGGCCGCCGACCTCGATGCGGCCGGCGTCGACGTCGTAGAAGCGGGACGCGAGGCGGAGCAGGGTGGTCTTGCCGCTGCCGCTCGGACCGACCAGCGCCGTCGTCGTCCCGGCGGGTACCTCGAACGTGACGTCGTCGACCACGGTCGCCCCGTCGGCGTACGCGAAGCTCACTGCCTCGAACCGCACGCTCGAGTCCTGCGGCCGGACCGGTGCCGTCGGCTCGTCGAGAGGTGGGGTCTCGAGCAGCGCGCGGATCCTCTCGGCGGCGTTGGCGGCACCGCGTGCCGCCGTGGCCAGCTCGGCCGCCTGGTTGAGGGGGTCGATGAACCGCGAGCTCACGGCGATGAGCGCGATCGCGGCCGGCGCCGACAAGGACCCGCCCGACGTCTGCGAGATCACCAGGTAGACCAGGCCGACGAACGTGGCCTGGACCAGCGAGGAGAACACCACGAGACCGGGCACCGACGCCCAGACGAGCCGGCGACCCTCGCGACGCTGGGACTCCAGGGCCTCCTGCAGGCCACGGTTGCCGGTGGTCGCCGCGTCGAAGGCCCGGAGCACCGGCTGGGCCTGCGCGAACTCGATGACACGGGCGTTCGACTCCTCCGAGGCGGTGTGGACGCGATCCTCGGCGCGCCCGTACAGTCGCCTGCCCCACCGGTTCACGAGGTAGAGCAACGGAGCACTCACCACCATCGCGAGCGACACGTGGGGGTCGATGAACAGCAGCCCCACGGCGACACCGGCGGGCACGAGGACCCCCGCGACCATCGGCGTCAGCAGGTGGGCGAACACGCCCATCGCGTCCTTCACGCTCGTGCTGACGAGCCGCGACACCCGACCCGCCGTCGTCGAGTCGAACCACCCCAGGGGCAGGGTCGCGATGTGGTCGCCGATGCGGGTCTGCAGCGAGTGCACCATGCCGACGCCGATGCGGATGCCGGTCACGGCCTGCTGGTACCCGGCGACCGCGACGACGACGGCAGCCGCCGCGACGCCCGCCGTCCAACCCCACGCCGATGCGAGGTCTCCACGGAACAGCGCCTCGAGCAGGGGCACGAGCAGGACGTAGGCGACGGACTGCGCCAGCGCGTGCACGACGACCGCGGCGAGGTACCGAGGCACCGTCGCGCGTTCGCTGTCGGGAACCAGGCGAAGGACCGTGCGGATCATGCGTGCCCCTCCGGGTTCGTCGGGCCCGGGGTCGTCGGAGCGTCGTCACCGATGTCGGCCAGGGCGCGCTCGTTCGCCGCCCAGAGCCGGGAGAACAGCCCGCCCGCCGACCGAAGAGCGGCCGGAGGCCCGTGCTCGACGACATGGCCGTCGTCGAGCACCACCACCTGGTCCACGTCGACGATCGTGTGCAGCCGGTGCGCGATGACGAGGACAGTGCGGTCGGCCACGAGGGCGGCCAGGGCGTCCTGGATCGCCGCCTCCGACTCGGGATCGGCGAAGGCCGTCGCCTCGTCGAGCACCAGCACCGGGGTGTCGGCGAGCAGGGCCCGCGCGATCGACAGACGTTGCGCCTCGCCCCCGGAGAGCCGAGCGTCCTGCCCGACCTCGGAGTCGTAGCCGCGGGGGAGGTCGACGATGCGTTCGTGGATCTGCGCGGCGCGGCACACGCGTTCGAGGTCCGCCTCGCTCGCCCCGGGCCGAGCGAGCAGCAGGTTCTCGCGCACCGAGCCGGCGACCAGCTGGACGTCCTGCAGCACGAAGCCGACGGAGCGGTACAGGTCGGTCGCCCGCAGGTCCCGCACGTCGTGGCCGTCGACGGTGATCCGACCCTCGGTCACGTCGTAGAAGCGGAGGAGGAGCCGGGCGAGGGTCGACTTGCCCGACCCGCTCGGCCCGACGAGCGCCGTGATGGTCCCGGGCCGCAGCTCGAGGTCGACGTCGTGCAGCACCGGACGCCCTGCGCGGTAGCCGAAGGACACCGACTCGAAGCGGACGACGCCGACGCGCGGTCGAGGGCCGCCCTCCGGCTCGACGAGCTCCGGGGTCTGCGAGAGCTCCCACAGCCTCATCGAGGCCGTCGACGCCTGGCGCAACGCCTGCGCACCGTAGCCGAGCGCCAGCACGATGCTCCCGACCCCGAGGCCGAGGAGGACGAAGGGGACGACCGACACCGGGTCCATCGCGCCGGCCTCGACGAGTCCGAGCGCGGCCAGCAGCACGAGCACCAGGACGACGACGGGGTTCAGCAGCTGTCCGCCGATGCCCTCCAGACGGGTGATGGGCGTGACCCAGGCCCGGAAGAACGACCCGTAGCCGTCGACGGCGTCCTGGTACCGGCGGTGCCCCTTGCGGGGCTGGCCGAAGGCGCGCACCACCTGGATGCCGTCGACGAACTCGATGGTCGTCTCGCTGACACGGGTCTGCCAGGCCTCGTACGTGGTCATCCGGTCGGTGTGACCCGGGCCCATGATGCGGGAGAGGACGACGCCGTACAGCGCGACCGGGACCAGGAGAACGAGACTGAGCCGCCAGTCGACGACCAGGAGGTAGCCGAAGGTCGCCAGCGGGGCGGTCAGGGCCGCGACCACGTCGAGCCGTGCGTGCGCGACGAGGTAGTGCAGTGCATCGACGTCGTTGCGCAGGAGCTTCTTGACGTCGCCGGAGCTGCGCTCGGTGAACCAGCCGAGGGGGACCCGCGACAGCTTCTCGGCGAGGCCCCGCCGCAGGGTGTCCTGATGCTCGGAGTCGATGAGGTGCGACCACAGCACGGCACCGGACTGCAGGAGTCCACGCAGTCCCAGGATGCCCAGTGCGACGAACACGAGCGTCCAGACCTTCGTCCAGTCCGGGGACGCCGTGAGGAGCTCGCGGCAGACCTCGACGACGAGGATGAACGGGGCCACCGCGCACAACGACGCGACCGCGACCATCGCGCTGGCCAGGCGCAACCGGGACGAGACCGGCTGGAGCACGGCGGCCTGCGCGGCTCGTTGCCGACGCTTCACGTCGCGCGGGTCGGTGCGTTCCGTCGCCTGCATCGTCGTCGTGTCCGACATCAGGACCCCATCTTTTGCGAATGGCTATGGCAAAACATGGTGAGCGTAGAGCTCCCGCGACACGGAAAGCAAGGTGAGGCTTGCCTCACTTGTCCATCTCGTCTCGGCGCTGATCGGGAACCCGGCATACGATGCGGTGGATGTCGGCCTCATCCCGTCGCGGACGCCCTCCCCTCACGTCACGCGAGGCCATCCTGGACGCCGTCCTCGAGATCGGCCTCGACCGCGCCACCACCGCGGCAGTGGCCGGTCGGCTCGGCGTCGACCAGTCGACCCTCTACCGGCACGTCGAGAGCCGGGACGACATGCTCGACGCCGCCGTCGCACGCGCCGCCGAGCGCGTGACCTGGCCGGAGCCTGCTGAGGACTGGGCCGAGTACCTCCGTGACTGTGCTCGGGCCCTGTGGACGTTGTTCTGGACGACGCCGGGGCTCGCCGAGCGCCTACGAGGCATGACGGCGATGCCCGAACCCCTCGCCAGGCAGGCCTACCGAGCCGTGGAGCACCTCGTGCGGAGTCTCGACCTTCCCGTCCGCGAGGCGATCCTCGTCGTCGACACCGTCGGCGACACCACCGCGGACTCGTTCCTCACCGTCAGCGCGTTGCACCGTCCGGTCGACGGAGCGCGCAGCTTCCGCGACGTCGTCCTCGCGGCGTCCGAGGCCCTCGTCCCCCTGGACGGGGACGCGAGGGTCCAGGAGTACCTCGATGTGCTGCACGACGCCATGGGAACGCCCGACGCCCCGAGCACGTGGTGGCTCGCCAAGGTCGATCTCGTCATCGACGGCCTCAGGTACCGCCTCCGTCGAGCAGGCTCCTGACGCGGACGTCCTCAGACAAGGGTGCGCAGCGCGGCGTCGGCGGCACGCAGGGCGTCGCGGTCCCACGTGGACGTCGACGCCAGCAGCTCGTCGGCGCCGGTGCGCTCCGCCAGCTGCTCGAGGGTCCGGCGGACCGTGTCGGCGTCGCCGGCGACGGCCTGCTCGAGCGACGTCTCGACCCTGCGACGCACCTGCTCGGGCCACTCCTGCGCACGGATGGCCTCCGGTGACTCCAGGGGCTCGAACACACCGGTGCGCCGGGACTGCGCCATCGCCCACGCCTCGGGCAACGCGAGCTCGCGGGCGGTCGCGAGGTCGTCGGCGACGAGCACGTCGAGCGAGACCAGCACCTGCGGCGCGTCGGCGTCGGCGTCGGCGTCGGGGGAGGGTCGGAAGTCGCGCCGGTACGCGGCGAGCGCCGACGGCAGCGTGTCGGACCACAGCGCCGGCCCGCCGACGACCACCGGCAGGCCCAGCTCAGCGGCAAGGACCACTCCTCGCCCGGTGGCCAGGAGGTAGAGGGGGACCGGGCCCCCCGTGGGTCGCACGGTGACCGCGCCGCGACCGGCGAGGAGGTCGCGCAGCTCGCGGACGTCGTCGGCGAACCGGTCGGCGGCGTCAGGGGTCTCGCGCAGCGCGGCGCGCACGGGAGCCGTGAAGCCCGAGGAGCGACCGAGGCCGACGTCGACCCGGCCGGGGTGCAGCGCCTCGAGCATGCGCAGCTGCTCGGCGACGACGATCGGCTGGTGGTGCGGGAGCATGATGCCCCCGGACCCGATCCGGATCCGCGACGTCGCCGCACCCACGGCGGCCATCAGCACGGGCGGCGCGCCACTCGCGATACCGGGCACGGCGTGGTGCTCCGCCACCCAGAACCGGTCGTAGCCGAGCTCCTCGGCCCACACCGCGCGCTCGACGCTGCCCGTCAGCCCCTCCGCGTCGGGGTGGCCGGCGCGGGTGCGGGAGCGGTCGAGCAGGGAGAGCCTCACGTGGGTCCCAACACCGCGACGACGCAGCACCTTCCGCAGGTCCGCCCGACGTTCCCGGCCCGACTCCTGACGTTCACCCCGACCTTGCCGTCCCGTACCTCGACCCTGTCTGACTGGCCGGGTGAGGACCGGGACGCCTCGACCACCCCTGACCCGCCGCGACGTCGTCGTGAGCGGGGTCGGCTTCACCCTCGGCGCGGGCGCCGTCGTCGCGACCCTGCGTCCGTCGCCCGCACCCGCCAGCCGGCACCGTCACTTCCAGCACGGCGCCGCGTCGGGCGACCCGGTGGCCGACGGCGTGGTGCTCTGGACGCGCGTGACGCCGGCGCCCGACGCGAGCCCCGGGTCGGGGCGCGGCGCACCGACCGAGGTCGAGTGGGAGGTCGCCTCCGACGAGGGATTCGCCGACGTCGTGGCCGCAGGGGTCGCGCGCACCGACGCCCGCCGCGACCACACCGTCAAGCTCGACGTGCGTGCCCTGCAGCCGGCGACGACCTACTGGTACCGGTTCCGGCACGGCCCCGACACCGTCGGCGGCCGCACGCGGACAGCACCGGCGGAGACCGACGACGTGCAACGGCTGCGGCTCGGAGTCGTCTGCTGCGCCAACTGGCAGGCCGGCTACTTCGCCGCCTACCGCCACCTGCTCGACCACGACCTCGACGCCGTCGTCCACCTCGGCGACTACCTGTACGAGTACCAGCCCGGGAAGTACTCCCACGGCCCCGACTGGACCGACGTGCGACGTCACGACCCGCCGCACGAGACCGTGTCGCTCGAGGACTACCGCCGTCGGCACGCGCAGTACAAGACCGATCCCGACCTGCAGCGTCTGCACGCCGCGCTGCCGATGGTCGCCACCTGGGACGACCACGAGATCGCCGACGGCTGGTACCCGGGCGGGGCGTTCGAGCACCAGCGATTCACCGAGGGCCCCTGGGACCGCCGCAAGCGAGCGGCGATGCGCGCGTACGACGAGTGGATGCCCGTCCGCCTCGGCGGGACCGCCCGCGTCGGCGACGGCACCCGCATCTACCGGAGGTTCCGGTTCGGGCGGCTGGCCGACCTCTCGATGCTCGACCTGCGCGGCTACCGCGACGAGCGCGTCGACGCCGACGACCCGCGCCTGGAGGACGGCGCCCGTTCCCTCACCGGAGCCGACCAGGAGGCCTGGTTGGTGCAGGGACTCGCCACGTCCGGTGCCCGCTGGAGGCTGGTCGGCAACCCCGTCATGGTCGCGCCGATGCTGATGCCGCCCCGACCGCGCGGCCAGGAGCTCGCGCTGCGCCGCACCACCGACCCCATGACCTGGGGGCCCGCGGAGCCGAACACCGACACGTGGGACGGCTACCCCGTCGAGCGCAGACGGGTGCTCGAGGCGATCCGCGAGGCCGGCGTCGACGACGTCGTCTTCCTCAGCGGCGACGTGCACACCGCGTGGGCCAACGACGTCGAGCTTGACGGCGTGCCCGTGGCGACCGAGCTCGTGTGCAGCTCCGTCACCAGCAACAACGTCGACGACTTCATGGGCACCCAGCCCCGCACCGTCTCGCTGGCGATGGAGGAGGCGATCGTGCGCCTCAACCCGCACGTGCGCTTCGTGAACCTCGACGACCACGGCTACAGCGTGCTCGAGCTGACGCCCGACGAGGCGCGGATGGAGTGGTACGCGATCAGCGACCGCACCGACCCCGACGCCTCCTCACGGCTGCTCGCGAGCCGTCGCGTCCCGGCCGGGACGAACCGCGTCCTGCCCACCTGACCGTGCTGGTTCGCCTGCACCAGGGGCAGCGTGAGAGACTGCACGGAGGTCCTGCCGCGGGCTGATGAGCCCGCGCGACCTCCCGCGTCCGCGCCACGTCCCGAGCGGTTGCGGCACGCACCCCGACCACCACCACCGCAGGAGCAGCACGACGTGAAGAGCACCACCGAGACCCTGAGCCCCACGCGGGTCAAGCTCACCATCGAGGTGCCGTTCGAGGAGTTCAAGCCGAGCCTCGACAAGGCGTACAAGACGATCGGTTCGCAGATCACCATCCCCGGCTTCCGCAAGGGGAAGGTGCCCGCCGCCATCGTCGACCAGCGCATCGGCCGCAGCGCCGTGCTGGACGAGGCGATCAACGGCGCCCTGCCCGGCTGGTACAACGAGGCCCTGCAGCAGGCGGAGATCCAGCCCCTGAGCCAGCCCGAGATCGACCTCACCAAGTTCGTCGACGGCGAAGACATCGAGATCACCGCCGAGCTCGACGTGCGCCCCACCATCGAGCTGCCCGACCTGTCGAGCATCGAGGTCCAGGTCGCCGACGCCGAGGTCACCGACGCCGACGTCGACGAGCAGATCGACGCCCTGCGTGACCGCTTCGCCGTCACCACCGACGTCGACCGCGCCGCCGCCGACGGCGACGCCGTCACCATCGACCTCGTCGCACGCGACAAGGACGGCGGCGACATCGAGGGCGCCGACGCCAAGGGCCTGCCCTACACGATCGGCTCCGGCACGCTGCTCGACGGCCTCGACGAGGCGCTCGTCGGCCTGGAGAAGGGCGCGACCACCACGTTCGCGACCGAGCTGGTCGGCGGCGAGCTCAAGGGCACGCCCGTCGACGTCACCGTGACCCTCAACGAGGTCAAGGAGCGTCAGGTCGCCGAGCTCGACGAGGAGTTCGTGCAGACCGCCTCGGAGTTCGACACCGTCGAGGAGCTCAAGGCCGACGTGCGCGAGCGGCTCGTCCGCGGCAAGCGCATGGAGCAGGCTGCCGAGGCCCGTGACCTCGTCCTCGACGAGATCGTCGGCAAGGTCGAGGCCCCGCTGCCCGACGCCGTCGTTGCCGAGGAGCTGCAGGGTCGCCGCGAGCAGATCCAGCAGCAGCTCTCCTACGCGGGCATCCCGTTCGAGACCTACCTCGAGGACGAGGGCCAGACCGAGGAGGAGTTCGAGGCCGAGCTCGAGCGTCGCGTCCGTGACTCCATCGTCGCGCAGTTCGTGCTCGACCAGGTGGTCGCCGACTCCGAGATCGGCATCCAGGACGACGAGCTCAGCCAGCACATCTTCCGCCGGGCGCAGGAGTCGGGCCAGGACCCGAACTCCTACATCCAGCACATCATGGAGCACAACCACGTGCCCGAGATGGTGAGCGAGGTGCTGCGCGGCAAGGCGCTCGCCGAGCTGATGCAGCAGGCCACCGTCAAGGACGCGTCCGGGACCGTGCTTGAGCTCGGCAAGCTGCGCGCCGACGGCTCCCTCGCCGACGACGAGGAGTCCGACGAGGCCGAGGCCACCCAGGCCTGACCCGACCCGTCACCGACGGCCCGACACCCGCACGGGTGTCGGGCCGTCGTGCGTCGTGAGGCACGCCGCGAGGCTGTGCGAACGCTGAGAACCTCGCCACGTACGGTTCACATCGCGCTCAGATACCGGCAGTATGTAAGCATGCCCGGCTCACCCGCACGCACCACCGACGTGGCCGCGCTCGCGCTGGACCACCTCGACCGGCTGGTCGTGGGCACGGTGCGCGACGTGCACGAGGCCGTGGCGGCGCGGGCCTTCCGGGCGACCCGCCTGGTCGGCGGCCGCGTCCCCGAGTCGCTGCACGACGCCGTCGTCACCTCCGTCTACGGCGCGGTCTCCGGGGTGCTGCGGGTGGGGAGCGGATCGGTCCGGGCCCTCTCCGCCCGGGGGATCGGCGCACCGGTCGAGTCCACACGCCTGGGTCGCAGCGTCGTGGCCGCCGTGAACGGCCTCATCGGCGACGAGCTGCGCCTGCTGGACGACCCGCAGGCGATCGTCATGTCGGTGCGGGTCGACGGCGAGGACCTGCCGCCCACCGGCTGGCAGGTCGCCGAGGCGTTCCGTGACGCGGGCAGCCACCTCGTCGTCTTCCTGCACGGTCTCTGCGAGGACGACGAGTCGTGGGCGCTCGGCTCGAAGGTGTCCGGCAGCACCTACGCGACGCGGCTCGCGACGGAGACCGACGCGACGCCCGTGATGATCCGCTACAACACCGGCTTGCACATCTCCGAGAACGGCAAGCACCTCGACGCGCTGCTCACCCAGCTCGTCGACGTCTGGCCCACCCCGGTCTCCCGGATCACCCTCGTCGGGCACTCGATGGGCGGCCTCGTGGTGCGCGCGGCCACCAACCACGCGACGGCCGGCGGGAAGACCTGGCAGCACCTCGTGCGCGACGTCGTGTGCCTGGGGACGCCGCACGCCGGCGCGAA
The DNA here is from genome assembly GCA_026392465.1 of Propionibacteriales bacterium. Taxonomy (GTDB): domain Bacteria; phylum Actinomycetota; class Actinomycetes; order Propionibacteriales; family Nocardioidaceae; genus Aeromicrobium. Next base: position 76,063 of record JAPLCA010000038.1, read on the forward strand.
CCTGGAGAAGGTCGCCCACCTCGGCTCGTCCGTGCTGCGGTTCCTCCCCGAGTCGCGACCGTTCAGCGCCATCCTCGACACCCGCTCGGCCGGCATCGTCGACCTGCGGCACGGCTACATCTCCGCCGACGAGTGGGACGGCCAGGACCTCACCCGGGCGTGGGGCCTGGACCGGATCGCCGCCGCGCCGCTCCCGCACGCCGAGTACCACTTCGTCGCCGCCACCCTCGGCGCCTCGCAGCGTCACCCGCTGAGCACGGTGCTCGGCGACCTGCTGGTGCACTTCTCCTCGGCCACCGGCGTCGGGCGCACCGGCCCCGTGGTCGAGGGTGCCCGCTTCGAGTACGTGCCGAGCGCCCACCACTTCGCCCTGCTGAACCACCCGACGGTCGCCGACTGGCTCGTCGAGTGGGTGCGCGCCGCGCACCGTCCCGTGCGCGCGCTGAGCGCGTCGGGCCAGGACTGAACCCGCCCCACCCCGCCCCGTCCCATCCCCGACACCCCTGGGAGTCACCACCGTGCCGAACCGCAGCCTGATCGAGAGCTCCGTCGAGATCGACGCCCCGCCGTCCGTCGTCTGGAGCATCGTGTCCGACCTCAAGCGGATGGGGGAGTGGAGCCCGCAGTGCCGCCGGATGATCATCCGGGGCGGCGTGGTCCAGCAGGGTGCGCGCACGATCAACGTCAACCGACAGGGCTGGAAGGTGTGGCCGACGCGGTCCTACGTGAAGGTCTTCGAGCCGGAGCACGAGCTGGCGCTGAAGGTCGCCGAGAACGGCACCGTGTGGACCTACCGCCTCGAGGCGCTCGAGGACGGACGGACCCGGCTCACCGAGTCGCGCACCGCGCCGAACGGCGTCTCCAGCCTGTCCAACCTGCTGACCAAGCACGTGCTCGGCGGGACCGAGGCGTTCGAGGACGAGCTGGAGCGGGGCATCCAGCAGACGCTGCAGCGGATCAAGGCCGAGGCCGAGGCCGGCGTCCGTGCCGCCTGAGTTCCCCGCCAGCGGCCTGCCGGCGCTCGAGGTGGAGACGTCGATCAACGCGTCGGTCGACGTCGTGTGGAGTCTGCTCTCGGACCTGCGGTCGATGAGCGAGCGCAGCCCCGAGACGGTGCGCATGGTGATCGCCGACGCACCCCGTGTGGGGTCGCGCGGCGTCAACCTCAACCGCAAGGGTGCGGTGCTGTGGCCGACGACGACGCGGATCACCCGCTGGAAGCCGCCCATCCACGACGGCTCTGCCGCCCTCGCCTTCCGCATCTGGCCCGTCGACGTCGAGTGGTCCTACGAGCTGACCCCCGAGGACGGCGGGACGCACGTCGTCGAACGCCGCAGCGCCCTCCCGGCGGCCGGGCTCACCACCCGCCTCGTCGGCAAGTGGCTCATGGGCGGTGCCGAGAACCACGACGTCGAGCTCCTCGACGGCATGCGGCGCACCCTCGCCGCGCTGAAGGCGGAGGCGGAGGGGCGCTGAGGGGCTGACTTGCTCTGCGAGTGCAGGGCTCGTGACCTTGCTGGTGCGCTGGCTGCGGTGGTCGTGACCTTGGTGGTGCGCTGGCTGCGGTGGTCGTGACCTTGGTGGTGCGCTGGCTGCGGTGGTCGTGACCTTGGCGGTGCGCTGCCTCGGCTTGCGCTGGGTGTGGTCTCCGAAAGGGCCTCGACCGGCAGCGGGTCTGGGGGTGGCTTCGGGTCTCGGGGTCCGGTTTGGGCTCGTGGGTGACGCAGGATTCTTCCTTTGCGCGAGATCCGTCCAAGATTCTGCGTTTGCGCGGTCCGGCGGTGGATGCGCCACCTTCTGGGCGCTGTTCAGGTGGCAGATCCACCGCTGAGCGGGGGAGGGGTGTGAAGGATTCTTCTTTCTCGTGGAACGGTCCACGAGAAAGAAGAATCCTTCGTCCCCCCAACCCAAACGGCACCCAAGATTCTGCCTTCCCGCGAATGAGGTCGAACGCTTCTGCGTTCACGACGGGATCCCGTAGCAAACGCAGCATCCTTCGCCATTCCACACACGAACGCAGCATCTTGCGTCCACCCACAGCGCGAGCCACAGCCCGAGACCCGAAACCGACCCCCGCCCAGCCGCCCGGTCGAGGCCCTTTCGGAGACCACACCCAGCGTCAGCCGAGGCAGCGCACCAGCACGACGAGATCCCCTACGGCAGCGCACCAACACGACGAGATCCCCTACGGCAGCGCACCAGCAAGGTCACGACGACTGCAGCCAACGCACCAGCAAGGTCACGACGAACCGCCGCCAGCGCGGCGGCGGGTCGAGACCGCTCAGCGGTCGACGAGGGTGACGTCGAAGCTGTAGAGGCCGGGGCGGTAGGCGTGGCGGCCGAACTCGACGGCGCGGCCGAGGTTGTCGTAGGCGGTGCGTTGCATGGTGAGCAGGGGGGCGTCGACGTCCTCGCGGAGGAGGCGTGCCTCGACGGGGCGGACGCCGCGGGCGCCGATGCTCTGGCGCGCGACGCGGATGACGAATCCGGCGTCGCGCAGGTAGGAGTACAGGCCCTGGGCCTCGAGGTCGACGTCGCCGAGGTCGACGATGGAGGAGGGCAGGTAGTTGTGCATGACGGCGAGCGGCTCGCCGCCGGCGATGAAGCGCAGCCGGCGCAGCGACCAGACGGGTTCGCCGAGGCCGACCTGCAGCTGCTCGGACACCTGCTCGTCGGCCGGCACGAGCAGCTGCTCGAGGACGGTCGTGCGGGGGTGCTGGCCGGCGGCCGCGAGGTCGTCGAACAGGCTGGTGAGCTCGACCTGGCGGCGCACCTGCCCGTGCACGACCTGGGTGCCGACGCCGCGGCGACGCACGAGCATGCCCTTGTCGACGAGGACCTGGATGGCCTGACGCATGGTCGGGCGCGACAGACCGAGGTCCTGGGCCATGGTGATCTCGTTCTCCAGCCGCTCCCCGGCGCCGATCTCGCCGGACACGATGGCACGCTCGAGCTGCTCGGCGACCTGGAAGTACAGGGGCACGGGGCTCGAGCGGTCCAGGGTGATCCGGGGACTCGACATGCACGCAACCTAGCAGCCGAGGTTCAGACGTCAAGATGTCCTGACAAATGCTTGACAGTGACCCAGGACACGGTCCAAAGTCTTCCACGGACGTCATGTCCTGACATTCGAAACCGCCGCTCTTCCCACTCGAGGACCCCCATGTCGCAGATCGCCTCCCGTTCCCGCATCGCCGGTGCCCCCATCTCCTGGGGCGTGTGCGAGGTGCCGGGCTGGGGTTACCAGCTGCCCGCCGACCGCGTCCTCCCCGAGATGCGCGAGCTGGGCCTCGCGGCCACCGAGTTCGGCCCGGAGGGCTTCCTGCCCGACGCGCCGCAGGTCAAGGCCGAGCTGCTCGAGTCCTACGGCCTCTCCGCGGTCGGCGGCTTCCTCCCGCTCGTGCTGCACACCGACCACGACCCGATGCCCGAGGTCGACGCCTTCATCGACGACTGCCTCGCCGCTGGCGCCGGTGTGGTCGTCATCGCCGTCGCCACGGGCCAGGACGGCTACGACGCCCGCCCCGAGCTGAGCGACGTGGAGTGGAAGACACTGCTCGGCCACCTCGACCGGATCGCCGACCGCGCCAGGGAGCGCGGCGTCGTCGCGGCGGTCCACCCGCACGTCGGCACGCTCGTCGAGAACGCCGAGGAGACCCAGCGGGTCCTCGACGGGTCGCACGTCGGCCTCTGCGTCGACACCGGCCACCTGGTCGCCGCCGGCGCCGACCCGGTCGCCATCACGCTCGCCAACCTGGAGCGCGTCGTCCACGTGCACCTCAAGGACGTCGACGCCGCCCTGGCCGCCCGCGTCCAGTCCGGCGACCTCGCCTTCTCCGACGCCGTCTCCCAGGGCCTGTGGACGGTGCTCGGACGCGGCAGCGTCGACGTCGCCGCGATGATCTCCGCGCTCGAGGGCCACGGCTACACCGGCTGGTACGTCCTCGAGCAGGACCTCAAGCTCACCGGCGAGCCCGAGGGAGAGGGCCCGAAGGTCGACGTCGCCGCCTGCCTCGCGTACGTCGAGGGCGCGCTCGCCATGGAGACCGTGGCATGACGCACGAGGTCATCACGCTCGGCCGCTGCGGCGTCGACGTCTACCCCGAGCAGGTGGGCGTGGGCCTGGAGGACGTCGCGACGTTCGCGAAGTTCCTCGGCGGCTCGCCCACCAACGTCGCCGTCGCGGCGTCGCGACTCGGCCACCGCAGCGCCGTCGTCACCAAGACCGGCGACGACCCGTTCGGTCGCTTCGTGCGTCGCGCGCTCGAGGGCTTCGGCGTCGACACCGCGTTCGTCGGCACCGACCCCGACCTGCCCACGCCGGTCACCTTCTGTGAGATCTTCCCGCCGGACGACTTCCCGCTCTACTTCTACCGCCGTCCCTCGGCGCCGGACCTGCAGCTGCGCGCCGACGAGCTCGCCCCCTCCACCGAGCTGTACCGCAGCATCCAGGAGGCGGACATCCTCTGGTTCACGGTGACGGGCCTCAGCGAGGAGCCGAGCCGCGAGGCCCACCTCGCCGCGCTCGAGGCACGGGGCAAGGACCGGCTGACGGTCATCGACCTCGACTACCGGCCGATGTTCTGGTCCGACCCCGCCGACGCCACCGCGGCGATCGCGGAGGTGCTGCCGTACGTCTCGGTCGCCGTCGGCAACCGCGAGGAGTGCGAGGTCGCGATCGGCGAGACCGAGCCGCAGGCCGCCGCCAAGGCCCTGCGCGCAGCGGGCGTCGAGACCGCGATCGTCAAGCAGGGTCCGGCCGGTGTGCTGGGCGTGCGCGGCGACGAGTCCGTCGTGGTGCCGCCGGTGCCGGTCGACGTCGTCAACGGTCTGGGTGCGGGCGACGCGTTCGGCGGGTCGCTCGTGCACGGACTGCTCTCGGGGTGGAACCTGGAGCGCACGCTCCGTTTCGCGAACGCGGCCGGCGCCTACGTGGCCGGCCAGCTCTCGTGCGCGGACGCCATGCCCACGCCCGACGTGGTCGAACAGGTCCTGAGCAACGGGAAGGTCGTCGCATGAGCATCGCCGAGCAGGACCGGAAGGGTCGCGCCACGGTCGACCAGGCCGCGATCAGCCGCATCATCGAGCAACGGGTCAGCGACCCGGCCGCCATCGCCCGAGCCTGGGCCGAGCGTCGCCGTCCGACGTCGCTCGTCGGCAGCACGGGACGCCTCATGCTCGTGGCCGCCGACCACCCCGCCCGTGGCGCGCTGCGCGCCGGCGACGACGCCCTCGCCATGGGCGACCGCGCGCGTCTGCTGGACCGCATGGTCCGCGCGCTCGCCCGGCCCGGCGTCGACGGCGTCCTCGGCACGGCCGACGTGCTCGACGACCTGCTGCTCCTCGGCGCCCTCGAGGGCAAGGTCGTCATCGGCTCCATGAACCGCGGCGGTCTCGCGGGCACGGCGTTCGAGATCGACGACCGCTTCACCGGCCACGACGCCGCGACCATCAAGCGCGACGGGATGCAGGGCGGGAAGATGCTGTTCCGCATCGAGCCCGACGACGCCGGGACCGTCGCGACGATGCAGGCGTGCGCCGACGCGGTGCGCGACCTCGCCGAGGCCCAGGTCATGGCCATGGTCGAGCCCTTCATCTCCCACCGCCGCGACGGACGCGTCGTCAACGACCTGTCGACCGCCGCGGTCGTGCGCTCGGCCACCGTGGCCGCCGGCCTCGCGCCGACGTCGGCCTACACGTGGCTGAAGCTGCCCGTCGTCGACGACATGGATGCCGTCCTCTCGGCCACCGGCCTGCCGGTGCTCCTGCTCGGCGGCGAGGTCTCCAGCGACCAGGAGGCGCAGTTCGCGGCCTGGTCGAAGGCCCTCGCGCACCCGGCCGTCCGCGGCATGGTCGTGGGTCGCAGCCTGCTCTTCCCGCCCGACGGCGACGTCGAGGCCGCGGTCGACGCCACGGTGGCGATGCTCTGATGTCGCACGTCGTGCGCAAGGGCGAGGGTGCGGTCGCACCCTTCGTCCTCGACGTCACCCCGAAGAGCGCGGGCTGGGACCACACCGGTCTCAAGGTGCTCGAGCTGGCGCCCGGCGACTCGCAGACCGTCACCGAGGACGGCCACGAGCTGCTCGTGCTCGCGCTGTCGGGCTCGGCCACCGTGGTCGTCGACGTCGACGGCAGCCAGACCTCCTACGACCTGGCCGGACGCCCCGACGTCTGGTCCGGGCCGAGCGACGTGGTGTACGCACCGCTGGGCTCGGCCGTCACCGTCACGTCGGCCGCCGGTGGCCGGTTCGCGATCCCGACCGCCGCTGCCACGGCGCGTCTGGAGCCCGCGTACCTGCCCGCGGCCGACGTGCCGGTCGAGCTGCGCGGAGCCGGCCAGGCGAGCCGCCAGGTCAACAACTTCGGCGTCCCCGGGGTGCTCGAGGCCGACCGCATCATCGCCTGCGAGGTGCTGACGCCCGGCGGCAACTGGTCGTCCTACCCGCCGCACAAGCACGACGAGGAGCGCGAGGGCGAGACCCGGCTCGAGGAGATCTACTACTACGAGGTGGCGAGCGGTCCCTCCGCACCAGGAGTCGGCTACCAGCGCGTCTACGGCCACGAGCAGGCCGAGATCGACGTGCTCGCGGAGGTGCGCGACGGCGACGTCGTGCTCATCCCGCACGGCTGGCACGGGCCGTCGATGGCCGCCCCCGGCTACGACCTCTACTACCTCAACGTCATGGCCGGACCCGGCGACGAGCGCGCGTGGCTGATCTGCGACGACCCCGCCCACACCTGGGTCCGTGACACCTGGGCCGACCAGCCGGTCGACCCCCGACTTCCCTTCGGAGGACCTTCATGAACGGGACCGTGCGGCTCACCGTCGCCCAGGCGACGGTCCGCTTCCTCGAGGCGCAGCACGTCGAGCGTGACGGCGACACCCACGCCTTCTTCGCCGGCTGCTGGGGCATCTTCGGCCACGGCAACGTCGCCGGCGTCGGGCAGGCGCTGCTCGAGCGCTCGCAGTCCGACGACCCGTCGCGCCTGGAGTTCTTCCACGGCCGCAACGAGCAGGGCATGGTGCACGCGGCCGTCGCCTACGCCCGCCAGTACGACCGTCTGCGCGCCATGGCGGTCACCGCCTCGGTCGGCCCGGGCTCCACGAACATGGTCACCGGCGCCGCGCTCGCCACCATCAACCGCCTGCCCGTGCTGCTGCTGCCCGGCGACGTGTTCGCGACCCGCCCGGCGAACCCCGTCCTCCAGGAGCTCGAGGACCCCTCGAGCATGGACACGACCGTCAACGACTCCTTCCGCTCCGTCTCGCGCTACTGGGACCGTGTGACCCGCCCCGAGCAGCTGCCCTCGGCGCTGCTGCAGGCCATGCGCGTGCTGACCGACCCGGCCGACACGGGTGCCGTCACCCTCTGCCTGCCGCAGGACGTGCAGGCCGAGGCGCACGACTGGCCGGTCGAGCTGTTCGAGACCCGCGTCTGGCACATCGGCCGCCCGGTCCCGCAGCCCGCGGAGCTCGAGCGGGCCGTGGCGGCGATCAAGGCCAGCCGACGTCCCCTCGTCGTCGCCGGCGGCGGCGTGATCTACGCCGGCGCCGACGCCGCGCTCGCCGCGTTCGCGGAGGCCACCGGCATCCCGGTGGGGGAGACCCAGGCGGGCAAGGGCTCGCTCCCGTACGACCACCCGCAGGCGCTCGGCGCGATCGGTGCCACCGGCACCACGGCCGCCGACGCGGTCGCCGCGGAGGCCGACCTCGTCATCGGTGTCGGCACCCGGTACAGCGACTTCACCACGGCGTCGCGCACCGTGTTCGCCGCCGACGGCGTCCGCTTCGTCAACGTCAACGTGGCCCGCATCGACGCGCTCAAGCTGTCCGCGGCCACGCTCGTGGCCGACGCCCGCGAGGCGCTCGAGGCGCTCACCGGCGCCCTCGACGGCTGGCGCGTCGACGACGCCTACGCCGAGCGCAACACCGCGCTCGCGCAGGAGTGGGACGCGGTCGTCGAGGCGTCGCACCAGGCCACGTCCGGCGACACGCGACTCGTGCAGTCCGCCGTCCTCGGCGTCGTCAACGAGACGTCCGACCCGCGCGACGTGGTGCTCTGCGCGGCCGGCTCGATGCCCGGCGACCTGCACAAGCTGTGGCGCACGCGCGACCGCAAGGGCTACCACGTCGAGTACGGGTTCTCCTGCATGGGCTACGAGATCGCCGGCGGCCTCGGCGTCAAGATGGCCGCGCTCGACCAGGCCCGCGAGGGCACCGACGAGGACCGCGACGTGTTCGTCATGGTCGGCGACGGCTCGTACCTGATGATGAACACCGAGCTGGTCACCGCGGTGGCCGAGGGCGTGAAGATCATCGTCGTGCTGGTGCAGAACCACGGCTACGCCTCGATCGGCGCGCTGTCGCAGAGCCTCGGCTCGCAGCGCTTCGGCACCCGGTACCGGTACCGCACCGACACCGGCCTCGACGGCGACGTCCTGCCGGTCGACCTGGCGGCGAACGCGGCGAGCCTCGGCGCCGACGTGGTCGTCGCGAGCAGCCTCGACGACCTGCGCTCGGCCGTGGTGAAGGCCAAGGAGTCGACCCGCACGACCGTGATCCACGTCGAGACCGACCCGCTCGTGCCCGCCCCGTCCAGCCCGGCCTGGTGGGACGTGCCGGTCGCCGAGGTCTCCGCCCTCGACTCCACCCGCGAGGCCCGCACCACCTACGAGCAGCACAAGGCCGACCAGCGCCACCACCTGGCGCCCACCGACACCCCTTCCACCGCACAGCAGAGCGAGGACACCCCCCGATGACGTACGAGACCACCTACGACCACTGGATCGGCGGACAGAGCGTCGCCGGCACCTCCGAGCGCGTCGGCGACGTCTACGACCCGGCCCTCGGCACGCCGCAGAAGGGCGTCCGTCTGGCCTCCGTCGAGGACGTCGACGCCGCCGTCCAGGCCGCGCGCACCGCGTTCACGACGTGGAGCGAGACGTCCGTGACGGCTCGCTCGCGCGTCATGTTCGCCTTCCGCCAGCTGCTCGTGGAGCACGAGGAGGAGCTGGCGCAGGTCATCAGCGCCGAGCACGGCAAGACCCTCGACGACGCGCGGGGCGAGGTCGTCCGCGGTCGCGAGGTCGTCGAGTTCGCCTGCGGCATCCCGCAGCTGCTCAAGGGCGAGTACAACGACCAGGTCTCCGGGTCGGTCGACTCCTACTCCTTCCGCCAGCCGCTCGGCGTGGTCGCCGGCATCACGCCGTTCAACTTCCCGATCATGGTGCCGCTGTGGATGCACCCGATCGCCATCGCCACGGGCAACACGTTCGTGCTCAAGCCGTCCGAGCGCGTCCCCGGCGCCTCCGACCTGGTCGCGCGCCTGTACGCCGAGGCCGGCCTGCCCGACGGCGTCTTCAACGTCGTGCACGGCGACAAGGTGGCCGTCGACGCGCTCCTCGACCACGCCGACGTCGACGGCGTCTCCTTCGTCGGCTCCACGCCGATCGCCCGCTACGTGCACGAGCGGGCCTCGGCCGGTGGCAAGCGCGTGCAGGCCCTCGGTGGCGCCAAGAACCACGCCGTGGTCATGCCCGACGCCGACCTCGACTTCGCCGCCGACCACATCGTCGCCGCGGGCTACGGCTCGGCCGGCCAGCGCTGCATGGCCATCTCGGCCGTCGTCGCCGTGGGCCCCACGGCCGACACGCTGGTCGACAAGATCCGCGAGCGCACGCACGTGATCAAGGTGGGCGTGGGCACCGACCCCGACGCCGGCATGGGTCCCGTCGTCACCCGCGCGTCGCGCGACCGCATCGTCGACTACATCGGGCAGGGGGAGTCGGCGGGGGCGAAGGTCGTCGTCGACGGCCGCGACCTCGTCGTCGAGGACCACGAGGAGGGCTTCTTCGTCGGCCCGACGCTCATCGACCACGTCACGACCGACATGAGCGTCTACACCGACGAGATCTTCGGACCCGTCCTCGCGGTCCTGCGGGTCGACAGCCTCGACGAGGCGCTCGACCTGATCAACAGCAACCCTTACGGCAACGGGACGGCGGTGTTCACCTCCTCGGGAGAGGTGGCCCGCACGTTCCAGCGCCGGGTGCAGGTGGGCATGATCGGGATCAACGTCCCGGTCCCCGTGCCCATGGCCTTCCACTCCTTCGGAGGCTGGAAGGACTCGCTCTTCGGTGACCACCACGTCCACGGTCCCGAGGGCATCCGCTTCTACACCCGCGCGAAGGTGGTCACCGCCAGGTGGCCGCACGTGAGCGAGGAGTCCCTCGCCGCCCTCCATTTCCCGACGGCTCACTGACGCCGGGCCCAGAAAGAGAAGGAAACCCCCACCATGAAGAAGCTCAAGGTCATCGGCGCGGTGATCCTCGCCGGATCGCTGCTCGCCGCCTGCTCGGGCACCGGCAAGGAGGACACCGGAGCGTCCAGCGACACGAAGGACCTCACCTACGCGGTCATCACGCACTCCGGCCCCGGCGACGCGTTCTGGGACCGCGTCAAGTCCGGTGCCGAGCGCGCCGGTGACGACTACGGCGTCAAGGTCGACTACAACGCCGACCCCGACCCGGCCAAGCAGTCGCAGCTGATCGACAACGCGGTCGCGCAGAAGGTCAACGGCATCGTCGTCTCGATGGCCAACCCCGACGGCCTCGAGTCGAGCATCAAGAAGGCCGTCGCCGCGGGCATCCCCGTCGTGACGATCAACTCCGGTGTCGACCGCTTCAAGGAGTTCGGCGCGATCACGCACATCGGCCAGTCCGAGACCATCGCCGGCGAGGCCGTCGGCGAGAAGCTCAAGGAGGCCGGTCTGAAGAACGGCATCTGCGTCATCCAGGAGGCCGGCAACGTCGGTCTGGAGGAGCGCTGCAAGGCCGCCGCCTCGACCTTCGGTGGAAAGATGAGCAACATCCAGGTCGACGGCACGAACGACGCCGAGGTCAAGGCCACCATCAAGTCCAAGCTGCAGTCCGACGACAGCATCGACGCGGTGCTGACGCTCGGTGGCCAGTACGCGATCGACGCCGTCGGCGCCGTGGACGAGTCGGGATCGAAGGCCAAGGTCGCGACGTTCGACCTGTCCGAGGACGTCGTGAAGGACATCGAGTCCGGCAGCATCCTCTTCGCCGTCGACCAGCAGCCCTACGTCCAGGGGTTCCTCGGCGTCACGACGCTGTACCTGAAGTCGATCAACGGCAACGACGTGGGCGGCGGCCAGCCGATCAACTCCGGCCCCGCGTTCGTCACGAAGGACAACGCGGCCGACGTGGCGAAGTTCGCCTCGCAGGGCACGCGCTGACCCCGGGGGACGGGGACGATCCGGGGGATCGTCCCCGTCCCACCCCGGCGGCCCCGCCCGCCGACCAGCACCCCGCGCACCGCCCCACCCGTACGATCCCGCTCGGCCCCCGCCGGGCCCCACGAAAGGAGCTGTCATGACGACAGCCACGACAGCACCAGACGAGAGACTGGCGACCACGTCGACGGTGTCGCGTCTCCTGACCCGCCCGGAGATGGGCGCCGCCGTCGCGGCCATCGCCGTCATGATCTTCTTCTCGCTCAACAGCGACCGCTTCCTCACCACGGCCGGCGCCGGCGTGTGGCTGGAGTCCGCCTCGACCTTCGGCATCATGGCCGTCGCGGTGGCCCTGCTCATGATCGGCGGCGAGTTCGACCTCTCCGCCGGAGTCATGACCGGCTTCACCGCCCTCGTGGTCGGCATCCTGACCACGAACTACGGGCTCAACATCTGGGCCGCGGTGCTCATCGCGCTCCTGCTCGCGCTCGCCGTGGGCGCGTTCAACGGCTACATGGTCATGCGCACCGGCCTGCCGAGCTTCATCATCACGCTCGGCACGTTCTTCATCCTGCAGGGCATCGACCTCGCGGTGACGAAGCTGATCATCGGCCAGGTGACCATCCAGGGCATGACCGACGTGCCCTTCTACGACAGCATCCAGCCGGTCTTCGGCGCGTCGTTCACGATCGCGGGCGGCACCTTCTACGTCTCGGTGCTGTGGTGGCTGGCGGTCACCGCGATCGCGACCTGGGTCCTGCTGCGCACCAAGGCCGGCAACTGGATCTTCGCCGTCGGCGGCGCCCAGCAGTCCGCCCGCCAGGTCGGCGTGCCCGTGCTCAAGACCAAGATCGGCCTGTTCATGACGACGGCCGCCGCCGGCTGGCTGGTCGGCATGATCTCGCTGTTCCGCACCTCCACGGTGCAGGCGAACACCGGCGTCGGCCAGGAGTTCATCTACATCATCTGCGCCGTGGTCGGCGGCTGCCTCCTCACCGGCGGCTACGGCTCGGCGATCGGTGCGGCCCTGGGCGCGCTGATCTACGGCATGACCTTCCAGGGCATCACCTTCGCGCAGTGGGACACCAACTGGCTGCGCACCTTCCTCGGCGCCATGCTGCTGGCCGCCGTGCTCCTCAACAACTGGGTCCGGACCCGAGCGGAGACGTCACGATGAGCAACGACACCCCCAAGCACCAGTCCACCGACACCGCGGCACCCGCGGCGCCCGGCACCCCGATCATCGAGGTCGTCGACATCGGCAAGCGGTACGGCAGCATCATCGCGCTGTCCGACGTCACCACGTCGGTGAAGGCCGGAGAGGTCACCTGCGTCCTCGGCGACAACGGCGCCGGCAAGTCGACGTTCATCAAGATCCTGGCGGGAGCGCACGAGCACACCGACGGCGAGCTGCGGGTCGACGGGAAGGCGACGACCTTCTCGGGACCCCGCGAGGCGCTCGAGGCCGGCATCGCGACGGTCTACCAGGACCTCGCGGTCGTCCCGCTCATGCCGGTCTGGCGCAACTTCTTCCTCGGCTCGGAGCCGAGCAAGGGATTCGGTCCGTTCAAGCACATGGACGTCGACTTCATGAAGCGCACGACGAAGTCCGAGCTGGCCGCCATGGGGATCGACCTGCGCGACGTCGACCAGCCGATCGGCACGCTGTCCGGCGGCGAGCGCCAGTGCGTTGCCATCGCGCGTGCCGTCTACTTCGGCGCTCGGGTGCTGATCCTCGACGAGCCGACCGCCGCCCTCGGCGTCAAGCAGTCGGGCGTCGTGCTCAAGTACATCGCGAAGGCCCGTGAGCGTGGTCTCGGTGTCGTGTTCATCACCCACAACCCGCACCACGCCTACCCGGTCGGCGACCGCTTCATGCTGCTGCGTCGCGGCAAGAGCATGGGCGACTTCCCGAAGAGCGAGATGACGCTCGACGACCTGACGTCGATGATGGCCGGCGGCGCCGAGCTGGAGTCGCTGGCGCACGAGCTGGAGCGCACCATGGGCACCGACTCGGCCGTGGCGCAGCAGCTGAAGGACGAGGTGGGGGCGTGACGCAGGAGACCACGCGGCGCCCGGAGCTGCGCGTCGGTGTCGTCGGGCTCGGCTGGATGGGCCAGGTGCACGCCCGGGCGATGACCCGCCTGCTGCACCACTACCCGGACGCGCCGCTGCGTCCGCGCCTGGTGGCCGTGGCCGAGCCGGTCGACGACGAGCGCACCCGGCGGGCGGTGGACGCGCTCGGCTTCGAGCACGTGCACACCGACTGGCAGTCGCTCGTCACGCGCGACGACCTCGACGTCGTGTGCGTGACCGGCCCGAACTTCATCCACCGCGACGTCGCGGTCGCGGCGGCGCAGGCGGGCAAGCACCTGTGGGTCGAGAAGCCCGCCGGTCGCGACGCCGCCGAGACGGCCGAGATCGTGGCGGCCGTGTAGGCGGCCGGCGTGCAGGCCGCGGCCGGGTTCAACTACCGCAACGTGCCCGCCGTCGAGCTGGCCAAGGAGCTCGTCGCGTCGGGCCGCATCGGTCGCGTGGAGCACTCGACCGTCCGCTTCCTCGCCGACTACTCCGCCGACCCCGACGCCGCGCTGTCGTGGCGGTTCCGGACCGCGACCTCCGGCACCGGTGTCCTCGGCGACCTGGTGAGCCATGCCGCCGACCTGCTGCGTCACGTGGTGGCGGACGTCGAGGAGCTCGTCGTCGACCGCGCGACGTTCATCGCGCAGCGTCGCGAGGCCGCCGCCGGTGCGATGCACTACGAGAAGGGCGCCGGAGCGCTCGGCGACGTCGAGAACGAGGACTACGTGAGTGCGCTGCTGCGCCTCGCCGACGGCTCGCGCGCGGTGCTCGAGTCGAGCCGCGTGGCCGTGGGGGAGCAGAACCGCTACGGCTTGGAGGTGCACGGCACCGAGGGATCGCTGTCGTGGGACTTCCGCCGCATGAACGAGCTCCAGGTCAGCACGCGGGGTGCCGACGGCGCCTACCTCAACGCGTTCTCCACCACGCGCTACGCCACCCCCGGCGACGGCGAGCTGGGCGTCTTCCAGCCCGGCGCCAACAACCCCATGGGCTTCGACGACCTCAAGGTCGTGGAGGCCCGCCGGCTCGTGGAGTCGATCGCGACCGGCAAGCCCGTCGGCGCGACCGTCCACGACGCCCTGTCGGCGGCACGGGTCGTCGACGCCATGATCACCTCCAGCGACGAGAAGAAGTGGGTACGACTGTGAGCAACACCAGGCTGCGCGTGGGCGTCGTCGGCGCGGGTGCGATGGGGGCGGCGCACGCGCGCACGCTTGCCACGTCCGTGCCGGGCGCCGAGGTCGTGCGCGTCTTCGACATGGACACCGAGCGGGCCAAGCAGGTGGCCAACGGCGTCGGCGCCGAGGCCGCCGACAGCGCCGAGGCGCTCGTGGCCGAGGTCGACGCGTTCGTCGTCGCCTCACCCGACGTCACCCACGCCGACCTCGCGGTCGCGGGCATCGAGGCCGGCAAGCACGTGCTCTGCGAGAAGCCGCTGGCCGTCACCGCCGACGACGCGCGTCGCGTGGTCGACGCGGAGGTCGCCGCGGGCCGGCGGTTCGTGCAGGTGGGCTTCAACCGCCGCTTCGACCCCGGCTTCGTCGACCTCAAGGCCGCGATCACCGACGGCTCGCTCGGCGACGTGCGCGTGCTGCACGGCATCCACCGCAACGCGTCCAACAGCACCAGCACCGACGACGCCACGCTCGTGACCGGCTCGATGATCCACGAGCTCGACACGTTCCGCTGGCTGCTCGACGGCGAGATCGTCGCGATCCGGGTCGAGTCACCGGTCGTCGACGGCTTCCGCGACCCGCAGGTCGCGACGCTGTGGACCGACGGCGGCCAGATGGCCACGGCCGAGGTGTTCGTGAACGCGGCGTACGGCTACGACGTGCGCGTCGAGGTCGTCGGCACGGGCGGCTCCGCGTCGCTCGAGCCGCGGCACCCCGTGCTGCGTCGGGTGTCCGGACAGGGCGGTTCGGCCATCGGCAGCGACTTCGTCGCGCACTTCGCCGAGTCGTACCGGATCGAGCTGGCGGCCTGGGCCGACGCGTCGCTGCGTGGCGAGGTCGTCGGTGCCAGCGCGTGGGACGGCTACCTGGCCAACGTCGTGGCCGCCGCCGGCGTCGACGCGCTGCGGTCGGGCGAGAAGCGCGACGTCGTCGTGCCGGAGCGGCCGTCGCTCTACGTCCGATGAGCTTCACCCTCGCCGTCTGCTCCGAGATGGTGCTCACGGAGCTGCCGCACCTCGACCGCGTGTCGCGCATCCACGACGCCGGGTTCGCGGTGGAGATCTGGGACTGGACGCAGAAGGACGCCGAGGCGCTGCGTGCCACCGGCGCGTCGTTCACGTCGATGACCGGCTACGTCACGGGCGACCTCACGACGCCAGGCGGTGCCGACGACCTGCTGCGGACGGCCGAGGAGTCGATCCCGTTCGCGCAGGCGATCGGCTGCCCGTCCCTCAACATCCACGGCACGGGCCTGGGGGAGGGCGGCCTGCCGGTGCGGCCCGTCGAGGTCACGACCGGGGAGGACTGGGTGGCAGCGGTGCGGACGCTCGAGCGGGTAGCCGAGCTGGCCGAGCGGCACGACGTCACCTACGTGCTGGAGAACCTCAACACGGCGGTCGACCACCCCGGCACGCCGTTCGCGAGGGCCGCCGACACGCTCGCCCTCGTGCGCGCGGTCGGCAGCCCGCACCTGCGGATGAACCTCGACCTGTACCACGCGCAGATCGGCGAGGGGAACCTCGTCGAGCTCGTGCGCCAGGCCGTCCCGTTCACGGGGGAGGTGCAGGTGGCCGACGTCCCCGGGCGCTGCGAGCCCGGCACCGGCGAGGTGCGCTGGTCGTTCGTGGCGCAGGCCCTCGCGGACGCCGGCTACACCGGCGTCGTGGCGATGGAGGCGTGGGCGAGCGACCCCTCCGTCGACGGGAGCCGCCGCGCGATGGACGCCTTCCGCGAGGCCTTCACCGTCTGACCTCTGACCCTCCCCACTCCCCGCCGAGTGTGACGTTTGCGGGGCGAATCCGACGGATTCGCCCCGCAAACGTCACACTCAGCGGGGGCTGGTCACTCTCAGTGGGGGCTGGGCGTGGTCAGGGGGTGCCGAAGGCGCGGGGGAGGTTGAACGGCGTGACGACCTGGACGTGCGACGGCACCGACGTCGGCGCGCCCGGAAGGGCTCCGTGGTGCTGCAGGAGGAGGCGGCAGGCCCGCCGGGTGTCGGCGCGCAGGTCGTGGTGCAGGGCGTAGTGGACGCGGCGCGTCCGCAGCAGTTCGGTGTTGTCGGCGTCGAGGTCGTGCGCGACGAAGACCCGCGGCGCGCGTCCGGCGTCGGCGAACGCCTCGAGCGTCGCACGGTTGCCGCCGCCCACCGAGTAGACGGCGTCGAGGTCGGGGTGGTCCGCCAGCGCGGCCCGCACACCGGTGCCCGTGGTGGGGTCGAGGCCGTCGGTGTCCGTCAGGTCGACGACGCGACGGGCGGGGGAGAGGTCGCGCAGTGCGTCGACGAACGCCGACACCCGCTGCTCCTCGCCCCGGAAGTCGCTGCGGCTCAGCGTCACGAGGACCGCGCCCGACCCTGGCGCGCCCTGCGCGACCAGGTAGGCGGCGGTGCGCCCGGCGGCGGCGTTGTCGATGCCGACGTAGGCCAGCCGGCGGCTGCGCGGCACGTCGGTGACCAGCGTGACCACGGGGACACCGGCGTCGGCCAGGGTCGCCACCTCCGCCGCGACGTCGGGATGGTCGGGCGCCTTCAGCACGACGCCGTGCGAGCGGCGACGTCGCACGTCGCGCAGGGTCGCGACCATGGCGCCGACGTCGGCCTCCTCGCGCAGGTGGAACCGCGAGCGCACCACCGCGGGACGCAGCGACGGCAGCTCGGCCTCCAGCGCCCGGCGCACCGCCGTGCTGAACCGGACGGGCGCCTGCATGACGAGGTCGAGCAGGAAGGTGCGTCCGACCAGCCTCAGCTGGGACGCCTGCCGGTCGAGCTCCTCGACGGCGCGCTCCACCTCGGCGACCGTCGCGGCACGCACCCCCGGGCGTCCGTGCAGCACGCGGTCGACGGTGGCCGCGCTGAGTCCGCTCTGCTGGGCGATCTCACGGACCTTGTGACGGTGCGGCACCCTCGCAGCCTAGTGCGCGCGACCGGTCGCTGAGGTGTTCTTGAGGTCTTTCGAGCGCCCACGACGGAGCGGGCGAGCCTAGCGTGTTGGCGTACCCACCGCCCCGCCCGACCCGAGGAGCCGAGCATGAGTCTCGTCGACCACACCGTCCCCGCCGACCGAGGCGCCGCGCGCCGCGCGCGGTTCACCCCCGAGGACGTGCGCCTCAGCGACCTCGTCGAGGTCGTGTCCGAGCCCACCCGCGCCGACGACTACCCGCACGCCGTCGGCGTCGAGCAGAGTGTCGTCGTCTACGCCTCGGCGACGCTGCGCGCTGCCGTCGCGACACCCGACGGCGAGGACGCCGTGCGCGCCGAGCTCGTCCACGCCCTCACCGACGGACCGGGGGTCGTCGTGTTGAAGGGCGCGTGGGACGACCACGACGTCGTCGACCGCGCCACGGCCGCCTTCGAGGAGGTCATCGCGCAGGAGAAGGCCGCCGGGGGAGCCGCGGGCGACCACTTCGCGAGGCCCGGTGCCAACGACCGCATCTGGAACGCGCTGGAGAAGCTCGCCGTCACCGACCCCGGCACGTTCGTCGACTACTACGCGAACGACGTCCTGGCCCTCGTCTCCACCGCCTGGCTCGGCCCGGCCTACCAGGTGACCTCGCAGGTCAACGTGGTCCGTCCCGGCGGCGTCGCGCAGGACCCGCACCGCGACTACCACCTCGGCTTCCTGTCCGACGAGGTCGCGGCGCGGTACCCGGCGCACGTGCACCTGCTGTCGCCCGTCCTCACCCTCCAGGGCGCCGTCGCCCACGTCGACATGCCCGTCGAGAGCGGTCCGACGCTCTACCTGCCGCACTCCCAGAAGTACGGACCCGGCTACCTCGCCTACCGTCGCGACGACGTGCGCGACTACTTCGCCGAGCACCACGTGCAGCTCCCGCTGGAGAAGGGCGACGCCGTGTTCTTCAACCCGGCCCTGCTGCACGGGGCGGGCAGCAACGTCTCGGCCGACGTGCAGCGCGTCGCGAACCTCCTGCAGGTCTCGTCGGCGTTCGGGCGCGCGATGGAGGCCGTCGACCGCGCGCGTGCGACGACGGCCGTCTACCCGACCCTGCTCGAGCGCAAGGCAGCCGGCTGGTCCGACGCCGCCCTGCGTCGCGTGGTCGCGTCGGTCGCCGAGGGCTACCCGTTCCCGACCAACCTCGACCTCGACCAGCCGGTCGACGGCATGACCCCGCTCTCGCAGGCGGAGGTCGTCGAGCAGGCGCTCGCCGCAGGCCGCGACGTCGACCAGGTGGGCCAGGCGCTCGGCGCGTACGCCGCACGTCGTCGCACCGACGGGGCGGGCTGACGTGGGCTCCCTCGACGGGCGTGTCGTCCTGGTCTCCGGAGGCACGCAGGGCGTCGGTCTCGCGATCGCCCGCGCCGCGCTCCGCGAGGGCGCCCGGGTGGTCGTGACCGGACGTCGCGCCGACGTCGGCGAGGCAGCGGCCGCCGACCTGTCCGCGCTCGGTGACGCCACGTTCGTGCGCTGCGACGTGGCCGACGTCGACGCGTGCCGCGGCGCCGTGGAGGCCACCGTGGCCGCACACGGCCGGATCGACGGACTGGTCAACGCAGCCGGGTTCACCGAGCGCGGCAGCGTGCTCGACACGACGCCGGAGATGTTCGAGCAGCACGTCGCGGTGAACCTGCGCGGCCCGTTCTTCCTCATGCAGGCGGCGATCGGCGACATGGTCCGCCGCGGCGAGCCGGGGTCGGTCGTCAACGTCCTCACCATGAGCGCGCACGGCGGCCAGCCCCACCTCGCGCCGTACTCGGCCACGAAGGCCGGGCTCGCCGGACTGACCAAGAACGCCGCGTACGCCCACCGGTTCGACCGCGTGCGCGTGAACGGCGTGAACATCGGATGGACCGACTCTGACGGCGAGGACGTCATCCAGCGTCGCTTCCACGACGCCGGTGACGACTGGCGCGAGCGGGCTGCCGAGCGGCTGCCCGCCGGTCGGCTCGCGACGCCCGAGGACGCGGCCGGCATCGTCGTGCTGCTGCTGAGCGACGCGAGCGGGGTCGTCACGGGCTCGGTCATGGACTGGGACCAGACCGTCGTGGGCACGTCGGACTGACCGGGTCGGGGCGCGAGGCGTGTCACGCTGTCAGCGAACAGGGCGTGTTCGCGCGTGTCTCGCGCCCCTTCGCCCTCTAGGGTCGAGAGCGTGAACACACCAGACGTCAGCACCCAGCACGGTCCGGGTCCGGACGCGTCGGGCCTGCGCATGATGGCCGGCACCGACGTCGGGCCCTCCGACCTCGACGGCCACATCTACCAGCGCCTGCTGCGCGAGCGGATCATCTTCCTCGGGTCGGAGGTGCGCGACTCCAACTCCAACGCGATCTGCGCACAGATGCTCCTGCTCAACGCGGAGGACCCGAACGCCGACATCTTCCTGTACATCAACAGCCCCGGCGGCTCGGTCGACTCCGGCATGGCCATCTACGACACCATGCAGTTCATCTCCAACGACGTCGCCACCGTGGCCATGGGCCTCGCCGCGTCGATGGGGCAGTTCCTGCTGGCCGCCGGCGCGCCGGGCAAGCGCTACGCCCTGCCGCACGCGCGCATCATGATGCACCAGCCCTCGGGCGGCATCGGCGGCTCCGCGTCGGACATCAAGATCCAGGCGCAGCAGTCCATCCTGCTCAAGAAGCAGCTCAACGAGCTCCAGTCGCTGCACACCGGCCAGACGATCGACCAGATCGAGGCCGACGCCGACCGCGACCGCTGGTTCACGCCCGAGCAGGCGAAGGACTACGGCTTCATCGACCAGGTCATCAAGAACGCCGGCGAGGTCGGGAACAAGGGGAGCGAAGCATGAGCTACTACATCCCGCAGTGGGAGGAGCGCACGTCCTACGGGTTCCGGCGCATCGACCCCTACGCGAAGCTGTTCGAGGACCGCATCATCTTCGTCGGCACGCCGATCAGCGACGACGTGGCCAACGCGGTCATGGCGCAGCTGCTCTGCCTGCAGCAGATGGACGCCGACCGCGACATCCAGCTGTACATCAACAGCCCGGGTGGCTCGTTCACGGCGATGACGGCCATCTACGACACGATGCGCTACCTCAAGTCCGACGTGCAGACCGTGTGCCTGGGCCAGGCGGCCTCGGCCGCCGCGGTGCTGCTGGCCGCCGGCACGCCGGGCAAGCGCTACGCGCTCCCGAACAGCCGCATCCTCATCCACCAGCCGTACACCGAGGGCACCGGCGGCCAGATCTCCGACCTGGAGATCCAGGCCAACGAGATCCTGCGCATGCGCGCGCTGATGGAGCAGATGATCGCCGACGCGACCGGCAAGACGCCCGAGGACGTCAGCAAGGACGTCGAGCGCGACAAGATCCTGACGGCCGAGCAGGCCAAGGAGTACGGGATCATCGACCAGGTCTTCGACTCGCTGAAGACTCCCGCCGTCTGACCGGCCCGGCGACGCCACGACACGCGCGTGGCGTCGCCGGTTCGCAGGTGGTGGTCCGAGCCGGCCGGTAGTGTGAGGCTGGCGACACGACGTCCGCGTCGTGAGTGTTCGTTCGACGGAAGGGAGCGCGCCCGTGGCACGCATCGGTGAGACCGCCGACCTCTTGAAGTGCTCGTTCTGCGGCAAGAGCCAGAAGCAGGTCAAGAAGCTCATCGCCGGCCCCGGCGTGTACATCTGCGACGAGTGCATCGACCTCTGCAACGAGATCATCGAGGAGGAGCTGGCCGAGGGCGCCGAGCTGAGCCTCGGCGAGCTGCCCAAGCCCCACGAGATCTTCGACTTCCTCAACGGCTACGTCGTCGGCCAGGACAACGCCAAGAAGAACCTCGCCGTGGCGGTGTACAACCACTACAAGCGCGTGCAGGCGCAGGCCACGAGCGGGCGCGCCAAGGACGACGGCGTCGAGCTGGCGAAGTCCAACATCCTCATGGTCGGCCCCACGGGCTGCGGCAAGACCTATCTCGCCCAGACGCTCGCGCGCATGCTGAACGTCCCGTTCGCGATCGCCGACGCCACCGCCCTCACCGAGGCCGGCTACGTGGGCGAGGACGTCGAGAACATCCTCCTCAAGCTCATCCAGGCCGCCGACTACGACGTCAAGAAGGCCGAGACGGGCATCATCTACATCGACGAGGTCGACAAGATCTCGCGCAAGGCCGAGAACCCGTCGATCACCCGCGACGTGTCGGGCGAGGGCGTGCAGCAGGCGCTGCTGAAGATCCTCGAGGGCACCACCGCGTCGGTGCCGCCGCAGGGCGGGCGCAAGCACCCGCACCAGGAGTTCATCCAGATCGACACGACCAACGTGCTGTTCATCGTCGGCGGCGCGTTCGCCGGGCTCGAGGAGATCATCGAGCAGCGCAGTGGCAAGGTCGGGCTGGGCTTCAACACCGGAGGGGTGGCGGAGAAGAAGCCCGAGACGGCGCCGGAGAAGCTGTTCTCCCAGGTGCTGCCCGAGGATCTCCTCAAGTTCTGTCTGATCCCGGAGTTCATCGGCCGTCTGCCGGTCATCGCGGCGGTCGACAAGCTCGACAAGTCGGCGCTCGTCTCCATCCTCACCGAGCCGCGCAACGCGCTCACCAAGCAGTTCGTGCGGCTCTTCGAGATCGACGACGTCGAGCTCGAGTTCACCGACGACGCGTGCGAGGCGATGGCCGACCTCGCGCTCGCCCGCGACACCGGTGCCCGCGGTCTGCGCTCGATCATCGAGCACGTGCTGCAGCCCGTCATGTACGACATCCCCTCGCGCGACGACGTCGCCAAGGTGATCGTCACCGGTGCCACCGTGCGCGGCGAGGAGGGCCCCACGGTGCTCACCCGCGACGAGGTCGCCAAGAAGGCCTCCTGACCCCGCGCAGCCCGATACCGGCGGTATCCGGGGTCGGCTAGGGTCGACGGCATGACCGTCGACATCACCCTGTTCGGGGCGACCGGCTTCACCGGGACGCTCACCGCCGTCTACCTCGGCACCCACCTGCCCGAGGGCGGCACGTGGGCGGTGGCCGGGCGCAGTGCTGCGAAGCTGCAGAAGGTCGTCGACGAGGTCGAGGCCGCGGGCGGCGTGGCGCCGCAGGTCGTGGTCGCCGACGTGTCCGACGCCGACTCGATGCGGTCCATGGCCGAGGGCACGCGCGTCCTCATCTCGACCGTCGGCCCGTACGTCCAGCACGGCGACCCGGCCGTCAGGGCGGCCGCCGAGGCCGGTATCGCCTACGTCGACCTGACCGGCGAGCCCGAGTTCGTCGACCGCACCTGGTTGGAGCACCAGGAGACCGCGCTGCGCACCGGCGCGACGCTGGTGCACGCCTGCGGGTTCGACTCCATCCCCTACGACCTCGGTGTGCTGTTCACCGTGGAGCAGCTGCCCGAGGGTGTCCCGATCGACGTCAAGGGCTACATCCGCGCCGGGGGCACGGCATCCGGCGGCACCTACCACTCCGCCATCGGCGCGTTCTCGCGGCTGCGCCAGTCAGCGGCCACGGCCAAGGAGCGCAAGCAGCGCGAGCAGCGTCCCCAGGGGCGCACCGTGCGCGGCGGGGGCTCTATCGGCCGAGGCGCGGGAGGCAAGGGGTGGGCGCTCCCGCTGCCGACCATCGACCCCCAGGTCGTGCTGCGCTCGGCCCGCGCCCTCGAGCGCTACGGCCCCCAGTTCACCTACTCGCACTTCGCCCAGTTCAAGCGGCTGCCCGTCCTCGCCGGGACGGTGGCCGGCGCGGGCGTGCTGCTCGCGGGGTCGCAGCTCGCGCCCACCCGCAAGGCCCTCCTGAAGCTGCGGGCCCAGGGCGACGGTCCCAGCCCCGAGAAGCGCGCGTCGTCGTGGTTCTCGCTCCGCCTGATCGGTGAGGGCGGCGGCAAGCACGTCGTCACCCAGGTCAGCGGCGGCGACCCGGGTTACGACGAGACCGCCAAGATGCTCAGCGAGTCGGCGCTCTGCCTCGCGTTCGACGACGTGCCGAAGGTCGCGGGCCAGACGACGACTGCCGTCGCGATGGGCCGTCCCCTGATCGAGCGCCTCCAGGCCGCCGGCATCCGGTTCGAGACCCTCGAGTCCCGCTGACCCCTTGCTCGGAGTGCACGTTTGCGTGGGGCCCCACGCAAACGTGCAGCCGCGGGAGGGCTACTCGGTGGGGGCGAGGGTGGCGTCGGTGACGAGCTCGGTGGTCGACTCGTCGGCCGACGTGGTCAGCTCGCCGGTCACGCGGCCTGCGGCCTTGACGTCGTCGACGGACAGCAGGAGGCGGTCGAGCGACGCCTGCGGTCCGCGGACCGTCACCGCCGTCACCTCGGTGCGCTGGCTCACCTTGGCCACCGACTTCGCGCCCCGGATGCCTGCGAGCGCCTCGGCGGCCGTCGGCAGCAGGGCGACGTCGCCGTC
The DNA here is from genome assembly GCA_026392465.1 of Propionibacteriales bacterium. Lineage (GTDB taxonomy): Bacteria > Actinomycetota > Actinomycetes > Propionibacteriales > Nocardioidaceae > Aeromicrobium. The sequence goes on from JAPLCA010000038.1 coordinate 99,875, forward strand.
CACCGCGACGTCGTCGGGCGTCGGCCAGGACGCGCGGTGCACCGAGCCCTCCTGCCACCAGCTCCAGACCTCCTCGGTCACGTAGGGCAGGAACGGGGCGAGCAGCCGCAGCTGGGTCGACAGGGCGAGCACGAAGGTGGCCTTCGCCGACGTCCCGCCCTCGTCGTCGCGACGGGCGCGCTCCTTCACCAGCTCGAGGTAGTCGTCGCAGAAGTCCCAGAAGAACTTCTCCGTGACCTCCAGCGCTGACGAGTAGTCGTACGCCTCGAAGTGGGCGGTCGCCTGCTCGACGACCTGTCCGAGCGCCGCGAGCACCGACCGGTCGAGCGGCTCGGTCACGCGGGCGAGGTGGAGGTCGGCGGCGGTCGCGCCGAGACCGTAGTCCTCGGGCGCCGCGAGCACGAACTTGCTCGCGTTGAGCACCTTCATCGCCAGGCGACGTCCGACCTTCATCTGGGTCTCGTCGAAGGGGGAGTCCGAGCCGGGACGTGCCAGGGCGGCGCGCCAGCGCACGGCGTCGGCACCGTACTTGTCGAGGATCTCGTCGGGCACGACGACGTTGCCCTTGGACTTGCTCATCTTCTTGCGGTCGGGGTCGACCACGAAGCCCGACAGCGCCGTGTGGCTCCACGGGACCTGCCCGAACTCCTGGTGGGAGCGCACGACGGTCGAGAACAGCCAGGTGCGGATGATGTCGTGCCCCTGCGGACGCAGGTCCATCGGGAACGTGCGCTCGAAGAGGTCGGCGTCGCGCTCCCAGCCGCACACGATCTGCGGGGTCAGCGACGACGTGGCCCAGGTGTCGAGCACGTCGGGGTCGGCGACGAAGCCGCCGGCCTGGCCGCGCTGCGACTCCTCGAAGCCGGGCGGGGCCTGCGACGCGGGGTCGACGGGCAGCGTGTCCTCGGCGGCGAAGATCGGGTCGTCGTAGTCGGGCTGTCCCTCGGCGTCGAGGCGGTACCAGACCGGGAACGGGATGCCGAAGAAGCGCTGGCGGCTGATCAGCCAGTCGCCGTTCAGACCCTCGATCCAGTTGGTGTACCGGCTCTGCATGTACGCCGGCGTCCAGTGGATCTCGTCGCCGCGGGCGACGAGCGCCGCGCGCAGGTCGGCGTCGCGGCCGCCGTTCTTGACGTACCACTGGCGCGTGGAGACGATCTCGAGCGGCTTCTCGCCGCGCTCGTAGAAGTTGGCGACGCGCTGCGTCGGCTGCGGCTCGCCGTCGAGGTCGCCGCTGTCGCGCAGCGCCTGCACGATCGCCTCGCGCGCGCTGAACGTCGTCTTGCCGGCCAGCTCGGCCCACAGCTGCTCGCCCGGGCCGCCCGCGATCCACTCGGGCACGTCGCGCAGCACGCGGCCGTCGCGGCCGATCACGGTGCGGTTGGGCAGCTGCAGCTCGCGCCACCACTGCACGTCGGTCAGGTCGCCGAACGTGCAGCAGTGCACGATGCCGGAACCCTTCTCGGGGTCGGCCAGGGTGCTGGGGTGGATCGGCACCTCGACGCCGAACAGCGGCGACGTGGCCGTGCCGCCGAACAGGTGCTGGTACCGCTCGTCGTCGGGGTGGGCGATGAGCGCGACGGCGGCCGGGGTCAGCTCGGGACGCGTTGTCTCGACGTGCACGCGGCTGCCGTCGGGCAGGTGGTAGGCCACGCGGTGGTAGGCGCCGGGGTAGTCGCGGGCCTCCAGCTCGGCCTGGGCGACGGCGGTCTGGAAGGTGACGTCCCAGAGGGTCGGCGCGTCCTGCATGTACGCCTCGCCGCGGGTGACGTTGCGCAGGAAGGCGCGCTGGCTGGTGGCCTGCGCGTCGGCGCCGATGGTCGTGTACGTCTGGCTCCAGTCGACCGACAGGCCGAGCGTGCGCCACAGCTTCTCGAAGACCTTCTCGTCCTCGAGGACCAGCTCGTTGCACAGCTCGATGAAGTTGCGTCGGCTGATCGGCACCTGCCTCCCCCCGCCCTTCGACCCCGTGTCGGGCTTCGCGGGCGGCGTGAAGTCGGGGTCGTAGGGCAGCGACGGGTCGCAGCGCACGCCGTAGTAGTTCTGCACCCGACGCTCGGTGGGCAGGCCGTTGTCGTCCCAGCCCATCGGGTAGAACACCTCCTTGCCGCTCATCCGCTGGTAGCGGGCGACGAGGTCGGTGTGGGTGTAGCTGAACACGTGTCCGACGTGCAGCGAGCCCGAGACGGTGGGCGGCGGGGTGTCGATGGAGTACACCTCGTCGCGGCTCTTGCTGCGGTCGAACGCGTAGGTGCCCTGCTCGGCCCATACCCCGCTCCACCGCTCCTCGAGTCCTTCGAGGGCGGGCTTGGCCGGGACGCGGTTGTCTGCAGTGGTCACGGGAGCACAGTCTAGGAGGTCGCCCGGCGGGGGTGCCGGGCCGTGGGCGGCGACGGGTGCGTGGGGGTGCCGGGCCGTGGGCGGCGACGGGTGCGTGGGGGTGCCGGGCCGTGGGCGGCGACGGGTGCGCGGGGGTGCTCAGTCCAGGTCGAGGGAGAGCGGCTTGGGGTCGCGGAGGTTGGCCCTCTCCTCGGCCGAGAGGCTTCCGCTCTTGACTTCGGCACCGCTGGTCTTCGCCTTGAGGACCAAACGCCGACGGTCTGCGTCCAGGGTGGCGACGACCGCGTGGTCGTCGGCGGTGGCGGTTATCCCCTGTCTGCCCTGAGGCAGCCTGGCGATGGCTCCTGGGGCGAGCCCCAGATCAGTCAAGGCGGCCCGGACCTTCTCGAAATCGATGGGGCGGTCGGCGCGGAAGGTGACCTGCGCGTCGTAGCCGTACAAGAGGGTGGAGCCGGAGTACCCCGCCTGAACGTAGCCGCCCACGGCCCGCTGCGGCTCGACCTCGATCGCAGCACCCACCGCGGGTGCCACCTGTTCCAGACCTCGATCCGCTCGGGTCTTGATCTCCTCGAGTCCTTGTCGGCCGTCGGACACGTGGCTCCCGCTGCCGCATGCGGCGAGCAGCGCGCCGGCCAGCGCCAGCGCCATCGCGGCAGCCGCCACCGGTGCGCGCCTCATGGTTCGAATCCCGTCGGGATCTCGTTCGGGCGTCGATCTTCCTCGGGATCCTGCATCGGCCCGTACCACGGATCGTGGCGGTGCTCGGCGGTCAGTACCTGGTCGTGGGTGCCTGCGACGATCTGGCCCATGTTGTAGAGCGACTCCGTGTCCGGTTCGTAGTACTGGTTGTGGTCCCAGATCCAGTCGTGGGTCCCGCGCTGGACGTTCTCGGCCTGGAACCGCTGTGCGCCGAAGTCCTCGTCGGTGGGGTCGAGCCCGAGGCCGGTCCCGACCCAGCCGTTGCGGGCGAGGTGGCTGACGGCGTCCTCGCTGGCCGACCCGGCCCAGACCTGGTCGGCCGGCAGGCCGAGGTCGGTGGCGTGGTCGGCGGCGTGTCCCGCGCCGGGGCTGCCGATGAGCACGACGTCGTCGGCAGGGATGCCGTGGTCGGTGGCGGCGTTGCCGACCGTGGTCGACCCGTAGCTGTGACCGATGACCGTCAGGTTCGCCCGTCCGTGAGCGTCCTCGTCGCGGACGGTGCGCATGCCGTCGAGGAAGTCGGCCAGACGGTCGCCGCCGGCGTCGGCGAGACCCTCGTCGATCACCTGGAGGGTGTCGAGTCCGTGCAGACCGAAGTTCGACGGTGCGTCGTAGCCGATCCACATCGTCGAGGCCACGGACTGGTCGGGGTCGGCCAACCGGGCCGTGCTGTAGAGGTTCCCCACGCTCTCGGTGCCACCCTCGATGGAGGCGCCGTCGTTGAGCATCCCGGGCACCGACACCGACACGTTCTGGGCGGTGTCGGGGTTGCCGACCGAGACGGCCACGGCGCCGTCACCGTCGAACGCCGTCGGGTCGTAGAGGCTCAGGTAGCCGTCGAGCGCCTCGCCGGTCACCGGGTCCTCCCGCGCTGCGACGTTGTCGAGGGCCGTCTGCGCGGCTTGTGCCCGCTCCAGGTGCCGGCGCTCGGCGAACGACATCGGCTCGCCGCTGTCCTCGCGGGTCTCGAGCCGGTCGAGGTCGAGGGCGAGGGAGATCCGGTTCGCCTCGTCGCGAGCGGCGGTGGGGATGCCGTCCGTATTGCCGATGATCTGGGGGTGCGCGGCGATGAGCGCCTGCTGCTGCGCCTCGTCGAGCGACGTCCACCAGTCGTGCACGCTCTGGACGGTGGCGCCGTCCGTGCCGGGGGCGCCGGGGCGCTGTAGCAGGGCGTCGGCCGGATCGGTGAGCCCGACGGCCGACTGCGTCACCTCGCCGGCGGTGTCGACGGCCTGCAGGTGCTGCACCATCTGCTCGTCGGCCGTCTGGCAGTCGGACACCAGCGTCGCGTGGTCCTGGTCGAACGTGGCGATGGAGACGCGCAGCTGCTCGGCCCGCTGCTCGAGGGCGTCGATCTCCGCGTCGCTGACGTCGACGGCGGCGTTCACGTCGGCGAGGAGGTCCTGCCGTCCGGACACCAGCGTGGAACGACGCTCGACGAGGTCGGTGCGCCGCCGCTGGCGGTCGGCGAGCCCGGTGGCGTAGTCCTCGACCTGCCCGGCGACCTTGCGCAGCACCAGCGAGCGGTCGTCGGCGGCGTCGGCGGTGCCCACGGCGGCCCGGCGGTACGCCTCGGCCGCGTCTCCGTCCCAGCGGTCGCCACTCAGCACGTCGCCGGCGAAGGTGGCGAGGTCGTCGAGGCCGGAGGAGACGGTGAGCAGGTCGGCGGCGAAGCCCTGGAGCGCCGCGACGTCGCCCGGCACCTCGGCGACCGCGACGGCGTCCGCGGGGATCGCGATCGTGACGGTGGTCATCGCTCGCCCTCGCCCATCTGCAGGAGCCACTCCTGGAAGGCCTCCTGGCTGCGGACGTCGGAGTCGACGTAGGCGGCGTGCGCGTCCAGCATCCGGCTCTCGAAGTCGCGTGACGTCGCCTCCAGGCTGTCGACCATCCCCGCCCACTGCTGCCGGAAGGTCGTGGCGGCGCCGCTCACGCCGGGCGGGAACCCGGAGACGTCGGCCGAGCGGAGACGCCTCGACAGGCCCTCCAGGGTGTCGGCGTGGTCGCGCCAGTCGTACGACGCGGTGATCAGCGCGCCGGGATCGACGGACCAGTAGCCGCTCACGCCCGCTCCTCCGCCCGCAGCGCCCGGAGCGTCCGGGAGGCGATCGGCACGGTGGTGCCGCGCACCTCGAGCCGCGCGGCGTCGTCGTGCACGGTCAGCTGGAGCTCCCGCCCCTCACGCTCGGCGACGAGCAGCGAGAGGCCGGCGGGGGGCTCCGACGTCGTCCAGCCCAGGTCGGCGAGGCTCGATCGCGCCGTGCCGACGAGGTCGAGGGGGACGTGCTCGCTGCGCTGCGACCGCACGGGACGGGCGGTGCCGGGCACCAGGCCGCTGATCCACCGCACGGGCGACCCCTCGGGAGCCGTCCCGAGCAACATCTGCCACAGTGCCGCGAAGTCGTGGTCGAGGCGGTCGGCGACGCCGTGCGCCTCCTCGGCGGTGACCGGATCGCCCTGGACGGGCGGTGGCGTCGTCCCTGCGGGTGGCAGCAGGACGACGTCGACGTCGGGATGTCGACGTCGCACGACGTCCCAGAACGGCTCGCGTCCCCCCGGTTCGCTCATGGGCAGGAGCGTAGTCGGGTTCCCGGTCTGGGTGAAGTGTCCAGATCAGGTCAGCCAGCGGAGCGTGCGGCCGTGACCGTGGGTCCAGGCGACGGACCGACCGTCGACGCCGAGGACGAACGTCGGCCGTCCCGACTCCGGCAGCGGGCCGGTGGAGGTGACCGAGGGCAGGACGTTCGCCGACTCGTTGCTGACCCAGTGGCAGGCGCCGTCAGCGACGAGGCCGCGGACGAGGGTGTCGAAGGCGCCACGCTGCACGTCGTCGAGGTAGGCGGCGACGGCGCTGTGGAAGACGACCACGGGTCCGTCCGCCGCGGCCTGCTCCACCTGGCGCGGGAGCTCGTCGAGCAGGTCGCCCCGGACGACGTGCGGTGGGTCGGTGCGCGCCACGTCGATCGCCTGGCGCAGGCGGGCGCGGCGGTCGTCGTGCTCGGGCCACACCAGAGCCCCCAGCCAGGCGGCGTCGTCCGGCGACGTCGGGTCGAGCGGGTGGAGGTCGATGCCCCGCCGTGCCGCAACGGGCGGCACCTCCTGGGGGAGAGGTGCCCAGCCCTTCACGCGGCACGGGAGCTCGGGACCCGCACCGACGACGACGTCTCCGTCGTCGGTGCGCCATCGGTACGTGTACCGGTCGGGGTACAGGCAGAGCCCCGCGCTCGAGCCGACCTCCAGGAGCGACAGCGCGGCGCCTCCGTGACGTGCCGACAGCTGCGCGAACGCCGGGACGAGCGTCGCCAGACGACCGACCTCGTTGGTCTGCGTCGAGCGCTCCAGCACGGTCGCGCGGATCGGTCCGTCGGGTCCGTCGTCGAGGAGGGCCGCACGGAGGGCGGTGTACGGACCGGGGGCGGGTACACCGTGGACCCGGGCGGCCGCGAAGACCAGGTTCGGCTGCTGCTTGGCGCGCGGCAGGGTCGACAGCCAGTCGAGCACCTCCGCGTCGTCGGCGACCGCGGTCGACCAGGCGGCGAACGTGGGGGAGTCCGCGGCCTGGGCGGCGAACTCACGGTACTGGTCGACGACGTCGTGCCAGAGGTCCATGGGGTCAGTCTCCGCCGCGACGTGGGGAGCACGTCACCAGGGTCGGCCGCGCAGGTCGACGTCACCCGCCGGCCAGACCGTCACCGGCCGCCGGGCGCCGTGCACCAGGACCGGCGGACCGGGCTCCTGGACCTCCGCTCGGCCGTCGACGCGGCTCAGGCTGCGCTCGCGAGCGGTGACGCGGTCCATTCGCAGAGCAGTGAGGCTCGACCACGAGGACCTCCACCAGACGGCCCTCAGGCGCGGTGCTCGGGGGAGTCGTGGCGGGTCACGGGGTCGGCCGGGTGCCCGGTGTCGGCGACGTGGTGGGCCACCGCGTGCCCGCTCGCCGTCGCGTGCCCGCCGTCGGTGCGGAAGAGGGCACTGGGCCACCACATCCACCGGCCGAGGTCGAGGGTGAGGGCAGTGACCAGCACCGAGCGGACCACCAGCGTGTCCAGGAGCACGCCGAGCGCCACCGCGAAGCCGAGCTCGGCCAGGAAGACGATCGGCAGCGACCCGAGCGCGGCGAACGTGCCGGCCAGCACCAGCCCCGCCGAGGTGATCACACCGCCCGTGGCCGCGAGCCCGACGAGGGCACCGCGACGCGTGCCGTGCACGAGCGACTCCTCGCGCACGCGGGTCATGAGGAAGATGTTGTAGTCGATGCCGAGCGCCACCAGGAACACGAACGCGTAGAGCGGGAACGAGGAGTCGGTGCCCCCGAACCCGAACAGGTGCCGGAACACCAGGGCGCTGATGCCGAGCGCGGCACCGAACGAGAGCACCACGGTGACGAGGAGCACCACCGGCGCCATGACCGAGCGCAGCAGGACCCCGAGGATCAGCAGCACCGCGAGCAGGACGACGGGGATGATCAGCCGCGTGTCCGCCGCGGACGCCTGCTGGACGTCGTGGTTGATCGCCGTCGTGCCGCCCACGAGGGGGTCGCCCGGGACGTCGGCCATCGCGTCGCGGGCCCGGTCGACGGTGTCGGAGGCCGCCCGGGAGTCCGGAGCCGCCTCCAGCGTGCCCTCGACGTAGCCGACGTCGCCCCGCACGACGGGCTCGGAGACCGAGTCCGGGGCGATGCCGCGGACGTCCTGCAGCGCGGCGGCCGCCTCGTCGACGTGTGCGGCGTCGACGACCACCTGCACCGGCGCCCCGGCTCCTCCGGGGAAGTGGTCGGCGAGCTTCTCCTCGGCGACGATCGACGGCTGCTCGGTCGTGAACTGCTCGGCGTCGGAGAGTCCGTTGGCGTCGAGCTGCACGAGTCCGACGGTGAAGACGGCGAGGAGGAGCGTCGTCACCGCCCACACAGCGCGGGGACGACGGGCGATGCGACGTCCGACGCGGCCCCAGACGCCGTCCTCGGCGGGCTGCGGGTCGCCGTGGTGCGGGACGAAGGGCCAGAACACCCAGCGTCCGCACACGACCAGCAGCACCGGCAGGAGTCCCAGCATGGTCACGAGGGCGACGACGATCCCCGCGGCGGCGACGGGACCCAGACCGGCCGTGGCCTGCATCTGTGCGAGCAGCAGGCAGAGCAGCCCCACCACGACCGTCGAGCCGCTCGCCAGGACGGCCGGCGCGGCCCGGTGGAGGGCGTGCGCCATGGCCTCGTGACGGTCGGCCGTGTTCCGCAGCTCCTCGCGGTAGCGGGCGACGATGAGCAGGGCGTAGTCGATGCCCGCGCCGAGCACGAGGACCGAGAGGATGCCGGCGCTCTGCCCGTTGACGGTGAGGCCGGCGTGCTTGGCGAGGAGATAGACCACCCCCTGCGCCGCGAACACGCTCAGCACGCCGCAGAACAGGGGGATGATCCACAGCACCGGGCTGCGGTAGGTGAGCAGCAGCATGACGACGACGACGGAGATGGCCGCGAGCAGCAGGATCCCGTCGATCCCCGCGAACGCCTGTGCCTGGTCGGCACCGAGCGCGGCGGGCCCGGCGACGTACACCTCGGCGCCGTCGGCCTCCTTCTCCGCGAGGTCGCGCAGCTCCTGCACCGCGTCGGGGAGCCGCTCCAGCCCGGCGTCCGCGTCGATGCGCAGGTTCACGACCAGCTCGGCGGCCTCGCCGTCCCGCGAGGGGATGGGGCCGACGACGTCGCCGGTCACCTCGGGGACGCTCGCGAGCTCGGACTTCAGGGCGGTGAGACGCTGCAGGTCCTGCGGTCGCGCGCCACCGTCCCGCACCAGCAGCACGATCGCCGGCAGCACGTCGGGGTCGGCGAAGCGCGACGCCCGCTCGATCACCTGGGTCGACTCCGCCTCGGCCGGCAGGAACGACGACGCCTCGTTGCGCTGGACGTCGCTGAGCTTGGTGCCGAAGGCCAGCCCGAGGCCGAGGAGGAGGCCGACGAGGACGACGAGCACCGCCCACGTGCCGCCGCGGTGCGTGATCCAGCTGCTGACCTGCCGGCCCATCGGAACCTCCTCGACCCTCCGCGCGACGCTCGTCGCGGCGGCACCAGCATGGCGGACACCGGGTGTCCGGGGGAATGGGTGACAACCCTGGTCCGGTGTCGGGGGTGGGCACCTGCGCCGACCGACGCGGGTGCGGGCCCGCCTGGGATACTGGCGGCGATGAACCCAACCTACGCCGAGGTCGAGGCCGCCCTCCTGGGCCGCTGGCCCGAGACCAGGCTCGAGCCCTCGCTCGAGCGCATCACCGCACTCTGCCGCCTGCTCGGCGACCCGCAGGACGCCTACCCCGTCGTGCACCTCACCGGCACCAACGGCAAGTCGTCGACCGCGCGCATGGTCGACGCCCTGCTGCGCGCGCTCGACCTGCGCACGGGCCGGTTCACCAGCCCGCACCTGCAGAGCATGACGGAGCGCATCAGCCTCGACGGCGAGCCGCTCACCGAGGAGCAGTTCGTCGAGGCGTTCGCCTACGTCGCCGCCTACGCGCAGGTCGTCGACGACAGCCAGCCGCACCCGGTCTCGTTCTTCGAGCTGACCGTCGCCATGGCGTTCGCCGCGTTCGCCGACGCGCCGGTCGACGCCGCCGTCGTCGAGGTGGGCATGGGCGGCTCGTGGGACGCCACCAACGTCGCGCACGGCAAGGTCGCCGTGGTCACCCCGGTGGCGGTCGACCACGCCCGCTACCTCGGCGACACCGCCGCCGAGGTCGCCGTCGAGAAGTCGGGGATCATCAAGCCCGGCTCGCACGCGGTGCTCGCCGGGCAGGAGCCCGACGTGCTCGACGTGCTCGTGCGCCGCAGCCTCGAGGTCGGTGCCACGGTGCTGCGCGAGGGCGTCGACTTCGGCGTGGTCGAGCGGCTCAACGCCGTCGGCGGCCAGCAGATCTCGCTGCAGGGCCTGAACGCGCGCTACGACGACGTGCTCCTGCGGCTCCACGGCGCCCACCAGGCGCAGAACGCCGCCGTCGCGTTGGCGACGGTCGAGGCGTTCGTCGACGCCGAGCTCGACGCCGACCTCGTGCGCGCAGCCTTCGGCGAGGTGACGTCGCCGGGTCGTCTGGAGGTCCTGCGCCGCAGCCCGACGGTGCTGATCGACTCCGCCCACAACCCGCACGGCGTGCGGGCAGCGGTCGAGACGGTGCAGGACGCGTTCACGTTCAGCCCGCTCGTGGGCGTCGTCGGCGCCATGGCCGACAAGGACGTCGAGGAGATGCTGCGTGAGCTCGAGCCCGTGCTGGCGCACGTGGTGTGCACGCAGAACAGCCTCGACCGGTCGATGCGCGCCGAGGAGCTCGGCGAGCTGGCCGAGGAGGTGTTCGGCGAGGATCGCGTGACGGTCGTGCGCAGCCTCGACGACGCCCTGGTCCGGGCGATCTCCATGGCCGAGACCGGCGAGGGCATGGAGGAGGCCATCGGCAGCGGCGGCGTCCTCGTCATCGGCTCGGTCGTGACCGCCGGCGAGGCGCGCATCCTGCTCGGCGGCGGACCGGCCGGCGGCGCCGCATGAGGGGCATGTGCGCCGCGATGCTCACCTTCGAGGCGATCCTGCTCGGGCTCAGCACCCCGGTGATGATCACCGTCGAGGACGTGCCGGCGTCGACCGCGCTCCCGCTCGGGCTGGGGCTGGCCGCGCTGTGCATCCTCACCGCAGGCATGCTCCGCCGCCCCTGGGGCTACACCGTGGGGCACCTCATCCAGGTGGCGTCGGTCGCGCTCGGCTTCCTCGTGCCGGCCATGTTCTTCGTGGGCGGTATGTTCGCGCTCCTGTGGGTCAGCGCGTTCGTGCTCGGCCGGCGGATCGAGGAGGACAAGCGGCGCTGGGCCGAGGAGGGGCCGGACCCGGCCTGAGGGTCTCGCGTCGCGGGCCCGACCTGCCTACGGTGGAGCCATGGTGCGTGTGCTCGCGGTCTCCGACGAGGTGGTGGACTCGATTCACCACCCGCAGGTGCGTCGCCTCGCGCCCGACCTGGTCGTGGGCACGGGGGACCTGCCGTGGGACTACCTCGAGTTCCTGGCCTCTGCCCTCGACGTCCCGGTCGTGTTCGTCCCGGGCAACCACGACCCGGAGGTCGTCACGCGGGTGACCGGGTGGCGGGCGGTGCTGACGGGCGACGGCATGCCGCGCGCCGACCCGCGACCGATCGGCTGCAGGAGTGCCGACGGCCGGGTCGTCGAGGCGGCCGGTCTGCGCATCGCCGGCCTCGGCGGCAGCATCCGCTACAGCCACGGCGCGAACCAGTACACGCAGCGCCAGCTCGCGCGACGCGCCCGGCGGCTCCTGCGCCGCGCCGGCGACGAGCCCGTCGACCTCCTCCTCACGCACTCCCCGCCGAGCGGCCTCGGCGACGAGGACGACCCGCCCCACCGGGGCTTCGACGCGCTGCACCAGGTGCTCGACGTCCTGCGCCCGACGTGGCACCTGCACGGGCACGTCCACCCCTACGGCATGGCCAAGCCCGACCGGCACGTCGGGCCGACCACGCTGCGCAACGTCATTCCCTACCAGCTCATCGACGTCGAGCCGATCCGTCGGCCGGTCGGCGTCGCCGTCGAAGGAGGTCCCGATGGTCAGTGACTCCGGCTCGCCGAGGGTGGACGCCGAGAGCGACTTCCTCCGCGCCCGACGCGCGCAGGTGCTCTCCTCCCTGGCGGCGCGGCTGCGCAACGACCGCGACGACGTCGTGCGGTCCCTGTCGTTCGACGAGGTCGTGGAGGCGCTCGGACGTCGTGGCGAGCACTACGTCGGGACGAAGGTCATCCCGCTCGACGCGATCGTGGGGTCCGTGGACAAGGAGCGCGACTTCGACCGACGCTTCCGCCCGACGTCGACGCGCAGCCGCGAGCGCTGGGAGAGGCTCGCGCTGGCCACCCGCCGGGGCGAGGTCATCCCGCCGATCGAGGTGTACCAGGTCGGCGACTACTACTTCGTGCGCGACGGGCATCACCGGGTCTCCGTGGCCCGGAGCATGGGCGACACCGTGATCGAGGCACGGGTGACGGCGGTCGACACGTTGCTCACGCCGACCGGCGTCGACGTCCGGTCCGACCTCGAGCTGAAGCACTGGCGGCGGCTCATGCTGGAACGCGTGCCGTTCACGGGGGAGGCCCGTGCCGCGATCGCCTTCGACCATCCCGAGCAGTACGGGGAGATCGCCGAGACCGTCGAGGCGTGGGGGGCGCGGACGATGCACGCCGAGGGCGCGTACATGGACAAGCCGACGATGGCGGCGCGCTGGTACGCCGAGGAGTTCGAGCCCGTCGCGCGTCTGATCGAGGACGCGGGCGTCCGCGGTCCGAGGGAACGCCTGGCTGCCGCGTACCTGCGGGTGGCCTGCGAGCGCTACCGCCTCATCCGCGAGCACGACTGGAACGCCGAGGTCATGGGTCAGGTGCGCGTGCGGTCCCGGCCGCCGCGACGCTGACGCGCCGCGACGACCGGCCCGCTGGTGCGGAGCACCAGGACGAGAGTCCCGCGGTCAGAGCCCGACGGTGAGGTTCTCGCCGCTCTTCGGGTCGAAGAAGTGCAACCGGTCGGAGTCGATGAACAGCGTCACGTCGTCGTCGCCCTGCGCGCCGCTCGCCGCGTCGAGCGAGACGACGAGCTGGGTGCGCAGCGACTCGCTGTCGGCCTCGCGGGCGAGGTCGCGCAGCTGGTCCTGGACCTGCGCCTCGGCGTCGTACGGGACGTACGCGTACTGCTGGTCGCCCAACCACTCGCGGACGTCCACGTGCGCCTGGAACGTGCGCGTGCTGTCGACCGCGTCGTCGGCCATCACGGACACGTCCTCGAAGTGCTCGGGCCGGATACCGGCGAGCAGCAGGCCCTTGCCCTCGGTGCGCTCGGCCTTGTCGGCGGGCAGCGGGAACGTGCCGAACGGGAGCGTGACCTGTCCGTCCTCGACGGTGGCGGGCAGGAAGTTCATCGGCGGGGAGCCGATGAAGCCGGCCACGAACAGGTTGACGGGCTGCTCGTACAGCTCGCGGGGCGACGCCAGCTGCTGCAGCACGCCGCGCTTCATGACCGCCACCCGGTCGCCGAGCGTCATGGCCTCGGTCTGGTCGTGCGTGACGTAGACGGTGGTGATGCCGAGCTGCTTCTGCAGCCGGGCGATCTCGGTGCGCATCTGGCCGCGCAGCTTCGCGTCGAGGTTCTACAGCGGTTCGTCGAACAGGAACGCCTTCGCGTCGCGGACGATCGCGCGACCCATCGCCACGCGCTGGCGCTGGCCGCCGGACAGGTTGCCGGGCTTGCGCTCGAGGTGCTCGTCGAGGTCGAGCGTCCTGCTCGCCTGGCGGACCTTCTCGTCGATCTCCTTCTCCGGGCGCTTCTTGAGGCGCAGCGGGAAGGCGATGTTCTCGTACACCGTCAGGTGCGGGTAGAGCGCGTAGTTCTGGAACACCATCGCCAGGTTGCGGTCGCGCGGGGCGAGGTCGTTGACGCGCTCGCCGTCGATGACCATGTCGCCGGAGGTGATGTCCTCCAGGCCGACGATCATCCGCAGCAACGTGGACTTCCCGCAGCCCGATGGGCCGACGAGGATCAGGAACTCGCCGTCGGCGACGTCGATGCTGACGTCGTTGACCGCGGGGAAGCCGTCACCGTACTTCTTGACGATGTTCTTCATCTCGATGGTGGCCATGGATCAACCCTTCACTGCGCCGGCGGTGAGACCCGCGACGATCTTTCGCTGGAAGAACAGGACGAGGAGGATGACCGGCACCGTGGCGACGACGGCACCGGCGGCGAGCAGCGACGCCGGCCGGTTGAACGGGTCGGCGCCGACGAAGAACGACAGCGCCGCGGGGATGGGGCGAGCCCGTTCGGTCGACGTCAGCGAGATGCCGAAGACGAAGTCGTTCCACGCGAAGAAGAACGTCAGGATCGCCGCCGTGAACACGCCGGGGGCTGCCAGGGGGACGATCACCTTGCGGAAGGCCTGCCACGACGTGGCGCCGTCGACCTGGGCGGCCTGCTCCATCTCCCACGGGATCTCGCGGAAGAACGCCGACAGCGTCCAGATCGCGAGGGGGAGCGTGAAGCTCATGTAGGGGATGATCAGGCCGATCCAGGTGTCGTAGATGCCGAACGTGCGCCACATGTCGAACAGCGGGCCGACGAGCGAGACCACGGGGAACATGGCGATGACCAGCGCGGTGGTGAGCACGAACTTCTTGCCCTGGAACTCCAGGCGTGCCACCGCGTAGGCAGTGAGGGTCGCGAGCGCGACCGAGAGGATCGTGGCCGTCAGCGAGATGCCGATGGAGTTGAGGATGGCGCGACGGAACTGCTCGTCCTGCAGGACGTCGACGTAGTTCTGCCAGCCGGCGCCACCCCCACTCTGGGGGAAGAACCCGGGGCTGCCGTTGGTGACGGCCTCCTGGCTCTTGAACGACAGCGAGATGATCCAGGCCACCGGGAGGAGGCACCAGAGCAGGATCAGGACGAAGCCGACGAGCGTGCCGACGCGGGTGAGTGCGTTCTTGTTCATCTCACGCCTCCTGCCGTGCGTCCGCGAGGTTGACGCGGAAGATCTTGACGATGAGGAAGGCGACCACCAGCACCGACAGGAACAGCAGCACCGAGAGCGCGGAACCGATGCCCAGCTGGAACTGCTCGATCACCTGCCGGTAGGTCAGGAACGAGATCGACTCCGTGTTGTTCGCGCCCGCCGTCATGACGAAGATGTTGTCGAAGATGCGGTAGGCGTCGAGCGCGCGGAACAGCACCGCCACCATGATCGCGGCCCGCATGTTCGGCAGGATCACCTTCCACAGCCGCTGCCACCACGTGGCGCCGTCGACCTTCGCCGCCTCGAGCATGTCCTCGGGCACCTGGGCCAGACCGGCGAGCAGGAGCAGCGCCATGAACGGCGTCGTCTTCCAGATCTCCGACACCATGATCGCGACCATCGAGCTCTCGTAGCTCGCGAACCAGTTGAAGTCCGAGCTGACGAACGGCAGCCAGCTGTTGACGAAGCCGTTGGTGTTCGAGAACGCGAACTGCCAGGCGAAGCCGGAGACCACGGTGATGATGCCGTAGGGGATGAGGATCGAGGTGCGCACCAGCCCGCGCGCGAAGACCAGCCGGTGCATGACCATCGCGAAGGCGAAGCCGATGACGAGCTCGACCGCGACGGTCACCACCATGATGAAGACGGTGTTGCCGGTGTCCCTCCAGAACAGCCCGTCGGTCAGGGCCGTCGCGTAGTTGTCGAGGCCGACGAACTCCCGCTCGTCCGGTGCCGTCAGCGAGTAGCTGAAGAAGGACAGGTAGAGGGCGCGCAGCATCGGGAACGCGGTGACGAGCAGCATCAGCGCGACGGCCGGCGCCACCAGCTTCAGGGCGAGCCGGTTCTCGCCGCGGCTGCGGTCGGAGGCGCGGTTGACGGTGGAGGTGCTCACAGCAGGGCCTCCCCTCGGAGGACGGCGCCCAGGAAGTCGGCCGACTTCTTCGGCGTGGTGTCGGGGTCGACCTGGCGCGGCGAGTGCCAGACCGACTGGATCGCGCTCGAGATCTGGCTGTAGAAGGCGCTCTTCGGACGCGGGCCGCCGGTGTCGATGCTGTCGGCCCACAGGGCGAGCAGATCGGCCGGGTAGGCCTCCTTGAGCGCCGCGGAGTCGTACACCGACTGGCGTGCCGGCATGAGTCCCTCGTTGACGGCGAGATCGCGCTGCGCCTCGGCGTTGGTGACGCACACGGCGGCCTCCTGGGCGAAGTCGGGGTGCTTCGAGAAGGCGCCGACGCCGATGTCGATGCCGCCGATCGGGGGCCGGGACTCCTCGCCCTCCACGGTCTGCGGGTAGCGCGCCCACCCGAGGTCCTTCAGTTGCTCCTCGTCCGCCGGCCCACCCGGCTTGCCGACGAGTCCCTCGTAGTTCTTGTAGACGAAGGTCCAGTTGGTCATGAACTCGCCCGGACCCTGCTGCGGGAACATCTGGCCGAGGCTGGTGCCCTCGTTCGACGTCGTGAGATCGGGCTGCGCGGCCTTGGACCTCGCGAGCTTCTGGATGACCGCAGCGGCCTCCTTGCCGGCCTGGCTGTCGATGGTGACCTTGGCGTCGCGACCGTCCTCGACGGTGGACGGGTCGAGGATGTGGCCTCCGGCGCCCTGGATCAGGCTGTTGATCCACACGACGTACGCCTCGTACTTGTTGGCCTGCACGCCGACGGTGCCACCCTCCTGGGAGGCGGCGTCGATCACCTGGTCCCACGTGACCGGCTTGCTCATGTCGAGGCCCGCCGCCCGCGCGAGGGACTTGCGGTACCAGAGCACCTGGGTGTTGGCCCACTGCGGCGCGGCGACGATCTGGTCGTTCCAGGTGACCGTCTCGGCGGCGCCCTTGAGGACGTCGTCGTCGAGCACCGCGTCGGCCTGCTCGCCCTCGAACGGCCTCAGCCACTTCGCGTTGGCGAACTCCGGCACGAAGACCGGGTCGAGGCTCATGAGGTCGGTCGAGCTGTCGCCGGCCGCGAGGCGCCGCGCGAGCTGGGTGCGCTGGTCGGTGGCGCTGGCGGGCAGCAGCTGGATGGCGATGTCGTAGTCGTCGGTGCTGCACCGCTCGGCGAGCTGGTTGAGCGTGTCCTGGCCGTCGGGGTTGATGTACCAGTTCAGCGTCGGCTTCCCGCTCGACCCGCCGCACGCGGCGAGCAGCGAGGAGCCGAGCGCGACGCTGGCGATCACCGCTGCGGTCCGTCGTCGTCTGCCCGTCATGAGCTGCCTCCCGTTCGCTCGTCCCGTGGTGATCGGCGCCACACGGGACTCCTCAACGTAGGGGGGCGTCGGCGACGACGCAAGCCAGGACCGGGACGTTCGGTCAGGACCCGACGGGCCGCGTCCACACGGTGGTGTCCGACGGGAGCCGGCCGTCGTCGAGGTCGCCGCTGGCGACCAGGACCTCCGTGCCGGGCAGGTCGACGGGGCCGTCGGACAGGTTGGTGCGCACGTCCGCGAGGGCGCCGCCGTCCGCTGCGAGCAGCCGCAGCGCGAGCACCCCGGCCGGGGCGTCCGGCAGCCACGTGAGGGTGGCGGTGCCGATCCCGAGGGCGCGCCGGACGCGCAGGAGCCGACGGTAGAGCTCGAGCGTCGAGCCCTCGACGCCGCGTTGGAGACCGGGTGCCAGGTCGGCGTACGCGGCGGGCTGCGGCAGCCAGGGCTCGCCGGGACCGAAGCCCAGGGACGGCCCCTCGGCCGCCCACGGCACCGGGACGCGGCACCCGTCGCGGCCGTGGCGGGTGCCGCCCGAGCGCGCGAACGTCGGGTCCTGCAGGACCTCGTCGGGCAGCCGGGTGTGGTCGGGCAGGCCCAGCTCCTCGCCCTGGTAGAGGTAGGCCGAGCCGGGGAGCGCGAGCATGAGCGCGGTGGCCGCGCGGGCGCGGCGCAGACCGAGCATGGGATCGGGCTGCTCGTCGCGCGGCCCGATCCCCTCGACCTCGGCCACCTCGGTCGCGTCGGAGCGACCGAGACGTGTCGCGTGGCGCACGACGTCGTGGTTCGAGAGCACCCACGTCTGCGGCGCACCGACCGCGCCCGCGCTGGCCAGGGCGTCGTCGACCGCCGTGCGCAGGGCGTCGGCCCGCCAGGGCGTCATGAGGAAGGAGAAGTTGAAGGTCTGGTGCAGCTCGTCGGGCCGCACGTACGCCGCGAGCGCCTCGGCGGGCTGCACCCATGCCTCGCCGCACAGCATCCGGTCGTCGTCCTCGCCCCACAGGGCGGTCTGCGTGCCGCGGTACTCCTCCACGAGCGCGCGCCAGCGGCGGTACACGTCGTGCACCCCGGGCTGGTCCCACATGGGCAGGA
This sequence comes from Propionibacteriales bacterium, assembly GCA_026392465.1. Lineage (GTDB taxonomy): Bacteria > Actinomycetota > Actinomycetes > Propionibacteriales > Nocardioidaceae > Aeromicrobium. The sequence continues at coordinate 117,728 of JAPLCA010000038.1, forward strand.
GGCTGCTGCGGTCGCGCGTCTCGTCGAGGGACAGGTCGGCGTCGGGCAGGCCCTCGGCCTTCACCAGGCCGTGCGCGACGTCGATGCGGAAGCCGTCGACGCCACGGTCGAGCCAGAAGCGCAGCACCGACTCCAGCTCGGCGTGCACCTCCGGGTTGGTCCAGTCCAGGTCGGGCTGCGTGGTGTCGAAGAGGTGCAGGTACCACTCGCCGGGGGAGCCGTCGGGGTCGGTCGTGCGGGTCCACGCCGGGCCGTCGAACTTCGACTGCCAGTTGTTCGGCGGCTCGGAGCCGTCGTCGCCGCGGCCCGGGCGGAACACGTAGCGGGCGCGCTCGGGACTGCCGGGACCCGCGGCGAGCGCGGCGCGGAACCAGCGGTGCTCGCTCGACGTGTGGTTCGGCACGACGTCGACCACGACGCGCAGGCCGAGCTCGTGGGCGCGTGCGACGAGGGCGTCGAAGTCGTCCAGCGTGCCGAACAGGGGGTCGACGTCGCGGAAGTCGGCCACGTCGTAGCCCCCGTCGTTCTGGGGGGAGACGTAGAAGGGCGAGAGCCACAGCGCGTCGACGCCGAGGTCGGCGAGGTGCTCCAGGCGCGACGTGATGCCGGGCAGGTCGCCGACGCCGTCGCCGTCCGCGTCGGCCCACGAGCGCGGGTAGACCTGGTAGATGACGGCGTGGCGCCACCACGGCTGGTTGCTCACGGGTTCCTCCGGGGCTCGCGGGTCGACGGTCGGGGACGCGTCGCGCCGACGACGGGTCGAGGTGACCGCCCGCGCCCCCGCCGCCGGAGGTCGTGTCCCACGCTACCGACGCAGCCACCGCGGTCGGTCGGGGAGCCCTGCCCCGCTAGGTTGAGGGCATGTCCCAGCGCACGCTCGTCCTGCTCAAGCCCGACACCGTCCGCCGTGGCCTCGTCGGCGAGGTCCTCCGCCGCTACGAGGCGAAGGGCCTCACGATCGTGGCGATGGAGCACCGCGCCATCGACGCCGAGCAGGCCGACGCCCACTACGCGGAGCACGTCGAGCAGCCCTGGTACCCGCCGCTGCGCGACTTCGCGACCTCGGGCCCGCTCGTCTCCCTGGTGCTGGAGGGCGACGAGGCGATCGCCGTCGTCCGTGCCCTGAACGGCGCCACCGACGGCCGCGCCGCCGCCCCCGGCACCATCCGCGGCGACCTCTCCCTGTCGAACCGCGAGAACCTCGTCCACGCGTCGGACTCCGAGGAGTCCGCCGCCCGCGAGATCGCCCTCTGGTTCCCTTCCCTCGCCTGACCCAGGATTCTCCCTTTCGGTGATTGCCGAAGGATTCTTCCTTCTCGTGGCACGGTCCACGAGAAGGAAGAATCCTTCGTGCGTCATGTCTCCGCGGTGCTGGCTCGAGCCGAACTCCGACGTCGGGCGCGCCGGACCGAGGCGGGTGTGGGGAGCAGCTCACGAGCCGGAGTGCCTTCCCAGCCGTGGGCCCGCGCCATCCGGTCGAGCTGGTCCATGACGTCGTTCGGGCGGTTGCGGATCGTGTACGACGAGAAGGTCAGGCCGTTTCGGCCACGGATCACGATCTCGTTCGAGCGATGCAGGTCGGCGTCCCACTGCTCCACGGCGAGGTGGGGTATCCCGTGCACCTCCACACCGAAGCCGAGCTGTTCGCACCACACGTCGAGGTAGTAGCGGCCGTCGGGGCCTCGCAGTGGCTGCTGCCGCGTCGCCGGTGGGAGTCCAGTGGCTCGCCAGATGGCGTCGAAGTCCTTCTCTGGCAAGGACTGGATGCCGCCCGCCGCGTCGAGGACGGACTGGACGATGACACCCCGGTGACGGCACCGACCGCGTCGGGTGAGGGCCTCTCGCAGGTGCCGGGTGGTGACGAGGCCTGACTGGAGTGCGGTGATGACCACCCAGCGCGCGTACCGCTCGGACTCGTGCCAGGACGCAGCGTCGAGCACGGATCGAGCCGGCCGGGTGCGCCGTGGAGTCCGTGCGGGGTGGACGTCGCGCTGGGTCAGCTCGTGCGACCAGTGCGCGACGGCGCCGTCCCACGACGGAGCCTTGGCGCCCGCCGGCAGCGTCACGTGTGGACGTGCGTCGCCGACGTCGAGTCCGTCGAGGCGCAGGGCGCTGGGCCCGGACAGCGCCGAGCCGCGCCTGCTGGAGTGGAGCGCGACGAGATCCCGCTCGTCGCGACTGAGGGCTGCGTTGTGCAGGACGACCACCCCGTGGCAGGGACGCTGCCACACCCCGATCTCGACGTTGCGGCGGACACGGTAGGCGCCGAAGCGGCGGTTGGCGACAGCGACGGTCATCACGAGGTCCATGTCGCCAGCGTCGTCGCTGCCGAACCGCATGGACCGCCGTCGGCCGCCGGGTGTGGACGACGATCGTCTCCAGCCTTCAACGATCTGTGGAGAGAGCGTGTCCGGCCCTCGCGAGTCGCCCGAGGATTCTTCCTTCTCGTGGGCCGTGCCACGGGAAGGAAGAATCCTTCGACCCCTCGCGCAGAAGGAGAATCGTGGGTCAGGCGGGGTCGAGCGGGGGCGGGTCGGCGGGGCCGGCCCAGGGGACGACGATGTGGGCGAGGACGCCGTGGAAGCGTCCGCGGACCTCCTCGGGCAGCCAGACCACCTCGTGCGACTGCGACGCGATGTCGACGGTGCCCTGCAGGGTCACGGCGTCGACCGCCTGACGCGGTGCGTCGCCGACCCGGTCCTCGTACTCGACCAGCGTGACGCCGACGCTGATCGGCACCTCGTTGCGGTTCACGAGGCCGATACCCCAGAACTCCGCCGGCTCCAGCGTCGCGCGCTCCTCGAGGTCGACCATGACGGCCTCCACCGGGGCGACGACGCCGTCGAGGTCGACCTGCTCCATCGCCTCGACGTGCACCTCGACGCCGCGCACGTTGCGGGCGCCCTGGCCGTGGAAGTGCAGCACGTCGACGGCGTTCGCGCCGGGCGGGGCGACGACCTCGCCGCGGTCGATGCCCAGCACGGTACCGACCTCGACGTTCGGCAGCTCGCGGCCGTACACGTCGCGCGGGACGAAGCGCAGGATCGGGCGCAGCCCCACCTCGGAGCCGTTGCGCAGCGTCACCGTCTGGTCCGGTGCGTCAGGATCGCTCGACTTCGGGACGTACGACAGCGTGATCGGCGGCTTGCGCCGCTTGAACAGACCCATGGCAGGAGAGCCTACGGACGTCGGCTCAGTACCAGCCGGCACCCTGCTTGAACGACCACGCCTCGCAGGGGGAGCCATAGCGGTCCTGGATGTAGCCCAGGCCCCACCGGATCTGCGTGGCGGGGTTGGTCTGCCAGTCGGAGCCGGCCGACGCCATCTTCGAGCCGGGCAGGGACTGCGGGATGCCGTAGGCGCCGGAGCCGGGGTTCTCGGCGTCGACCTGCCAGCCGGACTCCTGCGTCCAGATGTTGTCGAGGCACTGGAACTGGCTGGCGTCCCAGCCGAAGTCGGCGAGCATCGCCTGCGCGACCGTCCGGGGGTCGGCGTTCTCGAGCGCCTTCTGGCGCTCGGCCTCCGCCTTGGCCTCGGCGGCGGCCTTGCGACGCGCCTCGGCGCGGGCGGCTGCCTCGCGGGCCTCGTCGGCGGCCCGCTCGCTGGCGGCCCGCTGCCCCTCGGCCTTCGCCTTCAGCTCGTCGACCTTCGAGTCGGCCTCCTGCTGCACGAGCACGGCGTCGGACATCCGCTGCGCGGCGGCGAGCGGGGTCGCGATCGCGGCGACGGGGCGCAGCCCGGCCTCCTCGGTCGCGGCAGCGGCGGGGCTGGAGCCCACCGCCTGGGCACCGGCGGTCAGTCCGCTGACCACGACGACGCCGCCCACGGCGCACGCCGACAGGGCGCGCTTGCTGGGCAGCGCGTCGGTGACGTCGGCCAGGGTGTCGAGGGCGCGGTCGCGTCGGCGCTCGAACGCCGACGGTGCGCGGTGACGTGCCATCCGGTGCCGACCGCCCGACCGGTCGACGGGTTCGTCGTGACGCACACACTCTCCTGCAGGCTCGGGGACGGGGCGGGGAAGGGCCCGGGACGAAGCCTCCACTGTAGACGCCGAGACTGAGAGCTGCGGCAGGTTCTCTCAGGTCGGAGGTCGGACCAGGGCCCGCGGGGTCTCGACGACGCCCGCTCGCCCCGTACCCTGGAGGGCATGTCCGTCGAGTCCGTCTTCCCTCGTCTCGAGCCCCTCCTGCCCACCGTCGGCAAGCCGATCCAGTACGTCGGCGGCGAGCTCAACGCGACGGTGAAGGAGTGGGACGACGTCACCGTCCGCTGGGCGCTCATGTACCCCGACGCCTACGAGGTGGGCCTGCCCAACCAGGGCGTCCAGATCCTCTACGAGGTGCTCAACGAGCGCGACTGGCTGCTCGCCGAGCGCACCTACGCCGTCCAGGCCGACATGGAGGCGGTGATGCGCGAGCACGGGATCCCGCAGTTCACGGTCGACGCGCACCGCCCCGTGCGCGCGTTCGACGTGCTCGGCATCTCCTTCGCGACCGAGCTCGGCTACACCAACATGCTGACCGCCCTCGACCTCGCCGGCATCCCGCTGCACGCCGCCGACCGCACCGACGACGACCCGATCGTCCTCGCCGGCGGGCACAGCGCCTTCAACCCCGAGCCGGTGGCCGACTTCCTCGACGCGGCCGTGCTCGGCGACGGCGAGGAGGTCGCGCTGGCCATCAGCGAGGTCGTGCGGGAGTGGAAGGACGAGGGTCGTCCGGGCGGCCGCGACGAGCTGCTGCTGCGGCTCGCAGCCTCCGGCGGGGTCTACGTGCCGCGCTTCTACGACGTCGACTACCACGACGACGGACGCATCGCGTCGGTCCGGCCGAACCGCGACGGCGTGCCCTGGCGGGTGCGCAAGCACACCGTGATGGACCTCGATCAGTGGCCGTACCCGTGCAAGCCGCTCGTGCCGCTGGCGGAGACGGTCCACGAGCGCTACTCGGTGGAGATCTTCCGCGGGTGCACGCGCGGCTGTCGGTTCTGCCAGGCCGGCATGATCACCCGGCCGGTGCGCGAGCGGTCGCTGCAGACCATCGGCGAGATGATCGACACCGGGTTGAAGGAGTCGGGCTACCAGGAGGTCGGGCTGCTCAGCCTGTCGAGCGCCGACCACACGGAGATCGGCGACCTCGCCAAGCAGCTCGGCGACCGCTACGAGGGCACCAACACGTCGCTGTCGCTGCCGTCGACGCGGGTCGACGCCTTCAACATCACGCTCGCGAACGAGTTCAGCCGCAACGGCCGACGTTCGGGCCTGACCTTCGCTCCCGAGGGCGGCAGCGAGCGGCTGCGCAAGGTGATCAACAAGGCGGTCACCGAGGACGACCTGATCCGCACCGTCACCGCCGCCTACTCGCACGGCTGGCGTCAGGTGAAGCTCTACTTCATGTGCGGCCTGCCGACCGAGACCGACGAGGACGTGCTCCAGATCGGTGTGCTCGCCAAGAAGGTCATCGAGGCCGGACGCGAGGCGTCGGGCCGCCGCGACATCCGCTGCACGGTGAGCATCGGCGGGTTCGTGCCGAAGCCGCAGACGCCGTTCCAGTGGGCTGCCCAGCTCGACCACGAGACGACCGACGAGCGGCTGCGCAAGCTGCGCGAGTCGGTGCAGTCGGACAAGCGGTTCGGTCGCGCGATCGGCTTCCGCTACCACGACGGCCGCCCCGGCATCGTCGAGGGACTGCTGTCACGCGGCGACCGTCGCGTGGGTCGGGTCATCGAGGCCGTGTGGCGCGACGGGGGCCGCTTCGACGGCTGGAGCGAGCACTTCTCCTTCGAGCGTTGGGAGTCGAAGGCGGCCGAGGTCTTCGCCGACCAGCCCGTCGACCTCGACTGGTACACCACCCGCGAGCGCGGCCACGACGAGGTGCTCCCGTGGGACCACCTCGACGCCGGCCTCGACAAGGAGTGGCTCTGGGAGGACTGGGAGGACGCCCTCGACCCTGACGCGCTCGAGATCGAGGACTGCCGCTGGACCCCGTGCTACGACTGCGGCGTCTGCCCCCAGATGGGCACCGACATCCAGATCGGACCGACCGGCCAGAAGCTGCTGCCGCTCACCGTGGTCTGACCTTCCTTGCTGCGTCGGTCGTCGTGACCTTGCTGGCGCGTTGGCTGCGGTGGGTCTCGTCCTGCTGGCGCGCTGCTGCAGGGGTCCCGTCCTGCTGGTGCGCTGCCGCAGGGGGTCTGGGGTTGGTGGTCCCCTGCCGCAGGGGGCCTGTCCTTGATGGTGCGCTGCCTCGGCTCACGCTGGGGGTGGTCTCCGAAACGGCCTCGACCGGCAGCGGGTCCGGGGGTGGCTTCGGGTCTCGGGGTCCGGTCTGGGCCTCAGGTGACGCAGGATTCTTCCTTTGCGCGAGATCGGCGCAAGATTCTGCGTCGACGCGGAGCCAGACGTGTGAAGGATTCTTCCTTCTCGTGGACCGTTCCACGAGAAGGAAGAATCCTTCATCTCCCCAACGCAAACGGCACCCAAGATTCTGCATTCGCGCGAGCCAGGTCGAACGCTTCTGCGTTCGCGACGGGATCCCGTAGCAAACGCAGCATCCTTCGCGATTCCGCACACGAACGCAGAATCTTGCGTCCACCCCGTGCCGAAGCCACAGCCCGAGACCCGAAGCCGACCCCCGCCCAACCGCCCGGTCGAGGCCCCTTTCGGAGACCACACCCAGCGCCAGCCGGGGCAGCGCACCATTGCGACGAGACCCCCCTGCGGCAGCGCAGCAGCACGACGAGACCCCCTGCGGCAGCGCACCAGCAAGCACAGCCCCGAGCAGGCAGCGCACCAGCAACAGCCCCCACCCAGGTCCTCAGCCCGCCCGCCGCGCGAGGTCGTCCTCGACGGTGCCGCCGCGGTCGACGAGGGTGCCGAGGAGGCCGATGAGGACGGCGGCGGCCATGAGGACGACGACGGGGGCGGTCCAGGAGCCGGTGAGGTCGTGGAGGAGGCCGGTGCCGAACGGGCCGAGACCGGCGAGGAGGTAGCCGACGGACTGGCCGAACGCGGAGAGGGCGGCGGTGCCCTCGGTGGTGCGGGTGCGGCGGCCGAACATGATGAGCACCCACGTGAAGGTGCACCCGCCCAGTCCGAGGAGCACCGCCCACAGCCACGGCGCAGCCGTCGGCGCTGCCAGCACCCCGCCCCAGCCCGCCACGGTGAGCGCCGCGAACGACCACGGGAGCACGCCCGTGCCGCCGAGCCGCGCGACGAGCGGCGGCAGCAGCAGGGTCATCGGGATGCCGACGGCGGCGAGCAGGCCCTGCATCGCCCCTGCCGTGCCGTGCGCCAGACCGGCATCGGCGAGGATCGTCGGGAACCAGCCGAACTGCGCGTAGGCCTGCGCCGCCTGGACGGCGAAGCACAGCGTGCACACCCACGCCAGCGGGCTGCGCGCCACGCGCGACAGCGGGATCCCCGCCGGCCGGCCGAGCCCGGTGGCGCCCGCGCGACGCAGCGCGACCGGCAGCCACGGCACCAGGGCGGCGACGGCGAGCACCGCCCACACGGCGATGCCGGCGCGCCAGTCGCCGAGGGCGTCGGCGACCGGCACCGTGACGACCGAGCTGACCGCCCCGCCGGCCATGAGGGCCGCGCCGTACAACGCGCCGACGAGGGCCAGGTGGTCGGGGAAGTGCTCCTTCGCGAGCGCCGGAAGGATCACGTTGCCCACCGCGCAGGCCGCGAGCGTGACCACGGACAGGACGAGGAACGGGACGGTGGAGTCGACCGTCGCGCGGGTCACCAGGCCGAGCGCCAGCACCACGAGCAGCGTCGCGGCGGTGCGGTCGAGGCCCAGGGCGCGGACGATCCTCGACGTCGTCGCCCCGAACACGGCGAAGCACAGCACGGGGAGCGTCGTCAGCACGCCGGCGACGGTGGCGCTCATCCCGAGATCGTCGCGCAGCGGGTCGACCACCACGCCGACGCTGCCGACGGCCACCCGCAGGTTCAGGGCCAGCAGTACGATCGCGGCGCCGACCAACCAGGCCGGACCGCTGCGGGTCGAGGAGGTCGTGGCAGGCGAGGCGGGGTCGGCGGGAAAGGTCACCGACCCATCCAACGCCAGGGTCCTGGCCGTCGCGCCGGCGACCCGACCCCACCCGTGGCGCGACGCTGCTCGGTACCCTCGACGACATGTCCGACGGCAGCACGACCCTGCGCGGCACCCCGAACCCCGAGGCCCCGAACCCGCAGCTGCCCATCGTGCAGCGACTGCGGATCCGCTTCGCCAAGCGGGGCCGGCTGCGGTTCACGAGCCACCGCGACTTCGGCCGCGCGTTCGAGCGTGCGGTGCGCCGCGCGCGGGTGCCGATCGCATTCTCCTCCGGCTACACGCCGCACCCCAAGATCTCGTTCGCGGGAGCGGCGCCCACGGGTGCCGCCAGCGAGGCGGAGTTCCTCGAGATCGGCCTCACCGAGACCCGTGACCCCGAGGCCGTGCGAGCCGCGCTCGACGACGCCCTGCCGCCCGGCATCGACATCCTCGAGGTCGTCGCCGCGCGCGAGGGTGCGGGCTCGCTCGCCGACCGCCTGGAGGCGAGCGAGTGGGTCATCGAGCTGCGCGACACGCCGGTCGAGCAGGCCCAGGTCGCCGTTGACGCGTTCCTCGCAGCGGAGCAGGTCGACGTCGAGCGGATGACCAAGCGCGGCATGCGCACCTTCGACGCGCGGGCCGCCGTGCAGTCGCTCTCGGTCGGTTCGTCCGACGGTCCGGGTGTGGCGTATGCGATACTGACCGTGGTCGTCCGGCACCAGAACCCGTCGGTACGACCGGACGACGTACTCTCCGGACTCCGCATCTGCGGGGACCTGACGCTCGAGCAGACGCCGCTGGCGACCCGCTCGGCCCAGGGTCCTCTGGACGCAGGGACCGGGACGGTCGGCGATCCGCTCGCCCTCGACCGCGACGCACCCTGATCGGGTGCTGACCGCGGCGGGCCGGGCGAGGAGCCAGTGACAGGCCGCACGTCGACCACCCCGGGACGCGCCAGCGCTCCGGGCCCGACAGAAGACTTTCGGCACCGGCCCCTCGGGGCAGGAGCCGCAGACGCAGAACCCCGACCGCCCTGCGGCGTACCCGGGGGCTGAGGAGAGCACATGCTCGACGACGACACGAACACTCCGACCACCGAGTCCACCCCCGCGGTGCGCACCAGACGCCGGGCCGCCGGCCGGCCGGCCGGTCCACCCGCCGCGGTGAGCACCGACATCTTCGCCGCGCCCGCGGCGGACGCCCCCGCCGCGCCGACCACGCCGCCGGCCGAGCAGGCACCGAGCGCCACGGTCGTCACCAAGACGCCCGCGCGACGCTCCACTCGCAAGGCCGCACCGCCGGCCACCGTCGCCGACGACGCGGCGGCACAGACCCCGGCCGACGACGCCACGGCTGCCCGCGACACCACCGTCGACGCCGCTGCCGCCCCGGCCGCCAAGCCGGCACGCAAGCGCCCGCCGCGCAAGAAGGCCGCCCCGAAGCCCGCGGCCGACCCCGCCGACGAGGACGCGCCGAAGGACTCCACCGCCGACGAGACCGTCGCCGAGGCGCCGGTGGCCGACGAGGCCGGCACGAGCGAGGAGGCCCCCCAGGCCCCCGCCAAGCGTCCGGCCCGCAAGCGCGCCCCCCGTGCGCCTCGTGCGACCGACGAGGTCTCGCCCGTCGCCGTCGCGTTCCAGGCCCCCGAGCCGGTCGCCGCGCCCCCGCGCGCGGCCCAGGCCGACGACGAGGTCGAGGACGAGGACGAGGAGCAGACGTCCGCCTCGGAGTCCGAGTCGGCGGCGACCGCGCCCGCCGAGCAGGACCAGGACGAGTCCGGCGAGGGCTCGGGCGGCGGCTCGAAGCGCCGTCGCCGCAGCCGCGGCGGACGCCGTCGCAACAAGAGCGACGAGCCGCGCGAGAACCAGGGCCAGGACGGCGCGGCCGAGCCCCAGGCCGACGAAACCGACGACGACCAGGGCGCTGCCGACTCCGACGACAGCGACGGGGAGGGCCAGGGCGGCACCACGCGCCGCCGCCGTCGCCGTGCGCGCGCCGGCGACAGGCCCGCCGCGTCGCCCGACGACCCCGAGAACACGGTCGTGCGGGTCCGCGAGGGCCGCAACCCCGAGGACGAGATCGCCGGCGTCGCCGGCTCGACCCGTCTGGAAGCCAAGAAGCAGCGCCTCCGCGAGGGTCGTGAGGCCGGGCGTCGTCGTGCGCCGATCGTCTCCGAGGCCGAGTTCCTGGCCCGCCGTGAGGCCGTCGACCGCCAGATGGTGGTGCGTCAGCACCGCGCGACCAGCCACGGCTCCACCGACAACTACACCCAGATCGCCGTCCTCGAGGACTCCGTGCTCGTCGAGCACTACGTGGCCCGCGAGAGCCAGACGTCGCTCATCGGCAACGTCTACCTCGGCAAGGTCCAGAACGTGCTGCCGAGCATGGAGGCCGCGTTCGTCGACATCGGCGCCGGTCGCAACGCCGTCATCTACGCCGGCGAGGTCGACTGGAGCGGCGTCCAGAACGGCAAGGCCCGCAAGATCGAGGAGGCGCTCAGCCCCGGCCAGCAGGTGCTGGTGCAGGTCACCAAGGACCCGGTCGGCCAGAAGGGTGCCCGGCTCACCAGCCAGATCAGCCTGCCCGGCCGATTCCTGGTCTACGTGCCCGGCGGCCAGTCCAACGGCATCTCGCGCAAGCTGCCCGACACCGAGCGCTCCCGGCTCAAGGCCCTCCTCAAGGAGGTGCTGCCCGAGGATGCGGGCGTCATCGTGCGCACGGCGGCCGAGGGCGCCACGGAGGACCAGCTCACCCGCGACGTCACGGCGCTCACCGCCCGCTGGGAGGACATCAAGGCCAAGGCCGGTCTCGACGACGAGTCGTCCCCGAAGGCCAAGGCGCCGCAGCTGCTCTACGCCGAGCCCGACCTCGTCATCAAGGTCGTGCGCGACCTCTTCAACGAGGACTTCGCGTCGCTCGTGGTCGAGGGCTCCGACGCCTGGGACAACATCTCCGGCTACATCCGCCACGTCGCCCCGGACCTCGCCGAGCGGCTGCAGGAGTGGTCGCCCGAGGAGCACGACGGCCGCGACTCCTTCGACGTGCTGCGCATCGACGAGCAGATCCAGAAGGCGCTGCAGCGCAAGGTCTGGCTGCCGTCCGGCGGCTCGCTCGTCATCGACCGCACCGAGGCGATGACCGTGGTCGACGTCAACACCGGCAAGTTCACCGGGTCCGGGGGCAACCTCGAGGAGACGGTGACCAAGAACAACCTCGAGGCGGCCGAGGAGATCGTCCGTCAGCTCCGGCTGCGCGACATCGGCGGCATCATCGTCGTCGACTTCATCGACATGGTGCTCGAGAGCAACCGCGACCTGGTGCTGCGGCGCCTGGTCGAGTGCCTCGGGCGCGACCGCACCCGCCACCAGGTGGCCGAGGTGACGTCGCTCGGTCTCGTGCAGATGACGCGCAAGCGGATCGGCACGGGTCTGCTGGAGTCGTTCAGCACCGAGTGCGAGCACTGCGACGGCCGCGGGGTCGTCGTGACCGCCGAGCCGGTCGAGCCCAAGAAGGAGGAGCCGCGTGGCCGCTCCCGTCGAGGGCGCGGCAACGGTAACGGTGGCAACGGCAACGGCAACGGCAACGGCAACGGCAACGGCAACGGCAACGGCAACGGCAGCCGCCGCGGCCGGGCGGAGGAGTCGCGGGACGACGAGACCGTCGACGACGCCGCAGCGGGCGAGACGACCGGCCCCGACGCCCAGGACGGCACGTCGAGCGGCTCGACCTCCGGGTCGTCGCGCGGCGGCCGGTCGCGTCGCGGCTCGTCCCGCGCGAAGGCCGGCGCTGTCACCGACGAGACGGCGTCCAGCGACGACGAGCCGTCCGGCACGTCGGACGAGGCGCTGACGGAGTCGCCCGCCCCGGCGGTCGACGCCGTCCTCGAGCAGACGCCGGCCGACGAGACCCCCGCCGAGCAGGCCGGCGACGAGGAGACCACCTCCGACGTCGCGACCACGACCGAGACCCCCGCGGACGAGGTCGGGACCGTCCCGTCGGACGTCCCCGAGCCCATCGTCGCCTCGGCGCCGCAGCCGGTCCAGGACGCCCTGCCGACGCCCGAGGCCGAGCAGGGCCCCGCGAGCGCCGCACCGGAGTCCTCCCACGACGCAGGCGAGGGAGGCGACGGCGACGAGCCGACCGGCGAGACCCCCGCTTTGACCGAGCCGGGGGAGGGTCCGTAGTATGGATCCTCGGCGCGCCGTGCGCGCCGATCGTCCTGTCCGGGTGTGAGCCCGGCACCTGCCCGGGCCAGCGCAGCCGCTGAGCCCAGGCCCCCGTCGGACCCGGACGCCCCCGGCCCCCGGCACACACAGCTTCCAGCAAGAACCGAGTGAGGAATCCCGTGGTCTACGCAATCGTGCGCAGTGGCGGCACGCAGCAGAAGGTCGCCGTCGGCGACGTCATCGAGATCGACCAGCTCGGCCTCGCCGAGGGCGAGTCCGTCTCGCTGCCGGCCGTCCTGTACGTCGACGGCGACGCCGTCACGGCCGACGCCGACACCCTCTCGACGGTCTCCGTGACCGCCGAGGCGATCGGCGCGACCAAGGGTCCGAAGATCATCATCCAGAAGTACAAGAACAAGACCGGCTACAAGAAGCGCCAGGGTCACCGTCAGAAGTACACCCAGGTCAAGATCACCGGCATCGCGAAGTAGAGGACTGAACTCATGGCACACAAGAAGGGCGCAGCCTCCACCAAGAACGGCCGCGACTCCAACGCACAGCGCCTCGGCGTCAAGCGCTTCGGCGGCCAGCTCGTCAACGCCGGCGAGATCATCGTCCGCCAGCGCGGCACCCACTTCCACCCCGGCACCAACGTCGGCCGTGGCGGCGACGACACGCTCTTCGCGCTGTCGGCCGGCTCGGTCGAGTTCGGGACGCGTCGCGGCCGCAAGGTCGTGAACATCGTCCCGGGCGAGTAACCGGCAGAACATCCGTCGAAGGGGTGGTCCGCGCATGCGGGCCACCCCTTCGACGTCCCCACACCACCCCCAGGAGCACCTGACATGGCCGTCCCCACCTTCGTCGACCGCGTGACCCTCCAGGTCGTCGCCGGCAACGGCGGGCACGGCGTCGCGTCGGTCCACCGCGAGAAGTTCAAGCCGCTCGGTGGCCCCGACGGCGGCAACGGCGGGCACGGTGGCGACGTCATCCTCCGCGTCGCCGCCGACGTGACGACGCTCGTCGAGTACCACCACGAGCCGCGGCGCAAGGCCGGCAACGGCGCTCCCGGCGGTGGTAGCAACAGGAGCGGCGCGCACGGCGAGGACCTCGTCCTGAAGGTCCCCGACGGCACCGTGGTGCGCTCGGGCGGCCCGCACGGCACCGGCGAGGTGCTGGCCGACCTCGTGGGCGTCGGGACGGAGGTCGTGATCGCGGCGGGCGGTCGTGGCGGCCTCGGCAACGCCGCGCTCGCGTCGAGCAAGCGCAAGGCGCCCGGCTTCGCGCTCAAGGGCGAGCCCGGCCAGGAGCGCACCATCGTGCTCGAGCTGAAGGTCGTGGCCGACATCGGCCTCGTCGGGTTCCCGAGCGCCGGCAAGTCGAGCCTCATCGCGGCGCTGTCCCGTGCTCGTCCGAAGATCGCCGACTACCCGTTCACCACGCTCGTGCCCAACCTCGGCGTCGTGACCGCGGGGTCGACGACGTTCACGGTGGCCGACGTGCCCGGCCTCATCGAGGGCGCGAGCGAGGGGCGAGGCCTCGGCCACGACTTCCTGCGCCACGTCGAGCGGTGCGCCGCACTCGTGCACGTGGTCGACTGCGCGACGGTCGAGCCCGGCCGTGATCCGCTCACCGACCTCGACGTCATCGAGGCCGAGCTGCGGGCGTACGCCGAGGCGCTGCCCGAGGGCGCGACCGGCAAGGACCTGCTCGAGCGGCCGCGTCTGGTGGCCCTGAACAAGACCGACGTGCCGGACGCCGCGCAGATCGCCGAGTTCGTGCGCGGTGACCTCGAGGAGCGCGGCTACGACGTCTACGACGTGTCGGCGGCCAGCCACCAGGGGCTCCGCGAGCTGTCCTTCGCGATGGCGCAGATCGTCGCGCGTCGCCGCGCCGAGACGCCCACCCAGGAGATCACCCGCATCGTGCTGCGCCCGCAGGCCGCGGCCGGGGTCGGCGCGGAGTTCACCGTGGACCAGCGCCGGGGCCCCGACGGCCAGCGGCAGTGGATCGTGCGCGGCGCGAAGCTCGCGCGCTGGGTCGGCCAGACCGACTTCAGCAACGACGAGGCCGTCGGTTTCCTCGCCGACCGGCTCGCGCGACTCGGTGTCGAGGAGGCGCTGGCCAAGCAGGGCGCCGAGCCCGGCGACGACGTCGTCATCGGCGGCACCGCCGACCAGGGCTGGGAGGACGCCGTCGTCTTCGACTTCGACCCGACCATCCAGGCCGGTGCCGAGATGCTGGGCCGCCGTGGCGAGGACCAGCGTCTCGACCGCGACGACCGTCGCACCAACGTCGAGCGACGCGAGCAGCTGGCGGCCAAGCGCGCCTACGAGGCCGAGGCGCGCAAGGCGCGTGCGCGCGGCGAGCAGCCGAGCGCGGCGCCCGACTGGACCTTCGAGGACGACGACGACCTGCTCGACCTCGACGACGACGTCGAGCTCGAGGCCCGCACCGCAGACGACAGCCCCACCGCAGACGACAGCCGCACCGCAGACGCCAGCCGCGCCGACGTCAGCGCGGACGACCGGTCGTGAGCGCCCGGCGCGTCGTCGTCAAGGTCGGCTCGTCGTCGCTGACCTCGGCGGCGGGGCACCTCGACCCCGAGAAGGTCGGTCACGTCGTCGACGCGCTCGCCGCGGCACGGCGCGAGGGCGACGAGGTGGTCCTGGTGAGCTCGGGTGCGATCGCCGCGGGCCTGGGTCCGCTCGGGCTGACGACGCGCCCGCGTGACCTGCCGACCCAGCAGGCGGCGGCGAGCGTCGGGCAGGGCGCGCTGGTGGCGCACTACTCCGAGCGGTTCGCCGCCCACGGCATCACGGTCGGCCAGGTGCTGCTGACGGTCGAGGACGTCACGCGGCGCAGCCACTACCGCAACGCCCACCAGACGTTCGCGCGCCTGCACGAGCTCGGCGTGCTGCCCGTCGTCAACGAGAACGACACCGTCGCGACGAGCGAGATCCGCTTCGGCGACAACGACCGGCTCGCCGCGCTCGTCGCCCACCTCGTGCACGCCGACCTGCTGGTGCTGCTCTCCGACGTCGACGGGCTGTACACGGGCCACCCGTCGCTGCCGCAGTCGCGGCCGATCACCGACGTGCACGGTCCGGGCGACCTCGACGACGTCGACGTCGCGCGCGTGGGCTCGAAGGTCGGCACCGGCGGCATGGTGACGAAGGTCGAGGCGGCGCGGATCGCGACGGGGGCGGGGATCCCCGTGGTGCTCGCGCGCGCCGACCACGCGCGCGCCGCCGTGCTCGGCGAGCCGGTGGGCACACGGTTCCACCCGACCGGCCGACGTCGTCCGACCCGTCTGCTGTGGCTCGAGCACGCCAGCGAGACCAAGGGTCGGCTGCTCGTCGACGACGGTGCCGTCCGTGCGCTCACCGTGCGCAACGCGTCGCTCCTGGCCGCCGGGATCGTCGGCGTCGAGGGCGAGTTCGGGGCGGGCGAGCCGGTCGACGTGGTGGCGCCCGACGGCACGGTGGTCGCCCGCGGCCTCGTCACCTACGACAGCGCGGAGCTGCCGACGCTCCTCGGGCGCAGCACGCCCGACCTGGCGGCCGACCTCGGCGCCGGCTACGAGCGCGAGGTCGTCCACCGCGACGACCTCGTCGTCCTCCACCCCCGCTGACCGTCCCCCTCCCGCTGAGTGTGACGTTTGCGGGGCGCGGCGCGGCTCGCCGGCCCGCAAACGTCACGCTCAGCGGGGGTGGGGGAGTCAGGGGCGGCGCAGGTCGACCCAGACGAGCCGGTGGTCCGACGCGGGGAACGGGTAGGTGCCCGTGAGGCGCGAGAGCGGGTCGGCCTGCACCGGCCAGAAGACCCGCGCGTCGCGGATGTCCAGGTCGGCGCTCGGCAGCACGTAGTCGGCGCGGATGTTGCCCGGCGGCTCGGAGAAGTCGGCGGTGTCGAACTGCGGGTCGCCCCGGTGGGAGAGGTTGGCACCGCCCTGCAGGCGAGCCGCCTCCACGGCACCGTCGCTCGACGGCGTCAGCGACGTGTTCACGCGTCGCAGGTCGAGGAGCTGGTTCGCCGCGCCGGGCAGCGAGTCGCCGTCGACGGGGTCGGAGTTCAGGTCGCCCGCGGCCACGAACGACGCACCGCGTGCCAGCCCGCCGGGACGGCCGCGGTCGTCGCGGATCCACCGGGAGTCCCGGGTGGGGCCGGTGTAGTCGGCCCAGAAGCGGATCTCGTCGGCGTTGCGGCGGCCGTTGCGGTCCTCGGGGCCGTCGAAGACGGGCGGGGTCGGGTGGCTGACGAGCAGGTGGACGGAGCGTCGCCCGACCTTCACGGGCACGTCCCAGTGCGACTTGCTCGACAGGCGCAGGACGTCGACCGCCTCGGGGGAGTAGTAGCCCTGGGGCATGCGGTTCCCAGGCATGTCCTTCCAGAGCAGCTTCTGGAAGGTGCGGACGTGCTTCTCGTCGATCGGGTAGCGGCTGAGCACCGCCATGCCGTACTGGCCGGGGAACGCCCCGAAGCCGTAGGCGTCGTCGGGGCCGTCGGTGCGACCGTCGCCGTTCAGGTCGAGGCCGGTGGGCACGCCCGTGTTGACCGATGCCGTGAACGTGTACCGGTAGCGGATGGGGTCGGCGCCCTGCTGCCCGCGCTCGAGGTAGTTCCGCTGGAACAGGCGCAGCGCCTCGGGGTCGTGGTCGATCTCCTGCAGGACGAGCACGTCGGGACGCGTGCGCTGCACGATCTCCGCGACGGCGCGCGCCTGGGCGTTGGACGGCGTCGACAGGTCGCGGCGCAGATCACCGGCGGCGGGCCGGTTGAGCGACGCGTTGAACGTCGCGACCCGCACGGTGGGCTCCCCACGACCGCGTTGGTCCCGCGCGTCGGCGGGCGAGGAGGCGGTGGGCACGGCCAGGACCGTACCGACCAGGACGAGCGTGATCACGGCGACGAGCCGATTCCCCCGAATCATGGGTCCAGTCTGCACGGCCCGGGTGAACACCAGGTGACCCTCGCCCCCTCCCGCTGAGCGTGACGTTTCCGGGGCGGGATTGCCCGGGACGGCCCGCGAACGTCACGCTCAGCGGAGTGGTGGGAGAACACGCACTAGGCTTCAGCCGTGAAGGATCAGGTGCATGAGCTCGCCCGCCGCGCCCGCACCGCGGCCCGCTCCCTGGCGCTGGCGTCGCGGTCGCAGAAGGACGCGGCGCTGCTGGCCACGGCCGACGCGCTGGAGGCGGCGACCGAGCGCATCGTCGCGGCCAACGTGCTCGACGTCGAGGCCGCGCGCGCCGAGGGCACGCCGGAGAACGTCGTCGACCGGCTGCTGCTCGACCCCGACCGGGTGGCCGCGTTCGCCCAGGGCGTGCGCGACGTCGCCGCCCTGCCCGACCCGGTCGGCGAGGTCGTCCGCGGCTCGACGCTGCCCAACGGTCTGCGGCTGGAGCAGATCCGCGTGCCCATGGGCGTCATCGGCATGATCTACGAGGGGCGGCCCAACGTCACCGCCGACGCCGCGGCCATCTGCCTCAAGGCCGGCAGCGCGTCGCTGCTGCGCGGGTCGCGATCGGCGGCGCGGTCGAACGCGGCCATCGTCGACGTCATGCGCGAGGCCATCGCCGCCACCGGCCTGCCCGCCGACGTCGTGCAGGCCGTGCCGGCCGACGACCGGAGCAGCGCCACGCACCTCATGCAGGCACGCGGCCTCGTCGACCTCGTCATCCCGCGCGGCGGCGAGGGCCTCATCCGCACGGTCGTGGAGCAGTCGACCGTGCCCGTCATCGAGACGGGCACCGGCAACGTGCACGTCTACGTCGACGCGGACGCCGACCTCGACATGGCGCTCGACGTCGTCCTCAACGCCAAGACCCACCGCACGAGCGTGTGCAACGCGGCCGAGTCGCTGCTCGTGCACCGCGACGTCGCCGAGGAGTTCCTGCCGAGAGTGACGAAGGCGCTGCAGGTGGCCGGCGTCACGATCCACGGCGACGCCTCCTTCGCCGCGGTCGCCCATGGTGTGCTCGAGGCGTCCGACCACGACTGGGCGACGGAGTACCTCTCCCTCGACATCGCCGCGAAGGTGGTCGACTCCCTCGAGGAGGCCGTGGAGCACATCCGCACCTGGTCCTCGGGCCACACGGAGGCGATCGTCACGCGGTCGATCGACGCGGCGCGCAGGTTCACGCTCGGCGTCGACTCCGCGGCCGTCATGGTGAACGCCTCGACGCGCTTCACCGACGGCGGAGAGTTCGGGTTCGGTGCGGAGATCGGCATCTCCACCCAGAAGCTGCACGCGCGCGGACCGATGGGACTGCCCGAGATGACCACGACGACGTACGTCGTGACCGGCGACGGGCACGTCCGCTGACCCACGCCGGATCGTCGGGCCCGCGGGCACGCTGGTAGATTGCGGCCATGCTCGAGATCCTGGCCGCCATGGAGGAGTCCGGAGAAGAAGGAAGCTTCCTCTTCACGGCGATGCTCATCGGAGGTACCGCCCTGGGCATCCTCCTGGTCCTGCTCATCGCGCTGCTGGCCTTCGGCAAGGGCCGCGAGCACTCCTGAGCACGACCCACGGGCCCCAGGTCGTCGACGTGGCCCCCGAGCACGCACCGATCCGCCGGCGTCGCGTCGGCGTCATGGGTGGCACGTTCGACCCCATCCACCACGGGCACCTCGTCGCCGCGAGCGAGGTGCAGTCGTGGTTCGACCTCGACGAGGTCGTCTTCGTCCCCACCGGGCGTCCGTGGCAGAAGGCCGACCGTGAGGTCTCGCCGGCCGAGCACCGCTACCTCATGACGGTCATCGCGACGGCGGCGAACCCGCGCTTCGAGGTGAGCCGGGTCGACATCGACCGCGACGGCCTCACGTACACGATCGACACGTTGCGCGAGCTGGCCGCGGCCATGCCCGACGCCGACCTGTACTTCATCACCGGTGCCGACGCGATGGCCGCGATCCTGACGTGGCGCGACCACGACGAGCTGTTCGAGCTCGCCCACTTCGTCGGTTGTACGCGTCCCGGGCACGAGATGGACGAGCAGACGCTCGCCGGCCTGCCGGCCGAGCGGATCACGCTCGTCGAGATCCCGGCGCTCGCGATCTCCTCGACCGACTGCCGTGGACGCGTCGCGTCGGGAGAGCCGGTCTGGTACCTCGTCCCCGACGGCGTCGTGCAGTACATCGCCAAGCACCGTCTCTACTCCGCCTCCGACTCCGAGGACCCCTCATGACCGCAACCGACCGTGCCGTCGAGCTGACCCGGGTGGCTGCCGCCGCCGCGGACGAGAAGCTGGCGACCGAGATCATCGCCTTCGACGTCTCCGAGCAGCTGTTCATCACCGACGTGTTCCTGCTGTGCAGCGCCGCGAACCAGCCGCAGGCCCGCGCCATCAAGGACGCGGTCGAGGAGAAGCTGCTCGAGCAGGGCGCGAAGCCGGTGCGCCGGGAGGGCGACCGCGAGGGTCGCTGGATCCTGCTCGACTTCGCCGACGTCGTGGTGCACGTGCAGCACACCGAGGAGCGTGCCTTCTACGCCCTCGAGCGGCTGTGGAGCGACTGCCCGACGATCGACCTCGAGCTCACGTGACGCGCCGGGTCGTGCTCTGGCGCCACGGGCGCACGGAGTGGAACGTCGCCGGGCGGGTGCAGGGCCAGACGGACACGGCGCTCGACGAGGTCGGCGTCCGGCAGGCCGCGGCTGCGGCTGCACGCCTGGCGTCGCTGCGACCGGTGCGGATCGTCAGCTCGGACCTGCAGCGTGCGCGGCACACGGCCGAAGAGCTGTCGCGGCTCACCGGGGTGCCGGTGGAGCTCGACGAGCGGCTGCGGGAGATGAACTTCGGTGAGCGCGAGGGCCTGACGTGGAAGGAGTCGTGGGAGCGCTTCCCCGACCTGATGAAGGCCATGCTGGAGGACCGCGAGGAGCGGTTCCCGGGAGCGGAGCTGCACGCGGAGGCGGGCGCCCGCCTGTCGGCCGCCGTGACGGAGGCGCTGGAGACGCTCGAGGACGAGCAGACGCTGGTGGTCGTGGCGCACGGCGCGGTCCTGCGCGTGGGGGTGTGCACGTTCCTGGGCTTCCCGGAGGCCACCTGGCGCACGTTCGCGGGGCTGTCGAACTGCTCGTGGATCGCGCTGGAGCAGATCTCGCCGGAGCACGACACCCGGTGGCGGCTCACCGAGTGGAACGCGGGCACGCTGCCCGAGCCGGTGATGTCGGACGACGGGTGACCCCCGGTGTTTACCCGCCCCGGGGGAGGGTCTAGAGTTCTTACTCGGTGATCGACGAGTGCGAGAACCACCCGCGAGGGGCATTGGCGCAGTTGGTAGCGCGCTTCCATGGCATGGAAGAGGTCAGGAGTTCGAATCTCCTATGCTCCACTCGAACGGCAGAAGGCCCCCAGTCCACGTGACTGGGGGCCTTTCTCGTCGAGGTGGGGGCCTTCTGCCGTTCGAATCAAGGATGGTGATTCGGGGAGGAGTTGGGGGTACCTCCCGCTTGCGGGGGTGCGCCAGCGAGCGAAGACCCCCGGTCCGGCTGGACCGGGGGCCTCCACGCGATCGACGTCCCGACGACCGCCCGCTCAGCGCACGCGGAACTTCACCGGCCGGCTCGTCGCCGTCGTGAACGAGGCGGGGTCGCGCGGCGTGAAGGTGGCGCGGACGGCGTAGCCGCGGCGGGCGAGGCCCGCGGGGAGCCGGACCGTGGCGCGGCCGCCGCTGGTGCGGGCCGTGGCGACCTTGCGGCTGCCGAGCCGGACGGTGACGGTGCCGACCGGTGTCGTCCCGTTCGACGCCGTGAGACGGACCCGCACCAGCGCCCGCCTCGAGGCCGGAGCCCTCGACGTCTGCGACGCGCGCGAGAGCGACACGTGAGCCGCCGTCCGGGCCGGAGCCACGTCGAGCCGGACCGCCCGGGAGACGACCGCGCCGCTCGCGTTGCTGACGCGGACCCGGAAGGTCGCGCGACGGTCCGCCGTCACCACGCGGTCGAGCGTGAGCGTCGGCCCGTCCGCGTCGGCGACGGCCAGCCAGCTGGAGCCGACCCTGCGCTGCCACTGGTAGGAGAGGTCCTCGCCGGACGCCGTGACCGCGAACCGTGCCGCACGGCCGACCGTCGCGGTCATGGAGCTCGGCTGCGTCAGGATCGTCGGGGGCTCCGCCACCGGCTCGGTCCCGTCGACCTCGAAGGCGCCGACGGCGATCGGGGCCGGGGGCTTGTCCGGGTCGGCCGCGCCGCCCGAGCTGTACCAGTACGACGTCAGGCCGGTGCGTGCGTGGAAGTCCACGAACGGCTGGGGCCAGGACCCCCACGCGTCACCCGTCCGCAGCTGGGCGCTCGCGCCATCGGGGACGTCCACCTGGACGCCCGCGTAGTCGGGCTCGACCACGAAGCCGTCCGGGTCGACCTCGACGTCGCGGTAGGTCGCCACGACGACGTCCTCGACCGGTGCGATCGGGGTCTTCTCGCCCGGGTTCTCCTGGGACGACCCGTAGCCCGACAGGTCCGCGGTGAGCCGCCCCACGCCCGCGTCGTCGACGGTGAGGACCGGGTCGCTCACCGTGAACGGCACGAGCCCGCCGTAGAAGTTCACGGTCCAGGCGCCTGACCAGGAGATCGTCGCCGACCCGTCCGCCTCCACGCGCCCTCGACCGTCGCCCAGCGTCACGAGCTGCTGGGTCCCGGGGTCGGCGTCGACGTGCTCGGCCCGTGTGGCCCAGGAGGCGGCGGTGCGCTCGTCGCCGTCGACCTGCAGCACCGAGACGTTGCCGGCCTGGGCGCGGTAGGTGCCCTCGCTGCCGTCGGAGACGCCGGCCGAGAAGTAGGACGACCCGCCGAACGGGGGCGCCTTCTGCAGCTCCTGCGAGCCCGACCACTCCAGCGTCGCACCGCTGACCCTGCCGGCCTCCGGCGCCGGAGCCTCGACGGTCAGGGTCGCGGTCCGCGAGTACGCCGTGCCGAGCGGGCTCGTCACCTTGAGCCGGAACTGCGACCCGGTCTGGTCGGTGCTGGTCTCGCGGACCGTGAGCGACGTGTCGCCGACGACGAGGTCGTCGTCGTCCGAGCCGATGGTCGTCCAGAAGCCGTCCACCCGGCGCTGCCAGCTGCTCGACGTGACCTCCGGGGACGCGAGCACCTCGGCGTTGAGGTTCGCGACGGTGCCCGGGCGGGTGCGGACGTCCCGCGGCTGGACCGCGAACCGTGGCGGGTGGGTGACGGTCAGCTGCGCCTCCTCGGAGACCACCGTGCCGGCGTCATTGGCGACCTTGAGGCGGTAGATGGTCCCGGCGGTGCTGGGTGACGCCGCGACCGTCAGCGAGGAGCCCGTGGCGCCCTCGACGTCGGTGAAGCGCGAGGCGCCGACGACTCGTCGCTGCCACTGCAGGCTCGAGGCGCCCGAGACGTCGGCGCGGAGGCTGACGTCGCGCTGGGGCTCGTCGGCGCCGAGCTCGACGGACACGTCCTTCGGCTGCTGGTCGACCGTCGGGGTGATGCCGCCGAACGCGAGCCGCGCGTAGCCGAAGCCGTCCTTCTTCAGCGGCACGTAGAGCGAGCCGTCAGGACCCACCTTGAGCAGGGCGCGCCCGAAGGAGTAGGTCGCGTAGTCGGGCACGCGGTAGCCCACGGTCGACCCGTCGCGGCGCACGAGCTGGACGGCCTCGCCGTCGGTGTTGGCGTTGTCCGTCGCCCACATCAGGTCGCGCTGGGCGTCGTAGACCATCGAGGCGGCGAACACCGAGTAGCCGTAGTCGGGGTAGACGTCGGGGCCGCGGAAGGGCTCGCGGGCGGTGGCGACCCCGTCGACCAGGTCGACGCGCACGTAATCCTCGATCGACTGGCCGGAGCCGTGCAGCAGCACCGATCCGTCCGGGCCCGGAGTCGCCGAGGTGTACCCGTAGTAGGTCCCGAACACCGTGCTGGTGTGCCGCGTGCCGGGGACGGGGGTGACCTGGACGGTGTCGCCCGACGGGCGCAGGTGCAGCGCCGGCAGGTAGCGGACCTCGTCGTCGACGTAGCCGTAGCCGGTGCCGGTGGCCAGCACGTAGGAGCCGTCGCCCAGTGCGGCGAGGTCGGGGTCGGTGTCCATCTCGCCGCTCGTGAACGGCCCGCCGTACTCGACGGCACCCGCGTACTCGCCGGTGGAGGGCAGCGTCACCGTGCCCGACGCGCGGGTCCAGCCGTCGCCCTGGCGGCTGAACCGGAAGAGGGTGACCTTGCTGGCCAGGTCGGTCGCGCCCGGGTCGTCGGAGAGCACGGCGAGCTCGCCGGCGACCGGGTTCCACGCCAAGGAGCCGACGCCGGGGACCTGGGTCGCCCCGTCGTCGCCGGTCCGTCCGTCGTGCAGGCGGCCGACCACGGAGGACGTGAAGGTGCCGGTCCCGCGGTCGAACGTCAGGGACCGCACGGTCGTCCGGACCGCGGGGTCGCCGTCGCGGCTCGTCACGTAGAAGAGCGTGTCGGTGGCCGGGTCGATGGCGGTGCGCAGGTAGCGACCGGTGTAGACCTCCTCCGGGGCGACGGGGTGCTCGAACGGCTGGCCCACCGGCTCCATGGTGCGTGCGTCGAGCGCCCGGACGACGAGCGTGTCGCCGATCTCGGGGGCGATCTCGGCGACGTAGACGACGTCGCCCCTCGGGGAGACCTCCAGGGCACGGCTCGCCGTGCCGAGGCCGGACGTCGTGCTCACCGACATCCAGCGTCCGTCCTCGCGCAGCGCGGGGACCCCAGGACGGTCGAAGCGCTCGGTCAGGTCGGGCTTGCCACCGTCCCCGACGTACTCGATGGAGACGGGGTCGAGGGTCGTGCCCTGTCCGTAGATGGAGAAGCCCGGACCGGCGACGGCGGGGACGTCGGTCCACGTGGTGGTGCCGGACGCGGTGGTCGGCTGGACGTCGGTGACGTCGAGCTGCGCGAGCACGACGTCGACGTCGTGGTGCAGCTCGCCGCCCGGGTCGTCGCGCGTGTAGCCCGTGTGGGTGCCGCGGATCTCCTGGACGGTGGGGCTGATCGTCACGGTCAGGTCGGAGTACTTCGTGTCGAGGGCCCACTTGCCGGGCTGCACCTGGCCGTACCAGCTGCGGAAGTGGACGGAGCCGGCGAGGTCGAGGGTCGTGGTCCGGGTCTGGGGGTCGTAGCTGCCGGACTCGACCGGGAACCGGAAGGCGACCGGCGTGGTGCCGTCCCAGGCGGTGACGGTCGCGCCGTCGCCCGCCTCGGAGCCGTCACCGATGTAGGTGCGCCAGGAGTCCCTGAGGCCCCAGACGACGGAACCGGAGGTGATGGTGCTGGGCGACTCGGCGGCGACGGCGGGAGTCGTGGTCGGGATCGCGACGAGCAGCCCGGCGAGGAGGGCCGTCAGGACGACGTGGGGGAGGAGTCGGACGGGGGCCATGACGGTCCTTCGTGGGGGAGGAGGGTGACGAGGGGAGCAGGGGCTGCGCGTCGTGACGCGCAACGCGGACGGCGGGGGCGCGGAGTCCGGCTCCACGCCCCCGCCCGGGTCTCACTGGAAGGTGATGTTGGCCTGCGCCTCGATGGTCGACGACGTGCCGTTGTGCGAGGTGATCGTCACGGCGCACTGGTCGTTGGCCGCGCTGCCCTTGCAGGTGAACGACGCGGGCTGTCCCGCGCCGGCCACCGGGATGCCGTAGTGGGCGTTGGAGTTGACCTTCTTCGCCGTGTAGCTGACGGAGATGTTGCCGTTCGCGTCGGCCGTCGTCTCCACGCCGGACGAGCACGCCGGCACCCCGAACATCCCGTAGGACTTCGTCGAGCAGGTGCCGACCTTGTAGGTGCCGTTCGCCGTGTAGCCGGAGCCGGTGACGGTGACGACCGAGCCGCTGGCGCTGGACGAGAGGCCGGTGCTCGGCGTGACGGAGATGGTGCCGGCCGCGTGCGCGACGGTCGGCACGGCCAGGGTCGCCGCGGCGGCGGCGAGCCCGACCACGAGGGGGAGGCGGCGGGGGAGGGAGGTGCTCATGATGCTCCTTCAGTAAGGTTAGGCTGTCCTAACGGGTCGTACCGTAGGGGTGCCGCCCTCGGGAGCGCAAGACCCCGTCCCACGTCGCCGGTGGCCGGTGCCGGCACCGGTGCCGGCACCGGTGCTGGCGCGCGGCTCGCTCGGCGGGGTCGGCGTGTCCGAGGTCGCACCGCCCACTGTTTCACAAAATTTGAAGATCTACTAAGGTCCCCCTCAGTGATCAGTGGCACGTCGTGTGCCGCCCGCCGACCAGGAGGCCCCATGTCGTCCGTCCGTTCCGTCCTCACGAGCGTCGTGGGGGTCCTCTGCGCCGCCCTGCTGCTGTCCGCCTGCGGAGGGACGTCCACGGCGGAGGACTCCGCCTCCGGCGACTTCGAGACCGTCCGGATCAAGCACGCGCTCGGCACCGCCGAGATCACCGAGAAGCCGGAGCGGGTCGTCACCCTCGGGCAGGGGTCGGCCGAGACGGCCATCGCGCTCGGCGTCACCCCGGTCGGCATCGAGTCCTACCCGTGGGGCGCCGACGACACCGGCTACCTGCCGTGGATCCACGAGGCCGTCACCGAGCGGGGGGACGAGCTGCCGAAGCAGTTCACGGGCGGCACCGAGCTCGACATCGAGGCGATCCTGGAGCTCGAGCCCGACCTCATCCTGGCCCCGTGGTCGGGCGTGACGCAGGAGCAGTACGACCTGCTCAGCGACATCGCCCCCACCGTCGCCTACGAGAAGGAGCCCTGGGTCATCACCTGGGAGGACCAGATCGCGACCATCGGCCGCTCGCTCGGCGAGGAGAAGGCGGCCGCCGGGCTCGTCGACGACATCGAGGAGCAGTTCGCCTCCGCCGCCAACCCGAGGTACGAGGGCCGCACGTTCTCCTTCATCTACACCAACGGTCCCGGCACGCTCGGCGTGTTCTACCCCGGGGAGCAGCGGGTCACGTTCGTCTCCGCCCTCGGCCTGGAGCCCGCGCTGAGCGAGAAGGAGCTGAAGGACTGGGAGGAGCCGGGCACCGACTCCGCCCTCATCGGCCTGGAGAACGCCGACATGCTCGACGACTCCGACGTGATCTTCACCTTCTACGCCGACGAGAAGAGCCGCAAGGAGACCGAGTCCCAGCCGCTGTACGCCGGCATCCCGGCGGTGAAGAAGGGTGCTCTCGTCGCGCCGACCGACCAGTCCTTCGTGACGGCGTCCTCGATCATCACGCCGCTGACCGTGCCGTGGGCGCTCGAGCGCTACCAGCCGATGATCGACCGAGCCCTGGCGCGGGCCGGCGCGTGATGCGTCGAGGGGCTCTGCTCCTCGGCCTGGTCGTCGTCCTCGGGTGCACCGCGGCGCTGAGCGTCGTGCTCGGCGTGCGCGCCAACGAGGTCTCGGACGTCTGGGACGTGCTGACCGGTCGCGGCGACGAGTACCTGGGCCGGATCGTCGAGGCCCGCGTCCCGCGCACCGTGGTCGGCGCGGTGGTGGGAGCCGCGCTGGCCACGGCCGGGCTGCTGATCCAGGCGGTCACCCGCAACCCGCTCGCCGAGCCGGGCCTGCTCGGCGTCAGCATGGGCGCGTCGGCCGCCATCGTGACCGCCACGGCGTTCCTCGGGCTCGGGAACGGGACGGCCATGGTGTGGGTGGCGATCCCGGGCGCCCTGGTCGCCGTGGCCGTCGTCTACGCCCTCGGCCGACGCGCCGGCGGCGAGTCGGTGGTCCCGCTGATCCTCGCCGGCGCGGTCGTCAGCGCGGTGCTGGGCGCCTACGTCCAGGCGATGATCCTCACCCGACCCGACGCCTTCGACTCCTACCGCTTCTGGGTCGTCGGGTCGTTGGCCGGGGTGCGGTGGGAGACGCTGGCGATGGTGGCCCCGGTCATGCTCGTCGGTCTCGTCCTGACGGTGCTGGTCGCACCGGGCCTGAACACCGTGCAGCTCGGCGACGCCGTCGCGACCTCGCTCGGCGTCCGGGTCGCCTGGGTGCGGGTCGGGGCGCTCGCCGCGGCGACGCTCCTCGCGGCAGCAGCCACGGCCGCCGCCGGCCCGATCGTCTTCGTCGGCCTCGCGGTGCCGCACGTGGCGCGGGCGCTGGTCGCCTCCGACCTGCGGTGGCAGGTGCCCGTGGCGCTCCTGCTCGGTGCCGCGCTGCTGGTCGGCTCCGACGTGCTGGCCCGGGTGGTGGCCCGGCCGACCGAGCTCATGGTCGGCGTCGTCACCGCGTTCCTCGGCGCCCCGTTCCTGCTCGCGGCGGTGCGACGCACGAGGGTCGCCGCGTGAGTGCGACCGTGCGGCGGGTCGTCGTCCCCGTGCGTCGCCGCACCGTGACGGTCTGCCTGGCCGTCGTGGGGGTCAGCGTGGTGCTATCGCTGCTCACGCTGTCGCTCGGTCGCCTGGGCCTGTCCGCGGCCGACCTGCGCGACGCGGTGACCGGCGACCTCGACGCGAGGTCGCGGTTCGTCCTGGAGCGCCTGCGCGGGCCCCGTCTGCTGGTCGCCGTGGGAGTGGGGATCGCGCTCGGTATCGCCGGTGCGCTGTTCCAGACCGTCACGCGCAACCCGCTCGGCAGCCCGGACGTCATCGGCCTCGCCGCCGGCGCGGGTGCGGGTGTGGCCGTCACGGTGGTGCTCGGCTCGACCGTGCCGGCCCCGATCGGCGCGGTGCTCGGAGCGGGCGCGGCGATCGGCGTCGTGTACCTGGCGAACGGCTCCGGCTTCGCGTCGCCCGCACGCGTGATCATCACGGGCATCGGCGTGGCGGCGATGTGCACGGCCGTGACCCAGTACGTGGTCGCCGTCGAGATGCGCGACAGCGCCCACGCCCTGGCCGCCTACACGGTCGGCTCGCTCTCGGCCCGCGACCTCGGGCACGCCGCGACGATCGGCGGCGGGCTGCTCCTGCTGCTGCCCTGCGTCGCCGCCCTGCACCACCGGCTGCTCGTCATGGACATGGGCGACGAGCTCTGCGACGCGCTCGGTGCCCGCGCGTCAGCGACCCGGACCTGGGCGATCGTGCTGTCGGTGCTCCTGGCGGCGGTCGCCGTCTCGGTGTCGGGGCCCATCTCGTTCGTCGCCCTGACGGCTCCGCACGTCGCGCGACGGCTCACCGGCGCCGTCGGACCGAACCTCGTGGCCTCGGCCCTCGTCGGCGTGCTGATCGTGCTCTCCGCCGACGTCGTCGCCCAGCACGTCCCTGCCGCGGAGGGGCTGCCCGTCGGGGTCGTCACGATCGGGGTCGGCGGCGCGTACCTCGGCTACCTGCTGCTCGTCCACTGGAGGAACGTCACGACATGAACGAGTCATCCCTGCGCGCCGACGGGATCACCGTGGGCTACGGCGGCGCGCCCGTGCTGCGCGACCTCGACTTCACGGTGAGCCGCGGCCAGTTCACGGCGGTCATCGGGCCCAACGGCTGCGGAAAGTCGACGCTCGTCAAGACGCTCGCGCGGACGTTGCGCCCGACGGCGGGGCAGGTCGTCCTCGACGGCGTCCCGGTCGAGCGGCACCGCTCCAAGCACGTCGCGCGACGTGTCGGCCTCCTGCCGCAGGAGCCGGTGGTCCCCGACGGCATCACCGTCGAGGAGCTGGTCGCGCGGGGCCGGCACCCGTACCACTCCCCGCTGCGGCAGTGGAGCGAGGGCGACGACGAGGCGATCGCCTCGGCGCTGTCGGCCACCGGTGTCGACGCGCTGGCCGGCAGGCGGGTGGCCGACCTGTCCGGAGGACAGCGCCAGCGCGCGTGGATCGCCATGGTCCTCGCGCAGCAGACCGAGTTCGTCCTGCTCGACGAGCCGACGTCGTTCCTCGACCTCGCGCACCAGCTCGACGTGCTGCGGCTGTGCCAGGAGATCCGGGCCGCGGGACGCACCGTCGTGGCCGTGCTGCACGACCTGAACCAGGCGGCCCGCTACGCCGACCGCGTCGTGCTGATGCGCGACGGTGGCGTCGTCGCCGAGGGGACGGCGCGCGAGGTCGTGACCAGTGCCCAGGTCGAGGAGGTCTTCGGTGTGCGGTGCCGCCTGATCGAGGACCCCGAGTCGGCTACTCCGCTGATGATCCCGCTGCAGGACCAGCACGCCCGGCCTTGACCTCCTGCCAGCGCTCGTCGAGACGGACGTCGTCGAGCAGCCAGGCCATGTAGTGGTGCATGTGGGTGAGTCGCTCGTGGGCGGGGCTGCCCTCGGGGAGGTCGGGCAGCGCGCTGGCGGCGAGGTCCCGCTGGGCCTGCAGGTAGGGCCGCTCGTGCTGGAGGAAGCGCCCCCACACGTCGCGCGCCATGAAGTGGCGGGTCGCGCGCTCGCCCGGTCGGCGCTCGTGGTGGAGGAAGCCGGCGTCGGCGAGGCTGCGGGTGGCGTTGGAGACCGATCCCGTGCTCACGTCGAGGTCGGCGGCGATCTGCGCGGCCGTGACGCCGTCGGACTCGTCGAGGAGGAGGTACGCGGCGATCCGGCCCTCGGTGCGCGACGCCCCGCGCGTCGTCCACACGCGGGCGAAGGACTCGATGAACTCGGCCCGACGGGCGTCACTGATCGTCACCGGACCAGGGTAGGAGCAGGGCGGTGCGTCGGCTCGTCCGCACGACCCGGGGACACGCACGTGGGCAGGAGGTGAACACCGCGTGTCCTTTCTTGACTCGTTCAAGAAAGCCGGTAGAGTCGACGACATGCCGCACCTCGACGTCGCCGACCTCCTACGGGGGGCCGGCCTGCGCGTCACCCGCCCGCGGGTGGCCGTGCTCGAGGCGCTGGAGCGTCTGCCCCACGCCGACACCGGCGACGTGATCGACGCCGCGCGTCGCGACGTCCCCGACGTCTCGCACCAGGCGGTCTACGACTCGCTGGCGGCGCTCACCGAGGCCGGTCTCGTGCGTCGCATCCAGCCGCACGGCCACGCGGCTCGGTACGAGCGTCGTGTCGGCGACAACCACCACCACGTCGTGTGCCGCACCTGCGGCACCATCGCCGACGTCGACTGTGCCACGGGCGAGGCGCCCTGCCTCGTGCCGTCGCAGGACCACGGCTTCGTCATCGACGAGGCCTAGGTCATCTTCTGGGGCACCTGCCCCGCCTGTGCGCGCGCCGGGTCGGCACCGACCCCGCGCGATCCTCAGACTCCCGCGCCCGCCTGAGGGCAGCGGTCCGCACCGTCCACCCACCTGAGAGGAACATCGTGAGCGAGCACGACAAGCCGAACGCCGAAGTCGGCGAGATGAACGACCCCCTGGAGGCCAAGGGCGCACCGGAGGGCCAGTGCCCCGTCGCGCACGACAGCCTGCCGTACCCGACGCGCCAGGACGCCAACAAGGTGTGGTGGCCCGAGGGCCTGAACCTCAAGATCCTCGCGAAGAACCCGTCGGTCGCGAACCCGCTCGGCGACGACTTCGACTACGCCGCCGCGTTCGAGTCGCTCGACCTCGCAGAGGTCAAGCGCGACATCGAGCAGGTGCTCACGACGTCGCAGGACTGGTGGCCCGCCGACTTCGGCCACTACGGCGGCCTCAT
This sequence comes from Propionibacteriales bacterium, assembly GCA_026392465.1. Lineage (GTDB taxonomy): Bacteria > Actinomycetota > Actinomycetes > Propionibacteriales > Nocardioidaceae > Aeromicrobium. The sequence goes on from JAPLCA010000038.1 coordinate 148,352, forward strand.
GATCCGCATGGCCTGGCACAGCGCCGGCACGTACCGCGTGCACGACGGCCGCGGTGGCGCCGGTGCCGGCCAGCAGCGCTTCGCCCCGCTGAACAGCTGGCCCGACAACGGCAACCTCGACAAGGCCCGCCGTCTGCTCTGGCCGGTCAAGAAGAAGTACGGCAAGAACCTCTCGTGGGCCGACCTCATCGTGCTCACCGGCAACGTGGCGCTGGAGTCGATGGGCTTCGAGACCTTCGGATTCGCCGGCGGTCGTGAGGACGTGTGGGAGCCCGACGCCGACGTGTACTGGGGTCCGGAGACCGAGTGGCTCGGCGACGCGCGCTACAGCGGCGACCGGGAGCTCGAGCGTCCGCTGGCCGCCGTCCAGATGGGCCTCATCTACGTCAACCCCGAGGGTCCGAACGGCGAGCCCGACCCGCTGGCCGCCGCTCGTGACATCCGCGAGACGTTCGGCCGCATGGCCATGAACGACGAGGAGACCGTCGCGCTGATCGCCGGTGGCCACACCTTCGGCAAGACCCACGGCGCGGCCGACCCCGAGCGGTACGTCGGTGCCGAGCCCGAGGGCGCGCCGCTGGAGGAGCAGGGCCTGGGCTGGAAGAACTCCTACGGCTCCGGTCACGGCAACGACACCATCACGTCGGGCCTCGAGGTCACCTGGACGCGGACGCCCGTCCAGTGGTCGAACGACTTCTTCGAGCTCCTCTTCGGCTTCGAGTAGGAGCTGACCAAGAGCCCTGCCGGTGCTTGGCAGTTCGAGGCCAAGGACGCGGACGCGATCATCCCCGACGCCCACGGCGGACCGAACCGCAAGCCGCGGATGCTGGTCACCGACGTGGCCCTGCGCACCGACCCGGCCTACGAGCAGATCTCGCGCCGGTTCAAGGACGACCCGGCCGCGTTCGCCGACGCGTTCGCCCGCGCCTGGTTCAAGCTGACGCACCGTGACATGGGCCCCAAGGACCGCTACCTCGGCCCGGAGGTCCCCGTGGAGACGCTGATCTGGCAGGACCCACTGCCCGAGGCGACCGGCGCCCCGCTCGACGCGGCCGCCATCGCCGACCTGAAGCAGCGTGTCGCCGACTCCGGCCTGAGCGTGACCGACCTGGTCGGCACCGCCTGGGCGTCGGCGTCGACGTTCCGCAGCAGCGACAAGCGCGGTGGCGCCAACGGTGCCCGGGTGCGCCTCGAGCCGCAGGTCGGCTGGGAGGTCAACAACCCGGGCGAGCTGCGCCGCGTCCTCGGCGTGCTCGAGGGCATCCAGGCGGAGTCGGGGACCGACGTCTCCCTCGCCGACCTCATCGTCCTCGCGGGCGGTGTCGGCATCGAGCTGGCCGCCAAGGCGGCCGGCCGCGAGCTGGAGGTGCCCTTCACGCCGGGCCGCGTCGACGCGACGCTCGAGCACACCGACGTCGAGTCCTTCGAGTGGCTCGAGCCGCGGGCCGACGGCTTCCGCAACTACCTCGGCAAGGGCAACCGGCTGCCGGCGGAGCACCTGCTCCTCGACCGCGCGAACCTGCTCGGGGTCAGCGCCCCGCAGATGACCGCGCTCGTCGGAGGTCTGCGGGTCCTGGGCGCCACCTACGACCGGTCGACGCTCGGTGTCCTCACGGACGCCCCGGGCACCCTCACGAACGACTTCTTCGTGAACCTGCTCGACCTGGACGTCACGTGGACCTCCGTCGACCCCGAGGCCGGGATCTACGAGGGGCGCGACGCCTCCGGCGCCGTCCGTTGGACGGGCAGTCGGGCCGATCTGGTCTTCGGCTCGAACTCCGAGCTGCGGGCCGTGGCGGAGGTGTACGCGAGCGACGACGGCGCCGACGCGTTCGTCGACGAGTTCGTGGGCGCCTGGGTTCAGGTCATGGAGGCGGACCGCTTCGACCTGCACCGCTGACGCACCCCGTTACGCACAGGAGGGCCCGGACCGGCACGGTCCGGGCCCTCGTGCGTCGTCGGCTCCGTCGGACGTCGAGGGAGCGGGGCTCAGAGCAGCCCGACGGCCAGCGCGACGACGCCGAGCAGCGGCAGCACGCCCTGCGACACGGCGGCGCGCGCCTTGTCGGGGCTCGACACGAGGAGGACCGCGGCGGCGGCGACCATCGATCCCGCACCGGCGAACGCCAGGGTCGCGCCGACGGTGGTCACGTCGAGGGCCACGAGCACGGCTCCCGCCCAGGCCGTCACGGCGAGGAAGAGGGTGTAGAAGCCCTGGTTGTAGGCGAGCTCGCGCGTGGCCTCGGCCTCCTCGGGGCCGAGGCCGAAGGTGCGGCGTCCCCGCGGTGTCGTCCAGGCGAAGGACTCGAGCCAGAAGATGTACACGTGCAGCAGCGCTGCGAGGGCGACGAGGACGACTCCGAGCAGGGTCATGCGCCCATCATGGCCGACGCGGGGACGACAGGTGGCGGAGGTCACTCATGCCCTTGGTTGCGGATGGCAACCATCGAGGTATGGTTGCAGATGTCAACCAGTATCGTCGAGCAGAGAGAGCAGCCGTGTCAGAACGCATCGCCGCCACCGCACCACCGTCGTCCGAGGACAGCGGGGAGATGAGCCATCGTCAGGTGCTCGAGGCGCTGAGCGGCCTCCTCCTGGCCATGTTCGTCGCGATGGTGTCCAGCACCGTCGTGACCAACGCGCTGCCGCGGATCGTCACCGACCTGAAGGGCAGCCAGACGGGCTACACCTGGGTCGTCGTCGCGACGCTGCTGACGATGACCGCCACCACGCCCATCTGGGGCAAGCTGGCCGACCTGTTCAGCAAGAAGGTGCTCGTGCAGGTGGCGCTCGTCGTCTTCACGATCGGCTCGCTCATCGCGGCGTCCGCGCAGAGCATGGGCGTGCTCATCGGCGCCCGCGCGGTGCAGGGCCTCGGCGTCGGCGGCCTGACCGCCCTCGTGCAGGTTGTCATCGCGTCGATGGTCAGCCCCCGCGAGCGCGGTCGCTACTCCGGCTACATCGGTGCCGTCTTCGCCCTCGCGACCGTCAGCGGACCGCTGATCGGCGGCGTCATCGTCGACAGCCCGCTCGGCTGGCGCGGCTGCTTCTTCGTCGGCCTGCCGTTCGCCGTGGCCGCCTTCGTGCTGCTGCAGCGCACGCTGCACCTGCACGTCGTGCGTCGCGAGGTCTCGATCGACTACCTCGGAGCCACGCTCATCATGGGTGGCGTCAGCCTCCTGCTCGTCTGGATCTCCCTCGCCGGTGCGCACTTCGCCTGGGTCTCCGCCACGTCGGCCCTGCTCGTCGTCGGCGGCGTGCTGCTCATCGCGCTCGCCCTCCTCGTCGAGGCCCGCTACGCCCGGGAGCCGATCATCCCGCTGCGACTCTTCCGCGACCGCACCACGTCGCTGGCCACCCTCGCCTCCGTCATGATCGGCGTCGCCATGTTCGGCGCGACGGTCTACCTGAGCCAGTACTTCCAGTACTCGCGCGGCATGACGCCGACGGAGGCGGGCCTGATGTCGATCGCCATGGTCGGCGGGCTGCTCGTCTCGAGCATCACCTCCGGGCGGATCATCAGCCGCACCGGCGTCTGGAAGCGCTGGCTGGTCGGCGGCATGCTCCTCGTCGTGCTCGGCTTCGGCCTCCTCGGCACGATCGACGCCAGCACGTCCCTGTACGTCGTCGGCCTCTACATGGCGCTCGTCGGCCTGGGCCTCGGCGCCACCATGCAGAACCTGGTGCTCGCCGTGCAGAACAACACCCGGCTCGAGGACATGGGCGCCGCGAGCTCCGTCGTCGCCTTCTTCCGCTCCCTCGGCGGGTCCGCCGGCGTGGCGGTGCTCGGCACGATCCTGAGCCACGACGTGAAGGGCAACGTCTCCGACGGCGTCCGCGAGCTGGCCGCCTCCGGCCAGCTCAACCGCTCGGACCTCGAGCGGCTGAGCCACTCGACCGGTCAGATCCCCGACCTGTCGACGCTCCCGGGCCCCTTCCGGACGCTCTACGAGACCGCCTTCGGCGACGCGTTCGGGCACATCTTCCTGGTCGCCACGCCGTTCGCGCTCGCCGCGCTCGTCTGCATCCTCTTCATCAAGGAGGTCCCGCTGCGCACCACGATCCAGAAGGACGTGGAGGTGCTCGAGACCGAGGGACAGCCGGCCGACACGGTGGCGAGCCTGCGATGACCGCCGGCACGGTGCCTCCCGCCGCCTCGTCGCTCGACGCGCTCCGGCTCGTCGAGCACGAGGTGGGGGTGCTGATGCGGCGCGCCCGTCGTGCGCTCACCGAGCGTGCGCGGCTCGTGCACCCCGACCTCCAGGCCGTCGGGTACCTCGTGCTGGTGCAGGTCGAGGCCGACGGTCCGGTCCGGGGGAGCGGCCTGTGCGACGTGCTCCACCTCGACAAGGGCGCGGTGAGCCGCTCCGTGCAGCACCTGCTCGACCTCGGCCTCGTCGACCGGACGCCCGACCCGGACGACGGCCGCGCCACGCTCCTGTCGGTCAGCGACGAGGGTCGTCGTCGGGTCCGAGCCGTCGACGTCGCCCGCCGGGAGCTGCTCGGCGAGCGGTTCGCGGACTGGAGCCGCGAGGACCTCTGCGACGTCGCGCTGACGTTGCGCCGCTACAACGCCAGCTTCGGCCCGGAGGCCTGACCCGTCCCGTCGGCGACGAGGTCGAGCGTCATGAAGACGCTGAGCGGGTCCGGCCCGTAGTCGGCGAACGGTCCGCACACGACGAACCCCCGTCGTGCGTAGAGCCGACGGGCGGGGGCGAAGTGCTCCTCGGCGCCGGTCTCGAGCGAGACCCGCCGGAGACCGTCGGCGCGCGCCGCGTCGAGCAGGTGCTCCAGGACGGCGGCCGCCACGCCGCGCCCGCGAGCGGCCTGCGTCGTCCGCATCGCCTTGAGCTCCCCGAGCTCACTGGTGTGCGTCCTGAGCGCACCGACTCCCAGCAGCACCGTCGGCGCGTCGTCCGTCCAGGCGGCGACCATGAGCACGTCGGGTCGGGCCAGGGCGTCGTGGGGGAGGGCGTGCACGCTCTCCGGCGGTGACGTCGCCCGCATCTCCGCGAGGTGCTCGTCGAGCAACGCAGCGACGTCGGGGTCGTGGGGCGAGACGGTCCGTACGTGCATGTGGCCATCCTCGCGCGGGTCCGACGAGTACCGTGACCGGGTGCAGCACGAGTCGGTCGACGCGCCCCCGCGTCCCTCCCGCTGGCGTGTCGCGGTGGTCGGCATCGTCGTCGCGCTCGGCGCGGCGCACCTGCTCGCCGTCACCGCGGCGGCCCTGCCACCGAACGCGTACTCCGACGCCGCGCGTCCCGCGACGTCCTACCTCGGCGCATACTTCTCGCAGAACTGGCGGCTCTTCGCCCCCAACCCGATCGCCTCCGACCGGGTCGTGCGCTTCCAGGGCGCCTACGAGGAGGACGGCCGGATGCAGGTCACGCCGTGGCTGGACTGGACCGACGTCGAGCTCGACCTCGTGCGCCACCGGCTCGTGGGCGGCCGCGCCGGCTACGTCACCAACAAGCTCTACGGTCCGCTGGCGAACCGCTACGCGACGCTCGACGAGCCGCAGCGGAAGGTCGCCGACGTCGTCGACCCCGCTGACGTCCTCTCGTGGAAGGCCCTCGACCGCGAGCTGCGCGCGGGCTCGAACGACCGGTTCGACGACGCGCAGGTCGCCCTCTACCTCGCCTACGACCGTGCGACGTCGCAGCTGGCCACCGACGCGCTGGAGGCCGCGCACCCCGGACGACGGTACGTCGCCGTCCGCTACGCGACCCGCAGCCAGGACGTCACCCCGTGGCCCGCGAGGCACGGCACGGCGGCGGAGCGGCAGGCGGCGCGTCCCACACCGGTCCAGCGGATCAACGGGTGGCGCACCCCGCTGCGCGGCGACGCCGCCGAGCGCGCCGCGGTGGCCGACTTCCTGCGGAGGCACCGGTGAGGGGCGTCGGCGACCGGGTCTGGACCTGGCTGACCGCCCGGAAGCACGCCACGCGCGGCCTCGCCATCACGCGCATCGTGCTCGGTCTCATCGTCTGGACGCAGCTGCTCGCCAACTGGCCCGACCGTCACTACACGTGGGGCGACGGCGCGACGTGGACGCAGGGCGTGCGTGACGTCAAGCCGTGGCCGGGCTTCCTCGGCATCTTCCAGCAGGCGCACGGGGCGAGCTTCGACGCCCTCTATCTGCTGACCGTGCTGGCCGGGGTGCTGCTGATGGTGGGCCTCTGGACCCGCGCCTCGGCGCTGCTGACCCTGTTCCTCTGGATGTCGCTGTACGTCTGCAACCCGTTCGTCGGCTCCGGCGGCGACGCCGTGCTGCGCATGGTGCTGCTGTACGCCTGCTTCACCGACTCCGGCCGGCACCTGTCGGTCGACGCGTGGCTGCGTGCGCGACGTGGCGAGCTGCGACCGGTGCTGCCCGGCTGGCTGTCGACCACCCTCCACAACGTGGCGGTGGTCCTGATCATCCACCAGGTGGTCATGGTCTACGTGGGCTCGGCGCTCTGGAAGGTGCAGAGCGAGCTCTGGCTCGACGGCAGGGCGGTCTACTACCCGCTGCAGACCGAGGCGTACTCGCCGTGGCGCGACCTGCTGCACCCGCTGTCGAGCGCGTCGCCCGTGGTCATGGCCGCGACCTGGACGGCCATCGTCGTCCAGCTCCTGTTCCCCGTGCTGCTGCTCTACCGCAGCACCCGGGCGCTGTCGCTCGTCGTGGTGACCGGGATGCACCTCGGGATCGGCGTCTTCATGGGGATCATGTACTTCTCCCTCGTGATGATCGCGGTCGACATGATGCTGGTCAGCGACGCGTCGTGGCGCCGCGGCGGACGCTGGTGCAGGGCTTGGTGGGCACGGCGGCGTGGTCGGGCCGGTGACGCGCAGCTGGTTGACCTGCGCAACGCTGTGTGATGTGTCTCAGGTGACACGCAACGCGCACGCTGACCTGAGATCTGCGTAAGATGTCCCGCAACGACCGCTGAGGCGGGCGTTGCACCGGCCCGCGGTCCGCAGCTCTTCCCCCCAAGACGCGCACCGCAAGACACAGCGACATGGGAGTCACTCCACGATGAACAAGCTCGGCAGGAACACCCTCGCCCTCGGGTTGAGCACCCTGCTCATCACCTCAGCGGCGGCCTTCTCCGCCAACGCGGCCGACGAGACGGAGTCGCACGCGACCAGCCGTTTCCTCAGCGGCACGATCGGCGGCACCAACCTCGACGCCATCGCGGAGCTGGAGGGCACCTCGGCCGACAACCCCGGCGACCCGGGGCCGAACACCAACCCGCTGTCGCTGACGGTGCTGCAGGCCATCCCGATCGACATCCCCGGCGGGATCGACCTCAACCTGGCCGACTTCCTGAGCCCGGGCAACGGCTCGGCCGGCGTCGCCAACCACTACGCGGCAGCGCCCCAGACGAACTCCGCCGCTGCGGCCAGCGGCGCCGTGAACAACACCGGCGCGATCCTGGCTCCCGGCAACGGCGAGTTCCCCTCGAACGCGAAGATCTCGCTCGACGGCGGCCTGCTCAACGGCATCAACGACGAGCTCGCGGGCGTCGACCTCTCGCTCGGCGCGCTGTCCAGCTCCGCCGTCATCGACAAGGGCGACCTGACGCGTGACTACCAGATCGGCAGCGCCACGCTGGACGTCAAGGTCCCGCTGCTCGCCGACCTGACCGGTGACCTCGGCACGGCGCTCAACGGCCTGGACGCGGCGAACGACATCACCATCAGCCCGGCCGCGCTCTGCCCGGTGATCGGCAGCACGCTGAACGTCACGACCAGCACGCTGCTCGCGCAGCTCGACAGCCTCGGTCTCGGTGCCGTCGGTGACGCGCTGGAGCCGGTCCTCACGCTCCTCGGCGTCTCGAACGTCAACCTCTGCAACCTCCCGCCGCAGATCGGCGCCATCCTGACGAACGAGACGCTCGCGCAGCTCATCACCGTCCAGATCAAGGGCCTCGGCGACGTCACGAGCGGCATCGCCAACTTCTCCAGCGACGGCGTGGCCGTGGACCTGACGGCGGGCACGATCTCGCTCGACCTCGCGAAGATCCTGCAGGCGGCCGGCGTCGACATCAACAACCTCCCGGCGAACACGGACCTCGTGCAGTACATCACCAGCGACCTGATCGCCGGCAAGATCACGAACGTCCTGAACAACGCGATCGACGACATCGTCACGAACATCGGCAAGGTCAGCCTCCAGGTCACGGTGGCCGGCACGACGGTCATCCCGGAGTCCGACCTCGGTGCGCTCACCGACCCGCTGACGGCGGTCCTCAAGCAGGTCACCGACGCGGTGCAGCAGATCGGCGCGCCGATCGACGACCTCCTCGGCGACCTCGCGCCCGACCTGGCGAAGATCGTCAAGCTGACGGCCAACACGCAGTCGACGTCGACGACGCCCACGCTGTCCGCGGGTGGCGAGGGCGCCGGCATCCTGGCCGCCGCGACCGGCACGTACTACCGCCAGGGCGCGCTCCGCGTCGACCTGCTCGGTGGCCAGCTCGCCAGCGTCGACGTCGCCAACGCCGAGGTCGCGCTGACCGCGGCCGACGACACCGACGCGCAGGCCGACACGCAGACCGACGCCGACGCGCAGGCTGACGCCCAGGCCGATGCCCAGGCTGACGCCCAGGCCGACGCCGACGCCATCGCGGACGCCGCGTCCGACGCCCAGGCCGACGCGGTCGCGGACGCCGACGCGCAGGCCGACGCCGACGTGACCACCACGCTGCCCAGCACGGGCGCCCCGAACCTGCTGCCCTTCTGGCTGCTGGGTCTGGGCCTGGTGCTCTTCGGCGCCGCGGTGCTCATCAACGAGCGTCGTCGCATGTCGCTCTGACGCTGCACACCACGACGCCTGCCCGGTGACCGCTCGCGGTCGCCGGGCAGGCGTCTGTCCGGACCTACGATGGAGGCATGGCGGTGGCGGGAGGTGACGCGGACGGTGCACGCCAGGCCGAGCAGGACCGGCGCGACTGGCGCACGACCCTGGTCGTGGCCCTCGCCGTGCTGGCCCTCGCCCACTCCCTGCTGGTCGCGCTCTGGCTCGCGCCGCGCGGACCGGTGCGGGAGGCGGTCGGCGGCTCGCTGCTCGCCAGCTACGTCGACCCCTACTTCCGCCAGTCGTGGGACCTGCTCGAGCCCAGCGCCCAGCGGGTCGACGAGGCGCTCTGGGTGCGCGCGCGGGTGCGCACCGGACCGGAGACCGTGACGGTGACCCCGTGGCTCGACGTCACGAAGGCCGACCTGACCCGGACCCGTGACGACGTCGCGCCGGCTCGCGTGCACCTCGCCGGCCGCCGCCTCGCCACCAACCTCAACAACGCGATGTTCGCGCTCGGCCGGTCGGGCCGCAGGGTCGTGCTCGAGTCGACGGTCGGACGACCGCCGGAGACGCTGCGGGCGGCGCTGCTGTCGGCCGGCGTGCGGGCCGACGACGTCGCCGCGTACGCCGACCTCGACACGATGGCGACCCGCTTCGCGTCGCTGTACACGCAGGCCTACACCGACCGCCGCGTCGTGCAGGTGCAGTACCGCGTCGCCCGTCGGACCGTCCCCCCGCACGCCGACCGCGACGAGCGCCGGGTGTCGTCGGTGCCGTTCGAGTGGTTCGACGCGGGATGGCGTGCTGCCGTCCGGGGCTCGGCGGAGGCACAGTCCGCGTTCGACGGATACCTGGGGGTCGACCGATGAGCACGCTCTGGCGCCTGAGGGACGCGCTGGCAGGCACCCGCCGCTCTGCCGAGCTCTGGCTGACGGGGGAGAGGCACGCGCTGCACGCGGTCGCGCTCGCCCGCATCCTCGTGGGCCTGTCGGTGCTCGGCCTGCTCGTCACCAACTACTCCACGCGCCAGGTGTGGGTGGGCGACGCGTCGGCCTGGGCCGAGCCGGCGCGGGCCGTGAGCCGGTTCCCCGAGGTCTCGCTGCTCGACGGCGTGAGCGGCGACGTCCTCACCGTCGTGTACGTCGTCGTCATGCTGGCGGCGGTGGGGCTGGTCCTCGGCTGGCGGGCCAAGGCCATGACCATCGTCGTCCTGCTCGGCTTCATCGCGGTGACGGCCCAGAACCCGGTGCTCGGGTCCATCGGCGACAACCTCGTGCGGCTGACGCTCCTGTGGATGCTGCTCATGCGCACCGCCGACGTCTGGTCCCTCGACGCCCACCGGCTCGAGCCGCGCGAGAGCGACGACGTGGCACCGGACTGGCTGCGCACGGGGCTGCACAACGTCGGCCTCGTCGGTCTCGGGGCGCAGACGGTGCTGGCCTACCTGGCGGGCGGCCTCGACAAGGTGTCCCAGCCGGTCTGGCAGCAGGGCACCGCCCTGTACACCACGTTGCAGCTGCCCGAGTTCCGCCCGTTCCCCTGGCTCTCGGACCTCCTGTCCAACGGGACGGTGGTGCTCGCGCTGCTCACCTGGACGGTGCTCGCGGTGCAGCTGTTCTTCGCGCCGATGCTGCTGCGCCGCGGCACGCGCAACCTCGTCGCCGGGCTCGCGATCGGGCTCAACGTCCTCTTCGCGGTGGTCCTCGCGACCCCGTGGTCGTCGCTGGCCGTCGTCGCGGTGACCGGCCTCTTCGTCAGCGACGACCGCTGGGCGGCGCTCGGCGAGCGGGTGGCCGATCTCGCGTGGCCGGTGCTCGACCGCACCGCCGACCTTCGCTACGCCGTGGCGGACCGGGTCGCGGACTGGTGGTACGACCACGTCCTCGGCCTGTGGGACCGCGTGCGGTTCACCGTGTTCCGACGCTGACCTGCGTCGCCGCGCGGCGGCCGGCCACGACCAGGAGCACCACGGGCACGACCAGGGTGCCGGCGACGGCGTTCAGCGTCCCGAAGCCCTGCCACGCGACGAGTACACCGGCGAGCAGACCCCCGGCCGCTCCCGAGAGGTTCATCGTCAGGTCGCCCAGTCCCTGGACCAGCGGGCGCACCTCGGGCGGCGTCGAGGCGGTGAGCAGCGCGGCGCCGGCGATCACGGCGGCCGACCAGCCCAGGCCGAGCAGGACCAGCCCGACGGTGATCTGGAGCTGGGAGTCGCCCGACGTGCCCGAGACGACGACGGCCATCAGCAGCACCAGCTGACCGGCGAGGATGGTGCGGGCCGGCCCCCAGCGATCGGCCAGCCAGCCCATGACCGGGGACAGGGCGTACATGCCCGCGATGTGCAGGCTGATCGTCAGGCCGATCACCTCGACCGCAGCGCCGTGGTCCTGCATGTGCACGGGCGTCAGCGCCATGACCGAGACCATGACGGCGTGCGCGAGGGCGATGGTGACGACGGCCGTGCGGGTCTCGCCGCGCACGTGGGGGAGCGCGGACCGCACACGCGGCACCGCGACCTCCATGCCGTCGCGCCGGGTGGGCGGCAGCGGGTCGGGTCGCAGGAGCATGAGGTTCATCAGACCGGCCACGAGGAACGCCACGCACGCGAAGACCATGGTGCCGGCCAGGTCCGGCACGCCGAGGGCGCGGGCGGTGGACGTGCCCGGGCCGGTGAGGTTGGGGCCGAGCACCGCGCCGACCGTCGTCGCCCAGGTGACCAGCGAGAGCGAGCGGCCGACCTGGTGGGCGGCGGCGAGGTCCGTGGCGGCGAAGCGCGACTGCAGCGTCGCCGCCGTGCTCACGCCGCACAGCAGCAGGCCGACCAGCACGAGCAGGAGGGCGTCGGCGGTGGCCCCCAGCACCACGATCGCTGCGCCGGCCGCGCCGAGGAACCAGCCCACCGTCAGCGCGGGCCGGCGTCCGGCGCGGACGGCGAGGGTCGCCAGCGGCACCGTCGCGATCGCCGCGCCGAGGGTCAGCATCACGGTGGCCATGCCGGCCCAGCCTGACGACCCCGACACCTCGCGCAGCAGCAGCACGCCGACCGCGAGTCCGGCGCCGCTGCCGATCCCGCCGACGACCTGCACGACCACCAGCACCCGCAGGACGCGGCGCTGCGCGACCTCCGCCGCCGTCACGAGGCCCAGATGGTGACGCGGTCCTCCGGGTCGAGCCAGAGAGCGTCGCCGGGGCCGGTGCCGAACGCCTCGTGGAAGGCGTCGATGTTGCGCACCACCTGGTTGCAGCGGAACTCCGGCGGCGAGTGGGGGTCGACGGTGAGCCGACGCACGGTCTCGGCCGGGCGCACCTTGGCCTGCCACGCCTGCGCCCAGGAGATGAAGAAGCGCTGGTCGCCCGTGAGTCCGTCGATCGTCGGCGCCTCGCCGCCGGTCGCGATCCGGTACGCCTGGTAGGCGATGCCGAGGCCGCCGAGGTCGCCGATGTTCTCGCCGATGGTCAGCTCGCCGTTGACCTTCTGACCGTCCGCGCCCTCGGGGGAGAGGGCCGAGTACTGCGCGACGAGGGCGGTCGTGAGCGTCTCGAACGCCGAGCGGTCCTCGTCGGTCCACCAGTTGCGGAGCGCGCCGGTGCCGTCGTAGTGGCTGCCCTGGTCGTCGAAGCCGTGGCCGATCTCGTGGCCGATCACCGCGCCGATGGCGCCGTAGTTGACGGCGTCGTCGGCGTCGGGGTGGAAGAACGGGGGCTGCAGGATGGCCGCGGGGAACACGATCTCGTTCATCGTGGGGTTGTAGTACGCGTTCACCGTCTGCGGCGTCATGTACCACTCGTCGCGGTCGATGGGACGGCCGATCTTCGCGAGCTCGCGGTCCATCGAGACCGTGAGAGAGCGGCGGGCGTTGCCCAGGAGGTCCGTCGGGTCGGTCTCGAGCGCGGAGTAGTCCTTGAAGCGCTCGGGGTGGCCCACCTTCGGCGTGAACGCGTCGAGCTTGGCCAGCGCCTCGGTCCGTGTCGCCTCGCTCATCCAGGGCAGGGCGCTGATGCTGCGGCGGTAGGCCTCGACGAGGTGGGCGATGAGGTCGTCCATCCGCTCCTTCGCGGTGGGCGGGTACTCGGTGCGCACGTAGATGCGGCCGATCGCCTCGCCCATCGCGGACTCCACGAAGCCCACACCGCGCTTCCAGCGCGGTCGCAGCTCGTCGGTGCCGCTCAGGGTGCGGCCGTAGAACGCGAAGTTCTCCTCCACGAAGGCGGCCGGGAGGTAGGGAGCGGCGGCGTGCAGCACCTGCCAGCGCAGCCAGTCGCGCCACGCGGGGAGGTGCTCGACCGTCAGGAGCCCGGCGAGGCCCTCGAGGTAGGACGGCTGCGACACGACGGCCTCGTCGAGCACCGAGGCCGGGATGTCGGCGGCCGTGCTCCACGTGGTCAGGTCGAGTGGACCGAGCAGGGCCTGCAGGCCGTCGCGGTCGACGAGGTTGTAGGTGCGCTGCGCGTCGCGGCACGCGACCCGGTCCCAGTGGTGCGCCGCGACCTGGGTCTCGAGGTCGAGCACGCGGGCCGCACGGTCGGCGGGCGACTCGAAGCCCCCGAGGTCGAACATCCGCTCCAGGTGGTCGCGGTAGGCGGTGCGGACCTGGGCGGTCTCGTCGGTGCGGTAGTAGGACTCGTCGGGCAGGCCCAGTCCGCTCTGCACCACGTGCGTGACGTACCGCTCGGGGTTGCCGCGGTCGGGGGCGACGTACAGGCCGACGACGCTGGCGACACCGGAACGCTCCAGGTGGCCCAGCACCTCCACGAACGTCGGAACGTCGGCGATGCCGTCGATGCGGTGCAGGTCGTCCTGCAGCGGCTCGGTGCCGAGCGCGTCGATGCGGTCGGTGTCCATGAAGCTGGCGTAGAGCTCACCGATCTTGCGCTCGTCGGCGTCGAGGTCGGCGGCCGGGTCGTCGAGCGCGTCGCGGCACGACTCGACGATGCCGCGCACGACGCGCTCGGACTCGTCGACCAGCGTCACGAAGGCGCCCGCGGTCGCGCGGTCGGGCTGGATGGGCGCGTCGCGCAGCCACGGCCCGTTCACGTGCCGGAAGAGGTCGTCCTGGGGGCGGGTCGCGGGGTCGAACGCGGACGTGTCGATCGCCGGACCAGCCGGCGCGGGGAGGGAATCGGTGGACGGGGCGCTGGCATCGGTCACCTGGATAGGCTACCTGCGTGTCCCCGTCGCACCCCGCCCATCTGACCGTGCTCGACGTGCAGGACGTCGGGCCGCACCTGCGCCGCCTCGTCCTCGGCGACGGCGACGTCGCGCGCGGGTTCGACGCGCTCGCGGCCGGGTGGTCCGGGTGGGCCGACTCCTACGTCAAGCTCGTCTTCCTGGCCGACGGCGTCACGTACCCCGACCCCCTCGACCTCGAGCAGGTGCGGGCGACCCTGCCGAGCGACGTCTGGCCGGTGCTGCGCACCTACACGGTCCGCAGGCTCGACCTCGACGCGCGCGAGCTGTGGGTCGACGTGGTGCTGCACGGCGACGCGGGCGTGGCCGGCCCCTGGGCGGCCCAGGTCCGCCCCGGCGCGACCATCCACGTCCGGGGCCCCGGCGGCGCCTACGCACCCGATCCCGGTGCCGACCACCACCTCCTCGTCGGCGACGAGTCCGCGCTGCCCGCCATCGCCGCGACCCTGGAGACCCTGCCCGCCGGCGCCCGCGCGACGGTGTTCTGCGAGGTCGACGGCCCCGACGACGAGCTCGTGGTGGAGTCCGTCGCCGACGTCGACCTGCGCTGGCTGCACCGCGGCGAGGCGCAGGCCGGCACGACGACGCTGCTCGACGACGCCGTCCGGGCCTGGGCGTGGCCCGAGGGCCGGGTCCAGGCGTTCGTGCACGGGGAGTCGCGGCTGCTGAAGACCGTGCGTCCGTACGTCCGCGAGCGTGTCGCCCGAGGCGACCTGTCGGTGTCCGCCTACTGGCGGCTCGGCGCGACGGAGGAGGGGTTCCGACGCTGGAAGGCGGAGCAGCGCGCCGTCGACCCCGGCTGAGCCGCTCGTCTCAGCCCAGCGGGCGGTGCTCGTCTCAGCCCAGGGGGCGGTGCTCCCGCCACCAGCGTCGGACCGGCTTCTGCACGGCCGGTGGCACCCACTCGAACCCGACGTGGACGGCCGCGCCCTTCGCGAGTCCGTGGGTGCGCGTGCGTCGCTCCCAGGCCGTCGGCGGCGCGGGCCGCCCACCCGCGCGCTGGGCGCGGTGCAGCTCCAGGGCGCTGCGCAGGTAGGCCGAGCGCAGCGCGTCGCGCGAGGGTCGCTCGCCCGTGGCGAGCAGCTCCTCCACCCGGTCCACCACGGCCACGGCCGGCGCCACCTCGCGTCCGCCGAACCAGCTGTCGACCCAGTCGGGGTCGGGGACGCCGAGGTCGTCGGCGTCCACCTGGTCGAACGTGCGCAGCAGCCCGGAGTCGAGGAGCACGTGGTTGCCCAGCCGCTCGTGCACCCCGAGGTCGAGCACGAGGGCGACCCGACGCCCGCGGTCGACGGCCTCCAGGCAGGCCGTCGAGGACACCGTCACGAGCAGGTCGGCCTCCTCCAGCAGCTCCGGGACGGGTCGGTAGGTGACGGAGAAGTTCGGGGGCAGGTCGTCCTGGGCGAGCAGGTCCTCGGGGTGGTGGTGCATCCGGTGGAAGGTGCCCTCGCCGCGTCGGTGACGCGGCTTGAGCAGCACCTGGCGGTCCGGGTGGCGGTGGGCGTGCTCGACCAGCCGCCGGTACAGGTGCAGCCGGTCCACGGGGCCGGCCGGGACGGTCGGCTGGTCGGCGAACAGCACCGTGCGCACGGGTCCGGTCCGCTGCGGTGCGGGCGAGGTGCTGAGGATGGGCAGTCCGGTGAGCAGCAGGTTCCCGGGGGCGATGTCGAGCCGCGAGGCCACGTGCAGGAAGTGCTCGAGCTCGTGGCGCGCGTTCACCGCCACGACGTCGGCCGCGCACCGGTCGAGGTAGCCGGCGGTGATCTTCTCGATGATGACGCCCACCCAGCCGGCGACCACGACCGGGCGCGGTCCGTCGCCCGTCGCCTCGGCGAGGTCGAGGGTGAAGCGGTGGACGTAGGGTCCGGAGAGCGCGAAGACCACCACGTCGTGGGTCTGCGCCAGCGTGACCAGGTCGTCGTCGGGGACCACCTCCACGGTGTCGACGCCCGTCGCCGCGATCTGCGCGGGTGACAGCGTGGCCATGCTGCGGGGGGCGACCACCCGGACCTGGAAGCCGCGGTCGCGCAGCTGCGTCCAGAGCGCCGCGGCCCACTTGAGCTGGGAGTCGAACGCCGCGACGACGAGCGCGGTGGGGGAGTCTGTGGTGTCGTGCACGTAGGCACGCTAGCCCCGGCAACGGCGCTGGTCCGAGGCCGAGCAGCCCCCTGGGACCACTGTTGTCCGGGGGTTCGTCGGTGCTTCACCGGATGTCCACCGCCTCGTCCCCCAACCCTCTTGACGGGGTCGGGACGCCACGCGACGTTCGCCGAACCTGCCCTGTTCGTTCACCTGCGCGTCGGGCCGGCTCCCTAACGTCTCGTCCTATGACCCTCCACCACCCCCTGCCCGTGCGCCGTCGTGCGGACCCGGGCGACGCCAGCGTGTGCGCCATCGTCCCGGCACGCGGTGGGTCCCGGGGCGTCCCGCGCAAGAACCTGCGCCCCGTCGGTGGCGAGCCGCTCGTCGTGCGGGCCGTCCGCACCCTGCGCGCGGTCGACGGCATCGACCACGTCGTCGTCACCACCGACGACGCCGAGATCGCGTACGCGTCGCGCTCCGCCGGTGCCCGCACCGTCGACCGGCCGCAGCAGATCGCCGGCGACACCGCCAGCTCGGAGTCGGCGGTCGCCCACGCGCTCGACCACCTCGAGTCGATCGGCCGGCTCCCCGACGTCGTCGTGTTCGCGCAGGCCACCAGCCCGTTCGTCGACCCGGCCCGGGTGGCGGAGGCCGTGGCACTGGTCCGCGACGGCGACCACGACGTGGCGTTCAGCGTCGTGCGCACCCACGCACACCTGTGGCGGCACGGCGAGCACGGCCCCGAGGGCGTCAACCACGACATGCACCGTCGGCAGCGCCGCCAGGACATGGAGCCGCAGTTCCAGGAGACCGGCGCCTTCTATGTCATGCGCACCGAAGGCTTCCGCCGGCACGGCCACCGCTTCTTCGGTCGGGTCGCGATGGTCGAGGTCGACCAGGCCGACGCGCTCGAGATCGACACCGAGCAGGACCTGCGCCTCGCCGAGGAGCTGCTGCAGCACCGGCGCGCGGTCGGCTCCGACCCGTCGGCGTCGCCGATCGCTGCACACGTGGTGGTCACGGCCTTCGACGGCGTGCACACCGACGGCCGGGTCGCGCTGGACGCCCACGGCCGGGAGACGGCCCTCGTGCACCGCGCCGACGGCGAGGGCGTCGAGCGGCTCCTGCGCTCCGACCGGCCCGTCGTCGTGCTGACCGACGGCCCCGACCCCGTCGCGGCACGCCGCACCCAGGCCCTTGGTGCCCAGCACCTGGAGGGCACCCCCGACAAGCTCACGGCCCTGCGCACGTGGGCGCGCGAGCACGACGTCGCGCTGCAGGACATCGCCTACCTGGGCCACGACGTCACCGACGTCGAGGTCCTGGCTGCCGTGGGCTGGCCGGTCGCACCGGCCGACGCCCACCCCGCCTGCCGGGTCGCCGCACGTCACGTGCTGCGACGACCCGGTGGGCAGGGCGCGGTGCGCGAGCTCGCGGACCGCGTGCTCGCGGCGAAGGACTCGTCCGTCAAGGACACGACACAGGAGGGACCGGATCATGGCTGAATGGGTGAAGATCGGCGACGCGATCGTCGGACGGAGGCGTCCCACGTACGTCATCGGCGAGATCGGCATCAACCACAACGGTGACGTCGAGGTGGCCAAGGAGCTCATCGACGTCGCCGCCCGCGCGGGAGCGCAGGCCGTCAAGTTCCAGAAGCGGACCCCGCACATCTCGACGCCCGAGGACATGCGTCACGTCGTCCGGCAGACGCCGTGGGGCGAGATGACCTACCTCGACTACCGCTACCGCGTCGAGTTCGAGGCCGAGCAGTACGCGGAGATCGCGGCGCACGCCGCCGACCGCGGCATCGACTGGTTCGCCTCGCCGTGGGACGTGCCCGCCGTGGAGTTCCTCGAGTCGCTCGACGTCTCGTGCCACAAGGTGGCCTCGGCCTCCGTGACGGACCTGGAGATGCTGGCCGCCCTGCACGAGACGGGCAAGCCGATCATCCTCTCCACCGGCATGAGCACGCTCGAGCAGATCGACCGCGCGGTCGAGGTGCTCGACACCGACCAGCTCGTCCTCCTGCACGCGACGTCGACGTACCCGCTGCCGGCCGAGGAAGCCAACCTGCGGACCATCCACACGCTGCAGGAGCGCTACGGCGTCCCCGTCGGGTACTCGGGCCACGAGACCGGCCTGGAGATCTCCGTCGCGGCCGTCGCGCTCGGCGCCGTCGCGGTCGAGCGGCACATCACGCTCGACAACGCGATGTGGGGCTCCGACCAGGCGGCGAGCCTGGAGCCGCAGCCGTTCATCGACCTCGTCCGTGACATCCGCACCGTCGAGCTCGCGCTCGGCGACGGCGTCAAGCGGGTCATGCCGGGCGAGCACAAGCCGATGGCTCGTCTGCGGCGCCACACGGACGCGGTCATCGCCGCCTCGTGAACCAGGCCGACGTCGTCCGGGTCCTGGTCCTCTGCGACACCGACTCCTACGTCAAGTGGGGTGCGGCGCTGGGGGACCGGTTCCCGGACGACTGGCGTGTGGACCTGGTGGTCGCGCGCAGCACGGCGGCACCGAGCGCGTCGCAGCTCGCCGACGCACTCGCCGGGACCGCGGCGGCCGGCAGCACGCCGGACGTGGTCGGCCTCGCCGACCTGCGGCGGCGCCTGGTGTCCGAGCGCCCCGACGTGCTCGTCCTGTCGGCGCGCGGCTGGACCGTGCAGGCCGCCACGTCGGTCGTCGACAACGTGCCGGACCGCCCGGTGATCGTCACCGGTCTCCCGGGCGTGGGCGTGCCCGTGCTGCCCTACGGGCTCGGCTTCCGGCGCGCTGCCGACGTGTTCGTCGTGCACAGCCGACGTGAGCTCAGGGAGTTCCGCCACGCGAGCCGACGTCTCGAGTTGCCCGACCGGTTCGAGCTCGGGCACCTGCCGTACCTGGGGCGCTCGACGCTGGACGAGCCGGTGCCGTCGCGCGTCGACGGACCGGTCGTCTTCGCGGCGCAGGCGCTCGTGCCCGCAACAGCCGCCGAGCGCACGCACCTCGTCGCGCGGCTCGCCGACGCCGCTCGCGCGCACCCGGACCGCGAGGTCGTCATCAAGGTGCGCGCCCGCCGCGGCGAGGCGCAGACCCACCACGAGCAGGTGCCGCTGGAGGACCTCGTCGAGGCGCTCGCGGACCGCCCCCCGAACCTCGTCGTGCGCACGGGCCCCATGCACGAGCACCTGGCGGGCGCCGGGGCCTTCGTGACGGTCAGCTCCACGGCGCTGCTCGAGGCCGTCGCGTGCGGGGTGCCCGCGGTCGCCCTCGACGACTTCGGCGTCGGCGTCGAGCAGATCAACCTCGCCCTGCAGGGCAGCGGGCTGCTCGGCTCGCTCGACGACGTGGTCGCGGGCCGCTTCGCCCACGCCGACCCGGCGTGGTGCGTCGACAACTACTTCCACGACCCCGCCGAGGACACCTGGGTCGACCGGGTCCGTGTGCTCGTCGAGCAGCGGCGGTCCGACGGCCTGCCGGCGTACCCCGAGCTGCCCGGGTCGTGGCGCGACGGGTTCCGGCGCGTCCTCTACCGGCACTTCGCGTTCACGGACGGCACCGAGCGCACCACGCTGCTCGCGACCGTCGAGCACCGGGTGGCCGGTGCCGCGCTGTGGCTCACGCAGCGGCGGGGTCGGCTGCTGCGGCTCGTGCGTCCCGACGTGCGTGGGGGAGCGGCGCAGACGTTCGCCGCGGAGAACAGCGCCACCGCGCCACAGGCCGAGGACGTGCGCACCCCCACGTCCTGACGGGCGAGGGGCGCCGGCAGCGGCCGGACCGGGTCGGGTCAGACGTGGCCGAGCTCGCGGTAGCGGGCCTCGGTGGCGTCCTTCTGCGGCCGCCACCACGACTCGTTCTCGCGGTACCAGTCGATCGTCGCGGCCAGGCCCCGCTCGAAGTCGGTGTACCGGGGCGTCCAGCCGAGCTCGGTGCGCAGCTTCGTCGAGTCGATCGCGTAGCGCAGGTCGTGCCCGGCGCGGTCGGTCACGTGGTCGTAGGCGTCCGACGGCAGACCCATCAGCGTGAGGATCAGCTCGACGACCTCGCGGTTGCTGCGCTCGCCGTCGGCGCCGACCAGGTAGGTCTCGCCGATCCGTCCGTGCCGCAGGATCTCCAGGACGGCGCTGCTGTGGTCGTCGGCGTGGATCCAGTCCCGCACGTTCAGGCCCCGGCCGTACAGCTTGGCCCGGCCGCCGTCGAGGAGGTTCGTCACCTGCCGCGGGATGAACTTCTCGACGTGCTGACGCGGACCGTAGTTGTTGGAGCAGTTGCTCAGCGTCGCCCGGACCCCGAACGAGCGCACCCAGGCCCGCACCAGCAGGTCGGACCCGGCCTTGGTCGCAGAGTAGGGGCTCGAGGGGTTGTACGGCGTGGACTCCGTGAACCGCTCGGGGTCGTCGAGCTCGAGGTCCCCGTACACCTCGTCGGTCGAGATGTGGTGCAGCCGGACGTCGTGACGACGCGCCGCCTCGAGCAGCGTGAACGTGCCGACGAGGTTCGTCGTGACGAAGGGGCTCGGGTCGGACAGCGAGTTGTCGTTGTGCGACTCCGCCGCGAAGTGCACCACCGCGTCGGTCCGGGCGACCAGGGGGTCCACCAGCCCAGCGTCCGCGACGTCGCCCACGACGAGCCGCACCCGCGACTCCGGCAGCCCGTCGAGGGACTCCCGGTGCCCGGCGTAGCCCAGGTGGTCGAGCACCGTCACCGAGAGGTCGGTGTGGGCCACGACATGGTGGACGAAGTTGGAGCCGATGAAACCCGCACCGCCGGTGACGAGGAGCTGCCGCATGGCCCGAGCGTACCCACAGCGGGCCCCGGAGGAGGTGGGGTCGGGGCGGGCGGTCGAGGCACGGTGTCGGGGCCCGCACGCTACGATGCCGAGGGCGGAGGCTCCGCCCGTTCCCGAGCCGAAGGACCCCCCACCCCCGTGACCACGCTTGACCTGAGCGAGTTCCGCACCCCCGGCCGGGGCCGCGGGATCCTCGACGTCTTCACCTGGCGCTACCTGCTCCGTCTCCTCGTCCGCAAGGGCACGCAGACCCGGTACCGCAACTCCGTCCTCGGGTGGACCTGGTCCTACGTCAAGCCCGCGTTCCAGTTCGGCGTGTTCTTCGTGGTCATGGGCCTGTTCCTCGGGCTCAACCGCGGCGTCGACAACTTCGCCGTCTACCTCTTCAGCGGCATCGTCGTCATCAACTTCTTCAACGAGGGCTTCGGCAACGCCACGCGCTCGATCCTGGAGAACGGCGCCCTCGTGCAGAAGATCTACCTGCCGCGCGAGCTGTTCCCGATCGCCGCGATCATCGTGGCCTTCGTGCACTTCGTGCCCCAGGCGGTGATCCTGCTCGTCGCGTGCGTCTTCCTCGGCTGGACGCCGTCGGTCAGCGGCGTGCTGGCCATCGCGCTCGGGCTGGTCATCATCGCGGCGCTGTCGCTCGGGCTCGGGATGCTGTTCGGGGCGATCAACGTGTCCTTCCGCGACGCGCAGAACGTGGTCGAGCTGATCCAGATGCTCTCCACCTGGGCCGCCCCGGTGCTCTACACGTGGCAGTTCGTGCGCGACGCCGTGCCGCGCTGGCTCTTCGACCTCTACATGGCCAACCCGCTCACGGCCGCGGTGGAGCTGTTCCACGCCGGCATGTGGTTCCCGACCTCCGACGGGAAGATCCCGCACCCCGAGCACCTCTGGACCAACGCGTTCATCGCGCTCGGCATCTGCGTCGTCTTCCTCGTCATCGGTCAGATGGTCTTCCGTCGCTTCGAGCGCCGATTCGCGCAGGAGCTGTGATGTCCCAGGAGACGACGTCGTCCATGCCCAGCGACACGGCCGTGCAGGCCCGCCCCAGCATCATCGTCGAGCACGTCAGCAAGCAGTTCCTGCTGCGTCGTGCGCACGCCTTCAAGGAGGCGTTCGTCGGCTGGGTGCGGGGCAAGGACGTCTCGAGCGAGAAGTTCCTCGCCCTCGACGACGTCTCGTTCACCATCCACGAGGGCGAGTCCGTCGCGCTGCTCGGCTTCAACGGCTCGGGCAAGTCGACCATGCTCAAGCTCATCTCCGGCGTGATGGAGCCCGACCGAGGGTCGGTGCTCGTGCGCGGCCGCCTCGCGGGGCTCATCGAGGTCGGCGCGGGCTTCCACCCCGACCTCACCGGCCGGGAGAACGTGTACCTGAACGCCGCGATCCTCGGCATGCAGAAGGACGAGATCGACGCCCGCTACGACGACATCATCGCCTTCAGCGAGGTGGAGCGGTTCATCGACCAGGAGGTCAAGCACTACTCCTCGGGCATGTTCATGCGTCTGGCGTTCTCGGTGGCCATCCACTGCGAGCTCGACATCCTGCTCGTCGACGAGGTGCTGTCCGTCGGCGACGCACCGTTCCAGGCCAAGTGCCGCGCCAAGATCGAGGAGCTCTCCCGCGAGGGCAAGACGATGGTGATCGTCAGCCACGACCAGGACATGGTGCGTCAGGTCTGCGACCGCGGCATCGTGATCCGCCAGGGCAAGCAGGTGTACGACGGACCCATCGAGCCCGCCATCGACGCCATGATGGCCTGACGGCCGCTTCGCAGCGCGACGTCCGGCAGCGCGACGTGACGTCGCACGGCAGCTGGAGAGCCGCGCTCAGTCGTGGTGCAGACCGCGCGGGCTGACGTGCACCTCGTCGGGACGGTGCGGGTCCAGCAGGCGCTCGTCGGCGTACTGCACCAGCTTGATGCGCTCCATGGCGTCCTCCAGCAGCACGCGGTTGGTCCGCAGCATGTCGGAGATGACGAGCAGCGCGACGCACAGCAGCGCCGCGACGAGCATGCCGACGCCGAACACGAGCGACTGGATGTTGCCCGAGCCCGCACCCTGCAGGTAGAGCACGAGGAACCGCACGAACGGGATCGCCGCGGCGAGCGAGAACACCAGCGCGAGCGTCGTGAACACCGCGTACGGCTTGAACATGATGTAGCTGCGGATGATGGCCTGCCCCGAGCGGGCCATGTGCTGGAAGATGTTGGAGAACAGCCGCGACTCGCGGGTCTTCGGGTTCGTCCGGATCGGCACGCTCGCGATGCGCAGCCGCTTGTTGCCGGCCTGGATGATCGTCTCCATGCAGTAGCTGAACTGCGTGACGACGTTGAGCCGGATCAGCGACTCGCGCGAGTACGCGCGGAACCCGCTGGCGGCGTCGGGCAGGTCGGTCTCGGCCGCGTAGTTGACCACCTTGCTGCCGAAGGACTGCATGACCTTCTTGAACGGCGAGAAGTGCTCGATGGTCTTCGTCTGCCGGTCGCCGATCGCGATGTCGGCCTCGCCGCGCAGCAGCGGCTGCACGAGCTCGGCGATGCTCTGCTGCGGGTACTGGTTGTCGCCGTCGGTGTTGACGACGATGTCCGCGCCGTGCTGCAGCGCGTAGTCGACGCCGTCGCGGAAGGACCGCGCCAGGCCCATGTTGCGGGTGTGGAACACGAAGTGCTGGACGCCGTGCTCGCGGGCGACCTCGACCGTGCGGTCGCTGGAGCCGTCGTCGATGACGAGCACGAAGATCTCGTCGATGCCGTCGATCTGCTGCGGGATCGACGAGAGGACGAGGGGGAGGGTCGCCTCCTCGTTGAGGCAGGGGACCTGCACGAACAGTCGCATGAGTTCCTTCCAGGACGCCGTGGGACGGCCCGGACGATCCTACCGGCCGGAGCACGCCGGTCCAGCCTGCGGGGCGCTGGCGCGGCGCGTCACGCGGCTCGGACGGCGTCGGCAGCCGGGTAGACTGCAGCGTCCCTCGCCACCAACGCAAGGAGTGCACATGGACGCCGACCTCGTGGTCGTCGGATCGGGATTCTTCGGACTGACCATCGCCGAGCGGGTCGCCCGTGAGCTGGGTCGCAAGGTCGTCGTCATCGACCGACGCGACCACGTCGGCGGCAACGCCTACTCCGAGGACGACCCGGAGACCGGGATCGAGGTGCACCGCTACGGCGCCCACCTCTTCCA
The DNA here is from genome assembly GCA_026392465.1 of Propionibacteriales bacterium. Classification (GTDB taxonomy): domain Bacteria; phylum Actinomycetota; class Actinomycetes; order Propionibacteriales; family Nocardioidaceae; genus Aeromicrobium. Next base: position 172,378 of record JAPLCA010000038.1, read on the forward strand.
CACCTCCAACGAGACGGTGTGGGAGTACGTCAACCGGTTCACGACCTTCACCGGCTACCAGCACCGCGTCTACACGAACCACGCCGGTGTCGTGTACCCACTGCCCATCAACCTGGGCACCATCAACCAGTTCTTCTCGGCCGCCTACTCGCCCGACGAGGCGCGTGCCGTGATCGCCGAGCAGGCCGGGGAGTTCGACACCGCGTCGGCGGCGAACCTCGAGGAGAAGGCCATCTCGCTGATCGGCCGCCCGCTCTACGAGGCGTTCATCCGCGACTACACGGCCAAGCAGTGGCAGACCGACCCCACGCAGCTGCCCGCGGAGATCATCACCCGCCTGCCCGTGCGGTACACGTACGACAACCGCTACTTCAACGACACCCACGAGGGCCTGCCGACCCAGGGCTACACGCGCTGGCTCGAGAACATGGCCGACCACCCGAACATCGAGGTGCGCCTCGGCGTCGACTTCTTCGACGCCGACCAGCCGATCAGCAAGGCCTCGACCGTCGGGCAGGTGCCGGTCGTCTACACCGGTGCCGTCGACCGCTACTTCGACTACGCCGAGGGCGAGCTCTCGTGGCGCACGCTCGACTTCGAGCGCGAGGTGCTGCCCACGGGCGACTTCCAGGGCACGTCGGTGATGAACTACCCGGACTCGCAGTACCCGTACACGCGCATCCACGAGTTCCGCCACTTCCACCCCGAGCGTACGTCCTACCCCGACGACAAGACCGTGATCATGCGGGAGTTCTCGCGGTTCGCCGAGCGCACGGACGAGCCCTACTACCCGGTCAACACCGACGCCGACCGTGAGCGGCTGCTGGCCTACCGCACCCTCACGGAGGGGGAGCAGGACGTCTTCTTCGGCGGCCGGCTCGGCACCTACCAGTACCTCGACATGCACATGGCCATCGGCTCCGCGCTGTCGATGTTCCGCAACCAGGTCGGGCCGCTGCTCGGCGCCTGAGACTGCGAGCAGCACCGACGACGACGCCCTCGTCGCGACCACGGTCGCGACGAGGGCGTCGTCGTAGAGGTTTCTAGGGCTGCGCGGTGAGCTCGACCCCACGGTCGCGCAGGCGCTCCCTGACCGTCGGGTCGAGGACGAACAGCGAGTAGCCGTAGTTGTCCGAGCCCGCGATCCGTGGTGCGTCGGTGGGGTTCGTCCAGTCGTTGCAGGCCACGACGGCCGGCTCGTCGCCGGTGAGCTCGTCGGTGTCGTCGACCAGCTCGACGTCGCGGTCGGCGAACCAGAAGCCGACCCAGTTGGTGGCGACGTTGCGCTGGCTCGAGACCGGGCAGTCGATCAGCATCGAGACGGGCGTGTCGCCGCCGTCGACGGTGTCGATCTTCTCGAGGGCCTGCTCGATCCGGTAGGGCGCGTCACGCGTCTGGTACGGGTTGCCGTACCAGGACAGCGCCACGGCGCCGACGGCGAGCACGACGAAGAGCACGCGGGGCCGTGACGCCAGCAGCAGGATCACGACGAGCGAGACCACGACCAGCAGGGATCCCCACGCCCAGATCTGGTTGTCGTTCGTGAAGCTCGGGAACAGCGGCAGCCGGAACGGCTCGAGGTCGCGGAACCGCAGGAGCGGGTAGATGCCCGCGTTGTTGGCCGGCCCGTAGTTCGAGCCCCACGTCGGGACGATGCGGATCGCCCACGTGACGGTGCCCGCCACGACGACGAGCGCGAGGCCGAGGCCCACGGCGGCCGTGCGGCGGTCCAGGCGCCGGATCACGGCAGCCAGCCCCACCAGGACGACACCGGTGATGAACGGGTCGATGTAGCGCGTGTACGTCCACGAGTCGAACCGCGGGCCGTCGGGGTAGACGTGCGACGTGGTCGACGACCACGCCACGAACGACAGCAGCGCGGCGGCCACGCCGAGGCCCCACACGAAGCCGTCGGGCCCGACCGCGCGGCGCACCCGCAGGTCCGACCAGGTGTGTCGCGTGAGGACGAGCCCGCCGATGACGACCAGGCCGAGCGTCGCGCACAGCTGCGCCCACGTCTGGACCAGGCTGACACGGGCGAAGATGCCGCCGAGCGACGTCAGCTTGCCGAGCAGCGACGTGCCCTGGCCGAACCCGTCGACCGTGACCTCGCTGACGACGAGACCGGCGAGCCAGGCGACGAGGCGCTGGCCCACGCCGAGGAGCACCAGGCCGACGAGGGCGGTCTGCCAGCGGCGCCGCACGAGCAGCAGCAGCCAGATGCCGGCGACGAGCACCAGCACGAGGGCCCGCGCGTGCGTGAAGTAGGCGAGCAGCGTCGCGAGGACGAACCAGCCGACGTTCGGGATGGTCGGGCGGTCCCACAGCCGGTACGCCGCCACCATCGCCCACGCCGCGAACAGCGCGAGCGACTGCTCGGCGAGGACGTAGTCGGAGACGGCGGTGCGCGCGGGCAGCAGCATCACGACGCTGGCGGCCGCGATGGCCTGCGGCGTCGTGAGGCCGAGGCGACGGCCGAGGAAGGTCAGCGGCACGACCGTGAGCAGCCCGACGAGGATGTTGACGTGGATCGCCGCGGCGTAGACCGTGGCACCGTCCTGCGTGAACCACCAGATCGGCGCGAGGAACAGACCCGCACCCGGGTAGTAGCCGAGCGACAGGGTCTTCGTCACGGTCCCCTCGCCGGACAGCAGCCGCGAGGCCTGGAGCACGCCGATCTCGTCGTAGGGGGTGCGGGGCGCAGCGGCCGACAGGGCCACGTAGAGGTTCAGCAGGACCAGGCCGACGAGCAGGCCCACCGACACGACCCACCAGAAGCGGTCGTGGGCGGGCGTGGCGCCGGTCGGGTCGATCAGCTCGCGGTCGACGCTGCCGCGTCCGCTCTGCTGCTGCGGCGTGGTCTCGCGCAAGGAGGCTCCCTCGTCAGGTCGTGAAGATCATCGACGATGCTATCCGGCGGTCCCTCCGGGGCGCGGCGAGCCCTTCGGCGTCCCCGGGGGCGTGGGCCCGCGCTGCTAGGGTGGGGTGGCTCCGATCGTCGGTCGGACAGCCCAGCAGACCGCCCGTTCAGCGGGAGTGACAGCGAGACGAGACGGGCGTGCCGCAGCACGCCCGGGGACGGGGACCGAACACCGTGCACCTCCTCGTGGTCGCCTCCACCTTCCCTGCGCACGACGCCGATCCCGTGCCCGCGTTCGTCCGCGACCAGGTACTGGCCCTGCGCGCGGAGGACCCGTCGCTGCGCGTCACCGTCCTGGCGCCGCACGACCGCCGGTCGGCCACCCGGACGTTCACCGAGCACGCCGACTACGACGAGCACCGCTTCCACTACTCGTGGCCGCGAGGTGCGGAGCAGCTCGCCGGGCGCGGCATCATGCCCACGCTGCAGGCGAAGCCGTGGCTCCTGCCCACCGTGCTCACGCTCTTCGTCGGCGAGTTCCTCGCCCTCTGGTCGCTGGTGCGCCGCGAGCGCCCCGACGTCATCTACGCGCACTGGTTCACGCCGCAGGCCGTGGTCGCCCGCTGGGTCGGGCGCCTCACGGGCACGCCGTTCGTGTTCACCACCCACGCCTCGGACGTCAGCGTGTGGTGGAAGATCCCGTGGCTCGGCCCCCGCGTGGTCCGGTCGCACGCCGTGCGCGCCCGGCGCATCACTGCGGTGAGCCGACGCTCGATGGACAAGCTCCGGGCCTTCTTCGACGACGCGGCGTGGGCTGCGCTCGAGCCCCGCACCCGCATCATCCCGATGGGCGTCGACCTGCCCGAGGCCGAGGAGCCGTCCGTCGGCCCCGGCGAGCGGGTGCTGTTCGTCGGTCGGTTGGCCGAGAAGAAGGGCGTCGCCTACCTGCTGGAGGCGGTCGCCGAGGTGCGCCGCACCCGGCCGCACGTGACGCTCACCGTCACGGGCGACGGACCGCTGCGCGCCGACCTCGAGCAGCGTGCCGCCGAGCTCGGCCTCGGCCCCGACGCCGTCCGGTTCACCGGCTACCTCACGGGCGCCGACAAGGCGGCCCTGTTCACGGACCACGGCACCTACGTGGTCCCCTCGATCATCACCGACAGCGGCGACGCGGAGGGCCTGCCCGTGGCGCTCATGGAGGGTCTCGCCGTCGGTCAGGTGTGCATCGCCACCGCCGAGAGCGGTGCCGACGACTTCCTCGTCGACGGGCAGAACGGCTACCTGGTCGGCGAGCGCGACAGCGCCGCCCTCGCCGGGGCGCTGGCCGCCGCCGTCGACCTGGACGACGCCCGACGCGCACGCATGGGACACGAGGCGATGCGGACCGCCCGACAGTTCCACTGGCCCACCGTGGCCCGTGCCCATCTCGACTTCCTGTTCGCGGACGAAGGAGTGTGACCGTGGCTCGCCGCATCCTGCTGATGAACAGCGACCTCGCTGCCAACCGGGGCGACCGGGCGATCGCCGAGGGCATCGTGGCCCTGGTGCGCTCGCGCGACCCCGAGGCCCGCATCACCGGCATCTCGCAGTACCCCGAGCGCGATGGACGCTGGTACGACATCGACGTCCTTGACATGGACTTCCAGTCGCTGTCGCCGCTCGCGTGGCTGCGGCTGCTGCGCGAGGCCCGGCGTCACGACGTCGTGCTGTGGGGCGGCGGGGAGATCCTCAAGGACTACACGAACAAGGCCGCCCTCTGGTACTGGGTGGTCAAGATGACGCTGCTCTCGCTCGTCAACCGCAAGGTCGTGGGCGCGTTCCAGGGCATCGGCCCCACGCGGTCCGCGTCGAGCCGGCGGCTGATCGCCCTCGTCGTCGGCCGCTGCCGCCGCTTCATCGTCCGCGACGACGAGTCGCGCGACAAGCTGCTCGGCTGGGGCGTCGACGCCGACCGGGTGCTCGCGGCGTCCGACCCGGCCGTGCTGCCGCGGCCCGAGCCGATGTCGGAGGAGCTGCGCGTCTCGCTCGTCGCCACCTACGGTCTCGCCGACGACTTCTTCGACGACGTCGTCTGCATCGGCCCGCGCGACTGGTTCCACTACAAGCAGAGCGGCCTGCTGCCGTTCAAGTACCGCCAGGCGCTCCTGCGGCGGCTCGGCCGCGACGTCACGGTCGGCGACGAGCGGCACGAGGCCTACCTCGCGTCGCTGCGCAGCACCGTCCGCGAGGTCGCCCAGGCCTCCGGCTCCCGGCTGCTGTTCCTGCCGATGCACATGGGGGAGGCCGACACCGCGCTCTGCCACGACCTCGCAGCCGCGGTCGGCGACCTGACCCGGACCTGCGTGCTCGACCAGGACGACCTGGGCCCGGCCGAGCTGCGCTCGGTCATCTCCTCGGCCCGCGCCATGGTCGGCTTCCGCCTGCACTCGAACATCATCGCCATCAGCTCCGGCGTACCGTCGATCAACGTGTACTACGTCGACAAGGGCCGGGTCTTCTTCGACCAGGTGGGCATGAGCCGCTACGCGCTCCCGATCGAGGACGCGCTCGAGGACGGCTTCGGCGCGCGGGTCGGTGGTCTGCTGACCACGCTGCTGGCGGAGTCCGACGAGGTGCGGGCGTCCCTGGAGGAGGCGACCGCGGCCCAGCGTGCGTCGGTCGCCGCGGCCTACGACGAGGCGCTCCGTGTCCTCTAGGGTCCGCCTCGCGCTCGTCACGACGTTCATCGTCCTGGTCGTCGTCTTCTTCGCGCTCTACCTGCACGACCTCGACTGGTCGGTGCTGGGCGACCTGACGTTCACGTGGTGGCTCGTCGTGCTCGCCTCGCTCGTCTCGCTCGCGTTCCGGTTCTGGGGCGTGATGATCTGGGCCCTCATCCTCCGGGACCTCGGCGCCCCGCGGCTCCCACGGTTCCCGGTGCTGGCCGACATCTACGCGAAGGCGTGGATGGGCCGCTACATCCCGGGCACGGTCGCGTGGATCGGCGGCAAGATCTACCTGGCCAGCCAGCAGGGCATCGCGAAGAGCCGGCTCGCCGTCTCCTCGCTGCTCGAGGCGGGCATGCAGATCGTGGCGTCCATGTTCGTCGCCCTGCTGATCCTGGGCCTCGACCCGCGGCTGGACGTCATCTCCACCACGATGAAGGCGTTCATGGTGGGCCTGGCGCTCGCCATGCTGCTCATCCTCGTGCCGCCGGTCTTCAACCGCGCCACGCGGTTCGCCTTCCGGCTGATCAAGCGCGAGTCGGCGCTCGCGGAGGTCCGCACGAACGCGACCGCCACGATCCGCTCGTTCGTGCTCTACAGCATCGGCACGGTGCTGGCGGGCAGCAGCTACTTCTTCCTCACCAAGGCGATGTACCCGCAGATCAACGCGGCCGACGACTTCTGGTTCATCGTCGGCGCGTTCACGCTCGCCGGCGCGCTCGGCATGGCGACCCCGCTGCTGCCCAGCGGCATCGGCGTGCGCGACGGCGTCCAGCTGGTGCTGCTCACGCTCATCATGCCCGGCGAGTTCGCGCTCGCGATCACCGTGGCGAGCCGGCTGTGGTCGGCCCTGGTCGACCTGCTGTTCCTCGGCACGGCCGTCCTCGGCCGCAAGGTCCTCGCCCGGCACGACACCGTGCCCGGCCCGGTCACCCCGCCGCCCGCGGGCTGACCCGCGACACGACGCGCCCGCGGCGGCCGGGACCGCTGCGGGCGACCGGGCTCAGCCCCGGTCGCGGCTGGTGCCGAAGGTGTCCTTCCAGGCCTCGGCCGACGTGACCTCGGGCAGCGCCTCGCGGTACTCGCGCGCCAGCCGGTCCCAGTTCTTGCGCAGCTCGGCGTGCAGGCGACGGCTCTCGCGCCACAGGCGCCGGAACGTCGTCCGGTCGCGGCGGTACAGCGACTGTCCACGTCCGTCGGCGCTGGAGATCAGGGCCGAGTCGTAGGCCGGCACGCGCCACCACGTGGCGTCGCCCTTGGCCAGCTCGACCTGGGGACGCTCGACGTTGCCCTGGGGGACCTCGGTGCGCCAGTGCCGCGACGCCGCCTTCGCCGTGAACAGCGCCAGACGGGCTCCGCGCGGCTCGCGGTCGAACTTCGGCGGGAAGACGCGCTTGCCCTCCCAGGTGTCGGGCAGCTGCTCGGGATCGCTGATGACCTGCGTCTCGACGAAGTCGCGCGTGGCCGCGCGCAGCTCGGGCATCGTGCCGGCCATGGTCGGGTGCAGGTGGCTCGGACCCTTCAGCAGGTCGCGGATGGCGCGGTGCCGCAGCGTCGCGGCGTAGTACTGCATCGTCAGCAGGTGCTTGAGGTCGATGCGGCCCGAGTTGCTCAGCAGCTTGCCGCCGCCCGGGTGCGGCGAGTGCAGCAGACCGGTGAGGAGGCGGTTGCGGGCGTGGTAGTACGCCTGCCAGTCCTGCGAGTCGTCCTTGTCGACCCACGAGACGTGCCACAGGGCGCTGCCCGGCAGGGAGACGGTGCGGTAGCCGTGCTCGCGGGCGCGCAGGGCGTACTCGGCGTCGTCCCACTTGATGAAGACCGGGAGGGACAGGCCGATCTCGCGGATCACCTGGGTGGGGATCATGCACATCCACCAGCCGTTGTAGTCCGGGTCGAGCCGCTGGTGCATCCACGGCGTCTGCCGCAGGTTGGCGCGCCGGAAGTCGTGGCGCATCTGCTCGGGTAGCGCCGAGCGCCACATGAAGTAGTAGGTGTCGACCGTCTCCGACAGCGCGTGCAGGATCGGCTTGTCCAGCAGGTCGAACATGTGGCTGCCGACGATGGTGGGGGTGCGGCAGAAGCGCGAGAACTGCACCGAGCGCCGGATGCTCTCCGGCTCCACCTGGACGTCGTCGTCGAGCAGCAGCAGGAAGTCGCTGCGACCGGCGTCGACGGTCTCCAGCATCGCCCGGGAGAAGCCGCCCGACCCGCCGAGGTTCGGCTGGTCGACGATCTGCAGCTGGTCGCCCAGAGCAGCGGCGACGTCGGGGAAGCCCGGCTGGTCGGCGACCTTCTGGTCGCCCTGGTCGACGACGTAGACGACGTCGACCTCGCGCAGCACCTCGGGCTGGTCGGCGAGCGTGCGCAGCGTCGCGACGCAGTAGTCGGGCTTGTTGAAGGTCGTGATGCCCAGCGACGTGTTGCCGGTCCGCACGGGCTCGTCCTCGGTGCTCCAGTCGCCGCCCTCGATCACCACCGGCTCGTCGCCGGCGACGATGTCGAACCAGTACCAGCCGCCGTCGCCGAAGTTGCGGATCGGCAGGTCGAAGACGCTCTCGGTCAGACCGCTCAGGTCGTTGGTGGCCACCCGCTGCTGCACGCCCTGCGCGTTCGAGCGGTAGACGATGATGCTGCCCTCGCCCTGGGTGCGCACCGTCAGGCGGACCGAGCCGACGACGGTCCAGCGCTGCCAGTACGCCGCCGGGAACGCGTTGAAGTAGCTGGCGAAGGACACCCGGCGCGACGTGCGGACCCGGAAGCGGTCGCGGCCGAGGATGTCGTTCGCGTGCGCGTCGTCGCTCACGCGCAGCGGCCTGCCTCGGACGGCGGTCCAGACCTCGGGGTCGGCGTAGAGCGGCAGGATGTCGGGATCCCGCTCGAGGGGGAAGAGGACGCGCTGCAGCAGGTGGGGCATAGGTCAGGGGTCTCCGAGATCGACGGTCCGCGGCCGGGCGACGGGCGGCGGCATGCGCGTCCGAGCCTAATACGCCGACCGCTGCGCTACGCTCACCGGCGTGGCAGAGCGTCGGACGTGGGCGATCGTGCTCGCCGGCGGGCTCGGTCTGAGGGTCGGTGCCGACCGGCCGAAGCAGCTGCTCGACCTCGCCGGACGCAGCGTCCTGCAGCGCAGCGTGGCCGCGCTGCGCGACCACCCCGCGGTCGACGACGTCGTCCTGGTCGCGCCCGTCGCGTGGCGCGCCGCCGTCGAGGAGCACGTCGGGCCCGGTCTGCGGGTCGTCGACGGGGGACGCGAGCGGCACGACAGCACCCGGGCGGGTCTCGCGGCCCTCCGCGACGCCGGGGCCGCCCCCGGCGACCGGGTCCTGGTGCACGACGCGGCCCGGCCGCTCGTGAGCGCCCGCATCGTCACCGACGTGGTGCGCACGCTCGACGAGCACGACGTCGTCGCCGTGCTCGTCCCGACACCCGACACGATCGTGCAGGTCGACCCGACGACGGGGCTGCCGACCGCTCCGCTCCCGCGCGCGACGCTGCGTCGCCACCAGACGCCGCAGGGGTTCACCGTGCGGGTGCTGGACGAGGCGCACCGCAGGGCGTCCGCCGACCCGACCGTGCAGGTCACCGACGACTGCACGCTGGCGATCGCGCTCGTCCCCGACGTGCGCGTCGGCGTCGTCGAGGGGGACCCGGAGAACCTCAAGATCACCGACGCGACGGACCTCGTCGTCGCCCGCGCGCTGCTGGCCGCGCGCCTCTAGCCGGGACCCGCTGCCCGACGGTCAGGTCGGCGGAGGCGGCACCTCAGCCGGGTCCATCGGCCTCCAGGTGCGGTCGCGCCAGATGCGACGCGACGCCCGCGCCCCCCGCACGAGGTCGCCCACGCCGTGCAGCGTGTGCTGGACGACCACCAGCCGGAAGACCTCCTTGGCGAAGGTCAGCAGCGTGCCGAGGGCGAAGCCGACCCGGTGCAGCTGCCCGTGGTCGGCGAAGTAGCGGCCCACGTACGCGCGGTTGCGCATGACGTGGAAGCGGAACAGAGGGCTGCCGTCGTTGAGGTGCCGCACGCCCAGGTTCACCTGCTGCTGCTCGCGCTTGCGCTGCAGGACGAACGCGTCCATGTAGACGACCTCGGTGTGCTGGGCCGCGAGCCACGCGTACGCGGCGTCGTCCCAGGTGATGAAGAACCGGGGGTCCGGCAGGCCGATCGTGCGCACGACGTCGGCGTGGATCAGCATGCCCTCGAACGTGCCCGAGTTCGTGATCGCGTAGCCCTCGTCGTCGAACGTGCGCCGGAAGCCGTACGGCAGCGGCACGCCGAGGAACTGGTTGAACTTGGCCTGCCAGTAGAACGGCGAGCCGTCGAAGTCGTAGCGCCGGCCGTGGATCACGCGGAACCGCTCCATCGCCGGCGCGAACCGTTCCAGCGCCTCGGGCAGGATCTCGACGTCGTCGTCCATGAGCCACACCCACTCCGCGCCCAGCTCGAGCGCCGTGCGCGTGCCCTCGCAGAACCCCCCGGACCCGCCCGTGTTGGTGTCGAGGCGGCGGTCGACGAGGACGCCCTCGGGGAACCAGCCGGCGGCCTCGGCGACGACGTCGGGCGTGTCGTCGGTGCTGGCGTTGTCGACGACCACGATGCGCCACGGCGGCACGGTGAGCGCGGTGGCGCTGCGCAGCAGGTCGGCCAGGTACGTCGACCTGTTGTAGGTGACGATGACGATGGCCAGCCGGGCGGCAGGCGAGGCGGGGACGTCGGACATCCGCGTCAGACTATCGGCCGATCCGGGCCAGGTGGCCGGGTGGGGCAGGTACCGTCGTCCCGTGCCCCGACCGAGGATCCCGGCTGCCATCGCGCACCCCGTGCGTCTGCTGCCCCTCACGTTCTTCGCCCTGGTCGTGCTCGGCACCTTCCTGCTGCTCCTGCCCGTCGCGCGCAGCGCCGAGGGTCGGGCCGACGTCGTGGACGCCTTCTTCACGTCCGCGTCGGCGGTGACGGTCACCGGGCTGGCCAGCGTCGACACCTCGACCTACTGGAGCCCGACCGGCCAGGCGATCATCCTCGTCCTCGTCGAGATCGGCGGCCTCGGCATCGTCGCGCTCGCCACGGTGCTGGGGCTGTTCATCGGTGGCCGCCTCGGCCTGCGGACGCGGCTCGTCGCCCAGGCCGACATGCACGTCGTCAACATCGGCGAGGTACGGCCCCTGTTCCGTCGCGTGGCCGTGACGATGTTCGGGTTCCAGGCCGTCATCGCGGCCATCCTCACGACGCGGTACCGGCTCGCCTACTTCGACGACCTCCCGACCGCGCTCTGGCACGGCGTGTTTGACTCGGTGATGGCCTTCAACAACGCCGGGTTCTCGCTCAACAGCGACAGCCTGGTCGGCTACGCCGGCGACGGCCTCATCATCATCCCCATCTGCGTCGCGGTGTTCATCGGCGCGATGGGCTTCCCGGTGCTGGCCGAGCTGTTCAAGGAGTGGCGCACGCCCGACCGCTGGACGATCCACACCCGGCTGACGGTGTGGGGCTCCCTGGGGCTGCTCGTCTTCGGTGCGCTCACCTTCCTGGCGCTGGAGTGGGCGAACCCCGACACCCTCGGGCCGATGTCGGTGCACGACAAGCTCGTGACCGGCGTCGAGGGCGGCATCATGCCGCGGTCCGGCGGTCTCAACAGCTTCGACTGGGGCGCGGTGTCGGGGGAGACCCTCGCCATCGGCACCATCCTCATGTTCATCGGTGGCGGCAGCGCCAGCACCGCAGGCGGCATCAAGGTGACCACGTTCCTGCTGCTCGCGTTCGTCATCCTCGCGGAGCTGCGCGGCGACCCCGAGGTCACGGTCGGCAACCGGTCGGTCGGCCCCGCCGTGGTGCGCACGGCGCTCAGCATCGCGCTGCTCTCGGTGATGCTCGTGACGTCGATGACGCTGCTCATCATGATCCTGACCGACTTCCCGTTCGACGAGGTGCTGTTCGAGACGACGTCGGCGTTCGCCACGGTCGGGCTGAGCACCGGACTGACCCCGCAGCTCCCCGACAGCGCCAAGCTGGTGCTCGCCGTCTTGATGTTCATCGGCCGAGTGGGCACGATTGCGGCGGCGTCGGCGTTCGTCCTGAGACGGCGTGCACCGCGCTACCACCTTCCCGAGGAGCAACCGATCATTGGCTAAGAAGAAGGACACCGCACCCAACGCGCCCGTCATCGTCCTCGGGCTGGGCCGCTTCGGCACCGCCGTGGCGCGCTCCCTCGTGCACCTGGGGCACGACGTCCTGGCCGTCGACGAGCGCCCGGAGATCGTGCAGCGCTACGCCAGCGACTTCACGCACGTCGTCGCCGCCGACACGACCGACACGGAGGCGCTGCGCCAGATCGGCGCCGAGCAGTTCGAGGTGGCCGTCGTCGGGATCGGCACCGACATCGAGGCGAGCGTGCTGACGGTCCTCGGCCTGCTCGACCTCGGCGTCAAGGAGGTGTGGGCCAAGGCGATCAGCGGCAAGCACGCCGCCATCCTCGAGCGCGTCGGCGCCACCCACGTCATCCGACCCGAGTCGCAGATGGGCAAGCGCGTCGCCCACCTCGTCACCGGCACCATGACCGACTTCATCGAGTTCGACGACGGCTTCGCCATCGCCCGCACCCGCGCACCCGAGTGCACCGTCGACCGCACCCTCACCGACTCCGACGTGCGCCGCAAGTACGGCGTCACCATCGTCGGCGTGAAGACCCGCGGCCAGGACTTCACCTACGCCCAGGCCGACACCTTCGTCACCACCGGCGACGAGCTGATCGTCTCCGGCCCCACCTCCAAGGTCGAGGAGTACTGCGCGCTGGGGTGAGGGGCTGCTGCTCCGTCGTCCTGCGGCTGCGCTGGCGTGGCTTGTCTCTCGGGTAGGGCTGCGCTGGCGCGGCTTCTCGTTCGGGTGGGGCTGCGCTGGCGCCGCTTCTCGTCGACCTGCGCTCCGAAAGGGCCTCGACCGGGCGGCTGGCGGGCCGGTGGGCTGGGTTCTCGGGCTGTGGCCCGCACTGGACCCAAGATTCTGCATGTGTGCGTGGCTGGCCCAAGATTCTGCGTTTGCGCGTGCCGGCGGTGGATCTGCCACCTTCTGAGCGCTGTTCAGGTGGCAGATCCACCGCTGAGCGGGCGAGGGGTGTGAAGATTCTTCTTTCTCGTGGAACGGTCCACGAGAAAGAAGAATCCTTCGTCTCCCCAACGCAAAGGGCATCCAAGATTCTGCATTCGCGCGAGTGAGGTCGAACGCTTCTGCGTTTGCTACGGGATCCCGTAGCAAACGCAGCATCCTTGGAGTCCCAGCGCACGAACGCAGATTCTTGCGTCCCACGCGGGCCACAGCCCGGGACCCGAAGCCGGCTCCCGCCCAGCCGCCCGGTCGAGGCCCTTTCGGAGGCCGACCGCGCGTCAAGCCGCGCCAGCGCAGCCTCACCCGACCATGAGACCGCGCCAGCGCACCCCCACCCGAGAGCAAAGTCACACCAGCGCACCCCCACCCGAAAGAGAAGCCACTCCACCGCACCCCCACCCGAGCAGTAAGACCCACCCCCACCCGACCCGGCGCGCGAGGACGGCGGGGGAGGCGTACGGTGCGGGAGGACCATCCGGTTGTCCACGGGAACCATCTGGGGGAAGAGGATGCAGGCCATGACCACGACGCTCGCGGCCGCGGACGGGTCGTTCCGGCTCGACGCGGACGTCTTCGACTACACGATCGTCGCGATCTACTTCGCGGTCGTGCTGGGCATCGGCTTCCTGGCGCGGCGCCAGGTGTCGACGAGCATCGACTTCTTCCTGTCGGGGCGGTCGCTGCCGGCGTGGGTGACGGGCCTGGCGTTCATCGCCGCGAACCTCGGCGCGGTCGAGATCATGGGCATGAGCGCGAACGGCGCGCAGTACGGCATGGCGACCGTCCACTACTTCTGGATCGGCGCCGTCCCCGCCATGCTCTTCCTCGGCGTCGTGATGATGCCGTTCTACTACGGCTCCGGCGTGCGCAGCGTCCCCGAGTTCATGCGCCGACGCTTCGGCACCGGCGCGCACCTGGTGAACGCCCTGAGCTTCTCGGTCGCCCAGCTGCTCATCGCCGGCATCAACCTGTTCCTGCTCGCGACGATCGTCAACCGGCTGCTCGGCTGGCCGCTCTGGGTGTCGCTGGTCGTGGCGGCCGCCGTCGTCCTCAGCTACACGGCGCTCGGTGGACTCTCGGCGGCGATCTACAACGAGGTCCTGCAGTTCTTCGTCATCGTCGCCGCCCTCGTGCCGCTCACCATCATCGCCCTGCACAAGGTCGGCGGGTGGCAGGGCGTCGTCGACAAGGTCCAGCCCGGACCCGAGCAGCTGTCGTCCTGGCCGGGCACCGACCTGACCGGCATCGACAACCCCTTCTGGTCCGTCGTCGGGCTCGTGCTCGGCCTCGGCTTCGTCCTGTCGTTCGGCTACTGGACCACCAACTTCGTCGAGGTCCAGCGCGCCATGGCGTCGTCGTCGATGTCCGCGGCCCGTCGCGCGCCGATCATCGGTGCGTTCCCGAAGATGTTCATCCCGTTCGTCGTGATCATCCCCGGCATCATCGCCGCGATCGTCGTCCCCGAGCTCGCCGCGCTGAAGTCCGGCGGCGACGCGCAGGGCGTCACCTACAACGACGCCATCCTGCTGCTCATGCGCGACCTGCTGCCGAACGGCATGCTCGGCGTCGCCCTCGCCGGCCTGCTCGCGTCGTTCATGGCCGGCATGGCCGCCAACATCTCCGCGTTCAACACCGTCTTCAGCTACGACCTCTGGCAGCAGTACGTCGTGAAGGACAGGGAGGACGGCTACTACCTGAAGGTCGGACGCATCGCCACGGTCGGCGCCACCGTCGTGGCCATCGGCACCGCGCTCATCGCGTCGAACTACGACAACCTCATGGACTACCTGCAGACGCTCTTCGGGTTCTTCAACGCGCCGCTGTTCGCCACGTTCATCCTCGGCATGTTCTGGAAGCGCATGACCCCGACCGCCGGCTGGTCCGGCCTGGTCGCCGGCACGGGAGCCGCCGTGCTCGTGGCCGTGCTCAGCGAGGACGCCCTCGGCCCCGCCAGCATCGGCGTCATCGGCCTGTCGGGGCAGGGCGCGTCGTTCGTCGCCGCCGGCGCCGCCTTCGCCGTCGACATCCTGGTGAGCGTCGCCGTCACCCTCGTGACCGCCCCGAAGCCCGAGAAGGAGCTCGTCGGGCTCGTGTACTCCCTGACGCCCAAGGCGGACCTCGTCGACCCCGACGAGGGCGCCCTGCCCTGGTACCAGTCGCCGGTCAAGCTCGCCGGCATCGGGCTGGTCCTCGTCGTCGTCCTCAACGTGATCTTCCGGTAGGAGCCCAGCATGAGCGAGAAGCACACCGCGGGCGCGTTCGACGTCCGCACCCTCATCGGCGGCCTGCTCGGCGTCTACGGCCTGATCCTCACCGGCCTCGGGCTGTTCCGCGCCACCGAGGCGGAGCTGGCCCGCGGTGACGGCCTCAACATCAACCTCTGGGCCGGCATCGGCATGCTCGTGGTGTCTGCCGCGTTCCTGACCTGGGTGCGCCTGCGCCCGCTCGTCGTCCCCGCCGAGCCGACGTCGTCACCCGCCGACGGCACGTCCGACGGCAGCTGAGACGCACCCTCGCCGCACGGGCCGGCTCGGCGCCTACTCCTCGCGCAGGCGCGGGACGGTGGCGTTGTCGGGCTTGATGCCGAGCTTGTCGGCGTAGAAGGCGCGCACGACGTCCATGTCAGCGGCGACGTCGTCGGAGGCGACGAACGTCGGGCCGTAGCCCATGGTCCTCGTCGGCGGGTCGAAGAACGCCAGCGTGATCGGCAGTCCCGTCTCGCGCGACAACCGGTGGAAGCCGGACTTCCAGTACTCTCCGCGCGAGCGGGTGCCCTCGGCCGCGATCACCAGCCGGAAGTCCTCGCCGGCCTTCGCCTCCGCCGCCAGCTCGCCGACGACGCCGGCGGCGTCGCGCCGGTCGAGCGGCACCCCGCCGAGCGCCCGCAGCAGCCATCCGAGCGGCCCCTTGAACAGCTCCTTCTTCACGAGCACGCGCGGGTGGGCCCCGTCGTGCCACATGACGAGCAGCATCGTCACGAAGTCCCAGTTCGACGTGTGCGGCGCCCCGACGAGGATGCCGCGCGAGGGCGTCTCACCCACCATCGTGTAGCCCATCCGACGGATGACGAGGCGAGCGAGACGACGGCGCATGGGGCGAGCGTAGCCGTGCGGGTGCGCCACGCGTCGGCCCGTCCGCGCCACGTCGGTAGCATCGTCCGGTGAGCACTGCCGACCGCGCCGACCCGACCGACCGTCCCGACACCCACCGCTACACCGCCGCCCTCGCCGCCGAGATCGAGGCACGCTGGCAGGAGCGCTGGGAGCGCGAGGGCACGTTCGAGGCCCCGAACCCGACCGGCGAGCTCGCGGGCGACGGCGAATTGCCGGCGTCGACGTACTACCTCATGGACATGTTCCCGTACCCGTCGGGCGCCGGCCTGCACGTCGGTCACCCGCTCGGCTACATCGGCACCGACGTGGTCGGTCGCCACCAGCGGATGCTCGGCAAGAACGTGCTGCACACCCTCGGCTACGACGCGTTCGGCCTGCCGGCCGAGCTGCACGCGATCCAGACCGGCGAGCACCCGCGCGCCAACACCCTCGCGAACATCGCGAACATGCGCCGCCAGCTGCGCCGCCTCGGTCTCGGCCACGACCAGCGCCGCTCCTTCGCGACCATCGACCCTGACTTCGTGCGGTGGACGCAGTGGATCTTCCTGCAGATCTTCGACGCCTGGTACGACGAGGAGGAAGGTCGCGCGCGACCCATCGCCGAGCTGCGCGAGAAGCTGGGCACCGACGACCCGGCCGTCATCGACCCGCACCGCCTGGCCTACGTCAGCGAGTCGCCGGTCAACTGGTGCCCGGCGCTCGGCACGGTGCTGTCGAACGAGGAGGTCACCGCGGAGGGTCGCAGCGAACGCGGCAACTTCCCGGTGTTCCAGCGCAACCTGCGCCAGTGGCAGATGCGCATCACCGCGTACGCCGACCGCCTGCTCGACGACCTCGAGACCGTCGACTGGCCCGAGCCGGTCAAGCTGATGCAGCGCAACTGGATCGGCCGCTCCCACGGCGCGGAGGTCGAGTTCGACGTGCCGGCCGCCGAGAACGCCGCGATCCGCGTGTTCACGACCCGTCCCGACACGCTGTTCGGCGCCACCTACATGGTGCTGGCACCCGAGCACGAGCTGGTCGACGCGATCGTCACCGACACGTGGCCCGAGGGCACCGACGACCGCTGGACCGGCGGCGCGGATTCGCCGACCGAGGCGGTCGCGGCGTACCGGCACGCGGCGGCGCGCAAGACCGACGTCGAGCGCCAGGAGAGCAAGGAGAAGACGGGCGTCTTCACGGGCGCCTACGCGGTGAACCCGGTGAACGGCGAGCAGGTGCCGGTGTTCGTCGCCGACTACGTCCTCGTCGGCTACGGCACGGGCGCCATCATGGCCGTCCCCGCGCACGACGAGCGCGACTTCGCGTTCGCCACCGCCTTCGGCCTCCCCACGCCGCGCGTCGTGACGGGCGGGGACGAGCTGCCGTGGACGGGCGAGGGCGTCGCCACGGCGTCGTCGAACGACGAGGTGAGCCTCGACGGTCTGCCCGTCGCCGAGGCGAAGGCGCGGATCATCGCGTGGCTGGAGGAGAAGGGGCTCGGCACGGGCACCACCACCTACCGCCTGCGTGACTGGCTGTTCTCCCGCCAGCGCTACTGGGGCGAGCCGTTCCCGATCGTGTTCGACGACGAGGGCCACCCGCACGCCGTGCCCGACCACCTGCTGCCCGTCGAGCTGCCCGACGTGCCCGACTACTCGCCGCGCACGTTCGAGCCCGACGACGTCACGAGCGAGCCGGAGCCGCCGCTGGGCCGGGCGCACGAGTGGCTCGAGGTCGAGCTCGACCTCGGCGACGGCCCGCGTCGCTACCGTCGCGACACCAACACGATGCCGAACTGGGCCGGCTCCAGCTGGTACCAGCTGCGCTACCTCGACCCGCACAACGCCGACGCGCTCGTCGACCCGGCCAACGAGGCCTACTGGATGGGACCCACGGACGCCAAGACGACCGGCGGCGTCGACCTGTACGTCGGCGGCGTCGAGCACGCGGTGCTGCACCTGCTGTACGCGCGCTTCTGGCACAAGGTGCTGTTCGACCTCGGCCACGTGAGCAGCGCCGAGCCCTTCCACCGGCTGGTCAACCAGGGCTACATCCAGGCGTACGCCTTCACCGACGCACGCGGCACGTACGTGCCGGCCGACGAGGTCGAGGAGCACGTCGCGGACGACGGCAGCACCACGTACACCTACGAGGGCGCCCCGGTCACCCGCGAGTACGGGAAGATGGGCAAGAGCCTGAAGAACGTCGTCACGCCAGACGAGATGTACGACGAGTACGGCGCCGACACCTTCCGCGTCTACGAGATGAGCATGGGACCGCTCGACCAGTCCAGGCCGTGGGAGACGCGCGCCGTCGTCGGTGCGCAGCGGTTCCTGCAGCGGGTGTGGCGTCTCGTCGTCGACGAGGAGACCGGCGGGACCCGCGCCGAGGGCGGCGAGCCCGACCGCGCCACGCTGCAGGTCCTGCACCGCACGATCGACGGCGTCGCGGCCGACCTCGACGGTCTGCGGTTCAACACGGCGATCGCCAAGCTGATCGAGCTGACCAACCACTGCACGAAGTCCTCGGTGACCAGCCGTGAGGTGCTCGAGCCGCTCGTGCTGATGCTCGCGCCGTTCGCCCCGCACGTCGCGGAGGAGCTGTGGTCACGGCTCGGGCACGACGCCTCGCTCGCCCACGCGCCGTTCCCGCAGGCCGATCCGAGCCTGCTGGTGGCCGACACCGTCACGTGCGTCGTGCAGGTGCAGGGCAAGGTCCGGGCGAAGCTCGACGTCGCGCCCGACGTGTCCGAGGAGGAGCTGACGTCGCTCGCGCTGGCCGAGGAGAACGTGCAGCGGGCCATCGACGGCCGCGAGGTGCGCAAGACGATCGTGCGCGCCCCCAAGCTCGTCAACGTCGTGGTCTGAGGGGGACGGGACCGACATGGGCGCGCGACGCATCGCGGTGGTGACCGACTCCACCGCCTCCCTCGACCCGGCCGACGCCGAGCGTGAGGGGATCACGGTCGTGCCCCTCAAGCTCGTCATCGGGGCGGCCACCTTCACGGAGGGCGTCGACGCGACATCGCAGGACGTGGCGCAGGCGCTGAAGGACTTCGTGCCGGTGAGCACGTCGCGTCCGACGCCGGAGGAGTTCGCCGCGGTCTACGGGCGCCTCGCGCAGGAGGGTCACGACGCGATCGTCTCCGTGCACCTGAGCGCCGAGATCTCGGGGACGTTCGAGTCGGCGCAGGTGGCCGCCCGGGAGGCCCCGGTGCCCGTCATGTGCGTCGACACCCGCAAGGTCGGGGTGGCGACCGGGTTCGCCGCGGGTCGCGCCGCCGCGGTCGCCCGTGCCGGTGGGGACGAGGCGGCCGCCGTCGGTGCCGCCCTGGCGGCGGGGGAGTCCTCGAGCGTGCTCATGTACGTCGACACCCTCGAGTACCTGCGCCGCGGGGGACGGGTGGGAGCCGCCACGGCCCTCATCGGCTCGGCCCTCGCGGTCAAGCCGCTGCTGACGCTGCGCGACGGCGTGGTGGTGCCGCTCGAGCGCGTCCGCACGTCCGCCAAGGCGGTCGCACGGCTCGAGGCCCTCGTCGTCGAGGCGGCCGAGGCCGCCCCCGACGGCTACGACATCGGCGTGCAGCACCTCGCGAACCCCGACCTCGCCGACCAGGTGGCCGTGCGGCTGGCCGAGGCGCTCGGCCGCGACCGCGTGCCGGTCAACGAGGTCGGGGCGGTCATCGGCGCCCACGTGGGTCCGGGCATGCTCGCCGTCACGGTCACGCCGCGCTGACACCACCGGCGCCGTCCACAGGCCCCGTCGGCGACGACGGCTGTCGTCCACAGCCGCCACGACGACCCGTCCCGGGACGTCGCGAGGTGCCTAGCGTCGAGGGGTGAGCACCTCACGGCACGGACCGCGTCCCGCACCGCCCCAGGAGACCCGCGCGGAGGTCGCGCGCCGCCGGCTCGCGCAGCTCGCCGCGTCATTCGAGGCCACGCACGACGAGGACCCCTTCGACCGCCTCGTTGGTCCGACGCAGGAGGCCCCTGGCACGACGCCGTCCGTGGCCGACCGCGCCGAACCCACTCCCGCCGGCGGTCGGCGTCGCGCCGACGCGGGAGCGCGCAGGGGACTGTCCGCCGTGCACCTGCGGGTGGTTGCCACGGCGGCCGTCGCGGCGGGTGTGCTGCTCACCTGGTGGCTGCTCGCCGAGCGTCCGCGCACGTCCGACGTCGACCGGCCGCTCGAGGTGTCGGCCCGCACGGATCCCGCCGACCCCGCTGCGCCGGCGCACGAGGGCGGAACAGGGGCCGACGGGCGGGTGGTCGTCGACGTGGCCGGGCAGGTCAGGAGGCCCGGCATCGTCACCCTGCCCGCGGGGTCGCGCGTCCACGAGGCCATCGAGCGGGCGGGCGGGATCAAGGGCGCGCTGGAGCAACCGACCCTCAACCTCGCGCGCGTGCTCGTCGACGGCGAGCAGATCCTCGTCGGCGTCGACCCTCCCGCGGCCGCGGCGACCGGCTCCGGTGCGGCGGGCGCCGGCGGCCCCGGCGTCGCCGTCAACCTCAACACGGCCACGCTCGAGGAGCTCGACGCGCTGCCCGGCGTCGGCCCGGTCACCGCGCAGGCCATCCTCGACTGGCGCACCGAGAACGGACGCTTCACGTCGGTCGACGACCTGCTCGACGTCGCCGGGATCGGCGAGAAGACCCTCGAGGACCTCCGCGACCGCGTGAGCGTGTGAGACGCCCGGGCCTGCCGCTCCCCGGCGTCGACGTCCGGCTGGTGCCGGCGGCGCTCGGGGCGTGGGCGGTGGCCGCCTGGGGCGTGACGGCCGGACCCGGTGCCACCGTCGTGGCGGCGCTCGGGGCCGTGGCGGTCGCGGGCGGCGCGGCCCGACGCTGGCCCCGCGTCGCCCTGGTGGCGGTGGCGGTGGCCGCCGTCGCGACGTCGGTGGCCTGGCGGCTCGGCGACGTCCGCGCCACCCCGACGGCCGCACTCGCCGAGCAGCGGGCACGGGTGACGCTCGAGGTGCAGGTGAGCCGCGACGCGCGCACCTTCGAGGGCGTCGGCGGTCCTGGCACGGTCGTGGGTCTCGTGGTGCTGCGGCTGCGCGGCCAGCACGGTCGGGTGCACGGCGTGCGCGACCCGGTGACGGCCTTCCTCGTGGGAGAGCACCGCGACCTCGTGGTCGGTCGTCGGCTCACGGTCGCCGGTCGGCTGTCGCCGCCGGACGACGACCGGGACACCGCGACCCTGCGGGTCGAGCGTCGCTCCGCCGTGCAAAGCAGCGCATGGTGGTGGTCGGCCTCCGAGCGCGTGCGCGCCGGCGTGCGCCATGCCGTCGACCACGTGCCCGGCGCACCGGCCGCCCTCGTGCCGGCCCTCGTGGTCGGCGACGACGCCGACCTCTCCCCGCGGGTCGAGGAGGAGTTCCGGCGGACGGGCCTGACGCACCTGCTGGCCGTCTCGGGGACGAACCTGACCATCGTGCTCGCGCTGGTGCTGGCGGTGGCACGAGCGGGCCGCGCGCCACCGCGGGTGCTCCTGGCGGTGGGCCTGCTCGGCGTCGTCGGCTTCGTGCTGCTGGCGCGGCCCGAGCCGAGCGTGCTCCGTGCCGCCGGCATGGGGGTCGTCGGTCTCGCGGCCCTCGGTCTGGGGACGCGAGGCGGCGTGCGCACGCTCAGCGTCGCCGTGGTCGCCCTGCTGTTCTGCGACCCCTGGCTCTCGCGCGCGGCGGGCTTCGTGCTGTCGGTCAGCGCGACGGCGGGCATCCTGCTGCTCGCACCCCCGTTCGTGCGGGCACTCGAGCGGTGGACGCCGCGGTGGGTGGCCGTCGCGGTCGCCGTGCCGCTCGCGGCCCAGGCCGCGTGCACTCCGGTCATCGCGGCGCTCTCGTCCGAGGTGTCCGTCGTGGCCGTCGTCGCGAACCTCCTCGCCGCGCCCGCGGTGGCGCCCGCGACCGTGCTGGGCCTGGTCGCGGGGCTCCTCGACCTCGTCCTCCCGTCGGTCGCGGCGGTCCTCGGCACGGCTGCCGCGGTGTGCGCCGGCTGGATCGTGCTCGTCGCACACCAGGCCGCCGCCCTTCCCGGGGCCAGCCTGGTCTGGCCCTACCCGTGGTGGTGGCTGCTGGTGCTCGTGCCGGCCGCGCTCTGGCTCGGTCGTCGCGCCGCCGCTCGTCCCGTCGTCGCGGTCGGCCTCGTGGTCGGGCTCGTGCTGGCGACCGTCCGGCCACCCAGCCCCGGCTGGCCCCCGCGCGGGTGGGTCATGGTGCAGTGCGACGTCGGCCAGGGCGACGCGACCGTGCTGCGCTCGGGTCCGGGCGAGGCGGTGGTCGTGGACGCCGGTCTCGAGCCCGTCGACGTCGACCGCTGCCTGCGTGCGCTGGGGGTGCGGCGGGTCCCTGCTCTCGTGCTGACGCACGGCGACGCCGACCACGTGGGCGGGCGGTCGGGCGTGACGGGTGGTCGGGCGGTGGGAGCGGTGCTCGTCGGGCGTCCGGGGCCCACCGTGCCGGGGGTCCCCACGCGCACGGTGTCACGAGGCGATCGTGTCGTGGTGGGCGACGTGACGGCCGACGTGCTCTGGCCGCGTGCCCGGCCGGGCACGGCGACGAGCCGGAGGGTCGAGGTCGACCGCAACGCCGACAGCGTCGTCCTCCGGGTGGTCGTGCGGGGCGTGACGCTGCTGCTGACCGGCGACGTGGGGGAGGAGGCGCAGGACCACGTGCTGCGCGCCGGCGGCGTCGTGCGGGCCGACGTGCTCAAGGTGGCGCACCACGGCAGCGCCGACACGTCGTGGCGGTTCACGCGGGCGGTCGCGCCTCGGCTCGCGACCGTCTCCGTCGGGGCCGACAACGACTACGGGCACCCCAGTGGCACGGCGCTGCGCATGCTGCACCAGGTCGGCGCGGTGGTGCACCGCACCGACCGCGAGGGCGACGTCGCGGTCGTCGTGCGCGACGGACGGCTGGGCGTCGTCACGCGACCGGCGCCTCACCGGTCGAGGTAGCGGGCGCGAGCCAGGCACCAGACGCCGTACAGGCCGATCCCGACCGCGATGAGGCCGAGGAGCCACGGCCCGAAGGGCTGCTGCAGGACCGTCCGCAGGGCCTCGTCGAGCCCGCCGGAGCGGTCGGCGTCGCGTGTGAGGGCGGCGAAGCAGAACAGGGCGCCGACCAGCCCGGTGGCGACCCCCTTCGCCACGTGCCCGACCGTGCCGAGGCGCACGAGCCAGTCGCCCGAGGTGCCGCTCAGGCCCTCGGGCGCGAGGTGCTCGCGGTGCCGGTCGCTGAGCCCACGCCACGCCGTCCACGCGCCGTACCCCACGACGGCGAGGCCGGCCACGCCCACGAGCACCGCGCCGGCGGGCAGCGCCAGGGCGCGAGCCGTCCAGGTCTCGCTGCCCGACCCGCCGGAGCCGCTGCGGGTGAGGACCTGCACCCCGCTCCAGCCCACGACGCCGTAGACGACGGCCTTGACCAGGTCGGCCCCGCGACCCGCCCAGAGCGCGGCGCCCTCGTCGTCGCGGTGCCCGACGGCCGCCTCGAGCAGCCGCCACAGGACGAGGAGCGCCATGCCGGCGACGACCAGCCACAGCACGGTCCGGCCGAACGGTTGCTGCGCGAGCTCCGCCAGGGCACCTCGGGTGTCGGCCGTGCCGTTGCGGTGCCCGAAGGCGAGCTGCAGCGC
Organism: Propionibacteriales bacterium; assembly: GCA_026392465.1. Lineage (GTDB taxonomy): Bacteria > Actinomycetota > Actinomycetes > Propionibacteriales > Nocardioidaceae > Aeromicrobium. The sequence goes on from JAPLCA010000038.1 coordinate 195,774, forward strand.
GAGGAACGCCAGCACGAGGTGCACGAGCCCGTAGGCGACGAAGCCGAAGCGGACGAGGTGGTCCACCCACGCGTCGTCGGCATGGGCGACGACGTCGTCGGCGTCGAGCGGCATGGCGAGAGCGTACGCCCGCGTCGCCGGGCGGGCTCGTCGGAGCGGACCACTACGCTGGGCGCGTGGCGTCGCCGTTCGGGAAGATCCTGCTCATCACCGGGAGCTCGGAGTACCTGTCCGACCGCACGCGGGCGCGCGCCGTGGCCGCCATCAAGGCCGCCGACCCCGAGTGCGAGGTCGCCACGGCCACGTCCGGTGGGCTTGCGGCGGGCGAGATCGCCGGACTCACGAGTCCGTCGCTGTTCAGCTCCGCCAGCGCCCTCGTCCTGACCGAGCTGCAGGACCTGCCCGACGTCGCCCAGGGCGAGCTGCTCGCGTACGCCAAGGAGCCCAGCCCCGACGTCGCCGTCGTGCTCGTGCACGGGGGAGGGCAGAAGGGCAAGGGCCTGCTCGACAAGCTGCGCGCGCAGGCGGCGGTCCACGAGGTCAAGAACGAGGCGCCCAAGTACGAGCGTGACCACGCCCGCTGGGTGGCGACGGAGCTGCGGGACCTCGGCACCCGCATCGACGAGGAGGCCGCGACCCTCCTGGTCGCCGCCGTGGGCCAGGACCTGCGGGCCCTGGCCGGCGCCGCCGACCAGCTGGCCGCGACCCTCGACTCCGGCAGCGAGGTCACGGTCGAGGTCGTGCGCCGCTACTTCGGCGGTCGCGCCGACGTGCGCGGCTACGAGATCGCCGACGCCGCCATCGAGGGCCGGATCAACGTCGCGCTCGAGCAGGCGCGCTGGGCCGAGACCGCCAAGGTCGCGCCGGTGCTCATCACGAGCGCTCTGGCCGCGGGCCTGCGCCAGCTGGCACGTCTCGCCGACGCGCCCGCCCGCCTGGGCGAGGGCGAGCTCGCCCGCCACGTCGGTGCACCGCCGTTCAAGGTGCGCGTCCTGCGGCGCCAGCTGCAGGGGTGGGAGCCGGCAGGCCTGGCCCGCGCGCTCGACGCCGTCGCGCAGGCCGACATCGACGTCAAGGGCGGAGCGGCCGATCCGGCGTACGCCGTCGAGCGCATGGTGCTGCAGGTGGCGGCCGCACGTCGGCGTTGAGCGCGAGGACTCGCGGGGCGGTCCGGCCCGGTCGTCCGTGCCCGAGCACGACGAAGGCCCCCGGCGGTGCCGGGGGCCTTCATTGTCGCTGCGGGGCTGCGGTCAGAGCGACGCGGCCTTCTTGGCGATGGACGACTTGCGGTTCGCCGCCTGGTTCTTGTGGATGACGCCCTTGCTGGCGGCCTTGTCGAGCTTCTTGCCCGCCTCGGCGGCGTACGCCTTGGCCTGGTCGGTCTCACCGGCCTCGACGGCGGTGTGGAAGCGACGGACGGCCGTCTTCAGCGCGGAACGCACCGCCTTGTTGCGCTCGCGAGCGGCCTCGTTCTGACGGTTCCGCTTGATCTGCGACTTGATGTTCGCCACGTGGCTGACCTGTTCTCTCGTGCGTGAAGGAATGTGCTGCAAAGTGTGAGGGCGTGCGTGCGAGCACGCGACCACCCACAGTACCAGCGACGGTCCTGCGGACCCAAATCAGCCCCGCCGTCCACCGTCCACCCTCCACCTGTCCCGCGTTCTGTGGACGTCGTGACGGAAACGCCCGCAGAGACCGTCGTCAGCTCCACGAAACGCGGGACAGGGGGAGGGTGGGAGGCGGGTGAGGGCACGCTCACCGGTGCGCGGGTGTCGACGCCGCCTACGATCCCAGGCATGCAGACGCTCTACGACGTCCTGGTCTGGCTCCACGTCCTCAGCTGGGTCGTGGCCCTCGTCGGCTACGTGACCACCATCCGCCGGCCGCAGCTCAACCTCGCGATGGTCGTCGGCGTGACGGCGGCCTTCGTGCTCGGCGTCGTGCTCACCGGCGTCGCGCCCGCGGCGGACGTCGACCTGAACTACGCCAAGATCGGGCTCAAGCTCGCCATCGCCTTCGTCGCAGTGGGTCTCGCGCACGGCACGCGACGTCGCGCCACGCCGAACCCGTTCGCGCACGTCGTGGCCGGCCTGGTCGTGGTCAACGTCGCCATCGCCTACCTCTGGACGTGACCCCGGGCGGGCACGCCCCGGTGGGCGTGCTCACGGGCGTCGCCCCGGATGGGAGGATGGGGGCACCATGACGAGCACCACGACGCCGGGCGCGGCGCCCCAGCCGGGTTCGACCGACCCGTCCCTCCTGCGCAACTTCTGCATCATCGCGCACATCGACCACGGCAAGTCGACCCTGGCCGACCGCATGCTGCAGCTCACCGGCGTCGTCGACGAACGTGCCGCGCGGGCGCAGTACCTCGACCGCATGGACATCGAGCGCGAGCGCGGCATCACGATCAAGAGCCAGGCCGTCCGCATGCCGTTCACCAAGAGCGCGGGCGACGACGCCGGGACGCACTACGTGCTGAACATGATCGACACGCCCGGCCACGTCGACTTCACCTACGAGGTGAGCCGTTCGTTGGAGGCGTGCGAGGGCGCCATCCTGCTCGTCGACGCCGCCCAGGGCATCGAGGCGCAGACGCTGGCCAACCTGTACCTGGCGATGGACGCCGACCTGCACATCATCCCCGTGCTCAACAAGATCGACCTGCCCGGCGCGCAGCCGGAGAAGTACGCCGAGGAGATCGCCGGCATCATCGGCGGCGACCCCGACGACGTGCTGCGCGTCTCGGCCAAGACCGGCCAGGGCGTCGAGGCGCTGCTCAACCTCATCGTCGACGAGGTGCCCCCGCCGGAGGGCGACGCCGACGGCCCGCCCCGCGCGCTGATCTTCGACTCCGTCTACGACACGTACCGCGGTGTGATCACGTACGTCCGCGTCGTCGACGGTCGGCTCAGCCACCGCGACAAGATCAAGATGATGTCGACCAACGCGGTGCACGAGATGCTCGAGGTCGGCGTGATCAGCCCCGAGCCGGTCAAGGCGGACCACCTCGGCGTCGGCGAGGTCGGCTACCTCATCACGGGCGTGAAGGAGGTGCGTCAGTCGCGGGTCGGTGACACCGTCACGTCGAACGCGCGCCCGGCCGACGAGCCGCTCGGCGGCTACGCGCACCCCAACCCCATGGTCTTCTCGGGCCTGTACCCGATCGACGGCGACGACTTCGCGACCCTGCGCGAGGCTCTGGAGAAGCTGCAGCTCAACGACGCCGCACTCGTGTACGAGCCGGAGTCGTCGGGCGCCCTGGGCTTCGGCTTCCGCATCGGGTTCCTCGGCCTGCTGCACCTGGAGATCGTGCGCGAGCGCCTCGAGCGCGAGTTCGACCTCGACCTCATCTCCACGGCGCCCAACGTCGTGTACCGGGTGGTCATGGAGGACGGTCGCGAGATCGTCGTGACGAACCCGAGCGAGTACCCCGCCGACGGCAAGATCGCCTCGGTGCACGAGCCGATCGTCTCGGCGACGATCCTGGCGCCGTCGGACTACATCGGCGTCATCATGGAGCTCTGCCAGGCCCGACGCGGCCAGCTGAACGGCATGGACTACCTGTCCGAGGACCGCGTCGAGATCCGCTACACGCTGCCCATGGGCGAGATCATGTTCGACTTCTTCGACGCGCTGAAGAGCCGCACGAAGGGCTACGCCTCGCTGAACTACGAGCTCGCCGGCGAGCAGCAGGCCGACCTCGTGAAGGTCGACATCATGCTGCAGGGCGAGGTGGTCGACGCGTTCAGCGCCATCGTCCACCGCGACTCCGCCTACGCCTACGGCGTGATGCTCGCGGGCAAGCTCAAGGAGCTCATCCCGCGCCAGCAGTTCGAGGTGCCGATCCAGGCCGCCATCGGCGCGCGCATCATCGCCCGCGAGAACATCCGCGCGATGCGCAAGGACGTGCTCGCGAAGTGCTACGGCGGCGACATCAGCCGCAAGCGCAAGCTGCTGGAGAAGCAGAAGGAGGGCAAGAAGCGGATGAAGAACATCGGCCGCGTCGAGGTCCCCCAGGAGGCGTTCATCGCCGCCCTCTCCACAGGCGGCGAAAGCAAGCAGTGACAGCCTCGTCGAGGCGATCTAGATTGACACCGTGAGTAGAACGCTCGAAGCGCCGGACATGACCGACGACGGCATGTTCGACGACGAGCGCCCAGTCTTCAACCGCCTGCGGCTCACAAACTTCCTGAGCTACAGGGACGCCGTTCTTGAGCTGGATGACTTCGTCGCGCTTGTGGGTCCCAACGCGAGCGGGAAGTCAAACGCCGTTGCTGCGATCAAGCTGCTTTGCGACATCCCCACTCACGGTCTGCCGACGGCGATCAATCGACGTGGAGGCTTTGATCAGCTGCGGCATCGGAGCCAGGGGCATCCATATGATCCGGCGGTTCGGATCGAGTTCACAATCGGTGATACGTCGCTGCAGAGCTTCTACGAGTTGAAGCTGAGGGCGGTGGAAGGCAAGCGGTATGCCGTCAAGTCCGAGTCGGGAGCGGTGTTGACTGCTTCACAGTCCTTCCGCTTTGAGCATGAAGGCGGCGTCGTCCGAACAAGTGAAGTTTTTTCGCCGAACCAGCCAGCACTAGAACAGACTTTGCGAGTCCCTCAGGGACAAAGCGCGCTGAACGGTGTCGCTTCGTTCGCTGCGATCAGGATCAATCAGCTGCTGGGTGGCATCCAGACGGTTGAGATCAATACCGCGAAAGTAAGCGAACTCCAGGATCCTTCTTCAACCGACACCTTCGAACCTGATGGTTCGAACACTGCCAGTGTTTTCGAGGCGCTCTCGGCGGAGCGGCGCGAGGAGCTCTTCGATGAGCTGAGAGCAATAGTGCCGGGAATGGACCGTGTGGAGGTTCGCCGGTTCGCCGACAAGGTCACGCTTGCGTTCTACCAGTCCGTGGGTACGAGGACACGGCGAGAGTTCTTCGCGAAGCAAATGTCGGACGGGACACTTCGAGCTTTCGCTGTCGTGGTGGCGCTGTTGCAACCGCGAAAGCCAGCTCTCGTGGTCATTGAAGAACCAGAAATCGCCATCCACATCGGAGCACTTCGCACTCTTGTGGACATCCTCAATCAGCACGCTGAGGAGACCCAAATTCTAATCACAACGCACAGTGCGGACATCGTGGATTCTCTCGACATTGACTCTCTGCGGGTCGTGTGGACCGAGAAGGGCTCTTCATCAATCTCCGCGGTGGCGGACCATACGATCCAAACTGTTCGTGACGGTCTTATCAGCTCTGGAGACCTCCTACGCGCGAACGCCCTTGACCCTGCCCTGCGGCTGTTCTAGTGGCATCTCACATCGGTCTTGTTGTGGAGGGCCGTGGCGACGCGGAAGCGCTGCCCGTTCTGCTCGATCTAATTCAGAAATCCGAAGGGTTTGCCCTGGGTAACCTGGGTCGACCGGTCGTCTGTAACGGAGTGAAGAATGCGCTTCGGCCCGGAGGGATCGAAGGATTCGTGGGTGCGGCCGCGGCCCGTCCTGGTTGTGCTGGACTCCTTGTCGTTCTCGACTCTGATGAGAGGCCGACTTGCCGCATGGGGCCGGACCTCAAAGCACGAGCCGAGTCCGTCACTGCTCTACCGATTGTCGTCGCACTCGCAGAAAACTGTTTCGAGAGTTGGCTCGTCGCGTCCGCAGCGTCGCTGAAGCTGCCGGGTCTCACTGCGTCCAATGGCAAATCGAATCCGGTGGCGGCAATCCAGCTGCGGTTGGCGGACCGGAAGTACTCGAAGCCAGTCTGGCAACCGCGACTCGCTGCGCGGGTGGATGTTGACGTCGCAAAGCGAGGCAGCTCAAGTTTCGGGCGTTTAGTCGAGCGATTGCACGGCTTGTCCGGCCTCGCTTGACCTTGTGAGCGCTTTTTGACCGTTCAAGATGGCGAGGGTAAGGAACCGGCGCTGACCTGGATCGATGCCCCACGCAACCGTCCAGGAGGGGGTCCGGGGGTGACCGGCGGGTAGGTTAGGGTGAGCGGCACCACATTCCCCTGGAACGTCGTGTGAGGACGGACACCATGCCGCTGACCGTTACCCCCGAACAGCTCAAGATCGTCGAGGACCGCGCGCCGAACGTCGCCGCGATGTTCTACGACCGCGTCGCCGCGACGCCGAACCGCGAGGGCTACCGCTACCCCGACGAGAACGAGGTCTGGCACTCGCTCACGTGGGCCCAGACCGGGGAGCAGGTCGACCGGATCGCGGCCGGCCTGATCGCGCTGGGCGTCGAGCCCGAGCAGCGCGTCGCCATCGTCTCGGGCACCCGCTACGAGTGGATCTTCGCCGACCTGGCCGTCAACGCCGCCGGCGCGGCGACCACCACGGTCTACCCGACGACCACGGTCGACGACGAGAAGTACATCCTGTCCGACTCCACGAGCCGGGTGGTCTTCGCCGAGGACGACGAGCAGGTCAAGAAGCTGCTCGAGATCCGCTCCGAGCTGCCCGACGTCGTCAAGGTCGTCACGTTCGCCAGCACCCTCACCGACGGCGACTGGGTCATCTCCCTGGCCGACCTCGAGCAGCTCGGCACCGAGCACCTGGCGTCGAACCCCACCGCCGTGAAGGACCGCGTCGCGGCCATCAAGCCCGACGACCTCGCGACCCTCATCTACACCTCCGGCACCACCGGCCGTCCGAAGGGCGTCCGCCTGAGCCACGACGGGTGGACCTACGAGGGCGCGGCTGTCGCGGCCGGCGGGTTCCTCACGCCCGACGACCTGGAGTTCCGCTGGCTGCCGATGGCGCACTCCTTCGGCAAGGTGCTGCTCACGACGCAGCTGCAGATCGGCTTCGCCGCCGCCATCGACGGTCGCGTGCCGAAGATCGTCGAGAACCTCGCGATCGTCAAGCCTACCTTCATGGGTGCCGCGCCGCGCATCTTCGAGAAGGCGTACGGCCGCATCATCGGGATGACCGAGGAGGAGGGCGGCGCCAAGCTCAAGATCTTCCGCTGGGCCGAGCAGGTCGGGCTGGAGTACTCGCGCGCGGTCCGCGCGGGCAAGCCGGTCTCGCCCGCGCTGAAGGCCAAGCACAAGGTGGCCGACAAGCTCGTCTTCTCCAAGGTGCGGGCCCGCTTCGGCGGCCGCGTGCGGTTCTTCATCTCCGGTGCGGCGGCGCTGTCGTCCGACATCGCCGAGTGGTTCCACGCCGCCGGCGTCCTGATCCTCGAGGGCTACGGCCTCACCGAGACCTCCGCCGGGTCGTTCGTCAACCACCCCGACGCGTTCAAGATCGGGTCCGTCGGACTGCCGATGCCCGGCACGGACGTCAAGATCGCCGACGACCGCGAGATCCTCATCAAGGGTCCGGGCGTCATGCAGGGCTACCACAACCTCGAGTCAGAGAGCGCCGCGACGGTCACCGACGACGGCTGGCTGCACACCGGCGACGAGGGCCGTGTCGACGAGGACGGCTTCCTCTTCATCACCGGCCGCAAGAAGGAGCTCTTCAAGACCTCCGGCGGCAAGTACGTGGCGCCGCCGCACATCGAGGGCATGTTCAAGGGCATCAGCTCGATGACGTCGCAGATCATCGTGCACGGCAACGAGCGGAACTTCTGCTCCGCGCTCATCACGCTCGACCCCGACGCGGTCGCCGAGTGGGCCGAGAGCCACGGCATGCAGGGCAAGTCGTACGCCGAGGTCGTGAAGTCGCCGCAGATCCACGCGATCGTCTCCGAGCAGGTCGAGGAGCTCAACCAGCGCCTCAACCGCTGGGAGACCATCAAGAAGTGGGAGATCCTCGACCACGACCTGTCGGTCGAGTCCGGCGAGCTGACGCCGAGCATGAAGGTCAAGCGCGCGGTCGTGGAGGCCAACCACAAGGACCTGCTGGACTCCTTCTACGCTTGAGCAGTGCAGTCGTACGTCGAGGGGCCGGTCACCGAGCGTGACCGGCCCCTCGGCATGTACGTGCACGTGCCGTTCTGCTCCGTGCGGTGCGGCTACTGCGACTTCAACACGTACACGGCCGACGAGCTCGGCGAGGGTGCCACCCGCGCCACCTACGCCTCCTCGGCGCTCGCCGAGGTGCGCCGCGCGGCGGACGTGCTCGGACGTCGCCCCGTCGAGACCGTGTTCTTCGGTGGTGGCACGCCCACGCAGCTCCCGGCGGACGACCTGGTCCGGGTGCTCCGTGCGCTCGACGAGCACCTCGGCCTGGCCCCCGGCGCCGAGGTGACCACGGAGGCCAACCCCGACAGCGTCACGCCCGCGTCGCTGGCCCGGCTGCGCGAGGGCGGGTTCACCCGGATCTCGTTCGGCATGCAGTCGGCGGTCCCGCACGTGCTGGCCACGCTCGACCGCACCCACGACCCCGCGCGCGTGCCGCAGGCGGTCCGCTGGGCTCGGGAGGCCGGCTTCGAGCAGGTGAGCGTCGACCTGATCTACGGCACGCCGGGGGAGTCCGTCGACGACTGGCGCACCACGTTGGACGCCACAGTCGCGCTCGAGCCCGACCACGTGTCCGCGTACGCCCTCATCGTCGAGGACGGGACGGCCTTCGCCCGCAAGGTCCGCCGCGGCGAGGTGGTCATGCCCGACGACGACGAGACGGCCGACAAGTACCTGCTCGCCGACGCGGTTCTGTCCGACGCCGGTCTCGGGTGGTACGAGCTGTCGAACTGGGCCCGTGACGACGCCGCCCGCTGCCGCCACAACCTGCTGTACTGGCACGGCGCCGACTGGTGGGGCGTGGGCCCTGGGGCGCACTCGCACCTGGCGGGCCGGCGTTGGTGGAACGTCAAGCACCCGGCCGCGTACGCGCAGCGTCTGGAGCGCGGCGAGACGGTCGAGGCGGGCAGCGAGGTCGTCGACGCGGCTGGTCGTCGGCTCGAGCAGGTGATGCTCGAGCTGCGCCTGCGCGAGGGTCTGCCCCTCGACGCGCTCGACCCCGCGGGACGCGCCGAGGTGCCCGACCTGCGCGACCGCGGCCTGGTCGGCGGTGACGAGCGTCTGGTCCTCACGCTCGAGGGCCGGCTGCTCGCCGACGCCGTCGTGCGACAGCTCACCTCATAACGGAGGTTTCTCTCACTTTTAGGGACTTTGGTCATTCGCGAGGCAGGACCTTCGTCGAGGACTTACGGTTCCCCTGGGAGAACAAGCAATCTCGGGGAGTTGGTGAGGGAGCAATGCGCATCGCGCATTGGCCAACGGTGATCAGCATGGTCATCGGGGTGGTCATTTTTGGTATACCGACATCGGCGGACGCGGCACGGACCGTGCTCTGCACGAGCTACGCGCAGTGCAAGGCGAAGGGCTTCACGGACGGCGGCTACGGCTCCGTCCGGTCGACGTCCTTCTGGAACCAGACGCCGGGCCGCAACTGCACGAACTACGTCGCCTACCGGCTGACGAAGAACCGTCTGGTGGCCCGTCCGCCGGGCACCGACGCGGCCCGCACGTGGGGCCGCGCGGCCCGGGCGGCCGGCATCCCGGTGCGGACCTACCTTCCGCGTCGCGGCGACGTCGCCTGGTGGGACGCCTACAAGGGCTACTCCGGCGCGAAGGGTCACGTCGCAATCGTCGAGCGGGTCCGCGCCGACGGCTCGATCGTGGTCTCGGAGGACAACATGAACGGCACGTTCATGTGGCGCGTCGTCCGTCGCGGCTCGGCGTGGCCGTCGGGCTTCGTCCGCTACCCGACGTCGGACGGGTCGCCGTCGGGCCTGCTCGAGTCGATGAGGTCCGAGGACGGCAAGGTCTCCGTCAGCGGCATGGCCAGCGAGCCCGACCGCTGGGGCAAGGAGGTCGACTACACGGTGGCGCTCGGCGCTCCGCTCGACGCGGCGAACGGGGTGCGGCCCGTCGAGACCTTCTCGTTCAGCACGGTCTACTACAAGTTCACGTGGCGGCGCACCGTGCAGACGCGGGGACCTGTCCGGGCCTACCTGTACGCGCACAACACCGAGCGCACCCGGGGGAAGGACACCCTGCTGGGCGTCGCCACCCTCGACCTCGTCGAGGACGGGAACGTGCTCGGACGGGTGCTGCCGCGGACGGAGTGGCTCACACCGCCCGTCCCCGCACCGACCCCGACGGTGCAGCCGGTGCAGACGGTGCTGCAGGACTGAGGGAGGCGTGACGGCCCGGGCCCGCGTGGTCCCGGGCCGTCGCGCTGACCAGACGCAGGCGGTACCGCGAGGAGCCGCCCGCTACGGCGCGGTGACGAAGTCGATGAGCTCCTCGACGCGGCCGAGGAACTCCGGCTCGAGGTCGGTCCAGGAGTCGACCCGCGAGAGGATGTGCTGCCACGCCCGTGCGACGTCGGCCTGCTCCGCGTGCGGCCAGCCGAACGCGGCGCACACCCCGCGCTTCCACTCGAGGTGGCGGGGGACGACGGGCCACGCGGCCACGCCGAGCCGGGCGGGCTTCACGGCCTGCCAGACGTCGACGTACGGGTGGCCGACCACGAGCACGTGCGGGCGGCCCGACAGCCGTGCCGCGATGCGCGACTCCTTCGAGCCGGGCACGAGGTGGTCCACCAGGATCCCGAGCCGGCGGTCCGGGCCGGGGTCGAAGTCGTCGACCACGCCGACCAGGTCGTCGACGCCGTGCAGCATCTCCACGGCGACGCCCTCGACGCGCAGGTCGTCGCCCCACACCTTCTCGACGAGCTCGGCGTCGTGCTTGCCCTCGACGAGGATGCGGCTCGGCAGGGCCACCCGGGCCCGCTGGCCGGCCACCGCGCGCGAACCCGACGCCGTACGTGCGGGCTGCTGCGGAGCGGCGCCGGACGGGGCGACCAGCACCACCGGCCTGCCCTCGAGCAGGAAGCCCGGTCCGAGCGGGAAGACCTTGACCTTCAGGTGCCGGTCCTCCAGGGCCACGGTGCCGAGGTCGCGCTCGACGCGCACCACCTCGCCGCACCAGCCCGTCGTGACCTCCTCGACGACCATGCCGGTCTCGGCGGGCACCTCGGTCGAGCGGCCCCGCGGGGGTGCCTTCCAGTCGCCGGCGAGCACGTCGTCGCCGTAGCGGTCCCGTCCCCGGGTCTCAGCCATGGAGCACGCCCAGGAGCGTCTGGTGGAAGGCCTCGAGGTCGTCGCGGCCGATCTCGCCGCTGCTCGTGAGGATCCGCGTGGAGGAGCGGGTCAGCCCGACGGCCAGGTCGACGGCCTGGGCCCAGCTGAGTCGCGCGGTGCTCGGGACGACGTCGAGGGGCGGCACGAGGTCGCCGAGGGCGACGGTGTCGCCGTCGGGGACGACGAGCACCAGCTCGCCGCCGACGGGGCCGTGCCCGAGGTGCACGACCTCGACGAAGAGGTCGCCGAGGTCGGCGGCCCACACGGAGCTCAGCGTCCCGCCGCGCGACTCGTGCAGGAGGAACGTGCCGTCGGAGAGCGTCACCCGCCGCGGCCGGTACGTCAGGGTGCGCGAGCGACCCGTGACCGAGACGACCTCACCCTCGCTCCCGATTGCTCCCACGGCGCTAGACTGGCACTTGCGCCTGGCGAGTGCCAAAGCGCCACGCCGCGCCGACGGACCCCGTCTGCGCCGTGCGCGCCCGAGCCCGTCCGGCGTCGTCGCACCTGAGCCACGCACCGTCCAGCCGAGACCGTCCCAGAGGAGGAGACCGCCGTGTCGGAGGAACGTCGCCTCCCGTCCGAGGACCGCCGCCTGGAGGTCCTGCGGGCCATCGTCGAGGACTACGTCGAGACCCAGGAGCCGGTCGGCTCGCGTGCCCTCGTCGAACGTCACCAGCTCGGCGTCTCACCGGCCACCATCCGCAACGACATGGCCGTGCTGGAGGAGGAGGGGCTCATCGCCCAGCCCCACACGAGCGCGGGTCGCGTGCCCACCGACAAGGGGTACCGGCTCTTCGTCGACCGGCTCTCGCAGGTCAAGGCGCTCACGTCGCCGGAACGCCGCGCCATCGAGACGTTCCTGGCCGGCGCCGTCGACGTCGACGACGTCGTGCAGCGCAGCGTCAAGGTGCTCGCCCAGCTCACGAACCAGGTCGCGATCGTCCAGTACCCGTCGCTGACCCGGTCCACGGTGCGCCACGTCGAGGTGGTGGCGCTCGAGGGCGCCCGGGTGCTCGTGGTCGTCATCACGAGCAGCGGTCGCGTGGAGCAGCGCATCGTCGAGCTCGAGTCCACGCCGAGCGACGGGCTGCTGTCCGACGTCCGCTCGCGGCTCATGACGGCCGCCGTCGGCCAGCGTCTGCCCGAGGCGTCGCTGCGCCTCGCCGACGTGATCGGGACGTTCGCGCCCGCCGACCGGCCCCTCGTGACCTCCGTGGTCACCACGCTCACCCACGTCTTCTCCGACGAGCGCAGCGACGAGCGCGTCGCCGTCGGGGGCACCGCCAACCTCGCCCGGTTCGGTCGCGACTTCGACACCTCCATCCGGCCCGTGCTGGAGGCGCTGGAGGAGCAGGTCGTGCTGCTGAAGCTGCTCGGCGAGGCCACCACCGACCCCACCGTGCGCATCGGTCTCGAGACCGGCACCGAGGGACTGCCCGGCACCGCGGTCGTCTCCTCTGCGTACGGCTCCTCCGAGCAGGCGCTCGCCATGCTCGGCACGCTCGGACCCACCCGCATGGACTACCCCGGAACCATGGCCGCCGTCGGCGCGGTCGCCCGCTACGTCGGGCGACAGCTCGCGGACGGCTGAACAGGACGAAGGACGTATGGCACAGGACTACTACGCGCTGCTCGGCGTCTCCCGGTCGGCGACGCCCGAGGAGATGAAGAAGGCGTACCGCAAGCTGGCACGTCAGCTGCACCCGGACGTGAACGACGCCCCTGACGCCGCCGACCGCTTCAAGGAGGTCACGACGGCGTACGAGGTGCTCTCCGACCCGCAGAAGCGCGCCGTGTACGACCGCGGCGGCAACCCGCTCGGCGGCGGTGGCGGCACTGGCGGCTTCGGCGGGGGCGCCGGGTTCAGCTTCGACGACATCATGGACGCCTTCTTCGGCGGTGGTGGTGGCAGCAGCCGTGGCCCGCGCTCGCGCGTGCAGCGCGGCCAGGACGCGCTGCTGCGTCTGCAGGTCGACCTCGCGGAGGCCGCGTTCGGCGTCACCCGCGAGATCAAGGTCGACACCGCCGTCGTCTGCGAGCGCTGCTCGGGCAGCGGCGCCGAGGACGACTCGGCCACCGTCACCTGCGGCACGTGCCACGGCCACGGCGAGGTCCAGCAGGTCCAGCGCACGCCCCTCGGCAGCGTCCGCACGGCACGTCCGTGCCCGACGTGCCACGGGTTCGGCACCGTCATCCAGGACCCGTGCCACGAGTGCCACGGCGACGGCCGCGTGCGCTCGCGCCGCTCGATCACGGTCTCCATCCCGGCGGGCGTCGACCAGGGCACCCGCATCCAGCTCGCCGGCGAGGGCGAGGTCGGCCCCGGCGGCGGCCCGGCCGGCGACCTCTACATCGAGGTCGAGGTGGCCCGCCACCCCGTCTTCACCCGCAAGGGCGACCAGCTGCGCTGCCAGGTGACGCTGCCGATGACGGCGGCCGCGCTCGGCACGCACGTCGACCTGCCCACGCTGGAGGCCGACCTCGCCGACGAGGACGGTCCCGAGGTCGTGGGCCTGGAGGTGCCGGCCGGCATCCAGTCGGGCGAGACGCTGACGCTGCGCGGCCAGGGCGTGCCGCGGCTGCGGGGACCGGGCCGCGGCGACCTCGTCGTCGAGGTCGTCGTGCAGACCCCGGACGAGCTCGACGACGCGCAGCGCGACCTGCTGAAGCAGCTGGCCGCCCTCCGCGACGAGGAGCGTCCCGAGGCGCAGCTCGGCAGCACCCACCGCGGCAGCGTCTTCGGCCGCATCAAGGACGCGTTCCGCTGAGCGGTGCCCTCGTGGTCGGCCGCCGCGTGCGGTAGGAAGGACCCATGAGCTCCAGCGCCGACTGCCTGTTCTGCAAGATCGTGGAGGGCGAGGTGCCCGCCGACGTCGTCGCGCAGGACGAGCACGCGGTGGCGTTCCGCGACATCAGCCCGCAGGCGCCCACGCACGTCCTTGTCATCCCGCGCGTGCACCAGCCCGACGTCGGCAGCCTCGCCGAGGCGGAGCCGGAGGCGGCCGTCGGGCTGCTGCGGCTGGCCCGTCGCGTGGCCGACGAGGCGGGCGGCTCCTACCGGCTCGTCTTCAACACCGGCGCCGACGCCCACCAGACGGTGTTCCACTGCCACGGGCACGTGCTCGCCGGACGCTCGCTCGGCTGGCCCCCGGGCTGATCCGCCGGCGGTCCGGTCCGCGCGCTGTCGACGTGTCGGCGCGTCCCCGTACCATGGACGCACACATGACTCCTGATTCTCTCGGGGACCGGCGTCCCCACACGTTCACCGTCCCGACCAGCATCGACACCGTCTCCCTCTACGGACCGGGCGACGAGTACCTGCGGATCGTCGAGGACGCCTTCGACGCGGCGGTCCACGCGCGGGGCAACCAGCTGACCGTCACCGGCGAGCCCGCCGAGGTCGCGCTCGTGGAGCGGCTGCTCGACGAGCTCGTCGCCATCGTGCGCACGGGCCAGGGGCTCACCGCCGAGACGGTCGAGCGGTCCATCGGCATGCTGCGCACCGAGACGCAGGAGCGCCCGGCCGAGGTGCTCAGCCTGAACATCCTGAGCAACCGCGGCCGCACCATCCGGCCGAAGACGCTGAACCAGAAGAAGTACGTCGACGCCATCGACCAGAACACCATCGTCTTCGGCATCGGCCCGGCCGGTACCGGCAAGACCTACCTCGCGATGGCCAAGGCCGTGCAGGCGCTGCAGGCCAAGGAGATCACCCGCATCATCCTCACCCGTCCGGCCGTCGAGGCGGGGGAGCGGCTCGGGTACCTGCCCGGCACCCTGAGCGAGAAGATCGACCCGTACCTGCGCCCGCTCTACGACGCACTGCACGACATGCTCGACCCCGAGACGATCCCCAAGCTGCTCACGAGCGGCACCATCGAGATCGCCCCGCTGGCCTACATGCGCGGCCGCACGCTGCAGGACGCCTTCATCATCCTCGACGAGGCGCAGAACACCACGCCCGAGCAGATGAAGATGTTCCTGACCCGCCTCGGCTTCGGCTCGCAGATCGTCGTCACCGGCGACGTGAGCCAGGTCGACCTCCCGTCGGGCCAGAAGAGCGGCCTGCGGGTCGTGCGCGACATCCTCGCGGACGTCAAGGACATCCACTTCGCGACCCTGACGTCGAGCGACGTGGTGCGGCACAAGCTCGTCGGGCGCATCGTCGCCGCGTACGACGCGTTCGAGAACGAGTCGGCCCCGGCCGCGGGACAGGTGGACCATGAACGTCGACGTCCTCGATGAGTCCGGCCAGGGCGTCGACGTCGTCGCCCTCACCCGGCTGTGCCGCTTCGTCATGCGGCGCATGCGGCTGCACCCGGCCACCGAGCTGACCGTCCGCCTCGTCGACACCGACACGATCGCGGTGCTCAACGAGCAGTGGATGGACAAGAAGGGCCCGACCGACGTCCTGTCCTTCCCGATGGACGAGCTCTCGCCCGGGCGTCGCGACCGCGAGCCGGAGGAGGAGCCCGAGGGCTACCTCGGCGACATCGCCCTCTGCCCGCAGGTGGCGGCGCAGCAGGCCCCGGCGGCCGGCCACGACGTCTCCGACGAGATCGACCTGCTCACCACCCACGGCATCCTGCACCTGCTCGGCTTCGACCACGCCACCCCCGAGGAGCACGCCGAGATGTTCGGCATCCAGGGTCGGCTGCTGCTGGAGTGGCAGCAGGTCGCGGCAGGTGGCGACGTCGAGGACGGCGTCGTCGAGCCTCGGCCGAGCGCCGACGGAGGCAGCCTGCGATGACGGTCGCGATCGTCGCGTCGGTCGTCCTGGCGGTCGCCGCGGGCACGCTGGCGAGCGTCGATGCCGCGCTCTCGTCGTTCTCGCGGGCCCGTGCCGCGGAGCTGCGCGAGGAGGGACGTGGCGGTGCCGTGCCCCTCGGGCGGATCCTCGAGGACCCCGCCCCGGCCCTCAACACCGTCCTGCTGCTGCGGGTGGTGTGCGAGACGGCGGCGGTCGTCCTCGTCGCGCTCGTGGTCGACGACGTCGTCGACGGGCTGTGGTGGCAGATCGTGGTCGCCGTGGCGATCATGGTCGTCGTCTCCTACGTCCTCATCGGCGTCGGCCCGCGGACGCTCGGCCGCCAGCACTCCGAGGCCGTGGCGCTCGCGTCGGCCGGTCCGGTACGTCTGCTCACCGCCCTGCTCGGGCCGGTGCCGCGCCTGCTCATCGTGCTCGGCAACGCCCTCACCCCCGGACGCGGCTTCCGCGAGGGACCGTTCGCGTCGGAGGTCGAGGTCCGTGAGCTCGTCGACCTCGCCGCCGCGAACAGCGTCATCGAGTCCGACGAGTCGCGCATGATCCAGTCCGTGTTCGAGCTGGGCGACACCATCGTCCGCGAGGTCATGGTGCCGCGTCCGGACCTGGTGTTCATCGAGCAGTCCAAGACGCTGCGCCAGGCGATGTCGCTGTGCCTGCGCAGCGGCTACTCGCGGGTGCCCGTCATCGGGGAGAACCTCGACGACGTGCTGGGCATGGCCTACCTCAAGGACGTCACCAAGCGGGTGTTCGACAACCACGTCGCGGAGTCGACCGAGCGGGTCGACTCCATCATGCGTCCGTGCCTGTTCGTGCCCGACACGAAGCCCGCCGACGACCTCCTCAAGGAGATGCAGGCGCAGCGCACACACGTCGCGATCGTCGTCGACGAGTTCGGCGGCACGTCCGGCATGGTCACGATCGAGGACATCCTCGAGGAGATCGTCGGCGAGATCACCGACGAGTACGACACCGAGCCCGATGAGCTCGAGAGCCTCTCCGACGGCTCCTACCGGGTGAGCGCCCGGTACGACGTCGACGACCTCGGCGAGCTGTTCGACGTCGACCTCGACGACGAGGACGTCGACTCGGTCGGCGGCCTGCTCGCGAAGCACCTCGGCAAGGTCCCCATCCCCGGCAGCACGGTGGAGGTCGAGGGCCTGCGGCTCGTGGCCGAGGCCCCCAGCGGCCGCCGCAACCGCATCGGGCGCGTGCACGTCTCACGCCTCGACGTCCCGTCCGACCCCGTCCCCGGAGGATCCCGTGGCTGACCCCACCCCCGTCGCCCCTGCCCACACGGTCGAGCCGGCCCCCGGGCCCGAGGACGCCAAGCTCGCCACCCTGGCCCGCGCCACCCGCGCGCGCACCCAGGCGCCCGCGGGTGCCGCCGTGCGCGACCTCGACGGTCGCACCTACGCCGCGGCCGACGTCGCGCTGGCGTCGCTGACCGTCGGTGCGCTCGACCTCGCCGTCGCCATGGCGGTCTCCTCCGGGGCCCGGGGCCTCGAGGCGGCGCTCGTCGTCGCCGACGCCCTGCCCGACGTGGGCGCGGTGCGCGACCTGGCCGGCACGGGCGTCCCGGTGTTCCGTGCCGACGCGTCGGGCACGGTCGTCGAGGGGAGCACGACGTGACGTTCCGCTCCGGCTTCGCCTGCTTCGTCGGCCGTCCCAACGCGGGCAAGTCGACGCTCACCAACGCCCTCGTCGGCGAGAAGGTGGCGATCACCTCCTCCAAGCCGCAGACCACCCGGCACGCGATCCGCGGGCTGGTGCACCGCGACGACGCGCAGCTCGTCCTGGTCGACACGCCGGGACTGCACCGGCCGCGCAACACGCTCGGCCAGCGCCTGAACGACATCGTCCGCACCACCTGGTCCGAGGTCGACACCATCGCCATGTGCTTCCCGGCCGACCAGAAGGTCGGGCCGGGCGACCGCTTCCTCGTCGAGGAGCTCGCGAAGATCCGGCGCACGCCCGTGCTGGCCGTCGTGACGAAGACCGACCTCGTCGCCCCCGAGCGGGTGGGGGAGCAGCTGCTCGCGGTCCAGGCCGCCGGGGACGCCGCCGGGCTCGTGTGGCGCGACCTCGTGCCGGTCTCCGCCGTCGCGGGCGACCAGGTCGACCTGCTCGCCGACCTGCTCGTCGGCACGTTGCCCGAGGGCCCGCCGATGTACCCGGAGGGCCAGCTGACCGACGAGCCCGAGGAGACCATCGTCGCGGAGATCGTCCGCGAGGCTGCCCTGGAGGGCGTGCACGACGAGCTGCCGCACTCCATCGCGGTCGTCGTGGAGGAGATGGTGCCGCGCGAGGACCGACCGGCCGACCGTCCGCTGCTCGACGTGCGGGTCAACGTCTACGTCGAGCGCGACAGCCAGAAGGGCATCGTCATCGGTCGCAAGGGTGCACGTCTGAAGGAGATCGGCACCGTCTCGCGCACCCAGGTCGAGCGGCTGCTCGGCACCCCCGTGCACCTCGACCTGCACGTCAAGGTGGCGAAGGACTGGCAGCGCGACCCCAAGCAGCTGCGCAAGCTCGGGTTCTAGCCGCGCGTGGTGAAGCCGGTCTCGCCGACCGGCTCCTCCACGTCGACCGCGACGTCGGTGACGTCTGCGCGCGGCGGCCCCTGGTGGCACCAGGCGAGCACGCGCTCCACGGCGGCCCGCTCGCCCTCGAGCACCGCCTCGACCGTGCCGTCGTCACGGTTGCGCACCCAGCCGGCCACGCCGGCGGCGTGGGCCTCGCGCTCCAGCGAGGCGCGGTAGAAGACGCCCTGGACGCGACCGGACACGACGACGTGGCGACGGATCATGCCGTCCACCGTAGGTGCTGCGACGTCGACCGGCCGAGGTCCGGACGCGCGGATCCGGGACGTCGCGGCACGATGGAGGCATGCACCCGGTCGACGCGCTCGAGGAGATCGCCTTCTGGCTGGAGCGGTCGAGGGCGTCGACCTACCGCGTCGAGGCGTTCCGGCGGGCCGCCGACGTGCTACGCGGACGCGACGACGTCGAGACCCTCGTGGCGCAGGGCCGGCTGCGCTCGCTGGACGGGATCGGCGAGCGGACGGCGGGCGTCGTCCGGGAGGCCGTCGGCGGAGCGGTCCCGACCTACCTCGCGGGTCTGCGCGCCGAGAACGAGGGGCCGCTCGTCACCGGCGGGGAGCAGGTGCGCGCCGCCGTGCGGGGCGACCTGCACACCCACACCGACTGGTCGGACGGCGGCTCCCCGCTGGCGACCATGGCGCGCACCGCAGCGCGGCTCGGTCACGAGTACGTCGCGATCACCGACCACTCGCCACGGCTCACCGTCGCCAACGGGCTGACGGCCGACCGGCTCGAGGCGCAGCTGGAGCTCGTCGCCGAGGTCGACGCCGAGGTCGAGGGGGTGCGGGTCCTGTCGGGCATCGAGGTCGACATCCTCAAGGACGGCACGCTCGACCAGGACGACGATCTCCTCGAGCGGCTCGACGTCGTCGTGGCCAGCGTGCACTCCGACCTGCGAGCCGACAGCATCGCGATGACCCGACGGATGCTGCGCGCCGTCCGGCACCCGGCCACCAACGTGCTCGGGCACTGCACGGGCCGGCTGGTGGAGGGGTCGCGGGGCACGCGGCCGCCGAGCCGCTTCGACGCGCGCCGGGTGTTCGAGGCGTGCGCCGAGCACGACGTCGCGGTCGAGATCAACGCCCGGCCGGAGCGGGCCGACCCACCGGACGACCTGGTGCGGCTCGCGCTCGACCTCGGCTGCCTGTTCGCGATCGACTCCGACGCCCACGCTCCGGGACAGCTGGACTTCCTCGACCACGGCTGCGCCCGGGCTGCTGCCCTCGGCGTCCCGCTCGAGCGCATCGTGACCACCTGGCCGCTCGACGAGCTCCTGGCCTGGACCGGTCGGCGGTAGGTCAGAGCCGGGCCGCGAGCGCGGCGGCGTCGCGAGGAGCGACGGGGTCCGCCACCCGGCCGGTCACCTCGTCGTAGACGTCGATCAGCTCGCCGAGCTCGCGCACCATGCGTCGGGCGCGGGCCTCGCCGTCGCCGCAGTCGGCGCGGCACTCGCCGGCGGCCACGCGGTGCGCGGCGGCCAGGGTCGCCAGCGACCACGCCTCGGGTGCGGTCAGGTCGGGCCCGGCCGCGAAGGCCATGACGCGCGACGCCGTGCGGTGGTGCTCGGCGTGCGCAGGGTCGAGGTCACCCTCGTGCAGCGGTGCGCTGCGCGCGACGTCCCAGGCGGCCGCGACCTCGCGCGCCTGTGCGGCGGCGTCGAGCGCGTCGACGTCGTGCGACGCGAGCAGCACGTGCGCGTGGTCGGCGTAGCCCTGCACGCTGACGCGCGCCGTCGGCTCCACGAGGCGGAGCACCTGCGACGCCTGCGCGAGACGCAGCCGGGTGCGCAGCTCCACGGAGTCGTCGCCCGTGCCGAAGAGACGACCGACGAGCGGCACCAGACGGTGCCGGTCGGCGTCGCTCGCGAGGTCGTTGGCCGTGCGCGCCTCGTGGGCGAGCAGCGGGTGGGTGCACTCGGGCCGGTCGCTCCACGGCTCGCCGGCCAGGACCGACACGTACTCCATGACGCAGGCCTCGCCCGCGTCGGCGTCGTGCGCCCCGGCCGTCAGCGTGGGCAGCCCCTCGGGGAGGTTCATGGCTCCATGGTCGCAGGACGCGCCAGCGCCGTCGTGTCGACCACGCGGCGGCGTCGGTGCGCCGCGACGGCCACGACGCCGAGGGCGACGGTGGTCGCGCCCCAGACGACGGCGCCGCCCTGCAGTGCGGGCTCGACCGACGCGGGTTCCTCCCGCAGGCCGTCGGCGGCGTCGAAGCCCCGACCCCACGCCCACCACACGACACCGGCGGACACCAGCGACCCGACGGCGAGCAGGACGACCGCGACGCGCCACCCGCGCGAGTGCGCCTGCGCGGCCACGACCGGTCCGACGCCGACCGTGGCCAGTGCGCACGGCAGGCCGGCCGTCAGGGCCGCGGCGACGAGCAGGTCCATCCCGCCAGCCTAGGGCGGCCCGCACTGGTCCGGGTGACGTTCACCCGACGTCGAGCAGCGCTGCCACCGTCGCGCCGAGCTCGTAGGCTGCGGCGCGCTCGTCGTGGCCGACGTCGCCGAGCAGCTGCAGCGGGGCCGCGACGCGGCGCCAGGGGAGGGCCTGGGCGATGGACTCGACCGAGCGGACGGCGCCCTCGGTGTCGTAGCGGCCGTGCACGCACAGCGCCCACGGCAGGCGTCCGGCGTCCGCTGCTCCGCCACCGGCATCGGACCGCGCCCCGCCGCCGTCGTCACCGAGCGCTCCGCCGACGGCGAGGAAGGTGCGGTCGAAGAGGTCCTTGAGCAGGCCGGACATGTACCCGAAGTTGGCAGGACAGAGCAGCACGAGCCCGTCGGCCGCGAGGAGGTCGTCGGCCAAGGTCGCGTCAGGGGAGAGCACGCGGACGTCGACGCCCTCGATCGCGTCGTCCCGGGCTCCCGCCGCGATCTCCTCGCCGAGGAGACGGGTCGCGGTCGTGGGCGTGTGCAGCACGAGCAGGAGGGTGCTCACCGCGGCGACCCGGTGTCGAGAGCCATGCGCGTCAGTATCGCCGATCGAGGTCACGCTGGCGCCGCCCCGGGGCGCGATTCGTGGACCTGACGACGGTCCTCGGCCGAGAAACCGTCGCCAAGTCCACGAAACGCGGAAACTCCTCGTCGTCCTGCGGCGTTGTGGGGGGCAGGGGATGATGGACCGACCCCCGCACCCGACCGAGGGAGTCCCATGGACGACGCCCGAGCCGCCGCCCGCCGTGTCCTCACGAACATCGAGTCCGTCGTCGACGGCAAGCCCGAGGCAGTGCAGACCGCGGTCGTGGTGCTGCTCGCCGAGGGCCACCTGCTGATCGAGGACGTCCCCGGCGTGGGCAAGACCGTGCTCGCCCGCGCCCTCGCGCGCAGCGTCGACGGCTCCGTGCGCCGCATCCAGTTCACGCCCGACCTGCTGCCGTCCGACGTCACCGGCGTCTCGGCCTTCAATCAGCAGAAGGGCGAGTTCGAGTTCAAGCCCGGCGCGGTGTTCGCCAACATCGTCATCGGCGACGAGATCAACCGCGCCTCGCCGAAGACCCAGTCCGCTCTCCTGGAGGCCATGGAGGAGCGCCAGGTCACGGTCGACGGTCGCACCCACCGGCTGGCGACGCCGTTCAGCGTCATCGCCACGCAGAACCCCTACGACATGGAGGGCACGTACGCGTTGCCCGAGGCCCAGCGCGACCGGTTCACCGCCCGGATCTCCATGGGCTACCCCGACGTCGACGCCGAGCTGGAGATGCTGCGCGACCGCGACGTCGACAACCCCCTCGACCGGCTCCAGCCGGTCGTGACGATCGACGACGTCCGGGCGATGATCGCGCAGGCCCGTGCGGTCTTCGCGTCGGAGGCGGTGGAGCGGTACTGCGTGGCGATCACGCGGGCCACCCGCGCCGACCCGGCGCTGCGGCTCGGCGCCAGCCCCCGTGCCACCCTGCAGCTCGTGCGGGTCGCGAAGGCGCGTGCCTTCCTGGACGACCGCGACTACGTGCTGCCCGACGACGTCGACGCCCTCGCGCCGCTCGTGCTCCCGCACCGGCTCGTCCCGGCCCGGGGCTCGGCGCCCGTGGAGGAGACGGTGCGTCGCATCGTGGCCGAGACGCCGGTCCCGCAGGGTGCGGTGGAGCCCCGATGACCCCCCGGCGGGTGACCTGGGCGTGAGCCTCCTGCGACAGCTGCGACGGCCCGGTCTGCGACTGACGCGTCGCGGCGCCGGGTTCCTCGCGACGTCGGCGGTGCTGCTCGCGGCGGCACCGCTGCTGTCGCTGCCCGCCCTGCTGAGCGTCTCGGCGATGCTGCTCGGCGCCGTCGTGCTGGCCGCCGTCTTCGTGCTCGTCGGTCAGGCACGCGTCGTCGTCGAGCGCCGCTTCGCCCCGGAGGTGCTCTCGCCCGGCGACACCACGACCGCCACCGTGCAGGTGACGAACCTGTCGATGCTTCCGGCCCTCGAGGCGCGCTGGACCGACACCGTCCCGTACGGCCTCAGCGCCGAGGCCAGCGGCGTGCTGCCCCCGCTCGGCGGCAGCCGCACGCGACGCTCGCGGGTGCGGTTCCGCTACCCCGTGCAGGGGCTGCGGCGGGGCCGGCACGCGCTCGGTCCGCTGCGGGTCGAGGTGGTCGACCCGTTCGGGCTCGTGCTGCGGCGCCACACCTTCGGCGACGCCCAGGACCTCGTGGTCCTGCCTCGGCGGCACGCGCTGGACGCGGGATCCGCCCGCGGGCTGGACGAGGGAGTCGCCGCGCAGGGTGCGGCGCACCGCGCGGGGATCGGCGAGGACGACCTCGTCGCCCGCAGCTACCTGCCCGGCGACGCGCTGAAGCGGATGCACTGGAAGGCCACCGCGCACCGCGGCGAGCTCATGGTGCGCCAGGAGGAGCAGCAGGACGACCCGAGGATCGGCGTCGTCGTCGATCCTGACGCGGCCTCCTTCGGCACCGCCCGCGAGCGCGACGGGTGGTCGTACTCGCCCGAGCTGGAGTGGGCGGTCAGCGCGGCCGCCTCGATGGTGGACCACCTCGTGCGCGCCGGCTTCGCCGTCACCCTCCGCGCTCCGGACGACGCGGTCGACCGGCTGCTCGACCACACCGAGGCCGTCGAGGAGGCCCTCGTCGACCTCGCGGTCCTCGAGCCGGTGCCGGGGGTCGACCCTGCCGATGCCGACCCGGGGGAGCGGACCGTCGTGGCCGTGCTCGGCCGCCCCGACGTCGCGCGCGCCCAGGCCTGGACCGAGGCGCTGGCCGGCGCCACGAGCGTCCTCGCCCTCGTGGCCGCCGGGACGCGCGGGCCTGCGCTCGAGGTGCTCGAGCGCGCCGGGTGGCGGCACGTCCCGTACACCGCCCACGACGACGTGGCCGAGGTCTGGTCGCAGCTGGGGGTGAGTCGCACCCGTGCTGCGTCCTGAGGCCTCGACCCGGCGTCGCGCCGCCGCCGTGCCGCGACGTCCCTGGCTCGACCAGCTCCTCGTCGTCGGCGCCCTCGCCGTGCTCCTGCTGGGGTACGACACGGTCGTCGAGGGGCGGGACTGGTGGGTGACCACGACGCTCGTCGCCGGCCTGGTCGCCCTCGTCTGCGCCGTGCTCGGCAGTCTCGCGCCGCGGTTCGCCGTCCCGGTCGGGCTCCTCGTGCTCGTGGTGGTGCTCGGGTGGGTCTTCGTGCCCGCGACGTTCGCCGGACCGCTGCCCACCGCAGCCACCTTCCAGGGCCTCGGCGAGGCACTGTCGCGGGCCCAGGTGCTCGTCATGGAGGAGGCGGCGCCGGCGGCTGCCGCACGTCCGCTCGTGCTGCTGCTCGCCGGTGCCTTCGGCCTGCTCGTCCTGGTGCTCGACGTCGTGCTCCGCGCCCGCGTCGGCGTGCTCCTGACCGGGGTCGTGCTGCTGGCCGTGTACGCCGCACCGGCCCTCGTCTCGGGCGAGACGCCGTCGGTCTGGGTCTTCGCGGGCGCCGCGGCGTGCTGGCTCGCGCTCCTGCGCACCCGCACCGCGACGACATCCGCCGGCTGGGCGTCGCTGGTGCCGGCCCTCGGGCTCGGTGGGTCGGCCCTGCTCGTCGGCGCGCTGCTGCCGCCCGTCCTGCCCGACGTCGCCGCCGTCGCGAAGCCCTGGGGCGAGCCGCCGCCCCAGGTGTTCGGACGCGGCATCAACCCGATGCTCCAGCTGGGGCAGAACCTGCGTCGCAACAGCACCACCGTCTCCGCCCGCTACACGACCACGCTGCAGGACCCCCCGTACCTCAAGGTGGCCACGCTGCGCGACTTCCGGGGCCGCACCTGGCGTCCTGCCACGGGCGACGACGGCGACCCGTTCGAGAGCCGCATCGGCATCGAGCCCCAGGTCGAGACGAGCGAGGAGACCACGACCGTCCGGATCGCCGACCTGCGCAGCAGCATGCTCCCGGTGCCGTACCCGGTGCTCGACGTCGACGGGCTGCGCGGTGCGTGGTCGCTGCGTCGCACGGGCCTGACCATCAGCTCCGACAGCTCGACCACGCGCGACCAGCAGTACACGGTCACGAGCCTCGAGCGCCTGCCGACGGCCGAGCAGATGCGGGCGCTGGTCACCTCGTCGAGCGCCGTCCCCGCCGACTACACCGCCCTGCCCGACGACGTGCCGCCGATCGTCGCCTCGACGGCGCGCGAGGTCACCGCCGACGCCACCAACGACTACGACCGCGCCCTCGCGCTGCAGGACTACTTCCGCCAGAACTTCGTCTACTCCGAGACCGCCCCGGTGGCCGAGGACTACGACGGCAACGGCGTCGGTGTGCTGGGCACCTTCCTGCAGGAGAAGGCCGGCTACTGCGTCCACTTCTCCTCCGCGATGGCCGTCATGGCCCGGGAGCTCGGGATGCCGTCACGGATCGCGGTCGGCTACGCGCCCGGCCGGGCCGCCGGCGTCGACGACGACGGCGACACCGAGTACGAGGTCACGTCCGACGACCTCCACGCCTGGCCCGAGATCTACTTCGACGGGGTCGGCTGGGTGGGCTTCGAGCCGACGCCGGGCGTGGGCTCGCGCACCGGCTTCGAGGAGCCGGAGGGCACGCCGGAGAGCGCGGAGCAGGCGGCACCCCAGGACCAGCCCTCGCAGCGACCGAGCGACGCCGCCGCCGAGGAGGGCTCGGTGACGCCGGAGGCCTCGGCCGCCGACTCCCAGGCCCCGACGGCCCCCCGCACCGCCCTCACCGTCGCGGTCGTCCTCCTGCTTGCGGCGCTGCTGCCCGGTCTGCTGCGCAGCCTGCTGCGGCGGCGTCGCCTGGCCGCCTCCGACCCGGAGCCGTGGTGGCGCGAGGTGGAGGCGTCGGCCGTCGATGTCGGGCTCGAGGTGCCACGGTCCGGGACGCCCCGGGCGCTCGTCGACGTCGTCGGTGCTCGCGCCGATCCCGAGGACCTGCGCCGGGTGCTCACCGCCGTCGAGCGCTCGCGCTACGCCCGGCCCGGCACCGACGTCGCCGACGAGCGCGACGCCGCCCGCCGGGTGGTCGAACGGGTCCGCGCGGCCGGGTCGCGCGGGGAGCGGCTGCGGGCGCTGCTGCTCCCGCGGTCGCTCCTGCGGCGACGCTGACTCAGCCCGGCACGTCGAGCATGAGCTTCTTCTGCACCTTGCCCATGGCGTTGCGCGGCAGTGACGGCACGAACCGGACCTCCCGCGGCCGCTTGTGCCACGACAGGTCGGCCGCGACGTGCTCGACCATGCGTGCGGCGAGGGCGTCGTCCGCATCCTCCGGCGCGACGACCGCGTAGGCGACGATGCGCTGGCCGAGGTCCTCGTCGGGCAGGCCCAGCACGGCCACCTCCTGCACCTCCGGCAGGGCGAGCAGGGACGTCTCGATCTCCCCGGCGCCGATGCGGTAGCCCCCGGACTTGATGAGGTCGACCGACTCGCGACCGACGATCCGGTGGAAGCCGTCGGCGTCCACGACGGCGAGGTCGCCCGTGGCGAACCACCCGTCGGGGCCCAGCACCTCGGCGGTCGTCTCGGGCAGGTTCAGGTAGCCGTCGAACAGCATCGGGCCGCTGACCTCCAGCCGGCCGACGGTCTCGCCGTCCGCCGGCACCTCGTGGCCGTCCTCGGCACGCAGGCGCGTGCGGGCCTCGCCCACCGGGAGTCCGACCCAGCCGGGGCGGCGCTCGCCGTCGGCGCGTGTGCTGAGGGTGATCATGGTCTCCGTCATGCCGTAGCGCTCCACGAGCGCGTGGCCCGTGAGCTCGCGCAGCCGCTCGAAGACGGGCACGGGCAGCGGGGCGCTGCCCGACACGAGCAGTCGGGCGCCGGACAGGGCGCGCGCGGCCTCGGGGTCGCGCGCGACGCGGGTCCAGACGGTCGGCACGCCGAAGTAGACCGTGGCGGGCGTCGCCGCGTACGCCTGCGGCGTCGGGCGGCCGGTGTGCACGACGCGCGACCCCAGGTGCAGCGACCCGAGCACGCCCAGCACGAGCCCGTGCGTGTGGAACAGCGGAAGGCCGTGCGCGACGACGTCGTGGCCCGTCCAGCCCCAGGCGTCGGCGAGCCCCTCGATGCCGGTCCGCAGGGCCCGGTGGCTCAGCACCACGCCCTTCGGCGCCCCGGTGGTCCCCGACGTGTAGAGCACGATGGCCGTCTCGGTCTCCGCGACCGGGGCAGGCAGGTCGTCGGGTCGGTCCCGGGCCGGGACGTCGTCGGCCACGGTCGGCACCTCGACGACCGGCAGGTCCACGCCCTCGCGCGGCGGCCCGGCCCAGCACGTCGCGCCGGAGTCGGTCACGACGTGCGCGGTCTCGGCCGGACCGGCGTCGGGCGGCACCGGCACCACGGGCACGCCGGCGAGCAGGCAGCCGCTCACGGCCACGACGGTCTCCAGCGTCGGCTCGGCGAACACGGCGACCGGACCGGCGTCCGGCAGGCGTGCGCCGAACGCGACCGCGACCGCCCGGAGGCCGGCGCGCGACAGAGCCCGACCGTCGACCACCACAGCCTCCGGGTGGTCGGGCAGGTCGAGGTCACGCAGTGCGCGGAGGAAGGTCGTCGGGGAGGAGGACGTCATGAGAGCACCATGCCAGGGAGGATGAGGGTCAGGGTCAGGGCGACGGGACCGACGACGACCATCGACAGCCCCCATCGCGTCAGCAGGCTCGTCATGCGGGGACGGGCCTCCGGGTCGACGGTCGTGGCGACGTAGGTCGCACCGACGGTCGAGAACGGCGACACGTCGACGATCGACGCGCAGACGCCGATGGCGCAGATCATCGCCCAGCCGGGGATGCCGCCGTCGGCGATGAGCGGGAGGGCGAGCGGCACGAGCGCGGCGAGCATCCCGGTGGTCGAGGCGAAGGCCGAGATCAGGCCGGCTGCCGCGCAGAGCAGCAGCGCCGCCACGACAGGGGCGCCGACATGGGCAGCGCGCTCGCCGATCAGGTCGATGACGCCCATCTGCGTCAGCACGCCCACGTAGGTGATGATGCCGCCGACCAGGAGCACCGAGCCCCAGTCGATCCGGCTCATGGCGGCCTTCCCCGCGGCGGGGTCGACCAGCGCCAGCAGCGCGCCCAGGCCGAAGCCGATGACGCCGATGTCCGGCTCGAGGCCCCCGAGGGCCATGACCACGACCGCCACGACCAGCGCGACCATGAGCACCAGCGTGAGCACCTGGTGCGGCGTGGCCCGACCGGGCGACCGGACCTCCGCCGGGGCGTCGTCGTCGAGGGAGAGCGACGACTGGCCGTACTCCGGCAGCGCGGCGCCACGCGCGACCATGACCCGCTCCAGGCGCGGGGCCTGCGACCGCCGCCGGCCGCGACCGAAGAGCACGTGCGCCACTGCCAGCAGCACGACGTTGATCACGACGGCCACCGCGAAGAGCAGCAGCGGGCTGAAGGCGATGCCCGCGGCGTCGGCCGTGCCCCACGTGATGATGCCGAACAGGCTGGTGGGGGCGAACGCGCCGGCACTGAGCCCGCAGCCCATCGACAGGGCCATGAGCATGGGGTCGATGCCGCGGCGGTGGGCGACACTCATGCCCATCGGGGCCATGACGAGGCCGCCGAGCGGCGCACCCATCGCCGAGACCAGCGCCGTGAGCGCGAAGAAGGTGGTGGGCAGGGCCGCGTCCCGGTCGCCGACCCGCGCCAGCGACGTCTCGATCAGCCAGTCGATGGTGCCGTTGCTGTGGGCGATGCCGAAGAAGTAGGTGACCCCCACGAGCAGCACGAGGATCGACAGCGGGAAGCCCGCGACCACCTCCTCCAGGCTGAGGTCGGCGATCCACAGGCCGACGAGCGCGGCGACGGGGAACAGGACGATGCCGATGTTGACGTTGCGGGCTGCGGCGATCGCGAACACGGCGACGAAGATGCCGAGGGCGACGAGCTGGGCGGTCATGGCGCCTCCAGGTGGGGGACGGCTCCCGTTCGGTCCACCTGATGGAACAGTGGGCCGGAGGTCGGGACGGGCGTGTAACGTAGAGCACACTGCGGCCGAGGGCAAGCACCTCGCGACCACGCGCCGCGCGGACGACCGAGGAGGACCCCATGACGACGGCGAGCGTGGTGACCGCGTTCTCGGTGCTGGAGCGCGTCGCCGAGCTCCAGCCGGTCGGGCTGTCGGAGCTCGCGCGGGCCGCCGACCTGCCGAAGAGCACGGTGCACCGCTGCCTGCAGACGCTGCAGGAGGTCGGCTGGGTCGAGTCGTCCGGCGGCACGGGCGCACGCTGGTCGATGAGCCTGCGGGCGCTCTCGGTCTGCGGCGGCGCAGGGGGCCGCCAGAGCCTGCGCGACCTCGCGCTGCCGCTCATGAGCGACCTGCAGCTGGTCACCACCGAGACCGTCCACCTCTGCGCGCCCGACGGCGACGTGCTGGTGCTCCTCGAACGGCTCGACACCTCCCACGCCCTCCGCGCGTTCCTGCCGCTGGGGGAGCGGATCCCGCTGCACGCCTCCGCCACCGGGCTGGCGTACCTGTCCGCCTGCCCCGACGACGTGGTCGAGCGCTACCTGGCCGGTCCCCTCGAGCCGCGGACCCCGGCGTCGCTCGTCGAGCCCGAGGCCATCCGCGCCGAGCTCGCCGCGGTACGCGCACGCGGCTACTCGATCAACGAGAAC
The DNA here is from genome assembly GCA_026392465.1 of Propionibacteriales bacterium. Classification (GTDB taxonomy): domain Bacteria; phylum Actinomycetota; class Actinomycetes; order Propionibacteriales; family Nocardioidaceae; genus Aeromicrobium. The sequence goes on from JAPLCA010000038.1 coordinate 225,214, forward strand.
GGCCTGTCGACCGGCATCAGCTCGCTCGGGGCACCGATCGTGTCGCGCAGCGGCGTCGTGGGCGCGCTGTCGGTGTCCGGGCCCTCGATCCGCATCGTCCCGGCGCGCTTCGAGGAGCTCGGGACGCAGGTCGTCGAGTCGGCCTGGCGCCTGGGCCGACTCCTCTGACCTGCGCTCGGCTCGCCCTCTCGCTCAGCTGGGCGGCGTGCCGTCGCCGAACGGCGACCCGCCGAGCTGCTCGCGGTGGTGCGCCGTCGTCCATCCGGAGAGGTCCGGACCCTTCGGCACGACACTCGTGGGGTTGATGTCGGTCTGCACCACGTAGTAGTGCTGCTTGATCTGCTCGAAGTCCGTCGCGTCGCCGAAGCCCGGCGTCTGGTAGAGGTCGCGCGCGTAGCCCCACAGCGCCGGCATCGTCGCCAGCGTCTGACGGTTCGCCTTGAAGTGCCCGTGGTAGACCGGGTCGAAGCGCGCCAGCGTCGTGAAGAGCCGCACGTCGGCCTCGGTGATGGTCTCGCCCATCAGGTAGCGCCGGGTCGTCAGCCGCTCCTCGAGCCAGTCCAGCGCGGTCCAGAGGCGGTCGTAGGCGGAGTCGTAGGCCTCCTGCGAGCCGGCGAAGCCGCAGCGGTACACGCCGTTGTTGACCTCGGTGAACACCCGGTGCATGACCTCCTCCATCTCGTCGCGCGTCGCGTCGGGCCAGAGGTCCGGTGCACCCTCGCGGTGGTGGTCGGTCCACTCGAAGAAGAAGTCGTGGGTGATCCAGGGGAAGTCGTTCGTGACGACCTTCCCGCTCTCGATCTCGACGACGGCAGGCACGGTGATACCGCGCGGGTAGTCGGGGTAGCGCGCGAAGTACGCGTCCTGCAGGCGCGGGATGCCGAGCACCGAGTCGACCCCGTCGGGATCGAGGTCGAAGGTCCAGCTGCGCTTGTCGTGCGTCGGTCCGGCGAGCCCGAGCGACAGGGCGTCCTCCAGCCCCAGCAGGCGGCGGACGATGACCGTGCGGGTCGCCCACGGGCACGCGAGCGCGGCGACGAGCCGGTACCGGCCGGCCTCCACGGGCCAGGTCGGCGCGTCGTCCACGGGCGGCTTGCCGGTGCCCGCGCGGTCGTCGACCGGGGCGCCCCCCTGCCGCGTGATGCGGTCGGGGATGTAGTTCATGTCGCGGTCGAACTCCTCGCCGCTCGTGACGTAGGAGCCCGCCGTGGACTGGTCGTCGCTGCTGGTGTCGCTGCTCATGGCCCCAGTCTGTCCGAGGCCGCCCACGGCCGCAGCGTGGTGGTCGCCGCGGACGGTGGGGTAGGCTGGCCGCGATGTACGCGAGCCGACTCCTTCTCTGCCGCGTCGAGGTCCACTAGGTCGGGCCCCTCGGCGCGGAGTTCGTCATGCACCGACCGCACGACCCCTGACGAGCACCCCGAGGAAGACACCGATCATGACCCTGCCCAACAACGTCGTCTCGCCGCAGAAGGCCTCGCCCATGCCGTTCGGGCGCTACCGCCCGTTCGCGCCCATCGACCTGCCCGACCGCACCTGGCCGTCGGCGACCATCACCCAGGCCCCGCGCTGGCTCTCCACCGACCTGCGCGACGGCAACCAGGCCCTCATCGACCCCATGACCCCGGTGCGCAAGCGCCGCATGTTCGAGCTGCTCGTGCGCATGGGCTACCAGGAGATCGAGGTCGGCTTCCCGTCGGCCAGCGAGACCGACTTCGCGTTCGTGCGCTCGTTGATCGAGGAGGACGTCATCCCCGACGATGTCACGATCTCGGTGCTGACCCAGGCGCGCGAGGACCTCATCGAGCGGACCACGCAGGCGCTGACCGGCGCCCGCCGCGCGAACATCCACCTCTACAACGCCGTCGCGCCCCTCTTCCGTCGCGTCGTGTTCAACGCCTCCAAGGACGAGGTGCGTGCCATCGCCACGCGCGGCACCGAGCTGGTCATGAAGCACGCCGAGCAGCACATGCCCGGCACCGCCTTCGGGTACCAGTACAGCCCCGAGATCTTCACCGGCGCCGAGCTGGAGTTCAGCGTCGAGGTCTGCAACGCGGTCATGGACGTCTGGCAGCCCGAGGACGATCGCGAGATCATCCTCAACCTGCCGGCCACCGTCGAGATGGCCACGCCCAACACGTACGCCGACCAGATCGAGTGGTTCGGCCGCAACGTCGAGCACCGCGAGAACGTCGCGATCAGCCTGCACCCGCACAACGACCGTGGCACCGCCGTCGCTGCCACCGAGCTGGCCCTGATGGCCGGGGCGGACCGTGTCGAGGGCTGCCTGTTCGGCCACGGCGAGCGCACCGGCAACGTCGACCTCGTCACCGTCGGCATGAACCTGTTCAGCCAGGGCATCGACCCGCAGATCGACTTCACCGCCGGGGGCGTCGGCATCGACGAGGTACGCCGCACCGTCGAGTACTGCACCAGCCTGCCCGTGCACCCGCGCCACCCGTACGCGGGCGACCTCGTCTACACGGCCTTCTCCGGCTCCCACCAGGACGCCATCAAGAAGGGCCTGGAGGACCTCGACCGGATCGCCGCCGAGCAGGGCGTCGACGTGTCCGAGGTGCCGTGGGAGGCGCCCTACCTGCCCATCGACCCGCACGACGTCGGCCGCACCTACGAGGCCGTCATCCGCGTCAACAGCCAGTCCGGCAAGGGCGGCGTCTCCTACCTGCTGAAGACCGAGCACCAGCTCGACCTGCCGCGTCGCCTGCAGATCGAGTTCAGCCGGGTCGTGCAGGGCCTCACCGAGGGCGAGGCCGGCGAGATCTCCGCCGACGGCATCTGGACGGCGTTCAGTCAGGAGTACCTCGAGCGCGAGGAGCCGTACTCCCTCGTGACCTTCACGTCCACCACGTCGTCCGACGGCCACGACCAGCAGGTCGTCGACCTCGTCGTCCGTGGCGAGGAGCGCTCCTTCAAGGGCGAGGGCAACGGTCCGGTCGACGCGTTCGTCGACGGGATGCGCCAGGCCGGCGCCGACATCCGCGTCCTCGACTACACCGAGCACGCGCTCTCGGCGGGTGGCGACGCCCTCGCCGCCGCCTACGTCGAGGCGGAGATCGCCGGCGAGATCGTGTGGGGCGTGGGCATCCACGCCAACATCGTCACCGCCTCGCTGCGGGCCGTCGTCTCCGCCGCCAACCGTGCCGAGGCGCAGACCATCCCGACCGTCTAGCACGCCGCCCACGGCCCGGCACGCCCGCCAGGCCGCCCCCCTCCCCGCTGAGTGTGACGTTTCGGGGTCGTCGCGACCCGATCCGGCCCGCGAACGTCACGCTCAGCGGGGGAGGACGGTCCGTCCGGCGAACTTCACCGGATCGTCATCGCTGGACCGTCCAGCCGGTACAGACACGGGCCCTCCTGCTGGCTAGCATCGTGTGACGTCGAGCACCCCTCGACGCCTCACCCACGCGACGCGATCCGTCGCCGGCCACAGGAGGTCCCGTGTCCCGTTCGCTCAACACCGTCGCGGTGTTCGGTCTGGGGAAGGTCGGAGAGCTGGTGGCCGACCTGCTCGTCCGCGCCCAGTTCGACGTCGTCGGCTACGACGCCGTCCCGCGCGACGACCTCCACTTCGCGTCGCACGTCGTCGACGTCGCCGACGCCACCGCCGTCCGCAAGGCGCTCACCGACGTCGACGCCGTCGTGTCCTGCCTGCCCTACCACCTGAACATCGCCGTCGCCGAGGCCGCCTACGACACCGGCACGCACTACTTCGACCTCACCGAGGACGTCCCCACCACGAACCGCGTGGTCGAGCTGAGCAGGCAGCGACCGGAGTCGGCGTTCGTGCCGCAGTGCGGCCTGGCCCCCGGCCTCATCGGCATCGTCGGTGCGTCGCTCGCCCAGGGCTTCGAGCGGATCCGCAACATCGAGCTCAAGGTCGGCGCCCTCCCGCAGAACCCGACCGGCCTGCTCGGCTACGCGTTCAACTGGTCGGCCGAGGGCGTCGTCAACGAGTACCTCAACGACTGCGAGGTCCTGCGCTCCGGCCGCCGCCAGATGGTGCCCGCCATGACCGAGAAGGAGCGCGTGTTCATCGGCGGCATCGAGCTCGAGGCCGCGCTGACGTCCGGCGGTCTCGGCACGATGTGCCAGACCTACGAGGGCCGCGTGAGCAGGCTCGACTACAAGACCCTGCGCTACCCCGGGCACTTCGACCAGATGCACTTCCTCTTCGACGAGCTCAACCTGCGCGAGCGTCGCGAGGAGGTCGGCCGGATCCTCGTCGACGCCAAGCCGCCCGTGAACGACGACATCGTCTACCTGCACGCCGCCGTCGAGGGGACGAAGACCGGTCAGCCGTTCCGCGAGAACTACGTCCGCGGCTACCTGCCGATCGAGATCGAGGGCCGCACCTGGCGCGCCATCAGCTGGACCACGGCCGCGTCCGCCGTCTCCGTCGTCGAGCTGGTCGCCGACGGGGTCCTGCCGCACGCCGGCTTCGTCGCGCAGGAGGACATCCGCCTCGCCGACCTCTTCGCCACCACCTCCGGACAGCTGTTCGCCTCCCACGGAAAGGTCTCTCCCGCATGAGCGACGTCACCACCCGCGCCCTCGACATCCTGCAGCGACTCGGCGCCGGCAACCCCTTCGACGCCGTGCCCGACGGGGTGCAGGCCGACCTGTCCGCGACGTCGCCGATCGACGGGCACGAGATCGGCCGGCTCGCGTCGCACACCGCCACCGACGTCGCCGACGTGGTGGGCCGCGCCCACGAGGCGTTCCTGCAGTGGCGGACGGTCCCGGCACCGGTGCGCGGCCAGTTCGTGCGCGAGCTCGGCGAGCTGCTCCGCGAGCACAAGGACGACCTCGGCGCGCTCGTCAGCATCGAGGCCGGGAAGATCCTCAGCGAGGGTCTCGGCGAGGTGCAGGAGATGATCGACATCTGCGACCTCGCGGTGGGACTCTCCCGGCAGCTCCACGGCCTGACGATCGCCACGGAGCGGCCCGGCCACCGGATGATGGAGCAGTGGCACCCGCTCGGCGTCGTGGGCGTCATCAGCGCCTTCAACTTCCCGGTGGCGGTGTGGTCGTGGAACGCCGCGCTCGCGTTCGTGTGCGGCGACGCCGTGGTGTGGAAGCCGTCGGAGAAGACGCTGCTCACCGCGCTCGCGTGCCAGGCGCTCGCCGCCGAGGCGGCCCGCCGCACGGGCGCGCCGGAGCACCTGTCGCAGGTCGTGCTCGGCGCCCGTGAGGTCGGCGAGGCGCTCGTCGACGACCCGCGCGTGCCGCTCGTCTCGGCCACCGGGTCGACCCGCATGGGCAAGGAGGTCGCTCCGCGCGTCGCCGCCCGGCTGGGCCGCTCGCTGCTCGAGCTCGGCGGCAACAACGCGGCCGTCGTCGCGCCGTCCGCCGACCTCGACCTCGCCGTGCGCGGCATCGTGTTCTCCGCCGTGGGTACGGCCGGCCAGCGGTGCACGTCGCTGCGTCGCGTGATCGTCCACGAGAGCATCAAGGACGAGCTCGTCGAGCGACTGGCCAAGGCGTACGCGACGCTGCCCGTCGGTTCCCCGCTGGAGCCGACCACGCTCGTCGGCCCGCTGGTCGACGAGGCGTCGTTCCGGGCGTTCGGTGACGCGATCAGCCGCGCCCAGGCCGACGGGGGCACGCTCGTCACCGGCGGCGCGCAGGACGTCGCCGCCAGCGACGCGACCGGCGGCGGCTACTACGTGCAACCCGCCATCGTCGACATGCCCGGCCAGACCGACGTCGTCAAGGAGGAGACGTTCGCACCGATCCTCTACGTCCTGACCTACTCCTCCTTCCAGGACGCGCTCGCGCTGCACAACGACGTCGCCCAGGGGTTGTCGTCGTCGATCTTCACCCTCGACGTGCGCGAGGCGGAGACGTTCGTGTCGGCGGTCGGCTCCGACTGCGGCATCGCCAACGTCAACATCGGCCCGTCGGGTGCCGAGATCGGTGGCGCGTTCGGCGGCGAGAAGGACACCGGCGGCGGTCGCGAGTCCGGCTCCGACGCGTGGCGCGCCTACATGCGTCGCGCGACGAACACGGTCAACTACTCCACCGAGCTGCCGCTGGCCCAGGGCGTGGAGTTCGTGTGAGCGGCGTCGGTGCCACGGAGCTGCGCGCCCGGTTCGCCGCCGCGCTGTCCGAGCTCTACGGCTCCGAGGTGCCGGCCTACACGACGCTCGTCGAGGCGTGCGAGCAGGTCAATGCCGACGTGCTCGCCCGCCGCGGCGACGCCGCCGAACGGCTCGGTTCCATCCGACGGGTCACGGCCGAGCGCCACGGCGCGATCCGGGTCGGCACCGAGGCCGAGCTCGCGCAGGTGGCGCGGATCTTCGGCGCCTGCGGCATGCACCCCGTCGGGTTCTACGACCTGCGCGAGGCGACCCCGCCGATCCCCGTGGTCAGCACGGCGTTCCGACCCCTCGCGGGCGCCGAGCTGGCCGAGAACCCGTTCCGCGTCTTCACCTCGGTGCTCGTCGTCGACGACCGTCGGTTCTTCGACGAGCGCACCGAGGCGCGGCTGCGCGAGTTCCTCGACGCCCGCACGCTCTTCCCCGCCGAGCTGCTCGAGCTCGCGGACCGCATGGAGTCCGAGGGCGACCTGACGCACGAGGAGGCCGACCGGTTCCTCGAGCTGGCGACCGCGTCGTTCGCGCTGTCCGACGAGCCGGTCGACCGCGCCTGGTACGAGCACCTCGAGTCGATCTCGAGCGTCGCGGCCGACATCGGCGGTGTCGGGTCCACGCACATCAACCACCTGACGCCCCGCGTGCTCGACATCGACGCGCTCTACGCGTGCATGGGCGAGCTCGGCGTCGAGATGATCGACCGCATCCAGGGCCCCCCGCGGGTCGAGCCGGGGGAGGGGGTCGACGTGCTGCTGCGCCAGACGTCGTTCCGCGCACTGGCCGAGCCCCGTCGGTTCCGCGAGCCCGACGGCTCGGTCGTCGACGCGCACCTGCGCGTGCGGTTCGGCGAGGTCGAGGCCCGGGGCGTGGCCCTGACGCCCGCGGGCCGCGACCTCTACGACAGCCGAGGCTTCCGCGCCTTCCCCCGCACCGAGGAGGAGCTGCACGCGCAGGGCCTCGCGTACTACCGGCGCGACGACCGGGGTCGGCTGCAGCCGATCGTCTACGAGGACTTCCTGCCGAAGTCGGCGGCGGGCATCTTCGCGTCGAACCTCACCAGCGACGGCACGGCCGACGCCCGGCAGCGTGCGGCGGCCCGCGACGCCGCCTGGATGCAGGAGGCGCTCGGCCGCACGCTGCACGACCCGTACGCGCTGTACGACGCCGAGCGTTCCGGCGAGGTGTACCGGTTCCCCCCGTCCTGACGTCCCACCCGCGCTGAGCCGTTGCCGGGTGGTCTCGATACGTAGCGACGAGCTCGCTGCGCTCGCCGTCGCTACTACTCGACCAGCGGAGGGTTCCGCTGGTCGAGTAGTCGACGCCGCGACGAAGGAGCTGGCGGAGGCGTATCGAGGCCATTCGAGGCGGTCGCTGGGGGCCGGTCCACGCTGATCCGTTGCCGGGTGGTCTCGATACGCCCGAGGTTCGCAAGCTCGCTCGGCCTACTCGACCAGCGGGGCGCTGCTGGGCACGGACTGTTCACCCGCGCGACCTGGACGCTGTCCGACCCCGCGCCTACGTTGAGCGTGTCAGACACGTCACATGGTTCGGGGGGATCATGAACACCACCACACGTCCACCGTCACGCTTCGTCAGGCTCGCCGCCTGGTGCGCCGGCCCGGTCCTCGCCCTGGGGCTGACCGTCGCGCCGAGCAGCGCGCAGGCCGTCACCTACGTCGCGCTCGGCGACTCCTACTCCTCCGGGCTCGGCACCCGGTCCTACCTCGACGACGGCACCGAGTGCCGACGCTCGGCGCAGTCCTACCCGGCGCTCGTCGCCGCGGCGCGCGGCTGGTCGCTCGACCTGCGCGCCTGCTCCGGCGCCACCATCCCCGACGTCCGCGCGACCCAGCTCGGGGCGCTGTCGGCCGCCACGCAGAAGGTGACGATCTCGGTCGGCGGCAACGACGCGGGCTTCGCCGACGTGCTCACCGAGTGCGCGCTGCCCGCCTGGGCGAGCGACTGCGACGCGGCCATCGACCAGGCGCAGGCCACCATCAGCGGCACGCTGCCGTCGGCGTTGGCCTCGCTGTACGCGCAGGTCGACACGCGCGCACCGTCGGCAGACGTCGTCGTGGTCGGGTACCCGCGGGTCTTCATGGGGGAGGACTGCAACGCCCTCACCTGGTTCTCGCCCGAGGAGCAGACCCGCCTCAACGCGACCGCGGACCGTCTCAACAGCCTGCTGTCGGCACGGGCGTCGGCGGCCGGGTTCCGGTTCGCCAACCCCACGTCGGCGTTCACGGGCCACGCCGTCTGCGACGACCCGGAGTGGCTGAACGGCCTGTCGAACCCGGTGGACGAGTCCTACCACCCGAACGTCCTCGGCCACCGCGACGGCTACGCGCCGCTCGTGGGGTCCCGGGTCGCGTCCACGGCGGTGCGGGTCACCTCCGCCACCGAGGAGGAGGCCGACGCGATGTCCGGCGAGCTCACCGAGCGGGCTCGCACCCACACGGCGGCCGACCGCCGCATCGAGCCGCAGGAGTTCCGCGCACCCGACCTCGACAGCCCGCGCGTCCAGCGCGCCGCGCAGCGGCTCGGCATCGACACCTCCGACCGGGCCGAGGTCGACCGCTTCGACCGACGCTTCGCCGCGCGCTGAGTCAGACCCAGATCGGGGCGCCGTCGGCCGGGTCCTCCGGGAGCCGGACGGCGGTGCCCTGCGCGACCCGACGCGCCGACCACGCGGCGGCGCCGGCGTCGAGGAGGTCGTCCAGGCCGGCGCCCCGGGGCGCGACGAGCGGGAGTCCGAGCCCGACCTCGGCGAGCAGGGCGCGACGTCGCGCGGCGCCGTCCGCGGTCTTCTTGCGCTCCAGCAGCGGCTCGCCCGCGAGGGTGGCGAAGCTCGACTCCGGGTGCACCTCCTCCACACGGACGCCCGGCGCGCCGGCGAGCCACGCGCGAGCGTCGCGGATGGCCGGGAACAGCCCGAAGGCCTGACGGCTCAGCCCCAGCCCCATCGCCTCGCGGTTGAGCCGGTTCGCCTCCGCGTAGTCGGAGGCGTCGATCGCGGCCGAGGACGGGGACCCGAACACGGTCGACGCCCGACCCGGCAGCCGTCGACGTGCCTCGCGCTCCGCGGCCCGCGGCGCGTCCGTCGGCAGGTGGAGGGGGATGTCGACGCCCACCACGTCGACCGGTCCGTGCGCGGCCACGAGACCCCCGACGAGGTCGCCGAGCATCCCGGCCACGTGCACCGACGTCCCGCCATCGGCGGACCAGCGCACGCCCACCCAGCCGGCACGGCACCCGTCGACGCCGATCACGGCCGCGGCGGAGGGGGTCGGGGCGGGCGAGGTCACGGCTGCATCGTGGCACGGAGGGCTCGTGGCGGCCCGGTTCCGTGGGCGTCGGACGGCAGAATGGGGGAGTGAGCCTCTTCCGCGACCAAGGTGTGGTGCTCCGCACCCACAAGCTGGGCGAGGCCGACCGGATCATCACGCTGCTCACGCGTCAGCGCGGCCTGGTCCGTGCTGCCGCGAAGGGGGTGCGCAAGACGTCGTCGCGGTTCGGCGGACGTCTCGAGCCGTTCATGCACGTCGACCTCCAGCTCGCCGAGGGGCGCACGCTCGACGTCATCACCCAGGTGGTCACCCTCTCGGCGTTCGCCCGCGACCTCGGCCTCGACTACCCGGCCTACACCGCCGGCACCGCCATCCTCGAGACGGCGGAGCGGCTGACGCCCCACGACGGCGAGCCGGCCGTGCAGCAGTACCAGCTGCTCGTGGGCGCCCTCGCCGCGCTGTCCGCGCGGCGACAGCCGCCGAGCACGCTGCTCGACTCCTACCAGCTGCGGGCCCTGGCGGTCGCCGGCTACGCGCCGAGCTTCTCGGCATGCGCCCGGTGCGGGCTGGAGGGTCCGCACCGCAACCTGCACGTCCCGTCCGGCGGCGTGCTGTGCGACGGCTGCCGGCTCCCGGGCTCGTCGGCACCCCCGGCCGTCACCCTCACGCTGCTCGCGGCGCTGCTCGCGGGCGACTGGCCCGTCGTCGAGCAGGCCGACGACCGCACCCGACGTGAGGCCGCCGGTATCGTCAGCGCGTACCTGTCGTGGCACCTGGAGCACGGACTGCGCTCCATGGGGCACGTCGACCGCTGAGAAACGCCCTGGAGCCATGACCCCCGCACCCCGACGTCCCCCGAGCGCCCGCCCGGCGCCGCGCGCACCCGAGCCGCACCCGTCCGGGGCGCGACCGCCGCAGCTCGAGCCGCACCAGGTGCCGCGCCACGTCGCGGTCGTCATGGACGGCAACGGACGCTGGGCCAAGGAGCGCGGCCTGCCCCGCACCGAGGGTCACAAGCGCGGCGAGTTCGCGCTGCTCGACGTCGTCAAGGGGGCCATCGAGCTCGGTATCGAGGCGGTCAGCGTGTACGCGTTCTCCACCGAGAACTGGAAGCGCTCGCCGGAGGAGGTGCGCTTCCTCATGGGCTTCAACCGCGACGTCGTGCACCGTCGCCGCGACGAGATGCACGAGCTCGGCGTCCGGGTGCGCTGGGCCGGTCGTCCGCGGCGGCTGTGGCGCAGCGTCATCAACGAGCTCGAGCACGCCGAGCGGCTCACACGGCACAACGACACCCTCAGCCTGACCATGTGCGTCAACTACGGCGGACGCGCCGAGATCGCCGACGCCGCCGCGGCCCTCGCGCGCGACGTCAAGGCCGGGAAGGTCGACCCCGAGCGAGTCACCGAGCGCACCTTCGCCCGCTACCTCGACGAGCCCGACCTGCCCGACGTCGATCTCTTCTGGCGCACGTCCGGCGAGCAGCGCACGAGCAACTTCCTGCCGTGGCAGTCGGCCTACGCCGAGCTGGTGTTCTCCGACATCGCCTGGCCCGACGTCGACCGGCTCGCCCTGTGGGCGGCGGTCGAGGAGTACGCCCGACGTCAACGACGGTTCGGATCGGCATGACCGGACGAGAAGGAATCCCTGTGCGAGGACCGAAGGCGTCGCCACGCCGCCTGCTGACCGACTGGACCACCCCCGCCGGCGTGGCGGGGGACGGTCTGGCGGCGCTCGTCGCCGCGGCCGACTCCGTGGCCGATGCGATCCACCTGGCCACGCTCGGCTACGAGGTGTTCGTGCTCGACCCGGTCACCCCGGACGCCGCCGCCCCGCCCCCCGTGCACGTGGTCGACCTCGCCGCCGGCGACCTCCCCGACGCCTGGCACGGACGCTTCGCGCTCGTCGTCGCTGACGCGGCGACGTCGGCGCAGGTCGTCCCGTGCGTGGCCGAGGCGGGTCTGCTGGTCGTCGTCGACGACGCGCCGGTCCCGCCCGATCTCGCGCCCGGGCTCGTGGAGGTCGTGGTCGAGGTCGGGCCCGACCCGGACGCCCCGTCCGTCGAGCGCTTCCGCGCGGTGCACGCCCGACTCTGACCCGCGTCTTCTACGATCCCGTCATGCGCCTGCGTCGAACTGCCGTCCTGCTCGCCCTCACCGCCTCCGTCGCCCTCAGCGGCTGCGGTGGTGACGACTCGCCCAGCTCGAAGGACGACGCCGACGGGTCGGCGTCGTCGGGCGCGTGCGACTGGGTGCGCGGGGGAGAGGCGGCCAAGAAGGTCGACCTGCCCGCGGCCGACGCGAAGCCGGCGACCTCGGTCGTCCTCACGATCAACGGCGCGGAGGTGCCGGTCGAGCTGAACACGAAGGCACCCTGCGCCGCGACGTCGTTCACCTCGCTCGCCGAGCAGGGCTACTACGACGACGCGCCCTGCAGCCGCGTGAGCGACCCCGCCCAGGTGCCCTACGGCATCGTCCAGTGCGGCGACCCGACCGGGACGGGCAGCGGCGGTCCCGGCTACTCCTTCGCCGACGAGCTGACGGGTGGTGAGACCTACCCGGCGGGCAGCGTCGCGATGGCGAACGCCGGCCCCGACACGAACGGGTCGCAGTTCTTCCTGAACTTCGCGGACTCGCAGTTCCCGCCGGACTACACGGTGCTCGGCACCATCTCGCCCGAGGGGATGGCGGCGCTGAAGAAGGTCGCGGCCGTGGGCGCCGAGGGTGGCGTGGGTGACGGCGCGCCCGCGAAGCCGATCACGATCGAGTCGGCCCGTCCGGTCGAGTAGCCCGGGCCCCCGCTCGGTAGGGTCGGGGCATGCGTGTTGCGAGGTTCGCGGGGGACGACGACCCCCGATTCGGTCTGGTCGGCGACGAGGACGGGACGCCCACGATCGCCGTCCTGAAGGGTGACCCGCTGTACGCGGGGTACGAGCTGACGGGACAGAAGATCGCCGTCGACGACGTGCGGCTGCTGGCGCCGGTCATCCCGCGCAGCAAGGTCGTGTGCGTCGGCAAGAACTACGTCGCGCACGCCGCCGAGATGGGCGGCGAGGTGCCGGCGGAGCCGCTGGTCTTCCTCAAGCCCAACACCAGCGTCGTGGGTCCGGGCGACCCCGTCGTCTACCCGGCGCAGAGCTCGGAGGTGCACCACGAGGCCGAGCTGGCCGTGGTCATCGGACGGATCTGCAAGGACGTCGCCGTCGAGGACGTCGACAAGGTCGTGTTCGGCTACACCGCCGCGAACGACGTCACCGCCCGCGACCTCCAGCGCACCGACGGCCAGTGGGCCCGCGCGAAGGGCTTCGACACCTTCTGCCCGCTGGGCCCCTGGATCGAGACCAACCTCGACCCCGCCGACCTGCGGGTCACCTGCGAGGTGGGTGGTGAGCTGCGTCAGGACGGTCGCACGAGCGACATGGTCTTCTCCGTGGCCGACATCGTCGCCTACGTCTCCTCCTTCATGACGCTGCTGCCCGGCGACGTCATCCTCACCGGCACGCCCGAGGGCGTCGGCCCCGTCCAGGTGGGCGACACGGTGAGCGTGACCGTCGAGGGCATCGGCACCCTCTCCAACCAGGTGGTCTCCCATGACTGACAGTCCCCTCGTCGCGCGTGACGTCAGTACCGCGTCGATCCCGACGATCGATGACGACGTCCCCGTCGTGGCCCGGTTCTGTCCCTCGCCCACCGGCAACCCGCACGTCGGCATGGCCCGCACGGCCCTGTTCAGCTGGGCGTACGCGCGGCACCGCGGCGGTCGCTTCGTCTTCCGGATCGAGGACACCGACGCGAGCCGCGACAGCGAGGAGTCCTACGACCTGCTCGTCGACGTCATGCGCTGGCTGGGCCTGGACTGGGACGAGGGCGTCGAGGTCGGCGGCCCGAACGGGCCCTACCGCCAGAGCCAGCGGATGGACGTGTACGCCGACGTCGCGCAGCGTCTGCTCGACGCCGGTCTCGCGTACAAGGCGTACGACACCGCCGAGGAGCTGGAGCAGCGTCGTGACGCGGCCCGCGCGGCGGGTCGCCCGAGCGGCTACGACGGCCTGCACCGCGACCTCACCCCCGAGCAGCAGGCGGCCTACGAGGCCGAGGGTCGCCAGCCGGTGATCCGCTTCAAGATGCCCGCCAAGGACTGGACGTTCGACGACCTCGTGCGCGGCCCGATCACCTTCGGCGCCGACAACGTGCAGGACTTCGTCATCGTCCGCGCCAACGGCCAGCCGCTCTACACGCTCACCAACCCGACGGACGACGCGCTCATGGGCATCACGCACGTCCTGCGCGGGGAGGACATCCTCAGCTCGACACCGCGCCAGATCGCGATGTACGAGGCGTTCGCGCAGATCGGTCTCGGTCACGGCATGGTCCCGCGTTTCGGGCACCTGCCGTACGTGACGGGCGCGGGCAACAAGAAGCTGTCGAAGCGCGACCCGGAGTCGAACCTGCTCGGCTACCGCGACCAGGGCTTCCTCGCCGAGGGGCTCCTGAACTACCTGGCGCTGCTCGGCTGGTCGCTCCCGGCCGTCGACGGCGTCGAGAAGGACGTCTTCACGCTGGCGGAGATGGTCGAGGCGTTCGAGATCTCCCGGGTGAACCCGAACCCCGCTCGGTTCGACCTGAAGAAGTGCGAGGCGATCAACGGCGACCACGTCCGACTGCTGTCGGACGAGGAGCTCCGCGCCCGTCTGGTGCCGTTCTTCGTGGAGGAGGGCCTGGTGCAGGACCCGCCGACGGAGTCGGAGGCGGCGATGCTGGCGGCGGCCGTGCCGCTCGTGCACGAGCGGATGGCGCTGCTCACCGAGGCGGTGGCGATGTTGCGCTTCCTGTTCGTCGACGACGCCGTCTTCACGATCGACGAGGCCGACGCCGCCAAGCAGCTGGACGAGAAGGGTCTCGACGTGGTCCGCGCCGCGCTCGCGGCGCTGGAGTCGATCGGCTCGACGGTGGAGTGGTCGACGCCGACGATCGAGGGGGCGCTGCGCGCGGCGCTGATCGATGACCTCGGTCTCAAGCCTCGGGTCGCGTTCGGGCCGGTACGGGTGGCTGCGACGGGCAGCCGGATCTCCCCGCCGCTGTTCGAGTCGCTCGAGCTGCTGGGCCGCACGCGCACCCTGGAGCGGCTGCGAGCCGTCCTCTGAGGCCGTCCGGCGTCGCCCCGGGACCCGGTTTGAGAGTCCGAGACGACGTCGGGTAAGGTTTCTCCCTGGTTCGGACACCGGTCGAGAGAGCGGGATCCGATACCCCCATGGGGTATGGTGTAATTGGCAACACAGCGGTTTCTGGTACCGCCATTCTAGGTTCGAGTCCTAGTACCCCAGCGAAGATCGGGTTTGCGCCCGGTCCGCGCCCCGTTGGTCTAGCGGTTATGACGCCGCCCTCTCAAGGCGGAGATCGCCGGTTCGAATCCGGTACGGGGTACGAGACAGTCCGTCCGCGCCTCGGCGCGGCAGCACTGCTCACATGGTCCCTCGTGGACCGTGGCCCCGTTGTGTAGCGGCCTAGCACGCCGCCCTCTCAAGGCGGTAGCGCGGGTTCGAATCCCGTCGGGGCTACCAGCACCAGCCCAGACCCCTCGGCCCTCGGCCGGGGGGTCTGGTGCTTTCCCCCGCTCGTCCTGCGGCTGCGTTGGTGCGGCTTCTCGGTCGGGTGGGGGTGCGCTGTGCGGGTTCTCGGTCGGGTGGGGCTGCGTTGGCGTGGCTTCTCGATCGGGTGGGGCTGCGCTGGCGCGGCTTCTCGTGGAGGTGGTCTCCGAAAGGGCCTCGACCGGGCAGCTGGCGGGCCGGTGGTCTGGGTTCCCGGGCTGCGGCTCGCGTAGAACGCAAGTTTCTGCGTTCGTGCGTGCCGGCGGTGGATCTGCCACCTTCTGAGCGCTCTTCAGGTGGCAGATCCACCGCTGACGGGTCCAGGGGTGTGAAGGATTCTTCCTTCTCGTGGAACGGTCCACGAGAAGGAAGAATCCTTCGTCTCCCCGACGCAAAGGGCACCCAAGATTCTGCATTCGCGCGTTGAGATCGGAACGCTTCTGCGTTCACGACGGGATCCCGTAGCCAACGCAGGGTGGTCTCAACCGGTAGTTGCAAGACGATGTGACTACTGGAGGTGGGCGATGTCTGGTTCTCGGTTGGTCGAGGGTGAGCGGTGGGTGATCGAGCGTGGTCTGGAGGCGGGGCTGACGCAGGGGCAGATCGCA
>JAPLCA010000039.1 GCA_026392465.1 Propionibacteriales bacterium
AAAGGAAGAGGCATCATGCCTGCCGACGGGGGTAAAACTGATTACTTCTCGTCGACTTTTAGCACACTGTTGAGTTCTCAAACATCAGACGCACACCCACCAGACAGACCCACATCAGGGCCCACCCACCAGGGGCTGGTCAAACCTACCTGACTGGTTCGAGCGAGACAAACTCGCTGTCCTTCAGTCCTCGCTCGCCGTTGTCAGCGATCAGTCTCCAGACGAACCTGGCATTGATCGTTTCGGTTCAAGCGGGTCACACCCACCGGACACCCGGCCTTCTGGCCTTGCGCCCCGCCGTGCGGTGCAACAAGAAGAACATTACACACCCCCTCCTGGGAGCGTCAAACCACCCCCCTTCTCACCGCTCACGCCCGTTCGTGCGCAGCCGGAAAACACTGCAACGACGGCGTCGCGCTCCGGACGGGGCATGCGCAGCGCGCCTCGGAAGGCCTGTCCGGGCTGCGCCACGGTCGCGTGCCGCACGCGCCGTCCGGAGGGCCGAGAGCCGGCGGCGCGAGACGCATGCGCGCGCCCGCCGCTCCCGGAGACCACGAAGAGCCTCCCAGCCGTGCCGGGAGGCTCTTCGTGGTGCGGGTGGAGCATAGGAGATTCGAACTCCTGACCTCTTCGATGCGAACGAAGCGCGCTACCAACTGCGCCAATGCCCCAGGTCCTGATCAGGTTAGCACCCGCACGACCGGGCCCCGCAGGGGGTCCGGACGGGTCTGACGGCTACTCCCCCGACGCGCGACGCGACGTCTCGGGGGCTGCCTGCGTGGACCGCCCACGACCCGGCAGCTCGACGTCCTCGCCCTCCACGTGACCGGAGGTCCAGGCCCCCGGTGCGTCGAAGTCGATGGTGCGGACGGTGCGGCCGACGCGCGGCTTGGTGACGTAGGTCGGCAGGGTGACCGGCAGCGGGTCCCAGAGGGCGGTGCCGGCGGTGCTGACCGACGGCACGGCGATCTGCAGCTTCTCCTCGAGGGCGTCGGCCGGCAGCTCCGCGCGCTCCATGACGTGCTTGCGGTCGGGCTCGACGTCCTCGAACTGGTGCGAGACGACGACCGTGTGCTCCTCGTCGGGCGTGCGCGGCACGGCGCGGCGCGAGGCCCGCTCAGCGGCCGTGTCGCGCGCTGGGAGCTTGACGGACGGCAGCCGGGAGGAGAGCGGACGACGCTCCCTCGCCGGGCGGCTGATGCCACGTTCGGCCCTGACCTGCACGCGGCAGGCGACGAGCCAGGCCACGACCAGCGCGGCCGGCGCGGCCACCCACACCGGCGAGACCACCGAGAAGCCGGCCAGCCCGCCCACGATCGCGAGCGCGGTGAGCAGCGTCAGCAGGGTGCGACGGCGGCGACGGGCGGCGACGACCGCGGCGCGGCGGGTCGGCGCGTCACGGCGGGCGGTCGGGGTCTCGGTCACGGTGGGGGCCTTCGGGGTCGGCTCGGCGGCGGTCGTGGGAGTGTCGACCGGCGCCGAGAGGGGCACCTCGTCGGTGGCGTCCTCGGTCGGCTCGCCGTGGCCGCGCCGGGAGATGACGCGGCTCAACGGGCTGAGCGACTCCAGGGACTCCGAGGAGCTCGCCTCGTCGTACCGACGCAGGACGAGCGGCACGAAGTACGCCGCCCACACGGCGACGACGAACGCGACGATCAGTCCATTGGCACCCACGGATCAACCGTAGGTCGCCCGTTGGGGGAATCTCCGCAGGTCAGTCGTGTGTCGCGTGAAGTTTGTGACGGATGTGGCGTGCGGGACTCACGACGGCGAGCGGCGACGTGCCCCGTCGTCGCGGGTGACCCGCTCCAGCAGCCGTCCGGGGCGGTCGTCGGCGAGCACCTGGAAGACGCGGTGGTCGCGCCACGCGCCGTCGATGTGCAGGTACCCGCGGGCCAGGCCGACCTCCTCCAGCCCGAGCTTCTGCACCACGCGCAGGCTGGCCTCGTTCTCCGGCCGGATGGAGATCTCGACGCGGTGCAGGCCCACGGTGTCGAGGAGGTGGTCGACCACGAGCGCGACGGCGACCGGCGTGATGCCCCGGCCGGCATGACGCCGCGAGATCCAGTAGCCGATGCTCGCCCAGCGCGCGGACCCCCAGGAGATCCCGTTGACGGTGACCTGGCCGACCATCTCGCCCCGCCACGTGACCACGAAGGGCATCGCCCTCCCCTGGCGTGCGCGACGTCGCTGCGTCACGATCATCGCGCGGTAGGAGAGCGGCGCCGCACCCCCGCCCGGGGGCAGCGTGGCCTCCCAGGGCGACAGCCAGGCGACGTCGGCCCGCCGCAGCCGTGCCCACGCGCGTGCGTCGGAGCGACGCAGCGGCCGCACCCCGACGTCGCCGTGCGCGAGCTCGACGGGCCAGCCCCTCATGCCGTCGCCTGGGGTCCCGGGTGGTCCGGGCCGGCGTGGTCGCCGCCGGCCAGCTGGTCGACGGCGTGCGGGACGACGTCGGCGAGCACCTGGATGCCGTCCTTGACGCCTCCGCGCGAGCCGGGGAGGTTGACGACGAGGGTCCGGCCAGCCACGCCGGCCAGGCCTCGCGACAGCACGGCCGTGGGGACGCCCTGGGCGACTCCTGCGGCACGCAGCGCCTCGGCCAGGCCGGGCAGTTCGCGGTCGAGCAGCGGCCGGGTCACCTCGGGCGTGCGGTCGGTGGGACTGATGCCGGTGCCGCCGGTGGTCAGCACGACGGCCGCGCCCGACGCCACGGCCTCCGCGACGGCGCGCCCGACCGGCTCGCCGTCGGGCACGACGGCAGCGTCGTCGGTCGCGAGACCCCAGGAGCGGAGCGCGGCGACGAGCAGCGGCCCGGTCGTGTCCTCGTAGACGCCCGCGGCCGCGCGGTTCGACGCGACGACGACGGCGCCGCGTCGGCCGCCGGTGGGCGAGCTCATCGGACGTCCCAGTCCCCGCTGCGGCCGCCCGCCTTCGCGACGACCTCGACGTCGGTGATGCGTGCCCGCTTGTCGACGGCCTTGACCATGTCGACGACCGTCAGCGCGGCGACCGTGACCGACGTCAGCGCCTCCATCTCGACGCCCGTGCGGTCGGTGGTGCGGACGCTGGCGGTGATCTCGACGGCGTCGTCGACGACTTGCAGGTCGACCTCGACCCCGCTGATGGCGATGGGGTGGCAGAGCGGCACGAGGTCGGGCGTCCGCTTGGCGCCCATGATGCCCGCGACCCGCGCGACGCCGAGGGCGTCGCCCTTGGGCACGCCCTCGCCGCGCAGGAGCGCCACGACCTCGGCGGACACCTCGACGCGCCCGCGAGCCGTCGCCGTGCGCCGGCTGACGTCCTTGTCGCCGACGTCGACCATGCGGGCCGCGCCGGACTCGTCGACGTGCGTCAGCCGCGCTGCGGACGGATCGGGCCCGGCCACGTCAGAACGGCCTGTCGAGCACGAGCGTGCGGACCGTGTCGCCCAGGTTCAGCGCGGTCTCGTCCTCGCCCACGACGATCAGCGCGTTCGCCTGCGCGAGCGAGCCGAGCAGGTGCGACCCGTGGCCGCCGAGCGGGGTGACCTTGGCGCCGCGGTGGGTCACCTCGAAGACGCCGCGGACGTACTGCCGGCGTCCGGGGATGGACGCGATGTCCTGGGTGAGCACCGCGTGCACCATGGGCCGGCGGTACGGCGTGAGGCCCATGAGCCGGCGGATGGCCGGGAGCACGAACACCTCGAAGGACACGTAGGCCGAGACCGGGTTGCCGGGCAGCGTGATGATCGGGGTCTGCTCGTCGAAGATCGTGCCGAAGCCCTGCGGCTTGCCGGGCTGCATGGCGACCTTCGGGAAGGCGACGGTGCCGAGCGCCGAGAGCGTCTCCTTGACGACGTCCTTCTCGCCCTCGCTGATGCCGCCGCTGGTGACGACGAGGTCGGCGCGGACGAGCTGCTCGGACAGCGTGCGTCGGAAGGTCCGCGGGTCGTCGCCGATGGCGCCGACGCGGTAGGCGATCGCACCGGCCGCGCGCACGGCGGCGGCGAGCATGTAGCTGTTGCCGTCGTAGATGGAGTCGAAGTCGAGGTGGGCGCCCGGCTCGCGGAGCTCGTTGCCGGTGGACAGCACGACCACGCGCGGTCGCGGTCGGGCGGCGACCCGCCCCAGGCCGAGCGAGGCCAGCAGACCCGCCTCCCGTGGTCCGACGACCGTGCCGGCCGCCAGCACGAGGTCGCCCTGGGCGACGTCGTCGCCGGCGCGACGCACGTGCTGTCCCTCGCGCACCGCCTCGGTGAACCGCACCCGCGCGTTGCCGCGGTCGGTCGCCTCGAACGGCACGACGGCGTCGGCACCGCGCGGCACGGGAGCACCCGTCATGATCTTGACGGCCGTGCCAGGCGAGATCGCGAACGGTCGGCTCGACCCGGCGTAGATGTCGGCCACGACCGGCAGCTCCACGGGCGTGGCCGACGTGGCCTGGGCGAGGTCCTCCGCGCGGACGGCATAGCCGTCCATGGCGGAGTTGTCGAAGCGGGGCAGGGAGATCGGGGCGTGCACGTCGGCGTGCAGCGGCAGGCCGAGCGACTCCACGACCGGCTGGTCGTACGGCTCGAGCGGGCCGATGCCGCGCAGGATCTTCTCCAGGTGGTCCTCGACGGTGAGGAAGCCGTCGGGCACGCTCTCCGGACGCACCCGCGGACGCGGTCCCCGGGGTGGAGCAGCGTCGCCGGAGGGCGGAGCGGCCTCGTTCCCTGCGTCGGAAGACATGGGCGTCAGCCTAACCGGGCACCCTGCGGGACGCTGCGTGCCGTGCCGTCGTCGTCCAGGGTCGCGTCGCCCGTGACGACCACGTCGCGTCCGAAGTGCCAGTCGCCGCGCACCGTGAGGGACGACGCGCCGGCGAGCGACGGGGCGTGCGGGATGCGGGCGTCGAAGTCGGCGATGGTCGTGTAGAAGCGACGGTCGAGGTCGACGAGCGGCCGCGGGTCGACGGTGGCCCGCAGTCGGCTGTCGTCGCCGAGGCCGAACACGTCCGAGCGGAGCAGCAGGAGGTCGTTGGTGGTCTTGACGGGCAGGAACCGCGAGCGCTCGACCTCGATGGCGGTGGCGCCGTCGAAGACCTCGACGGCGGCGCCCATGGCCGACTCGATCTGCACGACCTTCGGCGACGTCTTGTCGGTGGGGTCGACGGTCTTCTCGTTGCGGATGAGCGGCAGGCCGAGCACGCCGTTGCGCTCGGTGAGCGTGTCGAGCAGCCGGGGCAGGTCGAACCACAGGTTGTTCGTGTGGAAGAAGGGGTGCCGGTCCGCGTCGGCGGCGAGCGCCGCGTCCTCGTCGGCCGTCTGCGCGGTCTCGCGGAGCACGAGGCGTCCGTCGGCACGTCGGACGACGAGGTGGCCGCCCTTGACGTCGGCGGGCGTGCGGCGGCACACCTCGGCGGCGTACGGCGCTCCGGTCGAGGCGAACCACGCCATCATCGACGGGTCGGGAGCCGCGCCGAGGTTGTCGGCGTTGGAGACGGTGGCGTACCGGTAGCCCGCGGCCACGAGCTGCTCGAGCACGCCCGAGACCAGCAGGGCGGTGTAGAGGTCGCCGTGTCCCGGCGGGCACCACTCGAGCGCGGGGTCGGCGGGCCACTGCACCGGGGTCAGGTCGTCGGCCCGCAGCTTCGGCTCGCGGTTCTGCAGGAAGTCCAGCGGCAGCCCCTCGACCTGCAGACCCTCGTGCTGGCGCAACCGTGCCAGCGAGTCGTCCTGCGTGCGGAAGCTGTGCATGAACAGCAGCGGCAGCGTGACGTCGAGGTCGCGCCGGACCTGGAGCACCTGGCGGGCGATGATGTCGAGGAACGTGAGGTCGGAGCGGACGGGCAGGAGGCTCTTGGCCCGGTCCATGCCCATCGACGTGCCGAGCCCTCCGTTGAGCTTGATGACGGCCGTGACCGAGGCCGCCTCGCGCTGCGCGTCGAGGTCGAAGGTGACGTCGGCGGCACGGTCGACGTCGACGAGCGGGTCGACGTCGGCCTCGCGGACGAGACCGGTGGCCCCACCCTCGAGCTGGCGGTAGAAGTCGCTGAAGACCTCGATCGCGGGTGCCGCCACGCCGGCGCGTTCCATGGTGCTCCGTGCGAGCTCGAGTCCGTCCACGCGCCTAGGCTAGACGTATGGACGGATCGGGCGCGCGTCGGAACGACGCCGCAGCCGAGCGGAAGCGCGCGGTGCGCCCCGCACTGCTGGAGGCCCGTCGCCGCCGCGACGACGAGCAGCGTCGAGCCGTCGACGACGCCGTCGCCGCCCACCTCCTGGCCCTCCCCTCGGTGGTGCGCGCCCGACGGGTGGCCGCGTACCGCTCGATGCCGGGCGAACCAGGCACGGAGGCGCTGCTCGCGGGTCTGCGCGAGCGCGGCGTGGAGGTGCTGGTGCCGGTCAGCCGCAGCGACGGCTCGCTCGCGTGGGCGCTGCACGACCCCGCGGCGCCGACCACCCGCTCACGGCTCGGCGTCGAGGAGCCCGTGGGGAGCACGCTCGCCGACGACGCGCTCGACACCGTCGACGTCGTCGTGCTGCCCGCGCTCGCCGTCGACCACGCGGGACGTCGCCTGGGCCGTGGCGCCGGCTACTACGACCGCGCCCTGGCGCTGCTCCCCCGCCGACCTCGACCGCTGCTGGTCGCCGTCGTGCACGCCGAGGAGCTGCTCGCGGAGGTGCCGCACGAGCCGCGCGACCAGCCGGTCGACGTCGTCGTCACCGAGAACGGCGTGTTCCGCGTGCCTGAGGCGTCGGCCTAGGCGTCGAGCCGCTCCGCGTCGCGGATCTCGCCCACCAGCTCCTCCAGGACGTCCTCCAGCATGATGACGCCGAGCACCTCGCCGGTTCCGTCGGCCACGCGCGCCATGTGCGAGCCCTTCGCCTGCATGACGCGCAGCGCCTCGTGGAGCCCGGACCCCGCGGCGACGGTCGAGAGCGGACGCAGCCACTTGTCGGCGATGGGCGCGCGGCGCGCGTCGTCGTCGGTCTCGAGGACGTCCTTGATGTGCAGGTACCCGGCGAGGTCCCCGTCGGCGTCCAGCACGGGGAAGCGCGAGAAGCCCGTGTCCGCGCACGCCCGCTCGACGTCGGCCGGGGTCGCCTCCGGGGCGACGGTCACGAGTCCGTCGCGCGGCAGCAGCACCTGCTCGACCCGCCCGTCGTGGAACTCCAGGGCACCCTGCACGAGGCCGTACTCGTCGTCGTCGAGCAGACCCTCGCGACGCGACTCGTCGACGAGGCCCGCGACCTCGTCGTGGGAGTAGGTCGAGGCGACCTCCTCCACCGGCTGCACGCCGAGCAGGCGGACCGCCAGATTCGCGATGCCGTTGAGCATGACCACGAGCGGCCGCAGCACGGCGATGACGAGCAGCATGAACGGGCCCAGCACGAGGGCGGCGCGGTCGGGCTGCACGAGCGCGAGGTTCTTCGGCACCATCTCGCCGAACACGACGTGGAGGAACACGACCACCGACAGCGCGATCACGAACGAGATCGGGTGCACGAGGCCCTCGGGCACGTGGGCGACCTCGAACGCCGGCTCCATGAGGTGCGCGAGCGCGGGCTCGCTGATCGCGCCGAGGCCGAGCGAGCAGATCGTGATGCCGAGCTGGGCCGCCGCCATCGCCAGCGTGACGTTCTCGACGGCCTTGAGCGCGAGCCGCGCCGTGCGCGACCCCGCCTGCGCCAGGGGCTCGAGCTGCGTGCGCCGGGCCGAGATGAGCGCGAACTCCGCCGCCACGAACAGTGCGTTGAGGGCGAGCAGCACGAAGGTCAGCCCGACGCCGATCCAGTCACCCACGGCCGTCACCGTCCCCGATCGGCCCAATGTTGGCAGCGGCGTCGGCAGAGGTCTCGGGGGGCTGCACGGTCAGGGTGACGCGGTCGATCCGCCGCCCCTCCATCCGCTCGACGGTGAGCGAGACCTGCAGCGGCTCGGGGTCGTCGTCCTCGTCGTCCGGCGTCGGGTCGACCTGCAGGTGGACGACGTCGCCACGCACGCCCAGACGACCGAGCTCGGTGTGCAGCAGGCCGGCGATCGTCTCGTAGTCCTCGCTCTCCGGCAGGGCCACCCCGGTCTGCTCGAGGACCTCGTCGGGACGCAGGAGACCCGACAGCGACCACGTGCCGTCGGGACGGTGGCGGCTGCGGCTCGCGACACGGTCGTGCTCGTCGAGCACCTCCCCGACGATCTCCTCGACGAGGTCCTCGAGGGTGACGATGCCGTCGGTGCCGCCGAACTCGTCGACGACGACCGCCATCTGCATCCCCTGGGCGCGCAGGAGCGCCAGCAGCGGGTCGAGCTCGAGGCTGTCGGGGACGGTGGTCACCGGGCCGGCCAGGTCGCCGAGACGGACGCCGCGACGTCGGTCGGGGTCGACCGCGACGGCCTGCTTCACGTGCACGATGCCCACGACGTCGTCCGGCGACCGGCCCGTGACGGGGAACCGAGAGTGGCCGGTCTGGCGGGCCGCCTCGATGACGTCGAGCGCGGTGTCGCGGGCGTCGAGGAAGTGCACGCGGACCCGGGGCGTGCGAACGTCGGCGGCGGTGCGGTCGCCGAACGCGATGCTGCGCGCCACCAGGTCGGCCGTCTCGTCGTCGATGGCTCCCTCGCGGGCCGAGCGCAGCACGAGCGAGCGCAGCTCCACGGGCGAGCGGGCCGAGCGCAGCTCCTCCTGCGGCTCGACGCCCATGCGCTGCAGGGTGCGGTTGGCCGTCCCGTTGAGGAACCGGATCGGCCAGGCCATCACCCGGGTGAACACCCGCTGCGGCAGCTGGGCGACGGCGGCCACGCGCTGGGGCAGGGCGAGCGCCAGGTTCTTCGGGATGAGCTCGCCCACCAGCATCGTGACGACGGTGCTGAGGAAGAGCGCCAGGCCGTACGCGACGGCGCTCTGCGCCCCTCCGGTGACGCCGAGGTCCTCCAGCGGACCGCGCGCGAGCCGCCCGATGGCCGGTTCGGCGAGGAACCCGATCGCCAGGTTGGTGATCGTGATGCCGAGCTGCGCGCCGCTGAGCTGGGTCGACAGGCTGCGCAGCGCCTTGAGGGTGCCGGCCGCGCCCGCCTCGCCCCGCTCGGCGTCGCGCTCGACCGTCGCGCGGTCGACGGTCACGAACGAGAACTCGGCCGCCACGAAGACGCCGCACGCGAGCATGAGGAGGAACGAGAGTCCCAGCAGGAGGAGCTCGGTCATCACGGGGTCCCGGATGAGTCAGGGTCGGTCACGATGGTGGGAACTGTACCCTTTGACGTCGGAGACCTCGTGCCGGAGCGGCGCCCGCCGACCGGTGACATCCAGGAGAGAAGACCGTGCCGACCTACCAGTACCAGTGCACCGAGTGCGGGAACGCGCTCGAGGTGCACCAGTCGTTCACCGACGATGCGCTGACCGAGTGCCCCGCGTGCCAGGGCCGGCTCCGCAAGGTGTTCAACGCGGTGGGCGTCGTGTTCAAGGGGTCGGGCTTCTACCGCACCGACAGCCGCAGCTCGACGACGTCCTCGGACACCGCCAGCTCGTCCTCCACGACCTCGTCCTCCACGTCGGGCTCCTCGACGTCGTCGAGTTCCCCCGCGTCGTCGGGCACGTCCACGTCGGGCAGCGGCTCCTCGTCCTCGGGCGGCTCGGCCGCCTGACCCGCTCCCCTGTGGAGACACGCTGGAACGGGGTCCTGCCCGCTGCTTAGCGTGGCCGGATGGACCGTCTGCGCTCCGCCCTGCTCGAGCACCGTCGCCTGCTCGCGGCCGTGTGCACCGCCCTCGCCGTGCTGCTGGCGCTCGCGTCGGTGCGCCGACCGCCCGACCAGGTGGAGGTCGCCGTCGCCGCCCGTGACCTCGCCAGCGGCAGCGTCCTCTCGGACGCGGACGTGACCACGGCGCTGCTGCCGACCAGGGCGGCACCACAGCGCCTCGTGGCGTCCGACGACCTGTCCGGACGGCGCGTCGGCGGCCCGATGCGCCGCGGTGAGCCCTTCACCGACGCGCGTCTCCTGGCTGCCGGGCCCGGCGACGGCCTCCCGCGGGGCCGCGTGGTGACGGCCGTGCGTCTCGCCGACGCGACGAGCGGACAGGGCCTGCGGGTCGGCGACCGGGTCGAGGTGCTCGCGGTGGCGACGGGCGCGGGCGGTCCGCGCGCGTCGGTCGTGGCCTCCGGTGCGCTCGTCGCGGCCGTGCCCGACCCGCGGGACACCGACGCGCCCACCCTCTGGCTCACCGTGCCCCGTCGCACCGCGCTCGAGCTCGCGCGGGTGGGGGTCGAGGCGCAGCTGAGCGTCGTCGTGGCGTCGGGCGACGGCTGACCGCGCCTCGCCCGGTGAGTGGGACGCCGCGCGTTGACGCGCTGAACCCCTAGGCTCGTGGACGACCTTCACCGACGTCCAAGGGGGACACATGATCAAGGGATTCAAGGACTTCCTGCTGCGCGGGAACATCGTCGACCTCGCCGTGGCCGTCGTCATCGGCACCGCGTTCACCGCGCTGGTCACCGCGTTCACGACGTCGTTCATCAACCCGCTGATCGGGCTGGTCAGCGGCGGCGGCAAGGCCGGTGGCGTGCTGACCGTCAACGGCCAGAACTTCACGTACGGCGCCTTCATCACCGCCGTCATCACCTTCGTGCTCACGGCCGCGGTCGTCTACTTCGTCGTCGTGGTGCCCATGAAGACGATCAACGAGCGGCTCGCGCGCGGCAAGGAGGAGGAGCCGGCGGGGGTCAGCGAGGACATCCAGCTGCTGCGCGAGATCCGCGACACGCTGCAGCGCCAGAACCCCTGAGACCGGGGGTCCGGGCTCAGCCGCCGTGGTGGGGCGGGACGTCCCGCAGCAGCTCGTCGTCGCGATGCGAGCCGGCCGACGTCCCGTCCTCGCCGCGCTCGTCACGCGTGGTGTCCGGCAGCAGGTCGCCCAGGAGCAGGGCCGCCCGGCGTCGACGTGCCTGCTCGGCGGCCTGACGCGCGGCGTCGTCGACCGTCACCTCGTCAGAGGACACCGTCGAACCAGTCCGGGGTGAGCTTCGGGAACATCGGGTGCCAGCCGGCACGGTCGCCGAAGCGCTGGGACGTCACCCGCTGGGAACGTCCGAAGGTCTCCAGCCGCACGCCCGCCAGTCGCTGCGTGACCCGGTGGTGGAAGCGACCGCCACGGCGTCCTCCCGCGATGGCCAGCTGCTCGGCGAGGTCCTCGCGACGGCACGGCTCCGCACCCACGTTGTAGACGCCGGCCGGCGCGGTCAGCGCAGCCTCGGCGGCCGTGCCGACGTCGTCGACGTGCACCAGGTGCACCCACGACGACGGCTCGCCCCAGCCGGTGGGCCGGCCGGACCGGGCCCGACGCAGCAGCCAGCGCGAGCCGGGGTCGGACCCGACGATCTGGCCGAAGCGCAGCACGACGACCTCGCGACCACGTCGACCGAGGGCCCTCGCGTGCTGCTCGGCCTCGGCGACGGTGTCGGTGTCGCGGGTGATCTCGACCGGCGCCAGCTCGTCGATCCAGGCGTCGCCACCGTCGGCGTAGATCGACGAGCGGCTCTGCTGCACGAGCCGCGGGACGCCGGCTGCCAGCATGGCCTCGGCCACGCGGCGCGACCCGACCGCGCGGATGCGGTCGTTCTGGCGCCAGGCGCCGGGTCGCAGCATCGCGAGGCCCACGGGCATGCGGCCGGCGAAGTTCACGACGGCGTCGCACCCCTGCATGCCCGCCGACATCGCCTCGACGTCGAAGACGGTGCCACGGTGCGGTGTCGCACCGTGTGCCTCCACGACGCGGGCGGCGCGCTCGGAGCGCACCAGTCCGACGACCTCGTGGCCGGCGGCGACGAGGGCGGTCGTGGTGGACCGACCCATGACTCCGCTGGCTCCGGTGAGAAAGACCTTCAACGTTCTGGCTCCGTGACGTCGGGTGATGTTCCGTCGTGCGTGGACGTTCTCACGGCCGCCGATCGGGCGACGTGATCGGACCAGGCTACCCGACGAGCCGTCAGAGCCCCTCGGACTCGCCCTCCGCCAGCTCGGTCACGAGCGGGACCACGTCGGCGATCGAGTCGACCACCCGGGTCGGCCGGAACGGGAAGCGCTCGACCTGTCCCGGTGCCGTCGAGCCGGTCAGCACCAGGATCGAGCGCAGGCCCGCCTCGAGACCGGACAGCACGTCGGTGTCCATCCGGTCGCCGATCATCACCGTCGTCTCGGAGTGCGCCTCGATCCGGTTGAGGGCCGTGCGCATCATCAGCGGGTTGGGCTTTCCGACGAAGTAGGGCTCCACCCCCGTGGCCTTGGTGATGAGAGCCGCGACCGAGCCGGTGGCGGGGAGGCTGCCCGACGGCGACGGTCCCGTCGGGTCGGGGTTGGTCGCGATGAACCGCGCGCCGCTCTCGACGAGCTGGATCGCCTTGGTGATCGCCTCGAAGGAGTAGGTGCGGGTCTCCCCCAGCACCACGTACTCCGGGTCCCTCGTGGTCATGACGTAGCCCACGTCGTGCAGCGCGGTGGTCAGCCCCGCCTCGCCGATCACGTAGGCCGTGCCCTCCGGGCGCTGCTCGCTGAGGAACTTCGCGGTGGCGAGCGCCGACGTCCAGATCGACTCCTGCGGGATGTCGAGCCCGGCCGCGTGCAACCGCGCGCGGAGGTCGCGCGGGGTGAAGATCGAGTTGTTGGTGAGCACGAGGAACGGGCGCTCGTGCCGACGCAGCGCGGCGATGAACTCGGCAGCGCCCGGGATGGCGCGCTCCTCGTGCACGAGCACGCCGTCCATGTCGGTGAGCCACGAGGCGACGGGCTTGGTCAAGGCAGCTCCTGCGGGCGGGGTCGTCGGTCGGGCCCGTCCGGCGACGGGTCGTTCCTCATCCTAGGCGTGGCGCGTCGCAGCCCGGACCGTGGACGCGTCAGCCGTCGGCAGGCACGGCCGGACCCAGGACGGGTCGGTGCGGGTGCTCGCTGCGGCGGTGCGCGTGCGGGTCGATCTGGTGCACGACGGCCTCGACGAGCCACGCGTCGTCGTCGGTACGGCACTCGACGACCACGTAGGTCGCGAGGTCCCCCTGGGTGCCGAGGGCGACGACGCCGCTCATCGCGGCGGTGTGGAAGTCCGCGAGGATGTCCTGCTGCTCGGGCACACCGCTGACCTCGTACACGACGACGGTCCAGGCGTCCTCGGCCGAACGGGACATGGCCCCTCCACGGGTGCTGGTGCGGGTGCCGTGAGCGTACGACGGCACGGCCGCGGGCGCGCGTCGAACGGACGACGGTCGGATGAACGACTCGCCCGGCTGCCAGATCGCGTGAACGGGCGGATACTGAGGCGATGAGAGCCCGACGCGTGGTCACGGCCGTCCTCGGCGGGGTGCTCTGCGCCTCCGCCACCCTCGTGGGAGGAGCTCCGGCCGCCACGGCGGCCGCCGAGCCGCCCCCGCTCGACGTGCGGGTCGTGCAGGCCGGCCTGCAGCACCCCTGGGCGCTCACCTTCCTGCCGGACGGCTCCATGCTCTACACCCAGCGGGACCGGCTGTCGGTCACCCTGCGCGACCCCCAGGGACGCTCGACGACGGTGCTGTCGCGTCCTGCCGGCATGTGGTCGGGCGGCGAGACCGGTCTCATGGGCATCGAGACGTCGGCCGACTTCGCCCGCAGCGGCGTCTTCTACACCTGCCACGGCTACCGCTCGGGCGACGTGCGGGACGTCCGCGTGGTCGCGTGGCGGCTCGACCGCTCCGCGGGGCGGGCGACGTTCGTGCGCAACGTGGTCGTCGGCCTGCCGTCGAGCACCGGCCGGCACGGCGGCTGCGCGTTGCACCGCGGCAAGGCCGACTCGCTGTTCATCGGCACGGGCGACGCGGCACGCGGCGGCATCCCGCAGTCGCTGACGTCCGGCGGCGGCAAGGTGCTGCGCGTCTCGGCGACGACGGGGCGGGGCTACGACGACAACCCGTGGGCATCGGCCCGCACGGCGATGCAGCGTCGGGTCTGGACGTACGGCCACCGCAACGTCCAGGGCGTCGTCCGGCAGCCGTCGACCGGGCAGATGTGGTCGGTCGAGCAGGGCTCCTACCGCGACGACGAGGTGAACGTGCTCGTCAAGGGCGGCAACTACGGGTGGAACCCGGTCCCCCGCACGTCGGGCGACCCCGACTACAACGAGGGTGCGAACTCCCCGATGACCGACGACTCGCTCCCGGGGACGCAGCGCCACGCTGCCTGGAGCTCGGGAACGTCGACGGTCGCGACCAGCGGCGCCGACTTCGTGAGCGGCTCCGGCTGGGGCAGCCTCGACGGCGCGCTCGCGGTGGCGACGCTCAAGGGCACGAGCCTGCGCCTACTGACCTTCGACGGCAGCCGTCGCCTCGTGCGGCAGTACACCCCGCCCGAGCTCTCCGGGACCTACGGACGGCTGCGCGGCGTGCAGCGCGGACCGGGCGGCGTGCTCTACGTGACCACGTCGAACGGCTCGGACGACAAGATCCTGCGGGTGGCGCCGCGGACCTGACCCGTCCCCTCAGGCGCCGGTCCGGCTCGCGCCGTCTGCTCCCGGGCAGGCGCCCCCGGAAGTACCACGTCCGACGAGCGGTGATCGAACGTCCCTCGGCCTCTCCCGACGGTGGGCGCCGTGATGGTCGCGCGACCGAGGGTGACCGTGTGCTCTGAGCCGGCGCGGGTGATGTGCCGTCCGAGGCGTGTGCGGTTCGGACGACGGAGTGCTTCTGTCTCGGGCGCAGGACAGGCGCGACAGGCGCGTCGTGCGCGCCTCGACGCTCCGCTCGTCGAGCAGCGTCGCGGTGCCGAGGAGAACGTCGGAGGGCTGCTCGTGGATGCCGAGCGAGCTCGTTCCCCTTCCCCAGCGGTTCCGGCACGGAGCACGAGGAGACTGCGATGGCGCGCGCCACGCGCCACTACCACCAAAGAGTTGTTTGGTGGTATGTATGGGACGGCCCTCGGACTGCGCGGAGCCGTCGACGAGCGATCCACGAGAGGCGAGCCTGCACATGGACTCAGGGACCCACGTCACCTACCTGGATGTTCTGCGCCTGCCGCATGTCCTGCGTGTGCTCGTCCCGACGATCGTGGGCAAGCTCTCGTTCGCGATGGTGTCGCTGGGGTTGCTGCTTCTCGTCCAGAGCAGCTCCGAAGGATTCGCGGTCTCCGGTGCCGTAGCCGGAGCGTTCGGCATCGGCAACGTCGTTGTCGCTCCGCTGCGCGCTCGGCTCGTCGACCGATTCGGGGCTCGCCGAGTACTCGCGCTCCTGGCTCTGGGCTACACGGCGGGTTTGGTCGGCCTGGTCCTCGTCGCGAGCAGCTCGGCTCCAGCCTGGGCCCTCGTACTCCTGGGCGCCTTCAGTGGCGTGTGCACACCGCCGCTGGGTGCCGTCGTCCGAGGAATCTGGGTGCTGTTGTCGCCAACGGACCAGCACAGGCGGCGGGCGTACAGTCTTGACGCGGTGATCGAGGAGCTCATCTTCATCATCGGGCCCCTGTCCGTAGGAGTGGTCATGCTGATGCCCAACGGCCCGACCATCGCCGTGCTTGCCGCTGCCGCGACTGGCCTCCTGGGTACGCTCGGCGTCGTGTCGGGCCCGACGCCGACGCCGGTGCAACGCCGCGACCGCGGGGGGGACTGGCGCACGTGGGTCGGCCCCCTACGTCATCTCCGGTTCTGGCCGGTGCTCCTGGTGCTCGCGGCTGTCGGCTTGGTGCTCGGTGCGGCGGAGCTTCTCGCCACGGCCTACGGGCCAGCCATCGGAGACGCCGGCCCCGGCGTCCTGCTGGCCTGCTTCGCGCTCGGCAGCGCGGCGGGAGGGCTCATGTATGGCGCTCGGCAGTGGGACGGGCCCGCGGTGCCCAGAATGGCTGCACTCGGCGTCGGCGCACTCACGGTGCTCGTGGCGATGGTGTGGATCACGCACTTCGGGGCTCAGCTGGCGGCGTTCGTCGTCATGGGCCTGTTCGTGTCACCCTCACTGATCGCGGGCTACCTCGCAGCGGACGACCTCGCTCCAGCAGAGGAGCGCACAGAGGCCTCTGCCCTCATCAACACTGCCGTCAACGCCGGTGCCGCCCTTGCTTTTGCTCTGGGCGGGGCACTGGCAGACGGCCTGACCGTCGGCGCCGCAGCGGCGTGCCTCTCGGCCGTGGGCGCAGCCCTGATCACTCTCGCTGTCGCCTCGTACACCGCCCATCGACGCGAGCCGACAGCAGCAACGCACAGGTGATCGCGAGCGCAGCTGCGGAGCCGGCCCTCTAGAGTGGGTGGTTTGGGAGCGGAGCTCAGGATGGGCCGGCGATGCCGTCGTGATATCGGAGGAGTTCACGGATGAAGAACCAGGACAACGCTGACTTGAACGGTCTGCGGCTGGTGGCGCATCCACTGCGCCTCCGGCTGCTGTCGCTCCTGATCGGACGCACGATGAGCGCCGCAGAGGCGGCACGCGAACTCGGAGAGACGCAGGCCAACGTCAGCTATCACATACGGCGCCTCGCCGATGGTGGCCTGCTTGATCTCGTGGATGAAGTGCCGATTCGGGGCGGCATCGCCAAGCGATACACGCATAGTTCCGACAGCGGGGAGGTGTTCACCGACGCAGATCGCGAGAACTTCATCGGCCTGATGCAGGCACTTGCCCATCAACTCACCACACGAGCGACCCTCTACCGCGAGAACACGGTCTTCGCCTTCACGGACGCGCACGTGACGATTCCCGCCGAGGAGTGGCCGAAGGTTCAAGAACTCGCTCGTGAGCTCGGACGAGTGATCCACGAGCTGGCGGAACGACCCGCAGGCGACAAGCCCATGAGGGCGTCGTTGACGGTCGCTGCCTTCGAGACGGCGTAGAGACTGTCGATCTCCCGGAGTTCGATCCCTGACCCCGCGCAGGGCTGAGCGGCGTAAGGATGGATCCTTGTGGCACCTGATGGAAGCGCGATCATCGCGGTGCGTCCCCCATCCAGATCCTCAGACACCGCGGACCACACGCGCACGCCGCGATGCGCGCGGTCGAGGGCATCCACGGGCGACAGGGCGGCGGCAAGCTTCCCGAGCGCTTCACCAGCACACCACGCTTCACGGAACTGGGCGGCGGACACGGTGGCGTCAGCCTCAGGCACGTAGTCGCGCGCGGAGAAGTCAGCCTCCGCGAGCTGTTCGATATCGCAACCGACGGGCCACGTAGAAGCCGCGGCGCACACCTCGTTCCCGCCATGCGACCAGCTCACGTGCACCAGACGGCCGTCGAGAGTCAGAGGCAGTGGTCGTCCATGATCGCGACGACCGCAGGAGTCGCACCTCTGCTGCAGCGGGGGGACAGCGGCAGCATCGTCACCTCCGTGCAGACGAGCGACGCAGATCCTCGTGAGCGCTCGGGCAGCGAGGAGAGACGCCTGGTCTCGTGGGCGTCTCAGCCGCCGTAAACGCAGGGACTCGTGCGCACCGAGAGGAGGACACAGCCGCGCGAGCGCCGCAATCACCTCGCCACTGGCGACTGCGAAGACGGCGTCGGCACGCGGACGGCGATACGCACACGGGCGCGTCGACGCACCAGACCGGCCGGTTGGTGTATCAGGCACGACGACCTCCAAAGAACAGTTTGACTGTATCTCCAACTGTCTGCATCATGGTCGCGACGGCAGCCGACACCCGGTCTCTGCCGGAGCCGAGCGCGAGATGCAGTATCGCGAGCGTTGGGGGTAGCGCGTGTCCGACGAGTCGGTTGGCGATCAGGACCACCCGCTTCAGTTCTTTCGGCGCATAGCGGCTCGTCGGCCTGATGCGACCGCGGTTCACTATCCCGAAGCTGGTGAAGCGGCGCTGACCTACCGCGAGCTGGACACCGCCTCCGATGTCGCCGGCGCGAAGCTCAGCGCGCTCGATGTCGGGCGGGGCGACCGTGTCGCTCTGGTACTGGAACCTTCGGTGGACCTGGTCGTCCTGGTTCTCGCGGTGGCCAAGCTGGGCGCCACATATCTCGTCATCGATCCACAGTGGCCCAGTGCCCGGCGCAGTCAGATCCTCCAGGACGCAGGACCACGCGCGACGATCGTCGCTGACTCTGTGGCCGTCACCTCACGTGAACAGCATCGAGCGCGGGATCTGCTCGGCCTGCCGACCGACGTCGAGGCCCCTGACCGGTCTGCGACGTTGTCCGGCGAGGACCCGCTCTACGTCTGCTACACGTCAGGCTCGACCGGCACCCCGAAGGGCGTGGTCATCAAGGCCGCATCAGTCGTCAACCTCGTCACCAACACGCCTGCGATCAAGATCCACGACGGCGACCGTGTCGCCCAGCTCTCGTCGCCTGCATTCGACGCCTTCACGTACGAGCTGTGGGGCACACTGACCACTGGCGCGCAGCTCGTGGGGTTCCCGAAGAGAATCTCCACCGACCCAGCTCAGCTACGCGCAGCCGTCTCCGCACACGGTCTCACGGTCATGTTCCAGACCACGTCGCTCTTCAACATGATGACCGACACCGCTCCGGAGGTTCTTGCGCGTTTTCGTCTGATCCTCTTCGGCGGCGAGAGGGCGAACCTCGACTCCGTACGGAGTGCTTTCCGGTATGCCCCCACAGCCCTGGTGCACTGCTACGGGCCCACAGAGCTGACAACCTTCGCGTTGATCCACCCTGTCGTCGAGGATGACGTCACCTCCGCAACCTCCGACCTCCCGATCGGGCGCCCCATCGAAGGTTGCATCGTGGCTCTGGGCGAACCGGCGAGCAAGGGTGATTCCGTCCACGAGCTCCTGCTCGGCGGACGTGGGCTGGCGGCTGGCTACCTGAATCGCCCGGATCTCACAGCACAGCGGTTCATTCCCGGCCCGCCAGCCCTGTACCGCACCGGCGACCTGGTTCGACGAGACAGCCGCGGCGATTTCGTGTTCGTGGGGCGCACCGACCATCAGGTGAAGCTACGCGGTCATCGCATCGAGCTCGAGGAGATCGAGACAGTCCTGCTGGAGCATCCGCGCGTCAAGCAGGCCGCAGTCGTTCCGTGCCGACAGGACGGCGTCGTCAACCACCTCGTCGCGCACCTCGCCTACGTCTCCGATCGGGTGGAGACAGACATCCTCGCCAGCTGGGAGGATTTCTACGACGCCCTGTACGACGGTGTCAGGCTGGAAGAGTCCGACACGGCGTTCGCGGGCTGGAACTCCCGCAAGGATCACCAGCCCATCCCGCTCGACGAGATGCGGGAATGGCAGCAAGCGACGGTCAGTCGGATCCGGCGCCTGCATCCGCAGCGGGTGCTCGAGATCGGTGTCGGCACCGGGCTGCTCCTGACGAAGATCGTCCACGAGTGCAGCGAGTACTGGGGAACAGACATCTCCGGGGAGGTCATCGACCGGCTACGCAGCTTGACTGCCTCGCACACCGTGCGCCCGATCCTGCGTCGACAGAGCGCCGATGACTTCACCGGACTACCCACCGCGCACTTCGACGTGGTCATCCTCAACTCGGTGGTCCAGTACTTCCCGTCCATCGTCTACATGACTGACGTCCTGAGAGGCATCGCGCACCTGCTGGCGCCCGGCGGAACCGTGTTCCTCGGCGACCTGCGCAATCTGGGACTCGCCGATCACTACGCCCGACGAGTTGGCGTAGCACTTGATGATGAGGATGAGTTACTCATCCATCCCGACTACTTTCGCGAACTACCTGAGCAGGTACCAGAGTTTGATCGTGTCGACGTCACCCTGAAGCGGAGCACGAGTCACAACGAGCTGTCCGTCTACCGTTACGATGTCACACTTCGCGCCGCGCAGGGTTCCGTCGCGGAACGTGCAGATCCCGAGAACGTCCGCGTATGGGACGAGCATTCTCAGCAGGAGATCGAGACAGAGCTGCGAGAGCATCCCAGCGAGTCGTTTCGATGGCTGTCCATACCGAGCGCGCGCTTGCGTCAGAAAGGTCTGGCACTCGATCCAGAGGATCTCTCCGCACTCGGTGACCGACTCGGCCGGGACACACAGGTGGACTACGCGGAAGACCTCACCCATGTCGACGTCGTGTACAGCCCCGTAGGGGCCGCAAACCTCGTGGGGCTCAGTCGGCGACTCCCGGCAAGCATCGGATGGCCGCACGCCTTCGCCAACGTTCCGTCAGCCGGACGTCGACGCTCGCTCGACGTACGCGACCTCAGACAGTACTTACGCGAGCGGCTACCGGAGTACATGCTGCCGTCCGAGATCATCATGACTGACGAGCTCCCGCTCAACACCGCCGGCAAGGTCGATCGAGCAGCATTACGCAGCGACACGCAACCTGTGCCGAGGACACCACGCGAAGGCCCACGGACGATCGAGGAGCTCTGGCTGGTCGAGGTCATCGCTGAGGCCCTCGCCGTGCACCCCGACGGAGTGAGCACGGTCGATGACTTCTTCGAGATGGGCGGCCATTCCCTGCTGGCTGCCAAGCTCGCGAACCGTATCCGGCGCCTGTTCGACATCGAGCTCGGTGCTCCCGACCTCTATCGCGCACCCAGCGCCCGCGCACTCACAACGCTGCTCCATCTCGACGAAGGGGACGAGGCTGGGCAGACTCCGGCGCAGCCGGCGAAGGGTGCTCCTGTCACGCAGGACATGCGAGCGCTTGCCGTCCCGGAGCGTCGCGACCTGGAGGTGCTGGCGCGCGACACGAACGCAACAGTCTCGGTTGCGCTCTTCGCGCACTGCCTCCTCTCGATGAGGGCCGAGTTCGACTCGCCCTGGATCCGCTTGTGGGTCCGTCGTTCGGCAACGTTCAGCAGCAGATCGTTCGCCATCGCAGAAGCGGACCTGGATTCTCCTGTCACGAGCTTGACCGAGGACCTCGCCCGGCAGCTCCAGGAACCGGCCGAAGCCGCCGACCTGGTGCACGAACCGGATGTCGTCGTCACCCTTCTCAACTCACATCGGCACGGAGCAGACGAACTCGCGCCCCGTGCTCGCCATCTCGCGATCGACGCCTTGTCCACGACCGCCATGACCGACGCGGCCTCCCACACACGCACCGAGGACGCCCTGCAGAAGAAGGCACACAGATGACACTCTCTGTCGACGAGGCCAAGCCGGCCACCGCAGATCCCACCGTCCTCGACGTCGCACTCGACGAGGACGAAGCACACACCGTCGAGCAGCTCGCCCGCGAGCTCATGGACACGTTCACCTCGCCCCACGATCTCGCTCTGTTCACCGAGCTGGATGCGGTCGCCGGCGCCATGCCGCTGACCGCGCGACGGCTAGCCGCTCGCGCACGCCTGGGAGAGCAGGTCGGGGCCGTGGTCTTCCGAGGCATTCCGGTCCACGACGGCCAGATCGGCCCTACCCCGGAGAACTGGCAGAGCGCAGACACACCAGCAAGCCGTCTCTACGCCTTCGAGGCGCTTCTGTTCGGCGCTCTGCTCGGCGATCCGATCGGTTGGCAGGCACAGCAACGCGGACGGATCGTCACCGACATCGTGCCAACACAAGGTATGGAGGAAAGCCTCGTCAGCTCCTCGAGCACGAAGGAGCTCGGATGGCACACCGAGGACGCATTCTCGCCACATCGGGCTGACTGGGTGGGTCTGTTCTGCCTACGGAACCCCGGGAGCGTTGCCACGACCGTGGCTGGCGTGGAGCTTGATGCCGTGCCTGCTGCGATCCGCGAGGTCCTCAGCCAGCCGAGGTTCTACATCCGGCCAGACAGCGCTCATGAGGTCACGGACACCAGCGAGCTGGCCCCCAGGGCGTTGTTGACGTCGGACGACGAGGGCGCCGTGCTCCGCGCGGATCGTGACTTCGTCGAGCCGATCGAGGGCGATGATCAAGCAGTCCACGCATTCCAGTGGCTCGTCGACCACCTGAACAGCCGTCTCTACGACCTCGTCCTGAGGCCCGGGGAGATGGGCTTCATCAACAACCGGGTTGTCGTCCACGGGCGGCGAGCGTTCGTCCCACGCTTCGAGTCAGCGCGAGAGCGATGGCTGAAGCGCGTGAACATCGTGCGTGATGTGCGCGTCACACGATCCGGTCGCGCGAGCACGGCGGAGCGCGCGATCCTCGCGAGCTGAAACAGAAGAGGGATGGAAGACATGACCGCACTGATGCCGAACACCGACTCACACGTCCCGACCCTCTTGCTCGCGGAGAGCAAGCGCGCCCGATTCTCCCGCAGCGTCCTGGATCGCGGCGACATCGACACGATCCTGCTTCGGCTCGGAGATCCCGCCGATCGCACGGGAACCGGACCGCAGGAAGACCTGAGCGACGACGTGCCCGTGTTCGAGCTTGACGAGTCCGCACCTCTGGAACAAGAGATTGCACGTTACCAGCAGTGGCTCCAGGGCATCGGGCGGACTCCCACCTTCTTCTGCAACCCCAACGAAGCAGTACAGCATCAAGCCCAAGCGTTCGCACGCGCCGCCGGCCTTCCGCACCTCACCCCGACGCAGGTCTCGCGCGTCCGGGAGAAGCCAGCGATGAAGGAGCTGTACGCGGAAGCGGGGATCCCCGCGCCGCGTCATCGCCCCGTCGCCTCAGAGGAGGACATCGTCGACTTCGCCGACCAGCACGGTTGGCCGTTGATCCTCAAACCGATCGACTCCGACACCTGCGTCGGAACCTACAAGCTTGCAGGCCCGGCAGACCCGGCGCTCCACCATGTACGAGACGACACGTACGAGTGGATCGCCGAAGAGTACATCTCTGGAACCGAGTATCAGCTGTGCGCGCTCGTCTCTCAGGGGCGCGTCCTCGGGAGCTACATCTCCCTGAACCCGGCACCGATCCTCGACTACCTCATCGGATCGATCAATGCGAACATCACTCTCGCTCCCAGCGAGCCAGAGCCGATCGACTCTCGCGCTCTCTCCCAGCAGCTCGTCGACGCCCTCGGCTACGAGCATGGTTACCTGCACGGCGAGTTCTTCATCGCTCACGACGGTCGATTCGTCATGGGCGAGCTTGCCGCCCGGCTGAGCGGCTGCGAGGTACCGCTGAACCACGGTCTGTCGTATGGATTCGACATCATGACCGCGATCGCTGATCTCTATGTCGGTCGCACACCGAGCCTGACTCACACACGAGACCGTTCAGTGGGCGATCTGCTCTTGCCCACCGCTCCCGGAGTCGTGACGACAGTCTCGAGCGAAGACGAGATCCTCAGCATGCCTGGCGTGATCTCCTGCCAGATCAACGTGCAGGTCGGCGAGGAGCTCCGGCCCAACCGGGCGTCCTCCGCATGCAGCGGGGTGGTTCAAGTGGAAGGAAAGGACTCCCTGGAGGTCCACGAACGTATGCTCGCGGTCCTCGATGCGTACCGGTTCGCGACCGTCCCATGATGACGACGGCTTTCGCGGCGTACCCGGAAGAATCTGAGTACGCCAGCGCGGTCGACCGGTACCTCAGCCATGCTGGGACGGTCCCGGTGCTCACCGCTGACCGCCCAGATCTGACAGCGTCCGTCACCTCCGCGAACGCTCTCTACATGCCCTCGACAGAGCCAGCCAGGGAGGAACGGAGGTACCTCCGTGTCGAAGGGGACGTCTCAGAACCCTTGCTGCGCCTGGCATCGGCCCTGCCTCCTGGCGAGTGTGCCATCGATGAGCCACCTGAAGTCCTGGTCGGCACCTACGCTGAGCTCAGCTACGGAGCCGGTGACACGCCACCGCCGAGAATCCTGACCGGGCGCGACCAACAGTCGCTGTCGTGGATGGTTGCGAAGCAGCTGTCCCAGCCAAGACCGGGGCTACCGGACCTGATCGTCTCAGACCTCGACGATGGTGCTCCCATCGACGGATACACCTGGATCGGGCCGGACGAGATGCAGGCAGATCTCGACGAGAACTTCTCACATCGCGTGGCCGGGGGACCCTGGCGCCGTGCGTTGTTCCATGGAAATGGGGCGACGGACAGCTCGAACCTCGGTCTCCACACGCTGTGCGGGCGCTTTGCCCCGACGGGAAGACGGCCGACCGGATACGGGCCCTCGTGCCACTTCGGCCAAGGGTGCTACAAGCCTGAGCGCGGAATCATCCCCGTCGGACAGATCAGGGCAACGGAACTCGCACTACTGAACTGCTTCAGCGGAGCCGCGGCTCCTGCTGCCCTCTACAGCGCCGACTACAACCTCCTGCTCGCGGCTATCGATGGGCCGGCCCAACGCATCATCTTCACGATGACTGCGTGTGACGCGGGCAGACCGGAAATCATCGCGTGGGCAGAGCAACAGGACGGCGCCGTCACTCGGATGGAGAGAAGCCTTGCCGACATCAACCCCTTCCCAGCCCTGGCACAGGTTGGCATCGGCTGAGGCGAACGACAGCGTCTCGGACGGTTGGATCGACGTGGTCGTCCGCCGAGCTCAGTCCATGCTCGGCACCGGGACCATTCCGCGACGCGACAACGCGCACGCTGCGCTCGACCGTGTGCTCGATGCCGCACACTCATGCATCCACCGCACTGTCCGTCATGACCCCGTCGCACGTCGCGCCGCATTGAAGGAACTGAGACGCGCGGTCAGCACAGCGGATGAGGCGCTCGCTCGATCGCTGGCGCGAAATGGCGCCGTTGGCGAACTCCCGGTGTTCTTCGCGGAGCGCAGCGTCGCCTCACCCTCGTTCTACGCCAGCCAAGACTGTGCTTGCGGATGGCCGACGCGCGGCTTCGCTCGTGAGGGCAGGCTGGCGTCCATCATGCACACGACTCAGACGATCTGCGACCGGTGTGGAGACATCGAGAACGGGTGCGATCTGTCGTGCACGCTCCGCGCAAGCGGCGCATTCAACCTCGAGGTCGGCAGCGAGGTGGAGTACGGCTTGTCGCTGCACACAGATCCTGATCGAGAGTATCGTCTGGGATTTGGGTTCCGCCATGCTCTGAGGATCTCGGAAGCTCCCGCGGTTCAGGCCGTTCGAGCGACAGAAACGACCACCAAGGCGATCTTCCGATTCCGAACATCGACGGAGACTCGCGCGGAAGCGGAGTATCTACTGCCGTTCGCGGTCTCTGAGCTCGCGTTTGCGGTCGGACGAGTGCATGTTCGACTGTTCCCGACCGAGTTCGCCAGATGAACGACAGGGACGTTCTCTCGATGCATCTGCAGGGACCGTCTGGACTGGTGGCGTGTGGAGGCGCGACACGTCCTCGCTCGGACGGCCTCCACTCCGCATGAGCGTGGTACCGACTTGGGCTTGCGTCGCCGATCCCGGGAGCCCCGCAGGGCTTCGCGTTCGACCGGGCCCGAGCCGCTTTCGCGCTCGGTCGATGTGGTCTCGAAGCCCTTGACCGAGCTGAACCATCTGGTGAGGTTCGGCGAGACCTCGGCGATTCCCAGGGTGCCCCCGGCAGGATTCGAACCTGCGACCTGCGGTTTAGGAAACCGTTGCTCTATCCCCTGAGCTACGGGGGCCCGCGGGTGCGTTCGATCCCGTCGACGCACCCCGAGCAGCGTACCGGGCCGAGGTCGCGGCGACGCGGGGCAGGAGGGGAACCCCGGGTCGGGCGTCAGGACGACGACGGCGCAGGGTGGAAGCCTCGGCCGCTCTTGCGCCCGAGGAGGCCAGCGTCGGTCATGCGCTGGAGCAGCGGCGGAGGGGCGTACAGCGGCTCCTTGTACTCGGCGTACATCGACTCGGCGATCGCCTGGACGGTGTCGAGGCCGATGAGGTCACACAGGGCCAGCGGGCCCATGGGGTGGCCGCAACCGAGCCGCATCCCCTGGTCGATGTCGTGGGCGGTGGCGTACCCCGACTCGAGCATCCGCACCGCCGACAGCAGGTAGGGCACGAGCATCGCGTTGACCACGAAGCCCGCACGGTCGGTCGCCCGCACGACGTGCTTCGCGAGGCTGCCGCGCACGAAGTCCTCGGCGCGGGCGAGCGTCTCGCCGCTGGTCGTGATCGCGGTGACGATCTCGACGACCGGCATCACGGGCACGGGGTTGAAGAAGTGCAGCCCGACGACGCGGTCCGGCCGCGTCGTCGCCGCCGCAAGACGCATGATCGGCAGGGACGAGGTGTTGCTCGCGAGCACCGCGTCCTCGGGCAGGACCTTGTCGACGCGCGAGAGCACGTCACTCTTGACGTCCTCGCGCTCGGTCACGGCCTCGACCACCAGACCACGGTCCGCACAGGTGTCGAGGTCGAGGCTGAAGGTGATCCGGTCGAGCACCTGCTGGCCGTCGGCGGACGTGAGCCTGCCCCTCTCCACCGCACGGGCCACGGAGGCCGCGACCCGGTCGCGGCCTCCGTCCCGTGCTGTCGCGTCGGCCTCGACGAGGAGCACGTCGTGGCCGGCGCGGGCGCACACCTCGGCGATGCCTGACCCCATCAGGCCGCCGCCGAGGACGCCGATCGCGAGCGGTTCGCTCACGCCGCCGCCTCCTCGCGGGTCACCAGGAAACGTCGGTAGGCGTCGTCGGTGAGGAACGCGGGAAGGTCGTCCCCGAGTGCACCTCGTCGCACGACGTGGCGCAGGGCCTCGATCCGCTCCGGCGGTCGCCCTGCCTTCTCCAACGCGTCGAGCTCCTGCTCCAGCAGGGCCGCGACCCGGAAGCGCGTGACGACACCGCCCCCGTCGAGCGGTGTCGCGTGACGGCACCACTGCCAGAGCTGGCAGCGCGAGATCTCCGCGGTCGCCGCGTCCTCCATCAGGCCGTCCAGCCCGACGGCACCTCGCCCGTCGAGCCAGGCGTCGACGTAGCGGACGAGGACGGAGACGTTCGCGCGCAGTCCCTGGGCCGTGACCTCACCCGGCGTGGCGGCCACGTCGAGGAGGTCGGCAGCGGACACCTGGACGTCGTCGCGCTGGCGCTCGACCTGGTTCGGCCGGTCGCCGAGCACCGCCGTGAAGGCGTCGCGGCAGGTCTGGACCAGACCGGGGTGCGCCACCCAGGACCCGTCGTACCCGGCGGCCGCCTCGCGCTCCTTGTCGGCCCGGACCTTCGCCAGGGCGTCGCGGTTGCGGTCCTCGTCCCGGCTCGGGATGACCGCCGCCATGCCGCCGATGGCGTGCGCACCGCGACGGTGGCACGTCTTCACGAGCAGCTCGGTGTAGGCCCGCATGAACGGCACGGTCATCGTCACGTCGGCGCGGTCCGGCAGCACGTAGGCAGGATCGGCCCCGAGGTTCTTGATCGTGCTGAAGATGTAGTCCCAGCGGCCGGCGTTGAGACCGGCCGCGTGGTCGCGCAGCTCGTAGAGGATCTCCTCCATCTCGAAGGCAGCGGGGAGCGTCTCGATGAGCACCGTCGCGCGGATCGTGCCGTGCGGGATGCGCAGCCACTGCTCGGTGCGGGTGAACACGTCGTCCCACCAGCGGGCCTCGAGGTGGCCCTCGAGCTTGGGGAGGTAGAAGTACGGGCCCGTTCCCTGCTCGATGAGCCGCCGGGCGTTGTGGTGCACGTAGAGGCCGAAGTCGAAGAGCGCGCCGGCGATGGGTGCGCCCTTGATGCGCAGGTGCTCCTCGTCGAGGTGGAGCCCCCGCGGACGCACGATGATCGTGGCCAGCGGGCCGTCCTGCAGCCGGTAGCGCTTGCCGTTCTCCTCGTGCTCGATGACCCGGCTCACCGCGTCGTGCAGGTTGAGCTGGCCGTCGACGACGTTGCGCCACGACGGGCTGGTCGCGTCCTCGAAGTCCGCCAGCCAGCCCTGCGCGCCGGAGTTGAGGGCGTTGATCGTCATCTTGCGGTCGACCGGCCCGGTGATCTCGACCCGGCGGTCCTCCAGACCGGGTCCGGATCCCGCCACCTGCCAGGACGGGTCCTCGCGGACCGCGGCCGTCTCGGGGAGGAAGTCGGGACCGCCTGCGGCCGAGAGGTCCCGGTCGCGACGCAGGCGCAGCAGCTCGCGCCGACGCCCGTCGAACCGGTCGTGCAGCATGCGCAGGATGCCGAGCCCGCCGTCGCTGAACACCTCGTGGTCGCGCGGTCCGACCGGACCGAGCACCTGCATGTCGTTACGGGTGGGTGCGCACATCAGAACTGCGCCTCCTCGGTCGACCCGGTCAGCGCGGTGGTGGACGAGGCCGGGTTGATGGTCGTGCTGAGGGCGTCGAAGTAGCCGGTCCCCGCCTCGCGCTGGTGCTTCGTGGCCGTGTATCCGCGCGCCTCGTCGCCGAACTCACGCTCCTGCAGCTCGACGTACGCGCTCATGCCGGTGCGCGCGTAGCCGTGGGCGAGGTCGAACATCGAGTGGTTGAGCGCGTGGAAGCCGGCCAGGGTGATGAACTGGAAGGTGTAGCCCATCGCGCCGAGCTCACGCTGGAACTTCGCGATCGTCGCGTCGTCGAGGTGCTTGCGCCAGTTGAACGACGGCGAGCAGTTGTAGGCGAGCAGCTGGTCGGGGTGCTCCTTCTTGATCGCCTCCGCGTACTGGCGGGCCAGCTCGAGGTCCGGCTCGGACGTCTCCATCCACAGCAGGTCCGCGTACTCGGCGTAGGCGATGCCACGGTCGATGCACGGGTCGATGCCGTTCGACACCTCGAAGAAGCCCTCGGAGGTGCGGCCTCCGGTGAGGAAGCGACGGTCGCGCTCGTCGACGTCGCTCGTGAGGAGCGTCGCGGCCTGCGCGTCCGTGCGGGCGATGACGACGGTCGGCACGCCGGCGACGTCGGCGGCGAGGCGGGCCGCGTTCAGGGTGCGGACGTGCTGCTGGGTCGGGATCAGGACCTTCCCGCCCAGGTGTCCGCACTTCTTCTCGCTCGCGAGCTGGTCCTCCCAGTGCACCCCCGCGGCACCGGCGGCGATCATCGCCCGCATCAGCTCGTACGCGTTGAGCGGGCCG
Source organism: Propionibacteriales bacterium (assembly GCA_026392465.1). GTDB lineage: Bacteria > Actinomycetota > Actinomycetes > Propionibacteriales > Nocardioidaceae > Aeromicrobium. The sequence goes on from JAPLCA010000039.1 coordinate 28,688, forward strand.
CCGAAGCCGGCCTCCGCGTCCGCGACGATCGGGGCGAACCAGTCGCGGGTGACCTCCCCCTCGGCGTGCTCGAGCTGGTCGGCGCGCTGCAGCGCGTTGTTGATGCGACGCACGACGGCGGGCACCGAGTTGGCCGGGTACAGGCTCTGGTCGGGGTAGGTCTGCCCGGCGAGGTTCGCGTCGGCGGCGACCTGCCAGCCGGACAGGTAGATCGCACGGAGCCCGGCGCGGACCTGCTGGACCGCCTGGTTGCCGGTGAGGGCGCCGAGCGCGTTCACGTAGTCGACGCCCTCGACCTGGCCGGAGACGTAGTCCCACAGCTTGCGGGCGCCGAGGTCGGCGAGGGTGTGCGCCTCCTGCACGGTGCCGCGCAGCCGCACGACGTCGGCGCCGGAGTAGTCGCGCTTCACGTTCCTCCAGCGCGGGTCGGACGCCCAGGCGGCGTCGAGCTGCTCGGCGGTGGGGGCGGGGTTCTGGTTCGTCATCGTGGCTCCTGGTGCAGTGCTCCCGGTCCGGGTGATCCGGGGCGTCTCGGGATCCAGTGCAGCGGCCGTCCCGCCCGAGGTGAAGTCACGCAGTCCGCCAGGTTCTGACAACCAAGACCACCGCTTTTGCCAAGATTGCGAAGGCTCGACCTTTCACAGATCGCCTACGGTGAGCCCATGGACAAGCTCTACGCAGGTGCGCGGCTGCGTCGACTGCGCGAGGAGCGCGGCCTCAGCCAGGTCGAGCTCGCACGGATCCTGGCCATCTCGGCCAGCTACCTGAACCAGATCGAGCACGACACCCGGCCGCTGACGGTCACCGTGCTGGTGCGGCTCACCGAGGTCTTCGGCGTCGACCCGGCGTTCTTCAGCCCCCGCGACACCGCCCGCCAGCTCGCGGAGCTGCGAGAGGCGCTGCCGGAGGCCAGCGGCGCCACCGGCCTGCCGCTGTCGGACCTGCAGCAGGTCGCCGGGTCCATGCCCGAGGTCGCGGAGGCGATCGTGCAGCTGCACCGGCGCTACCGCGACGCCGTCGCCCACCTGGAGGCCGTGACCGACCGCCGCGCCGCCTCGCAGGCCCTCATGCCGCACGAGCACGTCCGCGACTTCTTCTACCGGCACCAGAACTACATCGACCCCGTCGACCGGGCCGCGGAGGACCTGGCGCGGTCCATCGGGACACGACGCCTCGAGGTCCGCCGCCACCTGCGACGTCACCTGCAGACCGCTCACGGCGTCACCGTCGCGGCCAGTGCGGCCGACGGTCGCAGCACCCTCGAGTACGACGAGGCCACACGTACGCTCCGTCTCGCGCCCGACCTCCGCCCTGGGCAGCAGGCGTTCCGCATGGCGACACAGCTCGCCTACCTGGAGGCGGGCGACGTCCTCGACGCCGTCCTCGACGCCGAGACCTGGCCGGACGACACCACCCGCGCCCTGGCGCGGATCGGTCTGGCCCACTACTTCGCCGGCGCGCTGATCCTGCCCTACCGCCCCTTCTTCCGCGCCGCCGAGCGGCTGCGCTACGACGTCGAGGTGCTCGCCGAGCACTTCGGCGTCGGCTACGAGACCGTCGCCCACCGGCTGAGCACGCTGCAGCGGTCCGAGCTGCGCGGCGTGCCGTTCATCTTCGTGCGGGTCGACAAGGCGGGGAACATCTCCAAGCGCGTGTCGGCCACGGGCTTCCACTTCTCGCGCAGCGGCGGCACCTGCCCGCTCTGGAACGTCTACGACGCCTTCGCCTCCCCCGGACAGGTCGACGTGCAGGTGGCGGAGATGCCCGACGGCCAGCGCTACCTGTGGGTGGCCCGGACCGTCACCCGGCGGCGCGGCGGCTACGGCAGCGCGGCCAAGACGTTCGTCATCGGGCTGGGCTGCGAGCTGCGCCAGGCCGGGCGCCTGGTCTACAGCGCGGGGCTCGACCTCGCCCAGCCGGACGTCATGCCGATCGGACCTGGCTGTCGCACGTGCGACCGCCCTCGCTGCCCGCAGCGTGCCGCCCCGCCGATCGGCCGACCGCTCCAGGTCGACGAGCACCGCAGCTCCTTCGACCCGTACGGGGTCGGTCGACCGGCCTGAGCACGATGCGCCCTCGGCACGTCGTCGCTCGTCGCCTCGGTGCTGCTACGGTGCGGCTGCCAGTCGCGTCCGGCCACGGTCGGACCAGGGAACCCGGTGGGAATCCGGGACTGACGCGCAGCGGTGTGGGTGACGGGCCAGGCATGACACCACTGGACTCTCGGGTCCGGGAAGGTGCCTGGTCCGGTTGATCCCGAGTCCGAAGACCTGCTGGCCGCGGCCTCGCCGAGGTCGCGACACCCGACCCGGGGTTCTCGCGCACGGAGCCCCCGGATCCCAGAGGGCACCACCATGGCCATCCGTCGTACCCCCGTCCACCTCGCCGCCTGCCTCTCCTCGGCCCTGCTGCTGAGCGCCTGCACCGGCGCCCCCGGAGCCGACCGCTCCGACGTCGGCGGCACCGCCGGCTACCCCGTCTCCGTCGACGACTGCGGCACCACCTCCGTCGTCGACGCCCCGCCGCGTCGAGCCGTCACGATGAACCAGGGCGCGACAGAGGTCGCGCTCGCTCTCGGCCTGGAGGACAGGCTCGCCGGGACCGCCTACCTCGACGACCGGGTCGCCGACGCGCACGCCGAGGCCTACTCCTCCGTCGACGTGATCGCGAAGGAGTACCCCGACCAGGAGGCCCTCCTGGCGGCCGAGCCCGACTTCGTCTACGCCTCCTACACGAGCGCGTTCGACGAGGAGACGGCAGCGTCCCGGTCCGAGCTCGCCGACCTCGGGATCGCCACCTACACCTCGCCCCTCGGCTGCCGGGACGCCGACGGCCGGGTGACGTTCGACGACGTCTGGGACGAGGTCGAGACCGTGGCGGAGGTCTTCGACGTGGCCGACCGCGCCACCGCCCTCGTGGAGCGTCAGCGCTACACCCTGACGAAGCTGGAGGACGAGGCGGCCGGGGACGGGCTCGACGTCTTCTGGTTCGACTCCGGCGACAGGACACCGCTGGCCGGGGCGGGCCAGGGCGGCCCACAGCTCGTGCTCGACGCGGTCGGGGCCACCAACGTCTTCGCCGACGTCGACGGCGGCTGGTCCGAGGTGCCCTGGGAGGACGTCCTCGCGGCCGATCCCGACGTGATCGTGCTCGCCGACGCCTCCTGGTCCTCGGCTGCGCAGAAGCGCGGGCACCTCGAGAAGGACCCGGTGCTCAGGACGCTGCGTGCCGTCCGCGAGGGTCGGTTGGTCACCGTGCCGTACAGCGCGTCGACGCCCGGCGTGCGGCTCGTGGAGGGGGCCTCGACCCTCGCCCAGCAGCTCACGGACCTGGGCTGAGGAGGCTGTCAGGATGCGGGAGACCCACCCGGTGCGGGATCGGACCGGCCCCAGGTCGGCGACGCCGGCCTGTCTCGTCCTCGTGGCCCTGCTCCTCGCGACGATGGTCGCCGCGCTGGCCGTCGGCTCGGTGAACGTGCCGCTTCACACGGTCCTCGAGGTGGTGGCGCGTCGCGTCGGGGTCGGCGACAGCGAGGTGACGCTCCTGCAGGACCGGATCGTGTGGCAGCTGCGGCTCCCCCGCATGGTCGGCGCGGCCGCGGTCGGTGCCGGACTCGCCGTCACCGGAGCCGTGCTGCAGTCCCTCACCCGCAACGAGCTGGCGGATCCCTACCTGCTCGGCATCTCCAGCGGAGCCGCGGTCGGCGCGGTCTGCGTGCTGGTCCTCGGAGTCGGGGCCGGCGCCCTCGCGTCGACCGCGTCCCTGACGCTCGGCGCCTTCCTCGGGGCGCTCGGGGCGCTCGGTCTCGTGCTGGCGCTGGCCGCGGGTCGTTCCGGTGTGCTGCCACCCTCGCGGACCGTCCTCGCCGGCGTCGTGGTCGGTCAGCTCTGTGCGGCCTTCACCTCCTTCGTGGTCCTGTCCGACGGCGACGGCCAGGCCGCACGACGCGTCCTCTCGTGGACCCTCGGCTCGCTCGCGGGCGTCCGCTGGCCCACGGCTCTGGTGCTCGTGGGCGTGACGTCTGCTGGGCTCCTGCTGGTGCTGTCGTTCACCAGGCACCTTGACGCGTTCGCCTTCGGGGAGACCGCCGCCCGCTCGCTCGGCGTGCCGGTCGAACGGACGCGGTGGGTCCTCATGGCGGGCACCGCGCTGCTCACCGCCTGCCTCGTCGCGTTGTCGGGAGCGATCGGCTTCGTGGGTCTCGTGGTGCCGCACGTCGTCAGGCTCCTGGTGGGCTCGGCCCACGCCGTGGTCCTGCCGCTCAGCGCGATCACGGGCGCACTCCTGCTCGTCGCGGCGGACCTGGCGGCCCGCAGCACCCTGGAGAACCAGGAGGTCCCGGTCGGCATCGTGACGGCGGTCGTCGGGGCGCCGTTCCTCGCCTGGTTGCTGCGACGTGAGGCGAGGGGCACGTGAGCGCCGCGCCCGCCCGACTGGTCGCCGATGGCGTCTCGTGGACCGCCCCCGAGGGGGTGCCGGTCCTGCGTGACGTCGACCTCGTCGCGTCCCGGGGACGCGTCACCGGCCTCCTCGGTCCGAACGGGTCCGGCAAGACCACGCTGCTGCACGTCCTGGCCGGTCTTCGCCGCCCCGCCACAGGTCGGGTGACCCTCGACGACCACGACGTGCACGGCCTCTCCCCCGGCGCCCGGTCCCGGTCGGTCGCCGTGCTCGAGCAGCACGCGACGACCAGTCTCGACCTCGGGGTGCGTCAGGTCGTGGAGCTCGGCCGCGTCCCGCACCGCTCACGCTGGAGCCTGGCGCGCGACCACGCCGAGGAGGTCGTCGAGCAGGCCATGCGCCTGTGCGGGGTCACCGCCCTGGCCGCACGGCGCTGGTCCAGCCTCTCCGGCGGCGAGCGGCAGCGGGTCCAGCTCGCGCGAGCGCTCGCCCAGCAGCCACGCCTGCTCGTCCTCGACGAGCCCACGAACCACCTCGACCTGGGCCACCAGATCGACTTCCTCGCCACCGTCCGGTCCCTCGGCACGACGGTCGTCGCGGCGCTGCACGACCTCGAGCACGCGGCCGCGTTCTGCGACCACCTCGTCGTGCTCGACCAGGGACGGGTCGTCGCCTCCGGCGACGTGGGGGACGTGCTGACGTCGGACCTTCTCGACCGCGTGTACGGCGTGGTGGCCGACGTCGAGCGGCACCCCGTCGTCGACCGCCCCCACGTGGTGTGGAGCGGGACGTCTCGGGCCCTGGGTCAGCCGGAGGCGCCGTGACCGAGCTCGTGCTGGTGGCGATGTCCGTCGACGCCGCCGCCCGCGTCGACGACCTCCTGACGTTGGCCGAGACCGTCGGTGCACGTCACGCGTACCTGCAGAACGGCGACCCTTCGCTCGTCGACGTCCTGGACGAGCTGGCGGCCGCTGGAGTCCAGGAGATCACTCTCGTGGCCGCACCGTCGGGCGGCGGGGCGGCACCCGCGCGCTCGTGGCTGCGTCGCGTCGCGGGGCACTGGCTGCGTGACCGGGACGCCACCCAGGTGCTGATGGTCGCGGGACGACCCGTCAGCGGAGCGGAGGCACCGCTGACGTCGTCCGCCTGGGAGGACGTCCCCGCGCACTCGCACCAGCTCCTGGTGTGCCGCGGACCTCGGTGCGCGGCTCGGGGCGCGGCCGACACGGCGTCGGCGCTCCGCGGAGCCTTGCGCGACCACGGGCTCGGCGACGACGACGTCCTCCTCACCCAGACCGGCTGCCTCTTCCCCTGCAACCACGCACCCGTCGTGGTGGTCCACCCCGACGACGCCTGGTACGGACCCGTGGACGCCGACGGCGCGTGCTCCCTGGTCGAGACGCTCGCCGGCGCATCGGTGGACCTGCCTCGACGCCTCTCCCGTGGCCCGCGCACCGCATCCGACGACGGGCCCGCACCGTCACCCTGAGCCGACGGTGCGCGCTTCCCCCGCGCCTGGGCCTGAGGCCCTCCAGGGGTTGGCGCGGGGGAAGGCGTTCCTCACGGTAGTGGTCGCGACCCTCCCGGGGCGAGGCCCTCGGCGGTCGAGGTCAGGGCGCCTTCAGCCCGAAGAAGTCGGCCATGAGCCTCGTGGCGTCGACCGACGAGGTCGTCTTCCCGAGGACGGGCACCTCGAAGCCGGCACCGGGCCAGGTGTGACCGCCGTCGTCGATCACGTAGGCCTGCAGCCGGCTGCCGTCGGAGCACCCGCGCCACGTCTCACGGACGACGTCGGAGGCGACGTCCTGGCGACGCGGCTCCCGCGCACAGCCGTCGTGGCCGGCCCAGTCGCGCAGCACCGTCTGCACGGCGCGGACGGGGAAGATCGGCGTCTCGCCCCCCTGGTACGGCACCACCTCGTCGCCGGTCCCGTGGAAGTAGATGATCGACGTCGGCGGCGCGTCGCCGCAGGCCGCCTGGTCGTAGAAGGTGGCGGCGACGCCGCCGTAGGCGCGGAACGGGTAGCCACCGCGGCAGGCCATCGCGAAGACCACGGCCGAGCCGTTCGACATGCCCGCGGCGAACTGGCGGTCGGCGTCGACGCACCACTCGTCGCCGAGGCGCTCGCTCAGCTGTAGCCAGAAGGCGGCGTCGGACCGGGGCTGGTCGGCCGTCGCCATGACGTCCCACTCCCGACGCGGCTCGAGCGCCTGCGGCGCCACGACGATGAAGTCGCGCTCGTCGGCCACGGTGGGGAAGCCGGAGTAGGTGAGGACCTGCGGGGCGTTGCTGCCCAGCCCGTGGAAGAGGTACACCACGGGCAGGGCTCGACGTCCGTCGTAGCCGGCCGGGACGTGCACGACGTAGGTCCGCTGCGAACCGTCCACGTCGATCGTGCGCGTCACGTCGCGCGTGCCGCCGGTGACGTCGTCCGGGACCCTGCCGCAACCTCGGGCGTCTCCCGCGGAGGAGGTCGGCGTCGCCGATGCGGACGGCTCGGCGCGGTCCGCGTCGCCGTCGCGCGTGCAGGCGGTCAGGGCCAGGGACAACGCGACGACCGCGACGAGAGCTCGCACCCTCGTAGTCTGCCTGCTGGCCGCGAACCCGACCGCACGAACCGCTCGGCTCGCGGCCGTCCGGCGCCGCGCCTACGGTCGGAGCATGGTCCGCCTGCGTCGCACGTCACCGTCCATGGCCGGCTGGACCCGGGTGAAGCACGGCCGAGGATTCCGCTACCTCGACCAGGACGGCGCGCCGTTGGAGGAGATCGACGTCGCGCGCTGCAAGGAGCTGGTCATCCCGCCCGCCTGGACCAAGGTGTGGATCTGCCCGGCCGAGAACGGGCACCTGCAGGCGGTCGGCACCGACGACGCCGGACGTCGCCAGTACCTGTACCACCCGGCCTGGCGGGAGCGCCGCGACGCCGAGAAGTTCCAGCACATGGAGGGCTTCGCCACGGCGCTGCTCGAGGCGCGCGACTTCGCGCGCGAGGAGGTGGCCGACGACGCGACCCTGCGGAGCACGGCGGCCCTCGCCTTCTGCCTGCTCGACCTCGGCATCTTCCGGGTCGGCTCGGACCGCTACACCGACGAGAACGGCAGCTACGGGCTCACGACGATCGAGAAGCAGCACGTGCGACGCGACGGCGACGCGCTCGTCTTCGAGTACGTGGCCAAGAGCGGTCAGGACCTCGAGGTCTCGCTGCGCGACGAGCGGCTCGTCGCGGCCCTCGAGCCGCTGCGGCGCCGACGCACCGGCGGTGACGTGCTGCTGGAGTACCGGGGCGGCGACGGCTGGTCGACGCTCGGGGCCACGGCGGTCAACGACTACGTCAAGGAGGTGCTCGGCGAGGAGTACTCGGCCAAGGACTTCCGCACCTGGCGCGGCACCGTGATCGCCGCGGCCGCCCTCTCCTCCTCGGACGCGTCGACCAAGACCGCCCGCAAGAAGTCGGTCGCCGCCGCCATGCGCGAGGTCGCCGAGCACCTCGGGAACACGCCCGCCGTCGCCCGCTCGTCCTACGTGGACCCGAGGGTCGTCGACCTGTTCAGCGACGGCGTCGTCGTCGCGGGTGGCCACCGCCCGGTCGCGCCGGGCGAGCCCGTCAGCCGCACCCTGGAGAAGCAGGTGCTCGAGCTGCTCGGCAAGGCCTGAGCGTCAGGCGTCGAGCTCGCCGAGCGCGCTCTCGACCGCCCGCCAGAACGTCGGGTAGGCGTAGACGGAGTTGCGCAGCGTCGCCAGCGGCACCTCGCCGCGGACGGCCACGGCCAGGCCGGAGACGGTCTCGCCTCCCGTCGGACCGACGACCGTCGCACCCACGAGCACGCCGCGCGCGGCATCGGCCACCAGCTTGACCGTGCCCTCGGCGCCCGGACCGTGCGTGAACCCGCGCGAGCTCTGCGCGAGATCGGTCGTGGCGACCCGGACGTCGATCCCGCGGTCCCGGGCCTGCTTCTCGGTCAGGCCGACCCCTCCGACCTCGGGGTCGGTGAAGGTCACGCGCGGGAAGGTCTGGTCGTACTCCGGGAGACTCTCGCCGAGGATCGCTCGCGCCGCCCGGTCGGACTGGTACATCGAGACGTGGGTGAACGCGCCACGGCCGGCGACGTCGCCGACCACCCAGAGGCCGTCGGCGGCCCGCATCGCGTCGTCGACGTCGATCGAGCGGGCCTGCGGGTCCAGGCCCACGGTCTCGAGGCCGATGTCGGCGATCTGCGGCGTGCGACCTGCGGCGACGAGGAGCTGCTCCACGTGCAGCGTGCCCGACGCGAGCTCCAGCGTGAACTGCTGTCCGTCGTGCGACACGGAGGCGATGCGCTCGCCCTCGCGGACGTCGATGCCGTCGCGCTCGAACGCGCCGCGCAGCACGTCGGCCGCCTCGGGCTCCTCGGGGCCGAGGATGCGGGGGCCGACCTCCACGACCGTGACCTCGCTGCCGAACCGCGCGAACGCCTGCGCCAGCTCGAGCCCGATCGGACCGCCCCCGACTACCGCGAGCGTCGCCGGCAGCACCGACGCCTCGAGCGCCTCGTGGTTCGTCCAGAACGGGGTGCCGGCCAGGCCCTCGATCGGCGGCACCGCGGCACGGGTGCCGGGGTTCAGGACCACGCCCCGACGCGCCTCGACGCGCGTGCTGCCGCCCCCGGTCAGGTCGACCTCGACGACCCGCGGCCCGGCCAGCCGGCCGTGCCCGCGCAGCAGGCGCGCGCCGGACTTCTCGAGGCGCTCCGCGGCGACGGTGTCGTCCCAGTCGTCGGTGGCCTCTTCGCGGATGCGGCGAGCGACGACCGAGAAGTCGGGCTCGACCGTGGCCGCGCCGGCCAGCTCGGCGGCACGGCGGGTCTCCGCCACCGCTCCGGCGGCGCGGATGAACATCTTGGAGGGGATGCAGCCCCAGTAGGGACACTCACCACCGACCAGGCCCGACTCCACCGCGACCACGTCGAGGCCCTCCCCCGCCAGCCGGGACGCCAGCGCCTCTCCGCCGGGTCCGAGTCCGATCACCACCACGTCGCAGGTCGTCATGTCCCCATCCTGCGGCAGACCGCCGACACGGGCCAGCGGGCCACCGGCCGACCGTCCTGGCGCCCCGTGGAGACGCCTAGGGACGGGGCCCGTGCGTCTGGAGGAAGAGCACGGGGCCCGACGCCACGCGCGCCCGGACGGCCGCGAGCGCCTTCGCCGTGTAGACCGGCTCGAGGTGCAGGCCCTGCTCCGCCGCCCACGCGAGGGCGGCCTCGCCCTCCGGGGTCGAGGCCCCGTAGGTGGCGCCCAGCCACCCGTGGTCGGCGTCGAGGTCGTCGGGCGTGACGCGGACGTCGACCAGGGCGCCACGCGTGCGCAGCAACGACGCGGTGTCGTCGGCCAGGCGCGCCACGGTCACCGCGTCGAGACGGAAGGAGTCGTTGACGACGACGCCGAGCACCCGGGAGCGCAGCCCCGCCATCCGCAGGCCGAGCGTCAGACCTGCCGCGGTGCCCCCGGAACCGACCGCCGTCACGACCGTCTCCGGCTCGGGCAGCAGACCCGCGCGCACCTGCTCGGCGATCTCCAGCGCCGTCTCCACGTAGCCGAGCGTGCCCACGGGCGACGACCCGCCGGCCGGCAGGTAGGCGGGCGTCCGCAGCCCGTCGGCGTAGCGGGCCAGCAGGAAGGGCGCCGCTGCGCGGAGCCGGGCGACGGAGCGGAAGCGGTGCACCACGGCACCCGAGGCGTCGAGACGGCGCGTCTGCTCGCGCACGTGGTCGTCCACCGGCTGGTCGACCAGCCCCAGCACCACGCGCAGACCCTCCTCCCGGCCGTACAAGGCCGCCGCGAGGCCCCAGTGCGTGCCGATGCCACCCACCGTGAGCAGCGTGCCCCGCTTGCGACGCCGCACGTCGGGCAGGATCCACTCCAGCTTGCGGACCTTGTTGCCGCCCCAGCCGCCGTCGCCGAAGACCGACTCGTCCTTGAGCCAGAAGCCGTCGAGCTCGCGCACCGGGGTGGGGCCGCGACCCAGCCGCGTCCAGGGCAGGTCGGCGCCCGGGAACCGGCGCAGGAGCAGGCTCATCCGACCAGCCGCCGCACGTCGAGCAGACCCGCGCCGAAGGTCTGGTCCTTGCCTCGGGGCCCGAGGTCACGGGCCGTCTCCTCCAGCCGCGGCGCGACCCGCTGCGCGCTCAGGCCCCGTCGGCTCATGGCGAGCGCGGCCGCTGCCGCGACGTAGGGCGAGGACATCGACGTGCCGCTCAGCGCGCAGTAGACGTCGCGGCACGACAGGCGGTCGTCCCGCGGGACCGTCGACCAGATGCCCCGTCCGGGAGCGACGACGTCGACCCACGAGCCACAGCTGCTGAACGACGAGGCCCTCAGGTCGGCGTCGACCGAGCCGACCCCGACCACACCGGGGTAGGCCGCGGGGTACTGGACGGGGCGGAACAGCGCGCCGCACCCGTTGTTGCCCGCCCCGGCCACCACGAGCACACCCTTGCGCTGGGCGTACGCCACGGCCCTGGCGAGGGCCGGGTCGTCGGTGCCGACCGACAGCGAGAGGTTGACGACCTGCACCTTGCGGTCGACCGCGAGCAGCACACCCCGGGCGACGTCGTCGCTGGAGCCCTTCCCGTCGGCCCCGAGCACGCGGATCGGCAGCACCGCCGCACGGGGCGCCAGACCGGCGACGCCGCGACGGTTGCCGGCCATGGCTGCGACGATGCCCGCCACGTGCGTGCCGTGCCCGTGGGGGTCGCGCGAGACGGTCCCGCCCTGGAGGACGTCGACGCCCCGCAGGACGTTGCCGCGCAGGTCGGGGTGGCTGCGGTCGATGCCCGTGTCGACGACGGCGACCACGGCGCGGGGCGTGGAGCGCGTGGCGCGTCCGTCGGCCCGACGCCAGAGCGTCTCCGCCTGGAGCCGATCGAGCGCCCACTGCCGTCCGCGCAGGGTGTCGTTCGAGCGCAGCGCCCCCACCGGTTGCGCCATGGAGACGGTGACCGCCGACGGGTCGTCGAGCTGGGTGGCCACGACCCGCAGCGCGTGCGCACGGTCGGCGACGCGCACGGTGCGCACCACGGGCCGACCGTCGGGCGCGGTCACCGTCGTGACCACCCTGAGCGCCCCGCGGGACGGCGCAGCGGCGACGATGCGCGCTGCGGCGGCGTCTGAGGAGCCCACCTCCGGCGCCGCGGACGCGGGCACCGCGACCGCGCCCGCCAGGACCGCGAGGACCGACGCCAGGGCGGTCGTCCGGACGCTGCGTGTGCGTGAGGTCACGGGCGGGAGACTACCGCTCCCGCCACCTCAGCACGCTGTACACGAGCAGTCCCCACGCCGCGCAGGCCGACCCGACCAGGCCGAGACCCGTGGCCCAGCCCGCCGCGGGCAGCCGCGGGCCGAACCCGACGCCGAGCACCTCGAACTCCGGGATCGTCGGGCTCACCCACCACACGACGCCGAGGACGGCGAGCCAGACGCCGCCGAGAGCGCTCAGGGCGATCCGGGGCCAGGTGGCCACGCCGAACCGAGCCGCCTCCACGGCCTTCGCGCGCAGGGGGTCGAGCACCCGGCGAGCCCAGGCGTGCTGGCGCGCGAGGATCGTGATGCCGGCGAGGATGATCAGCAGGCCGGGTCCCGGCAGCGGCCAGAGGATGATGCCGATGACGACGACCGTCCAGCCCAGCACCTCGGTGACGACCCGCTCCACCACGCCCTGGTCGCGGCGCTGACCTTCCATGCGCACAGGATGCCGCACGGTCCCAGCCGCAGCACCCGACGCCCACCGATCCCCGACGCCGACAGCCTCGAACCACCCTCGCGGACCCCGGCTGGCGGGGCCGACCCGACCGGACCAGGATTGACCTCATGAACAAGGCTGCTGCGCTGCACTCACTCGCCGAGGACGCCCTCGGCATGACCCTCCCCGTCCGACTGCGGCTGTGGGACGGCAGCGAGGCCGGCCCGGAGGACGCACCCGTCCTGGTCCTGCGCGACAAGCGCGCCGTCCGGCACGTGCTGTACTCCCCCGGCGAGCTCGGCGTCGCCCGTGCGTACGTGCAGGGCGACCTCGACATCGAGGGCGACCTCGCCGACGGCCTGCGCACCATGTGGGAGGCCGTCCGCGACGCCCGTGCGGCCGACGCGAGCGCCGCTCGCCCGCGGATCAAGGCGCGGCACGCACTGCGCGGCGCCTGGCTCGCCGTGCGGCTCGGCGCGATCGGACGTCGCCCGAAGGCACCGGCCGCCGAGTCGAACCTGACCGGCGAGCTGCACAGCCGCGAGCGCGACCGTGCCGCGATCAGCCACCACTACGACCTCTCCAACGACTTCTACGAGCTCGTCCTGGACCCGCAGATGGCGTACTCGAGCGGGTTCCACGCCGATCCGACGTGGTCCCTGGAGCAGGCGCAGACCGCCAAGCTCGACCTCGTCTGCCGCAAGCTCGGCCTGCGGCCCGGGATGCGGATGCTCGACATCGGTTCGGGCTGGGGCTCGCTGAGCCTGCACGCCGCCGAGCACTACGGCGTGCACGTCACGGGCGTCACCCTCTCCCACGAGCAGCGCGACTTCGTCATGAAGCGGGCCGCGGAGCGCGGGCTGCAGGGTCGCGTCGAGGTGAGCCTGCGCCACTTCCGCGACCTCTCGGGTGCGGGCGTGACCGACGGCACCATCGACGCCATCGCCTCGATCGAGATGGGCGAGCACGTGGGCGACGAGGAGTACGTCGTGTTCACCGAGTCGATCCACCGCTACCTGCGTCCCGGGGGCCGCGTGCTGATCCAGCAGATGTCACGCAGCAACGACCAGATCGGCGACCGTCCCGGCGGCGGCCCGTTCATCGAGACCTACATCGCCCCCGACATGCACATGAAGCCGATCGCCAAGACGATCGGCCTCATCGCCGGCGCCGGGCTGGAGATCCGCGACGTGCAGGCCATGCGCGAGCACTACCCCATGACCGTCGCCGGCTGGGCGCGCAACCTCGAGGAGAACTGGGGCACCGCGGTCGCGCTCGTGGGCGAGGAGACCGCCCGGGTGTGGCGCCTCTACCTGGCCGGCGGCTCTCTCGCGTTCGAGGAGAACCGCATGGGCGTCGACCAGATCCTCGCCGTCAAGCCGTCGCCGGCCGGACGCTCGGACATGCCGCTGACCCCGTTGGAGTGGCTCGCATGATCGCCAACGACGGCTCGCACAGCCTGCTCACGCTCGCGATCGGGCTGGCGACCGTCGTGGTCTTCATGGGCGTCTGCATGGCGATCTCGGTGCGCGTGCAGAAGCTCACCGTGGTCGACACCGCCTGGCCGCTCGGGTTCGTCCTCGTCGCCGTCGTGTCCGTCTTCGTGACGAACGCCGGCGACGGCATGCCCGCGCCGCAGCTGCTCCTGCTGGTCCTCGTGACGCTGTGGGGCCTGCGTCTCGCCGCGCACCTGTATCACCGCAACAGCGGCAAGGACGAGGACCCCCGCTACGCCGAGCTGGCCGAGGCCGACGGTCGATCGTTCGCGCAGGTGGCGCTCACACGCGTGTTCCTCCCGCAGGGCATCGCGATGTTCCTCGTCGCCACCCCGGTCATGGTCGGCATGAACAACCTCGGCGTCGTCGGCTGGCTCGGGTGGCTCGGCGTCGTCGTGTGGGCCGTCGGCCTCTTCTTCGAGGCCGTCGGCGACTGGCAGCTCGCCCAGTTCAAGAAGGACCCCGACACCAAGGGGAAGATCATGGACCAGGGACTCTGGCGCTACACCCGGCACCCGAACTACTTCGGCGACGCCTGCGTGTGGGCCGGCATCTGGCTGGTCGCCGCGTCGTCGTGGGCCGGCGTCGCCACGGTCGTCAGCCCGATCGCGATGACGATCTTCCTCACCAAGGTCACCGGGGCCTCGAACAACGAGAAGGGCATGCGCAAGAGCAAGCCCGGCTACGACGACTACGTGCGTCGCACGAGCGGCTTCGTCCCCCTGCCCCCGAAGAAGGCCTGAGCATGGCGCCGGTGCTCGTCACGGGGGTCACCGGCTTCGTCGGTGCGCACCTGGCTGCGCGGCTCGTCGAGCTCGATCGCGAGGTCCGCGTCCTCGTGCGCGACCCTGCGCGGCTGCCCGACGCCGACTGGGTGCGCCACGTCGAGGTCGTGCAGGGCGACGCGACCGACCCCGCGTCGCTCGAGCGAGCGCTCGACGGCGTCTCCGTGGCCCACTACCTCCTGCACGCGATGTCCGACGGCGACGACTACGCCGCCGCCGACCGCGAGATGGCGCAGACGTTCGCCGCCGCGGCCGAGCGGGCCGGGGTGCGCCGCATCGTCTACCTCGGCGGCCTGCGCCCGCCGGCCGACAGCGAGCCGACCGAGCACCTCGCGTCGCGCGACGAGGTCGCGCAGATCCTCCTCGCCGGGGCGGTACCGGCCGTCGTCCTGCGGGCGGGCATGGTCATCGGGCGCGGGTCGGCGTCGTTCGACCTCATGGAGGTCGCCACCCGCCTGCTGCCCGTCGTCGTGGGCCCGACGTGGCTGCGCCGGCACATGCAGCCCGTCTCCCTCGACGACCTGCTGCACTACCTCGTCGCGGTCACGGACCTCGACGAGGACGTGAACCGCGGCTTCGACGTCGGCGGGCCCGACGTCATGAGCTACCGGGAGCTGCTGGAGGCGCACGCGCAGGCGTCGGGGCGTCGGCGTGCTCCCGCGCTGCTGTTCCCCGTGCTGCTGCCGCACACGTTCAGCCTGGTCGTCGGCACCCTCGCGCCGGGGTCGAGCTCGTTGAACGCGGCCCTCGTGCACAGCCTGAGCCTCGACATGGTGTGCACCGAGCGCGACCTCGAGGCGCTCGTCGGCCCGCCCGAGGGCGGTCCGACCGGGGTCGAGGAGGCGCTGCGGCGCGCGAACGCCTGAGCGTCGTGCCGTCGTCGGGCTGCACCGCACGGGGCAGGCGCCGAGCGGCTACTCGCTGACGAAGATGTGCACCGCGGCGTCGGCGTCGACCTCCGCCGTCTCGCCCTGGCGGGCGACGACGACGCCGTCGTGGCCGCGCGAGACGAGGACGTCGTTGCCGGGCAGCGCGCCGACGCGGCGCAGCACCGACATGACCTCGGTGTCCTTCTGCAGCTCCTCGGCGATACGCCGCACGATCCGGCGGACCGGCTCGTCGCCGCCGCGGACCGCCTTCGTGAGCGGCTCCACACCGTGCAGGAACAGCGAGGGGTCGACGGTCTCGCCGAGCTCGTCCAGGCCGGGGATCGGGTTGCCGTAGGGCGACTCGGTGGGGTGCTCGAGCAGCTCGACCAGGCGGCGCTCGACCTGCTCGGACATGACGTGCTCCCAGCGGCACGCCTCCTCGTGCACGAACTCGATCTCCAGGCCGATGATGTCGGTCAGCAGACGCTCCGCTAGGCGGTGCTTGCGCATGACGCGGGTGGCGAGGGCGCGGCCCTTGTCGGACAGCTCGAGGTGACGGTCGCCCTCGACGGTGAGCAGGCCGTCGCGCTCCATGCGGGCGACGGTCTGGCTGACCGTCGGGCCGCTCTGGTGCAGACGCTCGGCGATGCGCGCGCGCAGGGGGACGATGCCCTCCTCCTCCAGCTCGAAGACGGTGCGCAGGTACATCTCGGTGGTGTCGATCAGCTCGCTCACACGCTCATTGTTCCATGGCGTGCAGACAGCCCGTGCACGCGTGAGGATGAGAACCGTGTCGACCTCCGTGATCTGCTTCCGCTCCGACTTCCGGCTGAACGACAACCCCGCCCTCCGCGAGGCGATCGAGGCCGGCCCGGACGGGGTCGTGCCGATGTTCGTGCTGGACGACCACTACTGGGGACCGAACGGTCGCACCCGCCTGGCCTACCTCATGGCGCTCCTGCGCGACCTCGACGAGCGCGTCGGCGGGCTCACCGTCGTGCACGGCAAGCCGTGGGAGGTGGTGCCCCACGTCGCGCGCGCGGTCGAGGCCGGCAGCGTGCACGTGGCCGCCGACTACGGCCCGTACGAGAAGGACCGCGACGACCGGATCGAGAAGGCGCTCGCCGACGACGACGTCGCCCTCGTGCGCACGGGCTCCTCCTACGCCGTGGCGCCCGGGCGGATCACGAAGGACGACGGCACCCCCTACCGCGTCTTCACGCCCTTCTTCCGCGCCTGGCAGCAGCACGGCTGGCGAGCACCCGCCCCGGGCGTGCGGTCCGTGCCGTGGATCCGCGCCGACGTGCGCACCCGGCAGATCCCCGACGTCGACCCGCCCGAGGGCGTCACGCTCCCGCCGCTCGGCGAGGAGGCCGCCCGGCGTCGCTGGCGCGCGTACCTCGACCAGGTCGACGAGTACGACGACCTTCGCGACCTCCCGGGCCAGGACGCGACGTCGCGCATGTCGGTGCACCTGAAGTGGGGCACGATCCACCCGCGCACCCTGCTCGCCGACCTCGCCGAGCGGGGCACCAAGGGCGCGGAGGCCTATGCGCGGGAGCTGGCGTTCCGCGAGTTCTACGCCGACGTCGTGCACCATCGCCCCGACACCCTCGCCGGGTACTACGACAAGCGGTTCGAGGCGATGGACTACGACGAGCCGGGCGAGGACCTGCAGGCGTGGAAGGACGGTCGGACCGGGTTCCCCATCGTCGACGCGGGCATGCGCCAGCTGCTCGCGGAGGGCTGGATGCACAACCGGGTGCGCATGATCGTCGCCAGCTTCCTGGTGAAGGACCTCCACCTGGAGTGGACCGTGGGCGCCGACCACTTCCTCGACCTGCTCGTCGATGCCGACCCGCCGTCGAACCAGCACGGCTGGCAGTGGGTCGCGGGCTGCGGCACCGACGCGTCGCCGTACTTCCGCATCTTCAACCCGACGTCGCAGGGCAAGAAGTTCGACCCCGACGGCACCTACGTCAGGCGGTGGGTGCCCGAGCTGCGCGACGTGCCGCAGAAGTTCGTGCACGAGCCGTGGAAGCTCGACGAGCCGCCGGCCGACTACCCCGCCCCGATCGTCGACCACGCCGAGGAGCGTGAGGAGTCCCTGCGCCGCTACGCGGAGCTGCGCTCCTGACCCTGCGCGCACGGTCCTGGGTCGCCGGCCGGTCCGTGGTTACGGTGGGGCGGTGACGACGATCCCGCGCAGGTACAACGGACCCGAGCACTCCGGCAACGGCGGGTGGGTGAGCGGTCTGCTCGCCCACGAGCAGACCCACCGGCACGGCGGCGACGTCGTCACGGCGACGCTGCGCCAGCCACCCCCGCTGGAGGTGCCGCTCACGTGGGAGGAGCACCCCGACACGGTGCGCCTCGTGACCGCCGGTGGTGCGCTCATCGGCGAGGCCGCTCCTGGCGCGTTCGAGCACGACCCCCTCCCTGCCCCGTCGGCCGCGGAGGCCGAGGCCGGGGTGGCGTCGTACCCCGGCTTCACGCTGCACCCGTTCGACCGGTGCTTCACCTGCGGCACGGCCCGCGAGCCCGGCGACGGACTCCGGCTGTTCACGGGTCCCGTGGGCGACGGTCGGCGCACGGCGGGCACCTGGACGCCGGACCCTGGTGTGGTCGGCGACGACGGGCTGCTCGACGTTCCGACCACCTGGGCGGCGCTGGACTGCCCGGGCGGGTGGGCCGCCGACTTCACCGCCCAGGCGATGGTGCTCGGCCGCATGACGGCGCAGGTGCTGCGGCGACCGGCAGCCGGCGAGCCGCTGGTCGCGTCCGGACTGCTGCGGGAGCGCGACGGTCGCAAGTTCCGCACCGCGACCGCCCTGCACACCGCCGACGGCGAGCTGCTCGGCCGCGCCGAGCAGGTGTGGATCGAGATCGACCTCGCCCGCTTCTCCTGACCGTGACGATGTGGCCCCGGATCCCACCGATCGAGGGCCGCATCGTCACGGTCAGCGGGGTGGGAGGGCTCGTCAGGGGGTGGGGTTGCGGGCGTCGTAGGCGCGGAACCCTCGGGACCGCAGGCCGAACCAGGCCGTCGCCACCACGCAGAGCACCCCGCCGACGGTCATGGCCCACGCCTCGCCCGCCAGGCCGGCCAGCGATCCCATCACGAAGTCGCCGAGCCGCGGACCACCGGCCACGACCACGATGAACACGCCCTGCATCCGACCGCGCATCTCGTCGGGCGCGGCGGTCTGCAGGATCGTCGACCGGTAGGCCGCGCTGACCATGTCGGCCGCACCGGAGCAGGCCAGCATCAGCACGCAGAACCACAGCAGCGAGGCGCCGGAGAACACCGAGACGCCGGCGAGGGCCACGACCGTGCCGTACACGCACACGGCCGCGACGACGGCCACGCCGTGGCGGTGGACCCGGCTGACCCAGCCGGAGACGAGGAACGCGGCGACGGCACCGATCCCGGGTGCCGCCTGCAGCAGGCCCAGGGTCTCCGGTCCTGTGGCGAACACCGTGACGGCGAGCGCCGGGAACAGCGCCCGCGGCTGCGCCAGCACCATGGCGAACAGGTCGACGACGAAGGTCATGCGCACGTTGGGCGCGGTGCCGAGGAAGCGCAGCCCCTCGACCACCGACCGCAGGCCCGGCGCGCCCTGGTGCGACGTCGGGGGCATCGCGGGGAGCCGCGACAAGGAGTACAGCGCGGCGACGAACAGCACGACGTCGACGAGGTAGGCGGCGTCGACCCCCTTCCACGCGATGAGGACGCCGCCGAGCAGCGGACCGGCGGTGAAGGACAGGTTCGTGGCGGCCATGCCCAGTGCGTTCGCCGCCGGCAGCAGCTCGGCGGGGAGCAGACGCGGCAGCATGGCCGAGCGCGCAGGCTGGTTCACGGCGAACAGCGCCGACTGGACGGCCACCAGGCCGTAGAGGAAGCCGACGGAGTCGATCCCGGCGAGGCTGTGCGCGACGAGGGCCATCGAGCACAGCCAGAGGCCGAGCGCGGAGACCAGGGCGACGCGCCGCCGGTCGAAGGCGTCGGACAGCGCACCGCCGTACAGACCGCCGAGCACGAGCGGCAGCAGTCCGGCGAGCCCGATCAGGCCGACGGAGAACGACGAGCGGGTCAGCGAGTAGACCTCGAAGGCGATCGCGACGATCGTCATCTGCTGGCCGAACGCGGACACGGTCTGGCCGATCCAGAGTCGCCGGTAGGCCGGGGAGGCGCGCAGCGGGCGCACGTCGGTCAGCACCCCGGACAGTCGACTCACGCAACGATCCTGACGCATGGCCTGGACCGGCCGGTTGGCAGGATGCCCCCATGGCCCGTGCACCGATGTCGACGCAGAAGGTGCAGCAGTGGATCATCAGCCTGCTGGTGATCGCGGTGTCGTGCTTCCCGCTCGGCGCCCTCACCGCGGCGGTCGCGATGCTCTCCGCCGAGCGGCACGACGCGGCGCTGGTGCTCGTCGGCGTGATGGCGGCCCTCGGCATGGCCGCCGTGTCCGCCGGGCGCCTCGTCCACCGCCTCTCCCCCGTGTCGCCGTGGACCCTGCTCGGCCTCCTCCCGGCCCTCGCGGCGGCGGTGCTCTACCTCTGAGCCCTGCGTCTTCCTGCGACCACTAGGGCTGGAGCCGCACGCGTTCCCAGCCACCCACGTCGCGGCGGTACAGCAGCCGGTCGTGCACCCGGTTGCGTCGACCGTGCCAGAACTCGATGGTCTCCGGGACCAGGAGGTAGCCGCCCCACGTCGACGGTCGCGACACCTCGCCGTCGCCCGCCGCGTCCTCCGCGGCGCGCACCTGGGCCTCGAGGGCCCGGCGGTCCGTGACGGGTCGGGACTGGTGCGAGCCGACGGCGCCGACCTGGGCGCCGTGCGGTCGGCTGGCGAAGTAGGCGTCGCTCTCGGCCGCCGGCAGACGCTGCACGGAGCCCTCCAGCCGCACCTGGCGCTGCACGGGATGCCACAGCAGGGTGGCGGCCGCCCGCGGGTTCGCCTCGAGCTCGCTGCCCTTGCGCGACGTGTAGTGCGTGAAGAACGTGACGCCGCGCTCGTCCAGGCCCTTCATGAGGACGATCCGCACCGACGGGCGACCGTCGAGGGTCGCCGTGCCCAGCGCCATCGCGTTCGGCTCCGGCACACCCGCGTCGACGGCGTCCCGCAGCCAGCGGGCCAGGAGGTCGAACGGGTCGTCCCCCGCCTGCGCCTCGTCGAGCCCGCCCTCCTCGTACTCGCTGCGCATCGCCGCCAGGCGGTCGTGGTCGATCGGACGCTCCATGTCGCTCACGCTAGCGCCGGCGGGACGAGCGAGTAGGACTCGCCGTGCCGGGTGGCGACGGCTCAGGGCAGAATGCAGGCATGGCTGATGACGTACAGGTGCACCACGGGCTCGAGGGAGTCGTCGCGTTCGAGAGCGAGATCGCCGAGCCCGACAAGGAAGGGTCCGCGCTGCGGTACCGCGGCGTCGACATCGACGACCTCGTCGGCCGCGTGCCGTTCGAGAAGATCTGGGGCCTCCTCGTCGACGGCCACTACGAGCCGGGACTGCCGCCCGCCGAGCCGTTCCCCATCCCCGTCCACTCCGGTGACATCCGCGCCGACGTGCAGAGCGCCATCGCGCTCACCGCGCCCGCCTGGGGCCTGCGCCAGCTGTACGACATCGAGACCCCCGAGCAGGTGCGTGAGGACCTCTCCCGCACCGCCGTCATGATCCTGTCCTACGTCGCCCAGGCGGCGCGCGGCGTCGGGCTCCCCATGGTGCCGCAGGCCGTCATCGACGAGCAGGCGACGATCGTCGAGCGGATGCTGATGCGCTGGCGCGGCGAGGTGAACCCCGACCACGCCAAGGCCATCGACGCCTACCTCGTGTCGGCCGCCGAGCACGGCATGAACGCCTCCACCTTCACCGCCCGCGTCATCGCCTCCACGGGCGCCGACGTCGCCGCCGCCCTGTCCGGCGCGGTGGGCGCGATGTCGGGACCGCTGCACGGCGGTGCGCCCTCGCGCGTGCTGCACATGATCGAGCAGGTCGAGAAGTCCGGCGACGCCGAGGGCTACGTCAAGCAGCTCCTCGACTCCGGCGAGCGCCTCATGGGCTTCGGGCACCGTGTGTACCGCGCCGAGGATCCCCGCGCCCGCACCCTGCGCCGCACGGCCAAGGAGCTGAACGCGCCGCGCGCCGAGGTCGCCGAGGCCCTGGAGCAGGCCGCCCTCGCCGAGCTGCGCGCCCGTCGTCCCGACCGCGTGCTCGAGACCAACGTCGAGTTCTGGGCCGCCATCGTCCTCGACTTCGCCGAGGTGCCCCCGAACATGTTCACCGCGATGTTCACGTCGGCGCGCACGGCCGGCTGGAGCGCGCACATCCTCGAGCAGTACAAGAAGGGCCGGCTCATCCGTCCCTCGTCGATCTACGTCGGTCCGTCCGAGCGCAAGGCCGACGAGGTCGAGGGCTGGAACCCCGCCTGGGCCGACCGCTGACCCCACGTCGAGCCTGAACCGCGGCGCCCGTCCCGACCACGTCGGGGCGGGCGCCGTCGTCGTCGCGGCTCGGGCTGCGCATCACCAGCAGGCCCCTACGGTGGAGGGCATGACCGTACGCGACATCGCACTCAACGACGGCACGACGATCCCGCAGGTGGGCTTCGGCGTGTTCCAGATCGACCCCGCCGACACCCAGGCGGCCGTCGAGCAGGCGCTCGAGGTCGGCTACCGCCACATCGACACCGCCCGGATCTACGGCAACGAGGAGGGTGTCGGCGCCGCCCTGAAGGCCACGGGCCTCGCCGACGAGGTCTACGTGACCACCAAGCTGTGGAACGAGGACCAGGGCCACGACTCCACGCTGCGCGCCTTCGACGCCAGCATGGGCCGTCTCGGCCTCGACACGCTCGACCTCTACCTCATCCACTGGCCGACGCCCGCCCACGACACCTACGTCGACACGTGGAATGCCTTCGAGCAGCTCCAGGCCGACGGCCGGGTCCGCTCGATCGGCGTCTCGAACTTCCGCGTGCAGGACCTGCAGCGTCTGGCCGACGAGGGACTCACCACGCCGGTGGTGAACCAGATCGAGCTCCACCCGGCCCTCACGCAGGACGTGCTGCGCGCCTACCACGCCGAGCACGGCATCGTGACCGAGGCGTGGAGCCCGCTGGCGCAGGGCCAGGTCCTCGACGAGTCCGCGGTCGTGGAGATCGCCGAGGCGCACGACGCGACGCCGGGCCAGGTCGTCCTGGCGTGGCACCTGGCCCTCGACAACGTGGTCTTCCCGAAGTCGGTCACGCCGTCGCGCATCGCCGAGAACTTCGCCGCGACCGAGATCACGCTCACCGACGACGAGCTGCAGCGCATCAGCGCGATCAACCGCGACGAGCGCACCGGACCGGACCCGGCCGAGTTCAACTGACCCGCACGCGACGAGACCCTGGCCATCCCCCCGAACGGCCAGGGTCTCGTCGTGTGTGATGGACCATCCCCCCGAGATGCTCCACCGCCGACCCGTCCCCCGACAGGCCGGACGTCGTGTCAGCCGGCGTCAGGCACCAGTCCCGCGACCAACGGCTGGATGCCGGCGGTGTCGTCGAGCGGCTGGATGCCCTCGCCCAGGGGCTGGATGCCCTGGCCGAGCGGCTGGATTCCCTGGACGGTCGCGTTCGCGGAGGCCGGGGCCACCGTGAACAGGGCGGCGGCACCGGCTGTGGCGATCATGGAGCGCGTGCGGTTCGTCGACACCGTGGTTCCTTCCGTCGTCGTCCTGGTAGCAGGAGACTACACCGAACTAGTCCTTTGGGACTAGACCCCAGTAGTCATCACTTTGTCCAGGTCTGCACGTCGCCCGTCCCTGGAACGCCGGGCGTGCACCCCAGGACCGGCCGCGGGTGCCGCGGCCGCGAGGTCTCGTAGGGTGGGACGGTGACCACCGCAGACCTCGCCCGCTCCGCCGCGGACGCCCTCGCCGAACGCACCGGAGGGGTGGCCCACGACGTCGCCCTCGTCATGGGCTCGGGCTGGTTGCCCGCGGCCGACGCGCTCGGCGCCCCCGAGCACGAGATCGCCCTGGCCGACCTGCCGGGCTTCAGCGCACCGGCCGTCGCCGGGCACGGTGGCACCGTCCGCTCGGTGCAGGTCGGCGAGCGGCGCGCGCTTGTGTTCCTGGGGCGCACCCACTTCTACGAGGGCAAGGGCGTCGCGGCCGTCGTCCACGGCGTCCGCACCGCCGCGGCGGCGGGCGTGCGCACGGTCGTCCTGACCAACGGGTGCGGCGGGCTCGACCCGAGCTGGACCCCCGGCACCCCCGTGCTGATCAGCGACCACATCAACCTGACGGCCACCTCCCCCATCGAGGGTGCGAACTTCGTCGACCTGACCGACCTGTACTCCAGCCGCCTGCGCGCGCTGTGCCGCGAGGTCGACCCGTCGCTCGACGAAGGGGTCTACGTGCAGTTCCCGGGACCGCACTACGAGACGCCCGCCGAGATCGCGATGGTCCGCGCCATCGGGGGGACGCTCGTGGGCATGTCGACCACGCTGGAGGCGATCGCCGCCCGCGAGGCCGGCCTGGAGGTGCTCGGCCTGTCGTTGGTGACCAACCTCGCGGCGGGCATCTCCGGCGAGCCGCTGAACCACGAGGAGGTGCTCGAGGCCGGCAAGGCGGCCGCGAGCCGCATGGGCGCCCTGCTCGCCGACGTCATCCCCCGCATCTGAGCCGACCCGGCCACCCACGCCCCGAGGAGCCACCCATGTCCGTCGTCGACCTCGCCCTCGACTGGATCAGCCAGGACCCCGACCCGCAGACCCGAGCCGAGCTGCAGGCGCTCGTCGACGCCGACGACACGGCGGCGCTCGAGGACCGCTTCGGTACCCGTCTGCAGTTCGGCACCGCCGGCCTGCGCGGTGCCCTGGGCGCCGGGCCGAACCGGATGAACCGCGTCATCGTCGCCAAGGCCGCGGCGGGTCTCGCCGCCTACCTGCGGCGCGAGGTGGACGGAGAACCGTCGGTGGTCGTGGGCTACGACGCGCGGCACAACTCCGACGTGTTCGCCCGCGACACCGCGGAGATCATGCAGGCTGCGGGCGTGCGCGCCTACCTGCTGCCCGAGCACCTCCCCACCCCGGTGCTCGCCCACGCGATCCTGCACCTCGGGTGCTCGGCCGGCGTCATGGTCACGGCCTCGCACAACCCGCCCCAGGACAACGGCTACAAGGTCTACCTCGGCGACTCCAGCCAGATCGTGCCGCCGGCCGACACCGACATCTCCGCGCTCATCGACGAGGTCGGGCGGCTCGACGAGCTGCCCCGCAGCGACGACTACACCGTCTGCGGCGCCGACGTCGCCGAGGCCTACGTGCAGGCCGTCGTCGACCTCGCGCAGGACGGCCCGCGCGACGTCGTGGCCGTCTACACGCCGATGCACGGCGTCGGACGCGACACCCTCGTCGAGGTCGTGCGGCGCACCGGCTTCGCACCCTTGCACGTGGTGGCCGAGCAGGGCGACCCCGACCCCGACTTCCCCACCGTCGCGTTCCCGAACCCCGAGGAGCCGGGCGCGATGGACCTCGCGCTGAAGCTCGCCTCGGAGGTCGAGGCCGACGTCATCGTCGCCAACGACCCGGACGCCGACCGCTGCGCCGTGGGAGTCAGGGACGGTGAGGCGTTCCGGATGCTCACGGGCGACCAGACGGGAGTGCTGCTGGCCGAGCTGCTCCTGCGGCGCGGGGTGGAGGGCACGTACGGCTCGTCGATCGTCTCCTCCGACATGCTCGGCCGGCAGGCCGAGGCGCACGACCGACGCTGGCAGCAGACCCTCACCGGCTTCAAGTGGCTCGGCAAGATCGGCGACCTCGCGTTCGGCTACGAGGAGGCGCTGGGCTACAGCGTGGCCCCGCACGTCGCGCGCGACAAGGACGGCGTGTCCGCGATCCTCGCGGTGCTCGAGCTGGCGGCAGAGCTGAAGGCCGAGGGGCGCACGCTCCTCGACCTGCTCGACGACCTCTACCGCGAGCACGGTCTGCACGCGACGGGACAGCTGTCCGTGCGCGTGGACGACCTGTCGATCATCGCCGACGCCATGAGCACCCTGCGCACCACGCCGCCGCGCCTGCTGGGCGGGCTGGAGGTGACGGCCGTCGACGACCTCGCCGACGGGTACGCGGGCCTCCCGCCCACCGACGGGATCCGCCTCGCCCTGGCACTGCCCCCGGCCACGGAAGCGGCGCCGCACGGGCCCGCGATCGACTCGGCGCGCATCATCTGCCGCCCGTCGGGCACCGAGCCCAAGCTCAAGTGCTACATCGAGGTCGTCGTGTCGGTGCAGGAGTCCGTCGAGGTGTCACGCGAGCAGGCCGACGCCACCCTGGAGGCGCTGCGCTCCGACCTCGCGACGGCCCTCGGCCTCGCCTAGCTGTGATGTCCAGGGACGTTGTTTCTCTGGATAGGTGAAGGCCTCCGGGGTGAGAGTGGAGCTGTCTAGGTTCCGTCTCGTCCCAGGATGCCTTCGTGGTCCACGCTAACGCTGCTCTGACCCCTCGTGCTCGGCTTCGGCTGGCTCGGTTGATCGTCGAGGACGGGTGGAGACCGGCCGAGGCGGCGAAGATGTTCATGGTCTCGACCGTCACGGCCCGCAAGTGGGCGAACCGGTTCCGCGTCGAGGGACCGGCCGGGATG
>JAPLCA010000009.1 GCA_026392465.1 Propionibacteriales bacterium
GGTGTGTGTGGGGGGTCGTTCGGAGCTGGTGGACTGGTCGGCTGGTGAGGTGGAGCTGGCTGAGGGGTTGCGGGAGTGGCCGGTGGGTGCTGATGGGGTGCGTCGGGCGGGGGTCTCGGCGTTCGGGATCAGTGGGACGAACGCGCATGTGGTCGTGGAGCAGGCCCCGGCGCAGGAGACCTCGGACGAGCTGGTCGGTGCGCCGGTCGACGAGGACGGCGTGGGCTCCGCGTCGGCGTCCGGCGCCGGAGTGCTGACCGGTGGGGTGGTGCCGCTGGTGCTGTCGGCGCGCACGTCCCAGGCCCTCGCCCGGCAGGCCGCGCGGCTGCGCGACGCCCTGGACGGCACGGACGCGCCGACGCTGCCCGAGGTGGCCTGGACGTTGGCCACCGGACGGGCGCACCTGCAGCGGCGTGCGGTGCTGCTGCCGCGCGACGTCGTGCACGCGCGCGCACTCCTGCACGACCTGGCCGAGGGACGCACGTCCTCGGAGGTCGTCGTCGCGGACGCCCGGACCGCCGAGGGCCCGGTGATGGTGTTCCCGGGTCAGGGGGCGCAGTGGGTGGGGATGGCGTCGGGTCTGTTGGGGGTGGAGGTGTTCGCGTCGGCGTTGGCCGAGGTGGATGCGGCGTTGGGTGAGGTGCTGGACTTCTCGGTTGGTGGGTCATTCGCAGGGGGAGATCGCTGCTGCGGTGGTGGCTGGGGCGTTGAGTGTGGCTGATGGTGCGCGGGTCGTCGCGCGGCGTGCGTTGGCGTTGCGTGCCCTGGCCGGTGGTGGCGCGATGGCGTCGGTGGCGTTGCCGGTGGAGCAGGTGCGTTCCTTGGCCGCGGAGGTCGGTGGTCTGGAGGTTGCGGCGGTGAATGCTCCGGCGCAGGTCGTGGTGGCTGGTGACGTGGCGGCGCTGGAGGCGTTGGTCGAGCGTGGTCGGCGTGAAGGTGTGCGGGTCCGGCGGCTGGCGGTGGACTACGCGTCGCACTCGGTGCAGGTGGAGCGGGTGCGTGAGGGGTTGTTGGGCGAGCTGGGCGTGGTCGAGGGTCGTCCTGGTCGGGTGCCGGTGTTCTCGAGCCTGCGGGCGGCGCGGGTGGATGGTGTGGAGCTGGACGCGTCGTACTGGTACGAGAACCTGCGGGGGACGGTGCGTTTCGATGCGGCCGTGCGGGCTGCGGTGGGTGAGGGGCACGACGTGTTCCTGGAGGTCAGTCCGCATCCCGTGCTCGCCGCCGCCGTGCAGGAGACCGCTCCGGACGGGCTCGTGCTCGGCTCGCTGCACCGCGAGCGCGACGAGCACCTGCTCCACGAGCTGGCGCGGGCGCACGTGCACGGCGTCGGGGTCGACTGGACGGCGCTGCTCCACCGCACCCTCCCGGCCCGGTTGCCCACGACGGCCTTCGAGCCGGTGCGGTACTGGCTCGCCCCCGAGCCGGCCGACCGCTCCGTCGGCGACCGCTACGGCATCGCGTGGCGGACGGTTCCCGAACCGTCGGTGGCCGACCCCCGAGCGACGACCCTCCTGACACTCGGTGAGCCGCCGGCCGACCTGGAGAAGGTTTTGCAGGGCGTGGGCACGAGGCTCGTGCCGGTGGACCTCGCGGAGCCGCTGGACGTCGCTGGCGCGGCTGGGGTGCTCTCCTTCGGCCGCGAAGCTGCCGAGCAGCTCGACCGGGTGCAGCGGTTCCTGGCCGCCGACGTCGATCTTCCGCTGTGGTGCGTCACACGCGGCGCGGTCGCGGCCGCGGAGGACGATCTGGTCGACCCGGACGCGGCGATGGTCTGGGGGCTCGGCCGGGTGGTCGGGCTCGAGCGCCCGGAGCGCTGGGGCGGGCTGCTCGACCTCCCCGCCGAGGTCACCGCCGACGACACCGAGGCGCTCCTGGCCGCCCTGCTGGGCCACGACCTGGAGGACCAGGTCGCCGTGCGCCAGGGCCGGCGACTCTGTCGACGGCTCGTGGCCGCCCCGGCCGACCGGAGCCGACGGCGCTGGTGGCCGGGCGACGGCACGGCCCTCGTCACCGGGGGTACCGGTGCGCTCGGAGCGCACGTCGCCCGGTTCCTCGTCGCGCAAGGCGTCCGCGACCTGGTCCTCGTGAGCCGTCGAGGTCCGCACGCCGATGGTGCGGAGGAGCTGGTCCAGGAGCTGCGTGCCGCAGGAGCGGAGGCCACCGCCGTGGCGTGCGACGTCGCCGACCGCGGCCAGCTGACGTCGGTGCTCGACCGGCTGCGGTCCGATGGCCGCCGGGTCGAGGTCGTGGTCCACGCCGCCGGGGCACCGGACGCCCGCCGGCTCGAGGACGTCGACCGCCCGGAGGAGGTCTGGCGGGCGAAGGTGGAGGGTGCGCGGCTCCTCGACGAGCTGCTGCCCGACGTGTCCTCGTTCGTCCTCTTCTCCTCCGGGGCCGCCACCTGGGGCAGCGCCGGGCTCGGCGCCTACGCCGCGGGCAACGCGTTCCTCGACGCGCTCGCGCAGCGCCGCCGGTCCGAGGGGCGGGCCGGCACGTCCGTCGCCTGGGGCGCCTGGGCGGGGGGCGGCATGGCCGGGGCCGACCTGGACGGCCTGCGCCGGCGCGGCATCCGTCCGATGCGCCCGGAGCGGGCGCTCGAAGGTCTGCGGCGGGCCCTGGAGCAGGACGACGTCTGCGTGACGGTCGCTGACGTCGACTGGGCGCGGTTCGCGGTCGGCTTCACCGCGGCCAGGCCCCGTCCCCTCGTGGCGGACCTGGTGCCCGACGAGCCGGAGCTCCCGACGTCGCGCACCGCGGCGCCGGCCGCGCAGGCGGCGCCGACGACGGCGGAGGAGGCCGTGCACCTCGTCCGGGCGCAGATGGCGCGGGTGCTGGGCCACGCCCGGGCCGACGACGTCCCGGCCGACCAGCCGATCGGCGAGCTCGGCTTCGACTCCCTGTCGGCCGTGGGCCTGCGCAACGAGCTGCAGCGCGCCACGGGCGTCGAGCTGCCGGCGACCGTCGTCTTCCAGCACCCGACGCCCCGGGCGCTCGCGGAGCGGGTCCTGGAGCTCGGCCGCGCGGCCGGCCTCACGGCTCCGTCGGCCGCCGGCGCGTCCCTGGTCGAGGGGTACCGCCGTGCGGCGGAGTCGTCGCGCGTGCGTCCGTTCCTGTCGCTGATGGCCGACCTCGCCGACTTCCGCGAGCGGTCCGCGGACCCCGACGTCCTCGCGGAGCACGTCGTCCCCGTCGCGCTCGGCGCGTCGGGCGACGGGCCCGTGCTGGTCTGCTGCTCCGGCACGGCGGCGCCCTCGGGGCCGCACGAGTTCGCGCGGCTCGCGGCGGCGCTGGACGGGTCGTGGTCGGTGCTGGGGCTGCCCCAACCCGGGTACCTGTCGGGCGAGCCGCTGCCGGCGTCGATGGAGGCCCTGGCCGCGGCGCAGGCCGCGACCGTTCTCCACGCGGTGGCGGGGCGGCCGTTCGTGCTCGTCGGCCACTCGGCCGGCGGGCTGATGAGCCACGCGCTCGCGACCGCGCTGACACAGCAGGGGCACCGGCCCGACGGTGTCGTCCTGCTCGACTCCTACCCGCCCGGTCGCCAGGACGCCGTGGAGGGGTGGATCGACGTCCTCACCCGGCGCCTGCTGGACCTGGAGACCGTCCCCCTGGACGACGCGCGCCTGACGGCGATGGGGGCGTACGACCGGATGCTCGCGGGCTGGGTGCCCGACGACCAGCAGGTCGCCACGTTGCTCGTGCGTGCCGTCGAACCCATCGCGTCGTGGCCGGACGGCGACTGGCGGGCCTCGTGGCCCTTCGCCCACACGACGGCCGACGTGCCGGGGGACCACTTCACGATGATGCAGGAGCACGCCGGGCAGGTCGCTGCCCGGATCACCGACTGGTGGGAGGCACGATGACCGAGACCGACGGCACCGCGACCCGCGCGACCCCGCACGGCCGCGCGCAGCTGGGGCGGCGGCTCCAGATGGTTCGCGGCCTGCTCTGGGGCTGGGGCAGCAACGGCGACGTCCTCGCGTCGGTCCTCAGCGGGTCGCGGACCGACCTGCTCGACTCCGGCCCCCTGCTGCGCGGAGAGCCGGTGGCGCGCAGCCGCACGGAGACCTGGGTCGTGGGCGACCACGCGACGGCGCGCGCCGTGCTCGAGGACGCGGCGTTCGGTCGGGGCCCGGCCCGGGTCCCGGAGTGGGCGCGCGCCGCCGACGTGGCCGACGCGACCTGGTCCCGGCCGTTCCAGGAGGTGGAGAATCAGGACGTGGCGCCCGACGTCGACCTCGACGGGGTGGCGGGCCGGGTCCGCGACGCCGTCGGCCCGCGCCGGGGTCGACTCGACCTCGTCGCAGACCTCGCGTGGCCCGCTGCCCTGGCGGCGTGCGACGTCCGCGACCCGGAGGCGGCGCGTGCCTGGCGCGTGGCCCCCGACGCGGCGCTCGTGCCCCAACGCCTCGCCCAGACCGTGGCGGCGCTCGAGGTGCTCGATGCCGGGCACGACGTGGCGCGTCTGACGGCGGCGTCGCTGCTGAGCGGGGTCCTCGTCGACGCCGTGCTGCTCCTCGACGGTCGCCGGGTCGCAGGTCTCGACGACGAGCCCGGGACCCGTGCCGTCGTGCGCGAGACGCTCCGGCTCGCGCCGACCCGCGCCCTGGTGCGCCGCACCGCGACCGCGGCCACGACGCTCGGTGCGGCCACGGTGGGCGAGGGCGACCAGGTCGTCGTCGTGACGGCGGTCGCCGACCGCGACCCCGCCGTCCTCGAGGATCCCGACGCGTTCCGGCCGGACCGGGAGCCGACCACCCCGTCGCTGTCGGACCTGCTCGCCGAGCGCGACCCGCTCGAGCGGCTCGTGCGCGAGCTCGCCGTGCTCGTGCTGCCCGTCCTGCTCGAGCGCACCCTCGACGTCGTGGGCCCGGTGACCCGTGACCCGCGGTCGGCGGTCCTGCGGTCCTGCCTGAGCTGCCCCGTCGTCCGTGAGGAGTCCTGAGATGCGTGTCGTGTTCTCGTCCATGGCGAGCAAGAGCCACCTGTTCGGGCTCGTGCCGCTCGCGTGGGCCTTCCGCGCCGCCGGTCACGAGGTCCGTGTGGTGGCGTCCCCGGCGCTCGTCGAGGACATCACCGCCGCCGGCCTCACCGCCGTCCCCGTCGGCGAGGACGTCGACCTCGTCGACTTCATGACTCACGCGGGCTACGACATCATCGACTACGTCCGCAGCCTCGACTTCAGCGAGGAGGACCCGAGCACGCTGACCTGGCAGCACCAGCTGGGCATGCAGACGGTGCTCACGCCGACGTTCTACGCCCTCATGAGCTCGGACTCCCTGGCCGACGGGCTGCTCGAGTTCTGCCGGTCGTGGAAGCCCGACCTGGTCGTCTGGGAACCGCTCACCTTCGCCGCCTCCGTGGTCGCCGAGGTGCTGGACGTCCCGCACGCACGGCTGCTCTGGGGACCGGACATCGCGGTCCGCGCGCGTCAGCGCTTCCTGGCCCTGCGCGAGGAGCAGCCGGAGGGGCTGCGCGAGGACCCCCTCGGGGAGTGGCTGACGTGGACCATGCAGCGTCTCGCCGCCGACCGACCGGTGCACTTCAGCGAGCGCGCGGTCGTCGGGCACTGGACCATCGACCCGGCGCCGGCCCCGATGCGTCTCGACACGGGGCTCGACACCGTGGGCATGCGGTACGTGGACTACAACGGGCCCTCGACCGTGCCGTCCTGGCTGTTCCGCGACCCGCCGTCGCGGCCGCGCGTCTGCCTGACGCTGGGGATCTCCAGCCGGGAGAACGACATCGGCCAGGTGCCGGTCGCCGACCTGCTCCAGGCACTGGGCGACGTCGACGCCGAGGTCGTGGCCACGTTCGACCAGGACCAGCTCGCCGGCGTGGAGCGCCTGCCCGACAACGTGCGCCCCGTCGGTTTCGTCCCCATGCACGCGCTGCTGCCGACCTGCGCGGCGACGGTGCACCACGGTGGACCGGGAAGCTGGCACACCGCGGCGATCAACGGTCTGCCGCAGGTGGTCCTGCCCGACGGCTGGGACACTGGCGTGCGGGCCGCCCGCACCGAGCAGGTCGGTGCCGGCATCGCCCTGCCGGTCCCGGAGCTCACCGTCGAGGGACTGCGCGACGCGATCGTCGCCGTGCTCGAGGAGCCCTCGTACGCGGAGGGCGCGCGCCGTCTGCGTACGGCCATGCTGTCCGAGCCGACCCCCGCCGCGGTGGTCGAGGAGTGCGTCCGTCGCGTCGAGGAGCACGCCCGGTGAGCGCCGACGTGCCCTACGTGCGGGTGGGCCGCTCGGCGCTCGTGACCAGCTCGCTGTGGCTCGGGACGGTGAACTTCAGCGGACGGGTGGACGACGACGACGCACTCGCGCTCCTCGACCATGCCCGTGAGCGCGGTGTGAACTGCGTGGACACGGCTGACATCTACGGCTGGCGCCTGTACAAGGGGCACACCGAGGAGCTCCTGGGCCGGTGGCTGGCGCAGGGGGGTGGGCGTCGCGAGGACACCGTGGTCGCCACGAAGGTCGGCAGCCCGATGAGCGACGGGGTGCTCGACCGGGGTCTGTCGGCCCGGCACATCGTGGCCGGGTGCGAGGCCTCGCTCCGCCGCCTGGGTGTCGACCACATCGACCTCCTGCAGATGCACGAGTACGACCCCGCGGCGCCGTGGGACGAGGTGTGGCAGGCGATGGAGACCCTCGTGGGCAGCGGGAAGGTCCGGTACGTCGGGTCGAGCAACTTCGCGGGATGGCAGATCGCCGCAGGGGAGGAGGCGGCCCGACGGCGCCAGGGGATCGGGACGATCAGTCATCAGTGCCTCTACAACCTCGCGCGCCGAGACGTCGAGCTCGAGGTGCTCCCCGCGGCCGAGGCCTACGGGGTCGGGGTCTTCGCCTGGTCGCCCCTGCACGGCGGTCTGTTGAGCGGCGCGCTCGACAAGCTGCGCCGCGGCGTCGCGGTCAAGTCCGCCCAGGGCAGGGCGCAGGAGCTGTTGCCGTCCGTCCGCTCGGCCGTCGAGTCCTTCGAGTCGACCTGTCGCGCGCACGGCGTCGCCCCGGCCGAGGCCGCCCTGGCCTGGCTCCTCGACCGCCCGGGCGTCACAGGCGCCGTCGTGGGCCCCCGCACGCCGGAGCAGCTGGACTCCGCGCTCCGGGCGGCCACGACCACGCTCGACGCGTCGCTGAGAGCGGCGCTCGACACGATCTTCCCGCCCTCGGCCGCTTCCGCGGCACCGTGGGCGTGGATGGGGTGAGTCCACCCCACCCGCCGTCCGGACGGACGGCGGTCGTCATGAAGAGAGGACATCGAGGGGCATGGCACAGCAGAGCATCGTGAAGGACGTCCGTGACATGGTCAGGTGGCATGTGTGGACGCGGGTGCGACCCTCGACCCGCACCCGGGTCGCGTACGAGCTGTTCGCCGACGACCACGACGCGACGACGGAGGGCGCGTACATCAACCTGGGGTACTGGGAACCCGGGTGCGACAGCCTCGAGGAGGCTAACCAGGCGCTCGCCGACCAGCTGGCGCAGGCCTCGGGCATGGGCCCGGGCGACCACCTCCTCGACGTGGGCTTCGGGCTGGGAGCGCAGGACTTCTTCTGGTGGGAGACCCGACGCCCGGCCAGCATCACGGGTATCGACCTGACTCCGAGTCACGTGACGGCCGCTCAGGAGCGAGCCGTGCAGGAGGGCCTGACGGACTCGCTGTCGTTCGCGGAGGGGTCGGCGACGGACCTGCCGTTCGAGGCCGACCGCTTCGACCGCGTGACCTCCCTCGAGTCCGCCCTCCACTACGACCCGCGCACGGACTTCTTCGCCGAGGCGTTCCGCGTCCTGAAGCCGGGAGGGACGCTCGCCATCGGCGACATCATCCCGCTGGACCTCGACGGCGAGCGGTCGAGCACCCCGCGTCTGGCGCCCCAGCGCAAGGGGTCGCTCTCCGGCGGTATGCCGCCGGCGAACTGGGTCCCTCGAGCCGTCTACGCCGAGCAGCTGGAGAAGGCCGGGTTCGTCGACGTGGAGGTGCGCAGCATCCGTGATCGGGTGATGGAGCCGTGGCTCGAGTACTGGCAGACCAAGCTCGCCGAGGAGTCCTTCCGGTCGAGCGTGAGCCGGCTCTTCTACCGCCAGGTGAAGCGGTCGTTGACCAGCGACGCCGGGATGAAGGGAGAGCTCCCGGCTCTGGACTTCGTGATCGCGTCAGCCCGCAAGCCTGCCAGCTGACTCGAGGAGGTCCTCGCGCACGAGGGCGGCCACGGTGTCGACGTGGTCGCGCAGGAAGAAGTGGCCGCCCTCGAGCGTACGGATCCGGCCTGGGACGACCGAGAGCGCCAGCCAGCGCTCCGCGTCGGGAAGAGGCGTCAAGGGGTCTGCGTCGCCGCACAGCACGGTCAGCGGGGCGCGCAGCAGGGGTCGGGGCTCCCACGTGTAGTCCCGCAGGACCCGGTAGTCCGCCCTGAGGGCGGGAAGGGCGTGCTCGCGCAGGAGCGCGTCGTCGAGCACCGTGCCAGGGTCCAGGCGTCGGACCTCGTCCAGCAGGCCGTCGTCCTCGGGCAGGTCCCGGCGCCGCGCGTGCTGCTCGGGGGCCATCTGGCCGGAGACGACCAGTCGGGCCGGCGCCTCCTCAGGGTGTGCCTCCAGCAGCCGCGCCGTCTCGTAGGCCACGAGTGCGCCCATGCTGTGACCGAGGATGGCGAAGGGACGGGCGCGGCCGAGGTCCCGCCACGCCCCGGCGACGACGTCCGCGATCGCCCCCGCCGTCGGCAGCTGCTCCTCCGCGGCGCGGTCCTGCCGGCCGGGGTACTGCACGGCCCACAGCTCGACGTCCGGGGACAGCGCGGCGGCAAGCGTCACGAAGGAGTCCGCCGCGGCGCCGGCGTGGGGGAGGCACAGGAGGTGGAACCGCGCCGCCGGCTCCTGACGGAGGCAGCGCAGCCACGCGCTGGAGCTACTCACGACTCATCCGTCGAGTCGGACGGGGAGGTGATCGATGCCGCGCAGCAGCAGCGACCGGCGGAACGTGACGTCGTCGAGGTCGACGGCGCAGCGCAGCCCTGGAAACCGTTCGAACAGCGACCTGAGCGCGACCTCCCCCTCCAGCATGGCCAGGGGGCGACCCAGGCAGTGGTGGATCCCGTGCCCGAAGGTGAGGTGTCCCTTCGTGTCGCGACCGACGTCGAAGCGATCGGGGTCGGCGAAGCGAGCGGGATCGCGGTTCGCGGCAGCGCCTGCGACGAGGACCATGCTGTACGCAGGAATCGTGACGCCGTCGATCACGACGTCCTCCGAGGCGAAGCGCGTGGTCGTCTCCGGCGGTGCGTAGAACCGCAGCACCTCCTCGACCGCGTTGGGCCAGCGCGACGGGTCCTCCTGCAGGCGGGCCAGCTGCAGAGGGTGCCGCAGGAGCAGGTAGGTGCCGAGCCCGATCAGGCTGACGGAGGCCTCGAACCCGGCGAGGAGGAGCACCAGGGCGACGGAGACCAGCTCGTCCTGGCTCAGCCGCGCCTCGTCGTCGTCGCGAGCCTGGATGAGGGCGGAGAGCAGGTCGTCACCAGGCGCGGTGCGCCGTCTTTCGACCAGGTCGAGCATGAAGTCCACCACGTCCTCTGCTGCGTCGCCGCGGGCCTGCGCCCGCTCGGGATCCATGATGAGGATCTCGGCGCTCCACCGCCCGAAGTCGCTGCGACGTCCCTCTTCCACGCCGAGCAGCTCGCAGATCACCTGGATCGGGAGCGGGTGCGCGAACGTGGCGACGACGTCGGTCTCGCGCGCCTGCGACATGGCGTCGAGGAGGCGGTCGACGATCTGCTGGACACGAGGGCGCATGGCCGCCACCCGCCGGGCCGTGAACTCCCGTGCGACGAGCCTGCGCAGGCGCGTGTGGTGAGGCGGGTCGCTCGTGCCCATGTTGTTGACGAAGTAGTGCTTGGCCCGGTCGCTGAAGCCCAGGTAGGCCGGAAAGTCGACCTCGACGTCGGGGTACTGCGCCTTCGGGTCGCTGGACAGACGCAGATCGGTGAGCGCGGTGCGCGCCTGCTCGTAACCGGTCACCAGCCAGGCATCCTGGCCGAAGAACCGCACGGGCGCGACCGGCCTCCGTTCGCGCAGCTCGGCGTAGGTGTCGTACCAGTCGACGTGGAACGCGTCGGAGTCCAGGTCCGGCACCGCCGGCAGGCTGGTCACGAGACGACCTCGAACCGGGGCAGCGGGAAGACGAGGGATCCGCCGTCGCGCAGGAACTGGGCTTCGCGCTCGACGAAACCGTCGCGGTAGATCCAGGGGAGCACCAGGAGCTGGTCGGGGAGCCGCGCCTTGGCATCCTCCTCGGAGACGATGGGGATCCTGGTGCCTGGTGTGAAGCGGCCCGCCTTCTCGGGGGAGACCTCACCGATGCAGGGCAGGTCGGTCTCGGTCAACCCGCAGTACTGCAGGATCACGTTGCCCTTCGTGGAGGCCCCGTAGCCCAGGGTCGTGCGGCCCTGCGCGCGGGACCGGTCCAGGAAGTCCACGAGCCTGTCCCGGTGTTCCTCGGTCTGTCGTGTGAACGCCTCGTAGGGCGCGGGGCCGGCCAGTCCGGCCGCCTGTTCCGCGGCGCGGATCCGGTCGAGGGCCACGGTGTTCGGGACGTGAGGCCCACCGCGGTGCCCGAGAGTCACCCGGAGACTGCCGCCGTACACGTCGGTGACCTCGGCGTCGACCACGACGAGGTCACTACGCTCCGCCATCCAGTCGAACTGTGCGAGCGCGTAGTACTCGAGGTGCTCGTGGCAGACGACGTCGTAGGCGCCGGCCTCGAGCATGGAGGCGAGATAGCTCTGCTCGGCCACCCACAAGCCGTCCGGCGCAAGCACGTCGCGCACGTCGCGGACGAAGGCCAGCGGGTCCGGGAGGTCGTAGAACATCGCCACGGACGTCACGATCCGCGCCTGGCGTTCGCCGTACCGCTCCCGGAAGGTGTCCGCGGAGAAGGCCCCCGCGACCAGGTCGGCCCCCGGGGGGTACAGGTGGCGGAACTTCTCCCCGACGAGGTCGAAGCCGACCATCGTCGGTGCGTCGGGGAGGTAGGAGCGCAACAGCGTCGAGTCGTTGCTCCCGATGTCGATGACGAGGTCCGACGGGCCGACGTCCACCTTGGAGCGCACCGACGCGACGAGCGACCCCAGGTGGTCGACCATGAACGGCCGGATCCCCGAGCGGTAGCCGTACCCGTCGTTGAACATGAGCCCGAAGTCGGCCGTGTGGCGGAGCTGGACCAGGCCACACCCAGGTGGCGTGCACCGGACGAGGTCCAGCGGTACCGCTGGGACGACCGTGTCGGGATCGCCGGGGAAGACTCCGGTCAAGGCTTGGTCGCCGAGGGACAGGATGGGCTCGAGGTCGGTGTGACCGCAGATGCGGCAGGCCGAGATGCTCACGCCGACGACCCTACTCGACGCCCGCGCGGTGAGGACAGGGCCAGATTCGTGGGTGACGGTGACCGAGCACGGGGAGGGGAGCCGTTCGGTTGCATCGCGCGGCGGGCGTGTGGGCACAATGGCACATGCGCGTTCTCGGGGGATTGTTCGGAATCATGATGGTGCTGGTCGCCGGCTCGACGGGCGCGGTCGGGGCGAAGGTCGCGGGGCCCGAGGAGTCCCGTGACGACCGAGAGGTCCACCGACTGGTGGCACAGATGACGGTCGAGGAGAAGCTGTCCTTCGTCTACTGGAACTACAACCTGGACGACCCCCTCGAGAAGCTCTGGCTTCCCGGTGTGCCCCGGCTGGGGATACCTCAGCTCAGCGGCACGGACGGTCCGGCCGGCGTCACGATCAGCCGCCCGGCGGTCGCCATGCCGGCGCCGGTGGCGCTGGCGTCGACCTTCGACGAGGACCTGGCGCGCCGGTACGGCGAGGTCCTGGGCCGCGAGGGTCGCGCCGCACGCCAGGACGTGATCCTCGGGCCGATGGTCAACAACATCCGCGTCCCACAGGCCGGACGCAACTTCGAGACGTTCAGCGAGGATCCGCTCCTCACCGGCCGGATCGCCGCCTCGCAGGTCCGCGGCGTCCAGAGCCAGGGACTCATGACCTCGGTGAAGCACTTCGCCGCCAACACGCAGGAGACCGACCGCTACACGACCGACGTCGACATCGACGAGCGCACCCTTCGCGAGGTCGAGCTACCCGGCTTCGAGGCGCCGATCCGCGCGGGCGCGTCGTCCGTCATGTGCGCCTACCCCAAGGTCAACGGCACGTTCGCCTGCGGCAACGACACGCTGCTGAACGAGATCCTGCGGGAGCAGTGGGGCTTCGAGGGCTGGGTGATGTCGGACTGGGGGGCGACGCACGCCACGGAGGACATCGAGGCCGGGCTCGACCAGGAGATGGGCGTCGACGTCAACCCCGACGGCAGCCTCGCGCCGGGGAAGTTCTTCGGCGACGCTCTGCGTCGTGCGATCGAGGAGGGTCGGATCCCGGAGTCGCGACTCGACACGTCGGTGACGCGCATCCTCCGCCAGATGGAACGGTTCGGCCTGCTGGACGCCGAACCGCCGACGCGGCCCCAGCGAGACGTCGCCGGTGGTGTGGCGGTGGCCCAGGAGGTCGCGGAGGAGGGTGCGGTGCTGCTGCGCAACGAGGACTCCCTGCTGCCGCTGGACCCGGACGCGGACCAGGAGATCGCTGTGATCGGACCGACTGCGAAGGAGCCGAAGGTCACCGGTCTCGGCAGCTCGTACGTGGAGCCCGACTTCGCCAACGCACCCCTCGACGCCATGAGAGACCGGGCCCCCGCGTCGCAGCTGAGCTACCAGGTGGGTGAGGAGCTCAGGGGAACCGCGATCGGTCCGGACGCGCTCCAGCCCACTTTCGAGAGCGGTCGCAAGACGCCGGACGCGAACGGGGTCCTGTACGAGGGGACGCTGACCGTGCCGGAGACGGGCGACTACAGGATCGCGGTGCGGATGGACGGCGGGAACGGCGGCCTCGTGGTCGACGGCGGAGCGCCCATCGGCGTGGGGGACGTGTTCGGCCCGCTCACCAGCGTCCCCCTGCGGTTGGACGCTGGTGAGCACAGCATCCAGCTCACAGGGACTGCGCCGCCCGGCGGCGACCCCACCGTGGACGTCGACCTGACGTGGGTCACGCCCGGCGCGGCGCGGCAGGCGCAGGACGCGGCCGTGGAGGCGGCACGCGGCGCGGACGTCGCGGTCGTCTTCGGCTACGACGACGGTGCCGAGACCGCCGACCGCACATCGCTGGCCCTGCCGGGTCGCCAGGACGAGCTCATCGAGGCCGTGGCCCGCGCCAACCCGCGCACGGTCGTCGTTCTCAACACCGGGTCGTCCGTCACGATGCCGTGGTTGGACTCCACTCGTGCCGTGCTGGACATGTGGTACCCCGGGCAGGCCGGGGCGGAGGCGACGGCGGCGCTGCTCTTCGGGGACGCGGAGCCCGGTGGACGACTCACGCAGACCTTCCCTCGGTCGATCGAGGAGACCCCGGTCGGTTCCGACCCCCGACGGTTCCCCGGCGTCGCCGGCACGGTGCACTACGACGAGGGGATCTTCTCGGGGTACCGCTGGTACGACAAGGAGGACGTGCAGCCGCTGTTCGCCTTCGGGCACGGCCTGTCCTACACGAGCTTCAGGTACGGCCCGCTCACGGTGCGTCCAGCTCGCGACGGCGGTCTCGTCGCGCGGGTGAAGGTGACGAACACCGGCGACCGCGCCGGTTCGGAGGTCGTCCAGGCCTACCTGGGACCCAGCCCCGAGGTCGAGCTGCCGCAGGCCGAACGACAGCTGGCGGGCTTCGAGAAGGTCCGTCTGCGCGCCGGGGAGTCCCGCTGGGTCGTGGTGAGGATCGCGCCACGTGCGTTGCAGCACTGGGACGTCGACCGCGACACCTGGGTGACGGGGACGGGACGACGCACGGTGGAGGTCGGTGCGTCGTCGAGAGATCTGCGACGCGGCGTCGACGTGACCGTCCGCACGCAGGGACGCTAGGCCGACCCGCGGCCGGGTCGCCCGGGTCGCCCGGGTCGGCCGGGTCGGCTGCCGCGACGGCCCCGGCCTCCCGCCGGGTCAGGGCGTCCTGCGCCGGTGCTCCCTCGCCCGTCGCGGTGTCCGGGCCGCCCGGACGAGCCGCGCCGGCCTCGGTCGTCGTCCGTCGCGCGCCGCGGCCGGCCCCGGAACCCGTCCAGGTGACGGAAGAGCGTGATCCACTGGTCGGGGTGCACGAAGGCCACGATCTCGTCGTGTGCGACGTCGGCTCGCGCGAACGCGCTGTCGACCTTCTGGCGGGGCCACTCCCGGGCCAGCGAGCGGTACAGGCTGCCCCCCTTGCCGATGAAGCCGATCTCCACCATGTCCGCGTACCGCGACCGCGCTTCGGGGTCCGCCACGAGCGGCTCGGGGCGGCGCTGCAGCCTCATGATCGCGGAGTGCACGCGTGGGACGGGCGTGAACAGCGACCGGTCGACCTTGGCGACGTAGCGCCACTCGAAGGTCGGCCAGGTCGTCACGGTGAGAGCCGTCCAGCGTCCGTAGTCCCCCGTCCGCTTGCGGGCGAACTCCTGCTGGGTCACCAGCGTCGCCGACGTCAGCGTCGGCGCGGTCAGGCACCAGTCGACGATGGCCGAGGTGATGCCGTACGGGATCGCGCCCACGAACTGGAACGGCTCGTCCGGGGGCGCGGCGGTCAGGAAGTCCGCATGGACGACCTCGATGTCCGGCGCCTTCCCGAGGTCGGCGGTCAGTCGTGCCGCCAGGCGTGCGTCCAGCTCGTACGTGCGTACGCGCGCGGCGCGGCGGGCGAGCTCACGGGTGAGCAGACCCTCTCCGGGCCCCGCCTCCACGACCAGGCCGTGCGGGTCGAGGTCGGCGGCGTCGGCGATCCGCCGGATCGTCGCCGTGTCCCGCAGGAAGTTCTGCCCGAGGACCCGCCGGTCCCGGTCGCGCTGCGTCCGGCCGCCCACGGGACGCTCCGGACGTCCGGAGGAGGGTCCTCGTCCCCGCGGTCGGTCCTGCGCGGGTGCCATCTCGTGCTCCTGTCGTCGGGTCGCCGGCCTGGGCCTGGGCTCGTCGGCACGACTCAGGATACGGTGACGATGCGCCGGTCGGACGCCTCGGTCGGTGTGCCCGATGTCGCCAACCCGAGGAGTAAGTCGTGTCGTCCTCCGTGGTCCCGCCCATGTCCGACGAGCAGGCGCTGTTGTCCTGGCTGGCGGACATGCGGTCCGACGAGCCGGTCTGGCGAGACGAGTACGGGGTGTGGCACGTGTTCCGGCACGAGGACGTCCGTCAGGTCCTGAAGGACACGCTGACCTTCTCCTCCGACCCGAATCGCGTCATCGAGGGGGCGGAGCCGACCCCGGGCATGATTCACGAGCTGGACCCGCCGGAGCACCGCGCGCTTCGCAAGGTGGTCAGCAGCGCGTTCACGCCCAGGATGATCGAGGGCCTGGAACCGCGGATACGTGAGGTCGCCCGCGAGCTGCTCGACGCCGCGGGCTCTCGCTTCGACCTCGTGGAGGAGCTTGCGTTCACGCTGCCGGTGACCATCATCGGAGAGCTGCTCGGACTCCCCCGTGAGGACCAGGAGCAGTTCGGCTCCTGGTCGGCCTCCCTGATCGACATCCAGATGGACGATCCGACCGACCCCGCGCTGGCCGAACGGATCGCCCAGATCCTCGATCCTCTGACCACCTACCTGAGGGACCTGTGTGCGCAACGCCGTGCGGCGCCGGGAGACGACCTGGTGAGTCGACTCGTCCTCGCCGAGGTCGATGGGCGGGTGCTCGATGACGTCGAGGCGGCGAACTTCTCGACCGCGCTGCTCCTTGCGGGGCACGTCACGACGACGGTGCTGCTCGGCAACATCGTCAACACGCTCGACGAGCACCCGTGGGCGTGGGACCTCGCGCGGGACCAGCCGGAGCGGATCCCGGCGATCGTGGAGGAGGTCCTGCGCTTCCGCCCACCGTTCCCGCAGATGCAGCGCACGACGACCACGGCCACGCGGGTCGGCGACGTGGAGCTGCCGGCGGACGTGATGGTGAACGTCTGGGTCCTGTCGGCCAACCGCGATCCTGAGGCGCACGATGATCCGGACCTGTTCGACCCGGACCGGGGTGTCCGCGGAGCGGCGCAGCTCGCCTTCGGGCACGGGATCCACTTCTGCCTCGGGGCGCCGCTCGCCCGGCTCGAGAACATCGTGGCACTCGAGGAGATCGTGCGCGCCCACGGCCGACTCGTGGTCGACCGGGACGACCCGTCCTTCGCGTCGTTCGACCAGATCGTCCTCGGCGTGCGGACCATGCCGGTGCACGCCCAGGACCGTGGTGCCTGACGGTGCTGCGCACGTCGAGGACGGACCGCTGCGGCGCCTCCTCGACGACCAGCGGCTCGTCGTCAGAGAGTCCTTCGAGCACGGGGAGGAGCACGGTCTCACCGCCGCGGAGCGGGTTCTCGTCTCCAGGGCAGTTCCGACGCGTCGCCGCGAGTTCGCCGCAGGACGCCGCGCGGCCCGCGCGGCCCTGCTCGAGCTCGGCGCTCCCGCCACGTCGATCCTGTCAGGACCGAGGGGCGAACCGGCCTGGCCTGCGAGCGTGGTCGGGAGCATCACCCACTGTGTCGGA
The DNA here is from genome assembly GCA_026392465.1 of Propionibacteriales bacterium. GTDB lineage: Bacteria > Actinomycetota > Actinomycetes > Propionibacteriales > Nocardioidaceae > Aeromicrobium. Next base: position 16,575 of record JAPLCA010000009.1, read on the forward strand.
TACGTCGGTGTCACGGTCGCCCGTCGCGGGGACGTGCGCGCGGTGGGGATCGACGCCGAGCCCGACCTGCGTCTCCCCGACGGCGTCCTCGAGACGATCGCCTCGCCGGCCGAGCGGTCGATGGTCGTCGCCCTGTCAGCCGACGGTCGCGCCGTCGCGTGGGACCGGCTGGTCTTCTGCGTCAAGGAGGTCGTCTTCAAGATCTGGTACCCGCTGGCGCTGAGCTGGCTGGACTTCGGCGACGCCGAGGTCGTCGTCGACCCGGACCGGGGGACCTTCCGTGCGTCGCTGCTGCGACCGTCGCACGAGCTCGCGGCCCTGTGCCTTCCCGCGGTGCTCCGGGGGCGGTGGTCCCGGGAGCGCGGTGTCCTCGTGGCCGCTGCGTGGATCGAGGCCCGTGCAAGGTCGGGGGAGGCCGCGTGACGGACGGTGGAGGTCTCGACGACCTGTGGTTCCGCCCGCTGAACGCCGCTCGTCAGGATGCTCCGTTGCTGGTCGTCCTGCCGCACGCCGGCGGCTCGGCGAGCTACTACCGGCCGCTGGGAGCACTGCTCCCCGAGGTCGAGGTGTGGGCGGTGCAGTACCCGGGGCGCCAGGACCGGTACGGCGAGGAGCAGCTGCCGTCGATCGACCGGCTGGCCGACGAGGTGGCGGCGCGGCTGTCGTCGCAGGCGGCGGAGCGGTCGCTCGCGCTCTTCGGCCACAGCATGGGGGCGGTGGTGGCCTTCGAGGTGACGCGACGGCTGGAGGGTCTCGGGGTCGCCGTCGCCCACCTCGTCGTCTCCGGGCGAGGTGCGCCGGACTGGACGCCGCCCCCGGGCGGCCCGACCGACGACGACGCCCTGGTGACCGAGCTCCTCCGTCTCTCGGGGACCCATGCAGCGGTCCTCGACGACCCGGATCTGCTCGCTCTGGTGCTCCCGGCGGTCAGGGCCGACTACGCCATCGTCCGCGAGTACCGGGCGTCGGCCGACGCCCGGGTCGCGACGTCCCTCACGGTGCTTCACGCCCGCGACGACCCGCTCGTGCCCGCCGAGGCCCTCGACGGCTGGCGGGACGCCTCCTCCGGGCCGGTCTCGTTCCTGGCCTTCCTGGGTGGGCACTTCTACCTGGTGGAGCGGGCGGCCGAGGTCGCGGACGTGTTGCGACGGGCGGCGTCAGGCTAGACTTCCTTCTAGTTCTCTCGGGCTAGGCTCACCTGCACGATCGGACCAGCGGAGGAAGGGGCGTCCACCGATGGAGCATCCATCTGCGCCGGCGCGGACGGACCCGACCGGGCCGGGGACACTGCTCGAGGTCGACGGGAGCAGTCCGCGTGACGAGCTCCTCGGGTGGCTCGCCGAACGCGCCGAGGCTCGGCACATGAGTGTCGAGCGCACCGCGTTCGCCGACCTCGCGCACTGGTCGGTCGACGATGTCCACGGCGCGATCCGGCACGACTCCGGCCGGTTCTTCTCCGTCGAGGGACTTTCCGTCTCGACCAACCACGGCTGGCAGCGTGAGTGGTCCCAGCCGATCCTGCTGCAGCCCGAGGTGGGGTTCCTCGCTCTCCTCGTCCGTGAGGTCGACGGCGTCATGCACGCCCTGGTCCAGGCGAAGATCGAGCCGGGCAACCTGGGAAAGGCCCAGCTCTCGCCCACCGTGCAGGCCACGCGCAGCAACGTTGTCGGCGTCCACCGTGGCAGCGCGGTTCGCTACATCGAGCACGTCAACGACGCCACGCCTGGTCGGGTGCTCCTCGACGTCCTGCAGTCGGAGCAGGGCTCGTGGTTCCTGCGCAAGCGGAACAGGAACCTCGTCGTCGAGGTGACGGAGGACGTCGAGCCGCATCCTGACTTCCGGTGGACGCCGCTGTCGGTGCTCCGTTCGGCGCTGCTCGTCGACAACGTGGTCAACATGGACCTGCGCAGCGTGATCTCGTGCCTCCCGACCACAGGTCGACTCGGTCCGGTGCGAGCCGCCGATCGCGCACCGGCCGCCCGGTGGCCGGCACTGCGCCGCTCGCTCGCCACGGGGCCGCGGCCCCGTGGCGAGCTGCGACGCTGGGTGACGGACGTCCGGTCCCAGCGCGAGCTCGTGCAACGTCTTCGTCCGCTGAGCGACACGGTGACCTCCGGCTGGGTGTTCGGGGACGACGCCATCGAGCACGTGGACGGCAAGTACTTCTCGGTCTTCGGGATCACCGTCACCGCCAGCGGGCGCGAGGTCGCCTCGTGGTCCCAGCCCATCGTGGCTGCGGCCAGCCCGGGACTGCTCGCCCTGCTGGTCACCGAGGTGGACGGAGTGCTGCTGGCGCTCGTGCAGATGCGCACGCAGGCCGGTGGCTTCGAGGTCGCGGAGCTCGCGCCGACCGTCCACTGCCAACCTGCGAACTACGCCGACCTGCCGGAGTCGGCGGCGCCTCGGTACCTGGACGTGGTCGCCGCTGCCGATCCTGGGTCGGTCCTCTACGACGCGTGGCAGTCCGAGGAGGGAGGGCGATTCTTCCGCATCCAGAACAGGTACGTGATCGTGGAGGTCCCCTCGACCTTCGACGCATCCGACTCTCCCGACCACCGGTGGGTGACGCTCGGCGAGGTCGGGGACCTGCTCGCGCGTGAGAACTACGTGACCGTGGAGCTGCGCACCCTGATGGCGTGCGCTCTCGCCCTGGCGCAGGAGGAGCACCCGTGAAGCGCACGATCGACGACCTCGCACTCTTCGGCGGGCCCGCAGCGTTCCTCAACACCGTGACGGTCGGGCGTCCCTCGATCGGTGACCGCGCACGCTTCGAGTCGCGCATGGCATGGGTGTTGAACAACGAGTGGCTCACCAACAGCGGACCCCTCGTCAGCGAGTTCGAGGCCGAGGTGGCCGAGGTCGCTGGGGTCCGGCACTGCGTGGCGACGAGCAACGCCACGGTCGGACTGCAGCTCGCCCTGCACGCTGCAGGCGTCCGCGGCGAGGTCATCATGCCGGCGATGACGTTCGCGGCCACGCCCCACGCGGCTGCCTGGATCGGCCTCGAGCCGGTCTTCTGTGACGTCGACCCGGTCACCGGGCTCGTCGACCCGGACGACGTCAAGCGCCGGATCACCGAGCGCACGGGCGCGGTCGTCGGGGTCCACCTGTGGGGACAGGTCGCCCCCGTCGACGAGCTGGACCGGCTCGCCCACGAGCACGGACTGACGATGATCTACGACGCGGCGCATGCCCTCGGGTGCACGCGCGACGGCCGACGTGCGGGTGGCTTCGGCGACGCTGAAGTCTTCAGCTTCCACGCGACGAAGGTCGTCACGTCCTTCGAGGGCGGTGCCCTGGTGACGAACGACGACACGCTGGCTGCCCGGGCGCGGAGCATGCACAACTTCGGACTGGGCCAGGGCGGCCAGGTCGAGCTCATGGGCACCAACGCCAAGATGAGTGAGTCCTCGGCTGCGATGGGTCTGACGTCGCTGGACGCGTTTCCCGCGGTGTGCGAGCACAACCGGCTCAACCACGACCTCTACGCCGGGGAGCTCCGAGGGGTCAAGGGCTTGCGCGTGCACGAGCTCGACGGCGAGGAGTCCAGCAACTACCAGTACGTGATCGTCTCGGTGGACGGCGCTCAGACAGGTGTCGACCGTGACGGGATCATCGCGGTGCTCGCGGCCGAGCAGGTCGTCGCCAAGCCCTACTTCTCGCCGCCGTGCCACCTGATGGCGCCCTACCGCGCAGATCCGCCGCCACGCATCGAGAACGCCGAGTGGCTGGCCTCGCAGGTCGTGGCCCTCCCCACCGGTCCTGCGGTCTCGAGCGAGGACATCCGACGGATCTGCGACGTGCTTCGCCTCGTCGTCGCGAACGGTGAGCAGGTCGCCGGTCGCCTGGCGTCCGCGACGAGCACACCGACCTAGACCCCCTAGCAGGAGGCTGCCGATTCCCATGGAGACCAAGATGAGCGTCCTCGACGTCGCACGGCCCGACGTCGACCACGACGTGGCACGTCAGGTGATCGCCGAGCGGATCAGCGTGCTGTGCGAGGAGGGCGTCGAGCAGAAGGCCGCTCACCTCGCGACGATCGTCTCCCACTACGGGGCCCATCCGTTCACGCCGCTCGAGCAGACGCGCCGCACGATGGGTCTCGACCGTGAGGCCTTCGCGGAGTTGCTCCACCTGTTCGACAGCGTGCCCGAGCTCGCCCTCGCCGTGGAGCAGGGTCCCGCCGGCAAGTACTGGAGCAACACGATCAAGCCGCTCAACGCGGCGGGAGCACTCGATGCCGCGGTGGAGCGTCGGTTCGCGTTCCCGGTGAGCGTCGGCCTGTACCCGGGTCCCACGTGCATGTTCCGCTGCCACTTCTGCGTGCGCGTGACCGGCGCCCGGTACGCCGCGGACGCGCTCTCCCCCGGCAACGAGATCCTGGCCGCCGTGATCGACGAGGTGCCGAACGACGGCGGCACCACCATGTACATGTCGGGTGGACTGGAACCGTTGACGAATCCCGGGGTGGGCGAGCTGATCACCCAGGCTGCTGGTCGTGGTCTCGACCTGACCATGTACACGAACTCCTTCGCCCTCACCGACGCGACCCTCTCCAGGCAGCCAGGAGTGTGGGACCTCGGAGCCTTGCGGACCTCGCTCTACGGGCTGAACGACGAGGAGTACGAGCAGACCACGACCAAGAAGGGCGCGTTCAGTCGTGTCAAGGCCAACCTGCAGAGGTTCATGCACCAGCGGCAGGAGCGCGGCAGCGACATCAGGCTCGGGTTCAACCACATCATCCTGCCCGGGCGTACCGGGCGCCTGATCGACCTCGTGGACTTCATCGCCGAGCTGAACGAGTCCAGCCCAGACCGCCCCCTCGACTTCGTGACCGTCCGCGAGGACTACAGCGGTCGAGAGGATGGACGGCTCGACGGGAAGGAGCGCGAGGAGCTGCTGCACGGCCTCGACGCGTTCGTCGAGTACGCCGAGCGGCACACGCCGGAGATGACGATCGACCTCGGATACGCGCTCGAGAGCCTGCACCGGGGAGTCGATGCGGAGCTCCTGCGCATCCGGCCGGACACCATGAGGCCGGCGGCACACCCGCAGGTCGCGGTGCAGGTCGACCTGCTCGGCGACGTGTACCTGTACCGGGAGGCAGGTTTCCCCGACCTCGAGGGTGCTCACCGGTACGTCGCCGGCCGGGTCACGTCCGACCGCAGTCTGCACGACGTGCTGCGGGAGTTCGTCGAGTCAGGTCGTGAGGTGCAGCCAGTCGCAGGCGACGAGTACTTCCTCGACGGGTTCGACCAGTCGGTGACCGCGCGGTTGAACCAGCTCGACCAGGATGTCGCCGACGGTTGGGGACGCTTTCGCGGGCTCGTCAGGGCGAGCTGAACGGTGCGAGCACGTCGGCTGCGCGTCGCCGGAGGCTGGGAGTTCACGCCGACGGTGCACCAGGACGCTCGCGGAGTCTTCGCCTCCCCCTTGCAGGACGAGGCGTTCGTCGCCGCCGTCGGACACCGGTTCCCGGTGGCCCAGACGAACCACATCGTGTCTGAGCGCGGCGTCCTGCGCGGAGTCCACTTCACGGCGTCGCCGGGTCAGTCGAAGTACGTCCACTGCGCCGCCGGGCGCGCGCTCGACATCATGATCGACGTGCGCACGGACTCGCCGACCTTCGGCAGCTGGGAGGCCGTGGAGCTCGACCCGGTGGCATGCAACGCGCTGTACTTCCCGATCGGGACCGCTCATGCCTTCATGGCGCTCGAGCCTGGCACGATCATGTCCTACCTCGTGAGCACCCCGTACGAGGCGGAGCTCGAGCTGGCGATCGACCCCTTCGACACCGATCTCGCCCTGCCGTGGCCCACCGACGTGCCGGTTGTGCTCTCCGCTCGTGACGAGGCGGCGATGTCCTTCGCCCAGGCCCACGCTCGTGGGCTGCTGCCGGGGTCGGGTCCAGGGACAGTGGCTGAGGGCAGCGAGCCCTAGTGCTGCGCCGCGAGCTCGGCCACCAGCTCGGCCACCAGCTCGGCCGTCGGGAGTGCGAGGTGCGGCCCGATCGGCAGGCTGAGCACCTCGTCAGCCAGGCGTTCGGCGCGAGGAAAGGATCCTGGTCGGTAACCGTGGTCCGCGTAGGCGGGGCTCAGGTGCACCGGGGTCGGGTAGTGGACCAGCGTCTCGACTCCGTGACGGGTGAGCTCTCCCTGCAAGGTCGTACGGTCGTCGCAGCGGATCACGAAGAGGTGCCAGGCGGAGTCTCCCTGGTCGTGTGGGGGGACGCGAACGCCCGTCGCCTCCTCCAGCCGGTCGAGGTAGAGCGCGGCGATCGCGGAGCGGCGAGCGTTCCAGGCGTCCAGCAGCGGCAGCTTCGAGCGCAGCACGGCGGCCTGGATCTCGTCCAGTCGTGAGTTCGTGCCCCGGACCTCGTGCGCGTACTTGGCGACAGAACCGTAGTTGCGCAGCAGGCGGACACGCCGAGCCAGCTCGTCGTCGTCGGTGACGACGGCCCCTCCGTCCCCCAGGGCACCCAGGTTCTTGCCCGGGTAGAAGCTGAACGCAGCGGCGGTGGAGCCGGAGCCGACGACCGCGCCGTCGCGTCCGCGAGCGCCCGTGCTCTGTGCCGCGTCCTCGACGAGGGCGAGGCCGTGACGGTCCGCGACGCGGCGGAGCGCGGTGAGATCGGCGACCTCGCCGTACAGGTGCACCGCGAGGATGGCCGCCGTCCGCGGCGTGATCGCCGCCTCGACCGCCTCGAGGTCGACGAGATAGCTGCCGGGCGACGGCTCCACGGGCACGGGGCGGGCTCCGCAGCGGGAGACGGCGAGCCAGGTGGCGATGAACGTGTGGGCGGGGACGACGACCTCGTCGCCAGGGCCGACACCCAGCGCGGTCAGGCTGAGCTCCAGTGCGTCGCAGCCGCTGCCGACCGTGACGCAGTGCGCGGCGGAGCACGCTGCGGCGAACTCTGTCTCGAACGCCTCGGTCTGGGCGCCGAGCAGGTAGCGCCCGGACGCGAGGACCTCGCCCACGGCGGCGTCGATCTCGGGACGAAGCTCGAGGTAGGCCGCGTCGAGGTCGAGGAACGGCACGCTGGTGGTCATGAGGGCTCGTCAGACGCGGTAGGGGTCGTGGGCGTCGTCACCCTCGTCGAGCAGGGCGCGCAGGTAGGGTCCGTAGCTGCTCGAGGAGAGCTGTTCGGCACGTTCGAGCAGCTCGGCGTCGGAGAGGAAGCCCACACGCCAGGCCACCTCCTCCGGCGACCCGACGAGGGTGCCCTGGCGCGCCTCGATGGTGCGCACGAAGTTCGAGGCATCGTTGAGCGAGTCGAAGGTGCCGGTGTCGAACCACGCGGTACCGCGGGGCAGGACCTCCACGTGCAGGCGGCCCTCCTCGAGGTAGAGGCGGTTCAGGTCGGTGATCTCGAGCTCGCCTCGGGCTGAGGGCTTGAGGGCCTTGGCGTGATCGACCACGTCGTCGGGGTAGAAGTACAGACCCGGCACCGCGTAGGGCGACCGCGGTCGTTGGGGCTTCTCCTCGAGAGAGATCGCCCGGCCGTCCTCCCCGATCTCGACCACCCCGTAGGCCTGCGGGGTGGAGGTGCGATACCCGAAGATCGCCGCCACCTGGGTCTGGCTGTGCCGGCGCAGCTGGTAGCCCATGCCCGTCCCGTGGAAGATGTTGTCGCCGAGGACCAGCGCTGCCGTCTCGTGGCCGAGGTGCGACTCTCCGATGAGGAAGGCCTGGGCGAGGCCGTCGGGCGTCGGCTGCACCGCATAGCTGAGGTCGACCCCGAACGCGCTGCCGTCGCCGAGGAGGCGCACGAACAGCTCTGCCTCGTGAGGACTGGTGATGACGAGGATGTCGCGGATGCCCGCGAGCATCAGGGTGGACAGCGGGTAGTAGACCATCGGCTTGTCGTACACCGGCACGAGCTGCTTGCTGATGCCTCGGGTGATGGGATGCAGTCGAGACCCTGTGCCCCCGGCCAGGATGATTCCGCGCATGTCTCGACCCTAGCGGTCCTGTTGCGTCGGCGGGTCGAGGAGAGCGCCGGGGTCCTGGGTCACTGAGGCGACACCGGGACGCGTCCGGGCCCCGGTCCGGTGCTCAGCCTTCGCGGATGGTCATGCGGCCGAGGAGGTCGCCCTCGACGTCGAAGACGAACCGTGAGCGACCGTTGGCGTGGCTGGAGCGCCAGTCGCCCACGACGGTGACCTGGGTGTCGCCCTGGAGGCTGACCTCCTCGACGGTCAGCACGCCGTGGGAGCCGATGAACTCCCGGTCGCTCCACGCCTTGATCTCGTCGCGGCCGGTGAAGAGGCGACCCCAGTCGTCGACGACGGCGCCGTCGACGAACGCGTCGAGGAACCCCGCGTCGTCGTGGCGGTTGACGGTCGCCACGAAGGAGGCGACGGGCTCTGGCAGGTTCGGTGCGGTCATGAGAGGTCTCCTGGGGGGTCAGCGAGTGGTGTATCCGCCGTTGGCGAAGATGGTCTGGCCGGTGATCCACCAGCCGTCGGTGGCGAGGAAGCGGACGATCGGGGAGATGTCCTCGATCTGCGTCAGCTGGTTGCCCATCGCCTGCGAGCGGTGGAACTCGACCCGCTCGGGCGTCTCCTGGCCGTAGAAGAAGGGCGTGTCCATCGGGCCAGGCGCGATCGCCGTCACGGAAATGCCTCGATCGGCGAGCTCCTTGGCCGCGGCGCGCGTGAAGTGCTCGACGGGTGACTTGCCGCCGGCGTAGGTGGAGTAGCCGTCGGTGAAGGCGCCGAGCAGCGAGGTGACGATGGTGATGACCTTGCCGCCGTCGGCCAGGTGCCGGCCGGCCTCCTTGATGAAGAAGTAGGCCGCCTTGCTGTTGATGTCGAACATCGCGTCGTACTCGGACTCGGTCGTCTCCGCCATGGGCTTGCGCAGCACCTTGCCGACGGTGTTGATGGCGACGTCGATGGTGCCCAGAGCCGACTCGGCCTCGGCGAACAGCGTCGCGACGTTGTCGGGGACGGTGAGGTCGCCGCTGAGGACGACGCCCTTGACGCCAGCGTCCTCGACCGCCGCGAGAGTCTCCTCGGCGTCGGAGCGGGTGGTCGCGGAGTTGTAGTGCAGCGCGACGTTCGCGCCCGCCTCGGCGGCGGCCTGGCGGCTGATGAGACCGCCGAGGTTCTTGGCGCCCCCGGCGACGAGGACGTTCTTGCCTTCGAGAGTGTGCGTGGCCACGATCGACCTTTCTATGTCAGGTGAACAGAAATACGTATCAGTGATACACGAGTACTGTAGCGGCGTGACAGACGAGACGCGAGCCGATACACGGACGCGTCTGCTCGACGCCGCCGCCGAGATGATCGCGAGCGCTCCCGGCGAGGAGGTCTCCCTGCGGGCGGTGTGCGCTGCAGCCGGCGTCCAGATGCCGACGCTGTACCACTTCTTCGGCAACAAGCAGGGGCTGACGGATGCCGTCGTCGAGCGCGGTTTCGACCTCTACCTCGCCGAGAAGTCGGCGTCCGAGAGTACCGGCGACCCGATCCAGGACATCCGCGACGGCTGGGACGCCCATGTCGCGTTCGGTCTGAGGAACCCCGGCTTCTACACGCTGATGTACGGCAAGGTGCGACCCGGTTGCTCGCCGGCGGCGCAGGCCCGGCCGAGCGAGCTGCTGCGCCAGCTGACGACGAAGGCGCACCAGCAGGGACGGCTCTGCACGTCCCCGGAGCAGGCGGCGGCGCACGTGCTCGTCACGAACATCGGCGTCACCCTGCGCCAGATCATCCTCGCGACCGAGGACCGCGACCTCTCCGTGGCCGTGCGCGAGGGGGCGATCGCGGCCATCACCGGCTCCGCGAGCTCGCCGTCGTCCCTCCAGGCCGACGTGCGCCGCGTGCTCGAGCACGCCGTCACCCAGCGCGACCTGCTCGGCGGGGAGGAGACGGCGCTGCTCACCAAGTGGTTGACCCAGCTCCTCGCTGCGGGCCCCGGGGACTGAGTCCTGCACCGCCGCGGTGCGGACGTCCGAGCCTGGACGGACGACGCCGCGTCCGGTCCCGCGGTCCGGCTAGCGTGCGGGGATGCGGGACGAGGCGTGGATGCGGTTCGTGCGAGCAGGAGTCCTGCCCGCCGGGGTGACCGCCGTCCTGCTCGCGCTGGCGCTCGGCGTCGAGAACGTCGGGGTGGCCGGGACGATCGGGGTCCTGACCGGCCTGGTCGGGTGGGCCGTGGCGGCCTCGCAGCACGCCGAGTCGCTGGGTCGCCCGATGCCGGTGCTGGCCGTCGCCCTCGGCGCGGCGGCGGTCCCGGCCGTCTGCTTCGTGGCGAGCATCTGGGTGGGCGCGGCGGCCTCGGAGGCCGCGGCCGGCTGGATCATCAAGGGTGCCCAGGTGGGAAGCGGGTGTCTCTTCGTCGCAGCGGTCCTCGGCCTCCTCGCCCCGCGCACGCGCGAGGTGCGCGTGGGTCTGTGTCTCGCCGGGGCCGCCGTGCCGGTGCTGGTCGCGGTCCCGATGGGGATCGTCGCGCTGCGCACCGACGAGCGGGTCGAGGCGGCCGTGGACGGCTTCCCCGTCCGTGGGCCGAGCCGACCGGTGGACGGAGCTGAAGCGCTCGACCTCTCCGAGAACGAGATGGTGGAGGTGATCCGGGCCTGGCCTGCCGCCGACCTGACCTGCGCCGAGCTCACCCGACGGTTCGAGCAGTGGACGGAACGCGACGTGGCGTCCGCTCCGTCCGATGCCACCTGCAGGCTCGAGCACTCGACCGCGTGGCTCGGTCGTCGCGCCGCCCTGCGCCCCGACGGGACCCTCGTCGTCGCCGTCTGGTCGCCGACGACGTCGTGGGTCGCGCAGACAGCCACGGACCCGTAGCTCCGTCGCGACTCACGACGCGAGGCACTCGTCCGCGATCTTCTTCGTGATGTCGTTCAGCGTCTTCTGGTCGTTCGCGTCGCGCGGTGCGATCGGCTCGCCGTCCAGGATGGCGTTGCGGGTCTTCGGCGAGAAGTCGGCGGTCAGATAGATCTTCGCGACGCAGGCCGCCTGCTCGTCCTGCAGGGGCATGCCGCGAGGCTGAAGAGCGCGCCGAGCGGCGGTGGGGCCGCGCGCAAGGCGAGTGCGAAGACGGAGGCTCCGCGGCGCGGGGGTGGGGGCAGCAGCAAGAGCTCGGGCCCGCGTGAGCATGCGTGTTCGTTGAACTCGTTCGCTGGTCGCACGTTGGTGTTGATGGGGGACAAGTCCAAGAAGCCGATCGAGAAGGTCAAGGTCGGCGACAAGGTCTGGGCCAGTGACCCGAAGACGGGGGTGAAGGGTCCGCGGACGGTCACGCATGTGTGGAAGCACCGCGATGCGCTGGTGGATCTGAAGGTCGACGGCGAGACGATCACCACGACCGAGGACCACCCGTTCTGGTCCGAGACCGAGGGACGGTTCAAGGACGCCGAAGATCTTCGAGGCGGTGAGCTGCTCCTGCGCTGGGACGGGAGCCTCAGCAGGTCGAGCCCGTTGGATGACTCCACGTGGCGAGGCGGGACGGCCTACAACCTCACGGTCGACGGCCTCCATACGTACCACGTGGGGTCCACCGCGGTACTCGTACACAACTGCGGAAGTGTCGACCTTTCCTCCTCGAAGCGTCGTGTCCACATCCTGGAAGGGGACACCACTGGTGGTGGCCATCTCTGGCCCGGCGCCAAAGACAAGACGCCTTTCCCTGAGTCGTGGTCTGGTGACAAGATCATGCACGAGGTGTCAGACATAGCCACGGATCCATCCCTGGAGTGGAGCCAGATCACTGGCCGGACCGGTGCTGAATTCACCAAGAAGGGAAGGCCTGTGCGGTTCGCAGTCGAGGGCCGACGCGACGGTATCGATGTACGAGTCATTCTTGAGCCAGGTGGCGAAGGAATTATCACTGCTCACCCGTTCTGAGGTCGACATGAACGAACTCGAGTATCAAATTGCAGATGTGCTGGAAGGTCTTGCCCCTCAAATGTCGCCGAGGGACGTGACGAACGTCAGAGATTTGCTCAGCGCCGGTGAGGCGGGCGTCGCACTGGAAGTGCTGTGCACGCAGCTGTATGAATTCGACGTCCCGGTGACACCGAACGACCTTCGACGCATCCGACAGTTGACGGAGGTAATGGTTTTGCCGGCGCATTTGTGGCGTGATCTTGATGTGGTTGATTGACCCCTGGCGACTGTCGCATTGGTGGGATGCAACTTGATCTGACCTGGAGTCGGGTCGTGATGGCGGGGCAGAGTTGCTTGCCGGACACGTATCGGGTGGCTGCGCCGCCGACGGATCTGTCGGTGACGACGGATCCGTTGACGGCGAACACGTACACGTACGTGAACGGCAATCCCCAGCAAAGAGCGCTGGGAGTCTCTCACGTCTGCGGAGATGGCGGGAACCGTCGCCGCTCGTTCCTCGCGGCTCCTCCCAAATCCCGACGCCTTCGTTGAACGACCGAGGACCCCCAGCAAAGAGCGCTGGGAGTCCTCGGTCGTTCGGCGGAGATGGCGGGATTTGAACCCGCGAGAGGTTTAACCCTCAACCCGCTTAGCAGGCGGGCGCACTAGGCCACTATGCGACATCTCCACGTCGCCGCCGGGCGGCAACCGGTACAGGATAGCGAGGCCCGACCCTGCGGGACGAATCGGGCCGACCCTCACGCCTCCACCGGCACGCGACGGCGCAGTAGCAGGGTCGCGGCGACCGCGCCCAGCAGCGCTCCCGACGTGTTCGCGACGACGTCCGACACCGTCGCGAACCGCTCCGGACGCAGCAGCGCCTGGCCCACCTCGATGCCCGACGACAGCACGAAGCCCGCCGCCGTCACCTGCCACCACGACAGACGCGTCAACGCGACGGCCAGCCAGCCGAGCGGCACGAACAGCACGACGTTCGCCGCCGTCTGCACCACGTCATAGCCCGCCGGGCGCGGCATCCCGAACGACGACTCCAGCCACCGCACCGGCCACGAGTTCAGCACGTCCACGCCCTGGTCGACCGGGGTCGGCCAGAACGCGATCGCCGCCAACGCCGCCAGATACACGAGCGCCAGCACGACGTGGGTGGGGGAGCGGCGCATCCCCCGAGCCTAGGGCGCGCCTCCACACGCCCACCGCCGTTCGTGACCCAACACACCGCACCTCTGCCACCATGAGCGACATGCGCGTCGAGCACCTCAGGGCAGCCGTCATGAACCCCGTCAACCTCCGCGGGCTCCCGGCGCACGTCTTCCTGCTGCACACCGCCGACGGACTCGTCCTCGTCGACACCGGCTTCGGCACCGCCGACGTCGCCGACCCGGCCCGTCGGTTCGGACCCGTCCGCCACCTGCTGCGGCCCGACGGCGACCCCGACCACACCGTCCTGCACCAGCTGCGGGCCCGCGGGTACGATGCGTCCGACGTCGCCCACGTCGTGCTCACCCACCTCGACCTCGACCACGCGGGCGGACTGTCCGACTTCCCCGACGCCGCCGTGCACACCACCGCCGACGAGCACGCCGCCGCCGTCACCGACCCCGACCTCCTCGACCGCGCCCGCTACCGGCCGGTCCAGCTCGAGCACGGGCCCCGCTTCGTGCTGCACGAGGGCCGCGGCGACGAGTGGCGCTACGGACTCACCGGGCATGAGGTGCTGCCCGGTGTGGTCCTCGTGCCCATGCCCGGCCACTCGCGCGGCCACGCGGCCGTCGCCGTCGAGACTCCCGACGGGGTCGTCCTGCACGCCGGCGACGCCGTCTTCGACGCCAGCCACGTCAGCGACCACAGCCCTCAGGGCCAGCGCCTCGCGCCCGTGCGTGTCCTCCGCGTCTACGAGCTGACCGTCGGCCGCGACCGCGCCCGCATCCGCGCCAACCACCGCGAGCTGCGACGTCTGGCCTCCCTGCCCGACGTGCTCGTCGTGCCCGCGCACGACCGACGCATCACCGACGAGCTCGTCGACGGCCCGGCCACGTGAGTGGTGCGTACCGGCACGTCGTCCTCTTCCGGCTGCACGACGACACCGACGACGCCACCCGCGACGCGGCCGTCGCGGCGCTCGCGGGCCTGCACGACCTGCCGGGCGTCCTGGAGTGGACCGTGCGGATCTCCGACGACACCCGCAAGGGGGTCGTCATCGTCGAGAACGCCCTCTTCGAGAGCGAGGCCGCCTTCCGGACGTTCCAGCGCCACCCCCGCCACGCGGAGGCCGGTGCGCGGCTGCGCGAGACCGCCGACTGGTGGGTGGGCGACTACCCCGAACCCCAGGGGCGCGACGCCGACGAGATCACGTGAACCGGTCCGCGCGAGTAGGCCACGGTGGGCCGTCCGGCCCCTAGACTCGGCCACGTGCCGAAGCCCCTGTCCCTGATCGCGCTCGTCGCGTTCGTCCTCGTCGACGTCGTGCTCGTGGTCCTGGTCTTCCAGCACGTCCACCGCGCACCGCCCGGCAGCGGTCTCGGCCCCGCCGCCGCCACCGAGTCGCCCACCCCGGAGCGGCAGACGAACCAGCAGGCGTTCGACTTCAAGCCCGCCCAGGCCGCCACCATGGACCTCGCGAACGACGGGACGTGGGTGTTCGCCACCCGCGGCGCCTGCGAGGGACGCATGAGCGCGACCCTGTGGACCTCGACGAAGAACGGTGCGTCGCCCACCGAGCGCGACCCCCAGCTCAAGGTCATCACCGCCGTCCAGGCACGCTCGGGCGGCGAGCTGACCGTCGTCGGCGCCGGCGACGACTGCCAGGCGCGTCAGCGCTCCTCCACCGACGGCGGCGCCACCTGGGTCGACGACCCGATGATCACCCGCTGGTACACGTCGCCGTCCGACCCGACCGTCGCGGTGTCCCCGTCGAGGGGCGAGTCGAAGCCCGGCTGCACCTTCTCGTCGCTGTCGCAGATCGACGACGACTTCGCGCGCGTCACCTGCATCGACGGCGACGTCGTCGGCAGCGGCGACGGAGGCGGCAAGTGGCTGCTGCTCGGCCGCCTCGACAACAGCCGCACCGCCGTGTTCACGACGTTCAACGCCGGCTACGCGCTCGCCCGCTACGAGGGCTGCGCCGCCCAGCTGTTCAGCACGAAGGACTCCGGTCGCACCTGGGCGCCGGGCGGCTGCATCGTCGGCGACCCTGCCCGAGGCATCGCCGCCAACGACACCCTCGTCGCGGCCGTGGTCGGCGAGGACCCGCAGAGCTACGTCAGCGAGGACCAGGGCCAGAAGTTCACCCAGCCCTGACCGGCCGTCCCACGGAGGGTCGAGCCGTCTGGGAGGTAGGGGACCGGTAGGTCCGTCCGATCGCCATGGTTCAGGTCATCGTTCCGGCTGTCGAGCCCCCGCGCGGGGTGTAGTACGTGATCGTGACGAAGAGACGGCGCACCACACTGCCGAGCCTGGCTTCTGGCCTCGTGGAGGTGCTGCGCGCGCATCCCGTTGTCTGGCTGGTCGTCGGGGGCTTGGTCCTGGCGGTGAACGTGGTCCCTGACTACGCCGACCTCCTCGACGACCACCGGCCGGAGGAGGGTGATCTCGTCCTGTCGATGCAGGCGGGAGAGCCGCCGTTCACGCAGGTGGTCGTCGCGGCCGACGCCGACTGGGATGCGTTCCCCGCGGACGAACAGACCCCTGACGCGTGTGGTCCCCGCGTCAGGGACTGGTTCGAGGACAACGCACTTCGCTTTCGGCACACTCGCTACCTGGTCCAGTTCTCCAGCACCGCAGAAGGGGGGACGGCGAAGCAGGGCCTTCGGCACCTTCGCCTGGAGGGGGAGGGTGAGAGCGCCGACGGCACCGAGGTGAGCGTCACCGTTCAGTGCAGCTCGGCGGGTCAGACGGCGTACGTACCGCTCTACGGAACGACTGACGCGGTCGGTGAACCTCTGGACACGGAGAGCTGTCCGGAGGGCCCTACGACGTGCACAGGGGATCGCCGACCCCTCTCGCTCAACCTCGACGCGGGCGAGGTGCTCGACGGCGACCTGCAGCTGGCCGGCCGGGCGGGGTTCCGCGGCACGCTGGCGGTCGACCTCGCGGACGGTCGGCTCGCGGCCCAGACGCAGCAGGTGGAGATTCCCCCCGGCGCGACGACGACGTTGCAGGTCGCCCCCGGGGTCGGCGGAGGGCCCGCGGTGATGGAGTGTGCCTACATCGATGCCCGAGATCTCGAGACTCAAGGCACCCCGGACTGGTTTGGCTGCACGGCCAGCGACATCCCGCGTCTCGCGAGGAGTGCTCGACGGTAGCGGTCGGCCAGCGACCATGTCGCGAGACCAGGGATGACGCTCAGAGCGTCTGAGCGCGGGAGGTGCGGCGGGTGGTGAGGACGGCCGTCGCGCCGACGGAGAGCACCGACACGAGCACCAGCGCGCCGGCTGGGCCGAGCACCGTCCAGGGGGCGCGCTCGACGTAGGCCGAGCCCTCGGCGAGCACGAGCCCCCACTCCGGTCGGGGCGGACGCGCGCCGAGACCGAGGAACCCGAGGGACGCCAGGGCCAGCACGACGCCCGGAAGCCGCAGGGCGGCGTGACGCGTGACCGCAGGCACCACGGCCGGCAGCGTGTGCCGCACGAGGCGTCGTAGCGGTCCGACCCCGAGCACCGGCAGGACGGCCACGTGCGGCTGCGACCCCGCCTCGCGGAGCAGAGCCGATGTGTGCGCGGCCAGCGGCGCCCAGCTGACGGCCGTGACGGCGACCGCGGCACCCAGCTGCGACGGTCCCGCCACCGCAGCCACCACGAGGCCCGCAAGCACCGGTGGTGCGGCGTTGGCGATCTCGATCGGTCCGGTCGCGGCGTGCGACAGGCACCCGACGGCAAGCCCGATCAGCAGGCACAGGACCAGCACCACCAGACCCGTGCCGACGGTCGTCACCGCGCCGTGGCCGACCCGCGCGAGCACGTCGCGACCGCTGGCGTCGGCGCCCAGCCACAGCCCCGGCGACGGCGGCGCGAGGCGAGGGTGTGCCGACGTCGACGGGTCGCCGAGGAGCCCGGCCACCACGACGACGAGCAGGAGCGCTCCCGCGACGCCCGGCACCAGGAGGTCGCGACGGCGCAGCACCACGACCGGCTCCGGCAGCGACAGCGCGGACAGCCGCACCGCCCGGCCGAGCATCAGACGAGCGAGCAGCGACGCCAGCGCCCCCGCCACGGCCGCGACGACCACGAGCAGCAGCAGACCGGCCTGCAGGGCGGGCAGGTCCTGCGCCGCGGCCGCACCGAGCAGCGCGCGACCGATGCCCGGGATCGCGAAGACCTCCTCGACGGCGACCGCACCACCCGTCAGGCCCACGACCACGAGGCCGAGCTGCGGCAGCACCGACGGCACCGCGCGACGCAGCACCGCCAGCGCCACCTCACGGCGGGTGAAGCCGGCGCCCCGCCACGTGGTCACCCACGGCTCGGTGAACACGGCGGTCACCGCGGTGGCCGTGAGCCGACCGAGCAGGCCTCCGGCCGGCAGCCCGAGCGCCAGGGCCGGCAGCACGGCCTGGCTCGGGCCGTCCCACCCGAACGGCGGGAACCACCCCAGCCACACCGCGCCGACGAGCAGCAGCACGGTCGCGAGCACGAACTCCGGCAGGGCGGTGAGCAGCACCGAGCCCGACCCCGACCCGAACGACGGACGTCCGCGCAGCCCGGCCCGCATCGCGAGGGCGACGCTCACGGCAGCGACCGCGAACGCCACCACGAGCGAGAAGCCCACGAGGGTCAGCGAGACGCTCAGGTTGTCGAGCAGGCCCGGCCCGACCGGGCGGCCGCTGATCCACGACGTCCCCAGGTCGCCGCGCAGCAGCCCCGAGACCCACTGCCCGAGGAGGGCGAACGGGCCGGCGTCGAGGCCGAGGTCGGCACGGACCGCCGCGAGCGCCTCGGGAGTGGCCTCGCGGTCGGCGTACCGCGCGCGCAGCACCGTGAGGGCAGGGTCGCGCGAGGCGAGCCATGGCAGCGCGCCGACGAGGGCGAGCAGGCCCGACGCCGCCAGCAGTCGCGACGCCGCCGTGACGACGGCGTCGCGACGGGGCCGCGGCTCAGGCACCGGCGCTGCTGTCGGCGTCGATGAGGTCCCGCTCGCGCGGGTCGCGCTCGACCCCCGACACGCCCTGCGCCTCGCCCTGGATCACGCGCTCGTGCAGGAGCGGGACGGCGGCGTCGAGGCGCAGCACCTGCGCCTCCGCGAGCATCGTCAGACGCTGACGCTCCGCACCGGGCTCCACGCCGGCGGCGCGGTCGAGCGCGGCGTCGACGTCGTCGTTGCAGAGCTGGGCGATGTTGAAGCCGCCCTCGCAGCCGAAGTCGGACGCCATGTAGGCGACCGGATCACCGGAGTCGAGGACGGTCGCGCGCGACAGGATGAACGCGTCGAACGCTCCGTCGAGCGCGTCGGCCTCGATGAACTGGTACTCGCGCACGTCCTGCTGCACGACGAAGCCGGCGGCCTCGAGCTCCTGCTCGAGCAGCACCGCCACCTCGGGCAGCTCGGCGCGGTCGGTGAACGTGCCCAAGGTGATCTTCACGCCGTCGACCTTCGCTGGCTTCGCGCGCTCGGCGAGGAGACGCGTGTACTCGGGGTCGGCGCGCAGGTCGGCCGCCCACGGCAGCGCGGGGCCGAGCAGGCCCTTCGCCTCGTCGGCACGTCCCTCGTAGACGTCCTTCACCAGTCGCGCGCGGTCGATCGCCTCGCGCGCGGCGGCGCGGACGGCCGGGTCCTTGAACGGGCCCTTCGTGGTGTTGAGGTAGAGCGTGTTCGTGCGCGGCATGGGCACCTCGATGACGAGGTCCTCGTCGAGCTGCGAGACCTGGCCCACCGGCACCGACTCGACGACGTCGGCGTCGCCCGTGCGCAGCGCGGCTGCGCGGGCGGTGCCGTCGGGCACGAAGCGCGCGTCGATGCCGGACGCCTTCGCCTTCTCGCCCCAGTAGTCGTCGTACCGGTCGAGGGTCGCGCCCGACGTGCCATCGACCTTCACCAGCTCGAACGGTCCGGTGCCGGCGCCGACCGGATTCACGGCCTTGCTGGTGTACGCCTTCGGCGCGAGGATCGACAGCTGCGGGCTCGACAGCCGCTGGGGCACGAGCGGGTCGGGCGCGGCCGTCGTCACGACGACGGTGTCGTCGTCGGGCGCCTCGACGGTGAGCTCGACGCCGTCGAGGATGCGCGGCACGGGCGACGCCTGGGCCGCGGTCTGCAGCGACGCCACGACCTCCTTCGACGTCAGGGGCGTGCCGTCGTGGAAGGTGACGTCGCCGCGCAGGTCGAACGTCCACGTCGTGTCGTCGGTGCGCTGCCACGACGTCGCGAGCATCGGCTGCGCCACGCCGTCGGCGTCGAGCTGCACGAGCGTCTCGGCGGTGCTCCAGCGCGACAGCTTGAACGCGTCGTCGCTGAGCGGGGAGAGGCCGGAGCGAGGGGGCTGCATCATCGCGACGGAGATGCGGCCGTCGCTCGCCTGGTCGCCGCTGCCGCCGGCGAAGCAGCCGGAGGCGAGAGCGAGCACCAGGGCGGCGGTGCCGGTGCGCAGCAGGGGGCGGAGGGGGGTCATCGAGGTCCTTTCGAGGGCGAGCGGTTGGGTGGTGCGGGGCGGTGAGCTTCCGCGGGGCTGAGGGGTGGTGCGGCGAGCGGCCGACGCAGGAGCACGGCGGCCGCGACGCTCGAGCAGAGCGCGAGCCCGGCGAGCAGCGCCCACGGGCGCGACGCCGCGAGCGACGTGACGTCGGCGCTGGCGTACAACGCGCCGAGCGGGACCGACAGCACCAGC
This sequence comes from Propionibacteriales bacterium, assembly GCA_026392465.1. GTDB lineage: Bacteria > Actinomycetota > Actinomycetes > Propionibacteriales > Nocardioidaceae > Aeromicrobium. Next base: position 36,255 of record JAPLCA010000009.1, read on the forward strand.
ACGGCCACGCCACCGCACGTCGCCAGCAGGCCGTAGTAGGAGCCGAGGCGTCTCCCGGCGGCGAAGGTCGGCACGAGGTCGAGCGCGGCGGGGCCGACGACGAGGTGGCCGAAGGTCAGGAGCACCACCGACGCGGTGACGGGCGCGAGCGACGTCGCCGTGCCCGGGACGGCCGCTGCGACGGCGAGCACGCCGAACGACGACGCCAGGAGCCCGTAGCCGACGGGAAGCACCACGCGGCTGGGAAGGCGTCGGGCGAGGCGGGCCACCGGCAGCTGGAGGCTGATGGTCACGGCGGAGACCACCGCGAGCAGCGCGGCGTAGGAGCCGGCGCCGCGTCCGATGCGCTCCAGCTCCACGGGCAGCCCGAGGTACAGCTGGTTCCAGGCGAGCAGGTTGACCGCGTGCACGACGGCGAAGAGCACGAACGTGCGGTGCCGCAGGCTCAGGCCCGAGGCGACGTCGCGCAGCCCGGTGCGCAGCGTGTGGCCGTCGGGGCGCGCAGGGTCGGCGGGCAGCAGCCGCGCCAGCGCGACCGCTGTGACGCCGAACAGCGCGGCACCCGATCCCGCGACGGCCGAGAAGCCCCAGTCGAGCAGCAGCGCCCCCACGAGCGGGCCGACGACGGCACCCGTCTCGCCGACCACGGTGAGCCAGGCGAAGAGCGTCGCGCGGGAGCCCGCCGCGCTCGGGCGAGCCTGCTCGGCGGCGGCCACGAGCGTCTCGATCGCAGGGGAGAACAATGCGCCACCGAGTCCGGTGAGCACGGCGCCGGCGACGAACGTCGGCAGGTCGTCGGCGAGGGCGAGGGTGCCGAAGCCCGCCACCCGCACCGCGCAGCCGGTGAGGATGAGTCGGCGCGCGCCGAGCGCGTCGACCAGCACGCCCCCGAGCAGGAAGAGGCCCTGCTGCGCGAAGGTGCGGGCGCCGAGCACCAGGCCGATCGCGGCGCCGGACAGCAGGTAGTCGTCGCGCAGCACGATCGCCAGGAACGGCACGACCGCGTAGAAGCCCACGTTGAAGACCAGCTGCGCCCCGAGCAGGGGTGCAGCCGCGGCACGCCGCGTCACCCCAACGCCCCCGGACGGGACGCGTCGACGAGCGCCCGGGTCGCGGGATGGGTGGGCGCGTCGAGCACCTGCGCGGTGCTGCCGTGCTCCACGACGCGGCCGTCGTGCAGGACGGCCGCCGTGCTGCACACCGACGACACCGCGTGCAGGTCGTGGGTGACGAGCAGCAGCCCGAGCCCGTGGTCGACGTGCAGGTGGTGCAGCAGCGCGGCGAGGTCGCGACGCAGGCCGACGTCGACGGAGCTGAGCGGCTCGTCGGCCACCAGGAGGGTCGCGCCGGTGCCGATCGCGCGGGCGATCGCGACCCGCTGCGCCTGCCCGCCGGACAGGCTCGAGCACCGGCGTCGCGCGAAGGTCGTGTCGAGCCCGACGGCCTCGAGGGCGCGCTCGACGCAGGTGTCGTGGTCGTCGTCGATGGCCAGACTGCGCAGCGGCTCGGTGAGGCAGGCGGCGACGTCGCGGCGCGGGTCGAGGCTGCCGGCCGGGTCCTGCGGCACGTACTGGAGGCTGCGCCGGAACCGTCGCAGGGCCGCGCCGCGCCGGGGGAGCGCGGTGCTATCGAGGAGCACCGTGCCCGACGTCGGACGCTGCAGGCCGAGCAGCACGCGCGCCAGCGTCGACTTGCCCGCGCCGGAGCGTCCGACGAGGCCCAGCGCCGTCGTCGACGTGAGCCGCAGGTCGACGTCGAGCAGGGCGTCGGTGCCGTCGGCCAGCCGGACGCCGACGCCCTGGGCGTGCACGGTGGGGCTGGCTGCCGTCGGTGCCGTGGTCGTGGCTGCGCTCATGCGACGAGTCCGAGGTCGTGCGCGAGGTGCCGGTCCGGCCCGTCGAGCAGCGTCGCGAGGTCGACATCGGCGACGAGCCGGCCGTCGTCGACGAGCAGCGCCCGGGTGCAGAGCGCCTGTGCGACCTCGAGGTCGTGGGTGATGAGCAAGAGGGTCGAGCGGGTGGCGCGCAGCGCGTCGACCACCTGGCGCCGCGTCACGACGTCGAGCGCGCTGGTCGGCTCGTCGGCGACGAGCAGGGGACCGTCGACGGCGATCGCGAGCGCGATGCACACCCGCTGGCGCTGCCCGCCGGACAGCTCCGCGGGCAGCCGGTCGAGCACGGCGGTCGCGTCGAGCCCGACGTCGGCGAGCAGGGAGGAGAGGCGTGCGTCGAGGGCGGCGCCACGCAGCCCTGCGGATCGGAGGGGTCGCGCGAGCTGTCGCCGGACGGGGGTGAGCGGGTTCAGCGCGACCTGCGAGTCCTGGGCGACGAGCGACGCGCGCGGTCGACCGGGCCGGCTGCCGCCGACGCTGACGCGCCCCTGGACGCGCAGTGTCGGCGAGCTGACGTCTGCGACGGCGCGTGCGATCGTCGACTTGCCCGAGCCGGAACGTCCGAGCAGGGCCACCCGCTCCCCCGGCGCCTGCCGCCAGGACACGTCGCGCACGAGCAGGGTCGCCCCCACCCCCACCGAGAGGCCCTCCACCTCCACCGCTCCTCGCTCCATCACATGAGAATGATAGTCACTTCGATGTGAGGTCGGTCAGCGCCCTCCAGTCTGGTTTCTCCCCGCAACCACCCCTCCGCTGGTCGAGTGCGGAGGGTTTCGCTGGTCGAGTAGCCGACGTCGCGACGAAGGAGCAGGCGGAGGCGTATCGAGACCACTCCACGCTTTCGCTGGGGGTTGGCCCGCGCTGGGCTGTTGCCGGGTGGTCTCGCTCCGTCGCGGCTACGCCCCACTGCGACGGCTCCATCGTCAGGACTTCGCAAGCTCGTCCTGACTACTCGACCAGCGAAGGGTTCCGCTGGTCGAGTAGGCGACGCCGCGACGAAGGAGCTGGCGGAGGCGTATCGAGACCACTCTGAGCGTTCGCTGGGGGTTGGCTCGCGCTGATCCGTTGCTGGGTGGTCTCGATACGCAGGGACCTCGCAAGCTCGTCCCTGCTACTCGACCGGCGATACCGCTGGTCGAGTAGTCGGCTCCGCCGAGGGACGAGGCGTGGGGCGACGTATCGAGACCACTCCACACTGTCGCTGGGAGTTAACCCGCAGCTGTGGAAACCAGCTCGACCGACGTCGACATCGTCGATGCACTGACGTGATGGCCTACATGTACATCCTGCGCTGCTCCGACGGCAGCTACTACGTCGGCAGCACCCGGAACCTGGAGTCGCGTCTCTACCAGCACCAAACAGGCATAGGTGCGGAGTACACCCGATGCCGTCGACCGGTCGAGCTCGTCTACGCGTACGAGTTCGAGGACGTCGCCGACGCCTACGCTGCCGAGAAGCGGGTGCAGGGATGGTCGCGGGCGAAGCGCGAGGCGCTGATCCGCGGCGACTACGACCTCCTTCCCACCCTCGCCCGCAAGGACTTCCGTCGACGCGACCCGCGCCCCTGGCGCGAGTGAACCTGACCGCTGGTCGAGTAGTCGACGTCGCGACGAAGGTGCTGACGGAGGTCGAGACCATTCCAAGCGGACGCTGGGAGTCGGGTCGCGCTGAGCCGTTGCGGGGTGGTCTCGATACGCAGCCACGGCGTTCGTCCCTCGCGCGTGGCAGCTACTCGACCAGCGGTGGGTTTCGCTGGTCGAGTAGTCGGGCTTGGCGAGGAACGAGCCTGAGCCCGACGTATCGAGACCACTCCGGGCTGTCGCTGGGGGTCAGGAGCAGGAGGTGGGGAAGCGGCGGTCCTGGGTGAAGGACTGGACGCCCGGCGTGGTCGTCACGACAGCGCCGCGACGCTGGTCCTTGCCGGTCGTCATCCTGGTGCGGACGGTGACGGTCTGGCCGGGCTTGATGACGTAGGCCGTGTACGCGACGGGGCGGGTGCCGAGGCGGCCGCTCTCGTCGAGGGAGATGGCGTCGTCGGCCTGCACGTCGTCGATGGTGCCGCCGGCGGGGGCGACGACGCGGACGGTCAGCTGCTGGTCGCCGCGCGGCGCGCGGTTGCCGAGGCCAGTGATGTACTGCGGCAGGTCGGCGGCGTCGGCCGGCGCGTTCGACGTCAGGGTGGTGGTGGCGACCAGCGTCTGGCGGCCGTCGGTGCGGCACCCCTCGGACTTCACCGTCGTCTTCCAGTCGAGGTAGTACTGCATCTTGGAGCTGGTGGTGTCGTTCAGGTAGACGCCGACGCGCGGCGTGGTGCTCGGCTCGGGAAGCTCGCCGGACAGGTGCGTGCCGGCCAGGTCGTCCTCGACCGCCCGGTCGGCGCTCCACACCAGGATGCGTCGCTCATCCACGGCCTTCGCCAGCCCCTCGAGGGTCTTGCGGGAGTCGCCGCGACCGCCCAGGACGGAGCTGAAGATCCGCTGCGCGGCGTCGGCGAAGAAGAGGTCCTGCACCTGCGGGTCGGGGAACCGTGCGTACACGGTGTTGAGCAGGATCTCGACGGCGTTGGCCGACGTCAGCACCGTGCCGTCGGTGAGCCGGATGGAGCCGGTGCCGTCGAGGGCGTAGGAGAGGGCGACGGGGTCGATGGACAGCACGCCGTCGACCTTGGTGCCGAGCGAGCGCTGCACCATGGCGCGGGCGATGGTGGCGACGCGGGGGAAGTCGGGTGTGATGGTCGTGTCGCGGATGTCCTCGGCGATGAGGCTGCCGAAGGTGCGTTCCTCCTCGTCGGTGATCCGCACGACAGGGTCGTCGAAGTCGCCGAGCTCGCGGATGGTGAACTGCTGGTTGAAGCTGAGCCGGCCGTTGCGGGCGGTGACGAGCGCGAGGGCGCCGGGGATGCCGCCGAGCGATCGAGACTCCGCGTTGTTCTGGAACATGACGAGGTAGGTGCGGGTTCCGTCGGCGCCGAGCATGCGGGGGGCGATGCGCAGGGCCTTGGCGGCGGCGTCGGCGGCCTGCTGCGCGGTGCCGAGCTTGTCCTTGAGCTCCTGCACGGGCTTGCGGAGGGGGCCGACAATGGAGGAGTCGTCGATCGCGTCGATGCGGCGACGGTTCTCGGTGAGGACGTTCGCCGCGGTGCTGACGGGGCGCACGAGCCCGGCGAACTCCCGGAGCGGGAAGCGTCCGTCCTGGGGGCGGAAGGTGTTGGCGTCGAGCGACTGCGCGGTGTCGACGACGGGCGGCAGCGCGCGCTGGGCGATGTCGTCGAGGGCGTCGGCGGCGGTCTGCACGGCGTCGACGCTCTCGCCGACGAACGGCACGTGGGTGGCGGCGTCCCACAGGGGGCCGTCGGTGCGGGTGCGGGCGGTGGTGGTGCTGTCCTGCAGTGCGCGGAGGGTGTTGCGGGCGAGGTCGGTGTCGCCGCTGGTGATCTGGGACTGCAGGTCCTGCGCCTCACCCGTGGCGGAGGTGATGGCCTTCTGTGCCTGCGACGCCTCGTAACCCATCCAGCCGACGACGCCGATCACGGTGAGGAGCACGATGCCGAGGCCGATCCACAGCGGCTTGCGGTTGCGCTGCTTGCGGCTCTTGCGCTTCGCGCCCCGGGAGGAGCGCGACGAGCGGGTGCGGGAGGCCATGGCGTGATCCTAGGGTCGCGGGTCGAGTCGACGGTGCCGGCGCAGACATGACTCCGCCACCTCCCCAGCCGGGTGGCTGGTGGAGGTGGCGGACGTCAGGGTCGTGCTTCGCGGAGCGACGCGATCAGCTGTGACGACGGCGGGCGGCGATGGCGCCGGCGCCGGCGAGCACGAGGGCTGCGCCACCCGCGAGGAGGAGGACGTTCGAGCCGCCCGTGTCGGGCAGCGCGCCGCTGGCGTTGTCGCCACCGCCGGTACCGGCGCCGGCGTCAGAGACGCCCGTGCCGACGACGAGCTTGATCGTCTTGGTGTAGCTCTGCTGGACCGGGACGAAGCCGGACTTCAGGCCGCTGGCGCTCGGGGCGATGTCGTCGGCCGTCGTGATCGTCATGACGATCTCGAAGGTGCCGTTCTCGTTCGGCGCCTGGCCGGAGACGCTCCAGGTGGTCGTGTTGGCGCCGCTGCCGACGTTCTCGCCGAGCAGCGAGGCGGAGTAGGACTCGACCTCAGCGCCGCCGAACGTGCCGGAGAAGGAGAACTCACCGCCCGGAGCGACCTGGACACCCGCGGCGGCGCTGCCACCCGGGATCGTGATGATGGGCTCGTCGCCGTAGGCGAACGCCGAGCCGGCGGAGAAGAGGGTGACCAGACCGGCCACGAGGCCAGCGACGGCCAGACGAGTGCTGCGCATGTGAAGCTCCGAGGGATGTAGAAGACGACCACAAGACCAGTGGTTCCCGGCTAACAGTAGCGGTGAATTCCCCTCACGAACCAAACTTGTCCAAACTATTCACACGGACGCAACACGGGCCAACTCCCGGACGGCGAGTCGTGGAGATTTTTCCCGTCTTTTCAGGAAGCGATCGTGTGACGCACGACATAGGCCGATGGGACGAACGACCGGTCCGTACGGACTGAGACGGCCCGCAGGGTCAGCTGCGGGGGTCGTGGCCGTCGGTGTCGGGGTCGTCCAGGAGGCCCCGGCTGGCGTCGAGGCGGCGGCTGGGCTCGCGCCCCACGGCGTCCTCGAGGGCGTCGAGGTCGCCTGCTCGATCCGTGCGGCGAGGGGCCTCGACGGGGTGGGACTGGCGCTGCTGCTGTTGCTGGGTGGTGTCGGCCCGACGCTTCGACGCACGGCGCGTGGTCATGGGCTCGGGCCGGCTGTCCGCGGTCTCGAGGGCGTCGCTGTCCTCCGGCGCGTAGCCGTACCCGTACCCGTAGCCGTATCCGTAGCGCCCGGACTTCACCGGGGTCATGTTGAACACGGCCGCGACGGGCTTGGCGCCGACGCCCTCGAGGCGGTCGACGGCGGCGCGCACCTGGTCGCCCGTGGTCTTGCCGTGGCGGACGATGAGGACGGCTCCGTCGACGACGCTGGAGATCAGGGCCGCGTCGGTGACCGGCAGGAGCGGCGGGGCGTCGATGAGCACGATGTCGTAGTCGGCGCGGAGCTGCTCGACGAGGCTCACCATGGCGCGCGACTGCAGCAGCTCGGCGGGGTTGGGCGGCGTCTTGCCGCTGGAGAGCACTGAGAGGCCGGAGATCTCGGTCTCCTGCATCGCGTCGGCCAGCTCCACGCGGCCGACGAGCACCGTGGTGAGGCCGACCGCCTCGACGAGCCCGAGGTACTGCGCCACGCGGGGTCGGCGCAGGTCGCCCTCGACGAGCGCGACCTTCTGGCCGCCCTCCGCGAGCGCGAGGGCGAGGTTGCACGCCGTGGTGCTCTTGCCCTCGCCCGGCAGAGCGCTGGAGAGCACGAACACCTTCTTGTTGGCGTCGGGGTCGATGAACTGCAGGTTGGTGCGCAGCACGCGGAACGCCTCGGCGCGCGGGGAGTACGGGTCGATCTCGGAGATGAGCGGTGCGCCGTCGGCACCGTTGTCGAACGGGATGGCGCCGATGACGGGCGCCTCTGCCAGCTCCTCGAGCTGCTTGTGCGTCTTGACCGAGGAGTCGAGCGTCTCGCGCAGCACGGCGATGCCGGCGCCGAGCAGCAGGCCGAGGATCAGGCCGAGGCCGAGGTTGCGCAGCGGCTGGGGCGAGACGGGGGAGGTCGGAGCCGTGGCCTGGTTGGTGACGGTCGCCTTGATGGTGGCCTGGTCCTTGCCGGGCGGCGTCTCGAGCTCCCCGACGTAGCCGACGAACACTTCGGCCGTGGTCTCGGCGATGCGCTGCGCCCGCTCCGGCGAGGGGTCGGTGACGGTGATCGTGAGGATGACCGTGTCGAGCTGCGACGTCGCGGTGATCTGCTGGCTCAGCTCTGCGGGGGTCTCGTCGAGGTCGAGGTTGCGGATGACGCGACGCGTGACCTCGTTCTGGTTGACCATCTCGGCGTAGCTCTTGACCCGCTGCAGCGAGAACTGGCTGCCCTGGAAGGCCTGGCTGTCGTCGGCGGCCTGCGAGGTGGAGATGAACAGGTCGGTCGACGACGCGTACTGCGGCGTGGTGCGCCACGTGGCCAGCGCTGCCAGGGCGACGACACCGAGGGCGACGGAGGCGATGAGCAACCAGCGGTGACGAAGGATGGTCAGGTAGTCCCGCAGGTCCACGTACAGCTCCCGAGTGGTGATGACGGCGACCCCGGAGATCCAGGGCTGCGCCTCACTCTAGGCGAGGCGCGTGGTGATCTTGGACGACTTGGCTGTGACGTCGTGTGGGCGAATCTCGCGCGACGCTCAGACGTGGGCCAGGAGGTCGAGCAGGTAGCGGCCATAGCCGCTCTTGTGCAGCCGCTCGCCGCGGGCTCGCAGCTGGTCGTCGTCGATGTATCCGAGTCGCCAGGCGATCTCCTCGGGTGCACCGACCTTGAGTCCCTGGCGCGACTCGACGGAACGGACGAAGTTGGAGGCGTCGTTGAGGGAGTCGAAGGTGCCGGTGTCGAGCCAGGCGGTGCCGCGCTCCAGGATCTCGACGTGCAGCCGCCCTTCCTCGAGGTAGCGCTCCTGCAGGCCGGTGATCTCGAGCTCGCCGCGGTCCGACGGCTTCAGCTCGTGGGCGTACTCGACCACGTCGCTGTCGAAGAAGTAGAGGCCCGGGATGGCGAAGGGACTCTTCGGCTCTGCTGGCTTCTCCTCGATGGAGAGCACGCGGCCGTCGTCGGCGAACTCGACGACGCCGTAGGGTCGCGGGTCGGCCATGCGGTAGCCGAAGATCGCGGCGCCGTCCATTCCCTTGAACCGGCTCAGAGTGGATCCGAGGCCGGTCCCGTAGAAGATGTTGTCGCCGAGCACGAGGGCGCTGTGGCTCGTGCCCACGTGGTCGGCGCCGATGACGTAGGCCTGGGCGAGACCATCGGGGCTGGGCTGCTGGGCATACGTGAGCCGGATGCCGAACTGGCTGCCGTCGCCGAGAAGCCGCTCGAAGCCGTCCGCCTCGTGCGGCGTCGTGATGACCAGGATGTCCCGGATGCCGGCGAGCATGAGCGTCGACAGCGGGTAGTAGATCATCGGCTTGTCGTAGACCGGCATGAGCTGCTTGCTGATGCCCTCGGTGATCGGGTGCAGCCGGGTGCCGGTTCCACCGGCCAGGATGATGCCCTTCATCGCCCGGCTCTTGTCATCATGCACGAGTCAACGAAAGTGCGTTCTCGTGGTCACGGCCAGCGGGTCGCGACTGTTCAGCCTCGGAGGTGGTCGGCGTTCTGGAGGTACCAGGCGTAGGTGGCGGCGAGGCCGTCGCGCAGGGTGGTGCGGGCCCTCCAGCCGGCCTGGGCGAGCTGGGTGACGTCGAGGAGCTTCTGGGGGGTGCCGTCGGGTTTGGTGGTG
>JAPLCA010000017.1 GCA_026392465.1 Propionibacteriales bacterium
CCGAGAACGGCTTGCACCGACCATCCGCCGCCAACGCACCCTGACGCGAGAACTCCACGAACACCTCAGGCCCCGCCATCACCGACACACCACCCGCCACCGCCAGATCACACTCACCCGACCGCAACGCCCCCACCGCCAAGTGCAACGCCACCAACGACGACGAACACGCCGTGTCCACCGTGATCGCCGGCCCCTCCAGACCCAGCACGTACGCCACCCGACCCGACACCACGGCCGACGAACCACCGGTCAGGAGGTAGCCCTCCGCCTCCTGCGGCACGTCCGCGTCGCGGCCGTAGCCCTGGTACGCCGCACCCAGGAAGATGCCTGTCCGGGTGCCGCGCAGGGACCGAGGGTCGATCCCGCTGTTCTCGAACAGCTCCCACGTCGTCTCGAGGACCTGGCGCTGCTGCGGGTCCATCGCCAACGCCTCCCGCGGCGAGATCCCGAAGAACGCCGCATCGAAGTCGGCGGCCCCGTCGAGGAACGCGCCGCGCATCGTCTCGGCCTCGCTGGTCTCGGCGATGCCCGCGAGCAGGTCCGGGTCCCAGCCGCGGTCGGTCGGGATGTCGGTGACGGCGTCCCCGCCACGCACGACCAGGTCCCAGAGGTCCTCCGGCGTCCGGACGCCGCCGGCGAGTCGGCAGGCCATGCCGACGATGACGATCGGATCCTCCTCCGTCGACGGCGCCGACGGCACCGCCGGGGGTCCGGGCGCCGGCGCGACCTCGTCGGCCGACCCCTCCAGGAGCCGGTCGAGGTAGTGCTGCGCGAGCCGGTGGACCGTGGGGTGGTCGAACACGACGGTCACGCCCTCGCGGAGCCCGGTGACCTCCGCAAGACGGTTGCGCAGCTCCACCGCCGTCATGGAGTCGAACCCGAGGTCGCGGAAGGCGACGTGCCGGTCCACGGCCGCGTGCTCGTCGAGACCGAGGACGCCGACCACCTCGCGGTGGACGACGACCTCGAGACGACGGCGCCGCTCCTCCGGCGTCGTGGCACCGACCAGCAGGTCGGCCGCCGACGCGTCCGCGGCCCGCGGCGCCTCCTGCGGCGCGGGCGCGAGCCGGTCGAGGAAGGGCCGGCGTCGCGCGGCCGAGAACACGTCGACGAAGCGGTCGAGGTCGAGGTCGACGACGGAGACGCAGGTGTCACCCCGGGTGAGGGCGGTCTCCAGCCCGGCGATCGCGTGCTCGGGCCGCATGGCCCGCACCCCCTGACCCTCCAGGTAGGTGTTGCCCTCCGCGCCGGCCATCGTCTCGCCGGCCCACAGGCCCCAGGCCACGGAGGTGACGCCGGTGAAGCGCCGGCTGCGGGCGAAGCCGTCGAGGAAGGCATTCGCGGCGGCGTAGGCCCCCAGCCCCGGACTGCCCCAGACGCCGGCGTTGGACGAGAAGAGCACCAGCGTGCTTGCCTCGGCGCACAGGTCGGCCAGGTTCAGCGTCCCCTGCACCTTGGCGGCCGCGACGCGACGCAGCTCGGCCGGCTCGAGCGCGACCACGGGTGTCGTCGTCGACGTGCCCGCGGCGTGGAACACCGCCTCGACCGTGCGACCCTCGGCCCGCTCGGCAGCGACCACCGCGGCGAGCGCGTCGTGGTCGGCGACGTCGCACGCGTGCACGCTGACCCCGACCCCGTGGGCCTCCAGCTCGGCGCGGAGCTCTGCGGCCCCCTCGCCACGCTCACCCGCACGGCCGAGCAGCACCAGGTGCTCCGCGCCCGAACGCGCGAGCCAACGCGCCACGTGCCGTCCAACCGCTCCGAGGCCGCCGGTGACCAGCACGGTGCCCGACGGGGTCCAGGGCCGGGGCTCCTGCGGGACCGGGTCGGCGGTGAGACGACCCGCCCACACGTCGGTGCCGCGCACCGCGAGGACGTCCTCCGGGCCGGCCGCGGCGACCGTCGCCGCCACGACCCCGGCGGCGTCGTCGTCGAGCTCGTCGACGTCGACGTGACCACCCCACGCCTGCGGGTGCTCCAGCCCCACCACGCGGGCGAGCCCGGCGACGGCCGACTGAGTGGGGTCGACGGTGATGCCACCGGCGTCGGACGCGCGGCGGGTCACGACCCACAGGGGCGCCGGGTCCTGCGCGCCGGACCACGAGCGCACGAGGACGCCCAGCCCCTCCGTGGCCGCGAGCGGGTCGCGCTCGTCGCCGTCGTGCGGGAGGGCGACGACGCCCAGCGTCGGCGTGCCGTCGACGCCCGGGCGTCCCCACGGCGCCTCGACGTCGTCGGGGCGCACGACCTCGACCCGCCCGCCGCGCTGCTCCACGGCACGTCGGACGGTGTCGACCTCGGGGACCGTGGGGTCCGACGCGACCAGCAGCACGCGACCCGTGACCGAGGCGTCGGCGACCTCGGTCCGCTCCCACTGCACCGTGTAGCGCCAGCCGTCGGCGGGTCCCGCGGTACGCACACCCGCGAGCGGCGTCTCCAGCCAGAAGCGTTCGTGCTGGAACGGGTAGGTCGGCAGCTCGGCCGTGGCAGCCTCGCGGGGGAGCTCGCGCGACCAGTCGACGGGCAGGCCCGCGACGTGGGCCTCCGCGAGGGCCCGGACGAGGTCGGGGGCGGCGCCCTCGCCGCGCCGCAGCGTCCCGAGCACGGCGACGTCGTCGTCGGTGTCCTCGACGACCTGCTCCAGCGCCATCGTCAGCACCGGGTGTGGGCTGACCTCGACGAAGGCGTCCGTGCCCTCGGCGAGCAGGCTCCGCGCCGCCTCGGCGAACCGCACCTGCCCGCGCAGGTTCCTGAACCAGTAGTCGGCGTCCATGGTGCTGGTGTCGATGGGCGCTCCGGTGAGCGAAGAGTGCAGCGGGACCCGGCCCGTCCTCGCGTCGACGCCGCGCAGCTCGCGCAGCACGTCGTCCCGCAGCGACTCCACGTGCGCGGTGTGCGACGCGTAGTCGACCGGGATCCGGCGGGCGCGCAGCCCGTCGGCCTCACACTGCGCGAGCAGGGCGTCCAGGGCGGCCGGGTCGCCCGCGACCACCACGGCGCGCGGACTGTTGACCGACGCCACGGCGAGCGCGTCGCCGAACGGGGCGATCCTGCGGTCCGCCTCGTCGGGCGTGGTCGCGAGCGACACCATGCCGCCGCGGCCCGCGATGCCGCGCAGGACCCGGCTGCGCAGCGCGACGACCCGCGCTGCGGTCTCCAGGTCGAGCGCCCCGGACACGTAGGCCGCGGCGATCTCGCCCTGGGAGTGCCCCACCACGGCGGACGGCTGCACGCCGCGGTCCCGCCACACCTCGGCGAGCGAGACCATGACGGCGAACAGGGCCGGCTGCACCACGTCGACGCGGTCCAGGGGCGACCCCGACCGCAGGATCTCCAGCACCGAGACGTCGAGGTGGGCCGCGAGGGCTCGGTCGCACTCCCGCATCACGTCGGCGAACACGGTGGAGTGCTCGAGGAGGTCGGCGCCCATGCCCACCCACTGCGCTCCCTGGCCCGGGAAGACGAATGCGGGCCGGCGGCGGTCACGACCCCGCCCGAGCAGCACGTCCCGCGACGACTGGCCCTCCGCGAGGCGACCGAGCGCAGCACGCGCGGTACCCGCGTCGTCGGCGACGACGGCGGCGCGGTGCTCCAGCCGACTGCGGCGGTGCAGCAGGGAGGCGGCCACGGGCACGACCGGGGCGCCCGCTGCCAGGACGCCGGCGTCGAGCAGCCGGCGCGCCTGGGCCCGCAGCGCCTGCGGCGTCCTGGCGGACAGCAGCAGCGGGACGGGGCCGTGACCGGTCGCCGTCGGTCCGGGCGTCGCTGCGTCCGGCTCCGGCTCGACCGGACCGGGACCCTCCTCGACGACGACGTGCGCGTTGGTGCCGCTGATCCCGAAGGCCGAGACGCCCGCGCGGCGGACCCGCGCACCCCGTTCCCACGCCCGGCCCCGCGTCACGACCTCGATCCGGTCGTCCCAGTCGATCTGCGACGACGGGTTGTCGGCGTGCAGCGACGCCGGCAGCCAGTCGTGCTGCAGGGCGAGCACGGTCTTGATGACGCCGACGATGCCGGCGGCGGCCTGCGTGTGCCCGACGTTCGACTTCACCGAGCCCACGGCGAGCGGGGCCGTGCGGCCGGCGCCGTAGGTGTCCATCAGGGCGTGGGCCTCGATCGGGTCGCCGAGACGGGTGCCCGTCCCATGCGCCTCGACGTAGTCGACGTCGACGCCACGCAGACCGGCCTGGTCCAGCGCCTCGGTGATGACGCGACGCTGGGCGGGACCACTCGGCGCGGTGAGTCCGTTGCTGGCACCGTCCTGGTTCGCGGCAGTGCCGCGCAGCACCGCCAGGACCCGACGCCCGTCGCGCTGCGCGTCGCTCACCCGCTGCAGCACGAGGACGCCGGCCCCCTCGGCCAGTCCGAAGCCGTCCGCGTCGTCGGCGAAGGGCTTGCACCGACCGTCCGCGGCCAGGCCGCCCTGACTCTCGAACTCCGTGAAGGCACCGGCGCTGCTCATCACCGTGACACCGCCGGCGAGGGCCAGCGAGCACTCGCCCCGGCGCAGCGACTGCACGGCCAGGTGGGTCGCGGTCAGGCCGGAGGAGCACGCCGTGTCGACGGACAGGGCCGGCCCCTCGAGGCCGAGCGTGTACGCGACCCGCCCGGACACGACGCTCGACGCGTTGCCGATGCCGACGTACCCGAGGAGCTCATCGGGAGCCTCGTCGGGTCGCGGGCCGTAGTCGGACGCCCCGACCCCCGCGAACACGCCGGTCGAGCTGCCCCGCAGCGAGCGCGGGTCGAGACCGGCCCGTTCCACGGCCTCCCACGCGACCTCGAGCAGGATCCGCTGCTGCGGGTCCATCGCGAGCGCCTCGCGCGGCGAGATGCCGAAGAAGGCGGCGTCGAAGCCGGCGACGTCGTCGACGAAGCCGCCGCGGCGCTCCCCCGGACCGGTCGGCCATCCCCGGTCGGCCGGTGCGACCGACACGACCTCGCCGTCGGAGACCAGGACCTGCCACAGCTGCTCGGGCGTGTCGATGCCGCCCGGCAGCCTGCACGCGATGCCGACGACCGCGACGGGCTCGCGGGACTGCGCCGTCACCTCGTCGAGCTCGGCCGTCACGGACTCGAGCTCGCCCAGCGTGCGCTTGAGGTACTGCCTCAGCCGCGCCTCCACCGTCGACCCGGCCACCTGGCCGCCGCGATCGTCGTCACGTCCTGCGTTCATCGGTCCTGGTCCCCCTCAGCGCCCAGCCGGGCGTCGAGCAACGAGAACAGCTCGTCGTCGCTCGTGTCGTCGTCGACGAGGGCCGCGGCGGCGGCACCTCCGTCCCGTGCGCGTCCCTCGACCTCGCCCGCGGGCAGGACGTCGAGCAGTCCCCGCACCCGCGACCCGAGGTCCGCGGGCAGCTGGTCGGGCGCGGCGTCGCGCACCGCCCGCTCGAGCGCGGCCAGCTGCTCCTCCAGCGAGGAGGCGTCGTGCTCCACCACCGGCTCCAGGTCCTCCAGGAGCCGTTCGGCGACCGCCTCGGCCGTCGGGTAGTCGAACACGAGGGTGCTCGGCAGCCGCACCGACGTCACGTCGCGGAGGCGGTTGCGCAGCTCGACCGCGGCCAACGAGTCGAACCCCAGGTCGCGGAAGGCGCGCTGCTCGGGCAGCTGTGCCGCGCTGGAGAAGCCGGCCACCGCAGCGGCGTGCGTGCGGACCAGGTCGAGCACCTCCGTCCGTCGCGCGTCGGCGTCCAGACCGCCCAGCCTCGACGCCCAGTCGGTGCCCCGCTCGTCGCGGTCGGGCTCGGCCTCGCGCCGCCCGCGCGTCGGCTCCACACGGTCCCTCAGCACCTCGGGGACCACGTCGGCCTCGGCGAGCGCGTCGAGGTCGAGCGCCATCGGGTACAGGACCGGCTCGTCCGTGCCGAGCGCCTCGTCGAGCAGCTCCAGCGCCCGGGCACGCGACAGCGGGGCGACCCCGGTGCCGGCGATCTGGTCCTCCAGGCCGCGGGTCAGGTCGCTGGAGTCCTGCCAGAGTCCCCACCCGAGCGCGGTCGCCCGCGCGCCGCGCGACGCACGTCGCGCCACGCAGGCCTCGACGACCGCGTTCGCGGCGGCGTACACGCCCTGTCCAGGTCCGGCGAGCACCGAGGCCGCCGACGAGAACACCACGAAGAGGTCGAGGTCGAGGTCCGCCGTGAGCTCGTCCAGGTGCTGCACGACGTCGACCTTGGGAGCCACCACGGTCTCCACCGCGTCGGCGTCGATGGACACCACGAGCGAGTCGGCCAGCACGCCGGCGGCGTGCACGACGCCCACGAGCGGGCGCTCCGCGGGAACGCCCCGCACGACCTCGGCCAGGCGGGCGCGGTCGGTGGCCTCGCACGCGACGACGTCGACGCGAGCCCCCTCGGCCTCCAGCTCGGCGACCATGTCGGCCGCGCCCGGAGCATCCGGGCCGCGACGGCTGATGAGCAGCAGGTGCCGGACGCCGTGGGAGGACACCAGGTGGCGCGCCACCAGCGACCCCAGCGTCCCGGTGCCGCCGACCACCAGCACGGTCCCCTCGAGCGCGGACGGACGGGACTGCTCGACGACGAGCTTGCCGACGTGTCCGCCACGGCTCATCTCCGTGAGGGCCGCGCGCAGGCTCGCCAGGGGCCGCACGCTGACCGGCACGAGCTGGACCTGTCCGCCCGCCAAGAGGCCGACGACCGTGCGCAGGATCTCGCCGAGCCGGTCGGGGCCGACCTCGCCGAGGTCGAACGGCAGGTAGCGCGCCGCGACGTCGGCCGGGTCGCGCAGGTCGGCCTTGCCGAGCTCGACGACCACCCCGTCCGGGGCCACCAGCCGGATCGTCTCGTCCAGCAGTGGCCCGGTGAGGGAGTTGAGGACGACGTCGACGCCTCGGCCGCGGGTGTGGTCGAGGAAGGCGTCGGCGAACCCGGAGGTCCGCGACGAGCGCACCCGGTCCGCGGGGAGGCCGCGGGCCTGGACTGCGTCGTGCTTGGCCGGCGACGCGGTCGCCAGGACGTCGGCGCCGGCGTGCCGGGCCAGCGACACGGCGGCCATGCCGACACCGCCGGCCGCCGCGTGCACCAGGACGGTCTGACCCTGCTGGACGTCGGCCAGGTCGTGCAGCGCGTAGTAGGCAGTGGTGAAGGCGATGGGGACCGCCGCACCCTGCGCGAACGACCAGTCCGGGGGCAGCGGCGCCACGAGCCGGGCGTCGGTGACGGCGTGCTCGGCGTACGCACCGGCGAACAGGCCCAGCACCCGGTCGCCGACCTTGACGGAGGTGACCCCCTCTCCGACGGCCTCGACGACCCCGGCGGCCTCCGTGCCCATGAGGGCGGCGTCGGGGTACACCCGCAGCGCCAGCATGACGTCGCGGAAGTTCAGGCCGGTGGCGCGGACCGCGACACGGACCTCACCCGGACCGGGCTGCAGCTGCGCGGCGGGGATCGTCTCGAGCACCAGTCCGTCGATGGACCCCGAGCCCGGGGCGACCCGTTGGCCCACACCCGGCACCAACGAGGCCGGCCGGTCCCCCAGGCGGGGTACCAGCGGGACCCCGTCGCGCACCGCGACCTGCGGGAGGTCCGGGCGCTCGGGGGCGCCGAGTGCGCCGTCGACCAGCAGGAACCGGTCGGGGGACTCCGCCTGGGCCGCCCGCAGGACTCCCCACACGGCCGCAGGGCCGGGCCGCGGGGGCGGGTCGCCGGCCCCGACGCACGCACCGCCGTCGGTGACCACGCCCAGACGAGCGCGGCCACGGTCGGCCGCACCCCAGCGGCGGACCACGTCGGCGGCCCAGGTCACGGCGCGCCGCGTGGCGGTGATCGAGTCCGGGTCGTCGTCGACGTGCCGGATCACGACGAGGTCCGCGTCGGGGCGACCGGACGCGTCGAGCTCGTCGAGGGTCGCGACCTCGACCGTGGTGACGGCCGCCGCCGGTCCGTCCGGCTGCGCCGGTACCCACGTCATTGACTGCAACGTCCCGCTGCGCAGGTCGGTGCCGGCCGCAGCGTCACGGACGACGATGCCGTCGACGGTGAGCACCGTCGCGCCGGCAGGCGTGACCACCTCGAGCGACGCGTTCGACCGGGGATCGCCGCCGAGCACCACGCGCAGCGGGCCGACGACCGGCCCGCGCACCTGCACGCCGTTCCACGCGAAGGGCAGCCGGCCGGACTCGGCGGCGGCCACCCCGAGGGTCTGCGCCACGACGTCGAGCACCACCGGGTCGACGACGAACCCGTGCCGCGCCGCCGGGACCTCGACCTCGGCCAGCACCCGCTCGCCGGCACGCCACGCACGTCGCAGGCCCTGGAAGGACGGTCCGTACTCGAAGCCGAGACCGACGAGCGTGTCGTAGTGCCCGTCGAGCTCGATCGCGACGGCGTCCGCGGGCGGCCATGCCGAGCCGTCGGACGTCGGGCCGCTGGCCGTCGCGTCGGCGCCCAGGACCCCGCTGGCCTGGAGCGTCCATGTCGGGTCCTGCGTGCCGTCGGGCGCGGCGTGCACGTGGAGGTCGCAGCGGCCGTCGTCGACGGGGCCGACGACGAGGCGCAGGCGCAGACCACCGGCGGCGGGCAGCTCGAGCGGCTCCTGCAGGAGCAGCTCCTCCAGGACCGGCAGCCCGACCAGCTCGCCCGCCGCCAGGGCCAGCTCGACCAGGACGCTGCCCGGCACCAGGTGCCGACCCTCGACCACGTGCTCGGCGAGCCAGGGGTGCGCCTGCGGGTCGAGGCGCCCTACGAGCACGCGCTCACCGCTGCCCGGGACCTCGACGACGGTGCTCAGCACCGGGTGGTCGACCCCGGGCAGACCGCTGTCCGTCACCGGGACGGGGCTGCGGCGACGGGGCCAGAAGCGCTCCCGCTGGAAGGGATAGGTGGGCAGGTCCACGAACCGGCCGTCAGGCACGGTCGTCGCCGGCTCCACGCTCGCGCCGTGGACGAACGCCTCGCCTGTCGCCCGGGCGAGCTCGCGCGCGCCGGGGCGGTCGCGCCGCAGGGTGGCGACCACGTCGACGTCGGCGCCGAGGTCGTCGGCCACGTCCTGCACGCCGCCGAGCAGCACGGGGTGCGGGCTGGCCTCCACGAACAGGTCGTGCCCGTCGCGGACGAGGGCCTCGACCGTCTCGGTGAAGCGCACGCGTCCGCGTAGGTTGTCGTACCAGTAGCCGGCGTCCATCGACGCGGAGTCGATCCGCTCTGCGGTCACCGTCGAGTACACGGGGACCTCGCTCGTGCGCACCTGCACGTCGCCGAGCGCGTCGAGGACCTGCTTCCGCACCCGCTCGACCTCGCCGGAGTGGGATCCGTAGCCCACCGAGACGCGTCGTGGCTCGAGCCCGGCCCGCTCTACGGCGGCGCAGAACGCGTCGAGCTGCTCCACGGGGCCGGCCACGACGACCATGCGCGGACCGTTGACCGCCGCCACGGCGAGCTGGTCGGCCCAGGGGGCCAGCAGACGCTCTGCCTCGTCCACCGGGACGGCGACCGAGACCATGCCGCCGTCGCCGTCGATCTCCCGCAGCGCCCGGCTGCGCACGGCCACGACGCGGGCGGCCTCGTCCAGGGACAGCGCGCCGGCCACGCAGGCGGCAGCGATCTCGCCCTGGGAGTGGCCGACGACGGCCGCAGGGACGAGTCCGTGCTCGCGCCAGGTCCGCGCCAGGGACACCATCATCGAGAACAGCACGGGCTGCAGCACGTCGACCCGCTCCGCGTCCACGTCACCCCGTCCCTCCACGACGTCGAGCAGGTCCCACGTGACGTGGGCGGAGAGCGCCTGCGCGCACTCCTGCATGGACTGCCGGAAGACCGTCGAGGTCGCGAGCAGGTCGCGCGCCATGCCGTCCCACTGGGAGCCCTGGCCCGGGAAGACGAGCACCGCCCGCCGGGGTCGCGAGAGGGCCGGACCGATCACGTCGGCCGTCGGCGAGCCGTCGGCGAGCGCCTCCAGCGCGGTGACGGCGGTCCGGACGTCGTCGGCCGGCACCGCCGCGCGCCACTCCATCGCGCTGCGTCCGCGGCTCAACGTCCAGGCGACGTCGCGGACGTCGTGCGTGCCGTCGGCCAGCCGGGCCGCGAGCTGGTGGGCGGCGCTGCGCACCGCACCCTCGCTGCGTCCCGAGAGCACCAGGGGGACGGCGCGGGCCGCGTCGGGGACGGGTCGGTCGACGGTCCCGGCGTCCGGCGCCTCCTCGAGCACCACGTGCGCGTTGGTCCCGCTCACGCCGAAGGACGAGACGCCAGCGCGGCGGGGACGCTCGCCCCGCGGCCACGGTACGTCGTCCTGCGCGAGCCGCAGCCCGCCGGACGCCCAGTCCACGTGCGGCGTCGGCTCGTCGGCGTGGAGGGTCCGCGGGACCACCCCGTGCCGCAGCGCGAGCAGCACCTTGAGCATGCCGGCCGCTCCGGCGGCCGCCTGCGTGTGCCCCAGGTTGGACTTGACCGACCCCAGGTGCACCGGGGAGTCGGCGTCGCGGCCGTACGTGGAGAGCAGTGCGCCAGCCTCGATCGGGTCGCCGAGCTGCGTCCCCGTGCCGTGCGCCTCGACGACGTCGACGTCCTGCGGGGCGAGACCCGCGTCCGCCAGCGCGGCGCGGATCACCCGCTCCTGAGAGGGCCCGTTCGGCGCGGCGAGGCCGTTGCTGGCCCCGTCCTGGTTGACGGCCGACCCTCGCACCAGGCCGAGGACCGGGAGGTCGAGCTCCTGCGCCCGCGACAGCGGCACCAGGAGCATCGTGGCGACACCGTCCGCGAGGGCGAAGCCGTCGGCGTCCACCGAGAAGGCCTTGCACCGGCCGTCGCGGGCGAGCCCCTGCTGGGAGCTGAAGTCGACGAACGTGTAGGGGTCGGTCATCACCGTGACACCACCGGCGAGCGCCATCGAGCACTCACCGCTGCGCAGGGCGCGGACGGCGAGGTGGACCGCCACCAACGAGGCGGAGCAGGCGGTGTCGACGGTCAGCGCCGGGCCGACCCACCCGAACGTGTACGCGACGCGCCCCGACAGGACGCTCGCCGCGTTGCCCAGACCCTTGTAGCCGTCGACCCGGTCACCCTCGCCGTCGAGCAGGTCCGCGTAGGACTGTCCATTCATGCCGAGGTAGACGCCCACGTCACTGCCTCGTACCGTCTCGGGGTCGATCCCCGCTCGCTCCATGGCCTCCCA
This sequence comes from Propionibacteriales bacterium, assembly GCA_026392465.1. Taxonomy (GTDB): domain Bacteria; phylum Actinomycetota; class Actinomycetes; order Propionibacteriales; family Nocardioidaceae; genus Aeromicrobium. The sequence goes on from JAPLCA010000017.1 coordinate 11,131, forward strand.
GGACGTCTCCAGCACGAGCCGCTGCTGGGGGTCCATGGCGAGGGCCTCGCGCGGGGTGATGCCGAAGAAGCCGGGGTCGAAGGACGCGACGTCGTCGAGGAACCCGCCGCGGTCGACGTAGCTGGTGCCAGGCCGGACCCCCTCGGGGTCGTAGAGGGCACCGACTTCCCACCCGCGGTCCTCGGGGAAGGAGCCGATGACGTCGTCACCCGCACGCAGCAGGTCCCACAGGGCCTCGGGGCTCTGGATCCCTCCGGGGAAGCGGCATCCGACGCCGACGATCGCGATCGGCTCGTCGCTGGCGAGGCGACCTGCGGGGCCCTCGTCGTCAGCACGATCCACGGGGTCCACGGTCGACAGGAGGTGGTCCGCGATCGCACTCACGCTGGGGTGGTCGTAGACCAGGGAGGCCGCAAGAGGAAGCCCGGTACGGGCTGCAAGCTTCTTGCGCAGGGCCAGCGTTCCCAGCGAGTCGAGCCCCTGCTCACGCAGCGCTCGGGTCCGGCTCACCCGAGAGGCGTCGTCCTGCCCGAGGACGTCGGCAGCGACCTCCGCCACGAGGGCGCGCACGCCGTCGCGGCGGTCCTGGGCGCCGAGCGCCACGATGGCCTGAAGCTCGACGCTGCCGGTGCCCGGTGCCTCGCTGTCCTGCGAGGGGGCAGCGGTGACGGTCGGGGACGGGGCAGGCGCCTCCACGAGGCCGTCGAACAGCGCGGTCGGGCGGGCTGCGGAGAACTCGTCGGCGAGGGCCGGCCAGTCCGCGTCGGCGACGACGACGTCCGAGGGGGCGGCGTCCAGGACCGCCTCCCAGGCCTCGAGGGCTCGCGACTCGGACAGGGGCCGCAGACCACTTCCCGTGAGGTCGGGTGCGGCATCGTGGCCCGCCGGGAGGTCCCAGGGTGTCCACGTCACCACGCTGGTGTGGTGGCCCTCGGACCTCCTCCGCGCAGCCGTCGCCTCCAGGTAGGCGGCACCGGCCGCGTAGGCGGCCATGCCCGCGCCGCCCCACGTGGCGGCGACCGACGAGCAGAGGACCTCGCGCTCCAACCGGCGACCGTCGAGCAGGTCGTCGAGCAGGTCGGGCAGCGCCGAGCGCGCCTCGACGGTGCGCTGGAAGCCGTCGGCGTCGGCGTCGACGACCGGCGCGAAGACCGGGTCCGACTCCGCGTGCACGACTGCCGTCAGCTCGTCCTCACCGATCGCGTCCCGCAGGCCGGCGAGCTCGACGGCACTGGTCGAGACCTCGACCCCGATCTCCTCGAGCTCGCGCAGCAGCCGTGCGTCCGGCGATCGCCCGGCCAGCAGGAGACGGTCGGCGCCGTTCCGCGCCACCCAGCGCGCGAGCACCGCACCCACGGGCGTGGCGGCACCGGAGACGAGGACGGTTCCGCGCGGCCTCCACCGCTCGACCCGGCGGACTCCGTCGGCGCGGAGACGACGGCCGAGCAACCGGCGGCCGCGGATCGCCATGACGCTCTCACGCCGTCGGCTCCACGCCTCCGTGAGCGGAGCGACGACGTCGGTGCTCACGGTCGCAGGGAGGTCGACCACGCCGCCCCAGCGCCCACCGAGCTCCAGACGGGCCACGTGCCCCAGGCCATGCAGCGTCGCCTGCTCGGGTCGGGCCGGAGCCTCCCCCGGCGCCGTGGAGACCGCGCCAGACGTGAGGAGCCAGACGGGTGCACCGCCCCCGACCCGCGCGAGCGCCTGGACGGTGCTGCGCGCGGCCTCCGCCGCCGACACCGGGTCCTGCTCGGCGGACGGCGGGAGCACGACGGTGCCGACCCACCGGTCGGGCGCATCGACGAGCCCGCCACCCGCCGCGGCGACCTCGGCGAGCGTGACGACCTGCGCGTCGCCCCCAGCGCGCCTGATCGCCTCGACGACGACGGGTGACCACCCGTGGACGGACTCCTCCGGGACGACGACGAGCCACGTGCCAGCAGGGACGGGGCCCTCGTCCGTCGGGTCCAGCTCCGACCAGTCGACCCGGTGGAACAGACGTCCGGCGCGGGCGTGAGGACGCCGCTCGGCTCGCCAGAAGCGGCGACGTTGGAAGGGATAGGTCGTGGGCAGGGCGCGAGCCGTGGCGCCGGGCGCGACCGCGCGCCACCCGATCTCGATCCCGGCGACGTAAGCCGCCGCGAGGGCGCGGGAGAAACCCGTGAGCCCGCCCTCTCCGCGGCGCAGCGTGGGCAGCACGACGCCATCCTCGCCGCCGGAGCGCGCCTCGACCGTCTCCGTGACCGCCGGCAGCAGGACGGGGTGCGGGCTCACCTCGATGAACGCGTCGTAGCCCTGGTCCGCCATCAGGTCAACGGTCTCGTGCAGACGCACGCACTCCCGCAGGTTGCGGAACCAGTACGCCGCACCCAGCTCGGAGCCTGCGAGAGGCCCTGCGGTCACCGTCGAGTAGAAGGGCGTCTCGCCGTCCTGCGGCAGCACCCCACGTGCCCGCTCGAGCACCTCCTCGCGCACCTCGTCGACGTGCGGCGAGTGCGACGCGTAGTCGACGTCGATGGTCCGCGCCTGCACGCCGTCCTCCTCGCACGAGGCGACGAGGGCTTCCAGCGCGTCGCGGTCGCCCGAGACCACGACGGACCGTGGACCGTTCACGGCCGCGACAGCCAGCGCCGGCTCCCAGGGACCGATCCGCTCACGTGCCTCCGCCTCGCTGCACGCGACCGCGACCATGCCCCCACGCGCCGAGAGCCGCCGCAACGCCTGGCTGCGCAGGACGACGAGCCGCGCGGCGTCCTCGAGCGTGAGGATCCCCGCGACGTGGGCGGCCGCGATCTCACCCTGGGAGTGGCCGACGACGGCAGCCGGTTCGACGCCATGGCGGCGCCACAGGCGCGCGAGGGCCACCATCACCGTGAAGAGGACCGGCTGGACCACGTCGACGCGGTCCAGGCCCGGCGAGTCCGGATCCTGACGCAGGACGTCGGCGACGGACCAGTCCTGCCACGGGCGCATCGCCTCGTCGCACGCGTCGACCACCTCGACGAAGAGCGGGCTGGTCGACATCAGCTCGAGCCCCATGGCCACCCACTGGGAGCCCTGTCCCGGGAACACGAACGCCGTCGTGCGACCTCCCGCCTCCGCCGCCCCCCGGACGATGTCGGCCTCAGGGTCGTCGAGGGCCAGCCGTTCGAGGGCGTCGAGGGCAGACTCCGACGTCTCCGCGACGACGACGGCGCGCTGCTCGAGGTGCGCGCGGGTCGTCCCCAGGCTCACCGCGAGGTCGGCGAGGTCGATCGTCTGCGAGCGCAGGAGATCGGCGACGCGACGGGCCTGCTGCGCCAGCGCCTCGGACGTCCGGGCGGACAGCGGGAGCAGGACCGGCGCGGGAGAGGCCTGCGAGACGGGGGCGGCGGCGTCCGGTGCCGGGGCCTCCTCCACGATGACGTGCGCGTTCGTGCCGCTGATGCCGATGGCGGAGAGCCCGGCACGTCGCGGCCGCTCGGACCGCGGCCAGGGCAGCGGCCGGTCGAGCAGACGGACCGATCCCGACGACCAGTCGATGTGGGTGCTGGGCTCGTCCACGTGCAGGGTGCGCGGCACACGCTCGTGCTGGAGGGCCAACACCAGCTTGAGCAGACCGGTGACTCCGGCCGCGGCCTGCGTGTGCCCGAGGTTCGACTTGACCGAGCCGAGCCCCAACGGCCGGGCGCGGTCCTGGCCGTAGACCTCGAGCAGCGCGCCCGCCTCGATCGGGTCTCCCAGGGCCGTGCCGGTCCCGTGGGCCTCGACCACGTCGACGTCGTCTGGCTCGAGGCCACAGCGCTCGAGCGCGGCGCGCAGCACGCGCCGCTGCGCCCGACCGCTGGGCGCGGAGAGACCGTTGCTGGCACCGTCCTGGTTCACGGCGCTGCCCCGCACCACGGCCAGGACCGGATGACCGAGCCGCTGGGCTTCCGAGAGCCGCTCGAGCAGGACGAGAGACACTCCCTCGGAGAACCCGAAGCCGTCGGCACCGGCTCCGAACGCCTTCGACCGTCCGTCGGCCGCCAGAGCGCGCTGCCGGCTGAAGTCGACGAAGACGTCCGGCGAGCCCATCACCGCCGCGCCACCCACCACGGCGAGGCGCGACTCCCCCTTGCGGAGCGAGTCCAGGGCGAGATGGAGGGCGACGAGGGAGGACGAGCAGGCCGTGTCGACCGTCAGCGACGGACCCTCGAGACCGAAGGTGTACGAGAGCCGTCCGGAGGCGACCGACGGAGCCGTGCCGGTGACGGCGTAGCCGTCGGGGTCGCCGAAGACCCCCTCGCCGTAGCCGAACTTCGCAGCGCCGACGAACACCCCCGTCGAGGAGCCTCGCAGTCCCAGCGGGTCCATGCCCGCGCGCTCGAAGAGCTCCCAGCACGTCTCGAGCAGGATGCGGTGCTGCGGGTCCATCGCCTCCGCCTCCCGCGGGGCGATGCCGAAGAGCTCGGGGTCGAAGCCCGCCGCGTCGTCCAGGAAGCCCGCCTGGTCGACGTAGCTCGTCCCGGGGTGGTCGGGATCGGGGTGGAAGAGTCCCTCGAGGTCCCATCCGCGGTCCTCCGGGAAGTGGGAGAGGGTCTCCTCGCCAGCCTCGAGCAGGTCCCACAGCTTCTCCGGGGTGTCGACCCCGGCAGGCAGACGGCATGCCATGGCCACGACGGCGACCGGGTCCGACTCCAGCTGCTGCACCCGGCGCCGCGCCGCGCGCAGCTCCGTGGTCGCTCGGCGCAGGAGCGCAGCGGTCCTGTCCTGCGGGTCCTGCTCGTTCATCGTTCCTCCGTCGTCGTGCGTGGCGCGGGACTCCTGGGATGTGCGGTGGTCAGGTGGCACCCTCGTCCCCCAGCTCCCGGCCGAGTGCAGCGACCAGCTCGTCGAGATCGGCGTCGACCAGGTCGTCGTCGACCTCGGCCAGCTCGGGCCGTGCGGTGGCAGGGGCCGCCCGCAGCCGCTCCACCAGCCCCAGGAGCCGATCGACCGCCTCGGCGCGGTCAGCGTCCTCGAGCGCGATGAGCTCACGCTCGAGACTGGCGATGCCGTCGCCCTGCGGCACCGCCGTCTCCTGCTGCTCATCGACGGCCAGACACCCGTCGAGATACTCGGCCACCTCGGTGGCATCGGCGTGGTCGTAGACGAGCGTGCTGCTCAGCGTCAGGCCGGAGGCCTTCTGGAGGCTGTCCCGCAGACGCAGCGCCGCGAGAGAGTCGAAGCCGAGCTGCTTGAAGGAGTCCCGGGGACGGATGGTGGACGGGTCGTCGTGCCCCAGGACGGCTGCGGCGTGGACGCGCACCAGACGGAGGAGACGGGACCGGCGCTCGGCGGCGGGGAGCGGTGCGAGCTCGGCGCTCAACCCGGGCGGGTCCTCAGCGCCCGCGGCCTCGGCGAGCTCCGGCTCCTCCGGCGCACCGCCGGGGCCGGCCGGCCCGCGGACGACGTCCAGCAGCGGTCGCGGGCGTGCGGCGCAGTACGCGGCCGCGAAGACAGGCCAGTCGACCTGGGCCACCACCGCGTTCGGGACTCCCGCGGCCAGCACACGGTCCAGCGCGGCCAGGGCCAGCTCGACGACCATCGGCGTCACCCCACGGTCGCGCAGGTAGTCGACGGCAGCAGCATCCTGCGTCATGCCACCCGTCTCCCACAGACCCCACGCCACCGAGCTCGCCGCGCGGCCCGCAGCGTGACGGCGCCGCGCGAGGGCGTCGAGGGCGGCGTTGCCGGCGGCGTACGCGGCCTGGCCGTTGCTGCCCCAGACCGCCGCCCCCGAGGAGAAGAGGAGGAAGAGCTCGGCGTCGGGCACGAGCTCGTCGAGCAGGGCTGCTCCTGTCGCCTTGACGTCGAGCACCCGGCGCAGGGACGCGGTGTCCATGTCGGCGAGCGCCTGGTGCTGCGGCAGACCTGCGGCGTGGACGACGCCGGTGATCTCGTCGTGGGCGGACAGCGCCCGACGCAGGCCCTCGCGATCCGTGACGTCGCACGCCTGCACGGTGACCGCGGCCCCGGCGTGCTGGAGTTCCGCGACCAGGTCGTCGACCCCAGGCGTGTCCGGACCGCGGCGGCTCAGGAGAGCCAGGCTGCGGACCCCTCGCTCCACCAGCCACCGTGCGGTGACGGCACCGAGACCCGAGGTCCCGCCGGTCACCACGACGGTGCCTCGTGGCGGGACGTACTGACTGCTCGGCGGCGGCTCGCACGGGACGAGCCGTCGCGCGCGGACCTGCCCGTCGCGCACGGCCACCTGGTCCTCGGCGCCGAGCAGGGCCGCCACGACCGCCTCGACGTCCTGCGGCGTGGGCCCCGCGGGGCCCGTGTCGGCAGGGAGGTCCACGAGTCCCGTCCAGGCAGCGCCCCGCTCGAGTCCGGCGACCTGGCCGAGCGCGCGCACGGACGCCTGGTCCGGTCGGACTCGACCGGCATCCTCGTCCGCCACGACGACCGCTGCGGTGGTGGCGACCCATACCGGACCCCGGTGGTCCTGGACTCGAGCGAGCAGGGCCAGCGTGGACGAGACGTCGCCGGAACCGACCGCGAGGAGCGAGAGGATGCCGTCGCCGGGGCCCACCTCGTCCGCCAGGTCGGCGAGGGTGACGGTCGCCACCGTCGTCCCGGCGACCCGGAGTGCCTCACTGACGGGACCTGCCCACGACGCTGCGGGGACGTGGTCGGGGACGACGATCCACCAGCGCGCCGGGACCTGGCGGGGGGAGGCCGGGGGAACGCTCGTCCACGTCTCGGTGAGGAACCAGTCCGCGATCGGGTCCCTGACCTGCTCCGGGCGCCGAGGTGCGAGCCAGTACCTGCGCTGCTCGAAGGGATACGTGGGCAGCGGCACGACCCGCGCGGGGCGCACCAGCGCCCGCCAGTCGACGTCGAGACCAGCCGCGTAGGCCGCACCAGCGGCGCGCTGCAGGCGGTCGACCTCGTCGACGTCGCGCTCGAGCGTGTCCAGCACCGCGGCGTCCGCACCCGTCTCGCTCACCGTCTCGTCCACCGCCGCCGTGAGGACGGGATGCGGGCTGACCTCGAGGAAGGCCGAGTGCCCCTCACTTGCCAGCGCCTCGATCGCCGCCCTCAGGTGGACCCGCCGTCGCAGGTTCTCGTACCAGTAGCCGGCGTCGAGCTCGGTGCCCTCGACCGGACGCCGCAGCGTCGTCGAGAACAGCGGGACCCGGGCGTCGCGCGGTGAGATGTCGGCGAGCTGCCCGAGCAGCTCACCACGCAGCTCCTCGACGTGCGCGGAGTGCGAGGCGTAGTCCACCGCGACGTGGGTCGCCCGGACGCCCCGGGCCTCGGCGGCCTCGACGACCTCCGCCACGGCGTCGACGCCGCCGGAGACCACGACCGCGTCGCGCGCGTTCTCCGCAGCGACCTCGACGTCGCCCGCCCAGCGGCCGTCCTGGAGGAGTCGCTCGACGGTGTCGACGTCGGCACGCAGGACGGCCATGGCTCCGCGACCGGCCAGGGCACGCAACGCCAACGCACGCCGCGCGACGACCCGCGCACCATCAGCCACGCTCAACGCCCCAGCCACCACCGCAGCAGCGATCTCCCCCTGCGAATGACCCACCACCGCCGCCGGACGCACCCCGACCGACTCCCACCACCGCGCCAAGGACACCATCACCGCGAACAACGCCGGCTGGACCACCTCGACC
>JAPLCA010000032.1 GCA_026392465.1 Propionibacteriales bacterium
CCGAGAACGGCTTGCACCGACCATCCGCCGCCAACGCACCCTGACGCGAGAACTCCACGAACACCTCAGGCCCCGCCATCACCGACACACCACCCGCCACCGCCAGATCACACTCACCCGACCGCAACGCCCCCACCGCCAGGTGCAACGCCACCAACGACGACGAACACGCCGTGTCCACCGTGATCGCCGGCCCCTCCAGACCCAGCACGTACGCCACCCGACCCGACACCACGCTGGCGGTGGTCCCGGTCAGGCGGTACCCCTCGAGGTCGCCGCCGTCCTGCACGGCACCCGTCCCGTACCCCTGGTGCGAGTGCCCCACGAAGACGCCGGTCCGGGTGCCCCGCAACGAGTCCGGAGCGATGCCGGCGTGCTCGAGCGTCTCCCACACCGACTGCAGGGCGTGGCGCTGCTGCGGGTCCATCGCCAACGCCTCCCGCGGCGAGATCCCGAAGAACGCCGCATCGAAGTCGCCGGCACCGTCCATGAAGTTGCCGCGGGCGACGCCGCCGCGCGCCAGCTCCTCGACGGTCCAGCTCCGGTCGTCGGGGGCGTCCGTCGCCGTCGTCGCCCCGTCGACCACGAGGTCCCAGAGAGACTCCGGTCCGTCGACACCGCCGGGCAGCCGACACCCCATGCCCACGACCACGATCGGGTCCTCGTCGTCCCTCTCGACGCTCTCCCGCTCCGGGCCGACGGACTGCTCCGACAGACCCAGCTGCTCCGCGAGGTGCGCGGCGAGGCGCCGCACCGTCGGGTGGTCGAAGACGATCGTGGTGGGCAGGCGCACCCCCGTCGTCGCGCCGAGCGCGTTGCGCAGCTCCAGCGCCGACAGCGAGTCCACCCCGAGCCGCGCGAAGGGCTGGTCCACGTCGATGGCGTCTGCCGACTCGTGCCCCAGCACGTCCGCGACCCGGTCTCGCACGAGTGCCGTCACCGCGTCGCGGTCCGCCGGACGGCCTCCGCGTGCCGGCTCGTCCGCGGTGCGCGCAGCCTGGACAGCGTCCGGGCCGCGCTCAGCGAGGTCGTCGAAGAGACGGGTCGGCCGTAGCGCGGTGTAGGCGGCCACGAACCGCCTCCACTCGATCTCCATGACGAGCGGTGCCGCGTCGGCCCGGTCCAGGGCCGAGACGAGCGAGGCCGTCGCGTCGCGCGGGTCCATCTGCAGCACGCCGTGGCGGCGGAACCGCTCAGCCACCGGACCCTCGGCCATTCCACCGCCGGCCCACGTGCCCCACGACACCGACACCGCCGGACGTCCGACGCGCCGGCGTTCGTGCGCGAGCGCGTCGAGGACCGCGTTGCCGGGCGCGTACCCACCGAGCCCCGGTGTTCCGAACGCCGAGGCGAACGAGGAGAACAGGACGAAGTCGTCCAGCTCCACGTCCCGGGTCAGTGCATCCAGGTGCAGCGCTCCCAGGACCTTCGCGCGGTTGGACCGTTCGATGCGCTCGGCGGTCAGCTCGGTCACGACGGCGTCGTCCAGGGTCGCCGCCGCGTGGAAGACCGAGGACAGAGGGAGGTCGTCGCCGATGTCGGAGAGCACCTGCTCGAGAGCGTCCCGGTCGGCGACGTCACACGCGCGGAGGTCGACCTGTGCCCCTGCGACCTCCAGCTCGCGCACCAGGTCACCCGCCCCCTCCGCCTGGGGACCGCGACGGCTCAGCAGCACCAGCCGCTGCGCACCCCGGCTGGCCAGCCACCGCGCGACCTGACGCCCGACACCGCCGGTCGCCCCCGTGACGAGGACGGTCCCGCGCGGGCGCCACTGCTGCGTCGCGGGTGTCGTGACGCGCACCCATCGACGCACCCAGGGTCCCGACAGGCGCAACGCCAGGTGGTCCTCCCCGTCGTCGGCGGCGAGGACGGCCCCGAGCTGCGCGACGGCGTCCTCGGCGTCGATGCCGGGCAGGTCCATGAGACCTCCCCACACGGTCGGGTTCTCGAGCCCGACGATCCTCCCGATGGCCCAGGAGGCTCCGTGGCCGAGCGTCCGCAGACGCTCGTGGGGGCTCGTGGCGACCGCTCCGCTGGTGACCCACCACAGCCGCGCCGATGAGTCGGACGCCACGACGGCTCGCACCGCGCCCAGCAGGTCGTCGATCACGGGCGACGACAGCGGGGAGCCCGCGTCCTCGGACGCGTCGACGGCCAGCAGGCTCACCATCCCCGTGACGTCCGAGGTGCCTTCGAGCCCCGCCGCGACCTCCTGCTCCGCCCCTCCCGGGGGAACCGCCCAGCGCTCGACCCGTGCGCCGCGGCGGGCCAGCGCCTCCTCCGCCGTGGCCAGGAAGGACTGCTTCAGATCTGGACGGTGCAGCAGCACCCACGTGCCTCGCAAGCGCGCGTGGGGGTCGATGGCACCGGGATGCCAGGCGATCCGGTAGCTACGGGGGTCCGGAGGTGCCGCGCCCGCCCCGTCTCCCGAGGACGGCGACCACCAGACGCGGCGGCGTTCGAAGGGGTAGGTGGGCAGCTGGACGGGCACCGCCCCCGAACCCCGGAACGTCTCGCGCCAGTCAACGGGCACGCCGGCGACGAAGGCTCGCGCGAGCGAGGACGCCAGCTCGTCGGGCCCACCGTGGCCGCGGCGCAGCGTGCTGATCGTGACGACGTCGTGCCCGTCCGTCTCCGCGGTCTGCTCGACGGCCGTCGTCAGGATCGGGTGCGCACTGATCTCGACGAAGGTCTCCCAACCGCCGTCGACGAGCGACTGCACCGCGTCGGAGAACCGCACGGTGCTGCGGAGGTTGTCGAACCAGTACCGGGGACCCAGGTCCCCCGGCTCTACCCATCGGCCCGTGACGGTGGACAGCATCGGGACGGCGCCGGGCAGAGGTCGAGGCGCCGGCGACAGGCCCTCGAGCACCTCCCCCTCGATGTCGTCGACGTGGCGGGAGTGCGAGGCATAGTCCACGGGCAGCCGCGTGGTCCGGATCCCGTCGGCCGCGCACTCCGCGACCAGGAGGTCGAGCACGTCTCGGTCACCGGCCACGACCACGGAGGAGGGGCTGTTCACCGAGGCGACGTCCAGACGGTCACCGAGGCGGGCACGGACCTCCTCCAAGGGCGCGGCGATCGAGACCATGGCGCCCCGACGCGGCATGGCGGCTATCGCGAGGCTGCGACGTGCGACGATGCGGGCGGCGTCCTCCAGCGTGAGCAGGCCCGCCACGCAGGCTGCTGCGATCTCGCCCTGGGAGTGTCCCACCACGGCGGCGGGCTCCACACCCTGAGCACGCCACGTGGCGGCCAGGGACACCATGACGGCGAACAGGACCGGTTGCACGTGGTCGACCCGCTCCGTCGACAGCGCACCCGCCGAGCTGGCGTGCGCCGCCTCGGTGCGCAGGAACTCGACCACGTCGAGGTCCAGGTGCGGCCGGAGCGCGCGTGCGCACTCGCGCATGGCCTGGGCGAAGACGGGGGTCGTGTCGAGCAGCTCGACGGCCATGCCCGCCCACTGCCATCCCTGGCCGGGGAAGACGAAGACCGGTCGGGCCACCCCGTCGACGACACCGGATGCCGCTCCTGAGGTGCCATCGGCGACGGCGCGCAGGGACTCGACCACCCGGTCGGGTGACGAGACCAGTCCGACCCGGTGCCCGAGCGGGGACCGTCCCGTCGCGAGCGTGTGGGCCACGTCGACCGGATCGAGCTGCGGGTGCGCCTCGAGGTGGTCCGCGAGGCGTGCGGCCTGGGCCCCGACCGCCTCCCGCGACGCTCCTGACAGCACCCAGGGGAAGGCCGCCGGGCCGCGGTGCGACGTGGTGGTCGAGGAGGCGGGTCCAGGAGCTTCCTCCAGCACGGCGTGCACGTTGGTGCCACTGATCCCGAACGAGGACACCCCCGCACGCCGGGGGCGCTCGCCGCGCTGCCAAGGCGTGGGTCGATGCACCAGCTCGAGGACCCCCTTGGACCAGTCGATCTCCGTGGACGGCTCGGCGGCGTGCAGCGTCGGCGGGACCACGTCGTGGTTCAGGGCCAGGACCAGCTTCATGAGGCCGACCACGCCGGCGGCCGCCTGGGTGTGCCCGATGTTCGACTTCACGGACCCGAGCAGCAGCGGCCGCTGGCGTCCGTCCCCGTAGGCGTCCTGCAGGGCCGACGCCTCGATCGGATCGCCCAGTCGCGTGCCGGTCCCGTGCGCCTCCACGACGTCGACGTCGGCTGCGGCGATCCCCGCGTCCGCGAGCGCGTCCCGCACCACGCGCACCTGTGCGCGGCCGTTCGGGGCCGACAGTCCGTTGCTCGCGCCGTCGGAGTTCATGGCGGTGCCACGCACCACGGCGAGGACGGGGTGGCCGTGACGACGGGCGTCACTCAGCCGCTCGAGCACGACCATCCCGGCGCCCTCGGCCATGCCGAACCCGTCCGCCGCCGCGGAGAAGGCCTTCGAGCGGCCGTCGGGGGCGAGCGAGCCCATCCGGCTGAAGTCCACGAGCATGCCCGGCGTCGGCATGATCGTGGCCCCGCCCACGAGGGCCAACGGGGTCTCGCCCCGTCGCAGCGACGCGCACGCGAGGTGCACGGCGGCCAGGGACGACGAGCACGCCGTGTCGACGGTCAGCGCGGGGCCCTCGAGCCCGAGCGTGTACGCGATCCGCCCCGACGCGACGCTCGACGTCGTGCCGGTCATCAGGTAGCCCTCGACACCCCTCCCGCCGTCGGCGAGCCTTGGGCCGTACTCCTGAGGAATCAGTCCCACGAAGACGCCGGTGCGCGTGGCTCGCAACGAGTCCGGTGCGATCCCTGCCCGCTCCAGCACCTCCCACGAGAGCTCGAGGAGCACCCGCTGCTGGGGGTCCATCGCGAGCGCCTCTCGCGGCGACAACCCGAAGAACGCAGGGTCGAAGTCGGCGACGGCACGCAGGAAGCCACCGCTGCGCTGGACGGTGGTGCCGGACCGGGTGGTGTCCGGGTGCAGCAGGGCAGCCACGTCCCAGCCTCGGTCCGCCGGGAGACCGTCGACGACGTCGCGACCGCCTGAGAGCACCTCCCAGAAGTCCTCCGGCGTCGCCACGCCGCCCGGGAGCCGACACGCCATCGCGACGACGGCGATCGGCTCGTCGTCGTGGCGCGAGGCGGGCGCTGGACGGTGGGGCGCGGGACGGTCGACCGCTCCGGCCAACGCGTCGCCGAGCGCGCCCGGGGTCGGGAAGTCGTAGAACCACGTGATGGGCAGGTCGCGGCCGAGCGCCGCGGCGAGCTGGGTCCTGAGCTGGGCCACGAGCACGGAGTCGAGCCCCATCTCGAGGAACGTCTCGTCGGAGCGCACGGCACGGCCAGCCACCGTGGCGGCCTCGGCTCGTACGACCGCCACGACGTCGTGCGGGGCCGAGGGCGCCGGACCACGGCCGTCCTGCGCGAGTCCGCCGTCGGTCCTCGGGAGGTCGCCCAGCGGCGCGGGAACGGGGACGGCGGAGGGCTCGACGTCCGAGCAGGACGCCGACCAGTCGACCGCCGTGCCGCCGACCCAGACCTGGGCCAGCGAGTGCAGGAACCGGCCCAGCCCTCCGACGTCGCGCTGCAGGGTCGACACCACCTGCGCGGCGGAACCCTCAGCCTCGACGACCTGACGCGTGACGGCGGCGAGCACGGGGTGCGGACTGACCTCGACGAAGGTTCCCGCTCCTTCGGCGAGAGCGACCTCGACGGCCCGGTCGTACCGGACAGGCTCGCGGAAGCATCGCGCCCAGTGGGCACCGGTGAGGTACGGACCCTCGACACGGCCACCCGCGACGCTGGAGACGAACGGCAGGTCGAGCGGCGCCGGCTCCAGGCCTGTGAAGGCGGCGGCGAGGTCCGCGGCCACGGCGTCGACCTGGCGGGAGTGAGCCGCCATCTCGACGGCGATGACCTGGGCACGGACACCCTCGTCCCGCAGCTGGGCCACGCGGGTCCGGACCGTCGCAGGATCTCCCGCCAGCAGCACCGACGTCGGACCGTTGACGCCGGCCACCTCGAGGTCAGGGTCCTGCCACCGGGCGAGCCGCGCCCGCACGTCGTCGAGCGCGAGGCCGACCGACGCCATGTCACCCACGCCGACCAGCGGCATCATCGCGCGACTCCAGCGAGCAGCGGCACGTGCCCCGTCCGCAGGCGAGAACGCCCCGGCCACCTGCGCGGCGGCGAGCTCGCCGATGCTGTGGCCCACCACGAGGTCCACCTCGACACCGTGCGCTCGCCACAGCTCGGCGAGCGACGTCTGCACCGCGAAGAGTGCAGGTTGGACCACCTCGACCGCTCGCAGCCTCTCCACCGAGTCGAGAGCGTCGTCGGGCCAGGCGGGGTGCTCCTCGGCGACCACCGACAGGGACCGCGCCATGGCCTCGTCGAACACCGGCGACTGCTCGCGGAGGAGCGAGCCCATGCCCGGCCACTGCGCACCCTGCCCGGGGAAGACCAGCGCAGTCGCGCCGGGGTCGCGTCGCGGTTCGCCCTGCACGAGACGCGGGTCCGGGCGTCCTGCGACGAGCGCCTCCAGCACCTCCAGGAGGTCCTCGTGCGTGGCGCCGGCGTCGAGGACCAGCACGGCACGATGACCGTCAGGGACGGGGGCGGCGACCTGCGCCGCCAGCGCGGCGCCGAGGGCACGTAGGTCACCCAGCTGACCGTCGACCACCGCTCTGCGAACTCCCAGGGCGAGCGCACGCACGGCATCACGGTCGGCACCGGCCAGGGGAAGGGCCAGCGGAGCGTCGGACGGCACGTCGAGCGCTCGGACGTCGGCGGTGGCGCGGTCCACGGGCAGACTCCTCGGGCTCCAGGGGTTCGTCCGGGCTGCACGACCGCCCGTGCGACGCCAGCAAACCAGACGGGAAGCGGCGGGACAAACTGAGCAGGTGACGTTCGGATGAATGCTCGCCCCCGTCCGGCGGCGTCCCGAGAATCCGGTACGGTGTTCTCGTTCGCGAGCGCGACACGGGGGGAAGGCATGCCGGACGACCTGGGACAGGACCCGGTGATCGCGCTGCTCGGAGCGTCCGGCTACGTCGGCGGAGACCTGCTGGCGGCGCTGCCGCGACACGCCTCCCGGGTGGTCGCAGTCTCGCGGTCAGGGGTGCGCCCGAGCGACCACGTGGTCGACCGCCGCCTCGACCTCGCCGTGCCGGGTTCGGCAGCGCTCGCGGTGCGCGAGGCGTCCGTCGTCGTCCACGCCGCCGCGTACGGCACCGAGGGGTCGACCTGGCGAGATGCCGAGAACCCGGCGTCGGACCGCATCAACGTCGAGGCGGTCCGCGAGCTCGTCGAGGTCCTCTCCGAGCGCCGGGAGGCGCCTCTCCTCGTCTACCTCAGCTCTGTGCAGGCCGGGGCCCCGGAACGCGTCAGCCGCTACGCCGAGCAGAAGATCGAGGTCGAGCACCTGCTCGAGCGGGCTGGCAGGGAGGGCGTCGTCCGTTCCGTCGTCCTGCGCCTGCCGACGATCTACGGAGTCGCCCGACCGACCGGCCAGACCGGACGTGGGGTCGTGGCGGCGATGGCACGCAAGGCCCTCGAGGGCAGCGGGCTCACGCTCTGGAACGACGGGGCAGTCCGTCGGGACCTGCTGCACGTGCATGACGCCACCCGTGCCGTGCTGACCTCGCTGGAGCACCAGAGTGACCTGGTGGGCGGGGTCTGGGAGCTCTCCTCGGGCCGCACCCGACCGCTGCGCACCGTGTTCGAGGCCATCGCCCACGCCACCGGCGCGATCACGGGGTTGCCTCCCGTGCCGGTGCTCAGCGTCCCCGCCCCCGCGCACGCGGCCGTCAACGACTTCCGCGACGACGCGGCCAGCGACGGCCGGTTCACGGCGATCACCGGGTGGTCGCCGCAGGTCAGTCTCGAGGACGGGGTCCGCGGGGTCGTCGAGGCCCTCCACGAGAAGACCGAGGTCCGGTGAGGTGAAGGTCCTGTTCACCTCGTTCGCGCACCGCACCCACTTCCAGGGACTGGTGCCGCTGGCCTGGGCCCTCACCCTGGCTGGCCACCAGGTCCGCGTCGCGAGCCAACCCGCGCTCGTGGACGACATCACCGCGGCCGGCCTCGTCGCGGTCCCCGTCGGTACGGACCACCGCCTGTTCGAGATCGACCCCGTCGAGGCGGGTGAGGTCCACCGCTACTCCACCGGCCTGGACTTCGCGGGACGTCACGACGAGCTGCACTCGTGGGACTTCGTGCTCGGCCTGGAGTCGGTGAACGCTCGTTTCGTGTTCCCTCGGGTGAACAACCCCGAGTTCGTCGCCGACCTCGTCGCGCACGCCCGACAGTGGCGACCGGACCTCGTGCTGTGGGAGCCGTTCACCTTCGCCGGCGGCGTCGCGGCGCGCGCCAGCGGAGCGGCGCACGCGCGGGTCGCGTGGGGCACCGATCTCACCGGCTACTTCCGAACGCGGTTCCTCGAGCTGAGGAACCGCCGGGAGGACCACGACCGACCCGATCCTCTCTCCGACTGGCTCGGCCGCCTTGCCTCCGACCACGGCGTCGACGCCTCAGAGGACCTCGCCCTCGGCCAGTGGACCATCGAGCAGCTGCCGACGCGCTTCCGCCTCGACTCCGCCCTCGACACCATGTCCGGGACCCTGGTCCCCTACAACGGCCGCTCGCAGGTGCCTGCCTGGCTGGAGGACGGCGTCCGTCGACGTGTCGTCATCACCGGCGGCTTCTCCGGCTTCGGCCACGGGATCGACCTGGTCGACCTCCTGGCGCACCTGGCCGACCTCGATCACGAGATCGTGGTCACGCGCTCCGGACTGTCGACCCGCGACGTACCGGCCAACGTCCGTCTCGTCGACTTCGTCCCGATGAACGTGCTCCTGGGGGCCTCCGACCTCGTGGTGCACCACGGCGGCGCGGGAACGTGGGCGTCCGCGCTGCACCAAGCCGTTCCCCAGGTAGCCGTCGCGCACGAGTGGGACTGCCTCCTGCGCGGCCAGCAGATCGCGGATGCCGGCGCCGGTCTCTCCCTCGACCCGCAGCGGACGGATGCCGACGCCCTGGCGGCGGCGGTGCGCACCGTCCTCGACGACGCCCAGTTCGGCCTGCGCGCCCGCGTCCTGCGCGACGAGCTGCGGTCCGAGCCCTCGCCTCTCGCCGTCGCGCAGGAGATCGAACGACGCACCGTCGCCGCACGTGCAATCCCCCTCGACGCCTGATCGAACGTCCACCGTCCCGAACGCCAGGAGGAGCCCGTGTACGAAGGAGAGTTCGCAGAGCTCTACGACCAGTTCTACGAGGCTCGAGGAAAGGACTACGCCGCGGAGGCCGCTGCTGTGGCCGACCTGGTCAGGGCGAGGGCACCGCAGGCCGAGTCCCTTCTCGACGTCGCGTGCGGGACGGGAAGTCATCTCGAGCCGCTCGCCCGGAAGTTCGCCCGCGTCGAGGGACTGGAGCTCTCGCCCGCGATGATCGAGGTGGCTGCCCGGCGTCACCCGATGCTCGCCATCTCACAGGGCGACATGCGCTCGATCGACCTGCCCCGGCGCTTCGACGCGGTGACGTGCATGTTCAGCTCGATCGGCCACATGGCCGACGTCGAGGAGCTGGACTCCGCCGTCGCGTCCTTCGCCCGCCACCTGGCGCCTGGGGGCGTCGTGGTCGTCGAGCCGTGGTGGTTCCCGTCGACCTTCCTCAGTGGCTACGTCGCGGCCGACGTCGTCCGCGCGGGTGAGCGCACGATCTCCCGGGTCTCGCACTCCGTGCGCGACGGCCGCGTGTCACGGCTCGACATCCACTGGCTGGTGGCGGAACCCTCCACCGGCGTGCGGCACGAGACGGAGCAGTACGAGATCACCCTGTTCGACCGGCAGGAGTATCAGGATTCGTTCGGCCGGGCGGGCCTCGACGTCGAGTACCTCGAGGGAGGACCGTCCGGCCGAGGTCTGTTCGTCGGGCAGCACGCCGGCTGAGGCGACGACGTCACGCAGCACGCCTCTGGCGCTGGAGGGGCGCGTACTCGGGCAGCTCAGGCTCACGATCGCGTGACGGGAGGAGCCTGCGCTGCAGCACGCTACTGAGCGGCCGCGACGCCGCGAGTCTCGCGATCGTGTTGAGCACCCGGACGCCGGCCCGTGTCGACGGGTGCATCAGCCGACCACCGCCCGGCGGCAGGGTCTGCGCGTCGTCGACGTATTCGCGCAGCAGGCGCTCGTACCGCTCGAACGCCCGCCGTGGCGACTCCCCGAGGCTGACGCTGCGATCCAGCTCGCCCGCCAGCACGTGCGCGCCGACCAACGCGAGCGTGGTGCCCATCCCGGTCGGGCCCGAGCCCCACGCGGCGTCGCCGAGGAACGCGACCCGACCCTCGCTCCACGTCGGGAGCACGATCTGCGCGAACCGCTGGGCGTAGAGCTCCTCAGGGTGCTGCGCGAAGCCGTCCAGGACGCGCTCGGTCTGCCACCCGGCGCCCTCGAAGCGCTCCCGCAGCACCGTGAGCTGAGCGTCGGTGTCGAGCCGCTCGAACCCGAACGGCTCGCACGCGAAGGTGAGCGTGGCCCGGATCGTGCCGAGCCGGTCGAGGGCGGCCGCGGAGGTCGCGTCGGGGTCGAGCAGGCTCTGCCCCACGACACCGCGGTGCACCATCGCCGCGTGGACGTGCCAGTACGTCGCGATCAGCCTGCTCGTGCTGGGCTGACCGCTCAGTCCCAGTCGGGGCCGAGGTGCATGGCCGCGAGCCGGCGCAGCGCGTCGCGGCGCACGTCGGCGTCGTCGGGTCGGGGCGCCGCGACGGAGAGCAGCGCGAGGCCGTCGAGCAGCGCCACGAGCTGCCGCGCGGCCAGCCGCGGCTCGTCGACCTCCAGCGCCTCGAACACGGCGGCCGCGGTGTCCTCGTACACCCCGACGATGCGCTGCACGGCAGCCCGCAGCTCGGGTCGGCGCGTGGTGGCGAGGTATGCCTCGAACTGGGCGACCAGCGGCCCGGGACGCTGCACCGACATCAGCTCGATGAGCCGCTCCACCGCCTCGCGCCGGGAGCCGCCCTCGGCGTCCCGCAGCTGCGTGATGAGCGCGTCCGCGCCGGCCACGACGTCCTCGGCGATCTTCGTGACGGCCTCGCCGATCAGATGGTCGAGGGAGTCGAAGAAGTACGACGTCGTCGACAGCGGCACGCCGGCGGCAGCAGCCACGGACCGGTGGGTGACGCCCTCGATGCCCTGCCGCTCGATCACGTCGATCGTGGCCGCGACGACCTCCGCCCGCCGCTGGTGGCCGCGTGCGTAGTGGGAGCGTGGCTTCGACGTCGAGGGCACGGGACGAACCTACCGCTCGAGTGACGGGGCGACCGGTGTCACTCGAAGCGGCGGTAGCCGTGGGCCGTGTTCATCCGGTCGTAGACCTCGCGCACCAGCTCCGGCGAGCGTCGACCGACGGACGCCAGCGGGATGCGCACCGCCCGCTGCTCCGCGCCCTCCTCGCCCAGCGCGAGGAGCAGCGCCCCGTCGCGCAGGGTCACGTCGTCGACGTCGACCCACCGCTCACGCGCCCGACGCGTGCGGATGCCGTGCTCGTCGAGCCGCACCACCGTCGGCGGGCGCAGCGCGAGCAGCGCGGCCGCCAGCAGCAGCACCACCGTGGCCACCCCCGCGAGCACCGACGTCGCGACGAACGCGACGAAGCCCGTCACCGCGGCGACGACCACGATCACCCCCACCACGGCGAGGACGGGTGCGCGGTCGAGTCGGTAG
This sequence comes from Propionibacteriales bacterium, assembly GCA_026392465.1. GTDB lineage: Bacteria > Actinomycetota > Actinomycetes > Propionibacteriales > Nocardioidaceae > Aeromicrobium. The sequence goes on from JAPLCA010000032.1 coordinate 11,670, forward strand.
ACGGTCATGAGGTCCTTCAGTCTGCCCTACCCCGCTGAGTGTGACGTTTGGGGCCTGATTCGAGGTGTTCGAGGCCCGAAACGTCACACTCAACGGGGTGGGAGAGGCGCTGCGCGCCGGTGGCAGAGGGGGCGGGATTCGAACCCGCGGTAGCTCTCGCTACGACCGCTTTCAAGGCGGTTCCGATCGGCCACTCCGGCACCCCTCCAGGGCATCCGCCCGGTCAGGACCGGGGCGGCGCCATCGCCGATTCTCGCACTACTTGAGCGGGGCGATCCGGCCAGGCTCCGAACGCAACGTCGGCATCAACGCACGCGACGACCGCGACCCGCGCTCGCGCACCAGCAGGAACCGCGCCGCCAGACCCACCAGCAGGCCCAGCACCACCGAGTACGCCGTCGACAACGCGATGTACGACGGGTAGGCACCCGGCGACACCAGCGACGTCGTCAGCACGCCCGTGCCGAGCACCGCGAACACCAGCACCCACCAGCCGTCCCGACGCTTCGACCGCAGCGACACGCCCACGATCAGCGCGGGGAAGCCGATGAACACCTCCACCGGCCGGGGCACGCCACCGACCGTCTCGCGCATCCACGTCACCGCGTTGGTGATGCCCTCCACCAACGACTCCGAGCCGTGCGTGCGCACCACGCTGGAGTACGCCAGCAGCACCACGAGCACCATCGCGACACCCGAGATGATCGCCAGGTTCTGCTTGCCGAGCCCGTGCAGACCGGCACCGAGGTTCCACACGAACGCGATCGCGACCGTCAGCGACGCGGCCAGCACCACCAGGTTGAACCGCTGGTACGCGACCGGCGCGTTCCAGGCCGCCACGGCCACCGTGCCGCTCAACGCCACCAGCAACGCGATGGCGAACTCCTTGACCGCGCCGAAAGCGGTCCGCGCGGGCCTCGTCGCGACCACCGCCCAGACGCTCGCCAGGATCGCCGACACCGCCGCCGCCGAGGCGACCAGCAGGTTCACACCCGTCGCGACCGCCGCCACGGCGAGCACCGACGACGCGACCGTCCAGATGCGCATGTGGCCACCGCCGCGGTGCGTCAGGCCGATGCTGAACACCACCAGCAGCAGGGCCGCGCCCACGCGCTCGATCCACTGCGGGTGCGCGACCGCCACGAGCGACGACCCCGCGCCGACCACGCCCACGACCCACGCGACGATCGTGGCCGCGAACGCGTACCGGGTGGCGGTCGGCGACTCCAGCCGCGGCTGACGGACCGGGACGTCGTAGTCGACCGGCACCGACGCGTCGAGCCGACGACGTCCGCCGCTGCTCGTGGCGTGCGTGCGGCTCACCGCTGACCCATTCGTCGGTTCGCGAGCGACGGGTTGACCTCACGGGCTCGCGCGACGTCGGCGGGGTCGATCTCGGCGGTCACCACGGCGTCCTCTCCAGCATCCCCCTCGGCGAGGGTAGTGCCCCAGGCGTCGAGGACGAGGGAGTGTCCGGTGTACCGCTCGCCGCCCTGCGCGGCCGCGACCACGGGCACGACGTCCTCGACGGCGCGGGCGGCGAGCAGCGTGCGCCAGTGGTGCAGCTTGCGCTCGCCGGCCACCCAGGCGGCGGGCACGACGAGCAGCTCGGCCCCGGCGTCGACGAGGGCCCGGCCCAGCTCGGGGAAGCGCAGGTCGTAGCAGGTCATGAGCCCGACGGACGTGGAGGAGCCGTCGGCCGCCGGTACGTCGACGACGACCGGCTCGACGTCGCCGCCGCGCAGCCGCGACGACTCGGTGTAGCCGAACGAGTCGTACAGGTGGATCTTGCGGTACGTGGCACGCAACCCGCCGTCGGCGTCCAGCACCACGAGCGTGTTGTACGGCAGGTCGTCGGTGCGCTCGAACATGCCGGCCACGACCGTCGCGCCCAGGCGTCGGGCCTGGTCGGCCAGCGTCGCGACGAAGGGCCCGTCGAGCGGCTCGGCGACCGCGGCGAGGTCGTGGTCGGTGGGACCGAAGTCGTGCATCGTCGCCTCGGGCAGGACGACGAGGTCGAGGTCGGCGGGGAGCGCGGCCAGGCGGGCCTCGACGAGGTCCCGGTTCGCGGTGGAGTCGATCGTCGACGCCACCTGCACAGCCGCCACACGCATGCCGTCCAGTGTGACAGGGGCGGACTGAGAGCGGGATGAGACCGGTTCCCGACGGCCTGCGAGGGCCGGGCAGCCCTGCAACGCCGGGCGTCAGTCGTGCAGGAAGGGCGCGGCGGCCCGGGTGTGCGCAGCCTTCGTCGCAGGCTCCATCCCCTCGTAGGAGCGGGCCGTCATGCGCGAGCGCGGGTTCGTCGCGAAGACGTCGAGGTGGTCGCGGACGAACGTCCAGTACAGGCCGTCCCACGCGTCGCACCAGTCGCCCTTCGGCAGGTCGGACATGCGGCGCAGGTACGCCGACCCCGACACGTACGGCTTCGTGGTGACGAGCGGACCCGCCGCGAACTGGCTCATCGCGTACACGTTGGGCACCATCACCCAGTCGTAGGCGTCGACGAAGAGCGCCATGAACCACTCGTAGGCGTCGTCGGGGTCGATGCGCAGCAGGCACATCGCGTTGCCGACGACCATGAGCCGCTCGATGTGGTGCGCGTAGCCGCTCGCCAGGACGCGCTCGAGCACGAGGTCGACCGGCGCGAGACCGGTGGTCGCGTCCCACCAGCCGCTCGCGAGCGGTCGGGTGTGGGCCAGGTGGTTGGTGCTGCGCATGCGTCGTCCGTGGGTGACGTAGACGCCGCGCATGTACTCGCGCCACCCGATGACCTGGCGGACGAAGCCCTCCAGCGACGCGAGCGGCACGTCGTGGTCGGCGGCGTGCACGAGCACACGGCCGAGGACCTGCTCGGGAGTGAGGAGCCCGATGTTGAGGGCCGGGGTGAGCACCGAGTGGAACACGGTCGCCGACCGGGTCGTGATGGCGTCCTCGTACGGACCGAAGGTGTCGAGCCGCTCCGTCACGAACTGCTCGAGCATGGCGGCGGCCTCGTCGTGGTCGGTGGGCCACGCGAAGGCGTCGACGTCGCCGGGCGCGTCGGGGAACGCCTGCGTGACCCAGCCGACCGCGTCGTCGACCGCGTCGACCCGCTCCGGCCGCGTCACGTCGGGCACGTCGACGCCCTTCGGCAGCTTCTTGCGGTTGTCCTCGTCGAACGACCACTTCCCGCCGACGGGCTGGCCGCCGTCGACGAGGACGTCGAGGCGCTGCCGCTGCCACGCGTAGAAGTGCTGCATGCGCGGACGCCTGCCGCCGAGCTGCTCGCGCACCTGCTCGCGGGTCGTGAGGAAGCAGGGCGTCTCCAGCCACTCCAGCTGGACGCCCACGTCGTCCGCACAGGCCTCGAGGTCGCGCTCGAGCCAGTCGTCGACGACGTCGTAGACGCTCACCTCGTCGTCGGCCCGGAGCGTGCGGCCCAGGGCCGCACGGCTGGTGGTCCGACCGTCGGTGCGCACCCAGCCGACATCGTGCCCGGCATCGACGAGCCGCTGCGCGAACCGCTCCATCGACGCCCGGTGCAGCACCAGCTTCTGCGCGTGGAACGCGTACTGCCGGAACAGCAGGTCGTGCTCGACCAGCACGAACGTCGTCCCCCGCGGCACGTCGAGGTGCTCCAAGAACAGCTGGTGGGGCAGCACCAGACGGACGCGTCGGCTCACGCCGCCCACGCTAGGGCGGGGGACGAGGGTCCGCCTGTCCAGTGGGGTGGGGCTGCGTGGGTGCTGACTGTCCTGGCGGTGGGGGTGCGATGGCGCGGCTTCGTGGTCGGGTGGGGCTGCGTCGGCGCGGCTTCGTGGTCGGGTGGGGCTGCGTCGGCGCGGCTTCGTGGTCGGGTGGGGCTGCGTCGGCGCGGCTTCGTGGTCGGGTGGGGCTGCGCCGCTGCGGCTTGTCGTGGGTGTGGTCTCCGAAAGGGCCTCGACCGGGCGGCTGGGCGCGAAGTGGGCTGGGTTCTCGGGCTGCGGCTCGCGTTGGACGCAAGATTCTGCGTTTGCGCGGTCCGGCGGTGGATCTGCCACCTTCTGAGCGCTCTACAGGTGGCAGATCCACCGC
>JAPLCA010000022.1 GCA_026392465.1 Propionibacteriales bacterium
GGCGAGCGGTGCGGCAACGATGAAGCCGGTCAGGAAATAGTTCCTGAGCCGTGTCATGCCGGAAATGACGCCTGGAGAATCGGACATTGGCTACCGCTGTTCTTGGCTAGACAAGATAGGGGAGCGGGGCAGGCATTTAAAACGAGGTGCCACTCGAGGTGGTTCCGACGCGTCATGCCGAGGTCTCCTCGCTCGTGAGGCTGTCGGCGAGTTCACCGTCGGCCACGGTGTCCTCTGGGGCGGAGGTGGCGGCATCCGGAACGCGGGTGGAGGGTTCCCAGGCGAGTGCCCCCGCGCCGTCCTCGTCGGCGACGTGGAGGGTGCCGGCGATGGTGTCGAACAGGGCGACGAGGGGGTCGGCGAGCGGGTCGGTGGAGGTGACGAAGCTGAGCACGAGGACGCGGTCGAGGTCGGCTTGGACGAGGTAGTCGACATGGGTGTGCCAGATGAGTGGTGATCCGTCGGTCTCGGGGTCTGCGGGTTCCTCGAGGCGGCGGACGCGGCGCAGGGCGGTGCGGCCGGCGAGCTCGGTGGCGCTGTTCTCGGTGACGCCCTCTGACGCGCCGAGGAGCGTCGCGAGCTGGGGTCCGAGCGTGCTGCCGTCGCCGGTGAACAGCTGGGCGACGAGCAGGGTGGCGGAGACGGGCAGGCCCTTGACGGGGTCGGCGAGTCCGTGGATCTGGGTGACGCCATGCTCGGCGGCGCTGGATATCTGGGTGCGCAGTCTGCGGTCGGCCTCGATGCGCACCTGGATCAGCTCGTCACGGGCGGTCCGGCGGAACTGGCGGTCGAGGAGCCGCTTGATGTCCGCCTCGCGGCGGGCGTGGTCCGTGGAGAGAGTGATCCACCCGGCCGGCAGGATGAGGCGCCAGGCGTCGGGACCGGAGACGGTGCGCTGGTAGGCGGTCATCGGTGACCTCGCGGTCGGATCGATCGGAGCCACCGGCGTCGAGTCCACCACAACCACACGTTCGTGGCGTAGACCCCCAGGGCGACGACGCCGAGGGCCAGGGCGATCGTCCCGCCGCGCCGCTCGGGGTCGAGCAGGGTTGCGAAGAGCAGCAGCGCACTCGCGGAAACGAAGAAGGGGCTGAAGAGGAAGCCGTTGCCGACGGCGCCCCCGTCGAGCGTCTGCCCGGTCACGTCCCCGGACAGCTCCGCCGCTAGTCGACGCTGCGTCTCGGGATCGATGCCCGGGCCCCGCCGGCGCTCGACGTCGATGCCGGCGGACCGGCAAGCTCGACGTACTCCCTCCTCGTCGACCATTGCGCGGGGGACGACCAGCGCGGGGTCGTCGCCGCGCGCGAACGCGAACACGTCGTCGTGGGCGAGGCAATGGTCCACACCCCCTCGCGCCGGTCCGGGGACCCAGTGCTCGTGCATGGCCCCGTGCACCACCACGTCGTCGATACCTACTTGCACCTGCCACGGCCCGGGTCCGGCGACGACGGTGCGGCCGTCCGGGTCGGGTGGGTCCTCCACCAGGGAGGCGAAGCGGCGCCGGCGGCGCACCAGGTCGACGGTCATCACGAGGAGCAGGGCCGCCTGCAGGACGAGCGGGACCGGGTGCCGCTCCGCTATTGCCCCGTCGCCGGCGAGGAGAAGACCGTAGGACACCCACAGCGCGGAGCACAGGACGATCGCCGCCAGATGCAGGCGGCCGTCGCGCCTCACGCGGGCGGCCGTCGGGCCCCGCTGCTCCAGGGGCGCGGTGAACGGCTCCGCGGCCTCGTCGCGCTCGAGGGGGAGTCCGAATCCCTGTGCGAAGCGGGCGACGCCCGCCGCGGCGCGCGCCTCGACGCCGGTCCTGAATCCCTGGTGTCCGAGGAGCCGCACCAGGATGGCCGCGACGGGGCCGGCGTCGGTGTGCACCACGATGGCCTGGTCGTGCTCGGTCACGCCGAAGCGCTTGGACAGGAGCGCGGACGCGGGAAGCCGGTCCCCCTGGACGATGGTGATGCGGCTGACGTCGCCGGCCGCCGCCAGGACCTGCGACCCCCTCCCGGGGCGGTGCTCGAGGAGAGCTCCGTCACGGCACTCGTAGCGCCACTCCCGTGCCTCTTCGATGAGGAGCCCGTCCCGGGGGCCGGGGTACAGCCATGCTCCGGTCACGTCGTCACCTTCCTGCGTCGTCGTCGGTCCAGGTCGACCCTCGCACGGGGTTGGTCCTTCGCACGGCGGGACCCACCGGTCCCGGCCCGGCCTGCGGGTCAGTGTGTCGCCGGGGAGCGCAGGCCCGTGGCGGAGCGCGCGAGCGGGACGACCGCGTCGGCGACCTCCGCCGCGAGCACCAGGTCGTCGATAGGTGTCGTGCTCATCACGTAGGCGACGTCCATCGTGTCCGACATCCAGAAAACGGCCACGACCTCGCTCAGGAGAAGGTGAGGACCGTCTGCGGTGTGCCGGCGGAGCCGCACGAGCGTTGCGTCGCCGGAGGCCGTGCGCAGGTCCTCCACCGCCGGAGGCTGGTAGAGGTCCACCTCGCTGCACATCCGTTCGAGGAAGTCGTTGGCGGTCGAACCGGGCTCGACCCGGGTCGCACCGAACGTCAGCAGGGTCAGGGGGTCGAGGCGTCGCCCTTGATCGGAAAGCAGTACCCACGCGGCGATGGCGAGGTAGTCGTCCCCGGATTGTGCGGCGACCCGGGCTCCGACGCCGGCGAGTGCCTCGGCGGACGCGCGCTTGACCTCGGACGGCACCGGATCGTCGGCGAACAGCTCGTCGACGAGTGCCAGGAAGCCGTCGGCATCGCCGTCGAGAGGAAGGGGCAGCCACGGGGCGAAGCCTTGGAAGCTGATCGCGGCGTCGGTCCCGTCGGCGATCACCGGCCCACCTCGACGACCGACGTTGGCAGGCTGCGTCCGGGAGCCCCGTCGATCGCGTCGACGACCGCCCCGAGTCCGTCGGAGACGGTGTCGGGGAAGTCCCGGATGGTCTCCGGCAGCTTGAGATAGTCGGAGACCTGGGCAGTCAACTGCATGCCGCTTCCCGTCAGCGACCCGATCGTCGCCCGCGTCGCCTGCGTCAGGTGCAGGATCTCGTCGCCCGCCAGCGGGAGCTGGCGCATGGCGTGGATCGTCCTCAGCGTCTCGACGGCGCCGTCGAGCTCGATCCCCTGGAGAGTTCGGCTCAGGGCCGCGTTCAGCTGCCCCGGTCGCATCGCCGATAGCGTGTCCATCACGGCGTTGTACACGGCCACGCCCTCGCGACGTGCCCCCCAATTTGCGATGGGTGCGAACGGGACCCGCTGGGCGAGCCGGACGACGACGGGGAGGTTGCGGATTGCGTCGTCCGCAGCGCGGACGACCACGCTCATGCGAGCGGCGGAGACTGCGCGCGTCGCGGCCTTGGCCATCCCTGTGGCGATCTTGCCGCCGATCATGCCGAAGAAGGCGAGGCCGAGGTCCAGCCAGTCGGCGTCGCCCATGGCGAGCTGCACGGCGGTGAGAGCGAAGACGGCGACCCCGATCCAGAACAGAGCCGGGATGAGAACGGCGAGAATCGCTCCGCCGGTACCGATGACCAGTAGGACGATGACCACGACGGCGATGACGAAAGCGATGATGTTCAGCGCGTCGACCAGGACCTTGAGGACGGCGGACACGGCGCCCTTGACGTCGTCCATCGTGCTGTCCTTGAAGTGCCCGGACGCGGCGTTGATGGCGCGCTTGCAGGTGTCGGCGGCGGCGTCGAGGGCGTCCATCGCGTTGCGCAGGCGGGTG
>JAPLCA010000024.1 GCA_026392465.1 Propionibacteriales bacterium
AGCGACATCTTGGTCGTCGTCGGCGGCGTGATCCCACCTGCGGATTACCAGACGCTGCGCGACATGGGCGTGGACGCGATCTTCGGGCCCGGCACCGTGCTCGCCGAAGCTGCGCAAGCGCTGCTCGACAGCCTCGCGCGCGCGCTGGAGCTGGAGTCTTGAGGCACAAGCCCAGCGTCGACGAGCTCGATGCTGGCGTGCGGGCGGGTGATCGCGGTGCGCTCGGGCGGGCGATCACCTTGGTCGAGAGCAGCCGCGCCGACGACCAAGTTCACGCGCGCGAGCTGATCGAGCGATTGTTGCCGTTCACCGGCGCGGGCATGCGTGTCGGCATCACCGGGGTCCCCGGCGCGGGCAAGAGCACCTTCATCGAGGCGCTCGGCACGCACCTCGTGGAGCAGGGCAACCGGGTCGGCGTGCTCGCCGTCGACCCGTCGAGCGTGCGCACCGGCGGGTCCGTCCTCGGCGACAAGACCCGGATGGCGCAGCTCGCCGTCAGCCCGCAGGCCTACATCCGGCCGTCGCCGAGCGCTGGCACGCTCGGCGGCGTCGCCCGCGCCACGTCCCAGGCGATGACCGTCCTCGAGGCCGCCGGCTACGACGTCGTGCTCGTCGAGACCGTCGGGGTCGGCCAGTCCGAGATCACGGTCGCGGGCATGGTCGACACGTTCCTGTTCCTCACCATCGCCCGCACCGGCGACCAGCTGCAGGGCATCAAGAAGGGCATCCTCGAGATCGCCGACGTCATCGCCGTCAACAAGGCCGACGGCGAGCGTGCCCGGGAGGCCGAGGTGACGGCCAAGGACCTCGCGGGAGCCCTGCGCCTCGTGTACGCCGGCACCCAGGGCTGGGTGCCGCCGGTCGTCACCTGCTCGGCGCTCGAGCACCACGGCATCGACACCGTCTGGAAGCGGCTCGTGCGGCACCGCGAGTTCCTCGGGCAGCGTGGCCTGCGGGAGAAGCGCGCCCAGCAGCAGCTCGACTTCACGTGGGCGCTCGTGCGCGACGAGCTCGACCAGCGGCTGCGCACCGACGAGGGCGTCGCACGGGTGCGCGACGAGGTGCGCGAGGCGGTGCTCTCGGGCGAGCTGCCCGCGGCCAGCGCCGCGGACCTCATCCTCGAGGCCTACGACCAGTAGTCTGGCCGCCATGAGGACGCGTCCTGTGATGCCCGTCACCCGTCGGTGGTCCCGGTCGGCCGGGTCCCTCGTCCCGCCGCTCGCGCTGTCGGCCGTGCTGCTCGCCGGCTGCGGCGGGTCGATCAGCCCCGGTGCCGCCGCCACGGTCGACGGCACCACCATCACGATGGCCCTGGCTGACCGCACCGCCGACGTGCTCTGCGAGGTGTCGCTGTTCTCCGCCGCCCAGTCCGGCGGCGGCGCCACGATCGACAACGCCGACGTACGACGCCAGGCCGTCAGCGAGCTGGTGAGCGGTGTCGTCGCCCGCGAGGTGGCGGCTCGCGAGGGCATCCGCGTGCCCCGCAGCGCGTACGTGTTCACCGGCGAGCAGCGCGCCCAGGTCGAGCGGGCGCTGCCCGACGTCGACGTCGACGAGGCGGTGCGCGTGCTCGAGGCCGGGCAGCGCACCTACGCCATCGCCGAGAAGCTCGGCGAGGCCGCCACCGGCCAGCGCGCCGACGACACCAACGCCCAGCAGCTGCAGCAGGCCGGGCGCAGCGTGCTCGCCGACGCCCTGCGGAAGGCCGACGTGAGCATCGACCCCCGCTTCGGGCTCGGCGACGACGGTCAGCAGGTGGCGGCCACGGGCTCGTTGTCGGTCCCTGCCGCTGCCGACACGCGCGACCGTCCGCTGATCGCGCCGGCGACCCAGCGGTGCTCGTGAGCAGCCGCCCGTGAGCGACCCGCGCGCCGGCGAGCGGCTGCTCGACCTCGTCGCCGTCATGGCACGGCTGCGCGCGGAGTGCGCCTGGACGGGGCAGCAGACCCACGAGAGCCTGAGCCGCTACCTGCTCGAGGAGACCTACGAGACCCTCGAGGCGCTCGACGACGGCGACACCGACCTGCTCCGCGAGGAGCTCGGCGACCTCCTCATGCAGGTCGTCTTCCACGCCGCCGTCGCCGCCGACACGGGGGAGGGGTGGGACGTCGACGACGTCGCCGCCGGGATCACCGACAAGCTCGTGCGGCGCAACCCGCACGTGTTCGCGGACGGCACCGCCCGGACGCCCGAGGAGATCGACGCCGCGTGGCAGGCGGTCAAGGCGCAGGAGAAGGCCACGTCCGGTGCCCGCGACACGCACCCGCTCGACGGCATCGCCCGCGACCTGCCGGCCCTCGCGACCGCCCGCAAGGCGCTCGACCGCGTCCCCGACCTCGACACCAGCGGCGACGACGTCGGCTCCAGGCTCCTGCGTCTCGTCGCCGAGGCCCGCGAGCAGGGCGTCGACGCCGAGGAGGCGCTGCGCCGCGCCGTCCGCGACCGGCTCGGGTGAGACGCACGATGCTGCGTTCGGGTGGGAGGACCCGACGATGCTGCGTTCGCGACCGGATCCCGTCATGAACGCAGCGTCGTTCGACGTCCGGCACGCGAACGCAGGATGCTGCGTGCCCCGCCTTTCCCCGGAACGGCTGCGCCTGACACGGACGCCTGCACGGCGGCACTAGGCTGGGCACCGACCGCACCACCACAGCAGCAGGAGCAGCATGGCCAGCATCGAAGCCGTCGGAGCACGCGAGATCCTCGACTCGCGCGGCAACCCCACCGTCGAGGTCGAGGTCGCCCTCGACGACGGGACCATCGGACGCGCCGCCGTCCCCTCCGGTGCCTCCACCGGCCAGTTCGAGGCCGTCGAGCTGCGTGACGGTGGCGACCGCTACCTCGGCAAGGGCGTCCGCAAGGCCGTCGAGGCGGTCAACACGACCATCGCCGCCGAGATCGTCGGCTTCGACGCCGACGACCAGCGCGCCGTCGACGCCGCCATGATCGCCCTGGACGGCACGCCCAACAAGGCGAAGCTCGGCGCCAACGCCATCCTCGGCGTCTCCCTCGCGCTCTCCAAGGCCGCCGCCGACTCCGCCGGCCTCCCGCTGTTCCGCTACGTCGGCGGCCCCAACGCCCACGTGCTGCCCGTCCCGATGATGAACATCCTCAACGGTGGCGCCCACGCCGACTCCAACGTCGACGTGCAGGAGTTCATGATCGCGCCCATCGGCGCGCCCACGTTCGCCGAGGCGCTGCGCCAGGGCACCGAGGTCTACCACGCGCTCAAGTCGGTCCTGAAGAAGGACGGCCTGTCGACGGGCCTCGGCGACGAGGGCGGCTTCGCGCCCAGCCTGTCATCCAACCGCGCCGCGCTCGACCTCATCGCCACGGCCGTCGAGAAGACCGGCCTGACCCTCGGCACCGACATCGCCCTCGCGCTCGACGTCGCCAGCTCGGAGTTCCACGACAAGGGCGGCTACACGTTCGAGGGCGCGACGAAGAGCTCGGCCGACATGGCCGACTACTACGCCGAGCTCGTCGCGGCCTACCCGATCGTCTCCATCGAGGACCCGCTCGACGAGGAGGACTGGGACGGCTGGGTCGCGCTCACCGAGCGCATCGGTGACCAGGTGCAGATCGTCGGCGACGACCTCTTCGTCACCAACGTCGAGCGCCTCACCCGCGGCCTCGAGCAGGGCGCCGCGAACGCGATGCTCGTCAAGGTGAACCAGATCGGCTCGCTCACCGAGACGCTCGACGCCGTCGAGCTCGCCCACCGCCACGGCTTCAGCAACATGATGAGCCACCGCTCGGGCGAGACCGAGGACGTCACCATCGCCGACCTCGCCGTCGCCACGAACTGCGGCCAGATCAAGACCGGCGCCCCCGCCCGCTCCGACCGGGTCGCCAAGTACAACCAGCTCCTGCGCATCGAGGAGGCCCTCGGGTCCGCCGCGGTGTACGCCGGCGCGTCGGCCTTCCCGCGCCTCGCGCTCTGAGCATGGCCGGCTCCCGCGGACCCGGACGCCCCACCCCCAGGACACGACGTCCTGCGGGGCGGTCGTCCGGTGCCGCGGGCGCCAGCCGCCCCGGCCCGACCCGACCCCGGTCGGGCACGACCACCGTCCGCGGCGTCGGGTCGCGCTTCACCACCCGCGCCGTGCTGCTCCTGGCGGTGCTGCTCCTGCTGCTCGCCTCCTACACGTCGGCGCTGCACGCCTGGTGGCAGCAGCGCGGCGAGGTGCAGCAGCTGAAGGCCGAGATCGCCACCCGGCAGGCCTCCATCGAGGACCTCGGCGACACCAAGGCGCGCTGGAACGACGACGCCTACGTCCGCCAGCAGGCGCGTGAACGGTTCGGCTGGGTCATGCCCGGCGAGGTCGGCTACCGCGTCATCGGCGCCGACGGCACCGTCGAGGGCGACGCACCCCGGCTCGACGACCCGCCGGACCCCACGCAGAAGCAGTGGTACGACACGCTGTGGGGCAGCGTCGAGGCGTCGGGACGCACCTCGTCGGCCCAGCAGCCCGTCCCCGACCCCGACGAGGTGCTGAAGAACCGTGACTGACCCGAGCCCGCGCGACCTCGAGATCGTCGCCGAGCAGCTCGGGCGTCCCGCCCGCGGTGTCCTCGGCATCGCCGCGCGCTGCCCGTCCGGCCACCCCAACGTGGTGCGCACCGAGCCGCGTCTGCCCGACGGCACCCCGTTCCCGACGCTCTACTACGTCACCTGCCCGAGGCTGGCCGGTGCGATCGGCACCCTCGAGGCGTCCGGCCTGATGGCCGAGATGAGCGAGCGGCTCACCCGCGACGACGAGCTCGCCGCGCACTACGCCCGCGCCCACGCCGAGTACCTCGCCGAGCGCGAGGCCGTCGCCCACGTGCCCGAGATCGACGGCATCAGCGCCGGCGGGATGCCCACCCGCGTGAAGTGCCTGCACGTGCTCGTCGGGCACTCCTTGGCCAAGGGGCCCGGCGTCAACCCGCTCGGCGACGAGGCCGTGGAGCTGCTCGGCGACTACTGGGGCAGCTCGTCCTGCGCCCCCGAGGCTGGTCCCGCCTCCTGATCGAGGGCCGACGCGAACGCGTCGAGGTCGACCAGCAGCTGGTCGACCCTGTTCGCGTCGATCGCCGAGACCATGTGCGTCTCCACCGCCGCGACGGCGGTGCTGGCCGAGCGCAGCAGTGCCGCGCCCGTCGACGTCAGCTGCAGGGGGAGGGCCCGCCCGGACGGCGGGTCCGCCGACCGCTCGAGCAGCCCTCGCTCCTCCAGCCCCTGCAGCAGCGTGTGCGCGGACTGACGGGTGACGAACGTGAGGCGGGCCAGTGCCGCTGCGGACAGTCCTGGGCGCTGGGCCAGCTGCTCGAGGCACGCGTACTGGGACACCGTGAGTCCCAGCGGACGGAGGACGTCGTCCATGGCGGTGCGCAGGCTCGTGACCGCCCGCTTGAGGGCGAGGCCGACCGACCGCGTGACGTCGATGCCGGGTTGCGTCATGTCAGCATTCTGACATACAGTGGCGTGTCAGGACACTGACATACCACGACAGACAGGACCACCCATGGCCACCGTGACCGGACCCGACTTCATCGCCCTCCAGGTCGTCGACCTGGAGGCGTCCGCGGCCTTCTACGAGGAGCGCCTCGGCCTGGTCCGTGCTCCCGTCGCACCGCCCGGTGCCGTCGTCTTCGCGACCACGCCGGTCGCGTTCGCCGTCCGCGAGCCGCTCCCCGGGCTCGACGTCGCGAGCATCTCGCCCCGCCCGGGAGCCGGGATCGCGCTGTGGCTGGCCAGCGACGACGCACAGGCGATCCACGACGACCTGCTCGCCCACGACGTCGCGATCGTGCAGGAGCCGTTCGACGGTCCCTTCGGGCGCACCTTCACGTTCGCCGACCCCGACGGCTACGCGGTGACCGTGCACGGCTGAGGCGCGGAGGTCTCGGCGCTAGGAGCGCGGCCGGTACTCCACCTCCGGCCGACCCGCTCGCCCCAGCCGGGTGACCCGGTCGACCTCACCGGTCCCGGCGAGGTGCTCCAGGTAGCGCCGGGCGGTCACCCGCGACGACCCGAGGTGCTCGCCCACCTCGCTCGCCGACGACGGACCGTGCTCGGCCAGGGCCGCGCGCACCTGCTCCAGCGTCTCCGCGCCGAGCCCCTTCGGCAGGGCAGGACGGGACGTCGGTCGCAACGACTCCAGCATCCGGTCGACCGCTCCCTGGTCGAGGTCGTCCGAGCCCTGCAGACCCTCGTGGAAGGTCCGGTAGGCGAGCAGCCGCTCGCGCAGCGCACCGAACGCGAAGGGCTTGATGAGGTAGCCGACCACCCCCTGGGCCACCGCGTCGCGCACCACCTCGGCGTCGCGCGCCGACGTCACCGCGATCACGTCGACCCGGCTGCCCGCCGCCCTCAGCCGGCGCAGCAGCTGCAGGCCGTGGCCGTCGGGCAGGTGCATGTCGAGCAGCACGAGGTCGACCGGCTCCTCGCGCAGCACCCGTGCGGCGTCCTGCGCCGACATCGCCACCGCGACCAGCTCGAAGCCCGGCACGTCGCGGACATACTGTGCGTGCGCCTGCGCCGCGACTCTCTCGTCCTCGACGACCAGCGTGCGGATCACGCGTCCTCCCCGATCTCCACCTCGACCATGGCCCCGCCGAGCGCACCCGAGCCGACGCGCACGCTACCGCCGTGGCGTCGCACCACCTGTCCCACCAGTGCCAGGCCGAGTCCACGTCCGTGCGGGCGGTCGGCGACCTTCGTCGACCAGCCCCGCTCGAAGACCTGGTCGCGCGCGTCCACCGGGATGCCCGGACCGGAGTCCTCGACCACGACGTCGAGGTGCGTGTCGCTCGCGTGCAGGTGCACCGCCACCGTCGCGCCCGCCGTGCCCTGCGCCGCGTCGATCGCGTTGTCGAGCAGGTTCCCGAGCACGGTCACCGCGTCGTGCGGGCCGATGGGCAGCCCGGTCACCACCGAGCCGGGGTCGACGTCGAGCCGCACGCCCCGCTCGTGCGCCTGCGCCGACTTGCCCAGCAGCAGCGCCGACACCACCGGCTCCTCCACCGCGGCCACCATCTGGTCCGTCAGACCCTGGGCCAGACGCATCTCGTGCGTCGCGAACTCGACCGCCTCCTGCGTCCGACCCATCTCGACGAGGGAGACCATGGTGTGCAGCCGGTTCGCCGTCTCGTGGCTCTGCGAGCGCAGCGAGTCGGCCAGGCTGCGCACGGTGTCGAGCTCGGCCGTCACCCCCTGCAGCTCCGTCCGGTCGCGCACGGTGAGCACCGTCCCGACGTCGCGGCCCTCCCAGCGCGCCCGGGCCGCGTTGACGATGAGCACCCGGTCGGCGAGCGCCACCACCACGTCCGAGAGCGGGCCACCCGAGCGCACCGCGTCGGTCAGCGTCGGCTCCAGGCCGAGCTCCGCGACGTCGCGACCCACCGCCCGTGACGCCTCGACGTCGAGCAGACGCTCCGCCTCCTGGTTCACGAGGCTGACCCGACCGCCGGAGTCGACGAGCACGAGCCCCTCGCGCACCGCCCGCAGCACCGCGTCGTAGTACTCGTACATGCGGGTGATCTCCTGCTCGCCCAGCCCGTGCGTCTGGCGACGCAGGCGACGGTGGATGAGCCAGGCGCCGAGGATGCCCACGAGGGCCGCCAGTGCTGCCGCACCGAGGATCCGCGGGAGCGCGTCGACCACCTCGTCGCGCTGCTTCGCCGTGCGGATCCCGACCGACACGAGCGCCACGACGTCGTCGTCGCGAGGCCCCGCGCGCACCGGCACGACGGCCCGGACGGACGGCCCGAGCGTGCCGACGTACTCCTCGCTGTACGTCCGGCCCGCCCGCGCCTGCGTGATCGACCCGAGGAAGCGCTTGCCGATGTTGGCCGGGTCGGGGTGGGAGTAGCGGATGCCGTCGCGCGACATGATGACGACGAAGTCGGTGCCGCTGTCGCGCCGCACCTGCTCCGCGAACGGCTGGAGCACGGCCGACGGGTCCGTCGTGCGGACCGCCTCGCGCACCGTGGGAGAGTCGGCGACGGCCACCGCGAGGTCGAGCGCGCGCTGACGTGCCGACGCCGTCGCGTCGGCGCGGGCGTCGAACCAGGCGGCCGCCACCCCGCCGAGCACCAGCACGCACACGACGACGACCTGCCAGAGCAGGATCTGGCGCGCGACGGACGACGGGCGGGGCACGACCGCATCGTCCCACCTCCGCGAAACGGCTGTGACCACGGTCACCGAACTCTATGTACGCAATGGTGACCCGGGTCACGTGTGCGGGCACGGTGGGCAGGTCGTCCCACAGGAGGAACCATGACCAGCACGACCCCGCAGGCGCGCACCCGGCGCGACCGCACCCACTACCTCTACATCGCGGTCATCGCCGCGGTCCTCGCCGGCATCGCCGTCGGCTTCGCGGCGCCCGACTTCGCGAAGGAGCTCAAGCCGCTCGGCGAGGGCTTCGTCAAGCTGATCAAGATGATGATCGGACCGGTCATCTTCTGCACCATCGTGCTCGGCGTCGGCTCGGTCCGCAGCGCCGCCCAGGTGGGCAAGGTCGGCGGCATGGCGCTCGGCTACTTCATCACGATGTCGACGTTCGCCCTGGCGATCGGCCTGGCGGTCGGCAACATCCTGCACCCGGGCGAGGGCCTGCAGATCACGCCCGAGGGCGCCGCGAAGGCGGCCGAGTCCGCCGGCAGCGAGAAGCAGACGACCGCCGAGTTCATCCTGCACATGATCCCGGACACCATGGTCTCCTCGCTCACGTCAGGCGACGTGCTGCAGGCGCTGTTCGTCGCCCTGCTCGTCGGCTTCGCGCTGCAGGCCATGGGTCGCGCGGGCGAGCCGATCCTCGTCGGCGTCGGCTACCTGCAGAAGCTCGTCTTCCGCGTGCTCGCCATGATCATGTGGCTGGCCCCTATCGGCGCCTTCGGTGCGATCGCCGCCGTGGTCGGCGAGACCGGCATGGACGCGCTGCGCAGTCTCGCCGTCCTCATGATCGGCTTCTACATCACGTGCTTCCTGTTCGTCTTCGGCATCCTGGGCGCGCTGCTCAAGGCCGTCACCGGCATCAACATCTTCAGCCTGCTGAAGTACCTGGGCCGGGAGTTCCTGCTCATCGTCTCGACGTCGTCGTCGGAGTCGGCCCTGCCGCGCCTCATCGCCAAGATGGAGCACGCCGGCGTGCACCAGTCGACCGTCGGCGTCGTGGTGCCGACCGGCTACTCCTTCAACCTCGACGGCACCGCGATCTACCTGACGATGGCGACCCTGTTCGTCGCGTCGGCCACCGGCGACCCGCTCAGCTTCGGCGAGCAGCTCTCCCTCCTGCTCTTCATGATGATCGCCTCGAAGGGCGCGGCGGGCGTGACCGGCGCCGGTCTCGCGACGCTGGCCGGCGGCCTGCAGTCGCACCGCCCCGACCTGGTCGACGGCGTCGGCCTCATCGTCGGCATCGACCGCTTCATGTCCGAGGCGCGTGCGCTGACGAACTTCGCCGGCAACGCGGTCGCGACGGTGCTCATCGGCACCTGGACCCACTCGATCGACCGGCAGAAGCTCGACGCCGTCCTGGCCGGTGACGACCCCTTCGACGAGACGACGATGGTCGACGACGACCACGGCTACACGCCGCGCAAGGACGAGGAGCTCGACGTCGCGCGCTGACGCGACGTGGGACGACCCACAGGGCCCGGACACCGTCCGGGCCCTGTGTCGTCGGTAGGGTCGGGACATGCCGGATGCCCTCCGCGTCGCCGCGATGGACTGTGGGACGAACTCGTTGCGCCTGCTCGTCACCGACGTGCGGGGCGACCAGAAGCGCGACGTCGTGCGCGAGATGCGGGTCGTCCGCCTCGGCCAGGGCGTCGACGAGACCGGTCGTTTCCACCCCGACGCGCTGGAGCGGACGCTCGCCGTCACCCGCGAGTTCGGCGAGCTGGCCACGGTGCTGGGCGCCGAGCGGGTGCGGTTCTGCGCGACGTCGGCGGCCCGGGACGCGTCGAACGCCGACGAGCTGAGCGACGGGGTCCGGTCGGTGCTGGGCATCGACCTCGAGGTGCTGTCGGGCGAGGAGGAGGCCCGCGCCTCGTTCCTCGGAGCCACGCGGTCGGTGTCGGGGCCGGCCCTCGTCGTCGACATCGGCGGCGGCTCGACGGAGCTGGTGGTCGGTGCGGACGGCGACGTCGGCTGGTCGCACTCCTTCGACGTCGGGTCGGTGCGGCTGACCGAGCGGTTCCTGCACAGCGACCCGGTCTCGATCGACGAGGTGACCGCGCTCGAGTCCCACCTCGACGAGGTGCTGACGCCACGCCTGTCGTCGCTCGACCCGGTGAGCACCCTCGTGGGGGTGGCGGGCACGATCACCACGGTCGCCGCCCATGCCCTGGAGCTCCCGTCATACGACTCGTCGCGGATCCACGGCGCCCGCATCGGCGTCGACGACGTCCGCACGGCCTGCCTGTCGCTGCTGCGGATGTCGGTGGCCGACCGTCGCGCGCTGCCGTTCATGCACCCGGGTCGCGCCGACGTGATCGGCGCGGGCGCGATGATCCTCGACGCCGTCCTCGGCTCGGTCCCCCTGGCGACCGACGAGGTGCTGGTGAGCGAGCACGACATCCTCGACGGCATCGCCTGGGGCGCCGCGCAGCTCTAGCGGTAGCCCCCACCCCGCGCCGCACCCCCCACCCCCACCCCGTCCCCCACCCCGCTGAGTGTGACGTTTGGGGCCCAGATCGGCCCGATCGAGGCCCCAAACGTCACACTCAGCGGGGTCTGGACGCGCAGATGACGCAGAGGGTGGTGGCCGGGAGGGCCTCGAGCCGACCCTCGCCGATCGGGCGACCGCACACCTCGCAGACGCCGTAGGTGCCGTCCGCGACGCGGCCCAGCGCTGACTCGACGGCGGCGAGCCGACGACGGGCGCTGTCGGCGGCGTGGTCGGCCTGCGACCGCTCGAAGGCGATGGTGGCGCCCTCGGGGTCGTGCTCGTCGTCGACGTTCGACCCCTCGCGGGCGGCGACGATGCCGGCGACGTCGGCGTCGCGTGACGTGATCGACGCGAGCAGTCGACGACGCTCCTCCTCCAGACGCGCTCCCGCGTCGGTCACGACGCGGCCCTCGACGTGACGCCGGCCAGGCGCAGGACGGCGGCGAGCCCGACGTCGGTGCCCGGCCAGTGGCGCTCGATGGCCTCGGGGCCGGCCCTCCGCACCACCGACCGCAGCACCAGCGCGACCACGACCACGTCGTCGGCGTACCCGACCACCGGGACGACGTCGGGGACGAGGTCGAGGGGGAGGGCGAGGTAGACGAGGAGGGCGACGAGCCGCACACGGACGCCGCGAGGCAGCGCGGGGTCGCGCGCGAGGCGGTGCGTGAGCCGGACGAGGTCGGGCACGAGGCGCAGCAGGTCGCGCAGGTCGACCCGCTGCGACGTCCGCCGCGCCGCGAGCCACAGCAGCCCGACGAGGACCGCCCAGAGCAGCACGACACCGCCGACGACGGCCGCGATGACGCCCCAGGTGCTCACGCAGCCACCGTAGGCGGGGGCACCGACGGCGTGCACGTCGGCGAGGGACCGGCATGATCGGACCCATGCCCGTGCAGCTGAGCCTCCCTGACGACGAGACCCGTGACCTGTTCGCCGACCTGGAGTCCGACGGGACGGCCGAGCTCCACGTGTGGGACTTCTCCGGGCCGCCCACGGCCGACGTGGTGCTCGACCTCGCCGTCCGTCCGTACCAGCTCACCGGCGACCTCTCCGTCCTCGACGCCGACCGGGTCAGGGCCGTGCAGGCGCAGTCGCTCGGCTACGACGACGCGATCGGCCACGTGCCGGACGGCATCACGTGGTGCAACGCGGTCGACGTGCACGAGGAGCCGACCGCCGAGCTGGCCGTCGCGCTCACCCTCGCGTCGCTGCGTGGCCTCGACGACTTCGTCCGCAACGCCGCCCGCGGCGAGGACCGGTGGGACAAGGGCGCGGCCCGCCCCGGCCTGCTGGGCAAGCGGGTGCTCCTGCTCGGCGTCGGCGGCATCGGCCACCAGGTCGAACGTCGCCTCGACGGGTTCGGCGTCGACCTGGTGCGGGTCGCGTCGTCGGCGCGCGACGACGAGCGGGGTCACGTGCACGGCATCGACGAGGTGCACGACCTGCTCGCCGACGTCGACGTCGTGGTCGTCGCGGTTCCCTACGGCGAGTCGACGCACCACCTCGTCGACGACGCCTTCCTCGCGGCGATGCAGGACGGCGCCCTGCTGGTGAACGTCGCGCGCGGCAAGGTCGCCGACACCGACGCGCTCGTGCAGCACGCCGCGTCGGGCCACGTCCGCCTGGCGCTGGACGTCGTCGACCCCGAGCCGCTCCCCGACGACCACCCGCTGTGGACCACGCCTGGCGTGCTCCTCGCGCCCCACGTCGGGGGAGCGGTGGCCACGCGGCTCGAGCGCGTCGAGCCCCTCGTGCGGGAGCAGGTGCGACGCATCGCGGACGGGGAGCCGCTGATGAACGTCGTCGACGTGTCGTCCACCGCTGGTTGAGTAGCCCCGGCGAGCTTGCGAGACGGGGCGATGGAGCCGTCGCCGGAGGAGCATAGCTGCGATGGAGTGAAACCACTCGGCACGGTCGTCTGTTGCGGATGTACAGCGCCGCTCGGCTGGCGCGCTCGCGCACGAGGCGTACGGTCGAAGGTGAAGGTTCAACGACTTCCATCGACCTCAGGAGGACCCAGTGCAGCAGCGCACCATCGGCACCGCGACCGTCAGCGCGATCGGGCTCGGCGGCATGCCGATGTCCATCGAGGGACGGCCTGACCGTGAGCGCTCGATCGCCACGATCCACGCCTCGCTCGACGCTGGCGTGACCTTCATCGACACCGCCGACGCCTACCACCGCGACGCGAACGAGGTGGGTCACAACGAGGAGCTCATCGCGGAGGCGCTGAAGGGCCACGCGGCCGGCAAGGACGTGCTCGTCGCGACGAAGGGCGGCCACCTGCGCCCCGGCGACGGCTCGTGGACGCAGAACGGCCACCCCGACTACCTCAAGGATGCCGCGAAGGCGTCGGCGAAGCGGCTCGGCGTCGAGTCGATCGGCCTCTACCAGTTCCACCGCCCCGACCCCGAGGTGCCGTACGCGGAGTCGATCGGTGCGCTGAAGGAGCTGCTCGACGAGGGAGTCATCCAGCAGGCCGGCATCTCCAACGCCACGGTCGCGCAGATCGACGAGGCCAACGAGGTGCTTGACGGCCGGCTCGTGTCGGTGCAGAACCAGTTCAGCCCGGCGTTCCTGTCGAGCCGCGACGAGCTGCGGCACTGCGCCGACATCGGCGTCGCGTTCCTGCCGTGGAGCCCGTTCGGCGGCATCAAGAAGGCCGGCGACTTCGGTTCCGACCACTCCGCCTTCCAGGAGGTGGCCGACGCGCGGGGCGTGAGCCCGCACCAGGTCGCGCTCGCCTGGCACCTCGCCCAGGCGCCCGTCGTGGTCCCGATTCCCGGCGCCTCGCGTCCGGAGTCGGCGAAGAACTCGGCCGAGGCGGCCGACCTCGAGCTCACCGACGACGAGCTCGCGACGATCGAGTCCGGCCTCGACGCCTGACGCCGTCTGCGGTGCGGCCCCGTCCTCCTCGAGGGCGGGGCCGCCATGCGTTCAGGCGCCGGCGCAGCGCGAGATGTCGTGGCGTGCGCCGTCGCGCTGGCGCTGGTCGAGGCAGCGGCGCAGCCGGGGGAACCCGACCGTCTCGGGGTCGCAGACGTGGAGCGCCTCGACGACCTTCGTCCGCGCCGGCTCCTCGTCGAGGACGCCGTGCCAGGTGGCCCACTGGGGCAGGTCGAGCAGACCGAGGGCGGCCACGGCGAGCTCGTCCTCCAGGAGCTCGAGGTAGCGAGGATCCCCCTGGATCTGGCGCGGGTCGCCGTCCGCACGACGGACGTCGTCCGCGATCTGCCAGTACCGCTGCACGTACACGCCGCTCGCAGCGGCCCGCGAGGCCCGCTTGACGTCGACGAGCTGCTTGAGGCCGACGCAGGCGACGAGGAGGAGGCCGAGCAGGAGCAGCGTCGCGGTGTCCACGCGGCGAGCGTAGTGGGTGGGACGTCGTCCTCAGTCCGCTCTCTCCTTTCTCCGCAGGCGAGCAACGAAGGGGCGACCGAAGGCGTCCCACAGGATGTAGAGCGTGACCGCAGTCGTGACGTACGAGGCGCCGTCGGCTGCGTCGTCGTTGCCGAAGTAGGCAACGACCGTCGAAGTCATCAAGCTCACGGCGAAGACGCCAAAGTAGCTCTCGAGGATGTTCATGGTGGTGTCCCTTCGTAGGAGCGGGCGATGACGGCACCCTGGATGGAGGCGAGCTCCAGCAGGAGCTTCTTGGTTTCGTCGCAGATGCCGTTGCGCGCGCCTTCGACGAGCGACGTCAGGCGTCGTCGGCAGCGCCGGTCCGGTCGGGCACGCTCGACGCCCGCCGTCGGTGGAGCCACGGGAGGAGGAACGCCACGCAGAGGACGTAGGCGGCGACCGCGCCGGCGACGTAGGACGCCCCGTCGAGCTCTGCCTCCGACCCGAGGACCCAGACGGCGATCAGGGCGAGTCCGACGACGGAGATGATGCCTCGGTACTGGTGCAACGTAGTCATCGTTCGCTCCTCAGAAGCATGCGGAAAGGACCGGGCCCACGGACGCGATGTCGATGAGAGCCTGCCGGGCCTCCTCGCCGATCCCGTCGCGCTTGAAGACCTTCTTGAAGGCCTTCTGTGCGGCCGTGGAGCGCCCGTGTCCGGCTTTGCGATAGGCCTTGTAGGCCTTGCGGAGCGCCTTGTACGCCTTCTTCGCTCCGCCGACCGACTTGATCGCTGCTTTCACCTTGGCAAGTTTCGAGATGAGGAAGATGTTGCTCACGATGGCGTAGAGCACGGTGCCGATGCACGCAGCCGCGCCCGCGGCGATGGTTGGACCGCCGGAGCGCGGGTCGAACACCGCGGGGCTCGCCTCGGTGGGGTCGGCGTCGGCCACGGACTCCTCGCGGGCCAGGCCCTGGTCGGCGAGCCAGGCGTCGATGTCGTCCTGGGTGGCGGTCTCGGCGTCGGGGATCTGCTCGATCAGCGCGAAGCCGTCCTCGACGCCGGCGCCGACGTCGCTCTGCGGGTCGGGGTCGGCGTACCAGCCGAGCACCTCGACCTTGACGTCGATGTCGGTGCGCGAGGAGTTCTGGATCTCGATCGTGCCGTCCTGCGAGAGCGTCGTCGCGAAGGTTTCGGTCGAGACGTAGCTCGACGCGGTGGTGGGACGCTCGATCCACATGACGTCGCCGGCCAGCTCGGGGTCGCGGACCGCGAGTACGCCGGGGTCCTTCTTGGTCAGCCAGCGGCCGCTGATCTTGAGCCGCGCGCCGAAGGCGTCGGCGGGCACGGTGCCGACGCCGCCGATCGTGACCTGCTGCGTGGTCGAGCGACGGATCGGCTCCCAGCCGGAGCCGCCCGGGTAGACCGGCGCCGTCGTGGGGGTGGTGGCGGTCAGGTCGCCGTTGAGGGGGAGTCGCTCGTCGGACGGGTCGGTGGTGTCGACGATGCGGGTGGACCCGCCGTCGACACGCTGCGTGGTGGGTCCGACGGAGGTGTCGGACGCGCCGTGCAGGACGGGCGTGCGGGTGGACGGGGCGGCGAGCAGGCTGGCGAGCACCGCGGTGGCGGTGACCGTCGTGACCGCGGTCAAGGGGGCGGGAGGGGGCATGGGGGCCGTTCTCTCGTGATCGGGCGCCGCCGGGTGAGCGGCGCTGCGATCGCGACACTCGCAGGGCCGACAGGCCTGGCGCGCCCTTCTCTCGATCTCCTGAAGAAGCCTTCCCCAACGGCGCGACATCCGGTATCGACACCCGTTCCCGTCGCGTCGGACGGTGCACCTGGACAAGCCGCGACGCCCAACGTGGCACCCTGGCCCCGTGCCCGACCTGACCATCACGCCGGAGATCGAGCGGGCGCTGGAGCTCCTGGAGTCGGGCAGCCACCTGTTCCTCACCGGCAAGGCGGGCACGGGCAAGTCGACGCTCGTCCGGCACTTCCTGGAGACGACGGAGCGCCGCGTGGTGGTGGCCGCGCCGACGGGCATCGCCGCGCTCAACGTCGACGGCTACACGATCCACCGGCTGTTCGGCTTCCGCCCGACCACGACGCTCGACGACGTCCGCTCCGGCACCTACCGGCCGGGACGTTTCACGAAGGCGATCCGCGGTCTCCAGACGCTCGTGGTCGACGAGGCGTCGATGGTGCGTGCCGACGTGCTCGACATGGTCGAGGCCGCGCTGCGTCGCTTCGGTCCGCGCGAGGGCGAGCCGTTCGGCGGCGTGCAGGTCGTGCTCGTCGGCGACCTGCTGCAGCTGCCGCCGATCGTCGGCGAGCGGGAGACCGAGTTCTTCCGCACCCACTACGAGACCGAGTACTTCTACTCCGCGCACTGCTTCGACCGCGACGCGTTCCCGACCGTCGCGTTCACGACCGTCTTCCGCCAGCTCGGCGACGACACGCTCACCGGTCTGCTCAACGCGGTGCGCGAGGGCGTGCTGCTGGAGCAGGCGCGCGGCGAGCTGAACGCTCGCGTCGACCGCGACTTCGAGCCGCCGGAGGACGAGCTGTGGCTGACGCTCGCGCCGTCGAACTCGATCGTGACGGCACGGAACCGCGAGCGGCTGGAGCGGCTGCCGGGCGACGTCGTCACGTGCGTCGCGCGGGAGAGCGGCGACCTCGGCGGCTTCGACCCGCCCACCGACACGGTCCTGCGGCTGAAGGTCGGCGCGCAGGTCATGATGCTCACCAACGACCCGAGCGACCGGTGGGTCAACGGCACCCTCGCGCGGGTCGTCGGCATCGAGGCGGACGACGTCTCGGGCGACGTCGAGCTGGAGGTGGAGCTGGCGGACGGGTCCGTCGTCACGGTCGGCGAGTACACCTGGGAGGTGACGCGCCCGGTCGTCGAGGGCGGCACGCTGAGCCGCGAGGTGGTGGGCACGTGGACGCAGCTGCCGTGCCGGCTGGCCTGGGCGATCACGATCCACAAGAGCCAGGGGCAGACGCTCGACCGGCTCGTCGTCGACCTGACGGGTGGGGTGTTCGCGACCGGCCAGGTGTACGTGGCGCTGAGCCGTGCGACGTCGATGGCGGGGCTGGTGCTGCGGCGCCCGATCGAGCCGCGGCACCTGCGGACCGACCGTCGGGTCACGCGGTTCCTGTCGGGCGAGGTGGCGCGCACGGCGCCGGACCGCTTCGCGGCGCTGGGGGTCTGCTTCGTCGGCGACGAGGGCACGTTCTCGCGGCCCCGACCGGTGGAGCTGGCGGTCGCGTTCGACGACGGCACCGCGGTGAGCACCCTCGTCAATCCCGAGCGCGACCTCGCCGATGCGCGCGCCCGGTTCGGCATCTCCGCCGACGACGTGCTGCTCGCGCCGACCCTGCCGGAGGCGTGGGCGGTGCTCGCGCCGCTGCTCGAGGGCGTCACGCTCGTCGGCTCGCGCGTGGACGACGCGCTCGGCAAGGTCGACTTCGAGCTCAAGCGGCTGCAGCACGTCGTGCCGATGGGCTTCGGCGTCGAGCTGCCGTTCGGCGGGCTGTCGTCGACCGAGCGGATGGCGATGTCGTCGGGGCGTGCGGCGGAGCAGGCGCGTGCAGCGCTGTCGGCGTTCACGCGCATGCGCGACGAGGGGCTGGCCGTCGCTGCCAGCACACCGTTCGAGCCGGCCGACGGCCTGCCCGACCCGAGCTACCTCCTCACCCGCGACCCCGACCTCCCGCCCCCGTCGACGGACCGCCTCCCCACCCTCTCCGCGTTGGTCGAGGCGAGCGTCGGGGTGAGCGCGGCGCTGCTCGGCGGTGCTTCGCCCTCAGTCGGTGAACGCCCGCCGCGGGTGGTCGCCGACGCCGTGGTCGCGCGGCTGGCCAACGTCGCCACGAAGGCGTCGCGCCTCTCGCCCCAGCTCGTCGAGCGCCTGCGCAGGGTCGAGGACCTGCTCGACGAGCGACTCGTCGACGACCTCCTCGCGACGATGGAGGCGGCCAACCCGTCGGCGTCCGACGTCCTGCAGCCCGGCGCCCGGGTCTGCTTCACGGGCACGGCCACGTCGCCGTCGGGCCGCGCCTACGAACGTGACGAGATGGAGCGCCTCGCCCGCGACGCCGGCCTCGTCCCCGCCGCCAACGTCACGAAGACGAAGTGCGACCTCCTCGTCGTCGCCGAGGTCGGGACGCAGTCGGGCAAGGCGCGCAAGGCCCGCGAGTACGGCAAGCCGGTGATCTCGGCCGACGAGTTCTTCGCGTGGGTCGGCGTGGACTGACTGCTGCGCCTCACGCGATGAAGGCTGCTGGCGTGACGCGGGGGACGTGGACGAGGACGTCGACGGCGGCTGACACGTCGTCGACGGGGAGGTAGTGGCGGTCGTCCCGTGCCGGGTCGTACATGCCCGAGATCAGACGCACGTGGTGCGTGCCGGCGAGGACGTCGCTCGGGCTGGCGCGCAGGTCCATCACCACGGGTTGGTCGAAGCGTCCGGCGACGATCTCCAGCGAGGTCTCGAGGCTGTCCAGTCGCGGCGGTGGGAGGACGAGGTCCCGGATCCGGCCCTGACCGAACGTGGTGAGCACGCAGCGGTACCGGTCGTGCAGCGCGTGGCGCAGCGTGGAGCCGAACGCTGGTCCGGTGCCGGCGAGGTGGCCGATGCCGTCCCACACCACCGCGCGCCGACCGGTCCGTGCGAGGTGCGCGAGCAGATCGTCGGCTGCCTGCCGTTCGTCCTCGGACCCGTCATGTCCCTGGCTGAGCGAGGTGGCGTGGAACTCGACGATGCGGTCGAGCCGGCGCAGCGTGTCGGGCAGATCAGGGTCGCCGGCGAGGGCGACCTGGGTGAGCTCGCGGGCGGCCGTGGCGAGCTCCACGAACGGCGGACCGTTCCAGCGACCGTGGGCGCGCTCGACGTGCTCGCCGCCGTCGTGCGCCACGCGGATCGTCGTCAGCAGCTCGGTGACGGCCGCCGACTCTCGACGTCCCGACACGGCGTCGAGGACGGCGTCGCAGTCGGCGACGGTGGCCGTCGGCCGACGCATGCCACGGATCTCCAGTGCGACGTCCCGGTGGGTGCGCTGGTGCTCTCGCAGGTGGTGCAGCGCTCGAGCGAGCGACGAGGTCTGCCACGGTCCCCACATCTGGGTCTGGATCGTCGCGAGGTCCTCGTCCGTGCTGTCGCGCACCCAGGCTTCCAGGCGCGCCGCCACCTCGGTGGTGTCCTGCAGGACGACCGTGCTGGTCCCGCGCTCGACGAGTGCCACTGCAAGGTCGGCCTGGACGTCGGTGACCTCCTGGGCCTCGCGAGTGGTGGGGGCCAGGCCCACCACGGTGGCGTCGGCGAGGGAGGTGGCGAGGCGGTCGACGTCGAGGGGGCGGGCGACGCGCGTGAGGCCCTCACGCAGGGCGTCGTCGCGCGTCATGCGGGTGCCTCTTCGTCCGCCGTCCGCGTGGCCGCGCCGAGCGTGGCGATCTCACCGAGCATCGTGCTTCGAGCGTCCGCCTCGCCGTCCGCGGGGACGTACCTGCCGTCGTCGACACGGTGGGGCGAGAGGGCGAGGGTGGTGGGCGCGGGGTGCATGCGCAGCTCGGCCACGACGGGGCGGAGCGCCTCGACGGCCAGCAGACCGCCCGCCATCCCGTAGCCGACGAGGCCGACGGGCTTGTGGTGCCACTCGGCGTAGAGGTGGTCGAGGGCGTTCTTGAGCGCTGCGGGGAAGGAGGCGTTGTACTCCGCGGCGACGAGCACGAAGGCGTCGTAGGACGCGACGGTCTTCGACCACGCGCGTGTGCTGGCCTGCTCGTACTCGCCGAACGCTGCAGCGGTCGGCTCGGAGAGCAGGGAGAGGTCGTGGTCGAGCAGGTCGATCGTGTGGAGCTGCAGGGTCGGCTGGGAGGTGTCGTCGGCCACCCAGCGGGCGATGGCGGGGGAGCGTCGGGTCGGCCGCGTGCTGCCGGCGATGACGCCCACGCGGAGGGTCTGGGAGGCGGTCGGTGCGTGGGTGAGGTCCATGTCGTGGACGCTAGGACTTGAACATTGGTTGAGGTCAAGCGACGATCGGGACATGTCAGCCACCACGGCAGAAGGACACACCCTGACCATCGGGGAGGTCGCCGCAGCGACGGGCGTCGCCGCGTCGGCGATCCGCTTCTACGAGCGCCAGGGACTGCTCACGTCGCATCGCACGAGCGGCAACCAGCGACGGTACGACGAGTTCGCCCCGTGCATGGTGCGGATCTGTCGTGTGGCTCAGCGCGTGGGCCTCACGGTGCAGGAGGTCGTGGCGTTGTTCGACGCGATGCCCGAGCAACCCACTGCGGACGACTGGCAAGGGCTCACGGACGCGCTCGTCGCCGAGGCCGAGCGGCGCATCGCCGACCTGCGCCGCACGCTCGACGACCTCACCTCCGACGGCCCGCTCTGTGCCCTGCCCGGGGTGGACGATGTCTGAGCACGGCGCGACCTGCGTCGCGCGAGCGCGAGGTCGGACGTGAACCTCGAGGTGGTCCAGGGCGACATCACGGTCCAGGACGTCGACGCCGTGGTCAACGCGGCGAACCGTGCCATGCGGGGCGGGGGAGGGGTGGACGGCGCGATTCACCGAGCGGGCGGCCCGGGGGTGCTGGAGGACTGCCGTCGCCGTTTCCCGCAAGGACTCGAGACGGGCCAGGCCGGCTGGACGACGGCCGGTCGCATGCCGGCGAGGTGGGTGATCCACGTCGTCGGCCCGAACCACAACCGTGGCGAGCGCGACCGCACGCTCCTCACGTCCTGCTACGCCAACGCCCTCGCCGTGGCCGATGAGCTCGGCGCCAGGTCGATCGCCTTCCCGCTCGTCAGCGCGGGCGCCTACGGCTGGC
Organism: Propionibacteriales bacterium; assembly: GCA_026392465.1. GTDB lineage: Bacteria > Actinomycetota > Actinomycetes > Propionibacteriales > Nocardioidaceae > Aeromicrobium. The sequence goes on from JAPLCA010000024.1 coordinate 20,855, forward strand.
CGTTCGACGACGCCGTCGCGGCGGCGGTCGACACCCTCCGGTCTACCCCCACGCAGGTCGCGTCGGCCCGCCTCGTCGCCTACGACGCGAGGGCGCACGACGCGATCGCACAACGCCTCTCGGCCTGACCACCACCTAGGCTGGCCCCGCGCTCCCGTAGCCCAATGGCAGAGGCAGGCGGCTTAAACCCGCCCCAGTGTGGGTTCGATCCCCACCGGGAGCACGGACTCGATCCGGCATGTGGTGGACGCGCTGTGCCCACATCATGAATCCGTGAGTTTCAGCTCCTTCGTGAATGCTGGATGCACCTGAAGAGTCGGCACGCCTTCCCACTGCAGGAGTCGGTCCTGATACCGGAACGCGGTTCGTGAGCCACCGCCACCACCGCCAGTGATCGGGACGCCCACTGCGGAGGCTTCGAACAGCTGGTCCATGGCACCCTTGGCTGACTCGGAGTCGAGGCCCTGCGATTTGCAGGCCTGGTACCAGGTGTCGGCAGTGAACGAACGCTTGCGTAGCGCCTTTACCGAGTTGATTACGCGCGGGAAGTCGGTCACGTGCTCTGCAATCTCGTCCTGCAACTCGTTCAAGATGTGCCGACTGTAATCGCCCTCGGCGGCGTAGATATCATCTTTTTCAATAATCGAATGATCCGAGTCAAGGGCAACTCGGTGTGCAAGAGACGCAAAAGCGATCACGTCTCGCGGTCTTCCCAATGTGCGCTTTAGGATATAGCGAGAACTGCTGTGTCTCTGGCGCATCTCCTCCGTTGTGAAGATGTCAGACCATGTTCCCTCGGGCGAAAGCGAAGTCGTCGCGTTGATTCTTCTCTCGATCACGCCGATCAATTCAGAATCTGTCCAGTTGAGGTAGAGAGCATGTTGGGTCATCTTGTTCTTGTCGTTGAACTCCAACTTCTCCCAGATGTCTGAACGAAGGAATGTGATCACTGGGGCCGGGCCGTCCTTGGATCGCCTGGTTGAGGTCGCGAGTCGCGCGCACTGCTCCAGTAATGAGCTCTCGGCTCTCCTGCGAACCGTCCCAGGCGTCGTCGAGACGATCGATTAGAACCGCAATTGGCCGCCGCGCAGCCTCAGTAACAATGAGCGCTTCAAGGGCTTCGAGGGCGGTGATCGTGCGAAGGTCCAGCGAAGCATCCGCGGGGGCTTCGACCTCAAATCCTCCAAGAGAGGCGAGACCCTCAATGCGCGGCATCTCCACCTTTCTTACTCGGCCTAGCCAGTCGAGGATTGCCGAAAAGGGGCCTCGGTTGGGACCTAAGCCGATCGAACGCAAAGCTTCGTCGCCGTCCTTTCGGGCACCTCTCTTGAGGTCTGATCGCACTCTGAGGTAGGCGGAGATAAGGATCAGTAGGCGCCACGATGTCGTGTACGCGAAACGCTCGTTGATACCCTGTTCCTTGAGGCCACGGTGGAACTGAAACACGTAGTTTTCGAGATCCAGTTCGACGACCGCTGTGTCCTCTGTGAGTGTCGATGCCAAGTGCCGGAAGATTGCGGTCTTACCGGAACCCTTCCGCCCGAGCACCAGGTGGGCGCCGGACGCAGCACGCCTCGCTTGGCCGGTCACAAGGAAGTAGTCGAGTAGTCGTCCGTCACTCTCGGCGTCGTAGTAGCCGAAATCTACTTCGTGGATCACTGACCCTGTCGCGGAACTCACTACGTAGTTGTACCCCAAGTAAGGGCGCCAGTGAAGCACCGGCTTCGCGGAGGGCAATGAGTGTGGGCTCCTGGTGCGATTCCCTGGCACTCAAGGTAGCAAGGCCGAGCGAAGCATCGGCTTCCGATGGGCAGTTCGATATGCAGTTCTTCGAGTCCCAGGCGGGACCGTACCGATTCCACTGAGTATTCGCGCCTCTCCACCCGAGATCTCCAGATCGGGACTCGAGACTGACTGTCGAGCGCTCCTCACCTCGAGAATGATCCAACCTCTCGCGGTCAGATGGCGACGCCCGCGACGCCCTCCGGCCCGTCGGTGGCGAGCTCGTCGTGCTTGACGTTGAGCAGCAGCCAGATGATCGCCGAGGCGGTCCAGATCATGAAGGCGCCGACGAGGAACGCGTGGGTCGCGCCCTCGGTGAAGGCGGCCTGGCCGATGAGGGCGTTCAGGCGGTCGGCGGCGTCGGGCGAGGGGGCGGCGCCCGACCCGGACGCGGCCTGGATAGCGCCGCCGATCTCCTCGCCGCGGTTGGTGGAGAAGTGCAGGGCGACGGTCGACAGGGCTGCCAGGCCGATGGCGCCGCCCACCTGCTGCATCGTGTTGAGCACGCCCGAGCCGATGCCGGACTCCTCCGAGGGGATGCCGTGCACGGCCACCAGGGTCATCGTCACGAACACCAGACCCATGCCGAAGGCCATCAGGATGATGAACGGGGCGATGGCGGTCCAGTAGTTCACGTCGTCGCTCAGCGAGCCGCTGCCGCTGGCGATGCGCAGCAGGTGGGCGGGGCTGTCGTCGACGCTGATCCGCGAGAAGCCGAACAGGGCGATGCCGGCGAGGATCGTGCCGACTCCGGCGATGAACCGCGGGTCCATGCGGGCGATCAGCTTCGACGACAGCGTGGCGCCCACGACGATGCCGACCGTGAACGGCAGGAACGCGAAGCCGGTGTGCAGCGGGCTGTAGCCGAGCACGTTCTGCACGAACAGCGACAGGAAGAAGAACATCGCGAACATCGCCGCCGGGGTGATCATCATCGAGGCGAACGCGACGGACCGCGCGCGGCTGGCGAAGATGTTGAGGGGCAGCAGCGGGCTCTTGACTGAGCGCTCGATCACGATGAAGCCGACGAGCAGCACCGCCGAGACGACCAGCGGCACGATGGTCGAGGTGTCACCCCAGCCGTAGCGCTCGTCGCCGGCCCGCGACAGGCCGAAGACCAGCGCGGCCAGACCCAGCGTGCCGCTCAGGGCGCCGGGGATGTCGAGAGGCAGACGCTGCGGCTTGCTCTCGGGCAGGAACCGCGGCGCCAGGAAGGCCGCGACGAGGCCGATCGGCACGTTGATGAGGAACGTCAGTCGCCAGCCCTCGAGACCGCCGAGCTCCAGCCCGGTCAGCCAGCCGCCGAGGATCAGGCCGATCGCGGCGCCCACACCCGAAAGCGCGGCGTAGACGCTGAAGGCGCGGTTGCGCAGCGGTCCGGCGGGGAAGGTCGTGGTGATCAGCGCGAGGGCGGCGGGAGCGGCCAGGGCTGCACCCATGCCCTGCAGCCCGCGCGACGCGAGCAGCATCGGCTCGTTTTGGGCCAGGCCACCGAGTGCCGACGCGACGGCGAACACGACGAGGCCGGTCATGAAGATCCGGCGTCGACCGTAGAGGTCGGCCAGACGGCCGCCGAGGAGCAGCAGACCGCCGAACGCGAGGGCGTAGCCCGTCACGATCCACTGCAGGTTCGCCTCGCCGATCTTCAGGTCGGTCGCGATGTAGGGGAGGGCGATGTTGGCGATCGTCGCGTCGAGCACGACCATCAGCTGCGCGATGCAGATGATGACGAGCGCCCAGCCCAGCCTGCGGTTGGTCTCGGGCGTGAGGTCCTCCGGCTCGGTGAGGTGGCTCCCGGCGTCGGGGGTGGTGTCGGTCATGAGGGGTCCTTGGGGGTCTGGTCGGGGGAGTGGCGCAGTACGGCGGGGAGGATCACCTGGTCGATGACGGCGGTGATCTTCTCGGGGGTGGGCACTTCGCCCAGGACGAACTCGCGGTGCAGCACGATGCCGGCCAGGGCCGACCCGACGATGTCGACATCGACGCCGTCGCGGATCTCACCACGCTCGCGGGCCCGGTCGAACAGCTCCCGGGCCGCCTCGATCTTGGGGCCGAGGAACCGGGCGCGGAAGCCCTCGGCGAACTCGGTGTCGCGGCCGAGCGCCGTGAGCACGCCGCTGAAGATCGAGATCTGACGCTCGTCGGTCAGGCCTCCGCGGCCGCAGTGCGAGGCGATGAGGTCGCCTCGCAGGGTGCCGGTGTCGGGCAGGTCGGCGATCGGGCCCTTCTGCGCGAGGACGGCCTCGAGGACGAGGCTGGCCTTGGAGTCCCAGCGGCGGTACAGCGTGGCCTTCGACGCTCGAGCGGCTGACGCCACGGCGTCCATCGTCAGACGGTCGTAGCCGACGTCGGCCAGGACGTCGAGCGTGGCCTCGAGGATCTCGTGCTCGCGCTCGCCCTCCACGCGAGGACGGGCGGCGGCGGCTTCGGCCGGGGTCATGGTGCTCCTGGTGCGAGATGAAACATGAATGAAACGAAACGGTACCGTTCCATTCGATGGTACGGGGACGTTTCATCGCAGCGCAAGCCCCGGGACGTCCAAAGTCATCGACGCGCCGACGGGGTCACCTCTGGTCGCGCGTCGGCTTCGTCCGTCGGGTCGCGGTGGCGCTGCGGGGGTCGTCGGGCCAGGCGTGCTTCGGGTAGCGACCTCTGAGGTCGGCCCGGACGGCTGGGTAGCCGTTGTCCCAGAAGGAGTCGAGGTCGGCCGTGACGGCGGCTGGACGTCTGGCAGGGGAGAGCAGGTGGAGCAGGACCGGTACTCTGCCGTCGGCCAGAACCGGTGCCGTGGTCCAGCCGAACACCTCCTGGAGCCGGACGGCGAGGACCGGTTGCTCCTGCGTGTAGTCGACGCGGACGTTCGAACCGCTCGGGACCTCGACGCGTTCGGGGGCCAGCTCGTCGAGACGGCTCGCCTCGGGCCAGGGGAGGAGAGCGCGGAGGGCTGAGGTGACGTCGATACGGCGGAGGTCCTGGGCCGAGCGCACGCGCGCGAGCTGCGGCCCGACCCAGGACTCGAGGTTCTCGGTCAGGGCCTCGTCGCCGACGTCGGGCCACGGGTCGCCGATCGCGCGGTGGAGGAAGTCGAGGCGGGCGCGGAGGGCGGTGGCCGACTCCGACCAGGTGAGCAGGTCGATGCCCTCGACCTGCAGCGCCTCGCGGATGGCCGAGGTCACCGCCTCGGCCGGCGGATCCTCGATCGGGACGGACGACAGCTCGATCGCTCCGAGCAGCGTGCGGCGGCGAGCGCGCACCCGACCGTCGGCCCAGGTGACCTCGTCGACCTCGGTCCACGACGAGCCGGCGGCCTCCAGCGCGAGGTCCTCGGTGAGGGGTGCGGCCGAGCGGATGCGGGCCTCGCGCTCCCCGGGACGTCGGTCGGCGTCGGCGACGGCGAGCCACTCCAAGCCGGACAAGGGGCTGGGGTCGCGGTGGTCGAAGGCGGCGCCGGTGCCGCCCGTCATCAAGTAGGCCGAGCCGCCCGGGCGCTTCCGGGCGATGCGGTCCGGGTGAGCGAGAGCGACGACCAGACCGACGGCGACGTCGTCGGTCAGCGACCGTGCGCCGGCCTTGACGTTCGCGTGCTCGTGCGCGATGACCTCGAGCCGCCTCACCTGCTCGCGCCACGACCCCGACCGATGGCCCGACCGCAGCGAGCGGAGCGCGGCGACGAGGTCGCCGCCGGGCGCGCGGACGTCCTCGCTCAGCATCGCCACCACCTCGGCGGCCCGTCTCGCCCCGACGAGCGCCGACCCGTCGACGAGCGCTCGCGCCAGGCGCGGGTCGACGGGCACGCCCGCCAGCACGCGACCGCGGGCGGTCGCTCGTCCGTCATCGGCGGTGGCTCCGAGCTCGAGCAGCGTCTGCCGTGCCGTCGCCAGGGCGTGCTCCGGCGGCTGGTCGAGCAGCGCCAGGTCGCGCACGTCGTCGGTGCCCCAGCAGGCCACCTCCAGCGCGAACGCCGTCAGGTCGGCGGTGGCGATCTCGGGCTCCGGGTGGTCGGCCAGACGGGCGTGGTCCTCCTTCGACCAGCAGCGCAGCACGGCTCCCGGTCCGAGACGTCCGGCGCGCCCCGCCCGCTGCTCCGCTGCCGCCTTGCTCACCGCGACCGTCACCAGCGAGGACAGACCGCGACGGTGGTCGGTGCGCGGCTCGCGCGAGAAGCCGGCGTCGACGACGACCCGCACGCCCGGCACGGTCAGCGACGACTCCGCGACCGCGGTCGAGACGACGACCCTGCGACGTGGACCCTCATTGAGCGCGCGGTCCTGATCCGCCCCCGACAGGCGTCCGTGCAGGGGGTGAACGTCGGCGTCGACGTCGCGCAGCCGTCGCATCGTCGCGTCGACCTCAGCCACACCTGGCACGAAGACGAGGACGTCCCCGTCGTGCTCGGCGAGCGCGCGGCGGACGGTCGCGGCGACGTGGTCGTGAAAGGCCGGCGTGATGCCGCGGTCGTCGGTGCGACGCGCCCCAGGAGGCGCGGGGCACCACACGGACTGCACCGGGTGCAGGGCGCCCGGAACGTCGACCACCGGCGCCGGCTCCTCCGCGCCCGAGGCCAGCAACGCCGCAGTCCGCTCGGCCTCGACGGTCGCCGACATCGCGACGAGGACGAGGTCGTCGCGCAGGTTGGCGCGGACGTCGACGAGCAGCGCGAGGGTCAGGTCGGCGTCGAGGTGCCGCTCGTGCACCTCGTCGAGCACGACGGCACCGACGCCGGCCAGCTCGGGGTCGTGCTGGATGCGTCGCAGCAGGAGTCCGGTGGTGACGACCTCGACCCGCGTGCGCCGACTGGACTTCCGGTCACCGCGGACGGCGTACCCGACGGTCTCGCCGACCGGCTCCCCGAGCAGATGCGCCAGACGTCGCGCGGCGGCGCGGGCGGCGATCCGGCTCGGCTGGGTGACGACCACGCGACCCTCGACGGCGACCGCGACCGCGGGCGGGATGAGCGTCGTCTTGCCGGTCCCTGGAGGAGCCTGGACCACCGCGACCCCACGGCCTCGCACCGCCTCGTCCAGCGCAGCCAGTCCCTCCACGACCGGCAGGTCGGGCGGCGCGGCGAGGAGGCTGTGGAGCGGGTCGGGCACGTGTGCAGTGTGCCGGACGTCCCGTGCTGGCGAACCGTTCCGGGGCTTGGCAGGACTAGCGTGAGACCCATGAGTCGAGGTCGGTACATCCCACCGGTGGACCCGAGCGTCGGGCCGGTGGAGGACCTGCTCGACGCGGCAGCGTCGCGGACGACGGGCGCGACCGAGCGTCGGGCGGGACGGGTCGTGGCCTCGCACGCGCTCTGGCTGTGCGCCTGCGAGACCTTCGACGACGCCCCCACGTGGTTGATCTACGCCGTCGGCGCCGACGGCGTCGGGTGGCAGCGCATCCCGGAGCAGGTGGACATCGAGGACGTGGTCGACGCGGAGCACCTGACCGGCTGCCACCCTGATCCTGAGGGAGTGCTCGTCTGGCTCCGCGGCGAGCGCCCCAGGCCGTGGCGCCGTGGTCTCGGTGACTTCCCGGAGGACTCTCACGTGTACGACGAGCTTCAACGTCGGATCCTCTCCGTCTAGGACGACCTGCGGTCATCGCTGCGGCGCTCTCGATCCATGCGTGATGAGAAAGGATCTGCTCGGAACTGCGCGTCGACGAGCAATGATCGGTCGTGTGAGGGCGCACTCGCCCTCGATTGTGGTCTACGACGGCGGCGCGACCCCACCCTGGACCCCCCGGGCGATCCCCGGACGCCGTCGCGGTACGCCACGTGGTCGTGGACGCGGGCCCAGAAGGCTCGCGGCGACCCGCTGGGCGACCGCCCGTCCTGCGACCGAGCGAGGCCCCGATGACCGAGCTGCTCCCTGCCCCCACGTCCGCCGACACCTCCGCGACCCTGCGGGAGGTGGCCGAGCGCGTCCGGTGGATCGCCACCGCGATCGTCGACGCCGCCAACCACGGGCGGCCCAACACGTCGGGCGTGAAGGTCGGCGGGCACCAGGCGTCGAGCGCGTCGATGGTCGACATCATGACCGCGCTGTGGTTCTCCGAGCTGGAGCGCGACGACCGCGTGTCCGTCAAGCCGCACGCGTCGCCGGTGCTGCACGCCGTCAACTACCTCCTCGGCGACCTCGACGCCTCCTACCTCGGACGGCTGCGCGAGAAGGGCGGGCTGCAGAGCTACCCCAGCCGGCTTAAGGACCCCGACACCGTCGACTTCTCGACCGGCTCCGTTGGCATCGGCGCGACGGCCGCGATCTGGGCCGCGCTCGCACACCGCTACCTCGACTCGCGCGTCCCCGACGTCGCCCCCGCGGGACGGTTCATCAGCCTGGTGGGCGACGCGGAGCTCGACGAGGGGGCCGTGTGGGAGGCCGTCGCCGACCCTGCCGTCGCCGGCCTCGGCGAGGTGCTGTGGGTGGTCGACGTCAACCGCCAGTCGCTCGACCGCGTAGTCCCGGACGTGCAGGTCCACCGTCTCGAGGGCATGTTCGAGGCCGCGGGCTGGCAGGTGCTCACCCTCGCGTGGGGTCGCACGATCTCGGCCCTCTTCGAGCGTCCCGGCGGCGCCGACCTGCGCCGACGACTCGAGTCGATGCCCAACGAGGAGTACCAGCGCATGCTGCGCGCCGACCCGGCCGAGCTCCCCGACCGCATCCTCGGCGACGACGCCAGCGCGGACCTGGCGCAGTTGGTCGGCTCCCTGTCCGTCGCCACCCTCGCCGACGCTGTGCGCGACCTCGGCGGCCACGACCTCGACCTGCTCGTCGACACGTTCCGTCACGTCGACACGCACCGCCCGACGGTCGTCCTCGCCTACACCATCAAGGGCCGCGGGCTGCCGATCGAGGGTCACCCGGCCAACCACTCCGCGCTGCTCACCGAGGAGCAGATGGACGCCTACGCCGCCGAGGTCGGCGCCGATCGTGACGACCCGTGGCGGGCGTTCGAGCCGGGCTCTCCCGCCGACGCACTCTGTCGGCGACGGGGTGAGGCGCTGCGCCGCGAGCCCGTCGCCACCCCCACCGTCGATGCCCTGCCGGTGGCGCTGGGCCGCTCGCACCGAGCCCCGGTGTCGACGCAGGCCGCGCTCGGCCGCTTCCTCGTCGACCTCACGCGCGAGGCGCCGCAGGTCGCTGGCCGCGTCGTGACCTGCAGCCCCGACGTGGCGTCCTCCACCAACCTCGGAGGCTGGATCAACAAGACCGGCGTCTGGTCGGCGCAGGACCGGCGCGACTGGTTCGCCGACGACGCGCAGCGCACCCTGCGCTGGGCCGAGGGGACCGGCGGCCAGCACATCGAGCTGGGCATCGCCGAGGTCAACCTCGTCGGCCTGCTCGGCGAGCTCGGCACCACCTGGAGCCGGTGGGGCGAGCGGCTCATCCCGCTCGCGACGCTCTACGACCCCTTCGTCGCCCGGGCGCTCGAGCCGTGGTCGTACGGCATGTACGCCGGCGGGCAGTCGATCCTCGTCGGCACGCCCTCGGGCGTCACCCTCGCGCCGGAGGGCGGCGCGCACCAGTCGATCACCACCCCGTCGATCGGGCTCGAGCAGCCCGGCTGCGTCGCGTGGGAGCCCGCGTTCGCGCAGGACCTCGAGTGGTGCCTGCTCGCGGCGATGAGCCAGGTGGGCAGGCCCGACGGCACGTCGGCGTACTTCCGGCTGTCCACCCGGCCGCTCGACCAGACGGCCGCCCGCCTCCCCGACGACCCCGACCTGCTCGAGCGACGTCGGCGGCACGCCGTCGCGGGCGGCTACCGGCTGGGCGACCCGGCCGAGGGTGACGACGTGACCCTCGTCGGCGTCGGCGCGATCATGCCCGAGGTGCTGGCCGCCGCCGACCGGCTCGCGTCCGTCGGCGTCCAGGCCGGCGTCGTGTGCCTCACCAGCCCCGACCTCGTGTACCGCTCCTACGACGCGCGCGGTCGCGTCGGCGTGCAGCACGCGAGCGACATCGCCGAGGTGCTGTTCCCGGCTGCGCACCCCGCTCCGCTGGTCACCGTGATGGACGGCCACCCCCACACGCTGTCGTTCCTCGCGGGGTTGCGCGGCGACCGCCTGGTCGGGCTGGGCGTCCGCGAGTTCGGGCAGTCGAGCGACGTCGACGAGGCCTACCGCCTGCACGGCATCGACACCGCCTCCATCGTCGATGCCGCCCTGACCCTCGCCGGACGCTGACGCACCCTCGGCCCCGGTGCCACGGCCTGCCCTACCCTGGGTGCCTCCGACAGGGAGGTGCGTGATGACGCAGACCGGCGACGGGTCGCGGGCGACCCCACGGTCGGCGCGCCTCGACGACGTCGACCGCCGTCTGCTCGACCTGCTGCGCCGCGACGCCAGGGCACCGGTCAGCGAGCTCGCGCGCGCCGTGAATCTGTCGCCCGGGCCGGTCAGCCGCCGGATCGACCGGCTGGAGCGGCTCGGCGTGATCAAGGGCTACGTCACCGTCGTCGACGACCGGGCCGCCGGCGACCTCGACGCGTTCACCGAGATCCGGCTCACCGGTGACACCGAGACCGGCGAGCTGGAGCAGCTGCTGCGCGGGATCGAGGAGGTGCAGAACGTCTTCACCATCGCCGGCGACCCCGACGTGCTGGTGCGGCTGCGCGTGCATGACGTCGACCACCTGCAGCGGGTGGTCAACCGCATCCGGCGGACCGGGCGCACGACGCACACGAAGACCCTGATCGTCATGCGCGACTGGGCGCGCGGCGAGGACCTCGACGACTGACCGGGGGAGACGTCAGGCCGGTGGCTCGGGCAGCGCGTCGAGGCTGGTCAGCAGCACGTCGACCGCCCACGTGGTGAGGGTGGCGACGTCGAGCGTGTCGTCGGCCGCCACCTCCTCGGCGCACGTGTCGAGCACGGCCACCCAGCTGCTCATGGCCACCCGGTGCAGCGGGGAGAGCGGCTGGGGCAGGCCGACGACCTCGGCCACGGTGGCCGCGCCCTCGAGCCGTGCCTCGCGCAGCAGCTGCCGCACCTCCGGCTGCGCCGCGGCAGCGCCGTGCAGGAGTGCGAGGTAGCCCTCGCGGTAGGTGGCGAGGAACTCCAGGTGCCGTCCGACGAAGCCCTCGAGCCGCGCGCGGACGGTGGTCTCCTCGGGGCGGGGAGCCTGATGCGCGCTCACCTCGGCGAGCACCTGGCGCAGCGCCTCGGCGGCGATGCCGCGCTTCCCGCCGAAGTAGTAGGACACGAGCCCGTGCGCCACGCCGGCCCGCGCGGCGACGTCGCCCACGCCCACGTCGTCGTAACCGCGCTCGACGAACAGGGCGATGGCGGCGTCGAGGAGTGCCTGTCGTCGGTCCACGCGGGGAGGTCGCGGCATCCGTCCCTGTTCCTGCGTCGTCACCCGTCCACCGTAGGCCACCGATCGCCGATTGACGACTGGTCAAGTTCTTGACTGACGATCAAAGTCCGGCGTACGGTCGAGGTCGGACCCGTCGACGAAGGAGCACCTGTGGCGACCAACCTGCTGCGATACCGGACCGTCCCGTCCGCCGACGCGACCTGGGGCGTGCTCGGCGTCGACGGCTTCGTCGCACCGTTGGAAGGTTCCTACGCCACCACCGGCGACCTCGTCGAGCACGGCGAGGACGACTGGCGGGCGCGGTCCGGCGAGACCGGCTCCGTCGCCCTCGACGACGTCGAGGTGCTCTCACCCGTCACCACCCCGTGCCGGGTGATGTGCCAGGGGGTGAACTACCGCGAGCACGCGATCGAGTCGGGGATGGACCCCGACAGCCTCGACTTCAACCTCTTCTTCGACAAGACCGACGCGTCGGTCGCCGGGCCGTTCGACGACGTCGTGCGTCCGGCGCACGTCCGCCTGCTCGATTACGAGATCGAGCTCGCGCTGGTGCTGCGCAGCCGCGTGCGCGGGCCGGTCACCGTCACGCGCGAGAACCTCGCCGACCACGTCTTCGCCGTGACCGTCGCCAACGACCTCTCAGCGCGTGACGTCCAGCTCCCGCAGGGCCAGTACCTCAAGGGCAAGAGCTATCGCGGCTTCTGCCCGGTGGGCCCGTACCTGACCGTCCTCGAGCGCGACGAGATCGGCCTGCTCGAGGAGCTCGACCTGACGCTCGCGGTCAACGGCGAGGTGCGCCAGCACGACAGCACGCGGAACCTGCTCCACAAGCCGGCCGAGACGCTGACCGAGCTGAGCACCTTCTGCGACCTCGACCCCGGCGACCTGCTGCTCACCGGCACACCGTCCGGGATCACGGCGGGATCGCCGCCCGCCGTCGTGCGACGTCTGGCCACCGCGATCCTCGGCGAGCGTCGGCTCTGGCAGGCGTTCGTCCGCACCAACCTGAAGAAGCCGTACCTGGCGCCGGGTGACGTCGTCACGGCGTCCATCAGCCACCCGCAGGGTGCCGTCGACCTCGGCACCCAGCGCACCACCATCGTCGCGCCGCGCGACGTCTGACGCCCCCGAGAGGACGACCATGGCAGAGCAGGACGAGCGCACCGCCGAGCGCACCCCCGGTCCCTGGGACGAGGCACCCGACTTCCTCGCCCACTGGGTGGTCAAGACGGCCCGCCGTCGCGAGATGACCGAGTGGTACGCCACGGTCTTCGGCGCGCGTGTGGTGCACGAGGACTCCGAGCTGACCTTCCTGAGCTGGGACCACGAGCACCACCGGCTGGCGCTCATCGGCCTGCCGGGCTTCGTACGGTTCCTGTTCCCGTTCGCGCGGTACCGCCGCAAGATCTACGGCGTCGACCACCTGGCCGTGCAGTTCCTCTCGATCGAGAAGCTGCTCGACACCTACGAGCGGCTGAAGGGTCGCGGGATCGACCCCGTCTGGGCCATCAACCACGGCCCGACCACGTCGCTCTACTACGAGGACCCCGACGGCATACGGCTGGAGTTCCAGATCGACAACTTCCCGACCATCGAGGAGACGGCCGCCTTCTTCGGCACGAAGGAGTTCGAGAGGAACCCGATCGGCACGATGTTCGACCCCGACTACCTCCTCGCGCGGCTGCGACGCGGCGACGACCCGGCCGACCTGCTCGTCCCCGGCGCCGGCACCCCGCCCGGGCAGAAGCTGCGGACCAACAAGAAGACGATCACGTGGAAGACGCTCTGACGGTGCCCGGCCCGCCCGTGACGATCGTGGGCGCGGGAGCGGCCGGCTCCACCCTCGCCCTGCTGCTGGCGCGTCGGGGCGTCGCCACCACGGTGCTCGAGCGCCGACGTCAGCCGCTGACCCATCCCGCGGCCCATGTCGTGAACGCGACGTCGCTGGAGATCTGGGAGAAGGCCGACCCGCTCCTCGCGTCGACGGTGGCCGCCCTGAGCCCGCCGCTGTCCGAGCTCGGCACGATCCGCTGGGCGTCGGACCTGCACGACCCGATCGCCGACCTGAACTTCCTCGAGGACGCCGACGAGGTGGCGGCGGTGCGGACGTACAGCCCGTACCTGCGCTCGCACGTGGGACAGCACCAGCTGATGCGCGAGCTGTGGGCCGCGCTCGACCGTGCACCGCTCGTGACCTTCGTGCGCGGTGTGGAGGTCGAGGACCTCACCGTCCTGCCCGACGGCACGCAGCGCGTCGGGCTGACGTCCGAGCTCGGTCACGAGGACGTCGACAGTGCGTTCGTCGTGGCTGCCGACGGGGCCAACAGTCGGCTCCGCGACCTCGCGCGCCTCCGGCTGGAGGGGCCCGTGCTCGCGCGCATGGGCAGCGCGTTCTTCCGCGCCCCCGGTCTCTACCCACCGGGCGCGACGCGACCGCTGCTCACCTGGATCTACCGGCCCGACTTCGCCGGCGTGATGATCGCCCATGCCGACGACTGCTACGTGCTCATGACGGTCTACCTGCACCCGGGCCAGGAGGTCGCCGGCTCGAGCCGGACCTACTGGGAGCGGATGGTGCCCACCGTCCTCGGCCGCGACCACGACGTGGAGATCCGCTCGACCGGCACGTGGGAGATGACCTCGCAGGTCGCCACCTCGTTCCGGCGCGGTCGTCTGCTCCTCGTCGGCGACGCGGCACACCGGTTCCCGCACACGGGCGGGTTCGGGCTGAACAGCGGCGTGCAGGACGCCGACAACCTCGCCTGGAAGCTCGACGCGGTGCTGCGCGGCGAGGCGCGGACGTCGCTGCTCGACACGTACGAGCAGGAGCGGCGGCCGGTCGTCGAGCGGTTCGCCGAGTACAGCGTCGCGAACCACCTGAGGCTCGACGAGGTGACGAAGGTCGTGGGGGTGACGAACCGGTCGCTCATGCAGGCGACGCGGGCCGTCAGCCGCCCCCCGCTGTCCTGGCTGCCGGCGCGCCTCGTCGCCCCGTTGGCCGAGCGGGCCACCCGTCTGCAGCTCGCCCGCACGGCGACCCTGCGGGGAACGTCTGCCGCTGGGGAGCGCGCGCGTCAGCACGTCGTCGACGCGGTGCCTGGCCAGATCGAGCACTTCGTGGCCACCGGGCTGGAGTTCGGGTACGCCTACGGCGGCCGTCTGGTGGACCGCGAGCCCGGCGCGCAGCCCGTGGTCGACGAGGGCGTCCTGCGGCACCGACCCACGACCTGGCCGGGCTGCCGGCTCCCGTACGTGCAGCTCGACGACGGACGTTCCGTCCACGCGCTCGTCGAGGACCACGGCCTCACCCTCCTGACGTTCGACACCGAGGGGTGGCAGGCGTGGGTCGAGGCGTCGGCGGAGCGGCTGCCCGTCCCGGTGACCGTGCACGAGGTGCGACCGGCCGGCCCGCGTGCCGACGCCGTCGGGCTGCTGGAGGTGGGGGAGCGGGGTGCCGTGGTGGTGCGTCCCGACGGGCACGTCGTCTGGCGCTCGGCGGAACCACCGCTGCAGTCGGGCGTGCGGCTGGCGCTCTTCCTGCACCGGTCGTGGGGCCCCGTCTGGTCGGGAGCCGGAGCGCGCGCCGCGGCGGCCCGCTGACCTCGCGGGGAGCCAGGGCGGTGCGCGGCGAGACCCGTCGTTCCGCCAAATCCCTCCATGCTCCTGAACGGGGCCTTGCACGGTGCGAGTTTGCTCCAGGGTGCCGCCACCCACGGTCTCGAGACGGGGGGCTCGGTAGACGACCGCGTACCGGATGCAGCAGTCGGCGTGGGCAAGGGACGGAATCATGAAAGCGGAGTTGGTCATAACAGCGGCGGGGGAACGGGTTCCGATGACGCCGTTGTCTAGTTTTATGGAGTGTCGGGTCTCTAGACTCCTGCGATGATGCCACCGGTGCTGAGCCATGACGAGCTCGGCAGAATCTCCACGTCCGCCGCCTCGCTGGACCGAATGGTGGTGGACGGCGCCGATGCGGAAGTCCTGACCATCTCATCTCTTCCTGCACTGGTCCAGGTCTTCGGGTACTTGAAGTACAAGTACTCGAGTGGTGCGGTAATGCTGAGAGGACAGACGCGTCTGTACTCATCTTTGGACCCATCGCTGTACAGACCTACGTTTCAGAACAATGTCGTCAAGAACCGGTCCAAGCGCGCCGAGGCGATCAGCGAATTTATCGAGTCCACCTCGCCCTGGCGTTGCAAACATGAACTCCATAGACCGATTCACTGCCCTGAGAAGTTCAAGCAAGGATCATCGAGCAAAGGAGCCTTCGTAAGTGCTGGGACGCCCAGGTATGCCGTCGAACCGCTACTTCAACACTATGGCATCCGCACTCGTTGGCTGGACGTGGTAGACAATCTCTGGATCGCGCTCTGGTTCGCTTGTCATACTTTCAAAGAGTCCGGCTCGTTCGGTCACGTTGTTCGAAGAGTTCTAAAGGACGCCGATTGTGAGGCCGGATTTACATACTTGATTGTGGTCGTCGTTCCAGGTGAACAGAAAGAAGTCTTTCCGGGAATGCACGTCAGCGAGGGAATTGCGCGGCTGATTGACCTGCGCAAGGCCGTGCCATCGTTCTACCTACGCCCGCACGCCCAGCATGGCTGGCTGCTCCGGCCGGCAGGGGACGACCTTGGGAATCTCCGGAGCGTAGTCCTTCGGATCCCTCTCGAGTCCGCGCTGGAGTGGCTTGGATCCAGCCTGTTGCTGAGCCCGTTCGGTCTCTTCCCGCCGGCCACGGTTGACATCGGATACGCGAAGTTGCTTCGAGCGAGCGCGCTTGTCGAGGTCCCGGAACTGCTCGGCTCAATTGTCTCGTACGGGCCTGGATACTGAATGAGTCAGTCCTCCCGCCCATATCCTGCGCGCGAACATCGACTCTCCGGGGTCCCGGGCGCTGCCTCGACCAACGTCTCCTTGGCGTCAGTCGGAAGGGGACCCGTGTCGGCGAGACCCGTCGTTCCGCCAGAATCCACCCATGCCCCTGAACTGGACCCTGCACCACGACGGCAAGACGATCGAGGACGGCGAGATCGTCCAGCCGGGGGAGCGGCTGACGTGGCCGCGGACCATCGGGCTCGGTGCGCAGCACGTGGTGGCGATGTTCGGCGCGACGTTCCTGGTGCCGACGATCACCGGGTTCCCGGTCACGGCGACGCTGTTCTTCTCGGGCCTCGGCACGATCCTGTTCCTCGTCCTCACCCAGAACAGGCTGCCCAGCTACCTCGGCTCGTCGTTCGCGTTCCTCGCACCGATCGGGGCGGTTGCGGCGTCCGGCGCGTCGATCGAGGTGGCCATGTTCGGCATCCTCGTCACCGGCGTGATCCTCGCGGCCGTCGGCGCCCTCGTGACGAGGACCGGGATCGGCTGGATCAACGCGCTCATGCCGCCCATCGTGGCGGGCTCGATCGTGGCACTCATCGGCTTCAACCTCGCGCCGACCGCTATCAAGAACGCCAAGGTCGGGCCGTGGATGGCGGTCGTCACCCTCGTCGTCCTGGTGCTCACCGTCGTCGTGTTCACGGGGCTCGTCGGACGGCTGTCGATCATCGTCGGCGTGCTCGCCGGCTACGTGTACGCGGCGGCCACCGGCGCGCTCGACTTCAAGCCCGTCAGTGACGCGAAGCTGTTCGGCCTGCCCGACTTCAGCACCCCGGAGGTCAGCTGGGTGTTCATCCCCGCGTTCCTGCCGGTGGTGCTCGTGCTCATCGCCGAGAACGTCGGGCACGTGCGCAGCGTCGCGCAGCTGACCGGCGACGACACGATCAACGAGCGCACCGGTCGCGCGCTGCTGGCCGACGGCATCGCGACCACCATCGCCGGCGCGGGTGGAGGGTCCGGCACGACGACCTACGGCGAGAACATCGGCGTCATGGCCGCCACGCGCGTCTACTCGACCGCGGCCTACTGGGTGGCCGGCGCCATCGCGATCCTGCTGTCGTTCTCGCCGAAGATCGGGGCGCTCATCAACACGATCCCGACGGGCGTGCTCGGCGGCGTCACCATCGCGCTGTACGGCCTGATCGGCATCGTCGGGATCAAGATCTGGATCGACAACCACGTCGACTTCTCGGTCCCGGTCAACCAGCTCACCGCCGGCGTCGCGCTCGTCATCGGTATCGGCAACCCCGAGCTGAAGGTCGGCGACATGGTGTTCAACGGCATCGCGCTGGGCACCATCGCCGCGCTCGTCGTGTTCCACGTGATGACGTTCGTCGAGAAGCGGCGACGGACGGTCTGAGTCAGCCTCGCAGCCGGGTCGCAGCGGTCTCGCAGCCCCTGCGTCGAGGCTCCGTCGTGTGGCCGGACGGACCGTCCACACGAAGGAGGACCGATGTCCACGTTCCGACAGAAGCTGCTCACGACCCTCGCTGCGGTCGTCGCGCCCCTGGCCCTCGTGGCCGCCCCGGCTGCGTCGTCGCAGGCTGCCGAGACCGACGCCGCCAGCGGCCGGTGGGTGACGGTGAAGCCCGGCTACGACCCGAGCCAGATCGGCCCCGGAGACAACCGCGTCACCCGTGGGGGGATCGACGGGCTCGGGAGCAACAGGTCGACCTACTGCGCGGGCAAGACACAGCCCGGCACGATCCGACTCAAGAACTACCTGCAGCACTACTTCCCGACGACCCGCGCCAGCGGCCTCTACAACTGCCGCAAGATCGCCAACAGCAACGAGTGGAGCCTCCACGCCGAAGGTCGCGCGGTCGACCACTTCCTCAACGTGAACAACGCGGCGCAGAAGAAGGCCGGCGACGCCATCCTCTACGCGTTCACCAAGAAGGACAAGAACGCGGTGCCCGCCGGCCTGGCGCAGCGGTGGGGCGTGCAGGAGATCATCTGGAACTGCAAGATCTGGACGGCGGCCCGCGCCGACGAGGGTGTGCGCGCCTACGGACCGTGCAGCACCAGCTCGAGCCCCACGATCCGCCACGAGGACCACGTGCACATCGCGCAGCACCGCGTGGGTGCGGCCGAGGGCACGACCGCGTACACCGGCTACCAGGTGTGGCTGCCCGACGCGGTCTGAAGGGCGCGCGGCGCCGCCGAAAGCACGAGTCCGGACCCGCCCTCCGGACGATGCCGAGGCGGCGTCGCGGCGCCTAGCGTCGAGACATGACCAAGCCAGCACAGCTCGCACTCGGGGCGGCGCTCGTCGTCGCGGGCGTCGTCGTCGCCGTCACCATCCCCGAGAAGCAGTTCCTCGTCTTCACCGGCCGGCCCTTCGGCGTCATCCTCGCCATCGTCGGCGCCTTCGACATCGCCGAGGCGTTGTACCGGGACCGTCGGCGCGGTGACTGACGCGCCCTCCTCGCCGCCGGGGGACCGTCAGTCCTGCGCGAGCCGCATGGCGGCGTAGGTCTCGTCGAGCAGGAGGGGAGCCGTGGCGCCCCAGTCGTGGTCGTGCACGGCCTCGCCGACGGCCTCCGGCGACACCGTGGCCACCGGGAAGCAGGCCCACACGAGCGGGACGGTGGAGAGCCGCGGGAGCGCGTCGTCGAGCAGGTCGGCCAGGACGTCGAGGTCGTCGGCGAGCAGCACGGTCGCGTCGAGGTCGTCGGCGTCGTCGTCGAAGACCTCCACACCCTCGGGGAGCGGACGCAGCAGCGACGTCACCGCCGACGTCCCGCCCACGGCCCACACGCGGAAGCCCTCGCCGATGCCGAGCAGGTCGGCGGTCGTCTCGCTCATCGCGCCAGTCTAGGGTCGCTCAGCGCACCGGCCGCGCCGCGAGGTCGTGGATGACGCGCCCCTTCGCCAGGCCCTTCTGCTCGAACTTCGTGAGCACCCGCCCCTCGAACCGCTCGACCGGACCACCGTCGACGTACGGGCTGGCAGCCACCACCTCCGCCATCTGCTCGCCGTAGTCGGCCCAGTCGGTGGCCAGCCGCCACGTCCCGCCCGGTTCGAGCACCCGTGCCACGAGCGCCGTGAAGGGCACCGTCACGAGACGTCGCTTGTGGTGCCGCTTCTTGTGCCAGGGGTCGGGGAACCAGGTCCACAGCTCGTGCACCGACCCCGGCTCGAGCGCGGTGGCCAGCGTCTCGGTCGCGTTCGCGACGGCCAGCCGCACGTTCGTCACCCCGGTCGCGCGCGCCTGCACCAGGGTCTGCGCGACGCCGGGCACCCACACCTCGAGCGCGAGGAAGTTCCAGTCGGGGTGACGCTCCGCGGCAGCCACGACGTTCTCGCCGCGTCCGCTGCCGATCTCGACGACGAGCGGCGCGTCGCGTCCGAACGTCGACGCGGGGTCCACCCGCCAGTCGGGGTCGACGGACGTGCTCGGGCCGGCGCGGGGCACGTCGAGCACGTAGGCGTCGGCCAGCTCGTCCCACGCCGACTGCTGCTTCTCCGTCAGGCGACCGCCGCGCCGGGTGAACGAGACCGGCTCGCGCCGGTAGCGGGGCGGCTCGTCGGGGGAGGAGGTGGCGGGATCTCGCGGCAGGTCGGCAGCGTCGGACATGGCTCGAACCCTAGGACGTCCGCCACGATCGTCGGCATGAGCACCACCGACGCCTCGCGCGACCCCGCCATCGTCCCCGACGACAAGGACTGGACGTGGGTGCTGCGCCGGCCGTGCCCCGAGTGCGGGCTCGTGACGGGTGAGGTCGAGGCGGTCGCCGTGGGCACGCTCGTGCGGGACTCGCTCCCGCGCTGGCAGCGCGTGCTCGGCCGGGCGGACGTCGGCACCCGTCGCCGTCCGGACGTGTGGTCCGACCTCGAGTACGCGTGCCACGTGCGCGACGTCTTCTCGGTCATGCACGACCGGCTCCGGCTGATGCTGGTCGAGGACGATGCGCACTTCGCCAACTGGGACCAGGACGCGACGGCCGTCGAGGACGACTACGCCGGCCAGAGTCCTGCGGTCGTGGCGCCCGCGCTCACGGCGGCCGGTGAGCGGCTCGCGGCAGCGGTCGACGCCGTGCCGTCCGACGCCTGGGGGCGCACCGGGCGGCGGAGCAACGGCTCGACCTTCACCGTCGAGACCCTGCTGCAGTACCTCTGGCACGACGTCGCGCACCACCTCGTCGACGTCGGGGCGTGACCCGCGCGCCCCCTTTGGTTTCAGGAAGAAACCAGTCTGCGTCGGGATAGATTCGCGCATCTCCCTCGTTATGTAGGGTGAGGTCACATCGACCTCCTCAGAAGTGCTGAGTACTGATTCCCTGGAGGGAACCATGCAGAGCAACAACCCCGTGTTCAACCGATCCGAGGGGTTCAACGGCCGTGGTGCGGCCACGACCCGCTCGGCAGATCCGTCGCAGTGGAAGATCGACCTCGACGGCTCGGCCTCGCAGCCCAGCCCGACCCACACCACGGGCCGCGGCACGGGCTTCATGACCATCGAGTCCACGGTCGAGAAGACCGCGCTGACGCTCGGTGTCGTCGTCGCCACGGCCGCCGCGGCCTGGTTCCTCATCGGCGACATCTCCACCGACCAGGCCGCCGTGCAGAAGGCGTTCGGCTTCGCCTTCGCCGGCGCGATCGTCGGTTTCGGCCTCTCGCTGGTCAACTCGTTCAAGAAGATCATCAGCCCGGCGCTCGTCCTGGCGTACGCCGCGGCCGAGGGTGTCTTCGTCGGCGCCTTCTCCAAGGTCGTCTCCGGCTACGTCGGCGACCCGACGATCGTGTTCCAGGCCGTCCTGGCCACCATGGTCGCGTTCTTCGCCACGCTCGGTGCCTACAAGTTCTTCAACATCCAGGTCACCGACAAGTTCCGCAAGGTCGTCACGATCTCCATGTTCGCCTTCGTCGGCGTCATGCTGGTCAACTTCGTCCTCAGCATCACGGGCGTCCTCGAGTCGGGCGGCCTGCGCAGCTTCGAGAACCCGGGCCTCTCGCTGGTCGTGTCGGCGGTCGCCGTCGTGCTGGCCGTCTTCATGCTGATCATGGACTTCGACTTCGTCGAGCGCGGCGTCGAGGCCGGTCTCCCCGAGCGCGAGTCGTGGCGTGCGGCCTTCGGCCTCACGGTCACGCTGGTCTGGCTCTACATCGAGATCCTGCGCATCCTCGCCATCCTGCGCGGACAGGACTGACACCCGCCGCACCCGACCGACGGCCGGTCACCCCTCGGGGTGGCCGGCCGTCGGCGTTCCCGTGGTCCCGCTTCGTCGCGGCTACGCCGTCTACTCGACCAGCGCTACCGCTGGTCGAGTAGTCGACGCCGCGACGGAGGAGCTGGCGGAGACGTATCGAGACCACTCTGGGCCGTCGCTGGGAGCCGGCCTGCGCTGGACTGTTGCCGGGTGGTCTCGATACGTCAGGACTTCGCAAGCTCGTCCTGACTACTCGACCAGCGGTGGGTGTCGCTGGGGGTCACCGGCGGCGGAGGATGCGGGCCCAGCGGCCGTCGCGGGTGACCTCGGTGCCCTCGCGCTCGCCGGCGCGCTCCGCGGCGTCGGTGAGCGACATCGTGCCGGGGGAGCCGCCGAAGTGGGCGACGGCGAAGTCGCGGTCGCGCTCGCGCCAGGCCGCGGCGAGCGACGGCACCAGCACCGACACCATGTTGGCGTAGCCCGTCTCCGACGGGTGGAAGCGGTCCTCGCCGAACATCACGTCGTACTTCTCGGTGAACAGGACACCCAGCAGGCTGCCGAGCGACACCGCCCGACCACCCGCCCTCACCACGGCGATCGTCTGCTTCCGGGCGAGCGCGCGGCTCTTGCGACGGGCGATCCAGCGCAGCGGCTGCGGGATCGGGCGCACCGTGCCGAGGTCGGGGCACGTGCCCACGACCACCTGCGCCCCGCCGTCGACCAGACGGCGCACGGCCGAGCCGAGCAGCCGCGTCGACTGGTAGGCGGGCACCCGGTGCGTCACGTCGTTCGTGCCGATGATGATGACCACCAGGTCGGGGTCGAAGTCGCCCGCCGCCTCGATCTGGTCGCGCAGGTCCGACGTCACCGCGCCGACCACGGCCTCGGAGCGGATCTCCACCTGCGCGTCGAGGACGTGCGACAGGCCGATGCCGAGCATCGCCGGCGGGGTGGCGTCGGCGCGGCTCATGCCGTACCCGACGGCGGCCGAGTCGCCCAGCACCAGGCAGCGGACGGGGTCGCGGGGGAGGTCCTCGCCGTACACGCCGTCGGCGCGTGGGGGCCGTGCGTCGGTGACCCCGATCGCCCGCTTGGCGACGAGGATCTCGCCGAAGACGACGCCCCAGTAACCGGTGACGGCGGCGAGCCCTCCGACCGCGACCTGGGACGCGATCTTGTTCGGGGCTCTCACGTCGCCATGCTAGAGGTCGGTGCGACGGGCAGCGTCCCCAGGCGGTGCCGATCGGGGGTGTGGGCCCTCACACCTACGATGAGCCGCGTGAGCGTCACCCTCCCGAACTTCCGCGACGTGGGCGGCGTGGCCGGCCACGACGGCGCCACTGTGCGCACCGGTCTGCTGCTGCGCAGCGGCGTCCCCGAGCCCACCGACACCGTGCCCGACGGCACCCCGTGGCCGCCCGCGCTGGTCGTCGACCTGCGGTCCTCGATGGAGCACGGCGGCCCGCATCCGTTGGCGCCGCTCGGCCCGCGGGTGGTCACCCTGTCGCTGCTCTCGTCGCTCGCGCCCGGCTGGCACGAGGACACACCCACGCTCACGCACCTCTACGGCAAGGTCCTCGACACCGCGGGTCCGCTGCTCGTCCAGCTGGTCGACGAGGTGGCGCGCACCGCGGCCGAGGGTGGCGCGTCCCTGGTGCACTGCGCAGCCGGCAAGGACCGCACCGGCATCTCGGTGGCGCTCCTGCTGCGGCTGCTCGGCGTCCCACGCGACGACGTCGCCGCCGACTACATGCTCACCGAGCATGCCACCGCCGCGATCGACGCCCGGCTGCGAGCCCCGGGGTCGGACCACCCGCCCGTGCCCGCGGCCTTCCTCACCGTCCCGCGCGAGGCGATCGAGCACGTCCTCGACCGCTGGCAGCAGCACCCGGGCGGCGTCGACGCGTGGTTCGCCTCGGTGGGCGGCGACGCGAGCAGCGTCGAGCGACTGCGCACCGCGTTCCTGGACTGAGGGACGTGGGGCTCAGGACTCCTGGGCTCAGGACTCCGCGAGCCGCGCGATGGTCTTGCCCGTGAGCCGGTACGCCAGCCACTCGTCCTGCGGGACCGCCTCCAGCGACTCGTAGAAGCGGATCGCGGGGGAGTTCCAGCGCAGCACGTCCCACTCGACGCGCGAGTAGCCGCGCTCGGTCGCGATCCGCGCGAGGGCGGTGAGCAGTCCACGACCGATCCCGCTGCCGCGCCGCGTCGGGCGCACGTAGAGGTCCTCCAGGTGGATGCCCGGCACGCCGTCCCACGTCGAGAACGTCCGGTACCAGAGGGCGAAGCCGACGATCCTGCCCTCTCCGGACTGTGCGACGAGGGCGTGAGCCGGCGGCTCCTCGCCGAACAGCGCCTCGTAGAGCTGCACCGACGTCATCCGTGCCTTCTCGACGGCCTTCTCGTAGTCGGCGAGCTCGCGCACCATGGCGACGATGTCGGCCACGTCCTCGGGGCGGGCCTCCCGCACTCCGGGCGGCATCAGCAACGTCGTCACGCGTCGAGCGTAGGGCCGAAAGACCCGGGCCGTGCGGTGAACGGGGCAGCAGGGTTGCCCCTCGCGGGCGGCGTGCCCTACGCTCATTTCGGATACCGACGGTATCTGGACTCGAGAGGACGCAGCGCATGACCCACTACAGCCACAAGGTCGCCGTCGTGACGGGGGCCGCCTCCGGCATCGGGCGTGCGCTCGCGGTCGAGCTCGGACGACGCGGCGCCACGGTCGCCGTGTGCGACGTCGACGCCGCCGGGCTGGCCGAGACGCAGCGCCTCGTGGAGGCCACGGGTGCGCGGGTGCGTGGTGACCTCGTCGACGTCGCCGAGCGCGAGCGCGTCGAGGAGTACGCCCGCGACGTCGTCGCCGACCTCGGTCGCGTGAACCTGGTCTTCAACAACGCCGGCATCGCCTACTCCGGCACGGTCGAGGAGATGTCGTACAAGGACGTCGAGAAGATCATGGACGTCGACTTCTGGGGCGTCGTCCACGGCACCAAGGCCTTCCTGCCGCACCTCGTGGAGTCCGGCGACGGTCACGTCGTCAACATCTCCAGCATCTTCGGCATGTTCTCGATGCCGTCGCAGAGCGCGTACAACGCCGCCAAGTTCGCGGTGCGCGGCTTCACCGAGTCCCTGCGCCAGGAGATGGCCCTGACGCAGCGGCCGGTCAAGGTCACCTGCGTCCACCCCGGCGGCATCGCCACGAACATCGCCCGCAACGCCGACCAGGCCGAGGGGCGCGACCACGACGAGCTCGCCCGATCCTTCGACAAGGTCGCGCGCACGTCGCCGGAGAAGGCGGCACGGGTCATCCTCGCCGGCGTCGAGAAGGGCAAGGCTCGGGTGCTCGTGGGCACGGACGCCCACGTCCTCGACCTCTCGGTGCGACTGCTCGGCTCGCGCTACCAGAGCGTGTTCGCGGCCGCCGGACGTCGCCTCGGCCTCTGACGTGCAGCGCCCCCGCCACCAGGGGTGACGGGGGCGCGGTGCACGGACGGGATCAGCCCTGCGTGATCTCGATCCGGGTCGGCTCGGTGCCGGCGAAGACACCGGCGACGCGGACCGACAGGATGCCGGCGTCGTACGAGGCGCTGATGGCGTCGGCCGTGACGTGGCCGGGGAGCCCGAAGGTGCGCTCGAACGAGCCGTAGCGGATCTCGCTGATCCGGCGGTTGTTCTCGCCGTCCTCCTCGGAGCGCTCGTCGCGGCGCTCGCCCTTGACGACGAGGCGTCCGCCGGTCACCTCGACGGAGACGTCGTTGGAGACGTCGATGCCGGGGAGCTCGAGTCGCACAACGACGTCGTCGCCGTCACGGACGGTCTCGACGGCCGGCGTGAAGTCGAGGCGGGCCGCCGAGCCCTGGGTCGGGCTGAACGCGCTGCGGACGAGCGAGTCGAACTCGGCGAAGGGGTCACGGCGGGTGAAGACGGAGACGTTGCTCATGATGGTCCTCCTGGTGGGTCGTTCGGTCCGGCCACCGCGACCGGACATCCAGTACAACGTGAGTCTACTCGACTCAATTTCCTTGACGAAGTTCCTGTGCGTTCGCCGTCGGCGAACGCGTCAGGAGGGAAGGCTCGGGACGTCGTCGACGGGGACCCCGGCAGCCTGTGCGACCTCCCGGTAGTCCCGCGCGAGCGAGTCGATCGTGGCGTGCGCGTTGAGACCGCTGGGGTTGGGCACCACCCAGAGCTCCGCGCCCTCGAGGTCGTGCGGCTGCCGGCCGAGCCGGGCCTTCCGGTCGGCGAACGCGACGCGGTAGCTCGTGACCCCGGCGACGGCGACCACCCGCGGGCCGTACGCACGGACGGCGGCAGCCACCCGCTCGCGCCCGGCGCGCACCTCCTCGTCGTCGAGCTCGTCGGCGCGTGCCGTGGGTCGGGGCGACAGGTTCGTGATCCCGACGCCACGCTCCAGGAGGACGGGCGCGGCGAGCGCGGGTGTCGTCGCCGTCTCCGGCAGCACGCCCGCCCGCCGCAGGGCCGGGTAGAAGCGGTTGCCGGGGTGGGCGAAGTGGTAGCCGGTGCGGGCGGTCAGCGGGCTCGGGTTGATGCCGACGAGCAGCAGACGCATGCCGGGACCGGCCAGGTCGGCCACCTCGGGCAGGTCGTCGAGCGACTCGCTCACGACGCGACGGCCACCGGGGTCTCGACCTCGGCGGCGCGCTGCTCGGTGCGCGAGCGCAGCCCCATGACCGCCGCGGCCGTGCAGGCGACGGCCACCGTGATCATGAACGGCGCGAAGATCGTCCGCGGGCTCCAGATCGTGGCGGCCCAGCCCGCGAGCACCGTCGGCACGGCCATGGCGCTGTAGGCGAGGACGTAGAACGCCGACATCACCTCGCCCCGGTGGGCCGACGGCACGTGCTGGGTCAGGTGGCGCAGCGAGCCGCCGAACGCGAGGCCGAAGAACAGGCCGACCAGGGTCGAGGCCGCCGCGATGCCCCACGCGTGGCCCCACGCCACCGCGGGCACGCACAGCACGAGGGAGACGGCGGTGCCGAAGTCGCCGACGATCGCGCTCGTGCGAGCGGGCCACCGTGCCCCGAACGCCTGGCTCAGCGCCGAGGCCGCCGCCGAGGCGGCGACGACAGCGCCGCCGAACAGCACCGACGTGGCGCCGATGGCCTCCGAGGCGATCCGCGGGTAGAGCGACAGCAGCACGCCCAGCACCGACCACGACGCCATGACGCCCAGCGCGGAGAACCGGAAGTGCGCGGCGATCTCCCGCGGGACCCGAGGCCGCGCCACGTGCAGGCGGACGGCGCGCTCCTCCGTGTGCGGTTCGCGCATCACGAGCAGCCCCAGCAGGAGCACCGCGACGATGCCGGCGAGGATCGCGTAGGGCAGGACCGTGGGCGCCGGCCCGCGGTCGACGATCAGCGAGACCGCGACGAGCACGACCGCGATGCCGCTGTTGAACACGACGCCGGTGATCCGGCCCGTGCGGTCGCCCTCGTCGGGCCGCAGGTCGAGCAGCGCGGCCGAGGCGACGACCACCACGGCACCCACGCCCAGACCGTGCAGGATGCGGGCGGCCAGCAGCCACACGACCGAGTCGGCCGCCATGAACAGGCCGAGGCCGGCGAGGATGAGCAGCGCGGCCGCCATGAGCACGGGACGTCGGCCGTAGCGGTCGGAGATCGACCCGGTGACCAGCACGGCGGCCAGGGCGGCCACGGCGTAGACCGCGAACACGATGGTCGTCGTGAGCGGTGCGAAGCCCCACTCCTGCGCGTACAGCGCGTAGAGGGGCGCGGGCGCGCCGGACACGCCGAGCGAGACGGCGACGAGGGCCAGGAGCATGCCGAACGCCCAGCGCTGGACGGGCCGGGTGGTGGTCATGGGTCTCCTGGAGCGGGTCGACGGTGGACGGACCACCGGTACGTCGGCCCCGAACGACGACAACGTCGCTACAGGTCGTTGCATTCCCGAACCAGTGGGCTGCGTGGTCGGCCCGTCGTGCTCGATCCGTCCTCGAAGGGTTGGCCGGTCGTGCGTGACGCCCGCCGGGCCGCGACACCCGCGTCGGAGCAGAAGCCGCGGCCGTGCCGCTTGAGGCACAGCAGGCCGACGAGGACGCCGGCGTCGTCCACGACGGCGAGGCGGCGCGACCGGGACCGCTCGAGGAGCTCGTGGGCCTCGTCGAGCCCGGTGCCCGCGCGCACCGTGCGGCCGGCGAGCTGCGCGTACGCGAGAGCGGGCTGGTCGTCCGTCGCGTCGTCGGGGACGTCGCCCTCCACGACCACGCCGCGCAGCACCGCCCCGTCGACGACGAGGATCGCGTGCAGGTGGTCGTCGCCGAGCACCTCCCGGGCGTCGCCGACGGTCAGGCTCGTCGGCCACGACTTCGGCTCGTGCAGCATCGCGTCCTCGACCACGGAGGTGCGACGGTCAGCGGGGGACGCGGTCACGTCATCCCCCTGCCACGGGCGGGATGACCGCCACGTCGTCGTGCTCCGCGAGCGCCTGGCCCGAGCCCCGCGCCGCCTGGACGCCGTTGACCCAGACGCGGCTCGCGTCGAGCACGGCACCGAACCGGTCGCCGTACCGCTCGACGGCCTCGTCGAGCAGACCGTCGAGCGTGCCGGCGGCGAAGCGGTCGTGCGCACGGCCCGAGGCCTCACGGGCGAGGGCGAACATCAACAGGGTCGGCACGGGTTCCTCCACAGGCTCTCGGGGTCCATCTCATCTCATCCGCCGATGTAGGACATCTCGACGGGACCGTGCTCGACCGGAGCCGCGCGACGCTCGCCTCGTGGGCACGGAACGCGTCGCGGCGGTGCACGAGGGCGACGCTGCGGGCCACCGGCTCGAGCGTCGTGGCCCAGTCGACGGCGCTGTCGCCCCCGCCCACGACCACGACGTCGGCACCGGCGTAGTCGGCGGGCCGCGGGACGAAGTGCACGACTCCGCGGCTGACGTACTCCGCGCCGACGGGCAGGGGCCGGGGTGCGAAGCTGCCGATGCCTGCGGCGAGCAGCACGGCCCGTCCGCGCAGCACCGTGCCGGCCGCCGTCGTGAGCAGGGCGTGGTCGGGGCCGGTCACGAGGTCGACGACCTGCTCGCCCAGCACGTAGTGCGGCTTGGCGGACTCGGCCTGCTCCACCAGGGCGTCGACGAGGTGCTGACCCTTCACCGCGGCGTACCCGGCGACGTCGAAGACCTGCTTCTCCGGGTACATCGCCGCGGTCTGGCCGCCGAGGTGGTCGAGCGCGTCGACCACGGCCACCGACATCCCGCGGAACCCTGCGTAGTACGCCGCGTAGAGGCCGACGGGTCCACCGCCGACGACGACCAGGTCGACGTCGACGTCGAAGCCGGCCGTCGCGACGGGACGGGACGCGTCGGCGCTCATCCGGCCGCCCCGCCGCTCGGCCACGACGCGACCACGGGGTGGTCGGCGCCCAGCGGACCGACGTCCTCGGCGCCGCCCTCCGCCTGCGGGAACGTCTCGAAGAACTCGACCGCCACGTCCTTGAACTGCTCGAGCTCGGCGGTCAGCTTGTACTCCGACGCGATCGCGCCGTTCGGGCAGGCGGTGACGCACTTGCCGCAGTCGACGCACTCGTCGGGGTGGATGTAGAGCATCCGGTCGCCCTCGTAGATGCAATCGACGGGGCACTCCTCGCGGCACGCCTTGTCGGCGGCGTCGATGCAGGCCTCGGTGATCACGTACGCCACGGCTCAGGCCTCCCCGGCGCCGACCGGCGCGACCTCGATGAGCGTGTCGGAGAAGGTCGGTGCGTTGCCGAGGTCGGCGAACCGGGTGGGGTTCAGCGAGCTCAGCGTCGAGAGACCCAGCGCGTCGGATCGACAGTGGCCGACGTAGCAGACCGTGACCCCCGGCATCGTCGAGGCGTCGACCTTGGCGAGGAGCTCGACGCTGCCGCGGTCGTTGAAGGCGCGGACGACGGCACCGTTCTCGATGCCGCGCTCCGCGGCGTCGTC
This sequence comes from Propionibacteriales bacterium, assembly GCA_026392465.1. Lineage (GTDB taxonomy): Bacteria > Actinomycetota > Actinomycetes > Propionibacteriales > Nocardioidaceae > Aeromicrobium. The sequence continues at coordinate 49,920 of JAPLCA010000024.1, forward strand.
AGGGTTGATGATGAGCGTCGCCGGCTTCTGCACCTTCTGGTGGAACTCGATGTTGGCGTAGCTGGAGTTGATGAACGCGTGCGACTTCGGCGAGATGAGGTTGAGCGGGTACCGCGACGCGAGGTCGGGGTCGGCCGACGCGTTCTCCCGCGGCGGGATGTAGTGCGGCAGCGGGTCGACGGGCTGGCCGGGCTGGTGGTCGTTGGAGCCCTGCCGGAACAGCGGCACCACGAAGTTGCCGCCGGCCGCGGCGGAGGAGAGGAACTCGGTCTTCTCGGACGGTGTGCGGAAGTTGCCCTCGCGGTGCGGGGCGTACTCGTCGGGGGAGGGCACGCTGAGCCGGGCCCAGCCCTTCTCCTTGAGCGACTCGACCGTGATGCCCTCCATCGCGGGGGACGACCAGTCGAACGCCTCGGCGATCATCTCCTGGTCCGTGCGCGTGAAGATCGGGTCGTCGTCGAAGCCCATGGCGGCGGCCAGCCGTCGGAACAGCTCCGTGTTGGGGACGGCCTCCCCGCGCGGCTCGATGGACGGGTTGTTGTACGTCGCGTACAGGTGACCCCAGGAGAACATGATGTCCTCCTGCTCGAGCTGGGTCGTCGCGGGCAGCACGATGTCGGCGTAGCGCGCGGTGTCGGTGATGAAGTGCTCGCTGACGACCGTGAAGAGGTCCTCGCGCGAGAGTCCCTCGAGGAGCGTGGCCTGGTCGGGGGCGACGACGACCGGGTTGGAGTTGTAGACCATGAGCGCGTGCAGCGGCGTCCTGAGCTCCAGCTCGCCGGTCAGCGCCTGGCCCAGCAGGTACTGGTTGACCACCTGGGTGCCGGGCGTCTGCAGCTCGGGGTGCATGAACGCGGGCCAGTTGACGGGGAACGCCCAGAGCGGGAGCTGCAGGATGCCACCGCCGGGGTTGCGCCACGCCCCGACGAGGGCGGGCAGGCACGACAGGGTGCGGACGGTCTGGCCGCCACCGGCGTGCCGCTCGACGGCGACGCCGATGCGGATCACCGAGGGCTGCGACGTCGCGTACTCGCGGGCGAGGGTGCGGATCGTCTCGACGGGGATCCCGGTCTCCTCGCTGGCCCACTCGGGGGTGTACTGCTGGACGCGCTCGACGAGCTCGTCGTAGCCGATCGTGTACTGCGCGATGTACTCGTCGTCGGTGAGGCCCTCCTCGATGATCACGTGCATCATGGCGAGCGCGAGGGCGCCGTCGGTCCCGGGTCGGATGGGGATGTGCTGGCTGGCCTGACGCGCGGTCTTGGTGCGCACCGGGTCGACCACGACGACCTTCGCGCCGCGCTTCTTGGCCTCGGCGATGTAGGGCCACAGGTGCAGGTTGGTGCTCATGATGTTGGCGGCCCAGATGAGGATGAACTTCGAGTGCACGAGCGACTCGGGGTCGACGCCGGCGGTGTCGCCGATCGTCATCGCGTACGCGGTGCAGGAGCCGGAGTCGCAGTAGGTCCGCTCGGCGACGGTGGCGCCGAGTCGGTTGAAGAACGGGTCGCCGACGTTGAGGCCGTTGATGATGCCCTGCGTGCCGAGGTAGCTCACCGGCATGATCGTCTCGGGGCCGTGCTCCTCCTTGACCTGGGTGAATCGGGCGGCGATCTCGGCGATGGCCTCGTCCCACGTGATCCGCTCGAACTCGCCGGCGCCCTTCGGGCCGGTGCGGCGGAGGGGGTGGAGCACGCGGTCGGGGTGGTAGACCTTGTCGAGGTAGTTGTCGACCTTCACGCACAGGCCGCCGTTGGTGTACGGCTGCTCCTTGCTGCCGGCCACGTCGACGGCCACGCCGTCGCGGACGGTGACGACCATCGCGCAGGTGTCGGGACAGTCCTGGGGGCACGCCCCCAGCACGGTCAGCTCGCGGGTCGCGGTGTCGGGTGTCGAGTCGTCGAGCAGGGTCATCATCACTCCTGGGCTTGAGTCGGGGATCTCTCAAGCCTGGGTCGCCGACCCCCCGTCCGTCGTCGGGTCGAGCGACAGACAGTTGACGATCCGCGACAGGTCACGTGGCCCGCGCGGACCCACCCCTCAACGCAGCCGGCAGCGTTCGCGGGCCGGACGTGCGTCGATCCAGCGCTGGAGCGCCCGGAGGCCCAGCCACGCGCCGACGAGCAGGAGGACGGTGACGAGGAGGTGGAGCGAGACGAGCCCGCCGACGACGCCGAGCAGCACCGCCACCCACCCGGACGACGCGACCACCGCCGTCCAGAGCGCGACGGCGACCACCAGCTCCACCCCGAGGGAGAGGACGCTCCCGCGCACCGCTGCCGAGTCCTTCACGGTCGGGTCAGAGCCCGTCGTTCGTCTGCCCGGCCGCGACGAAGACCAGGGCGACGGTGGTCAGCGCCAGCACGAGGGTCAGGGCGAGGAGCAGGAAGCCGTTGGCGGCTTGGCGTTCCAGGGCGCCGTCGATGAGACGGTGCGCGCCCAGGCCGGCGGCGAAGGTGGCGAGCACGCCGAGGAGGATCAGGATTCCGATGTCCACGGCGCGAGCGTAGGGCAGGCGGCGGTGACCGTGTCGCAGGACGACGAGGTCCCGCCACGCCTCGGCGTGACGGGACCTCGGTCCGACGGGTCTCAGGCGTACGAGACGCCCGTGGCGTGCAGCGGGCAGTAGCCGAACGGGTTCTTCGCCAGGTACTGCTGGTGCGGCTCCTCGGCGTAGTAGTAGTCCTGCAGGGGCTGGATGGCCGTGGTGATGCGGCCGTAGCCGGCCTTGGTCATCCGCTCCTGGTAGCGCTCGCGCGACTCCTCGGCCTGGCGCTGCTGCTCGTCGCTCGTGGTGAGCAGGACGGAGCGGTACTGGGTGCCGCGGTCGTTGCCCTGGCGCATCCCCTGCGTCGGGTCGTGGTTCTCCCAGAACACCTTGAGCAGGTCGGCGTAGCTCACCGTCGCGGGGTCGAACACGATGCGCACGACCTCGGCGTGACCCGTGCGACCCGTGCACACCTCCTCGTAGGTGGGGTTCGGCGTCAGGCCCCCGGCGTAGCCGACCGACGTCGACCAGACACCGGGCACCTCCCAGAACGTCTTCTCCTCGCCCCAGAAGCAGCCCAGCCCGACGACGGCGACCTCGAAGCCGTCCGGCACGAGGTCGGAGTCCAGCGGGGTCTCGATCGGGGTGCCGAGCACGCGGTGCGTGGTGCCGACGGCGAACGGACGCTCGGCGCGTCCGGGCAGGGCGCTCTGCGCGTCGGGGAGCTCGGTCTTGCGGGTTCCGAAGATCATCGGATCACTCTCCTTGGGTCCACCGGCGTCAACGACACTGCGAGGCTGGCTGTTCCCGCTAGTGTCGGTGCTGTGACGGGAGTACGCAGGTGAGCACGCGGCCGGAGATCCCTGTGGGCGTGGAGATCGCGACGGCGTGGGCGTGGCGGCTCCTCGTCCTCGGCGTCGCCGGGTACGCCCTCTACTGGCTGCTGAGCTTCTTCTCCGAGGTGACCGTCCCCATCGCGGTGGCGCTGCTGGGCACCGCGCTCACCATCGGTGCCGTCGACTGGCTCGACCGCCGGGGGCTGCCTCGCCTGCTGGCCACCGCGATCGTCGTCCTGGTCATGCTCGGGGGGTTCTTCGGGCTGCTCACCCTGGTGGGGCAGCAGCTGTCGACCCAGTTCTACGACCTCAAGGCGCAGGTCATCGCCGGCATCGCGCAGGTGCAAGACTGGGCCCAGAACGGTCCGCTCGGGCTCAGCGAGACCCAGCTCGACCGCTACGTCGACCAGGTCGAGGACGCCATCCGCACCTTCGGGGAGCGGACCGCGGTCGACCAGCTGGCCGCCGTCGGCACCACGCTGACGCACTTCGTCGCCGGCTTCTTCATCGCCCTGTTCGCCTCGTTCTTCTTCCTCTACGAGGGCAACCGGATCTGGGCCTTCGCCGTCGCGCTGTTCCCGCGGTCGGCGCGCGCGAAGGTGCACAGCTCGGGCGAGACGGCGTGGGCGAGCCTCACCAGCTTCGTCCGCGCGACCGTGCTGGTCGCGCTCACCGACGCGATCGGCATCGCCGTCTCCGCCTGGCTGCTCGGCGTGCCGCTGGCCTTCGCGATCGGCGTCCTCGTCTTCCTCGGCGCGTTCGTCCCGATCGTCGGCGCCCTCGTCTCGGGCCTCGTGGCCGTGCTGGTGGCGCTCGTCGCGCAGGGCCCGATCGTCGCGCTGATCATGCTGGCCGCCGTGGTGGCCGTGCAGCAGTTCGAGTCGCACGTGCTGCAGCCGTTCCTGATGGGCCGCTTCGTCGCCGTGCACCCGCTGGCCATCATCATCGCCATCGCCGGCGGCATCACCGTCTCCGGCATCGTCGGCGCCCTGGTCGCCGTGCCGCTCGTGGCCTGCCTGAACGGCATCGTGCGCCATCTGGTGGAGGAGTCGGGCACGCCCGTCGCCGATGACGGCCTCCCCGAGGACGACCCGCCCGAGGTGAAGGCAGAACCGGCCTGACGCCCAGCGTCGCCTCTCGGACGACGGGACGTGAGCACCTAGGCTGACGTCATGGTCGACCTGAGGGACGTCGAGGCCGCGCGCGACCTGCTCGCGCCGGTGGTGGAGCGCACGCCGATGGCGCACTCGCGGTGGCTCAGCCAGCGGGTCGGCTCCGACGTGCACCTGAAGTGCGAGAACCTGCAGCGCACCGGGTCGTTCAAGATCCGTGGCGCCTACGTGCGCATCGCCGGGTTGACCGAGGCGGAGCGCGCCCGCGGTGTGGTCGCGGCGAGCGCCGGCAACCACGCGCAGGGCGTCGCCCTCGCGGCGCAGCTCCTCGGCACGCGCGCCACGATCTTCATGCCCGACGGCGCGGCCCTGCCGAAGGTGGCGGCCACCCGCGGCTACGGCGCCGCCATCGAGTTCGCCGGCACGGGCGTCACCGAGGCGCTGGTGCACGCCAAGGCGTTCGCCGAGCGCACCGGCGCCGTGCTCATCCACCCCTTCGACCACGAGGACGTGCTCGCCGGCCAGGGCACCGTCGGCCTCGAGATCATCGAGCAGCTGCCCGAGGTCCGCACCGTCCTCGTGCCGCTCGGGGGCGGGGGGCTCGCCGCGGGCATCGCTTTGCTGCGCGAGCGTCGCCCCGACGTGTCCGTGATCGGCGTGCAGGCAGCCGACGCCGCCGCGTACCCGGGGTCGCTCGCCGAGGGCCACCCGGTCGCGGGCGTGATGGGACCGACCATGGCCGACGGCATCGCCGTCGCCGAGCCGGGGCTCATCCCCTTCGAGGTGATCGCCAAGGAGCTCGACGACGTCGTCACCGTCAGCGAGGACGCGATGAGCGCCGCGCTCATCGGCCTGCTCGAGCGCGCGAAGATGCTGGTCGAGCCGTCCGGGGCCGCGGGCGTCGCCGCGCTGCTCGACGACCCCGAGCGGTTCGCCGGACCGGTCGTGCCCGTCCTGTCGGGCGGCAACATCGACGCCCTGCTCCTGCTGGACGTCATCCGGCACGGCCTGGCCGCAGCCGGCCGGTTCATGCAGCTGCGGGTCAGGTTCTCCGACCGGCCCGGCGAGCTGATGCGGCTGCTGACCGACCTGGCCGCCCTGCAGGTGAACGTGCTCGACGTCGCGCACGACAGGGCGGCCGACTCCCTCGGGGTGCGCGAGGTCGAGGTGGCCGTGCAGGTCGCCACCCGCGGGCCCGACCACGCCGCCGACGCGCTGCGCCGGCTCGCCGGCCTGGGGCACCGGCTCGTCTGAGCCCAGCCGTCGAGGCCCATTCGTCCGAGCCCAGTCGTCTGTGCCCCGTGGTCAGGGTCGGATGACGGGCAGGGTCCGGCGCAGCCAGGCGCGGTACTGCTCGTCGGTGTACCCGTAGTCGCGCACGAGCGTCGTGTACGTCTCCGCCGCCGACACCAGGTTGACCTGCACCGTCAGCGCCGGCAGGTCGGCCTCGTCGATGGGCTCGAGGATGCCGAGGTCGAGCATCCAGCGGGTCGTGACCTCGAACGACTCGCCCTTGAGACGCACGAGCTCGGCGAGACCCTCGGCGACGACCGGCTCGAACTGCGCCGTGGCGCGCAGGGCGGTCCAGAGGTCCGCCGACCGGGCGTGGCCGTCGGCGAGGAAACCGACCATCCCCTCCAGTCCCTCGTCGCGGTCCGTCAGCGCCAGGACGTCCTGCGCGGTCGACGCGTCGAGCACCGACTCCCACTCGCCCGTACCGGCGTACCGCGTGCGGAACGCCTCCAGCAGCAGGTAGGCCTTGCTGCCGACCGAGACGACGGAGTCGACCGACACGCCGGCCTGCGCGGCGATGCTCGCGAGCGTCGTGCCCACGAAGCCGCGCGCGGCGAACCCGGCCGCTGCGGCGTCGATCACCCGACGGCGCGTCTCCGCAGCCCGGCGAGCGCGCAAGGGCGACGTGTAGCCCCGCTTCGCCGCCTCGACGCTCATGCCGTCGAACCTACCCCCGCCCTGAAGGATGACGGAAGGCCGGCTCCACGACGGGAGCCGGCCTTCGGTCAGGCGCTCAGAACGGCTTGGCCTCGACGATCGAGACCGACAGCGTCTTGCCGTTGGGTGCCTCGTAGGAGGCGTCCTCGCCGACCTTCTTGCCGAGGATGGCCGCGCCGAGCGGCGAGGTCGGGGAGTAGACGTCGAGGTCGACGGCCGAGTCGAGGCTGAGCAGCTCGCGCGAGCCGAGCAGGAAGCGCTCGACCTCGTCGTCGCCCGCGAAGGTGACGCCGACGACCATGCCCGCCTCGACGACACCGTCGTCGGCCGGCTTCTCACCGACCTCGGCGCGGCGCAGCATGTCCTCGAGCTGCTGGATGCGGGCGTTGGCCTTGCCCTGCTCCTCGCGGGCGGCGTGGTAGCCGCCGTTCTCCTTGAGGTCGCCCTCGTCGCGCGCCGCGGCGATCTTCTCGGTGATGTCGGGCATGACGACCTCCTTGAGGTTCGCCAGCTCGGCCTTCAGGCGGTCGTACGCCTCCTGGGTGACCCAGATGGTCTCGGTGCTGGACTGCGACATGGTGGAACCTCCCGGCCGACATGCAGGTGAAGACAAGCGCAACCCCAGGCGTCGAGCCCGGGGTTGAACGACCACCCTAGCAGTCAGTCCAGGACTTGGCACGTCCTCACGACGGCGGTGACCGCCTCGCGCTCGGTGGTGATCGGCACCGTCACCCGTGTGCGCTCGCCTCGCCCGGCGGGGACGTCGACGGTCCGCTCGCCGACGACGGAGTGGTCGAGCGCCTGCGCGTAGAGCGTGCACCGAGCGGGGACGGGGTCGGGCCGACGCACGTCGAGCGTGGCCACGACCCGGGTGGGCGACTCGACGGTGTACCCGTGGATCTCCCCGGACACGGGGTCGGTGTCGAGCGCGACCCACGCCGCCCAGGCGACGCCGAGGAGCACGCCGACCGCCGCGACGGTGGGCCACAGCCAGCGGCCGCGAGTGCGTCGGCCGTACCGGGCGTCGAGGGTGCTCACCCCACGATTGTTCCAGGCGGCTCCAGGGCGTCGGGGTGCGCCGTCGTCGCTCGGACGTCGGGCCCAGCGCCGCACGGCGGTCCGTCCGGTGGAAGACTGGCCGGGTGACCGAGAAGCTGCGCCTCATGCACGTGCACGCGCACCCCGACGACGAGTCGAGCAAGGGTGCGGCGTCGACCGCCCGCTACGTCGCCGAGGGGGTCGACGTCCACGTCGTCACCTGCACGGGTGGCGAGCGCGGCAGCATCCTCAACCCGCAGTTCAAGCACCCGGGCATCGAGGAGAACCCCGAGCTCATCGCGGAGATCCGTCGCGAGGAGATGGATCGTGCCCGCGAGATCCTCGGTGTGAAGCAGGACTGGCTCGGCTTCGTCGACTCGGGGTGGCCCGAGGGCGACCCGAAGCCGCCGCTGCCGGAGGGCTGCTTCGGCCTGGTCCCGGTCGAGGCGGCGGCGGTCCCGCTCGTGCGCCTGGTCCGCTCGTTCCGTCCGCACGTGCTCACCACCTACGACGAGAACGGCGGCTACCCGCACCCCGACCACATCAAGTGCCACGAGATCAGCGTGTTCGCGTACGAGAAGGCGGCCGACCCGACGTGGCACCCGGAGCTCGGCGAGGCGTGGCAGGTCAGCAAGCTGTACTACCACCTCGGCTGGAACTGGCAGAAGCTCACGGCAATCTCCGAGGCGCTCGAGCGGCACGGACTCGACAACCCCTACGCCGAGCGGATGAAGGAGTGGGAGCGCAAGCCCGAGGACGAGGCACGGCTGACCACGCGGGTCGAGTGCGCGGAGTACTTCCCCGTGCGAGACGCGGCGCTGCTCGCCCACGCCACGCAGATCGACCCGGACGGCTGGTTCTTCTCCGTCCCCAACGAGGTGCAGGCCGAGGCGTGGCCCACGGAGGACTACCAGCTCGTCGACTCCAAGGTCGAGACGACGGTGCCGGAGGACGACCTCTTCGCCGGACTGCGCTGACCTCGCCGACGTCGCGGCCCCGTAGGATGACGGCATGAACGAGCTCGTGACGTACCTGGTGACGGCCGAGCGGCCGCGTGGTCTCGACCCGAACATCGTGCGTCCCGGCTGGCTCGCCCTCGGGATCGTCGCGCTGCTCGGCGTGGCCGTGTTCTTCCTGGCCAAGTCGTTCGCGAAGCACACGAAGCGCGCGGCGCAGCCCTGGGAGGGCGACGCCGACGAGACGACGTCGTCGACCTCGCGCGGCCGCTCGGCGGACGAGGGCCCGGTCAGCCGGGACTGACGCGCGGCCGGCTGGCGCGCGCGAGAGTTCGCTCAGGCGCCGGGAGAGCGAAGGATTCTTCCTTCGCGTGGACCGTGCCACGAGTAAGGAAGAATCCCTCGTCATTCCCACCGCAAGGGGCACGCAAGACTCTGCGTTCGCGTGCGACGATCGAATGCTTCTGCGTTGGTGACGGGATCCCGTAGCAAACGCAGCATCCTCGACCCTCCCGCGCACGAACGCAGACTCCTGCGTGCCACACGAGCCACAGTCCGAGTGCCCGACCCAGTGCCGGTCCCGGCCGGCCCGGTCGAGGCCCTTGCGGAGACCACACCCAGCGCCAGCCGAGGCAACGCACACACAAGGTCACGACGACGACGGCAGCCAGCGCAGCCGCAGGACGACCGGAAGCCACGCCGACGCAGCCGCAGGTCACCGCGCCCCCATCCGCGCCGCGCGCGAGGTGGGCGCGTCCCTGGCAGGGTTGAGGTGTGCCGAACCGACTCAGCGCCGCGACCAGCCCGTACCTGCTGCAGCACGCCGACAACCCCGTCGACTGGTGGGAGTGGGGTGAGGAGGCGCTCGCCCTCGCGCAGTCGCTCGACCGCCCGATCCTGCTCAGCGTCGGCTACGCGGCATGCCACTGGTGCCACGTGATGGCGCACGAGTCCTTCGAGGATCCCGCGACGGCGCAGTTCATGAACGACCACTTCGTCAACGTGAAGGTCGACCGGGAGGAGCGTCCCGACGTCGACGCGGTCTACATGCGCGCCACGCAGGCCATGACCGGCCAGGGCGGCTGGCCCATGACCGTCGTGCTCGCCCCGTCGGGCGAGCCGTTCTTCGCCGGGACGTACTTCCCGCCGGAGCCGCGCCAGGGGCACCCGGCCTTCACGCAGGTGCTGCAGGCCCTGGCCGACGCCTGGGAGAACCGTCGCGACGAGGTGATGCAGGTGGGCGCCGACGTGCTCGCCCACCTGCGCGACACGGTCGACGCCGGCGGCTCCGCGCTCGACGCCGACGCGCTCGACGCCGCGCAGTCGGTGCTCTCGAGCCAGCACGACGACGAGGCGGGCGGCTACGCGGGCAGCCCCAAGTTCCCGCCGTCGATGGTGCTGGAGGCGTGCCTGCGGCACTGGGCGCGCACCGGCACCGAGCGCTCGCTGGAGATGGTGCGCACGACGTGCGAGGCGATGGCGCGCAGCGGCACCTACGACCAGCTGGGCGGCGGCTTCGCCCGCTACGGCGTCGACCGGTACTGGCAGGTGCCGCACTTCGAGAAGATGCTGTACGACAACGCCCAGCTGCTGCGGGTGTACCTCCACTGGTGGCGCGCGGAGCGGGCCTCCAGCGACGAGCGACGCCAGGCGTTCGCCCGCCGCGTGGCCGTCGAGACCGCCGACTTCCTGCTCACCGAGCTGGGCACGCCGGAGGGCGGCTTCGCGTCGGCGCTCGACGCCGACAGCGCCGACCCGACCGGCGCCGTCCACGAGGGCGCGTACTACGCCTGGAACCCGAACCAGCTCATGCGGCTGCTCGGCGCCTCCGACGGCGCATGGACGGCGCGGCTCCTGGGCGTCACGGGCGCGGGCACGTTCGAGCGCGGCTTCTCGACCCTGCAGCTCCTGGAGGACCCCGACGACCCGGACCGGTGGGCGACGATCCGCGCGCGGCTCCTCGACGCGCGCTCCCAGCGGGCCCGCCCGGCGCGCGACGACAAGGTCGTGGCCGCGTGGAACGCGCTGGCCGTGATCGCCCTGGCCGAGGCAGGGGTGCTGCTCGAGGACGAGCGGTACACCGAGGCCGCCGTGCGGACGGCGACCCTGCTCGCCGACGTGCACCTCCGCGACGACGGACGCGTCCTGCGCGCCTCGCGTGACGGGGTCGCGGGCGAGCATGCCGGCGTCCTCGAGGACCATGCGACCGTCGCCGAGGCCTTCGTGGCCACGCTCGGCGTCACGGGCGACGCAGTGTGGCTCGAGCGGGCGCAGACGGTGCTCGACCGCGTGCTCGACCACTTCGGCGCCGACGACGGCGGCTTCTACGACACGGCCGACGACGCGTCCGACCTCGTCGTGCGACCGCAGGACGCGTCCGACAACGCCTACCCGTCGGGCACCTCCGCGGCGGCGCACGCCCTCGTCGCGGCGGCCGCCGTGACGGGGGAGCCGCGCTACCGCGACGCCGCCGAGCGCGCGGTACGGGCCGCGGCGCAGCTGGGGGAGAAGGTGCCCCGGTTCGCGGGGTGGACGCTGGCGGCGGCCGAGGCCCTGCTGGCCGGACCGGACGAGATCGCCGTGGTCGGCCCGGACGCGCAGGAGCGTCAGGACCTGCACCGCGCCGCGCTCCTGCGCACGTCGCCCGCCGTCGTCGTGGCCGCCGCGACGGCGACACCTGCCGTGCCCCTGCTCGCCGACCGGGGCGCGGTCGAGGGTCGGGCCACGGCCTACGTGTGCCGCGACCACGTGTGCGCGCTGCCCGTCACCGACCCCGCGGCGCTCCTGCCCTAGTCGCTGCGGCGGTCGGCGTCAACCCTTCTTCGGGTTCCGTGAACGACGCTACCGGTGGCCGCCGAGCACCCCGTACCGTCGTCGTACGAGACGGATACGTAGCGGGGCCGCACGGCCTCGCCACGTCCTGGGCTCCGACGTCGGCCTGCCCCGCCCCCGAGGGGGCCGGCGTCGGACCTGTGCCGCGATCCTCGGTGTTGAGGTGCTCCAGGGGAGCGGCACGGGCACGGGGCCGTCGGCGACGTCCTTCCGAGCGTCGCCGGCGGCGCCCGCTGACGACGCTCAGGCGGGACCCACGTCGGTGACGGTCACGGCCGCCTCGCCGGCGGCGTCGCTCGCGTCGAGGTCGACCTCGGCGGAGATGCCCCAGTCGCGATGCCCCTCCGGGTCGTCGAACGTCTGCCGCACCCGCCAGCGCCGTCCGTCAGGCCCGGACTCGGCGGCGATGTCGAGGAACGCCGGGCCCCGTGCCTCGGGTCCGGTGCCGAGGTGGTCGTACTCGGCCCGGTAGGCGGTGAGCGCCTCGCGCCACGCGTCGGCGTCCCACCCCGACTCGCCGTCGAGGTCGCCCAGGGCGTCCCAGTGGCCGAGCGCCGCGAGCTCCACGCGTCGGAACAGCGCGTTGCGGACCAGCACGCGGAACGCGCGCTCGTTCGCCGTGACCGGGCGGATCGTCTGCTCGCCGTCGGCCACGGCGTGCGCACGGTCGAGGCTGTCGGGGTCGGCAGGATTGACCAGCGCCTCCCATTCATCGAGCAGGCTCGAGTCGGTCTGGCGCACCAGCTCGCCCAGCCACGCCGTCAGGTCGGTCAGCTCCTCGGTGCGCGCGGAGGCCGGCACCGTCCGCTCGAGCGCCTTGTACGCGTCCGACAGGTAGCGCAGCACCATGCCCTCGGACCGTGCGAGCCCGTAGTCGGACACCAGCTCGGAGAACGTCATGGCGCGCTCCGCCATCTCGCGCACGACCGACTTCGGTCGCAGCGGGTGGTCCGCCACCCACGGGTGACCCTGGCGGTAGGTCTCGTACGCAGCCTCCAGCAGGTCCCGCAGCGGCTTCGGGTGCTCGACCTCCTCGAGCAGCTCCATCCGGTCGTCGTACTCCAGCCCGTCGGCCTTCATCTGTGCGATCGCCTCACCACGTGCCCGGTGCACCTGGGCGGCGATGATCGGGCGCGGGTCCTCCAGCGTCGCCTCGATGACCGACACGACGTCGAGCGCGTACTCCGGCGACTCCACGTCGAGCAGCTCGAGCGTGGCCACCGCGAACGGCGACAGTGGCTGGTTGAGCGCGAAGTCGCGCTGCAGGTCGACGGTCAGCCGCAGCGTCCGCCCGTCCGGGTCGGGCGACGTCGCGTCGATCCGCTCGACGACCCCGCCGGCCACCAGCGCGTCGACGATCTCGCGCACCCTGCCCTGCAGCCGCTCGACCTCCTCGGGCCGGACGACGCTCTCCTCGACGAGGTGGTCGAGCGCGGCGACCGCGTCACCCGGACGCTGGAGGACGTCGAGCACCATCGCGTGGGTGACCTGCATGCGGGGCACGAGAGGCTCCGGGGTGCCGTTCACCAGCTTGTCGAACGTGGCCTCGTTCCACGACACGTGACCCTCGGGGGCCTTCTTGCGCTGCACCTTGCGCAGCTTCTTCGGGTCGTCGCCGGCCTTCGCGATCGCCTTCGCGTTCTCGATGTCGTGCTCGGGCGCGAGCACCACCACGTGGCCGACGGTGTCGTAGCCGGCGCGCCCGGCCCGACCGGCGATCTGCGCGAACTCCCGCACCTGCAGCTGGCGCTGGCGGCGGCCGTCGTACTTCGTCAGCCCGCTGAACAGCACGGTGCGGATCGGCACGTTGATGCCGACGCCGAGTGTGTCAGTGCCGCACACCACCTTGAGCAGACCCTGCTGCGCCAGGCGCTCCACGAGTCGTCGGTAGCGCGGCAGCATGCCCGCGTGGTGCACCCCGATGCCCATGCGCACCAGACGCGACAGGGTCTTCCCGAACGCCGAGGTGAAGCGGAAGCTGCCGATCGCCTCGGCGATCTCGTCGCGCTCCGCCCGCGTGGCCAGCGCGACGCTGCTGAGCGCCTGGGCGCGCTCCAGCGCCGACGCCTGGGTGAAGTGCACGATGTACACCGGCGCCTGGCCGGTCTGCACGAGCTCGGTCACCACGTCCTGGACCGGCGACACCACGTACTCGTTCACCAGGGGGACGGGACGTTCCGACGACGCCACGAGGGCGGTGTCGCGCCCCGTCCGGCGGGTGAGGTCGTCGCGCAACGTGGTCGTGTCGCCGAGCGTGGCCGACATGAGCAGTGCCTGGGCGCGCGGCAGCTCGACGAGCGGCACCTGCCACGCCCATCCGCGGTCGGGGTCGGCGTAGAAGTGGAACTCGTCCATGACGACGAGGCCGATGTCGGCCGCTGCCCCCTCGCGCAGCGCCAGGTTCGCCAGCACCTCGGCCGTCGCCACCACCACGGGTGCGTCCGCGTTGACGGAGGCGTCGCCCGTGAGCATGCCGACGTCGTCGGCGCCGAACACGTCGCACAGGTCGAAGAACTTCTCGCTCACCAGGGCCTTGATCGGCGCCGTGTAGACGGCGCACTCGCCGCGGGCCAGGGCGCCGGCGATGGCCGCCGTGGCCACGAGGCTCTTGCCGGAGCCGGTGGGCGTGGCGAGCACGACGTTCGAGCCCGACAGCAGCTCGAGGACCGCCTCCTCCTGCGCCGGGTACATGCTCATCCCGCGCGAGTCGACCCACGCCTCGACCGCGTCGAACACGTCGTCGGGGCTGGCTCCCTCCGGGACGTGCAGCGCGGGGCTCACCGCTGCTGGTAGGCGAGCAGGCTCACGCCGATGTAGTGCACGACGAACGCGGCGATCGTGAGCGTGTGGAACACCTCGTGGAAGCCGTACCAGCGCGGGAACGGGTCGGGCCACTTGAAGCCGTAGACCAGTGCGCCGAGCGTGTACAGGCCGCCGCCGACGACCATGAGGACCAGGACCGCGGTCGAGGCCTGGTCGGCGAACTCGCCCCAGTACAGCACCGCGGCCCAGCCGAGCAGCACGTACAGCGGGACGTAGATCCAGCGCGGCGCACCCACCCAGAACACGCGGAACGCGACGCCGAGCAGCGCTCCGCCCCACACCAGCGACAGCATGATCACGGCCTGCTCCGTGTTGAGCAGCAGCAGGCTGAAGGGCGTGTACGAGCCGGCGATGAGCAGGAAGATGTTCGCGTGGTCGATGCGCTTCCACACGATGCGAGCCTCGTCGGACCAGGTGCGCGTGTGGTACAGCGCCGAGCAGCCGAACAGCAGCAGCGCGCTCACCATGAAGATCGCGACACCGGCACGCACGAGCGTGTCGTCGGCGATCACCATCATCACGAGGAAGGAGATGAAGGCGAGGGGTGCGGTCCCCGCGTGGAGCCAGCCGCGCAGCTTCGGCTTGATCTCCTCCAGGTTGTCCCGGATACGGTCGGACACCTCGTCGGTCGTGGCTTCGAGATCAGTCCGTGGCATAGGGGGAAGACTAGCCCCTCGGCCTGAGCATCCGATGTGATGAGATGAGGCCCATGGGTCTGAGCCAGGTCGCCTACGGCGCGTACGAGCGGCGGCTGCTCAGACGGCTCGACCCCTCCCGCCTGCCCCGGCACGTCGGGGCGATCGTCGACGGGAACCGGCGCTGGGCGAAGGACGCCCGCATGGGCCTCGACCAGGGGTACCAGGCGGGTGCGGCGAAGGTCGACGAGTTCCTCGACTGGTGCCACGAGCTGGGCGTCGGAACGGTCACCTTCTGGGTGCTCTCGACCGACAACCTGCAGCGTCCGGAAGCGGAGCTGGCGAGCATCCTCGACGCGGTCGAGGACCTCGTCGGACGGCTCGCCGAGGACGGGCGCTGGCACGTGCGCCTCATCGGCAACCTGCAGCTGCTGCCCGAGGACTCGTCGGCACGCCTCCAACGCGCCGCCGCGGCGTCGCCGTCGGGGGAGGGCCTGCTGCACGTCAACGTGTGCGTCGGCTACGGCGGTCGGCAGGAGCTGACCGACGCGATGCGGGCGCTGCTGCTGGCGGAGGCGGCCAAGGGTCGCACGTTGGAGGAGGTGGCAGCGACGCTCGAGGTCGACCACATCGCCGACCACCTGTACACGAAGGGCCAGCCCGATCCCGACCTCGTGATCCGCACGTCGGGGGAGCAGCGGCTGTCGGGGTTCCTGCTGTGGCAGAGCGTGCACAGCGAGTTCTACTTCTCCGACGTCCTGTGGCCGGCGTTCCGCCGCGTCGACCTCCTGCGCGCGATGCGCTCCTACGCCGCCCGCGAGCGTCGCTTCGGCGCCTGAACCCGACCGAGCGATAACGCTGGTCGAGTAGTCGACGCCGCGGCGAAGGAGCTGGCGGCGGCGTATCGAGACCACTCCGAGGAGACGCTCGGAGCCGGCCCGCGCTGGGCGGTTGCGGGTGGTCTCGATACGCCGTCACGAGCTCGCTGGCGCTCGCCGTGCTGGCTACTCGACCATCGGAACGTCTCGCTGGTCGAGTAGGTGACGTCGCGAGGAACGAGCAGACGTCGCCGTATCGAGACCATTCCAAGCCGTCGCTGGGGGTTGGTTCGCGCTGATCCGTTGCCGGGTGGTCTCGATACGCAGCCACGGCGCTCCTTCGTCGCGCGTCGCTGCTACTCGACCAGCGGAAGGTTTCGCTGGTCGAGTAGTCGCCTCCGCCGAGGGACGAGGCGCGAGGTGACGTATCGAGACCACTCCAAGGAGACGCTGGGAGCCGGCCCGCGCTGGTCCGTTGCGGGGTGGTCTCGATACGCAGCGACGAGCTCGCTGGCGCTCGCCGTCGCCGCTACTCGACCAGCGGAAGGTTTCGCTGGTCGAGTAGTCGCCTCCGCCGAGGGACGAGGCGCGAGGTGACGTATCGAGACCACTCCGAGGAGACGCTGGGAGCCGGCTCGCGCTGGTCCGTTGCGGGGTGGTCTCGATACGCGGCGACGGGCTCGCTGGCGCTCGCCGTCGCTGCTACTCGACCAGCAGAAGCCCTCGTTCGTCGGGCGTCGGCGGGAGGGACGCGCCGCTGCGCAGAGTTCATCTCCGCGTTACATGCCGCGCAGCGTGTCGCCGCGCCCGGGCACGGGGGCGGACGTACGTTGCGAGGGTGTTGATGCTCGCCCCGGAGCCCAGCCGCCCCACACCCACCGAGTAGGGAAGGGCCGGCGCAGGGGCGCGCGGGTTCTTCGCAGGGAGTCAGACATGACTGTCAAGCAGCCCGTCAGCGCCGCCGTCACCTCCACCGAGGCAGTCCGCACCTACGTCCTCGACACGAGCGTCCTGCTGGCCGACCCAGGTGCGGTGCATCGCTTCCACGAGCACGAGGTCGTCATCCCGGTCGTCGTCATCACCGAGCTCGAGGGCAAGCGGCACCACCCCGAGCTCGGCTACTTCGCCCGCACGGCACTGCGCTTCCTCGACGACCTGCGCGTCCAGCACGGCATGCTCGACGTCCCCCTGCCCATCGGCACGGAGGGCGGCTCGATCCGTGTCGAGCTGAACCACACCAACCCCGAGGCCCTGCCTGCAGGCTTCCGGCTCGGCGACAACGACACCCGCATCCTCGCCGTCGCGAAGAACCTCGCCGACGAGGGGCGCCACGTCACGCTCGTCTCCAAGGACCTGCCGATGCGGGTCAAGGCGTCGGCGGTCGGCCTCTCGGCGGAGGAGTACCGCGCCGAGCTGGCCCTCGAGTCCGGCTGGACCGGCATGCGCGAGCTCGAGGTCGACTCCGCCGACCTGGACGCGCTGTACGAGGAGGGCAGCCTCGACGTCGCCCTCCTGGAGGACGAGACGGTGCGCGACCTGCCGTGCCACACGGGCCTCGTGCTGCTGTCGGACAAGGGCAGCGGACTCGGCCGGATCACGCCCGACAAGCGGGTGCAGCTCGTCCGCGGCGACCGCGACGCGTTCGGCCTGCACGGCCGGTCGGCGGAGCAGCGGGTGGCGCTCGACCTGCTCCTCGACCCGGAGGTCGGCATCGTGTCGCTCGGCGGTCGCGCCGGCACCGGCAAGTCGGCCCTCGCGATCTGCGCCGGTCTCGAGGCCGTCATGGAGCGGCGCCAGCACAAGAAGGTCGTCGTCTTCCGTCCGCTGTACGCGGTCGGCGGGCAGGAGCTCGGCTACCTGCCGGGCAGCTCCGACGAGAAGATGGGGCCCTGGGCGCAGGCCGTGTTCGACACCCTTGGCGCCGTCGCGTCGCCGCACGTGGTCGACGAGATCCTCGACCGCGGGATGCTCGAGGTGCTGCCGCTGACGCACATCCGCGGTCGGTCGCTGCACGACGCGTACGTCATCGTCGACGAGGCGCAGTCGCTGGAGCGCAACGTGCTCCTGACGGTGCTGTCGCGCATCGGCGCGAACTCCAAGGTGGTGCTGACCCACGACGTCGCGCAGCGCGACAACCTGCGCGTCGGACGGCACGACGGCGTGGTCGCGGTGGTCGAGAAGCTCAAGGGGCACCCGCTCTTCGCGCACGTCACCCTCACCCGTTCCGAGCGCTCGCCGGTCGCCGCGCTGGTCACCGAGATGCTGGAGGACATCGGCATCTGACGCCCCCTGGAGCAGGACGCGGACACCGCGTGCCGGACGTCGCAACGACGTCCGGCACGCGGTCTGCTGTGGCAGAGTGACCCCGTGACCAGGAGGGGCGTGTCCGCGGCGTTCGTCGCTGCCATCATGCTGCTCGTGGCTGCCTGCGGAGGGCCCGCCGAGGACGACGTCGTCGACGGCGTCCCCGTCCTGCACTGGTACGTCGGCCCGGAGCGCGCCGACGTCGAGGCGCTCGCGCAGACCTGCAGCGAGGAGTCCGAGGGCGGCTACCGCATCGAGGTGGAGCGACTGCCCGACGACGTCGAGCAGCGGCACGCGACGCTCATGCGGCGGCTGCTCGCGAAGGACGACTCGATCGACCTGTTCAGCATGGACACCGCGTGGAGCGCGGAGATGGCGGCCGCGCAGGTGCTCGCGCCCGTCCCGGAGGACCTCAAGACCCCGTTCGCGCAGGACGTCGCGCCGGCCGCGCTGCGCTCGGTCACGGTCGACGGCCTGGTCGTCGCTGCGCCCTGGACGTTCGACCCGTGGCTGCTGTGGTGGCGCGGCAACACGGCCGAGCGGGCCGGGCTCGACACGACGAAGCCGGTCTCGTGGGACGACCTGCTCACGGGCGCGGAGCGTACGGGCCGCCAGGTGCTCGTGGACGACCCCGACGGCGAGGGTCTCGCGGCGTGGGTGGACGCACTCGTCGCCGGCGCCGGCGGCACGCTGCTGAAGGGTGCCGGACGCCGGCCCGACGTGGGCCTGGAGTCCTCGGCCGGGCGCACGGCTGCGCGCATCGTCAGCCGACTGGGTCGCTCCGGTCTCGGCGCCGACCCGTCGAGCGACGCGGCCGAGGGGCTCGCGCGCCGCGGCGGGTTCGTGCTCGCGCCCAGCTCGTTCGTCTCCGACCCCGCCGTCGCTTCCGTGGCCAGCGACCTGCAGTGGGCGGCGTTCCCCGAGGTCGACGGCACGGCGGCGGCACCGAGCACGGGTGTCGCGCTCGCGGTGCCGCTGTTCGCGCCCGACACGTCGCTCTCGTACGAGGCGATCTCGTGCCTGACGTCCGACGACCTCCTCGCCTCCGTCATGACCGGCTCGGGGCACAGCGCGGCGCGGCTGAGCACCTACGACCTCGATGCGGTGAAGTCGGGCTACCCGCTCGCCGACGTCACCCGACCGGCCGTCGACACCGCGGTCACCCTGCCGTCCACGCCGTACTGGATGCAGGCACGGGCCGCACTGGTGCAGACGTGGACGCCGATCTCGTCGGTCGGGTCGGCGACGCCGCGCCGCTCCCAGGCCGCGGTCCGCGACGCCGTCGCCGGGAGGCTGCCGTGACCACCGAGCAGCCTGGGCAGAACGGGCAGAACGGGCAGCCCGAGCAGCCCGAGACCGTCGGGAGCGCGGCCGCGACCGTGGACGACGAGCACGACGTCGCCCCGATCGGCCCGGCGCCCACGCGTCGGCGCCGACGTCGTCGGGCGACAGCGTCACCAGGACGCCGACGCTCCGGGTGGCCACTGCTCGCGCCGACGGTGCTGGTGCTCGCCGCCCTGACGCTCTGGCCGTTCGGGCTCCTGCTGTGGACGTCCCTGCGGCGCTCGTCGAGCACCGTCGGCGACGACACCTTCGTCGGGCTGGACAACCTGACCGGTCTGCTCGGCGACCGCGCCTGGTGGCTGGCCGTCTCGGTGACGCTGCTGCTCGTGGTCGTGGCCGTCGGGCTGCAGCTCGTGCTCGCCTCCGTCGTGGCGGCGAGCATCCGTCGGCTGCGCCTGCCGCTCGCCGTGGTGTCGGTGCTGCTGCTCGCACCGTTCGCGCTGCTGCCCGTCGTCACGGCGTCGGTGTGGCGCGACGCCGTCACCTCGGGCGTCGGGCCCGCGTGGTTCGGCTACGACGGTGGCTCCAGCGCCGCGGCCGCCTTCGCGGTGGTGTCGGCGGAGGTGTGGCGCGGCACCGGCGTGACGGCGGTGATCCTCCTGGTCGGCCTGACCCGTGTCGACCGTCGGCTCATCGACTCGGCCGTGGCCGACGGCGCCACCTCCTGGCAGCGTCTGCTGCGCGTCACGTGGCCCGCTGCCGCGCCGGCCGTGGCGGTCGCCGTCCTGTACCGCGCGACGGACGCGCTCCGGGCCCTGGAGGGCCCGCTGCTCGCCGCGCCCTCGGGCGGGGTGGCCACCGTGCCCGTGCTGACGTGGGAGACGACGTTCGAGAGCTTCGAACGAGGCCTCGGAGCGGCGTCCGGCGTGCTCCTGCTCGTGCTGGCCGGGCTGCTCGCGGCTCTCCTCGTCGCCGTCCTCCGACCGGGGAGGCGCGCGTGAACCCCACCGTGCGCTCCCGGCTGTGGGCCGCCGGCACCGCGTTCGTCGTCGGCTTCGTGCTCGCGAACGTCGGCGTCCTGGTCGTCACGGGCGCCGACCGCTGGCTCTGGGTGGGCGTCGCCGCCGTGCTCATGGGGACGGGTGCCGTCGGGGTGCTCGTCGCCGACACCCGTCGTCGGCTCTCGCTCTGGGCCGTGCTCGGGCTCGAGCTGGCCGTGGTCGGCACCGTCGCACCCCTGTGGTGGACCGCGGCCGTCGCCCTGACGCCGCCGGGCACGACGGCGACGTCGATGCTGCCGTCGGACCCGCGCTGGTCCGTCCTCGGTGACGCGCTGGGGCGCGACGACGTGCGCGACGCCGCGCTCACCAGCCTCGTCGTCGCCACCGCAGCCACCGTCGTCGCCATGCTGGTGGCCGTCCCTGCGGCGTACGCGCTGGCGTGTCGTCGGGTGCGGGGCGGTCGGGCCGTCCCGGTCGTCGTGGTGGGCGTCCTGCTGCTGCCACTCGTCGCCCTCGCCGGACCGTGGTCCGACACGGCCGACGCGCTCGGCGTGCTCGGTTCCCGCTGGACCGTCGCG
The DNA here is from genome assembly GCA_026392465.1 of Propionibacteriales bacterium. GTDB lineage: Bacteria > Actinomycetota > Actinomycetes > Propionibacteriales > Nocardioidaceae > Aeromicrobium. Next base: position 70,575 of record JAPLCA010000024.1, read on the forward strand.
CCCGTCCTGCTGCTGGTCGCCGTGCCGCTGGCCGTGTTCCTCAGCATCCCGGTCCTGCGCGACGCCCCGTGGTCGTTGCGCGACTCGATCCGCAGCGACGGTGCCGACCGGCGGCAGGAGCTGCGCGCGTTCGTCGTGCCGGTGCTGCTGCCGGACCTGCTCGTCGTCGGCGCCCTCGTGTGGGTGCTGGCGGCCCAGGACGTCGTGCTCGGTGCCGCCCTGGGACCCACGCCCGACGCCCGCACGCTGCCCGCCACGCTCCTGCTCGGGCAGGTGCCGCCGGCCCAGGCCGCTGCCGTGGGGCTGCTGTGGCTGCTGCCCGTGATCGTCCTCGTCGCGGTCGCGCCCCGCCGCGTCCGCCGCCTGATCGGAAGGGACCACCCATGACCTCGATGGAGCTGAGGGGCGTGCGCCTGGACGCCCTCGACGGCACGCCGCTGCTCGACGGGATCGACCTCGTGGTGCCCGACGGGAGCACGACGGCGCTGTGCGGCCCGGCGGGGGCCGGCAAGTCGGCCGTGCTCCGGGTGCTCGTGGGCCTGGAGGAGCAGACCGAGGGCGACGTGCTGCTCGACGACATCGTCGTGAACGCGGTCGGACCGCGCGACCGCGACCTCGCGCTCGTGCTCCAGGACTACGTGCTCCACCCGCACCTCGACGTGCACGACAACCTGGCCTTCGCCACCCGGCTGCGCCGTGGGCACGACAAGGTGGCGCTCGCGGAACGCATCGACGAGGTCGCCGCCTTCCTGGCCCTCGACTCGCTGCTCGACGCCAAGCCCGCCGAGCTCGAGCCGGCGCAGCGCCAGCGCGTCGCGATCGGCCGGGCCCTGGTGCGCGACGCGTTGGGCTACCTCTTCGACGACCCCTTCAGCGCGCAGGCCGACCGCGTCCGCACGCACGTCCGGTCCGTCACCCTGCAGTGGCAGCGCGACGAGGGTCGGACGTCGCTGTTCACGACGTCGCGTCCGGACGAGGCGCTCACCGTCGCCGACCGGGTCGCCGTCATGCACCGTGGTGTCGTGCACCAGACGGGAACGCCCGACGAGGTCTACGCCGACCCGGCCGACCTCTTCGTCGCCGCGTTCCTCGGCCAGCCGGCGATGAACCTGCTGCCGGCCACGGTCGAGGGCGACCAGCTCGTGACGCCCGTCCTGAGCATCCCGCTCGACGCGGCGTCGCGGGCGGCGGTCGGCGATCGCAGCCACGTCGTCGTCGGCGTGCGGCCCGAGCACTGCGAGGAGGCCGCTCCTGCAGCCGCCCCGGTCCCGTCCGACGCGCCCCTGACGGCGGGCGCGATCGCCGCCCAGGCCGAGGCCGACAGCAAGGTCGAAGTCGTGGGCGAGGTCGACGACGTGGAGTGGCGCGGCGGCACGCAGCTCGTCTACGTCGGGTACGACCTCGACGACGACGTGCAGGCGATGCTCGAGGACGTCGAGGACGCGCTAGACTTCGACCTCTTCCAGAACTTCTTCGTCGCCGAGCTGCCGGCCGCCGACCGGCGCCGGGCGGGGGACACGGTGCGGCTGGCCGTGCCGCGGTCGCAGGTGCTGGTGTTCGACCTGGCGACCGGCGCGCGCCTGCGCGAGTCGTGAGCGCGCGTCTCGGGGCCGTCGCACGGTCCCTGCCGTTCCTGTGGGCGTTGCTCTGCACGGCCGCCTACTCGACGCTGTCGCTGCTGCGGTTCCGGCGCTTCGACCCGACCTCCTGGGACAACGCGATCTTCGAGCAGGCGATCCGGGGCTACGCCCACTTCGGCCTGCCGATCGTCGACATCAAGGGTCCGGGGTTCAACATCCTCGGCGACCACTTCTCGCCGATCACGGCGCTGGTGGCGCCGTTCTACCGCGTGTGGCCATCGGCGCAGACCCTGCTCGTCGCGCAGGCGGTGCTCGTCGGGCTGTCGGTGCTGGTCGTCACCCGGCTCGCGGTGCGGCACGCCGGTCCGTGGGCGGGAGCGATGCTCGCCGTCGCCTACGGCATCTCCTTCGGCATCTCCGCGGCGGTGCAGTCGGACTTCCACGAGGTCGCGTTCGGCGCGCCCCTGCTCGCGCTCGCGGGCTCGGCCTACCTCGACCGGCGCTGGAACGCCGTGGTCGGCTGGTCGCTGCCGCTCCTGCTCGTCAAGGAGGACATGGGCGCCACGGTGCTCGTCATCGGGCTCGTGCTGATGCTCGCCGGGGAGCGTCGGCGCGGCACGCTGCTCGCAGCGGCGGGCGTCGTCGGCGCGGCGCTCGTCGTGCTCGTCGTGCTGCCGTCGGTGAACCCCGGCGGCGTCTACGACTACGCGTCGAGCGTCGGGGGAGACCGCGGCGTGGTCGCGACCCTGCTCGACGAGCCGGGCCGCAAGGCCCTCACCGTGCTGGTGACGCTCGCGGTCACGGGTCTCGCGGCGCTCGGCTCGCCCTGGGTGCTGCTCGTGCTGCCGACGTTCGCGTGGCGCTTCGTCGGCGACAACCCGTACTACTGGGGCACCGACTGGCACTACTCGCTGATCCTCATGCCGATCGTGTTCGTCGCAGCCGTCGACACCATGCGCCGCTACCCGCCCGTGCGGTGGACGGCGGTGCCGGCACTCGTCGTGTCGCTCGCGCTGCTGCCGTCGACGCCGTTGTGGGCGCTCACGCAGGGGGAGACGTACGAGGTGCCCGACCGCGCGGCGGTCGCGCAGCGTGTGGTCGACATGGTCCCCGAGGGTGCGTCGGTCGTGACCGACATCGGCGTCATCACGCACCTCGCCACCCACCACGACGTCTACTGGCTCGGCACCGTGGGCGCCGCCCCGCTCCCCGACGGCGAGCCGGAGTACGTCCTGCTCGACCAGTGGGCCGGCGTCGGCTCGCCCCCCGACGCCCGCACCTGGGCCGAGCAGACGTTCGGCGGCACCTGGGTCACCGTCTGGGACGCCGACGGCTACCAGCTCGCCCGCCGCGCCTGAGCGCGCCACCGCTGGTCGAGTAGTCGACGCCGCGACGAAGGAGCTGGCGGAGGTCGAGACCGTTCCAAGGTTTCGCTGGGGCCGGTTTGCGCTGATCCGTTGCCGGGTGGTCTCGATACGCGGCCACGGCGCTCCTTCGTCGCGCGTGGCCGCTACTCGACCAGCGGAGCCGTCCGCTGGTCGAGTAGCGCGGAGCCGCGAGGGACGAGCGTGCTCCGGGCGTATCGAGACCATCCCACGCTGTCGCTGGGGGCCGGTTTGCGCTGATCTGTTGCCGGGTGGTCTCGATACGCAGGGACCTCGCAAGCTCGTCCCTGCTACTCGACCAGCGAAGTGTTCCGCGGCGGGGCCGCGGGCCGACCCGGACTCGGTCAGGGGTGGGTCATGCTCATGACGTCGAGGGCGGCGTCGAGCTCGGCCTCGGTGAGGTCGCCGCGCTCGACGTAGCCCTCCTCGACCACGACCTCGCGGATCGTCTTGCGCTCCTTGACGGCCTTCTTCGCGACCTTCGCGGCGTTCTCGTACCCGATGTGGCGGTTGAGGGGCGTCACGACCGACGGGCTCGACTCGGCCAGCTCGAGGCAGCGCTCGACGTTGGCCGTGATGCCGTCGACGCACCGGTCGGCGAGCACGCGCGACGTGTTGCCGAGCAGACGGATCGACTCCAGGACGTTGCGGCCGATGACGGGCAGCTGCACGTTCAGCTCGAACGCGCCCGAGGCGCCCGCGTAGGTGATGGTGGCGTCGTTGCCGATGACCTGTGCGCACACCATGAGCGTGGCCTCCGGCAGGACGGGGTTGACCTTGCCGGGCATGATGCTCGATCCGGGCTGCAGGTCGGGCAGGTTGATCTCGCCCAGGCCGGTGCGCGGGCCCGAGCCCATCCAGCGCAGGTCGTTGCAGATCTTCGTCAGGCTGACCGCGACCGTGCGCAGGGCGCCGGACAGCTCGACGATCCCGTCGCGTGCGCCCTGCGCCTCGAAGTGGTCCGTGGCCTCGGTGATCGGCAGGCCGGTGTCGGCGGCGAGGATCTCGATGACCCGCTGCGGGAACCCGGCGGGGGTGTTGATCCCGGTACCGACGGCGGTGCCGCCGAGGGGGACCTCGGCGGTCGACGGCAGAGCGCGCTCGATGCGGGCGATGCCCTTGCGCACCTGCGCCGCGTAGCCCGCGAACTCCTGGCCGAGCGTGACGGGCGTGGCGTCCATGAGGTGCGTCCGGCCCGACTTGACGACCTCGGCGAACTCCTCGGCCTTGCGCTCGAGCGACTGCGCGAGGTGGTCGAGGTCGGGCAGCAGCTGGTTGACGGTCGAGGCGGTCGCGGCCACGTGGATCGACGTCGGGAACACGTCGTTGCTGGACTGCGAGGCGTTCACGTGGTCGTTCGGGTGCACGTCGCGACCGAGCGAGCGGGTCGCGAGGGTGGCGATGACCTCGTTGGTGTTCATGTTGCTCGACGTGCCGGAGCCGGTCTGGAACACGTCGATGGGGAAGTGCGCGTCGTGGGCGCCGCTCGCCACCTCCTGGGCGGCCGCGACGATCGCGTCGGCGAGGTCGGAGTCGAGGATGCCGAGCTCGGCGTTCGCGCGGGCGCAGGCGGCCTTGATCTGCGCGAGCGCCCTGATCTGGGCGGGCTCGATCGGCGTGCCGGAGATCGGGAAGTTCTCGACCGCGCGCTGCGTCTGGGCCCGCCAGAGTGCGTCGGCAGGGACCCTCACCTCGCCCATGGTGTCGTGCTCGATGCGCCAGGCCGTGTCGTTCTCGCTCATGCCCCCACGCTAGCGCGAGCCGTCCGGACGGCGACCCGGCCGCCCACCCGACCCGACCCAACCCCACCCGACCCCGCTGAGTGTGACGTTCGCGGGGTGCATCTCCGCGATCCACCCCGCGAACGTCACACTCAGCGGGATGGGGGCGGGACGGGGACGGGGTGGGAAGGGGCCGGGCTACTCGGCGGAGCGCACCCGCAGGCCGGTGACCGGCACGGTGACCGTCCCCGACGGGTCGGTGAAGAAATCGTTGCCCTTGTCGTCGACGACGATGAAGGCCGGGAAGTCCTCGACCTCGATCCTCCAGACCGCCTCCATGCCGAGCTCGGGGTACTCGATGACCTCCTGGCTGCGGATGCAGTCCTGCGCGAGCCGCGCCGCCGGGCCGCCGATGGAGCCGAGGTAGAAGCCGCCGTGCGCGTCGCAGGCCTCCGTGACCTGCTTGCTGCGGTTGCCCTTGGCGAGCATGACGAGGGAGCCGCCGGCCTCCTGGAAGCGTCGGACGTAGGAGTCCATGCGACCGGCGGTCGTGGGGCCGAACGAGCCCGACGCCATGCCCTCGGGCGTCTTGGCGGGTCCGGCGTAGTAGACGGGGTGGTCCCTCAGGTACTGCGGCATCGGCTCGCCGGCCTCGAGCCGCTCCGCGATCTTGGCGTGCGCGATGTCGCGGGCGACGACGAGCGGGCCGGTGAGCGACAACCTGGTCTTCACCGGGTACTGCGACAGCTGCGCGCGGATCTCGTCCATCGGCCGGGTCAGGTCGACCTGCACGACCTCGCCGCCGCTGATGTCCTCGGCCGTGCCCGCGTCGGGCATGTACTGCGCGGGATCGGTCTCGAGCTGCTCCAGGAAGACGCCGTCGGGCGTGATCTTCGCGCGGGCCTGCCGGTCGGCCGAGCAGGAGACGGCGATCGCGACGGGGCACGACGCGCCGTGACGCGGCAGGCGCACCACGCGGACGTCGTGGCAGAAGTACTTGCCGCCGAACTGGGCGCCGATGCCGAACGACTGGGTCAGCTCGAAGACCTGCTGCTCCAGCTCGACGTCGCGGAACCCGTGCGCGCTCATCGAGCCCTCGGTGGGGAGCGCGTCGAGGTAGTGCGCGGAGGCGTACTTGGCCGTCTTGAGCGCGAACTCCGCCGACGTCCCGCCGATGACGACGGCCAGGTGGTAGGGCGGACAGGCCGCGGTGCCGAGGCTCTTGATCTTCTCGTCGAGGAACTCCAGCAGCCGCGTGGGGTTCAGGATCGCCTTCGTCTCCTGGAAGAGGAACGACTTGTTGGCCGACCCGCCGCCCTTGGCCATGAAGAGGAACGAGTACTCGGGCGTCGGCTTCGTGCCGGGGGAGGAGTAGAGCTCGATCTGCGCCGGCAGGTTGGTGCCGGTGTTCTTCTCCTCGTAGGTGGTGAGCGGGGCGAGCTGGCTGTAGCGCAGGTTCAGCTGCGTGTACGCGTCGTGCACGCCGCGGCTGATCGCCTCGGCGTCGTCCGCGCCGGTGAGCACGCCCTCGGACTTCTTGCCCATGACGATCGCGGTGCCGGTGTCCTGGCACATCGGCAGCACGCCGCCGGCGGAGATGTTGACGTTCTTGAGCAGGTCCAGCGCGACGAACCGGTCGTTGCCCGACGCCTCGGGGTCGTCGATGATCTTGCGCAGCTGGGCGAGGTGCGCGGGCCGCAGGTAGTGGCTGATGTCGTGCATCGCCTCGGCCGTGAGTCGGCGCAGCGCCTCGGGCTCGACGTGCAGGAAGGTGCGGGTGCTGCCGTCGGGCAGCGTGACCTCGGAGGTCGACACGTCGTCGGTCGTGACGAGGCGGTACGGGGTCTCGTCAGGACCCGTCGGGAGCAGGTCGGAGTACAGGAAGTCTGCGTCGGCCACGGGCAGACGATAGCGTCCGCGCTCAGCGCGCGCGGCCGGTCAGCACCCAGTAGTGCTCGGAGCGTCCCTGCAGGTCGACGGGGACGGCGACCGCGCGGACGTCGTCGAGTAGCGCCGACAGCCGCGCGCGCAGGGGTGCGGAGTCGGCCATCGACCAGACGGCCAGGGCCCCGCTGGGGCGCAGCACGCGCGTGGCGTCGGCGAGACCGTCGGCGGCGTAGACGGCCGCGTTCGTCTCGTGCACGAGGAAGTCGGGGCCGTTGTCGACGTCCAGCAGGACCGCGTCGAGCGAGGCGTCCGGCTGCGCCGCGACGACGTCGCGCACGTCGCCGACCTCGACCGTGCAGCGGGGGTCGTCGAGGACTGACGGGCCGGCGCCCGCACCGGCGCGCACGGCAGCGACGACGTCGGCGTGCAGCTCCGCGACCACCAGGCGCTAGACGTCGCCGGCCAGGAGCGTCTGGGCGGTGTAGCCCAGACCGAGCCCGCCGACCAGCACCTCGCGGGCTCCGAGGTCGAGCACGAGCTCGGCGAGGAGCCGTTCGCTGGAGGTCTCGACGTCGTCCATGACGAACACCCCGTTGACGCGCAGCTCGGTCGCGCCGTCGGCGCGGACCCGCACCACCACCTCGTCGTCCACGCCCGCACCCTAGCGCCCGAGCGTCCCCACGTTTCGGTACGTCATCGCCCGTTCCGGGCGGTGGAACGGGCGATGACGTACCGAAACGTCGGGGGAGGGCCCTAGCGTCGGGCCATGGCACACACCCATCACGGCATCGACTACATCGAGATCCCGGCCCCCGACCTCGCCGCGGCGAAGCAGTTCTACGGCGACGCGTTCGGCTGGCAGTTCACCGACTACGGCCCGGAGTACGTCGGCATCCAGCGCGTCGAGGGCGAGGGAGAGGCCGGCGGCCTCGACCCCACCGGCACACCGTCGACCACCGGACCCCTCGTCCAGCTCTGGTCGCGCGACCTCGAGGCGACGCGCGACGCCGTCGTCGAGGCCGGCGGCACCGTCGTCGACGACGTCTTCGCCTTCCCGGGCGGCCGACGCTTCCACTTCACCGACCCCGCCGGCAACCGCCTCGGCGTCTGGAGCGACGCCTAGACCCACGCCCCACCCGCACGATTCGGTACATCATCGCCCGATCTCGCGGCCGGAACGGGTGATGACGTACCGAATCGTGGGGAGGGGGAGCGGGGGGAGGGCGGGGTCAGGCGTGCTGGGCGCGCTCGACGGTGCGGACGATCGCCTCCACGATCTGGTCGTAGAGCTGGCTCGGGAGGTCGTGGGCCATGCCCTCGATCTCGACGTGCTCGGAGCCCTTGAGCGCGGCGGCCGTGGCCCTACCGCCGGACCGGTGGACGAGCGGGTCGCGCGTGCCATGGATGACGGTGGCGGGCACGTCGAGCCGGGCGAGGTCGGCCGTGCGGTCGGGCTGGGTCAGGATCGCCATGACCTGGCGGGTCACCCCGCTCGCCGACCAGCCGCGGTCGTACGTCTCGTAGGCGCGGTCGCGCGCGAACTCCGGGTCGGTCGGGTAGTCCGGCGACGCGATCATCTGGGTGCCGCGTAGCGACCGCTCCACGTACTCGTCGCGCGTGTGGCCCGCCTTGCTGAGCAGCGCGGGTAGCAGCTTCGGGTTCTGGTAGCCGACGGTGCGCCGGCCGGTCGTGGACATGATGGACACGAGCGAGCGCACCCGCTCCGGGTGCGCGACGGCCATCGTCTGCGCGATCATGCCGCCCATCGAGACGCCCACCACGTGGGCGGTCTCGACCTCGAGGTGGTCGAGCAGCCCGAACGCGTCGTCGGCGAGGTCGCCGATCGTGTACGGCGGCGTCCGGAGGCCGACCAGGGCCTTCGCGAGGTCGACGCGACTGACGCGGTGCTGGCGCAGCTTGGTCGAGCGGCCGGTGTCGCGGTTGTCGTAGCGGATGACGAACAGCCCGCGCTCGACGAGCTGCTCGCAGAACGTGACGTCCCACCAGCCCATCGGGCCGCCGAGCCCCATCACCAGCAGCACGGGAGGGTCGGCAGGGTCGCCGAACGTCTCGTAGCAGAGGTCGATGCCCGACGGCAGGTGCGCGAACTGTTCTCCGGAGCCGGCCATGCAGGTGATGGTACGAGGAGTCGCGGAGCTGGGCAGGCGGGACGAGGCCGGATACGGTCGTCGACGTGGCCACGCCCGAGGAGATCGTGCGGTTCGACGACGTCGAGCCGCCGCCCGGTGCGTCGCCGTGGGTCGACGGCGCCGGACCCGGGCGGGACGTCGTCGTGGTCGATCCCGACCCGACGTGGACCGAGCAGGCGGCCAGGCTCGTCGACACCGTCGCAGCGGCGCTCGGCCGGACCGCCGTCAGCGTCGAGCACGTCGGGTCGACGTCGGTGCCGGGGCTCCCGGCGAAGCCGCTGCTCGACCTGCTCCTCGTGGTGCCCGACCCGGACGACGAGGACGCCTACGTGCCCGCTCTGGAGGCGCAGGGCTTCCGGCTCGTGGTCCGCGAGCCCTGGTGGCAGGGTCACCGGCTGCTGCGCCACCACGACCCGCGCACCAACCTGCACGTCTTCCACGGCGACGGGGCGGAGGTCGCACGCATGCGGATGTTCCGCGACTGGTTGCGCACCCACCCGGACGACCGCGACCTCTACGCCGACGCCAAGCGTGCCGCGTCGGCCGCAGCGCGCGACGCCGGCGAGCACGTCATGCAGTACAACGCCCGCAAGCAGGACGTGGTCCGCGCCATCCACGCCCGGATGTTCGAGGCGCTCGGCTACCCCGTCTGAGGACGGCGCTCAGCCGGGCCTGCGGAACAGGGCGGTGAGGAGGAACGTCTCGCCGAAGCGGCCCGTGCCCCGCTGCTCGCGCATGGGTCGGACCTCGACCGGCTCCAGGTCCTCGAAGATCCAGCGCAGGTCGTCGGGCGCGAACGCGATCCCGCCCTCCAGGCCGCCACGCAGGTAGAGCTGCTCGTCGGGCGCACTCGTGCCCATGAAGCCGTCGTGGAAGCACACGACGCCGAACGAGCCGCCCGGGGCGAGCACACGGTCGAGCAGGCGCCGGTACGCGATGCGGCGGTGGGGCGGCAGGTGGTGCAGGCAGCCGGAGTCGTACACGAGGTCGTAGGGGCCGGCGAGCGCCGCGCCGACGTCGCCGAAGGCGTCGCCGACGTGGTACCGCGGGGCAGTCGCGCCACCTCGCGCGTCGAGGCCGTGCTCCCGGGCCCAGGCGACCGCCGTGGCCGAGAGGTCGACGGCGTCGACCTCGGCGCCGACGGACGCCAGGTAGCGGGCGTTGCGGCCCGCGCCGCACCCGAGGTCGAGGGCACGTCGGGGCCGCAGCCCACCGGACTCCACCCAGGCGGCCAGGTTCTCGTCGGGATCATCGATGAAGAACGGCACGGGTCGGGACCGGTCGGTGTAGAAGTCGTCCCACCAGGCGGCGCCGGCACCGTCGGTCCAGCGGTCGGCGGTCGACGTGAACAGCTCGTCCATGAGCGCGAGCACGTCGTCGACGCTGCGCACGTGACGCCCTTGCGGTCGTTCCTGCATCGCCGCCCCCGACGTCGGCTCAGCGCTCGTAGTCGATGGCCGAGTAGGCCTTGAGCTTCGTCAGCTGGTGCTCGCTGGTGATCTTGCGGATCGTGCCGCTGCGCGAGCGCATGACGAGCGACTCGGTGAACGCCTTGCCCTTGGCGTAGCGGACGCCCTGGAGCAGCTCCCCGTCGGTGATGCCAGTGGCGACGAAGAAGCAGTCGTCGGCGACGACCAGGTCGTCGGTGAGCAGCACCCGGTCGAGGTCGTGCCCGGCGTCGATCGCACGCTGGCGCTCGTCGTCGTCGGTGGGCGCGAGCCGACCCTGGATGACGCCGCCGATCGCCTTGATGGCGCAGGCGGTGATGATGCCCTCGGGCGTGCCGCCCGTGCCGACGAGCAGGTCGACGCCGGTGTCGGGGCGGGCCGCGACGATGGCGCCGGCCACGTCGCCGTCGCTGATGAACTTGATGCGGGCGCCCGCGTCGCGGATCTCCTGCACGAGGGCGGCGTGGCGGGGCCGGTCGAGCACGCAGACCGTGACGTCGCTGTTGCTGATGCCCTTCGCCTTGGCGACGAGGGCGATGTTCTTGGACACGGGGAGGCGGATGTCGACCTGGTCGGCGGCCTCCGGGCCGGCCACCAGCTTCTCCATGTAGAAGACGGCCGAGGGGTCGTACATCGAGCCGCGGGGAGCGACCGCCATGACCGAGATCGCGTTGGGCATGCCCTTCGCGCACAGCGTCGTGCCGTCGATCGGGTCGACCGCGACGTCGCACTCGGCGCCGGTGCCGTCGCCGACCTGCTCCCCGTTGAACAGCATGGGCGCCTCGTCCTTCTCGCCCTCGCCGATGACGACGACGCCGTCCATCGTGACGGTGTTGATGAGGCTCCGCATCGCGTTGACGGCGACGCCGTCGGCGCCGTTCTTGTCGCCGCGCCCGACCCAGCGACCGGCGGCCATCGCGCCGGCCTCCGTGACGCGGACGAGGTCCAGGGCGAGGTTGCGGTCCGGGGCTTGGGCGGCGGGCTGCAGGCTTTCCACGGATGCACCCTACCGGCGTCCGCGCCCGTCAGAGCCCGTGCACCTGCACTTCGCTCGCCTTGACCACCAGGTGGACGCGTCGACCGGGCTCGAGGAGCAGGTCGGCGACGGCGTCGACCGTGACGTCGGCGCTGACGACGTCGGTCCGCACGAGGGCCCGCCGACCGCGCGGCTCGACGGCCGTGACGGTGGCCGGCCAGACGTTGCGCGGGCTGCCGGCCGGTGCCTCGAGGTGCACGGCGACGGCAGCCGGATCGAGCACCGCGACCGCGGGCTCCCCGGTCAGGGGCGTGGGGCCGGCGGCGTGGACGACGAGCCCCTCGGGTGTGTGCAGGCCCGGCGCCGCCGAGGTGCCGCGCAGCAGGTTGAGCCCGGCGAGCTCGGCCGCGAAGGCGCTGCGCGGCTGCTCAAGCACGCGCTGCGTGGGTCCGACGTCGACCACGCGCCCGTGCTCCACGACGGCGAGGGTGTCGGTGAGCAGCAGTGCGTCGAGCACGTCGTGGGTGACGAGCACGGCGGTGCGTCCGGCGTCGCGACGTCGGCGCAGCACCTGCGCGAGGGTCGTGCGCAGCTGCGGCACGACGGCCGCGTCGAGCGCCGCCATCGGCTCGTCGAGGAGCAGCACCCCGGGGTCGGGGGCGAGGGCGCGCGCGAGGGCCACCCGGGCGGCCTGGCCGCCCGACAGCGTGCCGGGCCTGCGGGCGGCGAGGTCGGTGCACCCGAGCTCGGCCAGCCGCTCACGGGCCACCTGCTCGGCCTCGCGGCGCGACGCCCCGCGGCTGCGCGGGCCGAAGGCGACGTTCGCGACGACGTCGAGGTGCGGGAACAGGAGCGGCTCCTGGGCGAGGAGCCCGACACCACGGGCGTACGGAGGCGTCCACCGGCCCGTGTCGGTGTCCACGAGCAGCCGGCCGTCGACCTCGAGGCGGGCGTGCGGGGGCCGCAGCGTGCCGGCCAGCGTCGCGAGCACGGTCGACTTGCCCGCACCGTTGGGTCCGACCAGGCCCAGCGTGCTGCCGGCGGGCACGTCCAGCGCGAGGTCGACGTCGCGCTCCGGCACGTGCAGGCGCAGCGCGATGCTCATGAGCGGCCCTCCCGGCCCCGCACGAGGACGATGACGAGCACGGCCACGACGACGAGCAGCAGGGAGAGGGCGACGGCGGCGTCGGGGTCGGTCTCGCGCTGCAGGTAGATCTCCAGCGGGAGCGTCCGCGTGACGCCCTGCAGGCTCCCGGCGAAGGTGATGGTGGCGCCGAACTCGCCGAGCGCCCGCGCGAAGGCGAGCACCGCGCCCGACGCCAGACCGGGGAGGACGAGGGGCAGGCTGACCCGGCGCAGCACGGTCGACGGCCGGGCCCCGAGCGTGGCGGCGACGGTCTCGTAGCGGTGCCCGGCGGTGCGCAGGCTGCCCTCGAGGCTGATCACCAGGAACGGCAGCGCCACGAACGTCTGGGCGAGGACGACGGCCGTGGTGGAGAACGCCACCTGCACGCCGAGCACCTCGAGGCTCGAGCCGAGCAGGCCGCGACGCCCGAACGTCGCGAGCAGGGCGATGCCGCCGACGACCGGCGGCAGGACGAGGGGGAGCAGCACGAGGGCGCGCAGCAGCGCCTGCCCGGGGAACCGGGAGCGGGCCAGCACGAACGCCATGGGGACGCCCAGCAGCACGCACAGCACCGTCGAGGCCGCGGCGGTGCGCAGGCTGAGCGAGAGCGCGGCGCGCGACGACTCCGACATCAGCAGGGCGGGGAGGTCCGACCAGTCGACGCGGGTGAGCAGCGCGACGACCGGCAGCACCACGAGCGCCGCCCCGAGTGCCGCGGGGAGCCAGACCCACCGGGGCAGGTCACCGGTCGTGCGCGGGGCGCGTCCGGCCCTCCTGGCCGCAGGCACCTCGGGCGCGCGCGGCGCGCCCACGGGACTCACGGGCGGGCGAAGCCGGCCGCGCGCAGCACCTTCTGACCCTGCGCGCCGGTGACCAGCTCGACCCAGTCGCGGGCCAGGCCCGGCTGCTTGGCGTCTGCGAGCACCGCGATCGGGTAGGTGTTGACGACCTCCGACGCCTGCGGCACCTCGACCGTGCGGACGTCGTCGCCGGCCCCCTTCGCGTCCGTCACGTAGACCAGGCCGGCGTCGGCCTCGCCCGACGTCACCTTGGTGAGCACGTCGGTGACGGACTGCTCCTCGCTGTCGGGCGCGAGCGTGACCCCGGCCGCGGTGGCGAGCTTCTGCGCGGCACTGCCGCAGGGCACCTGCGGCGCGCAGACCACGACGTCGAGGTCGGGGTCCGCGAGGTCGTCGAGCGACGTGACGTCGCCTGGGTTGTCGGGCGGCGTGACGATCACCAGGGTGTTGGACGCGAAGTCCTCGGGGTCTCCGGACACGAGGTCGTCGCCCACGAGCGTGTCCATGTTCTTCTCGTCAGCGGAGGCGAAGACGTCCGCGGGCGCACCCTCGCTGATCTGCGACACGAGGTCGGAGGAGCCGCCGAAGCTCAGCTGCACCGTGACGCCGTCGTTCGTGGCCTCGAACTCCTTCGCCAGCTCGGTGAAGGTGCCCTTCAACGACGCGGCGGCGTAGACGACGAGCGTGCTGTCGACGTCGGCCCGCGGGTCGACGGCGTCGTCGTTGCCGCAGGCGGCGAGGGGGAGCAGCAGGGCCGCGGCGGCTGCGACGGTCGCGAGCCTCTTCATGACGGGACCTCCAAGGAGACGTTGGTGGACTTGACGCTCGCCCAGGCGACGCTGCCGGGCTCCAGGCCGAGCGCGTCGACCGACTCGCGGCTGACGAGCGAGACGACGCGGTAGGGACCGCAGACCAGCTCGACCTGCGCCATCACCGTGTCGGCGGTGATGCGGGTGACGATCCCGCGCAGCTGGTTGCGGGCGCTGGTGTGCTCCGGTCCGTGGTCCGGCGTCGCGGAGTGCTCCGCGGCGAGGCGAGCCAGCTCGGTGCCCTCGATCCCCGCGCGGCCGTCGACGTCGACCGGGCTGAACCGGCCCTGCTGCTGCCAGCGACGTAGGGTGTCATCGCTGACGCCGATCAACGCTGCGGCGTCGGAGAGCTTGTGCACGACCATGCTGCGGAGCGTAGCCGCATTCGCGGCGGTCTGCCGTTGAAAGGTCCGCGCTTGCGGCACGATCACCACCTGGAGGACGCATGGCCGGCTCGAGCCGCGGCAACCCGAAGCTCGGCGACATCATCCGATCGGTCGGCGTGCTCGGCGCCGGCCTGCTCGTCGTCTGGGCGGTGGCGCACCTGTTCTACGGCAACGCGCCGAAGGAGCCGCAGGTGCCGGCCGTGGACTACGCCGCGGTGCTGCCGGGCGCCGAGCGCGAGACGGGCGCCGACCTGCTCGCGCCCGCGTCGCTGCCGGAGGGCTGGAAGGTGACGTCGTCGCGGGTGCGCGAGAAGGTGTGGAGCCTCGGCACGCTCACGGACGACCAGCGCTTCATCGGGATCCAGCAGGCGCCGGGAGCCGAGGAGGCCACGGTGGAGGAGCTGGTGCCGGGCAGCGAGCGTGTCGACCAGGTCGAGATCGGCGACCACACCTGGACGCGCTGGTCGTCACCCGACGACGAGACCACGTACTCGCGCGTGGTCCCGGGGCCGCAGCTGGACACGACCGCGGTCGTCACGAGCGACGTCGGGCGGACGGCGCTCGAGCGCTACGTCGCGTCGTTGTCCTGAGCCTCGTCCTCGCCGCGGGCAGCCCGGTCGAGACGCTCGCGTGCGCCGTCGAGCCAGCGCTGGCACACCGTCGCGAGCTGCTCGCCCCGCTCCCAGAGCGCGAGCGACTCCTCGAGGCCGACGCCGCCGGTCTCGAGCCGCTGCACGACGGACACCAGCTCCTCGCGGGCCTGCTCGTAGGAGAGGTCGAGGGCGGGGTCGGGCTCAGTCGGCATGCGGGGTCTCCTCGGTGCGGTCGGTCGTGACGTGGGCGCTGCCGTCGGCGAGGCGCACCACGAAGGCGGCGGGGACGTCGGCCACCGACGTCAGCACGTGCCCGTCGGCGGTCTGCGCGACGGCGTAGCCGCGCTCGAGGGTGGCGAGCGGCGACAGGGCCCGGACCCGGGCGAGGTGGTGCCCGACGGCGTCGTGCTCCCGGTCGAGCCGGTGCCGCAGCGCGCGGTCGGCGCGGTCGCGCAGGTGGGTGAGCGCGTCGTGCTGGGCATCGACGAGCACGTGCGGCGCTGCCAGCACCGGACGTGATCGCAGCTGTGCCAGGCCGTGCGCCTCGCGCTCGACGAGGGTCGTGACCGCCCGGCGCAGCCACGTGCGCGCGTGAGCGAGCCGGTCCTGCTCCTCGGCGGCGTCGGGGACCACGCGCTTGGCGGCGTCGGTGGGGGTGGAGGCGCGGACGTCGGCGACGAGGTCGAGCAGGGGCGTGTCCTGCTCGTGCCCGATGGCGCTGACCACGGGCACGCGGCAGGCGTGCACCGCCCGCACGAGCGACTCGTCGGAGAACGGCAGGAGGTCCTCGAGCGACCCGCCACCGCGCGCGACGATGAGCACGTCGACCTGTGGCGCGAGCTCCTGCACGGCCGCCACGACGTCGCGCGCCGAGCCGGCACCCTGCATGAGGGCGTGGCGGACGACGAACCGTACGCCCGGCCAGCGCAGCCGGGCGTTCTCGAGCACGTCGCGCTCGGCGGCGGAGGCGCGACCGGTGACCAGCCCGACGGTGCCGGGCAGGAACGGCAGCGGCTTCTTCAGCCGCGCGTCGAACAGTCCTTCGGCCGCGAGCAGCTGCTTGCGGCGTTCGAGCTGGGCGAGCAGCTCGCCCTCCCCGGCGGGTCGGATCTCGCGCACCTGCAGGGTGAGCGAGCCGTTCGGCTCGTAGAACTCCGGCTTGGCGTGCACGACCACCCGTGCGCCCTCGGTGACGGGCGCGGCCGACGCGTCGAGCACGGAGACGTGGCAGGTGGCGCGGATCGAGAGGGTGGCCCTCAGGTCGCGCAGCACCAGGAAGCACACGCCGGGACGTCGGGTCAGCTGCGCCACCTCGGCCTCGACCCAGATCGCCCCCAGCCGCCCCACCCACTGCCCGATCAGGGTCGACACCTGCCGCAGGGGCGCGGGGGAGTCCGCCGTCGTGTCGAGCGCCATGCGCCTCAGCCTAGGAGGTGGGAGATTCCCAGGTCGCCCTGGGAATCTCCCACCAGGCGCGGGAATCTCACGCGGGCCCGGAAAGCTCTCCGTGCTTCCGTGAGATGTCCGTGCCTGGCCTGCGCGGTCGGCAGCGCGCGGGGGTCGCGCCGACGGGCTCGCGGTCTGTCGCCGGTCGGTACGATGCACCTATGACGACCCACGTGGACCTCGGCATGCCCCCCGTCGGTGGGAGCGTGCTCCTCGCCGACCCGCGCGGCTACTGCGCCGGCGTGGACCGCGCGGTCATCACCGTCGAGAAGGCGCTCGACCTCTACGGGGCGCCGGTGTACGTCCGCAAGCAGATCGTGCACAACAAGCACGTCGTGAACACCCTGGCCGAGCGCGGCGCGGTGTTCGTCGAGGAGCTCGACGAGGTGCCCGAGGGCGCCACGGTCGTGTTCTCCGCCCACGGCGTGTCGCCGATGGTGCACGAGCAGGCAGCCGAGCGCGGTCTGAAGACGATCGACGCCACGTGCCCGCTCGTCACGAAGGTGCACCACGAGGCCCGTCGGTTCGCCGCCGAGGACTACCGCATCCTCCTCATCGGGCACGCCGGTCACGAGGAGGTCGAGGGCACCGCCGGGGAGGCGCCCGAGCACATCACCCTCGTCGAGAGCCCGGACGACGTCGACGCGCTGGAGTTCCCCGAGGGGACCCGGCTGTCGTGGCTCTCGCAGACCACGCTGAGCGTCGACGAGACCATGGAGACGGTCCGTCGGCTGCGCGAGAAGTTCCCGCAGCTGGAGGATCCGCCGTCCGACGACATCTGCTACGCCACGCAGAACCGCCAGGTCGCGGTCAAGGAGATCGCGAAGGACGCCGACCTCGTCATCGTCGTCGGCTCCTCGAACTCCTCGAACTCGGTGCGTCTGGTCGAGGTCGCGCTCGAGGCGGGCGCGTCGGCCTCCTACCGCATCGACGACGTCAGCGAGCTCCAGGAGGAGTGGCTCGACGGCGTCGAGACCGTCGGCGTCACGTCGGGCGCGTCGGTGCCTGACGACCTCGTCCAGGACGTCCTCACCTACCTCGCCGAGCACGGCCACCCCGACGCCGCGGCCGTCCGCACCGCCGACGAGACCCTCACCTTCGCCCTCCCGCCCGAGCTGCGCCGCGACATGAAGGCCGCCGGCAGGATCTGAGACCGGCGTGTCGGGCAGATTCGCAGACGGACCAGTACGGCCGCTCTGCTCCTCGTCGGCGACGAGGAGTACTCGCGGGTCTCCGGATGGCACCGTGGCGACGGGCTGGTGCGCTGGGGGTCGGTGTCGAAGATCTTGACGGCCGGTCTCGCCCACGCGGTCGTCGCACGCGGGACGTGGACGTGGGAGACCACCGTGGACGACGTGCTGGGAGGCGGGTCGCCGATCGCCGTCGCCGAGCTCGTCCGGCACCGGTCGGGACTGCCGCGCACCGCCCCCGGGCAGAACCGCGAGCTGCTCGATCCCTATCGGCGCTGGACGCGCGAGCGGTTCGACCACGACGTGCTGCCCAAGCTCGATGTGCTCGTGGACCAGCACCGTCGAGTGGTGGGCGAGTACTCGAACCTCGGGTACGCGGTGCTGACACGGATGCTCGAGGAGGTCGACGGGCCGTGGATCGAGCAGGTCCGCGGGGCGCTCGTCGAGCCGGTCGGGCTCGACCCGGCCGCGTTCGACGTCGCCCGCGCGACGGGTGAGCGTGACGAGGTCGTGGAGGCACTCAGCATCTGGAGCCGTCCGCTCGACGAGTGGGTGGTCGGCGACGGTCCCTTCGTGGGCGCGGCAGGCCTGGTCGCGCCGCTGCGGGACGTGGCCGAGCTCGTGCGGCGCACCGCCGACGGTGGGTTCCTCGACCCGCGGCATCAGCCGCACGCCTGGCGGGTCGAGGGGGACCTGGCCCTCCACACGGGCGCGCTCATGCGCTGCGGTGCCGTCGTCGCGTGGCGTCCCGACACGGGGACGGTCGGCGTCGCCAGTGCCGTCGGTGGCCGAGCGGCGTTCGCCGACCGACTGGCGAGCGCCACGCTCGACCGTCTGGTCGCCGAGGTCAGGCAGGAGCAGGGATGAGCGAGCAGCGACGGGCCTGGCTGGCGGTGTGCGACGACGGCCTCGCCGTCGGCGACCCCTACCGCGACCACCTGCTGCTGACGTCCGACGGCGTCGCGCACCGTCGGCTCGACCTGGAGGCCGAGAAGATGGTCGACGAGGACACGTGGGCGTGGGGTGAGGTCGCCGACCTGCTGGTGTCCGCGCCGACGAGCCGCACGTCGAGACCCGGCCTCTGGGCCTTCCTGCGCTCCGCGGTCGCCGAGGCGACGGGCTGGGGCAGCACGCTCGCCTCGGCCGAGGTCGCGGTGCGGGTGGTCCTCGTCGACGGGACCGACGAGCTCCTCCTGCTCGACGGCCACACCGGCGCGGGCTACCCCGCCGGGGACCAGGAGCAGGCGCACGAGCTCCTTCGTCAGGTGCTCGACGACCCGTCTCATATCCCCACGATTCGGAACGTCATCGCCCGATCTGACGCGCCGGACGGGCGATGACGTTCCGAAACGGGGGGACTTCCGTGCCGGGCGGGACTCAGCGTCGGCGGTCCGGCCTGACGACCAGCGCCGTGCCGCCACCGCGTCGTTCGGGCTCGGCGACGGCGGTGAGCCGGCCGCGGCGGTCCTGCTCGATCGCGGCCACCGCGCCGATCTCCGCCTGCGACGTGAACGCGTCGCCCGAGGGCGTCAGCTGCTGGCCGAAGGGGGCGAGCAGGCCGCCGTACTGCTCGATGAACGCGGGCTCAGCGGGCGTGACGGCCGCGTTGCGCTGCGAGGCACGCGGTGCGGCGACCGCCTGTGGCAGCGTCATGCCGAGGTCGATGCGGTTGACCAGCACCTGCAGCACGGTCGTGATGATGGTGGCGCCGCCGGGCGACCCGACCACGTACTTCACGCGGCCGCGGTCGAGCACGATCGTCGGCGACATCGACGAGCGCGGCCGCTTGCCCGGCTCGATCCGGTTCGGGTCCTTCGGGTCGTACACGGCGGTGAAGTCGGTGAGCTCGTTGTTGAGCAGGAACCCGCGCCCCGGCACCGTGATCGCCGAGCCGCCGGTCTGCTCGATGGTGAGCGTGTAGGAGGCGGCGTTGCCCCACCGGTCGACGACCGAGAGGTGGGTCGTGGAGATGTTCTCGGTGTCTGGCTTCTCCTCCGCGGCCCGGGTGCTGCAGGGGCCGCCGTCGAGCGCGCCCGCCGCCACCGGCCGCTGCGACGCCTGCGTGGGGTCGATGGTGCAGGCGCGCGAGTCGGCGAAGCGCTGGCTGAGCAGGGTGCGGACGGGGACGTCGGGGACGTCGCCCACGTACGCCGCGCGGTCGGCGAACGCCCGTGCCGACGCCTCGAGGAACAAGTGCAGCGACGAGCCGAGACGGGCACCACCGCCGAGACGGTAGCCCTCGAGGATGTTCAGCGCCTCGCCCACCGCGATGCCGCCCGACGACGACGGTGCCATGCCGTACACGTCGAGACCGCGGTACCGCGCGTGGGTCGGTGCCTGGCGGTCGACCCGGTACGTCGCGAGGTCGCGCTCGGTCATCGAGCCGGGCGGGGCCGGCAGGTCGGAGGACGGGTCCTTCGGCGGCGCCTGGACCGTGCGCGCGACGTCGCGCGCGACGGACCCGGTGTAGAAGGCGCGCGGCCCCTGCGCCGCGATCAGCGACAGCGTGCGGGCCAGCTCGGGGTTGCGGAAGGTGCTGCCGACCTGGGGCGCGTCGCCGCCGGGCAGGAACAGTCGGGCGGTGTCGGGGAAGGCCGCGAACCGGTCCTTGTTGTCGAGCGTCTGGCTGCGGAACGTCCGGTCGACCGTGAAGCCCCGCTCGGCCAGCCGGATCGAGGGGGCGAGTGCCTGGCGCAGCGACCAGCGGCCGTGGTCGCGCAGGGCGGCCTCCCAGGTGGCCGGCGTGCCGGGCACGCCGACCGCGACCCCGGACGAGACGAGCTCGGGCGTGAAGCGGTACGGCTTGCCGGTGGACGGGTCGATGAACGCGTCGCGCGTGATGCCCGCCGGGGCCGTCTCGCGACCGTCGATGGTGCTGACCTTCTTGCGCTTGGCGTCGTAGTAGACGAAGTAGCCGCCCCCGCCGACGCCTGCGCTGTACGGCTCGGTCACGCCGAGCGCGGAGGCCGTGGCGACCGCGGCGTCGGCCGCGTTGCCGCCGCGCCGCAGCACCTCCAGCCCCACCTTCGAGGCCTCCGCGTCGACGGACGCCACGGCACCGCCCGACCCGTAGGCGGTCGGCGATGCGACGGGCGGCCGGGACGGACGCGGTCCGGCGTCGGCGGACGTCGTGGCGGCCACGAGCGCGGTGGCCGCGAGGGCCCCCGCGGCGAGCCCGGTCACAGCGCGGACGGTCGGTCGTGCGGTCATGGTGCAGCCTCTTCCCCCGAGGACGGCCCGGTGCGGGCCTGGTCCGCCCCACGGTAGGCAGCAGGTCGGACACGGGCAACTGCTCCACCGTGGTGGTGGCGCGGCCCTACGCTGGGTCCGACACCAGGAGGACGCCGTGAACGAGCTGCACCTGACGACCACGCTGGAGCCGCGCGGCCCCGCTGCGGCGATTGTCCTGTCCGACGAGCAGGTCGCCGCGCTCGGTGACGCGAAGGCCTTCCCCGTGGCGGTGACGATCGGTGGTTCGACCGCTCGTCTGCGGCTCGCCCGCATGGGCGGGGAGAATCTCGTCGGCCTCAGCAAGGCGGCGCGTGCCGAGCTCGGGGTCGAGGTGGGTCAGGTGGTCGAGGTGGTGCTGCGCCCCGACGACGCGCCACGCGAGGTCGAGGTGCCTGCCGCCCTCGCCGAGGCGCTCGACGCCGCCGGCCTGCGCGCCACCTTCGACGCCCTGGCACCGTCGCGACGCAAGGAGCACGCCCGCGGCGTGGCCGACGCGAAGGGCGACGACACCCGGGCTCGTCGCGTGCAGAAGGTGCTCGACGCGCTCAGTGGCTGAGCGTCGCGACGATCGTGAAGCTGGCGGCCAGCCGCTCTGGCCGGTCGGTGAGCCGGTGCTCGCCCGGGTGGTCAGGGTGTGGCGACATGAACCCGGGCAGCGGGACCCAGGGGACGGAGTCGTGCTCGAGGACGGTCTCCAACGTCATCCCGTGGGCGAGGAGCGCGGTGAGGATCTCGGCGAGGCCGTGCGACCACTCGTGCGACGGCAGCCCGGGCAGCGAGTGGTCGTCGGGGTCGACGTAGGAGGCGGTGTCGCTGAAGACCAGCGGCTCCAGGTGCTCGGCGTAGGGGTAGACCAGCTCGATCCGCCCGTCGACGACCTCGAGCGTGCCGAGCATCGGGTGGCAGTCGCGGAACACCAGACGTCCGCCCGGGCGCAGCAGCGCCGCCACGGTGGCCGCCCACCGGTCGATGCTCGGCAGCCAGCACACCGCGCCGATGCCGGTGTAGACGACGTCGAACGCGGCGCGTCCGAGGACGTCGGGGGCGGCGTGCACGTCGGACTCCACGTAGGTGATGTCGGCTCCCACGTCGCGGGCGAGACGTCGGGCCTCGGCGAGGGACGCGGGGGAGAGGTCGAGGCCGGTGACGCGTCCGCCGAGCCGGTGCAGGCTGAGCGTGTCGGTGCCGATGTGGCACTGCAGGTGCACGGCGTCGAGGCGGCGTGCCGCGCGGCACGGCTGTCCCACATGGCCCGGTTGAGCCGTTGGTAGTCCTCCACGTCAGCGCGCCCGGCGGGTGCGGCGCGGGTGGTGCGGGTCGAGCAGGATGCGCGCGACAATCGTCAGCAGGGCGAGGCCGTGGCCCACGAGGAGCGTGACGCCGCGGTCGATCGTGCCGGTGAGCGTGCGACCGAACCAGCCGGTGCCCTCCGGGAGACCGGCGACCTCGACCGCGTCGGGCGACAGCGCCGCCGCGAGCCCCACGCACACGACGAGCAGGATCGGCGGCAGCACGCCCGCGGGCAGCAGCGATCGGACGTCGATCGCGAGCGGGACGGTGACCGCCGTGAGCACGAAGCCCACCGAGAACACGGCACCGAGCCGGCCGTCGGTGGTGACGTCGAGCAGCGTGACGAGCAGGAGCGCGACGAACGCGAGGAGGATCGTCCGGCGGGCCCCGACGTCGTTGGGGGCCAGCCCGACGCGTGCGGTTGCCACGGTGGCGGCCATGGACCTGACGCTAGGCCATGACGCCGACAGAACGGTGGCAACGCGCTGGAACGACGGGCGTCGAGCCCGCTCTCAGGCGTGACCGGGGGACCCGCCGGCCACGGTGTAGCTCCAGAGCTCGCTGTGCGAGGCGACCGGCTTGGGCTCCTCGCCGCCGGCGCGCTCGGACTCCGAGCGGTGCCCGTGCGCGAACGCCGGGGACTGCAGCCACGCCTGGAACGACTCCTCGTCGCGCCAGCGGGTGACGACGAGCCACTGCTCGCGGTCGTCGGTCGGCTTGAGCAGCTCGAAGCCCTCGAACCCCTCCGACCCGTCCACGGCGCCGGCGCGGGCCGCGAACCGGTGCGCCAGCTCGTCGCCGTTCTCGGCGGGGACGGTGATCGCGTTGATCTTGATGACGGTCATGGGCCCATCGTCGCACCGGCGTCCACCCCGGCGGGGCGTGGATAGGGTCGACGCATGCTTCCCGACGTCATCGGCACGCCGCGCCTGCGGCTGCGTCCGTACGAGCCTGCCGACGCCGCACGGGTGCTCGACACGTTGTCGCGGCTCGACGTCATCCGCTGGCTCGACAACCCGCCGTTCGTCCCGATGCCTGACCTCGACGCGGCGCGGGCGTGGGTCGAGAAGGTGCGCACGAAGGAGGCCGACGACCCACGGCAGGCGTGGCGTGCGGTGGAGGTGCGCGCGACCGGCGACGTGGCCGGGTGCGTGCTCGTGTCGCGGCTCGAACGTGTCGAGGGTGGGTTCGTGGGCGAGTACGAGACCGGCTGGCACCTGCACCCGGACAGCGCCGGCCACGGCTACGCGACGGAGGCGGCCGGAGCGCTCACCGCTGCGGCCTTCGCGGCTGGGCACGAGGAGCTGAACATCACCATGTACCCCGACAACGGCCCGTCGCTCGCCGTCGCGCGACGCCTGGGCGCCGACGATCTCGGCGAGCGCGAGGACCCCTGGTACGGCGGCACGAGTCGGCTGCTCCTGCTGCGCCCGGAGCACCTCGTCGAGGGTCCGGCATGAGCACGAGCCCGGCCCTCAGGACGGAGCGGCTGCTGCTGCGGACGTTCGTGCCGGACGACGCCGCCGCGCTGTTCGGCTGGTTCTCGCTGCCCGAGGTGGCTCGGTGGAGCGGGACCGGCGAGCCCATGCGCGACGTCGAGGAGGCCGTGGCGCGGATCGCGCGCATGCCTGAGCGGGCGGGCCCGCACCCGGCTGCTGGCATCTTCGCGGTCTGCCCCGACGAGTCCGCCCCCCCGGTGGGCATGGTGGTGCTCGTGCCCATCCCCGCCTCGGCGGGAGTGGAGCGCGACGACGGTGCCGACGACCTGGAGGTCGGCTGGCACCTGCACCCCCGTGCCTGGGGCCGGGGTTACGCGACCGAGGCGGCGTCGGCGCTGCTCGAGCGGGCCGCGTCGGCCGGCGTCCCGCGCGTGGTGGCGGTGACAGATCCCGACAACGCGCCGTCGCAGGCCGTCTGCCGCCGCCTCGGCATGAGCGACCTCGGGCTGCGCGACGACTGGTACGACCGCACGCTGCGAGCCTTCTCCCTGTCTCTCCCGGCGGTCGGGACCGTGGCCCCGCACCAGTAGGCTGGTGCCTCGTGGCACTCAGCATCGGCATCGTCGGACTCCCCAACGCGGGCAAGTCGACCCTCTTCAACGCCCTGACCAAGAACGACGTCCTCGCGGCGAACTACCCGTTCGCGACGATCGAGCCGAACGTCGGCGTGGTCGGCGTCCCCGACTCCCGGCTCGACAAGCTCGCGGAGATCTTCGGGTCGGCCAAGATCCTGCCCGCGACGGTCCAGTTCGTCGACATCGCCGGCATCGTACGCGGTGCGTCGGAGGGCGAGGGCATGGGCAACGCGTTCCTGTCGCACATCCGCGAGTCCGACGCGATCTGCCAGGTCACCCGCGTCTTCCGCGACGAGGACGTGACGCACGTCGACGGGAAGGTCGACCCGGGCAGCGACATCGAGACCATCTCGACCGAGCTGATCCTCGCCGACCTGCAGACCGTCGAGAAGGCGGTGCCGCGCCTGGAGAAGGAGTCGCGCAAGGACAAGGAGCTCGTGGCCCAGCTGGAGGAGGCCCGCAAGGCGCAGGCCGCCCTGGAGTCGGGCACGGGCGTGCTGAACGCGGGCCTCGACCTCGCGCTCCTGCGCGACCTGCACCTGTTGACCGCGAAGCGCTTCCTGTTCGTGTTCAACTGCGACGCCGACGAGCTGGCCGACGAGGCCCTCAAGCAGAAGATGCGCGACCTCGTCGCCCCCGCCGAGGCCGTGTTCCTCGACGCGAAGAGCGAGGCCGAGCTGGTCGAGCTCGGCGACGACGAGGAGGCCGAGGCGATGCGTGCGGAGATGCTCACCGAGATGGGCGTCGAGGAGCCGGGCCTGGACGCGCTGGCCCGCGTCGGCTTCGCCACCCTCGGCCTGCAGACGTACCTGACCGCGGGCCCGAAGGAGGCGCGCGCCTGGACGATCAAGCAGGGTGCCACCGCCCCCGAGGCCGCCGGCGTCATCCACACCGACTTCCAGAAGGGCTTCATCAAGGCCGAGATCGTGTCCTTCGACGACCTCGTCGCGGCCGGCTCCATGAACGACGCCAAGGCCGCCGGCAAGGTCCGCATGGAGGGCAAGGACTACGTCATGGCCGACGGCGACGTGGTGGAGTTCCGCTTCAACGTCTGAGGCTCGCCGCTGGGTGACGTCTGGTCGATGCGGCATGATCACCTCGTGCCGTACGAGCCCAACGAGTTGCTGTCGAGACTCGCTGGCAGCCGTTTGGCGACCGTCGTCTTCCTGGAGGGGTACCTCCAGCTCACGTTCGACGGCCCGCACCTCACCTGCGACGTATGGCCGACGGTGGACCTCGGTGACGGCGAGATCGAGTTCGGCGAACCGGGATATCGAGATGCCTTGTGCTCTCTCCTGGGAGAGCACGTCGTCGCCACGCGTGAGGCCACGGGTGAGGGACTCGTCATCGAGCTCGAGTCCGGGTCCGTCCGTGTGCATCCGACGTGGGATGAGCTGCATGGCCCGGAGATCGCGTTGCTCGGCGGGTTCGACGATGGCGCGTGGATGTGCTGGCGTCCCGGCGAGGAGTCCTTCGAGGACCTCACGTCACTGGAGAGCTAGTTCGCCCTGGATCGAAGTCTTCCGGCACGCCATGCCGTGGAGGTGTCCTTCCCCTACGAGCCCGCGGACGGTCGAGCACGGCCGACCGGCTCGCGTCGACGGATGGCGGGTGGCGTCTCGCTGCTATCATCGTTGATAGCAGCGAAGGGCAGGTGGTCGTCGTGACCTCGATCGTGGTCCGCGGGCTCGAGGAGTCCGTCAAGAAGCGTCTCGCTGAGCAGGCGCGGGAGAACGGCAGGTCGATGGAGGCCGAGGCGCGCGACATCCTGACGCGCGCCACCCGGCGCCCGCACATCGGCCTCGCCCTGCTGCAGGCGGGGGCGGAGGCCGGCGGGTTTGACGACGTCGAGCTGCCGGACCGCACCGACCAGGCCCGCGCGGCGGACCTCGAGTGATCGTCCTCGACACCAACGTCGTTTCCGAGGCCCTGCGGCGTGAGCCCGACGAGCGGGTGCTCGCGTGGCTCCAGTCGTTGACCGACGACGTCGCCATCACGGCGGTCACCCTCGCCGAGCTGCTGGCAGGCGTGCGCAGGCTGCCGGCCGGTCGGCGACGCACGACGCTCTCGGCCGCGATCGACGCGGCGGTCGCGCCGTACCGAGAAACCCGGGCGATCCTGCCCTTCGACGACGCCGCTGCCGGCGAGTACGCGGAGGTGCTGGCGATGCGCGAGCGCGACGGTCGTCCCATCCACACGGCGGACGCGCAGATCGCCGCGATCTGCCGCGTCGCGAGCGCCACCTGCGCGACGCGGAACGTCGCCGACTTCGACGGCACCGGCATCCGGCTCGTCGACCCCTGGACCGCCTGACGCTGCCGTGCGATGCTCGTCCCATGAGCCGCCCACCCGTCCAGGCCGTCCCGATCCTGCGCGTCGCCGACGTCGACGCGTCGCTGTCCTGGTGGACGCGGCTCGGGTTCGCGGAGGAGTTCCGCCACGTCTTCGAGCCCGGTCTGCCGCGGTTCGTCGGCGTGGTGCGCGACGGGTGCCGGGTCTACCTGTCCGAGCACACGGGGGACGCGCCCGGCCCGGCGCTGGTCTACCTGTGGGTGCCCGACGTCGAGCGGATCGCCGCCGACCTGGGTGCCGACGTCGAGCAGGTGCCGTGGGCGCGGGAGTGCGAGGTCGTCGATCCCGACGGGAACCGGGTACGGGTGGCGACGGCGGTCTGAGCCTCGACCGGACGCACGGTTCTGCGTCCGTGTGCGCCGGTCCGAACGATGCTGCGTTCGTGTCCGGATCCCGTCGCGAACGCAGCATCGTTCGCCGCGCCGCGCACGAACGCAGAATCCTGTGTTGCCTGAGGCGGCGGGGAAGAGCGCCGGGTCAGTCCACGCCTTGCCCCCGCCGTGCGAGCAGCTGCTCGACGAGGATGTCGCCGTGCCCGGCGTGGCGGGCGAGCTCGGCGATCATGTGCCCGTAGAGGTAGCGCAGCGAGACCGGTCCGTCGTGCCACGGCCAGGTCTCGTCGAGGTCGTGGTCGGCGGCGACGGCGCGGGAGATGTCGCAGGCCTCGTCGAAGTCGGCGCGGACCGACGCGATCGTGTCGTCGTCGGTGAGCACGAAGCTCTCGGCCGGCGACGCGGGGAGGCCGAGACGCTCGCGCGGGACGCCGGCCACGCGGGAGTGGAACCAGATGCGCTCGACGAACACGGCGTGCTTGACCAGCCCCAGCACGGTGGTCGCCGACGGCACCAGTCGGGTGCGCGCCTCGGCCTCGTCGACCTCATCGAGCAGCAGGGCGATCTCCGCCCGTTGCACGTCGAGCAGCCCCTCGAGCACGGAACGTTCGTCGGCGGTGTGCAGGCTCATGGCGCCACGGTACGACCGTCGTGGGCCCGACGACCAGGTGCGAGGATGGGCGACGCCATGACGACCGCTGCCTCCACCGTCCCCGTCCTCATCCACACCGATGGCGGCTGCAAGCCGAACCCGGGTCCGGGTGGGTGGGGCGCCGTGCTCCGCTACGGCTCGCACGTCCGGGAGATGTGCGGTGGTGAGCGGGAGAGCACGACCAACAACCGCATGGAGCTGATGGCGCCGATCATGGCGCTGGAGACGTTGAACCGGCCCTCGAAGGTGCACCTGTTCACCGACAGCGCCTACGTGCGGGGCGGCATCACCTCGTGGATGACGGGCTGGGAGCGCAACGGGTGGCGCACGTCGACGAAGCAGCCGGTCAAGAACGTCGACCTCTGGAAGCGGCTCAAGCAGGCGTGCGAGCGGCACGAGGTGGAGTGGTTCTGGGTCAAGGGGCACTCGGGCGTGCCCGACAACGAGCTGGCGGACCAGCTCGCGACGCGCGGCCTGCGCGAGGCCATGCGCGTCTGAGGAGGGGCTGCGTCAGCGACGCCGGCCGTTGGCGCGCAGCGCGTCCAGCGCCTGCGCACCGACGAACACGTAGAAACCGAGCGTGCTGGCGACGATGGTGCGGGCGGTGGTCATGCCCCGACCGTAGGCCGGTTTCGTGATCTGCGCCTCTCGAGGGAGCCGATCCTGTTGCCACACCCCACGGCGGCACCTCGCGGACGAGGTCTCCTCAGTCGTCCTCGGGCGGCCGGGTGAGCCGGATCGAGCGCGGGGATCCGTCGGGGTTGCGCCGCACCTGGCCGTGCCGGAGCTCGTCGTCCTCGTCGGGCGAGGGCATCACGTGGGCGGCCCGCTTCTGACGCTCGAGCTCCTCGGCGGCGTCCGCGCGGGACGGGCTGAAGAAGTTGTCCATGACGCCCATGCCGTTGCCCATGGTGCCGAGGCCGTCGCGCCCGCCGGGCTGGTCGAGGGAGCGCTGGAACAGCCACAGCGCCACGACGAGCGCGACCAGCACGCCCACCCCGAACAGCACCACGCCGACCCACTCCATGGCGCGAGCCTACGCGTGGCCGGCGAGCGCGGCAGGCGTGCCGACGGTCACGACGTCGCGCGGCGACGACCGGCGGGCCGGGCCGGGGGCAGCGGCTCGTCCTCGGCGGGCGGGGCCAGGGCGACGGCGATGGCCGTGGTCACCGGGACGGCGAGGACGAGGCCGATCGCGCCGACGAGGGTGCGGACGATCTCCTGGCCGAGCTCCTCGGTCGTCGCCATCTCCCCGAGGGGGCGGGAGTACGCGGAGATCAGCAGCAGCACGGTCATGGCGGAACCGGCGTAGGCGAACACGAGCGTGTAGACGCTGGAGGCGATGTGGTCGCGGCCGATCCGCATGGCCGACATGAACAGCTCGCGGGCGCGGGCCGTGGGCTGCAGGGCTCGCATCTCCCACACGGCGCTCGCCTGGGTGACGGTGACGTCGTTGAGGACGCCCAGCCCCGCGATGACCATCGTCGCGGCCACGACGCCGGACATGGAGAGGGTCGGCACGGTGGCGACGAGCGTGCGGTCGTCCTCGGAGCCGATGCCCGTGAGACTGGCCCAGTCGGTGGCGAGCGCCCCCATCAGGGCGGTGCCGATGATGCCGAAGTAGGTCCCGAAGAGCGCACTGGTGGTGCGGATGCTCACCCCGTGGGCGAGGTAGAGCACGACCGTCATGATGACGGTCGAGCCGACGATCGCCACGGGCAGCGCGGCCTTCCCGGCGAGCAGCGCGGGGAGGACGAACTGCATCAGGGCGACGAGGGTGAGGCCGATCCCGACGAGGGCGAACAGACCGCGCCACCGCGCGACCACGACCACGAGGACGGCGAAGGCGATGGCCAGTGCCTGCAGCGGGAAGGTGCGCTGGAAGTCGTAGAACTCGAAGGTCGCCGGCTGGCCCTGAGGGGCGATGCGCAGCACCTCGATCTCGTCGCCCTTGTCGATCCCGGCCTGGTAGCGCGCGGAGTCGAGGGTGAACGTGGCGTCGCCGTCATCGGTCTCGGCGGTCACCTTGGCGCAGTCGCCGTCGACGGTGGGCTGGTTGTCGGGTCCCACGCCCCCGGAGCCGCAGTCGAACGGCTTGACCGCGGTGACGGTCCCGTCGAGCAGGGTCACCCCCTCCCCGCTGAGCGGGTTGGGTGCCTTGGGCACCTGCGACGACGACGGCCAGAGCACGACCATCGCGACGATCGCGGCCACCGAAATGGCGCCGACCACGACGGCGAGCGTCGCGGCGAGACCCTGACGGGGCGGTCCGACGTCGAGGTCGTCGTGGGAGTGTGCGTGTCCGTGAGCCACGGGGGATAGCGTGCCACGATGACCCACGTGGACGACGCACCAGACGCCGACGGCCCCGACGTCGAGCACCTGCCGGGCGCGGTCGGGGGCGCGCTGCGCATCGGCCGGACGGTCCGGCGGCCGACGGGCCCCTGGACCCCGGCCGTGCACCGCCTGCTGACCTTCCTCGCCGACGAGGGGCTCGGCGGGGTGCCACGGGTCGAGGGTCTCGACGACCAGGGCCGTGAGGTCCTGAGCTACGTCGAGGGTCGCGGAGTGCCGGTCGACGACGAGGTGGTGCTCGACACCGTGCTCGTCGAGGCGGTGACCTGGCTGCGCGAGTACCACGACGTCGTGGAGGGCTTCCGGCCCGAGGAGCCGTTGCGCTGGCGCGGGACGGGGGAGGAGCCGGTGGCGCTCGCGCCGGACCAGGTGATCTGCCACCACGACCCTGGCGCCTACAACTGGATCGTCCAGAGCGGCCACTTCGTGGCGATGATCGACTGGGACATGGCCGGACCCGGGCGGGCGATCGACGACCTCGCGTTCCTGGCCTGGACCGGTGTCCCGCTCTACCGCGACATCGGCGTCCAGGAGACCGCCCGTCGCCTCGACCTCGTCGTGGAGGCCTACGGCGAGTGGGGCCCGATGACGCTGCTGGATGCGGTCGTCGAGCGCATGACGACGGCGAGCGAGCGGATCGCGGCAGGTATCGCCCGGGGGGACGCGGGCATCGCGAACCTGCAGAAGGTGGGCGAGCCGCAGCGCACACGCGACCGCGTGGCGGCCTTCCGTGAGCGTGTCCCCGCCATCCTCGACGCCCTGCCGTAGCCGTCCGTCCGGCTCGCGGCAGGAGAGATAGGAAAGTGACGCGCGTCACTCTAGGGTGAGGCATGGACTCCGCACTCTCCACGGTCGGCCTGCCCGTCGCGCTCGGCATCATCATGCTGGGGCTCGGCCTCTCGCTCACGCCCGAGGACTTCCGTCGGGTCGGGCGACACCCCAAGGCGGTGGTGGTCGCGCTGGCGTGCCAGCTGCTCCTCCTGCCCGTGCTCTGCTTCGGCCTCGTCACCGCCTTCGACCTCGACCCCCTGCTCGCCGTGGGCATGCTCCTGCTCGCGGCGTCGCCCGGCGGGACGTCGGCGAACCTCTACAGCCACCTGTTCCGCGGCGACGTCGCGCTCAACGTGTCGCTGACGGCGATCAACTCCGTCGTCGCGATCGGCACGCTGCCGCTCATCACCAACCTCGCGATCGCGCACTACGGCCTCGACGACGAGGTCTCGCTGCAGTTCCGCAAGGTCGTCGAGGTCTTCGTGGTCGTCCTGGCGCCCGTGCTGCTGGGGATGCTCGTGCGGCGTCTGCGGCCGGCGTTCGCGGCCCGCGCCGACCGTCCGGTGCGCGCCGCGTCGGCCGTCATCCTGCTCGTGCTCGTCCTCGGCATCCTCGCCAGCACCGGGTCCGACGCGGGCGACTACCTGCGCCAGGTCGGCCTCCCCGCCGCGCTGTTCTGCGTCGTGAGCCTCGTGGTCGGGTTCGGCGTGCCCCGCCTCGTCGGTCTGGGCCCGGCGCAGGCGGTGGCCAGCTCGTTCGAGATCGGCGTGCACAACGCGACCCTCGCCATCTACGTCGCGGTGGAGGTGCTCGGTGAGACGGCGATCTCCGTGCCGGGCGCGGTCTACGGGGTGCTGATGTTCCCGCTCGCGGCGCTCTGGGGCGTGCTCCTCACCCGATGGCTGCTGCCCGCGCCGGCGCGCCACGGCGCGGGAGCCCGAACGTCGTGAACGTGCCGGGCGACCACAGCACCGACGCCGGAGCGGTGCCGACCAGGTCGGGGAACCCGGCGGCCTCGAGCAGCGTGTCGTCGAGCGAGGTCAGCTCGGCGCGGTGCAGCGGCCAGGCAGTGTGCGTGTTCGGCACCCACCAGGTGCGTCCGAGCACGCGGGTGTGCAGGCCGAAGCGGGCCGTGACGAAGTGCTCGAGCGCGCTCGGGTCCTCCAGGGGCTCGCCCGGACGCACCTCGATGCGGCCGCCGGCGCCGCGCGGCCCCGGCCAGCGCCGCGACGTCGTGTAGCGGTGCACGCCGTCGCGCTCGTCGACCCGCATCCGTGCCCAGGTGTACGGCGTGCCGAACACGACCCGCGCGAGGGCCGAGACGAGCAGCCGGGACGACTCCAGCGACAGGAACACGACACCGTGGCGCCCCGCGTCGTCCACGGAGTACAGGCGCACGTTCGTCTCGTGGAAGGTGCCCAGCCACGGCACCGCCGGCCCGCGGCCGAAACCCGCCCGCTGCATGCGGAACGGGATCAGGCCCACGTACGAGCGACCGTCGAGCTCGTCGGGCCGGACGCCGTCCGGCATGAACGGCGCGACGACGGCGGGGTCGACGGCCCAGTGGACGAAGGCGATGTCCGCCCACGTCTGCCGCATGAGCCGGGGTCCGTGCAGGGGAGGTCCGTCGGGGTCCACGGCTCCAGTCTCAGGCCAGTCCCACCTCCTCGCCGGGTGACGGCAGCTCCACGCGGCGGTCGAGCTCGAGGTCGTCGAGGAACCGCTCGTCGTGGCTCACGACCAGGAGCGCGCCCTCGTACCCGCGCAGCGCGTCGACCAGGTGCCCGACGCTGACCAGGTCGAGGTCGTTCGTCGGCTCGTCGAGCAACAGGAGCTGCGGTGCGGGCTCCGCGAGCAGCACGCAGGCCAGGGCGGCCCGCAGACGTTCGCCCCCGGAGAGCGTGCCGACGACGCGGTCGGCGTCGCGGCCGCGGAACAGCAGCCGGGCGAGCTGGGCGCGGACCGTCTGGGGCGGTGCGTCGGGCGCCGCCTGCCGGACGTTCTCGACCACGCTGGCCTGCTCGTCGGGGAGCACCGGTCGCTGCGCCAGGTGGCCCACGGGCACGCCGACGCGGACGTGGCCCGCCTCCGGGGCGAGCTCGCCCAGCAGCACCTGCAGGAGCGTCGACTTGCCGCTGCCGTTCGGGCCCACGAGGGCGACCCGTTCCGGACCGCGCAGGTGCAGGTCGAGTGCCGTGCCCACGCGCGGCAGCACCAGGCCGTCCGCGACCACCACGTCGCGGCTCCGGGGGACGGCGGTGTCGGGGAGCTCGAGTCGCACCTCGCGGTCGTCCCGTACCCGCTCCTGCGCGGCGTCGAGCCGCGCTCTCGCCTGCTCCACGTGCTCCTCGTGCGCGCCGCGGAGCCTGCCGGCCGAGACCTGCGCCTGCATCCGGCGACCGTGGGCGATGATCTTCGGCACCCGCTTCTCGGCCTCGGCCTTGGCGGCGGTGCGCAAGCGGCGGTCCAGCTTGGTGCGGGCCTCCACAAGCTCGCGCTGCTGACGTCGGACGTCGCCCCGCGCGTCGCGGACCGCGCGCGCAGCAGCGTCCTGCTCGACGGCGAGGACCTCCTCGAAGGTGCTGAAGCCACCGGTGACGGTACGCACGCTCCCCTCGTGGACCTCGACGACGGAGTCGACGTGCTCGAGGAGCTCGCGGTCGTGGCTGGCCACCAGGGCCAGTCCGCCGAATCCGTGCAGGGCCTGGAGCAGGTGCGCCCGAGCGCGCCGGTCGAGGTTGTTGGTCGGCTCGTCGAGCAGCAGCACGTCGGGGCGACGCAGCAGCCGCGCGGCCAGCGCCAGCAGCACCAGCTCTCCACCGGAGAGGCTCGCGGCGTCGCGCTCGAGGCCGACCCGAGCGAGCCCGAGCCGGTCGAGCCAGGCCCGGGCCCGCTCCTCGACGTCCCAGTCGTCGCCGACGGTGTCGAAGACGCGGGGGTCGGTGCTTCCGGCCTCGACGGCTCGCAGAGCCGCGAGGGTGTCGGCGACGTCGAGCACGTGCGCGACGCTGAGCCCGCGCACGGAGGGCACCGGGTCCTGCGGCAGCAGCTCGACGGTGCCGCCGACCGTGACGACGCCCGCGGTGGGGGAGAGGTCGCCGGTGAGCAGCCGGAGGAGCGTGGACTTGCCGCTCCCGTTCGTGCCGACCAGACCGTGGACGCCGGGTCCGAGGTCGAGGTCGACGTCGGCGAGCACGGTGGTGCCGTCGGGCCAGGTGTGGGTGAGGTGGTGCAGGGACAGGGTCGCGGACATGGGGCCTCCAGGGAGATCGCGGGCGGGCGGAGCTGCGTGAGCCGCGCGGGCGCGCGTCGTCAGGAGGTCACGACGAGAGGTCCTCGAGGGACCGGGTGCTGCCGTGAAGGAGGTCGACGAGACGCGCTGACGTCGAAGGACTGACGTCGACAGGGGCGCTGGGCTCGGACCTCAGAGCTTCACGGTGGCAGATCACCTCACGGGTAGGGGACCTCCAGGCTACTACCGTGCAGCCATGACCGCCAAGGCCTCCGACGTCCCCACCACCGCCGCGCGCCTCGAGCTGGAGCCCCACCCGGAGGGCGGGTGGTACCGCCAGACGTGGCGCTCGCCCGTCGACGTCACACTGCCCGACGGTCGCGTCCGGCCCACCGCGACCCTGATCTGGTTCCTCCTGCCGGCCGGCGACTCCTCCGCCTGGCACCGGGTGGCGTCGGACGAGCTGTGGCTGGCCCACGCCGGCGAGGTCGCCCTGGAGCTGGGCGGGTCCGGGGACGCGCCGGAGGCCGTCGAGCGGCACGTCGTGGGTGTCGGCGCCACGCAGGTGTCCCAGCTGCTGGTGCCGGCGGGCGTCTGGCAGCGGACCCTCCCGGGCGAGCACGAGGCGCTGGTGAGCTGCGTGGTCTCGCCCGGCTTCGACTTCGACGACTTCACCCTGCACGAGGGCTGACCCGACGTCCTACGATCGGGGGCCATGGACGAGATCTGGTTCGACGAGCGCGACGACGCCGCGGAGCTCGTGAAGGCGCTCGAGGCCGAGGGCTACGTCGTGACCGCCCGGGCCGAGGGGTTCGCTGGCGAGGACGACTCCGAGGACCGCGCCTGGGCGGTCGTCGTGGAGCCGTTCGACGAGCGCGTCGTCGACATGGTCGACGTGTACGGGGGCTGGCTCCCGGGCGACCCGCGTCGCGCCGACACGGCCCCACCCTCGGCGCCGGACCTCCCCACCGCCCCGAAGCGCCTCAAGCGGGAGCAGTAGGTGCCGTCCCCGCGTCTCGTGGACCTCGTGACGATCGGCGCGGTGAAGACCGTCGCGAAGTCCACGAAACGCGTCAGGCGTCGAGGTGCTTGCGGAGGAAGTCGACCTGGAGCAGCTTGAGGTTCTCCGCCACGACCTCCTGCGGGGTCATGTGGGTGACGCCCGACAGCGGCAGCACCGTGTGCGCCCGGCCCGCGGCCAGCAGGGCCGAGGAGAGCCGCAGGGTGTGCGCGGCGACCACGTTGTCGTCCGCCAGCCCGTGGATGAGCATGAGCGGGCGCTCGAGCCGGTCGGCCAGGGGCAGCAGCGAGTTGCGGTCGTACACGTCGGGCTGCTCGTCGGGGTGCCCGAGGTAGCGCTCGGTGTAGCAGGTGTCGTAGAGCCGCCACTCGGTCACGGGCGCCCCGGCCACGGCCGCGTGGAACACGTCCGGCCGGGCGAGGACGGCGAGCGCCGACAGGTAGCCGCCGTACGACCAGCCGGTGATGCCCACGCGTGAGGTGTCGACGTCGTCGGGCCAGCGCTCGGCCACGCCGGCGAGGGCGTCGACCTGGTCGTCGAGCGTCACGGTGGCGAAGGAGTCGCGCACCTCGCGCTCCCACGCCTTGCCGCGGCCCGGTGTGCCGCGGCCGTCGGCGACGATCACGCAGAAGCCCTGGTCGGCCAGCCACTGCGCCTCCAGGAACATGCGGGCCGACGCGAGCACGCGCTGCGCGTGCGGTCCGCCGTAGGGGTCCATGAGGACGGGCAGGCGACGCGACCCCGGCACGTGGTCGCGCGGGAACAGGACGGCGGCGCGCAGCTCTCGGGCGCCGACGGACACCATCGTCACCTCGGGGTCGAACGGCGCGGGCTCGGCCACCACGCGCAGCTGCGACACGTCGTCGGAGCCGTCGCGGTGCACGGTGAACGTCGTGCCGACGCTGTCGAGCGCCGACCGGCTCACGACCGTGG
The DNA here is from genome assembly GCA_026392465.1 of Propionibacteriales bacterium. Lineage (GTDB taxonomy): Bacteria > Actinomycetota > Actinomycetes > Propionibacteriales > Nocardioidaceae > Aeromicrobium. The sequence continues at coordinate 106,315 of JAPLCA010000024.1, forward strand.
TGCCGCCGCCGACGGCAGCAGCGTGCACGGCCTGGCCCGACGTGAGCGGCTCGACCGAGCCGTCGAGCCCGACGCGCACGACCTGGACCTCCGTGGGCTCCTGCGACGCGGTCACGACGACGGCGTCGGGGTGGGTGCTGACGATCCCGCGCACCTGCCACCCCCGCGGGCCCACCGGGGTGCCGTCGACGACCACCTGCCGCGCGCCCGTGTCGTCCGACCCCGTGACGTCCTCGACGGACACCAGCCGGCCGCCGGCCGCGTAGCGCGGTGCGCTCAGCACCTCGACCCACGCCTCGTCCGTCAGGGTGCGGAGGGTGCGCGTCGAGCCGTCGGCGACGTCGACGGCGAGCACCTCGGCGGTGCGCTGGTCGCGGGTGAGGACCTGCAGGACGGGCGCGCCGTGCTCGGTCCACGTGACCGACGCCAGGTACTCGAGCCGCTCGCGGTCCCACACCACCTCGGTGCGCCGTCCGTCGAGCGTGACGTGCCAGAGGGTGACGTCGCTGTTGGCGGTGCCGGCGGCCGGGTAGCGCTGCTCGACGGGTGCGCGGTCGGGGTGCTCGGGGTCGGCGACGTGCCACGTCCCGACCGGCGCGTCGTCGTACCGCTCGACCAGCAGCGACTCGCCGTCCGGCGCCCACCAGAACCCGCGGAACCGGCTCATCTCCTCGGCGGCGATGAACTCGGCCTGTCCCCACACCTGCGTCGGGGTGTCCGGCGTGGCGAGGGCCCGGTCGCCGGGCTCGCCCTCGGCGTCGTCCCGCGGGAGGTCGACCACACGCAGCGCGCCGTCGGCGGCGTACGCCACCCGTCGACCCGTCGGGTCCACCCGTGGGTCGATCACGCCGTCGACGGCGGGCAGCTCGTGCACCTCGCCCGAGGCCAGCTCGACCGCCCAGGCGCGACCGGAGAGCGCGAACGAGGCCCAGCGCCCCGCCGTGTCGGTCGCGTACCCGACGACGCCAGCACCCTGCTCGCGCGAGCGCTCCCGCCGTGCCCGTTCCGCCGCCGACAGCTGCTCGCCGTCGGCCAGCAGCGCCGCCGGATCGACGAGCACCCGCTCCTCGCCCGTCGCGACGTCGTGCGCCCACAGCGCACCGGTGCGCGACACGCCGTCGGCGGTGCGCACGAACCACACCGTCGAGCCGTCCGGCGAGACGGTGAGGTCGCGCGGGATCCCGAGGGTGAAGCGGGCGGTGCGGGCGGCGAGGCGAGGGTAGGAGACGCTCATGCGTCCCATCCCATCATCCGGACGGTCGGGGGCCCGCATCACCTGCTCGCCTCGCCCGCCCGTCGGGTTGACGGGCCGCCGATACGCTGACCTCATGGCCCTGCCCGACCGTCGTCTCCTGCTCGTCCACGCCCACCCCGACGACGAGACCATCAACAACGGCGCCACGATGGCGAAGTACGTGAGCGAGGGTGCGCACGTCACGCTCGTCACCTGCACCCTGGGCGAGATGGGCGAGATCCTGGTGCCCGAGCTGGAGCACCTGGCCGCGGACCGCGACGACGCGCTCGGCGAGCACCGGCTCGCCGAGCTGACCGAGGCCATGGGGCTGCTGGGCGTCACGGACTTCCGTCGGCTCGGCGGCGACGGCCGGTTCCGCGACTCCGGCATGAAGTGGGGCGACGACGGCAACGCGACGGCGGCCGACGACATCCACGAGAACGCCTTCTGGCACGCCGACCTGCTCGAGGCGACGAACGAGCTGGTCGCCGTCATCCGCGAGGTCCGCCCCCAGGTGCTGGTCACCTACGACGACTTCGGCAACTACGGCCACCCCGACCACGTGCAGGCGCACCGGGTCGCCCACTACGCGGTGGCGCTCGCCGCCGCCCGCTCCTACCGGCACGACCTCGGCGACGCCTGGGACGTCGCCAAGGTCTACTGGACGGCGATGTCGGCGCGGGCGATGCGCGAGGGCATCAAGGAGATCCGCGCCGCAGGCGACCTGCAGTTCATGGAGGGTCTGGACCCCGACCACCTGCCGCCGTTCGCCATCGAGGACGACGACCTCGACGCGGAGATCGACGGCAGCGCCTGGGTCGACCTGAAGCTCGACGCCATGCGGGCCCACGCCACGCAGATCTCGGTTGACGGCCCGTTCTTCGCCCTCTCCAACGACGTCGCGTTCCGCGCGTGGGGCACGGAGCACTACCGGCTGGTCAAGGGCGTCGCGGCGCCCGTGCCCGGCACGTCGTTCGAGGACGACCTCTTCGCCGGCACGGGCGTGTGAGCGTGCGGGCGGTCCTCGCCCGCGTCGGCGTGCTGCTGCTGGGCGCCTGGGTCGGTGCGCTCGGCGCCGTCGTGCACCGGATGACCGTGGGGGTCGGCGGTGTCGACGTCCCGTGGGGGCTCGTGCTCGCACTCGTGGCCACCCTGGCCACGGCGGTGGCCTGCGACGGTCTCGTGCGCGTCGGCGCGGCGTGGTTCGGCTTCGGCTGGACCCTCGTCCTGCTGCTCCAGCAGGTGCAGTCGTCGGGCTCCTACCTGGTCGCGTCGGACGCGCTCGGGTGGACGTTCACGATCGGCGGCCTGGGCGTCTGCGCGGCGGCGGTCGTCGTCGCGCCGCGCCTCGCCAGGTGAGCGCGGTGCGAGGCCGCCGGGGTCGCTCCGTCATCATGGGAGGAATGCGACCGGCGCCTGCGAGCGTGACGCAGGGGTCGATCCTCTGTTGTACTACCGGTCGCACGGGGCACGATCGCGCGATCGTCGCCGCACAGCCGACCACCCGAGGGAGCCAGGCATGAACGACGAGCGACCGGAGTCGCCCGACGTGGAGGGTACCGACGAGGGACACCTCGACGAGACCGTCGCCGACGCCGACGCCGGGCCGGTGGTCGAGTCCGACGAGCTCGACCTCGACGACGCCCCGACGGAGAGCTGGTCGTTGGCCGAGCACGAAGACCAGTGGTCCGAGGACGAGCGGTCCGAGGACGAGCCGGAGGGCGACGCGTCGCCCGCGACGGCCGACGTCGCCCAGGAGACCGCCGAGGACGCCCAGCACGCCCGGGAGGACGACGCACCGCTCGCCGCGGTACCCCCGGCGCACGCCGTCGACCCCGACGGCTGGTCCGACGAGCCGCCGACCGCCGACGCCGACACGCCGTCGGAGGACGGCTCCGGCCGGCACTGGGGTCGGTGGGCGCTCGTCGCGGCCGTCGTCGTGCTGGGCGGGCTCTACGTCGGTGGCTACCTGCTCACCGGGAGCCGGCTCGCCGCCGGCACCACCATCGGTGGCGTCGACGTCGGCGGCATGTCGCCCGCGGCCGCACGCTCGACCTTGGAGGAGGAGCTGGGCCCGAAGCAGGACGAGCCCGTCGTCCTCGTGCACGGCGACGAGCGCTTCGAGGTCACGCCGTCCGACGCCGGTCTCGCGCTCGACGTCGACGCCTCCGTTGACGCCGCCGGCGGCGCGCGCAGCTGGGACCCGCGCGACATGGTCGCGCTGGTGGTCGGCAGCCGCGACCGCGCGCCCGTGCTCGACGTCGACGAGAAGGCGCTGCGGTCGGCCGTCCAGGGCATCGGCGAGGCCGTCGACGTCCCCGTCACCGAGGCTCTCATCACCTTCCCGGACGCCACGCCGCGGACGCGTCAGCCGAAGGACGGGCTCACCATCCGCACCGCCGACACGGCGCAGCTCATCCAGGACGAGTACCTGGTGCAGGACGAGCCGGTCGAGGTCCCGACGGCCCCGGTCGAGCCCGCCGTCGACGCCGCAGGGCTGCGCGAGGCGGTCTCCTCGATCGCCCGCCCGGCCGTCGCGGCACCGGTGACCATCCAGGTCGGCCGCCAGAAGGTCGAGCTGCCCGTCACCGCCTACGCGCCCGCCCTGCGCATCGAGCCGGTCGACGGCGCGATGACGCCGGTCATCGACCCGGAGCGCCTCGCCGAGCCCCTCACCGACGCCACGACCGGTATCGGACGCAAGGCGGTCGACGCCACCGTCGAGGTCCGCGGCGAGCGTCCCGTGGTCGTGCCGGGCAAGGAGGGCATCGGCCTGCAGCCGAAGGAGATGGCCGAGAAGCTCGTGCCCGTGCTCACCCGGACCGGCGCCGAGCGCGCCGTGTCGGTGGAGGCCAAGGTCGTCGAGCCGGAGTTCACGACCGAGGACGCCAAGGCGCTGCGCATCACCGAGAAGGTCAGCGAGTTCACCACCGAGTACCCGCACGCCGAGTACCGCAACATCAACCAGGGTCGGGCCGCGCAGCTGCTGGACGGCACCATCGTCGAGCCGGGGGAGACGTTCTCCTTCAACGACACCGTGGGGGAGCGGACCGCCGCGAACGGCTTCACCAGCGGCTCGGTCATCAACGGCGGTCGCTTCCGCGACGAGCTCGGCGGCGGCGTGTCGCAGGTGGTCACCACCACCTACAACGCCGCGTTCTTCGCCGGCCTCGACGACGTGGAGCACCACCCGCACGCGTTCTACATCGACCGCTACCCCGTGGGCCGCGAGGCGACCGTGTACTTCGGGTCGCTCGACCTGCGCTTCCGCAACAACCTCAAGAGCGGGGTGCTGATCCGCTCGTTCGTGCAGCCGAGCTCGCCCGGCGGCGTCGGCCGCACGACGGTGCAGATCTGGGGCACGAAGGAGTTCGACGTCGAGGCCGGCCAGTCCGAGCGTCGCAACTTCCGCACCGGGCAGACGCGCTACGACGACTCGGCCTCCTGCGCGCCCCAGGGTGCGCTGCCCGGCTTCGACATCGACATCTACCGCACCCTGCGCAAGGACGGTCGTGTCGTGAAGCGCGAGACCGACACGGCCGTCTACCAGGCGGCCGACCGCATCATCTGCGGCAAGAAGCCGGAGCCGAAGAAGGACGAGGACTAGGTGCCGGCGTAGGAGGCCATGACGTCGTGCCGGAGGTCTGCGTCAGGGTCGGAACCGGTCGCCCCAGCCGGCGAGCACGTCCAGCATGAAGGCGCTCTCGAGCGTGTAGACGCGCTCCCGTCCCTGGAGCCCGACGCTGATCAATCCGGCCTCCTCGAGCTGGCGAAGGTGTCGACTCGTGGTCTGCCAGCTGTGGTCCATGCGCCCGGCGATCTTCCCGGACGTCTGCGACCCTCCGTTCGCCAGCAAGGTCACCAGGATCGCGCGGCGTGTGCGGTGCGACAAGGCTGCGAAGACCGCGTCGAGTCGATCCAGGTCCGCCAGGCCCGGGATCGGTTCAGGCGTCGACGGCATGCACCGTCACCGGGACGAACTCGTCGAACACGAGGCCGCGGTCCACGACGTCAGGTGTGTGCGGCTCCACCAGTGCGGCGAGCCGCGTCCAGACCGGGATGAGGTCAGGGTGCTCGTGCGCGGGACCCATGACCCCGGGCACCCAGGTGGCGATCTCGAGGTAACGCAGCGGTTCCGTCACCGACCGGAACAGCTGAGGCAGGCCCGGCGCGATGAAGCCCAGGCGGCGCAGCGTCGCCCAGCTCTCGGGGATGATGCGCTCGAACTCCTCCGCAGCATCATCCCTGACGTAGTAGGTGCCGAAGGTCACCTGGTCCAGTTGATCAGCCATGACGCTTATATTAAGCGAGTTTGCTTAGGGACGGCAAGAGTGCCCCGCGGACGCGGCCGGGCAGGGGCTAGGTGTGATGTCCAGGCAGGTTGTTGGCGATCCTGCTGATGGGTGGCAGCGTTCCGAGAGCGGAGTGGGGCCTGTGGTGATTGTAGAAGTGGATCCAGCCTGGGAGGGCTGCTCGGCGTTCAGCTTCTGAGCCGTAGAA
>JAPLCA010000030.1 GCA_026392465.1 Propionibacteriales bacterium
CCGCAGTTCGGCTACCGGTTCCTGGTCGATGAGGTCCGTGCAGCCGGGTTCGACGTCGCCGAGCGGACCGTCTGGAAGATCTGCTCCGAGAATATGTGGTGGTCGTCCTTCGGCAAGAAGCGCGGCCGCAACACCAAGAAGGCCGGCCCGCCGGTCCACGATGACCACCTCAACCGGGTCTTCCTGGCCGGGAGGGAGAACCAGGTCTGGCTGACCGACATCTCCGAACACCCGACCGCGGAGGGAAAGGTCTATCTCTGCGCGGTCAAAGACACCTGGTCCAACCGGATCGTGGGCTACTCCATCAACGACCGCATGACCTCACACCTCGCCGTCCGAGCCCTGGAGAACGCGGTCGCGCGACGTGGTGACGTCGCAGGCTGCATCGTCCACTCCGATCGAGGCAGCCAGTTCCGAAGCCGCCGCTTCATCACCGCGCTCGCCCGCCACGACATGGTCGGATCGATGGGGCGCGTCGGCGCAGCAGGCGACAACGCCGCCATGGAATCCTTCTTCGCCCTGCTGCAGAAGAACGTCCTCAACACCCGCCACTGGACCACCCGCGAGCAGCTGCGCATCGCGATCGTCACCTGGATCGAACGGACCTACCACCGCCGCCGCAGACAAGCCGTCCTCGGCCGATTGACCCCCATCGAATGGGAGACCATCATGAACCAAACCGTCGCCCTGACGACCTAACCCCACCTGTCACCCATCGGTGCAGCAGTCCCCGACCGCCGCCAGCGCACCAGCATCCACCAACCCCCGCAGCCCACGCACCAGCAGGTCGAGACCTCCGCACGACCACGCGAACCCGTCCCGAATCCATCGTGCACGATGTAGCATCGGAGGATGAGCACTCCCACGGTGTCCGACCTGCTCTGCTTCGACCTGTACTCGACGTCGCGACAGATGACGGCGGCCTACCGACCGCTGCTGGACGAGCACGACCTGACGTACCCGCAGTACCTGGTGCTGCTGGCGTTGTGGGAGCAGGACGGGCAGAGCGTGAAGGAGCTCGCGGCGCGGCTGCGGCTCGACTACGGCACCCTGTCGCCGCTCGTGAAGAGGCTCGAGGCGCACGGTCGGGTCACCCGGGCCCGCAACCCGCAGGACGAGCGCTCCACCCTGGTCACCCTGACGCCCGCCGGCGCCGCGCTGCGGCCCCTCGCCGACCGGCTCTACGAGCACGCAGCCGACGTGCTCGAGATGGAGGAGTCCGACCTCGCCACCCTGCGACGCCTCATCGGCACGGTCCGCGACCGGCTCGCCGCCGCGCCCGTCGACTGACCCCAGCCGCGCTCGCCGACCCGCCCTCGCCGACCCACACAGCGCGCGCCGCGACCGGCACGGCAGGATGGACGCGTGAGCGACCTCGCCGCCGACCCGTCCGTCCTGTCCGACGCCGACCTGGCGGTCCGCCTGGTCACCGAGGCCGTCGCGCTGGCCGCGCGCATGCGCGAGGGCAGCGACCTCGACGTCCGCAGCAAGACGTCGGTCTCCGACGTCGTCACCGCGGCCGACCACGCCGCCGAGGCGCTCGTCGTCGACACCCTGCGACGTCTGCGTCCCGAGGACGGACTGCTCGGGGAGGAGGGGACCGACGAGCCCGGCACCTCGGGCCGCCGCTGGGTGATCGACCCGGTCGACGGCACCTACAACTTCGCCAGCGGATCCGACTACTGGTGCTCCGCCCTGGCGCTGCTCGACGGCGAGACGCTCGTGCTGGGCGCGGTGGCCCACGCCCGCGACGGCGTGCTCGTCGGCGGACCCGACCTGCCGACGACGTGGAACGGGACGCTCGTGGAGCGGATCCGCGACGTGGACGTGACCACCGTCGGCGCCGCCACCTACCTGCACCCCGGCAACGTGTCGGACGCCCACGTCCGCGAGCCGTTCCTGCGGGCCGCCGCGCTGCCCGCGACGCTGCGCATGCACGGCTCGGGCTCGATGGACCTGGTCGGCGTGGTCACCGGGCGGCTCGGGGCCTGGTTCCAGCACAGCACCCCGGCCTGGGACTGGCTGCCCGGCGCCGCGCTCGTCCGCGGCGCGGGAGGCGCGGCCGAGCAGGTCGAGGTCGCCGGGCTGCGCTGGTCGCTCGCCGGGGGCGCGCAGGCCGTCGAGGCCCTGCGCACGGCGCTCGAGGAGGGCGCGTGACCTCTGCGCTGGGCGCCGTCGCGGTGTTCTGCGGGTCCAGCCACGGCAGCAGCCCGGCGTACGCCGAGGCGGCGGAGCACGTCGGACGCACGCTCGCCGAGCGGGGCACGACGGTCGTGTACGGCGGCGGCCGCGTCGGGCTGATGGGGACCGTCGCGGACGCCGCGCTCGCGGCCGGCGGCACCGTCGTGGGCGTGATCCCCCGGTCGCTGCACGACCGCGAGCTCGCGCACACCGGCTGCACGGAGCTGCACGTGGTCGACACGATGCACGAGCGCAAGGCCCTGATGGCCGACCTGGCCGACGCGTTCCTCGCCCTGCCGGGCGGTGCCGGCACCCTCGAGGAGGTCGCGGAGCAGTGGACGTGGGCGCAGCTCACGATCCACGCGAAGCGGTCGGGCTTCCTCGACGTCGAGGGGTTCTGGTCGCCGATGCGGGCCATGCTCGACCGCATGGTCGCCGACGGGTTCGTGCGCGAGGAGCAGCAGCACATCGTCACCATCGACGCCGACCTCGACGCGCTGCTCGACGTGCTCGCCTCGGCGCCGACGTGGACCGACAAGTGGGGCGGCACCCTGCCGTCGCCCACCCCGTGAGCCGGCCGTGAGCGAGCGCCCGGTGATCGAGGTCGTCGCGGCGCTGGTCACGCGCGCGGACGGCCGGACCCTGCTCGTGCGCAAGCGCGGCACCGCACTCTTCATGAATCCCGGCGGCAAGCCCGAGGCGGGGGAGTCCCACGTCGAGGCGCTGACCCGCGAGCTCGACGAGGAGCTCGGCCTGGTCGTCGACCCGGCCCGCCTCGAGCCGCTCGGCACCATCCGGACCGTCGCCGCGAACGAGCCGGGCCACGACCTCGTCGCGCACTGCTTCCGCCTCCCCGTCGACGACCCCGCCCACGAGGTGGCCGCGGAGATCGAGGAGGCGCGCTGGGTCGACCCGCACGCCCCCGACGTCGCCCTGGCTCCGCTCGCGGCGGAGCACCTGCTCCCGCTGCTCACCAGCCGCTGACGACCGCTCAACGACCGCGGAAGCGGTCCATCTCGCGACGCTCGCGCTTGGTCGGCCGGCCCGCTCCGCGGTCGCGACGGGGCATGGCGAGACGCTCCTCGCGCGGCGGGGGCGGTGGCGTGTGGTCGGTGAAGCACTCGGCCGCCACGGACGCGCCCACGCGCTTGGTCAGCACGCGACGCACCTCGACGACCCGTGGGCCCCCGGGGGTGGTCGCCTCCATCCGGTCACCGACGTGCACCGGCTGCGACGGCTTGGCCCGACGGCCGTTCACGTGCACCTGACCGCCCTTGCAGGCGGCGCTCGCCGCGGAGCGTGACGCGAACAGGCGCACGGACCAGACCCACACGTCGGCGCGCACGCTGCTCGGTTCCACCCGTCCACCCTAGGCGCGCTCCGCCTAGGCTGGTCGTCATGACAGGACCGGACCAGGTGGAGACCATCGCCATCACGAGCGACATGATCCGGCTGGGTCAGCTGCTCAAGTTCGCCGACGTCGCCGAGTCGGGCGCCCAGGCCGGTGCCCTCGTCGCGTCAGGCGACGTGCAGGTCGACGGCGAGGTCGAGACGCGTCGCGGACGTCAGCTCGGCGACGGTGCCGTCGTCACCGTGTCCCTCCCGGGCGGTGCGCGGGTGCTGCGCGTCGTGACCGGCGACGACGTCGACGTGCCCTGGTGAGCCGCGTCGTCGAGGTGGTCGCCGACCGGGACCGCCCGCACGCGGCCACCGTCCGCGTCGACGGCACCGAGCAGTCGTACGTCGACCTCGACGACCCGACCCACCTCGAGTTCGACTACGTGCGACGCATGGCCGACGTGATCGACACCGCCTGGCCGCAGGGCCTGCAGGTACGCACGCTGCACGTGGGCGGTGCGGGCATGACGCTGGCGCGCTACGTGGCCGCCACGCGCCCGCGCTCCCGCCAGCTCGTCCTCGAGCCCGACGCGGAGCTGACGGCGCTCGTGCGGGCCGAGCTGCCCCTGCCCGAGCGGAGCGGGATCCGCGTCCGCGCCGAGGACGGCCGTGCCGGCGTCGCGAGCCTGCGCGACGCCGCCTACGACCTCGTGGTCGTCGACGCGTTCGCCGGGGCCCGCGTGCCGTCGGACCTCGTGACCCGCGAGTGGTACGCGGACGTCGCGCGCGTGGCCGGACCGCAGGGCCTGGTCCTGCTGAACCTGGCCGACCGGGCGCCGTTCCCGTTCGTGCGCGACGCGCTGCGGGCCGTCGAGACCGCCCTGCCGCACGTCGTGGTCAGCGCTGAGCCGGCCACGCTCAAGGGTCGACGCCACGGCAACGTGCTCGTCGTCGCGTCCCGCGCGCCGGTCGACCCGGGGCCGCTCGCCCGGCGCGCCGCCGGCTCGATGTTCCCCTACCGCGTGCTCGACGCCGCCCAGGTGCGCGACCGCCTGGCCGGGGGGACGGCGTTCACCGACGCGCGGACCGAGGCGTCGCCCGCCCCGCCCGGTGGAGCGACCTTCTTCGGCTGAGGCTCAGACGAGCCGGTCGCGCCACCCGGCCGGGTCGGGCACCTGGAAGGCGGCCGCGTCGGCCAGACCGTCCAGCGACCACGTGACCACCAGCAGGTCCGCACCCGTCGAGCGCCCCAGGAAGGTCCGCGAGAGCGTCGCCGAGGTGATCGCCTCGCGCGGCACCTCCACGTCGCGCCCGGCCACCAGCGGGACGAACGCGAGGTGCTCCCGCCCGAGCAGCAGCGAGCCGACGCCCCGCACCTGGGTCTGCCGGTCGGAGGCCACCGCGAACAGACCCGCCTGCTCGACCACCTCGGGCACGTAGCCGGCCACGCGCCGTCGGTGGCCGCGTCGCAGCAGCACGACCCGCACGACACCGACGGCGACGAGCAGCAGCACGAGCCCGGCGACGAGCGCCAGGACCGTGAGCAGCGTGCCCACCGCTCAGACCTTCAGCGCACGCTCGAGCGCGTCGACCGCGTGGTCGATCTCGTCCCGCGTGATGACGAGCGGCGGCGCGATGCGCAGGGTCCGCTCGTGCGTCTCCTTGCACAGGACGCCCTCGTCGCGCAGGGCCATGGAGACCTCGCGTCCGGTGCGTCCGAGCGGGTCGAGGTCCACACCGGCCCACAGGCCGCGGCCGCGCACCGCGGCGACGCCCTGCCCGACGAGGGCCTCGAGCCGGTCGTGCAGGTGCCGGCCGAGGTCGGCGGACCGCTCCTGGAACTCGCCCGTGGACAGCAGACCGACGACGGCCCGGCCCACGGCGCAGGCCACCGGGTAGCCACCGAACGTGGAGCCGTGGGACCCCGGGCGGAGCACGCCGAGGACGTCGGCGCGGCCCACGACCGCCGAGACCGGGATGATGCCGCCGCCGAGCGCCTTGCCCAGGGTGTACAGGTCGGCCCGCACGCCCTCGTGGTCGAGCGCGAAGAGCCGGCCGGTGCGGGCGAGGCCGGACTGGATCTCGTCGGCGACCAGGAGCACGTCGTTCGCGGTGCACGCGTCGCGGACGTCGGACCAGAACCCGGCCGGTGGCACGACCACGCCGGCCTCGCCCTGGACCGGCTCCATGAGGACGGCCGCCGTGTTCGGGCCGATGGCGTCGCGCACGGCCTGCGCGTCGCCGTACGGGACGGTGACGAACCCCGGGGTGAAGGGTCCGTAGTTGTCGTGCGCGACCGGGTCGTCGGAGAAGGAGACGATCGTCGTCGTCCGGCCGTGGAAGTTGTGCGTGGCCACGATGATCTCGGCCGCGTCGAACGCGACCCCCTTGACCTCGTAGGCCCACTTGCGTGCCACCTTGATGGCGGACTCGACGGCCTCGGCCCCGGTGTTCATCGTCAGCACCATCTCGGTGCCGGTGAGCTCGGCCAGCTCGGCGCAGAACGCCCCGAACTGGTCGTTGTGGAAGGCGCGCGAGGTCAGGGTGAGCCGGTCGATCTGCTCGTGCGCGGCACGGACCAGGTCGGGGTGGCGGTGCCCGAAGTTGAGGGCGGAGTAGCCGGAGAGGAAGTCGAGGTAGCGGCGACCGTCGACGTCGGTCACCCACGCGCCCTCGGCCTCGGCGATGACGACCGGGAGCGGGTGGTAGTTGTGGGCACCCCACTGCTCGTCGAGCGCGATGATGCCGGCGGTCTGCTGCATGTCGGACATGGTTCCCACCGTAACGGCCGCCGCCAGGTCCGTGGTCCTTCCCGACTACCCTCGTGGGGTGACGACGCACAGCAGGACGGCGGCACGCGGGCTCGGCCCGCGGCTGGTGCGCCCTGCGCTCGTGGGCGTCGTGGTGGCCGCGTGCGCGACCTCCGCCCACGTCCTGGCCGGCGGAGACGTCCCGGTCGCGGCCGTCGCCGCCGTGGCGGCCGGTGCTGCTGCGGTGACCCGACTGGTCGGCGCCCGGCGGCTGACGTCCTCCCAGCTGCTCGGCCTGCTGGTGCTCGGCCAGGTCGCGGCGCACCTGCTCGCCACGCCGTCGGGGTCCCACGACACGAGGATGCTCGGAGCGCACGGCCTCGCGACGCTCGTGAGCCTGCTCGCGCTGCGTCACGCCGAGGACCTGTGGTGGCGCGCCGCCGACACCGTGCTCGGGCTCCTGCGCGTCCCGGGCGTCGTGGCACGGGTCAAGCCCGGCACGTGCGTCCTGCGGGCCGTGCTGGTGCGCGACGGGAGGGACGCGGGCCGACGACCCGCGGGCCGGGCTCCGCCGCTGACGGCCTGAGCCCGTCCACCAGTCCCTCGCACCCGAAGGTCCCGTCATGCCCACCATCCGTCCGACCCGTCTCGCCGCCGTCGCGGCACTCACCCTCGCCACCGTGGCCGTCGCCGGCCCCGCCGTCGCCCACGTCGGTGTCTCCTCGCCCGACGCCGCGCGCGACGGCTACGGCAAGATCGTCTTCCGCGTGCCCACCGAGTCCGACACGGCCGACACCACCAAGCTCGTCGTGACGCTGCCCGCCGACGCCCCGTTCCTGCACCTCACGGCCCAGACCAAGCCCGGCTGGACCATCACGACGCGCGAGGGCCGCCTGCCCGAGCCGGTCGAGGTCGACGGCACCGAGATCACGCGGGCCGTCCGCACCGTCACGTGGACCGCGGACGGCGACGGCATCCCCCCGGGCGAGTTCGACGAGTTCGCGCTGTCGGGCGGTCCGTTCCCCGACGCCGACAGCATCCGGTTCGAGGCCGAGCAGACCTACTCCGACGGCGAGGTCGTCGACTGGGACCAGGTCCAGCAGGGCGACACCGAGCCCGACAAGCCCGCCCCCACGCTCAGCCTGCTGCCCTCCGGCGAGGGCGGCCACGCGCACGGCGGCTCCGCTGCGGGCCACGGCGCGGGCTCCCAGGACGCGGGGTCGCACGAGACGGACGGGTCCGGCACCGACGTCCTGGGCCGGGTCCTCGGCGCAGCGGCCCTCGTGGTCGCGCTCGCCGCACTGCTGGCCGTCCTGCGACAGGATCGACGCCGTGCGTAGAGCCCTGGCCGTCCTGCTGCTCCTGCCCGTCGTCCTGGCGCCGGCCCTGGCCGCCGGCCCGGCGTCGGCGCACGCCGCCCTGGTGGGCACCGACCCCGGGGACGAGGCGGTCGTCGAGAAGGTGCCGGGCACGGTCACCCTGGAGTTCAACGAACCGGTCACGCGCTCGGAGCTCGTGCTCACCGCACCCGACGGGAGCCGTGTGCCGCTCGCCGTGAGCGCCCGCGACCGCGAGGTCACGGGAAGGCTGCGCGACGGGACGGCCGACGGGCAGCGGGGCACCTACACGATCGCCTACCGCGTCGTCTCCGCCGACGGCCACCCGATCGCGGGGGAGTCGACCTTCCGCACGACCGTCGGGCGCACCGTCGCGCAGGCTCCCCGTGAGGACGACGCCTCGGAGTCCTTCATCCACCGCCACGCAGAGCACCTGTGGTGGGCCGTCGGCGGTGGCCTCGTGGCCGTCGCCCTGATCGTCTGGCCGCTCCTGCGCCGCCGGACCGAGGAGCACGCGTGAGCGTCCTGCGCACCACCGTCGCCAGCTTCCTGGTCGCGTCCGCGGCCTGCGTGGCTGCGCTCAGCCTGGGCGGGGGAGCACCCCAGCAGGTCCCCGAGGGCCTGCCGGACCCCGGTCCGTTCGTGGGTTGGTCGCTGCCGCTCGCGTCGGTCGTCTCCGACGGTCTGCTCCTGGTGCTCGTCGGACTCCTCCTCGCGGTCGTCGCCCTGCTGCCGACGTCGGCCGACGACGTGCAGGGCCTGTCGGTCGACGCGGTCCGCGGTGCCGCCCGCGTCGCCGCCGCATGGTCGCTGCTCAGCATCGTGCTCTACGTCCTCACGGTCGCCGACGTGTTCGCTCGCCCCCTCGGCTCCCTGACGTTCCCGCTGCTCTCGGAGCTCGCCACGACCGCGACGGGCGGCGTCGTGCTGCTCCAGGTCGTCGTCGGCGCGCTGGCCTGGGCGGTGCTGCGCTGGACGATCGCCGTCCGACGCCTCGCGGTCGTGCTCGGGGTCGTCCTCGCCTCGCTCGTCCCGGTCGCCTTCTCCGGCCACTCGGCGTCGTCGGGGTCGCACGACCTCGCCGCGCTGAGCCTGCTGCTGCACCTCGTGGGCGTCTGCCTGTGGGTCGGCGGGCTCGTCGCCCTCACCTGGGTCGCCTGGCGCGGCAGCAAGCGGCTCGCCCCGGCGCTGCGCCGCTACTCGGTGCTCGCGCTCTGGGCATTCGTGGTCGTCGGGGTCTCCGGCGTGGTGAACGCCGCCGTGCGGCTGCGCAGCGTCAGCGACGTCGTCGCCACCGGGTACGGACAGCTCGTCCTGGCCAAGGTCGTCGCGCTCGTCGCGCTCGGCTGGTTCGGCTGGGTCCAGCGCCGGCGGCTCGCCGACCGCGACGCCGGGTTCCTGCTGGTGGCGACGTCGGAGGTGCTGCTCATGGCCGCGACGGTCGGCCTGGCAGTCGCGCTGTCGCGCACGCCCACGCCGGTCGGGGACATCCTCACCACGCCCGCACAGGAGCTGCTCGGCGGGCCCGTCCCGCCCGCGCCCGACGTGCTGCGCATGGCCCTCGGCTTCACCCCCAACGGGCTGGGGCTCACGATCGTCGTGCTCGGGGCCGCCCTCTACGTGCGCGGGCTCCTGGTGCTGCGTCGTCGCGGTGACGCCTGGCCCGTCGGCCGCACCGTGGCCTGGTTCGTCGGCCTCCTCGTGGTGGCCTGGTCCACGATCGGCGGGCTCGGCGTCTACTCGCACGTGCTGTTCAGCGCGCACATGGTCTCGCACATGCTGCTGTCGATGGTCGCGCCGATCTTCCTCGTGCTCGGCGCGCCCGTGACGCTCGCGCTGCGCACCCTGCCCGGGCCGCGCCAGCCGGGGGACGTCTCGCCGCGGACCCTGCTGACGTCGTTCCTCGCGTCCCGCTTCCTGCACGTGCTGACCCACCCGGTCGTGCCGCCGGTGCTCTTCGTCGGCAGCCTCTACGCGCTGTACTTCACACCGCTGTTCGGGTTCCTGATGCGCGAGCACTGGGGTCACACCGCGATGGAGCTGCACTTCCTGCTCGTCGGGTCGCTGTTCTACTACGTCATCATCGGCGTCGACCCGTCACCGCGACGTCTCCCGCCGCTGGCCCGGTTCGGGATCATGCTCGTCACGCTGCCGTTCCACGCGTTCTTCTCGATCGCGATCATGTCGTCCGCACGTGTCCTGGCGGAGCCGTACTGGACCACGATCGACCGGCCGTACCGGACCGACCTGCTCGCCGACCAGTACCTCGGGGGCAGCATCTCCTGGGCGCTGGGCGAGGTGCCCCTCGTGCTCGTCATGATCGCGCTGCTCTTCCAGTGGTTCCGCTCCGACCAGCGCGAGGCGCGACGGATCGACCGCGCCGCGGACCGCGACGGCGACGCCGCCCTCGCCGCCTACAACGCCCGGCTCAAGGACCTCGCCGAGCACGGCAAGCGGCGCGACCCCGACGCCTGACGCAGCACGCACGAGGGCCCCGCACCATGGTCGGTGCGGGGCCCTCGTGCGTGGCGGGCCGCCGGGTCTCAGAAGAGGACCTGGCCGCCGCTCGTGGCCGCGGTGAACCGCTCCTGGGCGTCGGCCCAGTTGGCGATGTTCCAGAACGCCTTCACGTAGTCACCCTTGACGTTGAGGTAGTCGAGGTAGAAGGCGTGCTCCCACATGTCGAGCTGGGAGATCGGGATCAGGGTCGCCGGGATGTTGGCCTGCTGGTCGTACAGCTGGACGATGACCAGCTTCTGACCCAGCGTGTCCCAGGCGGTGATCGCCCAGCCGGAGCCCTGGATGCCGAGGGCCGTCGCCTCGAACTGCGCACGGTAGGCGTCGAAGGAGCCGAAGTTGTCCTCGATCGCCGCGGCCAGCTCGCCGGTCGGCTTGTCGCCACCCTCGGGAGAGAGGTTCTTCCAGAAGATGGAGTGGTTGATGTGGCCGCCGAGGTTGAACGCGAGGTTCTTCTCCAGCAGGTTGATCGTGTCGTACGAGCCGTTGGCGCGGGACTCCTCGAGCTTCTCGAGGGCCGTGTTCAGGCCGTTGACGTAGTTCTGGTGGTGCTTGCTGTGGTGCAGCTCCATGATCTTGCCGGAGATGTGCGGATCCAGCGCACCGTAGTCGTAGGGCAGCTCGGGCAGGGTGTAGTCGGCCACGCGTCCTCCTAGGTCGGGGCACACACGGTGCCCACGGATGTCGTTGCGGATCGTGCTCCCTCAGTCTGTCAGTCGCTCACCCGCACGCAAGACCGGCCCGCGATGCGGACGGCCCCGGCAGTCACCCGGCCCGTCGACGATGCCCTAGGCTGAGCGCGCGATGAAGGAGCTGCGAGAGGGTCGACGTGGGTGAGGACAGGCTCGTCACGATCCCCAACCTGCTCAGCGTGGTCCGGATCGTGCTGCTGCCGGTGTTCCTGTGGCTCGTCCTCGGTCCGGAGCAGGACGTCCTTGCGCTGCTCGTGCTCGTCGTCTCCGGCGTCACCGACTACCTCGACGGCAAGCTCGCCCGCCGGCTGAACCAGACGTCGAAGATCGGCGCCATCCTCGATCCCGTCGCCGACCGGTTGTACATCCTCGCCGTGGTCGTCGGGCTCGCGCTGCGCGACATCATCCCCTGGTGGCTGGCCGTGCTGCTGCCGCTGCGCGACGTGTTCCTGTTCAGCCTCGTGCCGTTCCTGCGCACCCGCGGGTACAGCTCCCTCCCGGTGCACTTCCTCGGCAAGGCCGCCACGGCCGGTCTGCTCTACGCCTTCCCGCTGCTGCTCCTCGGCGACGGCTCGGGCACGGTGGCCGACCTCGCCGAGGTCTTCGGCTGGGCCTTCGCCATCTGGGGCGTCGGCCTCTACTGGTGGGGCGGGGTGCTCTACGCCTTCCAGGTGCGACGCCTGCTCGCCACGACCGAGCCCCTCGCTCGCTGAGGTCGGCCGTGGCTGTCGTCCGTCCTGCGGAGAGCCTGCTGGAGCAGGTCGCGGAGAACGCGCTCGACGACGACTACTACGTCGTGCGGGCGGGGGAGCGGTACGGGCAGCGCCCGGTGGCCACGCCGGCCGTCGGCGTGGTGGTCGCGGTGCTCGCGGCCATGCTCACCGTGACCGCGGTCCAGACCCAGACCGAGCGCCCGGGGTCGGAGCTGGAGCGCCGCACGCTCGTGGCGGACGTCGCCGACCGGCGTGACGTCCTGGCGGCGCGCCAGGAGGCCGTCGGCGCGCTGCGCCAGCAGGTGGCGTCGCTGCGCGGCGGCACGGCCGCGGAGACCTCGACCGACGTCGCCACCGACACCGTGCTGGCCGGGGCACGAGCCCTGCGGGGGAGCGCGTTGGTGGTGACGATGGCGGGCAGCCCCGACGGTGCGCGGGCGGGCCGGGTCACCGCGCAGGACGTCGTCGCCGTGGTGAACGGTCTCTGGTACGCCGGTGCCGAGGCCGTGTCGGTCGGCGGGCAGCGGCTCGCCGAGACGTCCGCGATCTCCTCGCTCGACGGCGCGATCACCGTGAACTTCCGCCGCATCGAGGTGCCGGTGCGGATCGTGGCCCTCGGCGACGGCGCGGTGCTGCGCTCGCGTCTGCAGTCCAACCTCGCGGGACGCTACCTCCAGGAGCGTGCCGAGGACGCCGGCCTCTCGGTCGGCATGGCACCATCGGACGACGAGGTGGTGCCGTCGGCGCCCGAGCAACGGACCACGCTGCGCCGCGCGGAGCCTCTCCCGGCACCGGCGGACGGTCCACGAGGAGAGGGCAGACCGTGATCCCGGTGATCGGACTCGTCGTCGGCGTCGGCCTCGGGCTCTTCCTGCAGCCCGACGTGCCGCTCTGGCTGCAGCCGTACCTCCCGATCGCGATCGTCGCCGCGCTCGACGCCGTCGTCGGTGCGCTGCGGGCGCTCGGCGAGCGTCGCTTCGACGACCGGGTGTTCGTCGTCTCGTTCATCTCCAACGTCACCATCGCCGGGTTCATGGTCTTCCTCGGCGACCAGCTCGGCGTCGGCTCCCAGCTGTCGACCGGCGTCGTCGTCGTGCTGGGCATCCGCATCTTCGCCAACGCCGCCGCCATCCGCCGCAGGATCTTCCATGCCTGACGCCGAGCGGCCGCACCGGGCGGCGCCGTCCCGGCGCGCCGGGTCCCAGGTGCTGGTCGCGCTCCTCGTCGGCGGACTCGCCTTCGCCGTGACCGTGCAGGTGCGTCAGGACGACGCGACCGACTACGGGTCGCTGCGCGGCGTGGAGCTGGTCGAGCTGCTCAAGTCCGTCGACGTCGCCAACGAGCGGCTCGCCGGGCAGATCGACGAGCTCACCGCGACGCGGGACCGGCTGCGTGCCTCCCGCGGCGACGCGGCGGAGGCCGAGGACGTCGCCCGCCAGCGTGCCGAGGAGCTGGCCGTGCTCGCCGGCTCGGTCGGCGCGACGGGGCCGGGCGTGCGGCTCACCGTCTCCGACCCGGACGGGCTCGTCGACGCGGGTCTGGTCCTAGACGTCCTGCAGGAGCTGCGCGAGGCGGGCGCGGAGGCGATCGTCGTGAACGACACCGCGCGGGTCGTCGCGCAGACGTACGTCCTGGACGACGAGCAGGGTCTGCGCATCGGCGGCCGCCAGGTCAGCAGCCCGTACGTGTTCGACGTCATCGGCGACCCCAGCACGCTCGAGGAGTCCATCACCTTCCGCGGCGGCGTGCGCGACCTGCTCCAGGCCCGCGGCGCCCAGGCCGCAGTGGACCGGCGCTCGACGATCACCATCACGGCCCTGGCTGACGTGCGCACCCCCGAGTACGCTCGTCCCGACGTCGGCACGCCCTGAGCGACCGGCCGACCCCATCACCATCACCACCACCCACCGAGCAGGAGCGCCGCGTGATCCCAGAGGACCTGTACTACAGCGAAGAGCACGAGTGGGTGCGCATGGAGGGCGACGTCCTCGTCGTCGGCATCACCGACTTCGCGCAGGACCAGCTCGGCGACATCGTCTACGTCGACCTGCCCGACGTCGGCGACGAGGTGCAGGCCGGGTCGGTCGTGGGTGAGCTGGAGTCGACCAAGTCGGTGAGCGACGTCTTCTGCCCGGTCAGCGGCGAGGTCGTGGCCCGCAACGAGAGCCTCGACGGGGCCTCCGAGGTCATCAACTCCGACCCGTACGGCGAGGGCTGGCTGTTCAAGGTGCGAGCCTCCGAGGACGACGCCACCGCCGCGCTGCTCGGACCCGAGCAGTACACGGCTCTCGTCTCGTCCTGACGTCGGGCCGGACCCCCCGGCTGGACCTGGTGCGGGTGCTAGGTTGGTCACGTCGACCCTCGACCCCGGGGTGAGACCCTGCAGCACCCGTTCCAGCCGCCTCCACAGACCGCCTCTACAGCACAGCCAGGAGTGATCCGATGACCTCGCCCGGTCCCGAGCACGGCAACGTCCCGGACGAGACCACGCACATCCCGCTGATCGACGCCGACACCGAGGAGATGACCTCGGCCGACGTGGACGCGGTGGAGAACCTGCCCGCGGGCAGCGCGATGCTCCTCGTGCAGCGCGGTCCGGGTGCGGGGGCGCGGTTCCTGCTGGACACCGACACGGTGTCGGTCGGCCGGCACCCCGACAGCGACATCTTCCTCGACGACATCAGCGTCTCGCGCCGCCACGCGGTGTTCAGCCGCTCCGGCCGGGGCTACGTGGTCAGCGACCTGGGCAGCCTCAACGGCACCTACGTCAACCGTGACCGCATCGACGGCGACATCGCGCTGGGTGGCGGCGACGAGGTCCAGATCGGCAAGTACCGGCTCATCTACTTCGCGGGCGCCCAGCGGGGCCAGGCGTGACCCAGCCGCTGCCGGAGACGGCTCGGCTCGGGATCGGCAAGGTCCTCGCGGAGCTCCGTGAGGAGTTCCCGTCGCTGACCATCAGCAAGATCCGCTACCTCGAGCGGGAGGGTCTGCTCGAGCCGGAGCGCACGCCGTCGGGCTACCGCAAGTTCTCCTTCGACGACGTCGAGCGGCTGCGGTTCGTCCTGCGCCAGCAGAAGCGCTACTGGCCGCTCAGCGCGATCCGACAGGCGCTCGACGAGATGGACCGCGGCCTCGTCCCGCAGACCGACCTCGACGGCAACGTCCGGGTGCCGGAGGTCTCCAGCGACGCCGACGGCCTGCCGACGCCGGGTGCCTTCCTGGAGGGGCGCAGCCGGATGCGGCTGAGCCGCGAGGAGGTGCTGGAGAGCACCGGCGCGAGCGAGAAGCTGCTCGCCCAGGTGGAGGAGCACGGCCTGCTCGAGCGTCGACCGGGCCAGCACGCGTACGACGGCGACGACCTCGTCGTGGTCGACGCAGTCGTCCGGCTGTCCGCGCTCGGCGTGGAGCCGCGTCACCTGCGCACGGTGCGCACGGCCGCGGAGCGTGAGTCCGACCTCCTCGGCCGCGCGGTGCCCGAGCGCCGTCGCCGCGAGGACAAGGCGGCCGCGGCGGAGCAGCTGGGGGAGCTGGCCGCCCTCCTCATGCGTCTGCACACGGTGCTCCTGCGGCACCGGCTCCGGGACTGACCGTGCGCGAGCTCGACGTCCTCGGCGTACGGGTCGAGATGCCCACCAAGCAGCCGCTCGTGCTGCTGCGCGAGAGCGAGGGTGCCCGCTACCTCCCGATCTGGATCGGCGCGGTGGAGGCGTCGGCCATCGCCTTCGCCCAGCAGGACGAGGAGACCCCGCGTCCGCTGACCCACGTCCTCATGCAGCGGATCGTCGAGGCGCTGGGTGACGAGCTCACCGAGATCCACATCGTCGACGTCGACGACGGCGTGTTCTTCGCCACCCTCGTGTTCGCGTCGGGGGCCACGGTCGACGCGCGTCCGTCCGACGCCATCGCGCTCGCGCTGCGGTGCGGCGCACGGATCCTCTGCGCGGAGGACGTGCTGGACGAGGCGGGCATCGCGTCGACGCGCGAGGAGGACGAGCAGGTGGAGCGGTTCCGGGCGTTCCTCGACCACGTCGAGCCGGACGACTTCGCCTGAGCGGGTCGTCGACACCAACCCTCAACCCTCACGCAAGGGTTGCGACACGCCGTCGCAGTGATTGACCGGAGTCCCCGCCGGGCCTACCGTGAGAGCACTGCCGCACGCGAACACCGTTGTAGTTTCGCCGAGGTGGTCTTCCCCCTCACCCTTGTCTGGAAGGCGAGACCCGATGATCGAGCGACGCGACGACGACACGACGGCCCTGGAGGCCGCCGAGGCCGCGGCGCAGGCCGGCGACCAAGGCCTGCTGTTCACCGACGACGTCGAGCCGCTCCCGCGCGACACGGGCTTCCGCGGTCCGACCGCCTGCAGCGCGGCCGGCATCACGTACCGCCAGCTCGACTACTGGGCCCGGACGAAGCTGGTCGAGCCGACCGTCCGCTCGGCGACGGGCTCGGGCACGCAGCGCCTGTACTCCTTCAAGGACATCCTGCTGCTCAAGATCATCAAGCGGCTCCTCGACGCGGGCGTCTCGCTGCAGCAGATCCGCACCGCGGTGGAGCACCTGCGCGAGCGTGGCACCGACGACCTGACGCAGGTGACGCTCATGAGCGACGGCGCCAGCGTCTACGAGTGCCGCTCCGCCGACGAGGTCATCGACCTGCTGCAGGGCGGCCAGGGCGTCTTCGGCATCGCCATCGGCGGTGTCTGGAAGGAGATCGAGGGGTCGCTGCACGAGCTGCCCAGCGAGCGCTCGGTCGCGCCCGAGACCGCCGACGACGAGCTCTCGGCGCGTCGTCGCGCCCGACTGACCAGCTGACCGGCGCCACGCTGGTACCGTAGGACCGCTGTCGACCACGCGTGGGAGAGATCGCCCAGGCGGCGCCGAAGGGGCAATTCCTCCCCGGAACCTCTCAGGCACCACGGACCATGCGGACGAGGCCACCCTGGAGCGCACGCCACCGTGCGGACGTGACAGGAGGGGAGGGAAACCAGACCTCAATCCCTGGAGTCCCTGCATGTCCTCTGACGCCCCCTCGACCAGCCCGCTGACGGCCCCGACCGACGTCTTCGTCGACCGTCACATCGGCCCCCGTGCCAGCGACCAGCAGGCCATGCTGGAGCGCATCGGCCACACCTCGCTCGACTCGCTCATGCAGGCGGCCGTCCCCGAGTCCATCCGGGCGACCTCGGCCCCGGCGCTCCCCGCGGCGCTGAGCGAGCAGGCCGCGCTCGGCACCCTCAAGGCCCTGGCCGCCCGCAACAACCCGGGCGTCTCCATGATCGGCCTCGGCTACCACCCCACGGTGACGCCCGCCGTCATCCGGCGCAACGTGCTCGAGGACCCCGCCTGGTACACGGCCTACACGCCGTACCAGCCGGAGATCTCCCAGGGCCGTCTCGAGGCGCTCCTGAACTACCAGACGATGGTCGCCGACCTGGCCGGCCTGACCACGGCCAACGCGTCGCTGCTCGACGAGGGCACGGCGGCCGCCGAGGCGATGACGCTCGTGCGTCGCGCCGCCCGTGGCAAGGACCTGCGACCGATCGTCCTCGACACGCGGCTCCTGCCGCAGACCCTCGCCGTGGTGCGCACCCGCGCCGAGGCCCTCGGCATCGACCTCCTCGACGTCGACCTCGGCACCGACGACGTGCCCGCGGACGTCGCCGGCGCGATCGTCGCCTACCCGGCGGCCGACGGTGCCGTGACCGACCCCTCCCGCACCATCGACGCGGTCCACGCTGCCGGCGGTCTCGCCGTCGTCGTCGCCGACCCGCTCGCCCTCGTGCTCCTGCGCTCGCCCGGGTCGCTGGGCGCCGACGTCGTCGTCGGCTCGTCGCAGCGCTTCGGCGTCCCCATGTTCTACGGCGGCCCCCACGCCGGCTTCATGGCCGTGCGCGACGGGCTCGAGCGGCACCTGCCGGGCCGCCTCGTCGGCGTCTCGGTCGACAAGGACGGGCGTCCCGCCTACCGCCTCGCGCTGCAGACCCGCGAGCAGCACATCCGCCGGGAGAAGGCGACCTCGAACATCTGCACGGCGCAGGTGCTCCTGGCCGTCACCGCGTCCATGTACGCGGTGTACCACGGCGCCGAGGGCCTGCGGCGGATCGCGCAGCACGTGCACACCGCCGCCACGACCTTCGCCTCCGGCCTCGTGGCCGGCGGGGTCGAGGTGCTCCACGAGACGTACTTCGACACGGTGGTGGCCCGCGTCCCCGGCGAGGCGGACGCCGTCGTCGGCCGCGCCCGCGCCGAGGGCATCCACCTGCGCCGGGTCGACGCCGACCACGTCGCGGTCTCGACCTCCGAGGTGACGACCGTGGCGCACCTGCAGGCCGTCTGGCGCGCGTTCGGCGTGGCCGGCTCGCACCAGGGGCCTGCCGCCGACGCGCTGCCCGAGGCCCTCGTGCGCGACGACGCGATCCTCACCCACCCCGTGTTCGCCGAGCACCGCAGCGAGACGCAGCTGCTGCGCTACCTGCGCACCCTGAGCGACCGCGACTACGCGCTCGACCGCGGCATGATCCCACTGGGCTCCTGCACCATGAAGCTCAACGCGACGGCGGAGATGGAGCCGATCAGCTGGCCCGGGTTCGCCGACCTGCACCCCTTCGTGCCGGCCGAGGACGCCGCGGGCATGATCGAGCTCGTCGAGACGCTCGAGTCGTGGCTGGCCGCGGTCACCGGCTACGCAGCCGTCTCCGTGCAGCCGAACGCCGGCTCGCAGGGTGAGCTGGCCGGTCTGCTCGCCATCCGCGCCTGGCACCGCAGCAACGGCGACGAGCGCCGCGACGTCTGCCTCATCCCGAGCTCGGCGCACGGCACCAACGCCGCGTCGGCCGTGATGGCCGGCATGCGGGTCGTGATCGTCAAGGCCACCGAGGTCGGCGAGGTCGACCTCGACGACCTGCGCGCGGTGTGCGCCGAGCACGCCGACGACCTCGCGGCGATCATGGTGACCTACCCGTCGACGCACGGTGTCTACGAGGACGGCATCACGGAGCTGTGCGACGTCGTGCACGCCGCGGGCGGACAGGTCTACGTGGACGGCGCCAACCTCAACGCCCTCCTGGGCCACGCGGAGCCCGGCACCTTCGGCGGCGACGTGTCGCACCTGAACCTGCACAAGACCTTCTGCATCCCGCACGGTGGCGGCGGTCCCGGCGTGGGCCCGGTCGCGGTGGCCGAGCACCTGGTGCCCTTCCTGCCGAGCCACCCGCTGCACCCGGTCGCCGCGAAGCGCCAGGGCATCGGCGCGATCAGCGCGGCACCGTACGGCTCGGCGGGCATCCTGCCGATCCCGTTCGCCTACGTGTCGATGATGGGCGCGCAGGGACTCACCGACGCGACGTCGGTGGCGGTCCTCTCGGCCAACTACGTCGCCGCCCGGCTGAAGGAGGCCTTCCCGGTGCTCTACACCGGACGCTCCGGGCTCGTCGCGCACGAGTGCATCCTCGACGTCCGCGGCATCACCAAGGAGACCGGCGTGACCGTCGACGACGTCGCGAAGCGGCTCGTCGACTACGGCTTCCACGCACCCACCATGAGCTTCCCGGTCGCGGGCACGCTCATGGTCGAGCCCACCGAGTCCGAGGACCTCGCCGAGCTCGACCGGTTCTGCGACGCGATGCTTGCCATCCGCGCGGAGATCGACCGGGTCGCGGCGGGGGAGTGGCCCGAGGGAGACAACCCGCTGGCGCAGGCTCCGCACGCGGCCCGCGAGCTGCTCGACTGGCAGCACGCGTACCCGGTCGCCACCGGCGTGTTCCCGACCGGCAGCACCCAGGACAAGTACTTCCCGCCGGTCGGGCGCATCGACCAGGCCTACGGCGACCGCAACCTCACCTGCTCCTGCCCGCCGATCGAGGCCTTCGCCTGAGCCGTGGCCCGGCGCGCGGTCTCAGGCCGTGTCGCCGGGCAGCGGCGTGTCGTCCACCTGGATGTCGAACCGCATCCGCTTGCCGGTCACGGACGTGACCGTGAGCGTCAGGCCGAAGCGGGTGTCGCCGTCGACGAGCGTGCAGCGCATGGTGCGGTCGACCTCGCCCACCAGACGTCCGGGACAGTCGATGCGGTCCGGCGCGCGGCCGTACTTCTCGCTCAGGCTGTCCATGACCTGCTGCTCGACCTGCCGCTCGGGCATGCTGCCGAATCGGGGCGACCGGTGCCCACGTCGGGGGCGAGGTGTTCGCCGGCGCACGGATCGCCGGGGACCTCGAGGGCGGGCTCTTCGGCATCACCGCCCGTGGCACGGCCGAGGGCTGGGCCGGCGCGGGCGCCGGGGCCGACGGCGTGCTCGGCTACGATGACGGCGTCTTCCGGCTGAGCGGGTCCGGCGGAGCCGCCTGGGGGCTGGGTGGCAAGCTCGGGCTCGACCTCGAGGTCGACGTCCCGGAGCTCGTGGAGTCGCTCGACAGCGGGGTCACCGCCCTGCAGGAGCTGCTCCCGTGACCATTCCCGCGACCGCCCGCGTGACCGCTCGAGGAGAGGACCGGCCGTGGCCCAGCTGCCCATCGACCTGACGTTGAGGCTGCCCGACCCCGCGTGGCTGGTGGCCGACCCCGCCGAGCTCGGCCTCCCCGGTGCGGCGTTCGCGGCCACCCGGCCCGAGCCCGGCGCCGTCTTCGCACCCCTGCTCACCGTGTCGGGCGGTCTGCGCGACGCCGCCGAGGACGTGGCCGTGGTGGCCGACGAGTCCCTGGCCGTGTTCGCCGAGCAGGTCGAGGACGCCGAGGTCGTCGACCGGGTGACGTCGGGGACCCCGACGGCGCCCGGGGTCACCCAGGTGCTCGCCGGCCGGGCGCCGCTGCAGGGGCGTCAGCGTGAGGTGCGGCAGGCGCAGGTCGTGGCGACGGCTCCGACGAGGGACGCGGACCGTCGCGCGGTCGTCGTCTTCACGCTGACCTGCCTCGCCGAGCAGCTCGCCATCCTCGGCCCCCAGCTCCAGTCGTTCGTGGCGTCGGCGCGCCCCGAGGGCGCCTGAGCGGTCGCCGCCCCCGCGTCAGCCCGGCGGGAGCACGCCGGTCAGCCAGAGCACCAGGACCACCAGTCCGCCGATGACGAGTCCGCCGACCGCGATGCCGGCGAACACCAGCCCGACCAGCTCGGACGAACCGAGGGCCACGCGCAGACCCACCTGGCGCGCCGCGAGGGTGATGAGCTCGCGTCCCTCCTGGGGAGCGAAGCGCAGGTCGGCGACCTTGACGGGCATGCCGTGCTCGTCGAGCCCCCAGACCTTCTCGACCCCGAGCGCGATGGTGCGTCCCCGCTCGACCGACGCGGAACCGGCCAGTGCCGGTGCTCCCGCGACCCAGTCGACACGGCGCACGACGTCGGTGATGGCGACGGCGTCACCGCGAGGTCGTACCTCGTGGATCACCGTCCGCTCGATCCCGGCCTGCCCGAGGACCGTCCGCCAGCGACGGTCGGCGAGGTCGAGCCGCAGGTCGAATCCGTCGTCGACGACGTCCACGACGTACGGCGTGTCCTCGACCGCGTCCCGGACGGCCTGCAGGAGGAGGTCCATGGCGGGCGTCATGCGCTGCTCCGGCTCATGGAGCCGATCCTAGGACGCCGTCGGCACCGACGCGGTCTGCCACCACGTGACCACGCGGTCCACGACCACGCCGGGGTGCTTCACCCAGCGCACGTGGTCCGTGCTGCCCCCGTCGGGCACGGCGTCGCGGGTGTAGACCCACCGGGTGACGGCGGCAGGGTCGAGGAACTGCTCCACGAAGCGCTTGTTGGCAGCGGACACCGCGTACGCGTCACCCTGCAGGTGCACGACGAGCGCGGGGGTGGTCACCGGCTCGCGCACCTCGAAGGGTGGGCCTCCCGTCCGGACGAAGCGCGCCCACTCGCGCATCAGCGTGCGCGCACCCGGTGCCCCGAAGGCCGGCTTCGGGAGGTGACCCAGCCCCTGCGTCACCAGTGGGATCGCCGACGCGAAGGCGAGCATGGGCAGGCCGCCGTAGGGGTAGAAGCGGTGGTGCGGGGTGGAGGCCCCCACCATCACCAGCCCGTCGGCGTGCACCGTGGTGTCGTCCCGCTGCTGGAGCCCGACCGCCAGCTGGGCGCCGAGGCTGTGTCCGAGCACCAGCACGGGGCGCGCGGGCTCGGCCCTGCGTGCAGCCCGGACTGCGTCGGCGAGGTCGTCGATCTCGTCGGCGTAGGACCAGTCGTCCGCCCGCGACGCCGTCCGCCCGTCGGGCTCGAACCCACGCCGGCCGAGCGCCTGCGCCGACCAGCCGACGTCCTCGAACGCCGCCACCAGCGGTCGGTAGAAGCGGGACGGGACCGCCATGGCGGGGGAGACGAGGACGTGCGGGTTCACGTCGTCCATGGTCGCGCAGGTGTCCGGCGGGTCGGCCGAGGGGTCAGGCCGGCATCGCGGCGACCGGATCGGTCGTCGGGGCCGGCGAGCCGCCGTCGGGCTCGACCGTCACCGCGAAGGCGTCGCTGCCCGCGATGTCCTGGGCGTAGAGCATGCCGGCACCGCTGCCGAGCACGCCCAGCGACCGCGGCACACCGTCGTGCATCGCCCACACCTGGTAGACGTGCCCGTCGTCGAGCTGCTTGAGGTCCGAGCCCATCACGACGGCGGCGTCGTGCGAGGGGGACGCGACGACGCGCATGGTGCCGCCGGTGCGGACCTTCCCGTCGAGCATGGTCGCGTCGCCGGCCACCATGACCGCGCTGATCCGCGCGGAGTCGGCCTGCAGGTCGTCGGCTCTGTTGTGCTCGGAGACGTAGCCACCGATCGCACCGGCGGCCACGAGGACGGACGCGGCGACCAGGAGCCGAGGACCGGCGCGGCGGATGCGGCCCCGCTGGGCGAGCGTCGTGACGACCGGGCGCTCCTGCGCGGTCGCGCTGACCTCGGACAGCAGACGCGCGCGGAGCGCGGGCGGCGGCGTGTCGGCCTCGGCCTCGGCGAGGCGCAGCGCCGTGAGGTGGAATCCGCGCAGCTCCTGGCGGCACTCGGCGCACTGGTCGAGGTGTCCCTCGAACCGGGCCCGCTCGTGCGGGTCGAGCGCGTCGAGTGCGTAGGGCGCGGCGAGGGTGTGCAGATCGTGCGTCATGAGACCTCCACTCCCATGCAGTCACGCAGACGGACGAGTCCGTCGCGCATGCGCGTCTTGACGGTGGCAGGGTTGGCGCCGAGCACCTGTGCCACCTCGGCGTACGTGTATCCCTGGTAGTAGGCGAGGTTCACGGACTCGCGCTGCAGCTCGGTCAGGCCCTCGAGACAGCGCCGCACCTGCTCGTGCTCCAGACGGACGGTCACCGTCTCCAGCACCTGGTCGTGGTCGACGCCGGGCGACCAGTCATAGCTGTTCTCCCGGTTGGTCGCCGCCTGGTCGTGACGCACTGCGTCGACGGCCCGGCGGTGCGCCAGGGTGAGCACCCAGCTCTTGGCGGTCCCGCGGGCGGGATCGAACCTGGCGGCGGTCTGCCAGACCTGGAGGAACACCTCCTGGGCCACCTCCTCGGCGCGCGCGGGGTCGCGGATGACGCGACGGGCCATGCCGAAGACCGTGGCACCGAGGGCGTCGTAGAGCGCCGCGAACGCGCTCTCGTCGCCGCGGGCGACGCGGACGAGCAGGTCGTCGGGGTCGACCGCGGGCGCGGTCTCCGGAACCGCGGCCAGGCGATCGGCTGCTGACTGGCTCATGCGCGACTCCTTCCCGAACAAGCTTCTACGGGCCATTCGCGGCTGCCTCCGGGGTGGATGGGTCGAGCGGGGAAGAGTTCTCGGTCACATCCTAGGGAGCGCCTCCCATCCTCCGGCTGCAGCCTCAGGGCCGCTGTGTCACGGTGGCCAGATGAGCGAGGAACCGCGCGAGCCGCGGCTGGACGTCATCCACCGTCCGGACCACCCGCGGGCCGTGGCGCTGGTCCTGCACGGCGGTCAGCAGCGCAGCACGCAGCCCGTGCGCAACCGCAACGCGAGCTGGTGGCGCATGCTGCTGGTCGCCAAGGCGCTTCGGCCGGTGGCCCGTCGCGAGCAGCTGGCCGTGCACCTCCTGCAGCACCGGGTGCGTGGCTGGAACGACGACCGCGACCCGTCGCCCGTGCGAGACGCCCGGTGGGCGCTCGACCGGCTGCGTGAGCAGCACGGCGACCTGCCGGTGGTCCTCGTCGGTCACTCGATGGGCGGACGCACCGCGTGCCGCACGGCGGACGACTCCTCGGTCGTCGGCGTCGTCGGCCTCGCGCCGTGGCTGCCCGCCGGCGAGCCGCACCGCGCGCTCGCCGGGCGGGCGCTGCACGTGCTGCACGGACCACACGACCGGTGGACCTCCGCCGCCCTGAGCCGGACCTTCGTCGAGCGCTGCCGTCCGATCGCGACGGAGGCGACGTGGACGGCGCTCCCGGGCGCGGGGCACTACATGCTGCGCCAGGTGTCGGCCTGGAACGGCTTCGTGGAAGACTCGACCCTGCGGATCCTCGGCGTCGACGCGCGGGAGGCCCGCGACACCGACGAGCCGACCAGAGGACCAGCCTGACGTGACCGACACGATCGCCTACGGCGTCGCCCTGCTGGCGCTGCTGGTGGCCGTGTTCGCGGCGACGCACACCGTGCGGGACGCCCCGTTCGGGAACCCGCTCTTCTACGCGGTGTCGGTGCTGGAGCTGGTCCTGCTCGTCGTCATGGTCGGCGGCTTCGTGGCGCTCGCGCAGACCGACCGCGACGTCTCGGGCGGCCTGTACGTGTCGTACTGGCTCACGGTGGTGGTCCTGCCGCCGGCCGCGGTGCTGTGGGGGATCGCCGAGAAGAGCCGGTGGGGCACCGGCGTCGTCGTCGTGGCACTGCTCACCGTCGCCGCCCTGATGGTGCGGCTGCTCGGGATCTGGAAGGGGACCTATGTCTGAGCACGCCTCCTCCGAGGACGCCGCCGCCGGCCGGACCTCGACCGGACCGGGCCGGGCGCTCGTGGCGGTCTACGCGGTCTTCGCGATCGCTGCGACGGCGCGCTCGGTCTACCAGCTGGTCGTCAAGGCCGACGAGGCGCCCGTGGCGTACGCCCTCTCGGCGCTCGCCGGCGTCGTCTACGTCCTCGCGACCTACGCTCTCGCCACCGACCGGCACCGCCTCGCCGTGGGAGCCGTGCTGTTCGAGCTGGTGGGCGTGCTCGGGGTCGGGCTGCTGACGCTCCTCGACGGCGGGCTGTTCCCGGACGCGACGGTGTGGTCGGACTTCGGCGCCGGGTACGGCTACGTGCCGCTCGTGCTGCCGTTCGTCGGGCTGTGGTGGCTGCACCGCACGCGCGGCCCGGCCTGAGTCGTCAGCGCCAGGCGGGGGAGAGGCGCACGACCTCGCCCACCACGGTGACGGCGGGGGAGCCCACGCCGACCTCGACGCAGCGGTCGGCGATCGTGGCCAGCGTGCCCACGGTGACCCGCTGGTCCGGGGTGCAGCCGCGCTCCACCACGGCGACGGGCGAGCTCTCGGGGTGTCCTGCGGCGACGAGGGTCGCCGCGCTCTGGGCGAGACGGCGCACACCCATCAGCATGACGATGGTGTGGTCCGGCGACGCGGGGAGGTCGCCGAGCTCGTCGTGCGCGGTGACGACGCTGAAGCCGGTCGCGACGCCTCGGTGGGTCACGGGGATGCCGGCAGCCGCCGGGACGGCGATCGCGCTCGTGACGCCGGGGACGACCTCGACGGGCACCCCGGCCGCCTCGCAGGCCTGACGCTCCTCGCCGCCGCGCCCGAGCACGTACGGGTCGCCGCCCTTCAGCCGGACGACGAGCTTGCCCGCGAGGGCCCGGTCCACGAGGATCCGGTTGATCTCGTCCTGCGGCACCGGGTGGTGGTCGGGCAGCTTGCCGACGTCGACCACCTCCACGTCGGGCGCGAGCTCGTCGAGGGCGTCCAGCGGCGCGAGCCGGTCGACGACGACGACGTCGGCCTCGGCCAGCAGCCGTCGGCCGCGCGTCGTCAGCAGGTCGGCGTCACCCGGTCCGCCGCCCACCAGGGCGACCGATCCCTCGGGGTGGTGGGTCCGGTGCCGCAGCGGCAGGTCACCGGACTGCAGGGCCGCGGCGACGGCGTCGCGCAGCACCGAGGCGCGGCGCGCGTCGCCCCCGCCGCTCACCGCGACGTGCACGTCGTCGACGGACGCGACGGCCGGCATCCATGCCGTCGCGTGGTCGGGATCGCCACCCTTGAGGCACCAGACCCGCGCCTGCTCCGCGTCGGCGGCCACCTGGTCGTCGACCGCGCTGTCGGTGGCGGTCTGCACCAGCCAGGCACCGTCGAGGTCGCCGGTGCGGTACCCGCGCTCGAGCCAGGTCAGGCGGCCGAGGCCGGCGAGCTCCCGGATGCGGGCGCTCACCTCCGGGGCGACCACCACGACGTCCGCGTCGGCACCCAGCAGGGCGTGGACGCGGCGCGAGGCGACCGTGCCACCGCCGACCACCACGACGCGGCGGCCCTCAGGACGCAGGGTGAGGGGGAGAGGCACGCTCAGACCGTAGCGGTCGCGAGCAGCGCGTCGCCCACCATGCCCGCGGCGAGCGTCGTGCCGTCCTGGCCGTCGACCAGCAGGAACGAGCCGCCCGCGCGGGCGTGCAGGTACTCCTCGGCCGCGATGGGGGAGGCCAGACGCAGCGTGACGTGACCGATGTCGTTGAGCTCGAGGGAGTCCGCGGGCTCGAGCCTCGCGGCGTCGAGGTCGAGGCGTCCCTTGATCTCGGTCACCATCGCCTGCACGGTCCGGGTGCCGTGCTTGAGCAGCACCTTCGTGCGGCCCGCGAGCCGGTGGTCCGCGAGCCACGCGATCGTGCCCTCGACGTCCTGGGTGACCGCCGGGACGCTCCGCGAGGTCACAATCAGGTCACCGCGCGAGACGTCGACGTCGTCGGCCAACCGCAGCGTGACCGACTGGGGCGCGAACGCGACGTCGAGCTCGCCGTCGGCGGTGTCGATGCCCGCGACGGTGCTCGTGCGTCCGCTCGGCAGGACCGTGACGGGATCGCCCGGGCGCACGAGGCCGGACGCGATCTGCCCGGCGTAGCCGCGGTAGTCACGGTGCTCGTCGCCGGCCGCGGCCTGCGGGCGGATGACCAGCTGCACGGGGAAGCGCAGCGGCTCGGAGTGCGGCTCGCCCGCCGGCGCGAGGGTCTCGAGGAACGTGAGGACGCTCGGCCCCTCGTACCAGGGCGTGCGGGCGGACGCCTCCACGACGTTGTCGCCGTCGAGGGCGGACACGGGGATGGTCGTCACGTCGGTCAGCCCGAGCGACGTGGCCACCCCGAGCACCTCGGACGCGACCCGGTCGTACGTGGCCTCGTCGAAGTCGACCAGGTCGATCTTGTTGACCACGACGACGACGTGCGGCACCCGCAGCAGCGAGGCGACGGCGAGGTGGCGTCGGGTCTGCTCCTGCACGCCCTTGCGGGCGTCGACGAGCAGCACGATGACGTCGGCCGTGCTGGCCCCGGTGACGGTGTTGCGCGTGTACTGCACGTGTCCGGGGCAGTCGGCGAGGATGAACGACCGCTCGGCGGTCGCGAAGTAGCGGTAGGCGACGTCGATCGTGATGCCCTGCTCCCGCTCGGACCGCAGCCCGTCGGTGAGCAGCGCGAGGTCGGCCGACGCGAGCCCCCGGTCGCGGCTGACCCGCTCGACCGCGTCGAACTGGTCGGCCAGCACCGACTTGGAGTCGTAGAGCAGGCGGCCGACGAGGGTGGACTTGCCGTCGTCGACGGAGCCGGCGGTGGCCAGCCTGAGCAGCGTCCTGGTGGGCGACGTCGTGGTGGGCAGCGTGGCCATCAGAAGTACCCCTCCTTCTTCCGGTCCTCCATGGCTGCCTCGGACGCGCGGTCGTCGGCACGGGTGGCGCCCCGCTCGGTCAGCCGCGTGGCCGCCACCTCCACGACGACGTCCTCGACCGTCGCGGCGTCGCTCTCGACTGCTCCGGTGCACGACATGTCGCCGACCGTGCGGTAGCGGACCAGGCGACGCTCGACGGACTCGCCGGGACGCGGCTGGGAGACCTCGGTGACCGCGACGAGCATGCCGTCGCGCTCGAACACGTCACGCTCGTGCGCGTAATACAGCGGGGGGAGCTCGATGCCCTCGGCGGCGATGTACTGCCACACGTCGAGCTCGGTCCAGTTGCTCAGCGGGAAGACCCGTACGTGCTCGCCGGGGCGGTGCCGGCCGTTGTAGAGGTTCCACAGCTCGGGCCGCTGGTTGCGCGGGTCCCACTGGCCGAACTCGTCGCGCAGGCTGAACACGCGCTCCTTGGCGCGGGCCTTCTCCTCATCACGTCGACCGCCACCGAAGACGGCGTCGAACTTGTGGTCGGTGATGCCGTCGAGCAGCGGCTGGGTCTGCAGCTGGTTGCGGGTGCCGTCGCTGCGCTCACGCAGCCGGCCGTCGTCGAGGTAGTCCTGCACGGACGCGACCACGAGCCGCAGGCCGAGCCGCTCGACGGTGGCGTCGCGGAACGCGAGCACCTCGGGGAAGTTGTGCCCGGTGTCGACGTGCATGACGGGGAAGGGCACCGGCGCGGGCCAGAAGGCCTTCGTCGCCAGGTGCAGCATCACCACGGAGTCCTTGCCGCCGGAGAACAGGAGCACGGGACGCTCGAACTCCGCAGCGACCTCGCGGATGATGTGGATCGCCTCCGACTCCAGCCAGGCGAGCTGGTCGAGCCGGTAGGTCGGGCGCTCGGCGGTGCCGGGCGCGTCGTCGACGACGGTCATGCGTTCCTTCTCGTTCGGGGTGAGGGTCTCGCTCACGTGTGCAGGCCGCACTCGGTCTTGTCCAGACCGGCCCAGCGACCCGCGCGGGGGTCCTCGCCGGGCGCGACGCGACGGGTGCACGGCGCGCAGCCGATCGACGGGTAGCCGTCCTTCACGAGCGGGTTGACGACGACGTCGTGCTCCTCCGCGTAGGCGAGCAGCTCGTCGAAGGTCCAGGCGGCGAGGGGGTTGACCTTCACCAGGCCGTTCTTCTCATCCCACGAGACCAGGGGCGTGTCGGCGCGGGTCGGGCCCTCGTCGCGGCGCACGCCGGTGATCCACACCTCGTAGCCGGCGAGTGTGCGGCTGAGCGGCTCGACCTTGCGCAGGTGGCAGCAGAGGCCGGGGTCGCGGGCGAAGAGGTCCTTGCCGTGCTCGGCGTCCTGCTCCGCGACGGTCTGCCGCGGCATCACGTCGACGATCGTGAGCTCCATCGAGGACTCGACGGCGTCGCGCGTGCCGATCGTCTCGGCGAAGTGGTACCCGGTCTCGAGGAAGAGCGTGTCGACCCACGGCAGGTGCCCCGCGACGACGTGGGGGAGCACGGCGTCGGCCATGGAGCACGCGACCGCCGTGCGGTAGCCGAACTCGTCCGCGACCCACGCCAGCACCTCGTCCGTGCTCGCGTCGGCGAGGCGCACGGCGGCCTCCTCGGCGACGGCGCGCAGCGTGTCCGCGTCGCGGCGGGGTCCGAGGACCGCGTCGCGGGTGCGGTGGTGCTCCTCGCGCGCGGCGTCGTGCGCGAGCTGGCGGTCCCGGCGCTCCGCGAGCGTCAGGCCGGAGGTGGGCAGGGTCTCGGGCATGGTTCAAGCGTAGGCGGGCATCCCGAAGAGTGGGCACGGCAGTCACATGATGGACAGGTCGGCTACGGCACGCGCTCCGGGGCACGCGACACGGCAGGAGCAGGTCTCTCCATCGCGCGGAACCGGCGGTCGGCCAGAGGCGCCAGGGTCGCGACGAGGTAGAGCGTCCCGGCGGCGACGAGGGCGCCCTCGAGCCCCAGGACGGCCAGCAGACCGCCTGCGACGAGACCGCCGAACGGCATGAGCGCCCACGCGACGGCCGTCGACAGCGACCCGACCCGACCGACCAGTCCACGCGGGATGCGCTCGTAGAACACGGCGCCCACGATGGGGTTCAGGAAGCCGGAGGCGAGCCCCGCGACCGCCATGACGACGACGGGCCACGCCGTCGAGCCCGTCCAGGCGAGGACGACGAACCGGGGGAGCCCGCACACGAGGAAGGCCGTCACGTACACGGCGAACCGGGGCATCCGCTGCGCCCACGCGGCCGCCAGCAGCGAGCCGACGAGCGACGTCGCCGCCATCACCGCGAGCAGCAGCCCGACGGCGGCGACCCCGGCGCCGCTGCGCTCGGCCCAGACCGGCAGCAGCACGGCCGTCAGGCCGACGTCGAGGAGGTTGGTGACGGCGATCATCGACGTCAGCGCCAGGATGACGGGGTCTCCGCGCAGGAACGTCCAGCCCTCCCGCAGCCGACGTCCGTACCGCTCGGGGCGACCTGCCGGCTCGGTCCGAGGCAGGAGGCGACCGGTTCCCGTCCCGAGCACCACGGCGGCGAGGGCGAGGCCGGCCGCGTTCGCCAGCAGGGCGTCGGCCGCTCCGACGAGGGCGACGAGCAGGGCGGCGAGCGCCGCACCGACGAGGCCGGCCGTGCGCTCGACGCCCGACGAGAGCCCGGTGACCCGCTCGAGCGGCACGTCCGCGACCTCGGCGACGGTCGGCGCGAGGCTTCGCCGCGCCGCGTCCGCCGGTCCGCGCAGCGCGCCGACGACCGCCACCAGCAGGAGGAGGAGCGGGAAGGGCAGGGCCCCGAGGTGGTGGAGCACGGGCACAGCACACACCACCGCGGCGCTGGCCGCGTCGCAGCCGACCGCAACCCGACGGGCTCCGAGGTGGTCGATCACGGGCCCGGCCAGGACCTTCGCGACCACGAGCGGAGCGAGCTCGGCGAACGCGACGAGCCCGGCCGCAGAGGGTGACCCGGTCGTCGTGAGCGCCAGCCACGGGATGGCGACGGCCGCCAGTCGCGTGCCGGTCAGGGCGAGCCCGTCGGCGACGAGCCACGCGACGAGCAGCCGACCCCTCCTCATGCGTCGAGCCTCATGCGTCGGTCACGCTGCCGGGCCACGGATTCGCGTGGACGCGGACGCTGAACGGTCGCGCGTCGGGGTGGTCGTCGTCCTCCACGGCCGACAGCAGGGCGACGAGCTGCTCGGTCAGCGCACGGGCCCGCTCCGGTCGCAGCCGCCGCACCCAGTCGCTGAGGGTCGAGGCCGCTCGCCACTCCTCGGGCAGCAGCGGGTACTCCTCGACGGCTCGCTGGAGCTGCTCGGCGTGCACGACGGCGACGGCCTGGCCGAACGCGTCGACCGCGGCGAGCTCGTCGGCGTCCCGAGGCGTGCTGGTCGACGTCGAGCGGTGCACGGCACGCCACCAGCGGGTCCGGGCGTCTCCGTCGCCCTCGGCCTCCTCGACGAACCCGTGCACGGCGAGCTGGCGCAGGTGGTAGGACGTCGCCCCCGACGAGGTGCCGGTCCGCGCGGCCAGGGTCGTGGCCGTCGCCGGCCCGTCGATCCGCAGCAGTCCCAGCAGGCGCAGCCGCAGGGGGTGGCTCAGGGCGCGGAGGGCGTGGGCGGACGGGACGACGGAAGGCTCGGTCACGGGACCAGCGTAGATCGCCAAGAGATCTTTGCAAAGATCTCTTGGCGAACTGTGCGGGTGTCGACGGGTGGGCATCGGGGCGTCGGGCTCGTAGGGTCGGGACATGGCCCGCTACCTCGAGATCCACCCGCAGAACCCGCAGAGCCGCGCCGTCGAGCAGGCGACCTCGATCCTGCGCGACGGCGGCCTCGTCGCGTACCCCACGGACTCGGGCTACGCGCTCGGCGCGGCTCCGGGCAACCAGGACGCCCTCGACCGGATCCGGAGCATCCGCAGGCTCGACGACAAGCACCACTTCACGCTCGTCTGCAAGGACTTCGCGCAGCTCGGGCAGCTCGTGCACCTCGACAACGCGATCTTCCGCGCGGTCAAGAACGCCACACCGGGGCCCTACACCTTCATCCTGCCGGGCACCCGCGAGGTGCCGCGACGACTGCTCCACCCGAAGAAGAAGACCGTCGGCGTGCGCATCCCCGACCACGTCGTCGTCCGGGCACTTCTCGACTCCCTGGGGGAGCCGATCCTGTCGAGCACCCTCATCCTGCCCGGCGAGACCGAGCCGATGACGGAGGGCTGGCTGGTCAAGGAGGAGCTCGACCACCTCGTGGACGCCGTCGTCGAGTCGGGCGAGGTCGTGGCCGAGCCGACGACCGTCGTGGACTTCGTCGACGGCGTGCCGGAGGTCGTGCGCGAGGGCGCGGGCGACCCGGACCGCTTCCGGTGAGCCCGTCGGCCGCACCGGGAGCCACCTTCGTCCTGGTCCCCGGCGCCGGGGGCTCGCCGTGGTTCTGGAGCCGCGTGGTGCCGCTGCTCGAGGCGATCGGTCACCGGGCGGTCGCGGTCGACCTGCCGGGGGAGGACCCCGAGGTCGACCTGCAGGGCTACGTCGACCGGGTGGTGGAGGCCGTGCGTACCTCCCGCGGCCACGGTCCGGTGGTGCTGGTGGGCCAGTCCTTCGGCGGCTTCAGCGCGTCGGCAGCGGCCCTCGTCGAGCCCGTCGACCTGCTCGTGCTGCTGAACGCGATGGTCCCGCGGCCCGGGGAGTCGGGCGTGCAGTGGTGGCGCGCCGTCGGCCAGGCCGCAGCCCGGCGCGAGGCCGAGGCGGCCGCCGGACGCGACCCGTCGCGGCCGTTCGACGTGCTCGAGGTGTTCTTCCACGACGCGCCCGACGACGTGCTGGCCGAGGCCGCCGAGCACGACCGGCAGCAGACCGACCGCGCCTTCGGATCCCCGTGGCCGGGTGAGCGCTGGCCCGACGTGCCCACCCATGTGCTCGTCGCCGACGACGACCGGCTCTTCCCGCCGGGCCTGCAGGAGCGCGTGGCGCAGGAACGGCTCGGTGTCACGCCGAGGTCGGTACCAGGGGGTCACCTGAACGCCCTGACCCGGCCCCAGAAGCTGGTCGACGCCCTGGTGGCCTGCCTCAGCGACGCCGTGCCGAGCTGAGCACCAGCGGTGCGGTCGCGGCCAGCAGCGCCGCGAGCAGGAGCATGGCGGGCGTCCCGGGCAGCCACGACAGCAGCAGCGTCCCCAGGTACGGTGCGGCGAAGCCGAGGTAGGTCAGGCTGTAGAAGACGGCCGTCACCGTGGCGAGGTCGGCCGGCCCCGCCACCTCCTCGACCGTGGCCAGGCCGGCGACGAGGATCCAGCCGTACGCGGCCCCGAGCCCCACGGCCGCCAGGACGGTGAGCGCGCCCCACCCCGTCAGCGACGCGAGCGTGGCCACGAGGAAGCCGACGACGCCGGCGCCCACGCCCAGCAGGACGGTGGTGCGCGGGGAGCGGCGACGACCGAGCGGCTGGACGAGGACACCGGTCCAGAGCGTCAGCGCCACGAGCGCTCCGCCCACGGCGACGTTCGGGCCGGGGACGGGGGCGACCTGCGGCACCGTCGCGAACGCCAGCGTCGCGCACCCGAAGACCCAGGGTGCGGTGAACAGCGTGCGTCGCACGAAGGCGGGGGAGCGCAGCGCGTGCACGACGCGACCCGTCTCGGCGTCGAGCGGGTCGTGGTGCGCGCGCACCGGCTCGGGCGCGTTCCAGGCGAACACGGCGACGAGCACCGTGAGGACGAGGTGCGGGACGTAGGGCAGCAGCAGGGGGTGCGGGAGCCACTGGGCCATCAGCCCGGTGACGAGCGGGCCCGTGCCGAAGCCGGCCGACAGCGCGATCGCCGCACGTCGTGCGCCCGTGCCGGCCGGTCCGGTCGAGAGCTCCTTGACCCAGGCGGTCCCGGGAGCGAACGCCGCGCCTGAGGCGACACCGGCGAGCAGGCGACCCAGCAGGAGCAGCAGGAGGCTGTGGCCACCGAGCAGCAGCACCACGGTGGCGACGAAGGAGAGCACGAGCACCGGCCGCATGACGCGGCGTCGGCCGAGCCGGTCCGAGACGGGTGCGACGAGCAGCAGCGTCGGGATGAGCCCGACGGCGTAGGCCCCGAACAGCAGCGTCACCTCGGCGGCGGTCGCACCGTCCTCGACGCGGTAGACGGGCAGCAGGGCGGCGAACTGGTTGGCGCCCCAGCCGACCGCGAAGAGCGACAGCGCCGGCGCCGGCCACGACCGGGACGCACGCTGGACGGGTCCGGGAAGCAGCACGCGCCCACTGTAGGAGCGGGCGACGGCTACCGCCCGCGGTGGTCGACGCGCGACATGCGGGACCCGCGTCGCTCGACCTGCACGTGCGGGCTGAGCTGCATGAGGCGCAGCGCGACGAACCGGTGCGGGCGGAACGGTTCGAGCGCGGCGGCGACCTCGTCGTCGTGCTCGAGCCGTCGGCCGAGCAGCGCGGTGCCGACCGTGCTGGCCAGGTGGTAGTCGCCGAAGGGGACGGCGTCGGTGTCGCCGAATGCCCGCGAGCCGACCTCCGCTGCCGTCCACACCCCGATGCCGGGGATGCTGCGCAGGCCGCGGTACGCACCGAGAAGGTCGTGGGGGCCGAGACGCTCGAGCGCGTCCGCCATCCGGGTGGCGGCCTGTGCCGTGCGGTAGCGCTTCGGGTCGACCCCGCAGTGGTGCCACGCCCACGACGGCAGCGCCGCCCAGGCGGCACCGGTG
This sequence comes from Propionibacteriales bacterium, assembly GCA_026392465.1. Lineage (GTDB taxonomy): Bacteria > Actinomycetota > Actinomycetes > Propionibacteriales > Nocardioidaceae > Aeromicrobium. The sequence continues at coordinate 34,025 of JAPLCA010000030.1, forward strand.
AGGGGCACACGCATCCCCGCGGGCGCCGGGCCCGGCGCCGGCTCGCCGTGGCGGTGCAGCAGCTGGCGCCAGGACAGGAAGGCGTCGGCGCCGAGCACCTTCTGCTCGATGATCGCGGGCACCAGGGCGCCCACGACGTCGCCCGTGCACGGCACGCGGAGCCCCGGGAAGCGTCGGTGCGCGTCGGCGACGACGGGGTGGGCGAGGGGCAGGTCGTCGACGGGCAGCCCGACGAGCCGGGGCAGCGCCTCGGCCTGGTGCTCGGCGCCGGGGCCCCACGCCTGCAGGTGGACGGCTGAGGGTCCGACCTGGCGCAGCAGCGTGGTGGCTGGACCGTCGGGGGTGCGCACGACGCGCCAGTGGTCGTGGCCGACGCGTCGGTACGCCGGGTCGGCGGGCCCTCGGCGCAGGGTGGAGAGGGTGCGGCGGAGGTCGAGCGGCGCGCCGTCGTCGTGGATGCGTTGCGCCTCAGGCTCAGCCACGGGGCGTCCGCCACTGCCACCAGCGTCGTCGCGGCGGCGGGGGAGACGTGCGCGCGGCGGCCCGTGCGCGCAGGCGCTCACGCCATGCGGCAACCTCCTCCTCGACGTCGCGCAGGGGCGTGACGACGGGCGGTCCGCCCTGGAGCTGACGTCGGGCCTCGACGACCCGCCGGTTGAAGTCGGTCAGGAGGTCGCGGACGTGGGTCTCCGAGCCGGAGGTGTCGAGGAGGTCGTCGAGCTCGGCGTCCTCGCGTCGCAGCGCGAGCGCCGGCGGGAGGACGCCGGAGACGTTCTCGCGCTCCATCAGCTGCTTGAGCCACCAGTCGGGGTCGTGGCGGTAGACCCGCGCCGGGAGCGGCTTGCCCGCCAGCGGCAGGTCGTCGAACTCGCCGCGCGCGATCGCGGCCCGGACCTGTCCGTCGACGTAGAGGGTCTGGTCCTCGGGGCGGCGTCCGCGCTCGGGGCGCGACGGCGTCTCCTCGGGCGCGGGGTCGTCGCCGAGCCGGTAGTGCGCCGCCCGGCGGCGGGGGTCGTCGGCCATCGTTCCTCCTGGCTCCACCGTAGCCAGGAGGAACGACATCGGCCCCTCAGCTCAGTCGACGTCGTCGTCGACCCAGTCGAGGGTCTTGGTGACGGCCTTCTTCCAGCTGCGGTAGTACTTCTCGCGCTCGTCCTCGGACATCTGGGGCGTCCACCGCTTGTCCTCGCCCCAGTTGGCGCGCAGGTCGTCCTCGTTCTGCCAGTAGTCGACGGCGAGCCCGGCGGCGTAGGCGGCGCCGAGCGCGGTGGTCTCGGCCACCTTGGGGCGTACGACGTCGACACCGAGGATGTCGGCCTGGAACTGCATGAGCGTCTCGTTGACGACCATGCCGCCGTCGACGCGCAGCTCGGCGAGCGGCACGCCGGAGTCGGCGTTCATGGCGTCGAGCACCTCGCGCGTCTGGTAGGCGGTGGACTCGAGCACGGCCCTGGCGATGTGGTTCTTGTTCACGTAGCGGGTCAGTCCCACGAGCGCGCCGCGTGCGTCGGGTCGCCAGTGCGGGGCGAACAGGCCGGAGAAGGCGGGGACGAAGTAGGCGCCGCCGTTGTCGTCGACCTTGCGCGCGAGCTCCTCGATCTCCGGGGCGCTGGAGATGAGGCCGAGGTTGTCGCGGACCCACTGCACGAGCGATCCGGTGACGGCGATGGAGCCCTCGAGCGCGTACACCGTCGGCTGGTCGCCGATCTTGTAGCAGACGGTGGTGAGCAGACCGTTCTCCGACGGGACGGCCTCGGTGCCGGTGTTCAGGAGCATGAAGTTGCCGGTGCCGTAGGTGTTCTTCGCCTCTCCCTTCGCCAGGCATGCCTGGCCGAAGGTCGCGGCCTGCTGGTCGCCGAGGATGCCGGCGACGGGGGTGCCGCGCAGGATGCCCGGCTTGCACTCGCCGTAGACCTCCGAGCTGGACCGGATCTCGGGCAGCATCGAGAGCGGGATGCCCATGTCGGCGGCGATCTGCTCGTCCCACTCGAGGGTCTCGAGGTTCATGAGCATGGTGCGCGAGGCGTTGGTGACGTCGGTGACGTGCACGCCGTCGTTCTCCGCCCCGCCGGTGAGGTTCCACAGCACCCAGGTGTCCATGGTCCCGAACAGCAGCTCGCCGGCCTCGGCACGCTCCTTGACGCCGTCGACGTTCTCGAGGATCCAGGTGACCTTGGGGCCGGCGAAGTAGGTGGCGAGCGGCAGGCCGACGGTCTCCTTGTAGCGGTCGGGGCCGGCGTCGCCGCCCAGCCGGTCGACGATCTTCTGGCTGCGCGTGTCCTGCCAGACGATCGCGTTGTACACGGGCTGGCCCGTGCTGCGGTCCCAGACGACGGCGGTCTCGCGCTGGTTGGTGATGCCGACGGCGGAGATGTTGCGGCTGTTGAAGTTCGCCTTCGCGAGCGCGCCACCGATGACCCGCCGGGTGTTCTCCCAGATCTCCAGCGCGTCGTGCTCCACCCAGCCCGCGCGGGGGAAGATCTGCTCGTGCTCGACCTGGTCGACCGCGACGACGGAGCCGCTGCGGTCGAAGATCATCGCGCGGGTGGAGGTCGTGCCCTGGTCGATCGCGAGGACGTACGTGTTGTCGGCCATGCTCGGTTCTCGTTTCTGTGGTGCGGTCGGGTGGGGTTCGGTCAGGTCAGGCGTAGTTCGCGGCAGCGGCGAGCAGTCCTGCGAGGATGCCACCGACGACCGGTCCGACGACAGGGATCCAGGCGTAGGACCAGTTGCTGTCGCGCTTGCGGCGGATGGGCAGCACGGCGTGGGCGATGCGGGGCCCGAGGTCGCGCGCAGGGTTGATGGCGTAGCCGGTGGGGCCGCCGAGGCTCGCTCCGATGGCGACCACGAGCAGGGCAACGGCGAGCGGGCCGAGCCCGCTGGGCGTCTTGCCGAACGCGATGATGACGAACACGAGCACGAAGGTGCCGATCACCTCGGTCAGCAGGTTCGAGCTGGTGCGCGGGATCTGGGGCGCGGTGCAGAACACGCCGAGCTTGTCGTCGGGGTCGCTCTCCTCGGCGTCGAACTGGTCGCGGTAGGCGAGCCAGCAGAGCGCAGCCCCGAGGATCGCGCCGACCAGCTGCGCCGCGAGGTAGACCAGCACCTTCACCGCGGTGTCGCCGCCGAGGTCGTCTCCCGAGGCGACGAGGCCGAGGGTGACGGCCGGGTTGAGGTGGGCGCCGGACTGATAGGCCACGTACACGCCGGCGAAGACGGCGAGTCCCCAGCCGATCGTGATCATCAGCGGTCCGCCGCCGTGCCCGTTGGTCTTGGCGAGCACCACGTTGGCGACGACCCCGCACCCGAGCAGCAGCAACGTGGCCGTGCCCAGCAGCTCGGGCAGGAAGATCCCGGTGAGCATGTTTCCCCCCGGGCCCGGCTCGTCGCCCGTCGTCCGCCCGGTGCGGACGTCCCTGGAAGGCCGAGCGTCGGACCCGCGATCAGGCTAGCGTGATGGTGGTCACACGGCGACGGCGGGTGAGGCTGCCGACGAGGACGCCGGTGTGGGCACCCAGAAGCGCTGCTCGCCCTCGTGGTTGATCCCGTCCGGCACGCCTCCGTTCTTCTCCACGACGCGTCGGGAGGCGTGGTTGACGGGAGAGACCGTGAGGAGCGCGGGGGAGATGCCCAGGGCACCGGCCTTCACGAGTGCCTGGCGGAGCATCTCGGTGGCGTGTCCCTGGCCCTGCCACGGGCTGACCACGTGGTACCCGATGTGGCCGCCGCCCTGGTCGGCGATCAGGCGGTGCCGGATCACGAGGCTGCCGAGGTAGTACTCGCCGGAGACGAACCAGAACACCTCGGAGGGCACGCCCCATCGCTCGCGCACGCCGATGCGTTCCGCGACGAAGGCGTCGAAGTCGCGACTGGCGGCGGAGAGCCACTCCGCGCTGGCGCCACGGTGCCTCATGTCGGCCATCTCGCCGACCAGGTAGGTGGCACGCACGGCCGCCGTCGGCGCCACCAGGGTGGGCGGATCGGTGAGCGTGATCATGAGGGCAGCCTACGGCGCGCGCGTCGCGCCCCTCCGTCGTCCGCCCCCTCGACGATGGTCCGCGATGCGGCGCGGGTCGAGGTGGTGGATCTCGACGAGCTGGAGGGTGCGGGGTCGCTGGGTCCAGGCGCGGGTGAACGCGGTGTCGGCGGGGATGGTGCGGGTGGGTAGGTGCCAGTGGGCGTTGCCGTGCTCGTCGTGGCTGACCGATAGTGCTCCTCGGGTCTTGAGTCCGTGGTGAGGCGGGCAGCGGTGGTGCAAGTTCGCCGCTTCGGTGGGTCCGCGTTGCTGCCCGGGTGGTTGTCCGGGTGGTGGGTCGGGGTCGTAGGGGATCTGGTGGTCCAGGTCGCAGGCGATGGCGGGGCGGGTGCAGCCGGGAACGTCACACGTGCCGTCCACCAGGTTCAACGCCCTGCGGAGGGGCTGGGTGGGGAAGCGGCCGAGCTCGGTGATGTCGAGGATCCCGCCGTTCTCGTCGGTCAACAACCGCGAGAAGAGCGTCCCCTCTTGGGTGGCGAGCTCGGCGAGCAGGGCAGGGTCGAGGACGTGCTGCCCATCGGTGGAGACGCCCGGCTCGCTCGAGAGACCGAGCAGGGTGGCGAGGGAGACGGTGACGCCGAGGTGGAAGCGGCCCCGCCCTGACGTGGTGCTGGTGTCGTCCTTGCGCAGAAGGGTGTTCACCAGGGCGTCGGCGCGGGCCTGCGCCAACGTCCGGGCGTCGTCCGGGCTCTGGCTGCGGGAGGCCTTCGCCGTCAGGGTCAGGTCACGATCGATCAGCACCGCGTCGGTCGTGGGGATCAACGCCTGGAGCAGGCTCATCCCGTCATCCAGGGCGGTGATGGTGACGGTGCGGTCCGCTTGGGCGGCCGTGCGGCGCTCGGTGGCGTGGTCGGGTTCGACCCGGACGAGGAACCTGCGTAGCCAGCTCTTGAGCTGGCCGAGGGTGTGGGTGGTGGCGTAGGCGAGCACTTCCTCGTCCAGCCTGGTGATGTTCTCCGGCGCGTGGAGCTTCCAGGCGGTCGAGGCGATCTCGCGGGCTTTGGCTCGGTCGACCTCACCGGCCTGGTGCGCGGCCCACACGGTGGGCAGGTCCATCACGAGGGTCCGGGTGGCCGAGACCAGGTTCGCGACCAGCCCCTGCGCGAGGTTGAGCTCTACGCCGATCTCGAGGATTGCGACCTGCCGGGCGTCCTCCACCTGACGTGCGCTCAATCCTTGGGTGAGGGCGTCGGTGCGGCGGGTCTCGACGAACCGCAGCACCGCCCGCGCCTGCTCCGCCTCGGCAGCCCACACCCGACGCGACGCATCCATCGCGTCGGCCAGGAGGGTGTCGGTGGGGCTCATAGTTCCAACCTAGGCACCCCCTCCGACACCACCCTCCAGCCCAGAAAACCCTTGTGGATGCTGGGGTTTCGGCGTGATTCACGCGGGACTGTTGCCGAGTGGTCTCGATACGCAGCCACGACGCTCCTTCGTCGCGCGTGACCGCTACTCGACCAGCGGAACGTGTCGCTGGTCGAGTAGTCGACGCCGCTGGGGGCACCTCCCGCTTGCGGGGGCCGAAGGAGCAGGCGGCGACGTATCGAGACCACTCCAAGCGGTCGCTGGGGGCCGGTCCGCGCTGAACCGTTGCCGAGTGGTCTCGATACGTCCGAGCCTCGCAAGCTCGCCCGGACTACTCGACCAGCGGAGCGTGCCGGTGCTCGACCAGGAGCGGCCGTCGCCCGACCAGGCTTCCGGCGCGCGAGGGCGCGCGGCCGGACGCGTGGAAGAGCACGATGCCGACCACGACGAGGACGAGGCCGGCGGCGAGCACGGGTCCGAGCGGCTCGCCCAGGAGGGGCGCCGCGACGGTCGCGGTGAGCACGGGACTCGACGCGCCTGCGACGGCACCGGCTCCGCTGCCGAGCTGGCGGACCGCCAGGGCGTAGCAGAGCGTGGACGCTATTCCCGTGCCGACACCGAGCAGCAGCACTGTGGCCAGCACCTCCGACGCGGCCGCCGTCCCGCCGAGCAGCGCGGACGGCCCGACCCCGAGCGCCACGGCGACCACCGCGCCGACGGTCGACCCAAGGCTGACGAGGACGACCACGTCGAGCAGCCCGAGGGTCGTCCGGGCGAGGGCGAGTGTGTAGACGGCCCACAGCAGGCCGGCCGCGAGCAACGCGAGCACGCCGACCGAGCCCCGGCCCGACGACATGGTGCTGGCGCTCACGGCGACTCCGCCCGTGATCAGCGCGAGCGCCACGACCCGACCCCGTGGGACGCCCTGCCGGCGCAGCACGAGGAGCGTGACGAACAGCGGCACGGTGCCGGGGACGAGCAGTCCGGTCAGCCCGGCGCTGGTGAGGTGGGCGCCGACGGCGAAGACCAGGAAGTGGGGGAGTCCACCGCCGAGCACCAGCGCCAGCGTGCCGACCCGCTCGTGCCGAGCGCGACGCAACGCCCCGGGGACCCAGGGAGCCAGCAGGACGAGGGGAGTGGCGAACCGGAGCAGGGCCACGTCGAGCGTCGTCAGGCCCGACGTCCCGAGCGCCCGGGTGGTGAGCGCGAAGGACGACCACAAGAGGATCGTGGCGAGCAGGGCGGCGGGGCCGGCCACGCCGCGTCCGGCCGGGACGGTTCTGGTCATGCCGCAACACTAGGGAGATCGCTGCGCCATTCGATTGCCTTTTCTGCTGTCGATGCTTCTCTCTGTGGCAGGATCTGCCACATGAGTCGCTTCGACGCCATCGACCAGGCCATCCTGCACGAGCTGCAGGTGGACGGCCGCCTCACCAACCAGGAGCTCGCCGACCGCGTGGGCCTGTCGCCGTCGCCCTGCCTGCGCCGGGTGCGGGCACTGGAGTCCGCCGGCGTGATCAGCGGGTACCGGGCGGTGGTCGCCCAGCAGGAGGTGGGACTGAGCATCACCGCCTTCGTCAGGCTGCGGCTGTCGTCGCACGCGACCGACACCGTGGAGGCCGTCGAGGAGGAGCTGCGGGCTCTTCCTGAGGTGGTCGAGGCCTACGTCCTGGCCGGCGACCACGACTACCTCCTGAAGGTGGTCGCCGAGTCGTTCGCGAGCTACGAGCAGCTGCTGCGCGACCGGATCCGCGACATCCCGTCGCTCGCGTCGATCGAGACGACGTTCGCCTTCGGCACCACGAAGGAGCCGTCGCCCGTCCCGGTGCCGTAGGGGAGAGGGGAGCGGGGCTGCTCGTCCCGCGACGACACCGGTGGCGCGTCTGGCGCCGAGCGGCGTGCTCGAGACGCGCCTAGGGTCGAGGACATGGGGGAGACGACGCGGACCGCTCTGGCCGCAGGAGCCACCGGCATCGCAGGCTCGGCACTGTGCCGGGAGCTGGTCGAACAGGGCTGGGAGGTGCTGGGGCTGTCGCGCAGCGGCCGCTCGCCCGCGGACGGGGTGCGCGGCGTCGCAGCCGACCTGACCGACGCGCAGTCGCTGAGCGACGCCCTCGCACCGCACGCGCCGACCCACGTGTTCGTGACGGCCTGGATGCGTCAGGAGGACGAGACGGCGAACATCCGCGTCAACGGGCGCATGGTGCGCGACCTCCTCGCCGCCGTCACCCAGCCGGGCAGCGTTCGGCACGTCGCGCTGGTGACCGGACTCAAGCACTATCTCGGTCCGTTCGAGGCGTACGGGAAGGGGGAGGTGCCCGACACCCCCTTCCGCGAGGACGAGCCTCGCCTGCCGTACCCGAACTTCTACTACGCGCAGGAGGACGAGCTGTTCGCCGCGGCGGAACGGATGGGCTTCACGTGGTCCGTGCACCGGGCCCACACCGTGATCGGTGCCGCCGTGGGCAACGCGATGAACATGGGACAGACGCTCGCGGTCCAGGCCGCGATCTGTCGGGAGGAGGGGAGACCGATGGTCTTCCCGGGGTCGCGGACCCAGTGGGACGGCCTCACCGACATGACGGACGCGGGTCTGCTCGCCGAGCACCTGGTCTGGGCGGCCACCACGCCGGCCGCTGCCGGCACGGCGTTCAACGTGGTCGACGGCGACGTCTTCCGCTGGCGGTGGCTGTGGCCCTTGCTGGCCGCGCGGCTGGGCGTCGACGCGGAGGGCTTCGACACCGAGCCGCGACCCCTGGAGGAGCAGATGGTCGACGCCGCCGCGACGTGGTCGAGGATCGCCGAGCGTGAGCGGCTCGTGGAGTCCGACGTGGACCGCGTGGCCTCGTGGTGGCACACGGACGGTGACCTGGGCCGAGAGGTGGAGTGTCTCGCCGACATGACCCGGAGCCGCGTGCTCGGCTTCACGGGCTACCGGCCCACGCTGCAGGCGTTCCTCGACCTGTTCGACCGTCTCGAGGAGGCACGGGTCGTCCCACGGCCGTGAGCAGGGTCAGGACTGCGCCATGCAGACCGCACCCGCCAGCATGAGCGTGATCGACCCGGCCACGAGGACCGTCTCGGCACCGCCCCAGGCGCCGCCGTCCGTCAGGGCGAGTCGCGTCGCCGACCTGGCGAACGAGATCATGCCGGTCAGCATGACGGCGATGCCCAGCAGCTCCAGCAGCGACATGGCGCACGCTCCTCTCGGGTCGCCCTGACGACCCGGTCCACGTGGCGGCTCGTCCGCACCCGTCCTCACAGGCTCACCCGTGACGGCCGCTCCTGCCGGACGAGTGGTGGGTGAACAGGTTCTGAACACCTACGGACCGCGTCGGGAAACCCATCGGAGGCGCCGCCGTCGACGGGGGTTGACCCGGCGTACGCACCCTGGAAGCCTGACCCCCGTGGCGAACGAGTCCCGTCTGGACCTCGTCGAGGGGCGCCGACGTCGTGCGTTGGCCACGTGCGTCGCGGGCGTCCCGCTGGCGTGGTTGGCGATGTTCCGCTCGGAGGATCTGGTGTCGTCCCGGACCGTGCGGTTCACCACGAGCTGGGAGTCGGCAGCCGGACGGCTGGACGATCCGCAGCACCTGCGGCACATGTTCGCCGCGTACGGCGACGTCGCGGAGTACACGCGCCTGCTGTCGCGGACGATCGACGCGCAGACGGCGACGCGGGGGAGGACACGGGTGTCCGTCGACGTCGGCGAGATCGCGGGGGAGCACCCCGATCCGCGCGCGTGGGCCCGGGCGCTGGCGAAGGCGCTCGACGCGCTCGACGGACCGACGCCGACGCCCGCGCCGACTGCCAGATCGGAGGCCGTCGAGCCGGAGCTGACGGAGATCGACAAGATCAGACGACTGCGCCTCGCCGGCGACCTCGGGATCGGGGAGGCCCGATCACGCCTGCGGGAGCACGGCGGCGACCTGGCCGCGGCACTCGCCGCCGTCGAGGCGACCAAGAGCCACGACGAGCGCGCCAGGGATCGAGCCGGCGCCTTCCTCGCCAGTCTCGCCGATCCGCGACCGTCCGTCCCGTTGCCGCCGTGGCAGGTGCTACTCGAGGCCAGCGCCCTCGAGCTCGGCACGCCGTTCCCGCCGGCCGACGCACTGGTGGGCCCGTCCACGGCAGCCGACAGCGACATCCGGGTCCACGCCCGCCTGCTCGGCGAGGGCGTCGTGCCTGGCACCGTGAGCTGGGAGCCGGGCCAGCCCGTGAGCTGGGAGCCGGGCCAGCCGAGGTGAGGTGACGTGCGGTCTCGCACAGCGAGGCGCCCGGCCCCTGAGGGGACCGGGCGCCTCGGCGGATGACTTGCCGGTCAGGCTCAGTGGCAGTTCTTCACGCGCGACTGGCCGTTGCTGTGCTTCCACTGGAAGTTGCGGGTGCTGTGCCCGTCCCCGTGCCCCGTCGCGTAGTACGCCGAGGGGACGCTGTCGATCCTGATGTACTCGTTGGTCTGCACGGTGTAGCTCGTGACGCCGGCGTCGTTCCAGAACTGGATGTTCTCCGCGGCCTGGCACAGCTCGCCGTAGAGGGGCGTGTCACCGGCGGCGTGGGCCGCATTCTGCGCGACGCCGAGCGTGGCGGCCGTCACGGCCATCGTCGCGACCGCTGCCTTGGCGGCTTGACTGATCTTCATGGTGCTCTCCTCTCGTCAGAGGTCGGCGCATGGTTGCGTCGGCCAACTGATCGCAGTACAGAGCGTGCCGGTGACCACCGTCAAGGAGACAGTCGACGTTGTGGGAAGAACGTACGGGTATCGGAGATGAAGGGCGGCGGCAGCGCCCTCGGAAGCGCTACCGCCGCCTCGGGCCCGCCTGACGCGAAGGAACGACCGCCGACGTGCCCAGGTGAACCGTACGGCTCATGGCGAGCGACACGGGGGCGAAGTTGGACGATCTGCGCAGTACGCGGATGCGTCTCAGTAGTCGACCGGCCGCAGGAGTGATCCACTACTTGACATAATGTGCATTATCGGATCGACATGAACGAGCCGAGAGGGGCGTCAAGAGCCCGCGCGCACCGCGGCGTCGTGACGGTGCACGTGGTCGTCCAGCAGCGCGCTCCACGCGCGGACGTCGTCGGGTGACGCGGCCACGACGAGCGAGCTCGACGGCCACAGGGCGTGCAGCGTCTCCGCGGTGCTCAGCGGGTGCGCCGGGTCGTCGGTCCAGGCCATCAGCTGCGTGGGCACGTCGAGCGTCGCCAGCGCCGCGGTCGGCGGAAGGTCGGAACGCGCAGCGCCCCGTAGGACCGTCGGAAGCAACGCCTCGGCGACGTCGGGCACCGTGTCGGGACGGCCGCGCGTCGCCGGCGGCGGGACGGCGTCGGCCGCCAGCGCGACGAACGCGTCGACGCCCGACGTCTCGACCAGCCGGGCCGCCGCCTCGTACTCGGCCGCCTTGGCACGCCGGGACGCCCAGGCCGTCGGCGGGATCATGAGCGTCAGCGACGCGAACCGGCCCGGATCCGCGAGGGCGGCGTGCAGCAGCGTGGCCGTTCCCATCGACCCCCCGAGACCGTGGACCTGCTCCCCCGGGAAGAATCTTTCGACCACGTGTTCGAGGTCGTCGGCGAGCCGGGGCCAGGTGTAGTCCTCCACGACCCGCCTGCCGGTGGACAGACCGTGACCACGCGCGTCGTAGCGCAGCAGCCGCAGGCCGGGCACACGCGCCGCGACGTCGAGGCCGAGCACCGCGTCACGTCGCCGGCTCGAGGTCAGCCCGTGCAGCACGACGACCGCCGGGCCGTCGTCGCCCTGCACGTCGACGTCCAGGACGGCTCCAGGCACGGTCACGGACGACATGGCGGGCGGCTCCTCGGTCTCGGGACCTCCCAGACTACGACCGCGGGGTGCCCGCACGGACCTCCGCGCGCCCGTTGTGAGCGACGAGACACGCAGACGCCGACGGGACGCGCGACGTCCGGGCCGGCCCTAGAGTGACGACCATGCGGCTCACCCACGTGGCCCACCTGCGACTGCCGTTCGGTCGAGTGATGGGGTACGACCTCACTGTCGGCGCCACGGGCGAGCGCCTCCCGGTCTCCTTCGACCAGGAACGCCACGTCGGGCAGGGCGACCGTCCGGGCTCGTGGATGGCGATCACCGTCCGACTGCCCGACGTCGACCTCGACCGGCTCGCGGAGGCCTGGCTCGCCGTCGTGCGCAGGCACGGGACCCTGCACACCATCTTCTCCCTCGACGGCGACGGCGAGGTCGAGCTGCACGAGGTCGAGGTCGGGCCGGGGTCGTGGCGCGAGCACCCGATGGCGCCGGGCACGCGGCTCAGCGACGCGATCCGCGGTGTGCTGGACGAGCACTGCCGTCCGCTGTCCAGCCCGTCGCACCGCCTGTGCGTCGTGCAGTCGCACGACCGACCCACGGTCGTGATCGGGTCCGACCACGCCCACGTCGACATGTGGTCGCTGCTGGTGGTCGTGCGCGACCTCCTCCGCGAGCTCGGACACACCACCTCGGAGGTGCTCCCCCGCGCGTTCTCCAGCCACACCGAGTCGCTGCTCGGTCGCGAGCGTCCGCCGCAGGACGTGCGGGAGCGGTGGGCCGAGGTGCTCGGCGCCTGCGGCGACACCATGCCCCGCTTCCCCCTCCCCCTCGGCGACGTCGCGACACCCGTGCTCGAGCGGGTGGAGGTGCGTGACGTGCTCGACGTCGACGCGATGGCGTGGCTGGAGCGCGCCGCTCGCGCCCAGGGCGTCTCGACCCTCGCCCTCGTCACGTCGGTGATGACCCGGGTGACCCGGTCGCTGGCCGACGCGCCGTTCCGCGCCGTCTTCCCGGTCCACAGCCGCTACGAGGAGATCTGGCACGACGCGGTGGGCTGGTTCATCACGAACGCGGTCATCGACTCGCCCGATCCCGACCCGACCGCCTGCGCGGCGGCCGTGAAGGAGGCGATCCGGCTGGGGTCGTGGCCGCTCGCCGACGTCTTCGCCCCCTACGGGGGCATGCCCCAGTCCCCCGGCATGTTCGCGTTCTCCTGGCTCGACCTGCGCCGACTTCCGGTGCACGTCGACCACGTGGGACTCGAGGCGCAGTACGTCAGCGCTGCCGGCCGTACCGACGGGGTCATGGTGTGGTTCGTGCTCGACGAGGGCGGCGTGCACCTGCGCTGCCGCTACCCCGACACCGCCGAGGCACGGGCGTCGGTCGGGGGCTGGCTCGACGCGGTGGTCGACGGGGTGCGTCGCGCGGCGCGGGACGCCGGCACGACCCTCGAGGTCGACGGCGAGCGTCTGCGCGTCGAACGGGCGGAGCGCACCGACGTGCCTGCGATCGTCGCGCTGCTCGCCGACGACCCGATCGGCGCGTCGCGCGAGCACGGCACCGCGTCGGTCTACCAGGAGGCGTTCGACGCCCTCGTGCGGGACCCGTCGCAGCTCGTGGTGGTGGTGCGCGACGGCGACGAGGTCGTGGCGACGGCGCAGCTCACCATCCTCCCCGGCCTGTCCCGCGGTGGGACGACCCGCATGCAGGTGGAGGGGGTCCGTGTGGCGCCCGGCTGGCGCAGCCGTGGGCTCGGCGGAGCCTTCATGGCGTGGGCGCACGAGCACGGCCGCGCCCGCGGCGCACGGCTCTCCCAGCTCACGAGCGACACGTCGCGCGACGCGGCGCACCGCTTCTACGAACGGCTCGGCTACGAGCCGAGCCACGTCGGCTTCAAGCGCCCGCTGTAGCCCCGACGTAGGCGGCGAGGTGCCGCGCCGTCGGGCCGCTGTCGGAGGCGACCAGCTCGGCGGGCGTGCCCTCGAAGACGACGCGTCCGCCGTCGTGCCCGGCGCCGGGACCGAGGTCGATGACCCAGTCGGCGTGCGCCATGACGGCCTGGTGGTGCTCGACGACCACCACCGACCGTCCCGCGTCGACGATGCGGTCGAGCAGGGCCAGCAGGTTGTCGACGTCGGCGAGGTGCAGTCCGGTGGTGGGCTCGTCGAGCACGAGCACCTCGGCCGACTCCGAGAGCTGCGCCGCCAGCCTGAGCCGCTGACGTTCGCCACCGGACAGCGACGACAGCGGCTGGCCGAGGGTCAAGTAGCCGAGCCCGACGTCGACGAGCCGGGCCACGATCCTCTGTGCCGCCGGCACGCGGGACTCCCCCTCGGCGAAGAAGACCGCCGCGTCGGCTGCCGACAGCTCGAGCACCTCGGCGATGTTCCTGCCGCCGAGCGTGTGCTCGAGCACCGACGGCTGGAAGCGTCGCCCCTCGCACTCCTCGCAGGGCGACTCGACGGTCGCCATGACGCCGAGCTCGGTGATGACCACGCCGACGCCGCCGCACGTCGTGCAGGCCCCCTCGGAGTTGGAGCTGAAGAGGGCCGGCTTCACCCCGTTGGCCTTCGCGAAGGCCTTCCGCACCGGTTCGAGCAGGCCGGTCCAGGTGGCCGGGTTGCTGCGCCGCGATCCCTTGACCGGCGACTGGTCGACGACCACCGCACCCTCGTGCGCCGCGATCGAGCCGTGCACCAGCGAGCTCTTCCCTGACCCGGCCACGCCCGTCACCGCGCAGAGCACACCGAGCGGCACGTCGACGTCGACGTCGCGCAGGTTGTGGGTGGAGGCTCCGCGGACCTGCAGACGTCCGGTGGACGTGCGGACCTCCTCCTTCAAGGGCACGTGGTCGTCGAGGTGGCGTCCGGTGAGGGTGCCGCTGGCCAGCAGCCCCGCGACGTCGCCCTCGAAGCAGACCGTCCCTCCCTCGGACCCGGCCCCTGGCCCGAGGTCAACGACGTGGTCGGCCACGCGGATGGTCTCGGGCTCGTGCTCCACGACGAGCACCGTGTTGCCCTTGTCGCGCAGCTGCAGCAGCAGCTGGTTCATCCGCTCGACGTCGTGCGGGTGGAGACCGATCGTCGGCTCGTCGAACACGTAGGTCACGTCGGTGAGGGACGACCCGAGGTGTCGGATCATCTTGGTGCGCTGTGCCTCTCCCCCGGACAACGAGCCGGCGGGACGGTCCAGGGACAGGTAGCCGAGGCCGATCTCGGTGAACGCGTCGAGGAGGTGCTGCAGGCCGGCGACGAGCGGCGCGACGGACGGCTCGTCGAGGTCACGCAGCCAGGTGGCCAGGTCGCTGACCTGCATCGCGCACAGGTCGGCGATGTTCTTCCCCGCGATCCGTGCCGACAGGGCGCCCGCGGTGAGGCGGGTGCCGTCGCAGTCGGGGCACGTCGTGAACGTGACGGCGCGCTCGACGAAGCGCCGGACGTGCGGCTGCAACGCCTCGATGTCCTTGCTGAGCATCGACTTCTGCACCTTCGTGAGCACGCCCTCGTAGGTGAGGTTGACGCCGTCGACCCGGATCTTCTCCGGCTCCCCGCGCAGCAGCTTCTCGCGCTGGGCATCGGTGAGCCGGCCGACGGGCACGTCCATCGGCAGCCCTGCGCCGGAGAAGATGCGTCCGTACCAGCCGTCCATGCTGTAGCCGGGCACCAGCAGCGCCCCCTCGGCGAGCGACTTCTCGGCGTCGTAGATCGCGGTGAGGTCGAAGTCGCTGACGGACCCCATCCCCTCGCAGCGCGGGCACATCCCGCCGAGGTAGACCTCCTTGCGCGCGACGCGCCTCTCCGTGCGCCCGCCCCGCTCCGTCGTCATGACACCGCTCGCCGTCCGCGTGGGCACGTTGAACGAGAACGCCGTGGGCGGACCCACGTACGGCTCGCCGATCCGGCTGAACAGGATCCGCAGCATGGTGCTCGCGTCGGTCGCGGTACCCACCGTCGACCGCGGGTTCGCCCCCAGCCGCTCCTGGTCGACGATGATCGCCGCCGTGAGGCCGTCGAGGTGGTCGACGTCGGGACGCGACAACGAGGGCATGAACCCCTGCAGGAACGCGCTGTACGTCTCGTTCACGAGCCGCTGCGACTCCGCCGCGACGGTCCCGAACACCAGCGAGCTCTTCCCCGACCCCGACACGCCCGTGAAGACCGTCAGCCGACGCTTGGGCAGGTCAACGCTCACGTCCTTCAGGTTGTTCTCCCGAGCCCCCTGCACGCGGATGACGTCGTGACGGTCAGCGGTGTGAGCCATGTCGCTCAGGCTAGCGGCGCGGGCGTGGCGGTTGGCGGGCTTGGGGAATGTGCCTGCTGCTGCGCAGCCTGCGGTGATCTCGACCCACCACAGCGCTGCCTCGGCTTTCGCTGTGCCTGGTCTCCGAAAGGGGCCTCGACCGGGCGGCTGGGCGGGGGCCGGCTTCGGGTCTCGGGCTGTGGCTCGCGTGGGACGCAAGAATCTGCGTTCGTGCGCTGGGACTCCAAGGATGCTGCGTTTGCTACGGGATCCCGTCGTGAACGCAGAAGCGTTCGGTCTCGTTCGCGTGAATGCAGAATCTTGGGTGCCCTTTGCGTTGGGGAGACGAAGGATTCTTCCTTCTCGTGGACCGTTCCACGAGAAGGAAGAATCCTTCACACCCCTCGCCCCCTCAGCGGTGGATCTGCCACCTGAACAGCGCCCGTACGGTGGCAGATCCACCGCCGGACCGCGCAAACGCAAAATCTTGGACGGATCTCGCGCAAAGGAAGAATCCTGCGTCACCCGAGGGTCCAGACCAGACCCCGCGACCCGAAGCCACCCCCGGACCCGCTGCCGGTCGAGGCCCTTTCGGAGACCACCCCCAGCGAAGGCCGAGGCAGTGCACCAGCAAGGACGAAACCCCCGGCGGTAGCGCACCAGCAAGGACGGGACACCCGCAGGCAGCGCACCAGCAACGACAGACCCGAGCGAGTATCGCAACAGCAGGGCGACACCCCATCCAGCGCACGTCCACCCCCACCCACCTGACATCCTCGTCCGGTGACAGCACCTGCCTCCCTCCCCCGCCTCGTCGGTCGTCTGCTGCTCGGTGCGTTCCTCGTGCTGGCGGGGGTGGCGCACGTGGTGGCGCGGGAGGAGTTCCACGCCCAGGTGCCGTCGTGGTTCCCGGTGGACGCGGACGTGACGGTGCTCGCATCGGGTGCGGTCGAGGTCGCGCTGGGAGCGGCGGTGCTGCTCGCGCCTCGAGCCCGACGTCCGCTCGTGGGCTGGCTCGTCGCCGGCCTGTTCGTGGTCGTCTTCCCCGGGAACGTCGCACAGTACGTGGAGGGCGTCGACGCGTTCGGGCTCGACTCCGACGGCGCACGGCTCACCCGGCTGTTCTTCCAGCCCCTTCTGGTCGTGTGGGCGCTGTGGAGCACCCGCGCCTGGCCTCGCCGGCGCGACGCGGAGGGACGGGCATGACGAGCACGCCGCTCGTCCGGGCACGCACCGCCGTCGCGGTCGTCTTCGCGGTGAACGGCTTCATGGTCGCGTCGTGGATGTCGCGGCTGCCGCTCGTGCGCGACGAGCTCGGACTGACTCCCGGACGCCTGGGCCTGCTCCTGCTCGCCCTGTCGCTCGGGTCGCTGACGGGTCTGCCGGTGGCGGGACGGCTCGCCGAGCGCTTCGGCGTGCGAGCCGTGGTCACCGCGGGCGTCGTCGCCGTCGCTGCGGCCCAGGTGTGCGGCGCGCTCGCGGTCGAGCACGCCACCGCGCTGGCCGTGGCGCCGGCGCTCGTCGTCTTCGGCTTCGGGGTGGGCACGTGGGACGTCGCCATGAACCTGCACGGCGCCCGCGTCGAGCACGACCTCGGCCGCACGATCATGCCGCGCTTCCACGCCGCCTTCAGCCTCGGCACGGTGCTGGGCGCCGGAGCCGGAGCTGCCGCGGCGGCCGCCGACCTGCCGCTCTGGGTGCACCTGGGACTGGTCGCCGTCCCTGCCGTCGTGGTCGTCGTCTGGGTCGTCCGGGGGTTCCTGCCCGGCGAGGAGCCGGACGAGGACGACCACGCGCCGACGACCGGCTCCGCGTGGCTCGAGCCGCGCACCCTGCTGGTGGGGCTCATGGTGCTGGCACTCGCCCTCACCGAGGGCACGGCGAACGACTGGCTCACCGTCGCCCTCGTCGACGGGTACGACCTGCCCGACTGGGCGGGTGCGCTCGGCTTCGGGCTGTTCGTGACGGCCATGACGGCCGGGCGCGTCGTCGGCACCTCGGTGCTCGACCGCTACGGACGCGTCGCGGTCCTGTGGTCGACGATGACGCTCGCGGGAGTCGGCGTGCTGCTGACCGTGCTCGCGGGCAACGTCGTCGTGGCGATGGTCGGGGTGGCACTGTGGGGCCTCGGCGCCTCGCTCGGCTTCCCCGTCGGGATGAGTGCCGCCGCCGACGACCCGCGCCGCGCCGCTGCGCGCGTGAGCGTCGTGTCGACCATCGGCTACACGGCGTTCCTCGCCGGTCCGCCGCTGATCGGCTTCGTGGCCGACCACGTCGGCACGCTCGACGCGCTGCTGGTCGTCGCGCTGCTCCTCGTGCCGTCGGCGCTGGTCGTCCCTGCTGCGCGCGAGGCTCGCCGGCCCTAGCGTGCGGTCATGGGTACCGAGGAGGCCGCACGCGGCCAGGACGACCGTTCCGTGTTCGACCGCTTCGTCGAGGCGACGCAGAGCTTCGTGTCGCGGGGGCCGTTCTTCCTGCTGTGCTCCGGCATCGTGCTGGCATGGCTGGTGAGCGTTCCGTTCTGGGCCGACCTCAAGGCGTGGCAGGTCGCGATCCACACCGTGGCGAGCGTGCAGTCGCTGTTCCTCCTCGCACTCCTGGAGAACGCCGGGCGCCGCGCCGAGGAGGCGTCGCAGGAGAAGCTCAACGTGCTCGCCGCGGCGATCGCCGACCTCATGGAGTCGCGGGCTCGCGACGACGAGCGGCTGACCGAGTCGGTCACGCGGCTGCGGGAGGCCGTCGGGCTCGAGGACCGGCACTGAACCCGACGGCGCACCGGCGTCAGGCGAGCAGGAAGGTCCGCAGGGCCGACACGAACGCCTCCGGGCGCTCGGAGTGCACCCAGTGCCCTGCCCCCTTCACCGTGACCAGCCGGGTCCGGGGGAAGAGCCGACGCATGCGCTCGGCGTGCTGTGGCCCGACGTAGGCCGACCGCTCCCCCGCGAGCCAGAGCACGGGACGGTCGAAGGTCGCGTCGATCTCGGGGAACCCGCCGATCACGTCGAGATCGCGACGCAGGAGGTCGAGGTTCGCCTGCCACCGGAAGCCGCCACCCTCCTCGGCGGGGACGCTGCGCAGGTTCTGCAGGAGGAAGCCACGGACGGTGTCGTTGTCGATGCGCTCGCGGAGCTGCTCGTCGGCGTCGCCGCGGCGCACGAGGGTCGTGAGGTCGAGGGACGCGAGGCTGTCGAGCAGGTGCACGAACTCGTCGGCGCCCTCGCTGCGGTCGGGGGCGATGTCGACGACGACGAGGCGGTCGACGAGCTCCGGGTGGCGCAGCGCCAGCACCATCGCGACCTTGCCGCCCATGGAGTGGCCGACGACGTGCGTCCGCCCGGTGCCGACCCAGCGCTCCCGCAGGAACGCCGCGACCCGGTCGGCGACGTCGACGTAGTCGACGGTGTCGGTCCAGCGCGAGTGCCCGTGGTTCGGCAGGTCGACGAGCAGGGAGCGCAGCTCGGGCTGGAGCGCCTTGGCGGCCTGCGTGAAGTTGCGGCCCTGCCCGAACAGCCCGTGCAGGAAGGCGACGCGCTCGCCGCTCTCCCCCACCTCGCGGGCGTAGATGGCGTCGCTCACGTGACCAGCCTAGGACCGCGCCCGTAGGGCCCCCGAGCGGGTCAGGCCAGGGCGCGCAGGACCGCCTCGGCCATCACCTGCATCCAGTGCCGCGCCTGGCCGAGGTCGCGGGGGTCGAGGAAGTAGTGGTCCTGGCCGGGCACCACGTGGTGCTCGACGGCGACACCCGCGTCGGACAGCCGATGCGCGTAGGCGTCGCCCTCGGCGCGCAGCGCGTCGTGCTGGGCGGTCAGCACGAGCGCGGGCGGCAGGCCGGACAGGTCGTCGGCGAGCAGCGGCGAGGCGTACGGCTCGGTGCGTCGCTCCGCGTCCTTGAAGTACGTCGCCCGGACGAGCCCGACGAGGCGTTCGTCGATCATGGGCCGCGGGACCGTCGCCGGCTTGACCGTGGTCGAGACGTCGAGCGACGGGACGCCGAGCAGCTGCAGCCGCACCGGCGGCTCGCCGGCGTCACGTGCCTGCAGGCAGGCCGACGCGGCCAGGTTGCCGCCGGCGCTGAACCCGCCGACGACGACGCGCGTGCCGTCGACGTCCCGCTCGTGGCCGTGCTCCTGGACCCATCGCAGCACGTCGTGGGCCTGCTCCTGCGCCACCGGGTAGCGGTGGCGCGGGGCCACGTCGTAGTCGACGTTCACGACGACCGCGCCGGTCGTCGCGACCACCCAGCGGGCGAAGAAGTCGTCCATCGCGGCGTGCCGCATGAGGAACGCGCCGCCGTGCAGGTGCACGTACACCCCCGGCGTGGTCGGCGTGGCCCTGCGGCCGGGTCGAGGTCGGTACACGAAGCACCGCACGCGGCCGTGACGGGTCGGCACCGACCAGGTGGTCGGGTCGTCGACCTCGTCGCGCACGAGCTGCAGCGCGTCGCCGTAGCGCACCGTCATCGGGGCGGTGAGGTTCATCAGCAGCGCGGTCGCGTCGGCGTAGAGGCCCATGACCGTCGTTCGTGGCCAGGTGGTGGACGGATGGGCGGACCGCGAGCGGCGCAGGCATGATGGAGGGGTGAGGATCACCCGACTCGGGCACGCCGCCCTGCTCCTGGAGACCGAACAGGCCCGCGTGCTCGTCGACCCCGGCGCCTTCAGCCTCGACGACGCGTTCACCGCGCGCGACCTGGACGCCGTCGTCGTCACGCACCAGCACCCCGACCACCTGCACCCGGACCGCGCACGCGAGGTCGTCGAGGCGAACCCGCAGGCGCTCTTCGTCGCCGACCCCGAGACGGCGGAGCAGCAGGGAGAGCCGTGGCAGGGCCACCGGGCGGGCCACGTGACGGAGGTCGGCGACCTCACGCTGACCGGCGTGGGCGAGCGGCACGCCGTCATCCTCCCGGCGCTGCCGGTCGTCGCGAACGTCGGTCTGCTCGTGGAGGGACCGTCGGTCGACGGGGGCCGCGTGCGCCTGTTCCACCCCGGCGACTCCTACGCGTCGATCCCCGAGGGTGTCGACGTCCTCGCCCTCCCCCTCAGCGCGCCGTGGGCCCGGATCGCCGACACCGTCGAGTTCCTGCAGACGGTGGCGCCGTCGAGCCTGCTGCCGATCCACGACGCGACCATCTCCGACGTCGCCTACGGCGTGTACTGGAACCACGTCGTGAACTTCGGTGGGGTCGATCCCGACCGCGCCCACCGGCTGACGCCCGGCCAGAGCCTCGACGTCTGAGGTGGAGCACCCCCTCCTGCGGGCCGCGACGGTCCCGCTCATGCTGCTGGTCGGCGCCCTCATCACCCTGCAGTCCCGGGTCAACGGATCGCTCGCCGGCCAGCTCGGGGAGGGTCTGCGGGCGGGCGCCCTGGCCGCGGTCGTCAGCTTCGGCAGCGGGCTGCTCCTGCTGAGCGTCGTCGTGCTGTCGCACCCACGCCGCCGCGCCGGCCTGCGCCGCGTCCTCGACGCGCTGCGCGACCCCGCCGCCGGCGGCGACCGGCCGCGGCTGCGGCCCGTGCACCTGCTCGGCGGGCTGGGCGGGGCGTTCTTCGTGGCGTCCCAGGGCATCGCCGTCGGCGTCATCGGCGTGGCCCTGTTCATCGTCGCGTTCACGGCGGGTCAGTCGGTGGCGTCGCTCGTGGTCGACCACGTGGGCCTCGGTCCGGGCGGGCACGAGCCCGTGTCGCGGCCGAGGGCCGTGGCGGCCCTGTTCGCGGTGGCCGCCGTCACCGTCAAGGTCCTCGGCGACCTCGACGGCAGCCACCTGGGGCTGTCGCTGCTGCTCGCCTCGCTCGCCCTCGTGGCGGGATGCCTCCAGGCGGTGCAGCAGGCCTTCAACGGCAAGATCTCCGCCATCGGCGGGCCGCTGGTGACCACCTGGAACAACTTCCTGGTCGGCACGTCGGCGCTCGTCGTGCTGCTCCTCGTCAGCCTCCTCGTGCCGGGGGGACGTCGACGGGTTCCCCACGCAGTGGTGGTACTACGTCGGCGGTGTACTCGGCATCGGCTTCATCGCCATCTCCGCGGTCACGGTGCAGATCCACGGCGTGCTGGTGCTCGGGCTCTGCTCGATCGCCGGCCAGGTCGTCGCGGCGGAGGTCATCGAGGTGCTCGACCCCTCCGTCGAGGTGTCGTGGCTGGGGCTGCTGGGCGGTCTGCTGGCCGTCGTCGGCGTGGTCGTCGCGCTCGCGACACGGCGCCGCACCTGACCGCTTGTCCTATCTCACTTGTGAGATAGCCTGGTCGGGTGAGCGCACGCGACGACTACCTGGCCCGTATCGGCACCCTCATCCGCGACGCCCGTCAGCACAGTGGACTGACGCAGTCAGAGCTGGCGACGGAGCTGCGGACCAGCCAGAGCGCGGTGAACCGCATCGAGAAGGGCCAGCAGAACCTGACGCTGGAGATGATCGCCCGGATCGGCACCGCCCTCGACTCCGAGATCGTGAGCGTCGGCACGTCCGGCCCCAGCCACCTGCGGGTCAAGGGCGGCACGCAGCTGTCGGGCGCGATCGACGTGAAGTCGAGCAAGAACGCCGGGGTCGCGCTGCTGTGCGCCTCGCTGCTGAACGAGGGCACCACGATCCTGCGCAAGGTCGCGCGGATCGAGGAGGTCAACCGGCTGCTCGAGGTGCTGTCGTCTATCGGCGTCCGCACCCGCTGGCTCGGCGACGATGGCGACCTCGAGCTGGTCGTCCCCGCCCAGCTCGACCTCGCCGCCATGGACGAGACCGCGGCCCGACGCACCCGCAGCATCATCATGTTCCTCGGCCCCCTGATGCACAGGGTCGACCAGTTCGAGCTGCCCTACGCGGGAGGCTGCGACCTCGGCACCCGCACCGTCGAGCCGCACATGACGGCGCTGCGCCCCTTCGGGCTGAAGGTCGTCGCGACCGAGGGCAGCTACCACGTCGACGCCGCCCGCGGCGTCGGTCCGGAGCGGCCGATCGTGCTCACCGAGCGCGGCGACACCGTGACCGAGAACGCGCTGCTCGCGGCCGCGCGGTACGACGGGGTCACCGTCATCCGCAACGCGAGCCCGAACTACATGGTGCAGGACCTCTGCTTCTTCCTGGAGAAGCTCGGCGTCGGCATCGAGGGCATCGGCACGACGACGCTGCGCGTGACCGGCAAGCCGCGGATCAACACCGACGTCGACTACGCGCCGAGCGAGGACCCGATCGAGGCGATGAGCCTCATCGCCGCCGCCATCGTCACCCAGTCGAGCATCACGGTGCGCCGCGTGCCCATCGAGTTCATGGAGATCGAGCTGGCGCTGCTGGAGGAGATGGGCTTCCGCTACGACCGCAGCACCGAGTACGCGGCCGAGAACGGCCAGACCCGTCTGGTGGACATCACGACGTACCCCTCGGAGCTGCGGGCACCCATCGACAAGGTGCACCCGATGCCCTTCCCGGGGCTCAACATCGACAACCTGCCGTTCTTCGCGGTCATCGCGGCGACCGCGCAGGGCCAGACGCTGCTGCACGACTGGGTCTACGAGAACCGCGCGATCTACCTGACCGAGCTGAACAAGCTCGGCGCCCGCGTCAAGCTGCTCGACCCCCACCGCGTGCTGGTCGACGGTCCGACGCACTGGAGCGGCACCGAGATCGTGTGCCCGCCCGCGCTGCGGCCCGCCGTCGTCATCCTGCTCGCCATGCTGGCGGCGAAGGGCACGTCGGTGCTGCGCAGCGTCTACGTGATCAACCGCGGCTACGAGGACCTCGCCGAGCGCCTCAACGCCCTGGGCGCCCAGATCGAGACCTTCCGCGACATCTGACCGTCGTCGCCGGGGCCGCGCGGCGCACCCGACACTGGCCCCGTGGCGGGCTAGCGTGGTCGGCGTGTCCCCGCACCCCTACCTCGACGCGCCTCTCCCCCTCGCGCTCGCGCACCGCGGAGGCGCCGGACTCCCGGTGAACGACGGCATCGAGAACACCCTGACGGCGTTCCGCAACGCCGTGGGCCTCGGGTACGTCTTCCTGGAGACCGACGTCCACGTCTCGGCCGACGGCGTCGTGTACGCGTTCCACGACGAGCACCTCGGGCGTATGACCGGTGTCGAGACGCCGATCGCGGCGCTGACGTCGGCCGAGATCGACCGCGTGCCCATCGCCGGCCGCGAGCCGGTGCCCCGTCTCGCCGACCTCCTCGCGTCGCTGCCCGACGCCCGGTTCAACATCGACGTCAAGGCCGACGGAGCCGTGGAGGCGACCGTGCGGGTCGTGCAGGAGGCCGGGGCGCAGGCGCGGGTGTGCCTGGCGTCGTTCTCCGGGGCCCGCCTCGGCCGGCTCCGCGCGCTGTGCCCCGACGCGGCCCGTTCGGGCGGCCCGCTCGAGATCGCCGCGCTCAAGCTCGGCCCGACCCGGTGGCTCCGGCGGCTCGCGGCACGTCGCGGCGTGCACTGCGTGCAGGTGCCCGTGCGACGCGGACCGGTCACCGTCGTCACGCCGCGCTTCGTCCGGCGCGCGCACGAGACCGGCCTGCAGGTCCACGTCTGGACCGTCGATGACCCCGCGGAGATGAGAACGTTGCTCGAGATCGGCGTCGACGGGATCGTCACCGACCGGCCCGACGTCCTGCGCGACGTCCTGGAGGAACGAGGAAGCTGGCCCGATGAGCATCGCTGAGCCGGGCGACGCCGTCGCCCACCGCACCCGGACCGGACAGGTCGTCGCCTGGTCGCTCTGGGACTGGGGGTCCGCGGCCTTCAACGCCGTCATCGTCACGTTCGTCTTCTCGGTCTACCTCACCGACAGCGTCGGCAAGGGCCTGCCGGGCCCGGTCTCGCCGAGCACCTGGCTCGCGTGGTCCATCGCCGCCGCGTCGCTCGTCATCGCCGTGCTCGCGCCCGTCCTCGGCCAACGCTCCGACGGCGGCGGGCGCCGCAAGCGCTCGCTCGCGCTGCTCACCGGCGCCGTCGTCACCTGCATGGCGCTGATGTTCTTCGTCAAGGACGACTACCACCACCTGTGGCTGGGCCTGCTGCTCCTGGCGGTCGGCACGGTGCTGTTCGAGCTGGCGCAGGTGCCGTACTTCGCGATGCTGCGGCAGGTGTCCACGCCCGCGACGGTGGGCCGGGTCTCCGGCATCGGCTGGGGGTTCGGCTACCTCGGCGGCATCGTCCTCCTGCTCGTGGTGTTCCTCGGCTTCATCAGCGGTGACGGCGGCCTGCTGGGCGTGTCGACCGACGAGGGACTCAACATCCGCGTCGTCGCGGTCGTCTCGGCCGCCTGGTTCCTCGTCTTCGCCCTCCCCGTGCTGCTCGCCGTCCCGGAGCTTCCGGCGGAGGCGAGCCCGCTCCCCCGTGCCGGCTTCGTGGAGTCCTACCGGGTGCTGTTCGCCGAGCTGCGCGCCATGTGGCGCGACGACCGCGTGACGCTGCAGTTCCTGCTCGCGAGCGCCCTGTTCCGCGACGGCCTGGCGGGCGTGTTCACCTTCGGCGGCGTGATCGCCGTGTCCGTGTACGGGTTCACCAGCGACACCGTCATCTACTTCGCGATCGCCGCGAACGTCGCGGCGGCGGGCGGTGCCATCGTCGCGGGACGGCTCGACGACCGGCTCGGCCCGCGCCGCGTCATCGTGTTCTCGCTGGTGTCGCTGATCGTGGTCGGCGTGGTGCTCGTCTTCGTCCACGGCACGGCCGGGTTCTGGGTCTTCGGCCTGCTCCTGTGCCTGTTCGTCGGTCCGGCGCAGTCGGCGTCCCGCACCTACCTCGCACGGCTCACCGCCCCGGGCAAGGAGGGCCAGAACTTCGGTCTCTACGCGATGACCGGGCGAGCGGCGTCGTTCCTCGCGCCGACGTTCTTCGGTCTCTTCGCCTTCGTCGGCGGGGACGACCGGTGGGGCATCCTCGGGCTCATCCTCGTGCTCGGTCTGGGCCTCGTCGCCCTGCTGCTCGTGCCGGCCCTGCTGCGCGACAAGGCACTCGAGATGCGCTGACCCGCTCCTCAGGGGAATCTCAAGGGGGTGACCTACGTTGTCACCTACGAGAGGAGTGACCCATGGCTGAACGAGCACTGCGGGGGGCCCGGCTGGGCGCCCAGAGCTTCGAGGACGAGCGCGGGGTCGAGATGGCCCCTCGTCAGGAGATCGAGTACGTCTGCGACGACGGGCACAGCTTCCTGGTCGTGATGTCCGACGAGGCCGAGATCCCCTACGAGTGGGAGGACCCGAAGACGGGTCGTATCGGCCGCCTTCGCGACGGCACCGCGCCGGAGAAGAAGGAGGAGAAGGCAGCACGCACCCACTGGGACATGCTGCTGGAGCGCCGCTCGGAGACCGAGCTGGAGGAGATCCTCACCGAGCGCCTGGAGCTGCTGCGCTCCGGCGAGATCGGCCCGCCCCACCTGCACCGCCGCAAGAAGAAGTCCGCCTGACTCAGCGGGGCTCGCGCCCCGCGTCGGTCGACGACCCGAGACCCCGGCCCGGCGCCGGGGTCTCGCCGTGTCCGGGGGCGATCCGGCGTGCGCGGCGGCGGTGGCCCGGGACGAGCCGCGCCAGGCCCCACAGCGTGACGCGCCAGAGCGCCTCCCGGACGATCGAGGAGCTCATCTTCGACGTGCCGAGCTCCCGCTCGACGAACGTCACCGGCACCTCCACGACCCGCAGGCCCGCCTCGTGGACGCGGCGGGTCATGTCGATCTGGAAGCAGTAGCCCTGCGACGCCACACCCGCGACGTCGATACGACGCAGCGTGTCGGAGCGGAACGCGCGGAACCCGGCCGTCGCGTCGTGCACGGGCAGCCCGAGCGCGAGCCGTGCGTAGAGCGTGCCCCCACGGGAGATCAGCCGTCGGTACCACGGCCAGTTGACGACGGAGCCGCCGGCGACCCAGCGCGACCCGATGACGAGGTCGGCCGTCCGGGCGGCCTCGACGAGCGAGTCGAGCTCCTCCGGCAGGTGGGAGCCGTCGGCGTCCATCTCGACGAGCACGTCGTACCCGCGCTGCAGGCCCCAGGCGAAGCCGGCCCGGTACGCGACGCCGAGGCCGGCCTTGCCGCTGCGGTGCATCACGTGGACCCCAGGGTCCGTCGCCGCCACCTGCTCGGCGAGGTCGCCCGTGCCGTCGGGCGACGCGTCGTCGACCACGAGCACGTCGGCGTCGGGCACCGACGTGCGCAGACGCTGCAGCACCCCCGGGAGGCTGTCCGCCTCCTCGTAGGTCGGCATGACGACCAGGACCCTCACCCGTGCTCCCTCCGACGCGACCGGCGCAGGTCACGCGCTCCGAGGACCCAGCCTAGGAGACCGAGGGTCACCAGCGCGACGGCCGGCCAGCGTCCGGCGCGCGTCGCGGGGGTCTGGCCCGTCGCGGTGCCGACGTCGGCGACGAGCGTCGCAGGCTGCTCCCGCGGCGCCTCGGCCACGACGCGACCGCTCGCGTCGATGATGCCGCTGATGCCGTTCGTGGACGGCACGACGACCCAGCGTCCGGTCTCGATGGCCCGCAGGCGCGAGATCTTGAACTGCTGGTCGGGCTGCGACGTCCCGGTGAAGCTCGCGTTGCTGGTCTGCACGACGAGCACCTCGGCGCCGCCGCGCACGGCCTGCTCCACGACGCCGTCGTAGGCGATGTCCCAGCAGATGGTGTCGCCGACGACGACCGAGCCGGCCCGCAGGTCGCCGGCGCGTCGACCGGGCAGCATGTCGCGCGGGATGTCGCGGTCGACGCGTGGCACGAGGTCGCCCAGCTCGCGCCGGAACGGCACGTACTCGCCGTACGGCACCAGCTTGCGCTTCACGTACACCTCGCCGGGGCCGTCGCCGTCCCAGACGATGCCGGCGTTGTAGGCGGTGCGGTCGGAGAGGCCGTCGAGGATCGCGCCGACGAGGATCGGCGCACCGAGCTGCTGCACGAGCGACTGGATCCGACCGGCCAGGACCGGGTCGGTGAACGGGTCGACGTCGAGCGCGTTCTCGGGCCAGACGACGAGGTCCGGGGCGCGCTCGGTGCCGGCCGACACCGCGTCGGCGTAGCGCTGCGTCTCGGCGAGGTGCAGGGCACCGATCTCGCCCCGCGGCCAGGTGAGGAAGGCCCCGGGCGTGTCGCCCTGGATCGCCGCGATCCTGCGCTCCGGCCCGCCGCCGGCGAGACCGGACGGGAGGAACAGGCCGGCCACGACCACCGCCACGACGACGCCGACGGCCAGCGACCGCCGGGCGATCCCGGCGCCGGCGAGCACGACGAGCATCGCCGCGAGCAGGAAGAGCAGCGCCGACGTGCCGGGCATGCCGACGAGGCGCGCGTAAGGGGCCAGCGGGGTATCGACCGCGGTGTGGGCCAGCCTGCCCCAGGGGAACCCGCTGAACGGGAACCCGCTGCGCACCTGCTCCCCGAGCACCCACGCAGCAGCACCCCAGAGCGGCCAGCCCGGCAACCGCAAGGCGGCTCGCAGTGGCACGGCGATGACGGCGAGCATCACGACCTGTGCCGCGACCAGGGCGACGTAGGCACCGCTGCTCACCGCGTTCATCCACCAGATGAGCGGACCCATGAAGGCCGTGCCGTACAGCGCGCCTGAGAGCAGCACCGCCGCGACGCGCGCGTCACGCTGGCGGCGCAGCACCCACACGAGGAGCGCGACGCCGACGATCATGGCGTAGGGCACCGACCACGGGTCGAACGCGGCCGCGCTGAGCAGTCCCGCGACCGCGGAGCACGGCGCCGCCAGCCACCACCTCACGGCCGGTGCCGGGTCACAGGACCGTGAGCGAACGAGGCGTGAGGTTCAGGACCTCGAGCCCGTCGTCGGTGCAGACGGCGATGTCCTCGATCCGTGCGCCGTAGCGGCCCTCGAGGTAGACGCCGGGCTCGATGGAGAACGCCATGCCGGGCTCGAGCACGAGGTCGTTGCCCTCCACGATGTACGGCTCCTCGTGCGTCTCGGTGCCGATGCCGTGGCCGGTGCGGTGGATGAAGAGGTGTCCGAGGCCGGCGTCGACGAGCACCTGTCGTCCGACGGCGTCGACCGACTCGGCCGTGACACCGGGCCGGGCGTGCTCACGCTGGACCCGCTGCGCCTCCTCCAGCACCGCGTAGGCGTCGAGGTACTCACCGGGTGCGGTGCCCCCGGCCAGGTAGTTGCGGGTGCAGTCCGAGCAGTAGCCGGCCGCGTTCGTGCCGCCGATGTCGACGACGACCGGGTCGCCCTCCTGGATCACGCGGTCGGAGACCTCGTGGTGCGGCGACGCGCCGTTCGGGCCGGAGCCGACGATGACGAAGTCGACCTGCTCGTGACCCTCCTCGAGGACGGCGCGACCGATGTCGGCGCCGACCTCGCGCTCCGTGCGACCAGGACGCAGCCACTCCCCCATGCGCTGGTGCACGCGGTCGATCGCGGCGCCGGCGTCGCGCAGGGCCGCCACCTCCTGGGGGTCCTTGCGCATGCGCAGCTCCGCGAGGAGCGGCCCGGCGAGCCGGACGTCGGCGAAGCGCCGCTGGAAGGCGAGCACCCGCTCGGCCCACATCTGGTTGTCGACCGCGACCACGGAGTCCGCGGGCAGCAGCGAGCCGACGAGGGCGTAGGGGTCGTCCGTCTCGCCGAACGTCGCGATCTCGACCTCGACGCCGGACGCCTCCGCGGCCGCGCGCTCCAGGGCGGGGGCGACGAGCACCGGGTCGCCGTCGGCGGGCACGACCAGGCAGGTCAGCCGCTCCAACGGCTTGGCGTGGTAGCCGGTCAGGTAGCGCAGGTCGGCACCCGGGGTGATGAGCAGGGCCCCGACGGACCGGCTGCGGGCGAGGTCTTGGGCACGGGTCCAACGGGAAGTCACGCGTCGAGCCTACGTCGTGGGGCCCGCCACAGCCGTCGACAGGTGCCGTGGCGGCGCGTCTTCCCTAGGGTGTACGGATCACATCACGAGTGGATCGGGGGATCCCATGCGCAAGATCGTCGCTGCTACCGCAGCGGTCGTCCTGTCCGCAGGTCTCGTCTCCGCGTCGCCGGCCGTCGCCGGTGGCTCGAAGCCGGAGGTCGACACGAAGAGGCTGACGCAGGCCGTCCAGGTCAACGGGGTGCTCCAGCACCTGCGTCAGCTGCAGACCATCGCGAACCGCAACGACGGCAACCGCGCGTCGGGTCTGCCCGGCTACGAGGCGTCGTCGGACTACGTCGCCACGACGCTGCGCGCGGCCGGCTACCGGGTCCGCAAGCAGACCTTCACCTTCCCGTTCTTCGCGGAGAACAGCCCGGCGACGCTGGTGCAGCGCACGCCGGAGGAGAAGACCCTCGAGACCGGTGTCTTCACCTACTCCGGCTCCGGCTCGGTCACCGGCCCCGTCGTCCCGACGAAGGACGTCGTCATCCCGGCCTCGCCCACGCCGAGCAGCACGTCGGGCTGCGAGGCTGCCGACTTCGAGCCCGCACCGGCCGAGCCCGCCGTCGCGCTCGTGCAGCGCGGCACGTGCGACTTCGGCCTCAAGGCCTCGAACGCCAAGGCCGCCGGGTACGACGCCGTGATCATCTTCAACGAGGGCAACCCCGACCGCACCGCGCTGACCACCGGCACGCTCGGCACGCCGGTCGACCTGCCCGTCGTGGGCCTCTCCTACGACGACGCCGTGGCGCTCGTCGACGACGTCCGCGCCGGTGGTGCCAGCGCCACGGTCACGACCGACACGGTCACCGACCTTGAGCGCGAGACGCACAACCTCATCGCCGACTGGCCGCGTCGCACGAAGCACGACGACCAGGTGGTCGTGGTCGGCGCGCACCTCGACTCGGTGCCCGAGGGCCCCGGGATCAACGACAACGGCACCGGCGTGGCCAGCACGCTGGAGGTCGCGAAGCAGCTCGCGAAGACGGGCTACACCAAGAAGCTGCAGCGTCCGGTCCGGTTCGCGTTCTGGGGCGCGGAGGAGCTGGGCCTGCTGGGCTCGCAGCACTACGTCGACTCGCTGTCGGACACCGCCCGCTCGAAGATCTACGCAAACCTGAACTTCGACATGCTCGGCTCGCCGAACTACGTGCGCCTGGTCTACGACGGGGACGGCTCGTCGTTCGGCACCGCCGGTCCCGCCGGCTCCGGCCAGATCGAGAAGGTCTTCACCGACTACTTCGGCCGGGCCCGCCTCGCCACCGACCCGACCGAGTTCGACGGTCGCTCCGACTACGGTCCGTTCATCCAGTACGGCATCCCGGCGGGCGGCCTGTTCAGCGGCGCCGACGACGTGAAGACCGAGCGGCAGGCGAGCATCTACGGCGGTACGGCGGGCGAGATCCTCGACCCGAACTACCACACGCCGCAGGACGACATCACGCGCGTGAACACCACGGTGCTCGGCCAGCTCACCGACGGCGCGGCCCACGCCGTCGCCACCCTCGGCCTGTCCAAGAAGGGTCTGTACGGCGACGGCGCCCGCACCAAGGTGCGCACGAACGCCACCGTGAAGAAGGCCCCGAAGATCACGGAGGGCCCCGCCGCCCAGCGCTGACGAGCAGTCCCCACGTTTCGGAACACCATCGCCCATCTGGCCGCGCCGGATGGGCGATGGTGTTCCGAAACGGGCGCTAGCCTGAGCCCGTGACCACCGGACGCCTGCTCCTGCTCGACTCCGCCAGCCTCTACTTCCGCGCGTTCTACGGGGTGCCCGACTCCTTCAAGGCGCCGGACGGGACGGTCGTCAACGCGCTGCGTGGTCTGCTCGACTTCGTCTCGACCCTGGTCGACCAGCACGGGCCCGACGCGGTCGTGGCGTGCTGGGACGACGACTGGCGACCGCAGTGGCGGGTCGACCTGCTGCCCTCGTACAAGACCCACCGCGTCGCCCAGGCCGGCGAGGACGGCCTGGGCGAGGCGAGCAGCGACGGCGCGGCCGAGGAGTCGCCCGAGCTGCTCACGCCGCAGGTGCCGCTCATCGCCGAGGCGCTCGGCATCCTCGGGATCCCGGTCGTCGGCCGCGAGGGCGCGGAGGCCGACGACGTGATCGGCAGCCTCGCGCAGGCGTGGGACGGCCCCGTCGACATCGTCACCGGCGACCGCGACCTGTTCCAGCTCGTCGACGACGACGCCGGCGTCCGGGTGCTGTACACGGCACGCGGCGTGTCGTCGGCCGACGTGGTCGACGCCGCGTGGATCCGGGCCAAGTACGGCGTCGAGCCGCAGCAGTACGCCGACTTCGCGACCATGAGGGGTGACACGTCCGACGGCATCCCGGGCGTGCCGGGGATCGGCGAGAAGACCGCCGCGACCCTGCTGAGCGCCCACGGCGACCTCGACGGCATCCTCGCGGCCGCCCACGACCCGGGCTCGGCCGTGAAGCCGCGCGTCCGCGCCTCGCTGGTCGAGAACGAGGAGCTCGTGGGCGTCATGCGCCAGGTGGTGCGGGTGCGCGACGACGTGTGCGGCACCGACGTGGTGCGCGCGCTCGCCCCCCTCTCGCCCGAGCAGCGCGACGCGCTCGAGGCGTTCGGCACCACCTGGGGCCTCGGCAGCGTCGTCGAGCGGCTGACGAAGGCGCTCAGCCGCTGAGCGAGGAGTACGCCACCACGCCGCGCCGCAGCCCGTCGAGGCTCTGACGGGCGGTGGTGCGCAGCGGGCCGGGACCCGCCGCGTCGGCCACCTGGGCGACGAGGTCGATGAGCTGCTTCATGGCCCGCACGAAGTCGCCGGCCGCCATGCCGGTGGTCCGCAGCACCTCGTCGAGCGACGCGCCCCCCACCCAGGCCGAGGCGGTCTCCGCGAACCCGAAGTCGGGCGTGCTGAGGAACTTCACCCGGTGCTGGCGCTCGAGCGCCTGGAGGTCGGTGCAGAGCAGCGCCATCTCCTCGGAGACGTCGAGCGTGGCGCGGTCGGGGAAGCGCGGTGCCGGCGGGTCGTCCTTGCGGCTCTCGAACGTCAGGCCCGAGAGGACGGCAGCGAGCTGCGCAGGGTCCAGCCCGTCCCACACGCCACGCCGCAGGCACTCGCTGACCAGCAGGTCGAGCTCGCTGTACAGCCGCTGCAGGCGACGACCGTCCTGGGTGACGGTGTCGCCGTCGAGGTAGCCGAGCTCGTCCAGCACGTCGCACACGCGGTCGAACTGGCGGGCGACGGTGTTCGTGCGCTGCTCGATGCGCCGACGCTGCTGCTCCGTGTCGCGCTCAAGCTTCGTGT
This sequence comes from Propionibacteriales bacterium, assembly GCA_026392465.1. Lineage (GTDB taxonomy): Bacteria > Actinomycetota > Actinomycetes > Propionibacteriales > Nocardioidaceae > Aeromicrobium. The sequence continues at coordinate 66,493 of JAPLCA010000030.1, forward strand.
AGCGCTCGGCCCACCGCGCGTGCGCCTCGCGGTCGGGGCAGCCGTGGCACGGGTGCGCCTTGAGCGCCGCCCTCAGCTCCGCCACGCGCGGGTCGGTCCGCTCGTCCGTGACCCGCTCGGTCGGCCGGTCGGGGCGGTAGGGGGTGTCGGTCTGCCAGCGCAGCCCCTCCGCCCGGTTGCGCAGCGACGACGCGAGGTCGCGGCGGGCCTGGGCGTTGCGCGCGTTGAACGACTTGGGGATCCGCATCCGCGTGATCGGCTCGACCGGCACCGGGAAGTCGACCGGGCCCAGACGACGCGAGTGACGGCTGGCCGTGAGCACGAGCGGCCGCGGAGCCTCGGCCGCACCCACGACGCCGGGGTCGAGGACCACGGCGAGCCCCGCGAACTTGCCGCCGGGCACGTTGATGACGTCGCCCGTGCGCAGCCGGGCCATCGACGCGACCGCGTCCTGACGACGGTCGGCCTTGCGCTGGCGCGCGCCCGACGACTCGATCTCGCCCAGCTCACGGCGCAGCCGGGCGTACTCCAGGAAGTCGCCCAGGTGGCACTGCGCGGCCTCCCGGTACCCCTCGAGGGCCTCGTCGGCCTTGCGGATCTGACGCACCATCCCGACGACGGCACGGTCGGCCTGGAACTGGGCGAACGACTGCTCCAGCAGCTCGCGCGCGGGCTGGCGCCCCATCTGGTCGACGAGGTTGACCGCCATGTTGTAGGAGGGTCGGAACGAGGAGTTGAGGGGGTAGGTGCGCGTCGAGGCGAGACCGGCGACCTGCTTGGGGTCGAGCTGCGGCTGCCAGAGCACCACGCCGTGCCCCTCGACGTCGATGCCGCGGCGTCCCGCGCGCCCCGTGAGCTGGGTGTACTCCCCCGGCGTCACGTTGACGTGCGCCTCTCCGTTCCACTTGGTCAGGCGCTCGATGACGACCGACCGGGCGGGCATGTTGATGCCGAGCGCCAGCGTCTCGGTCGCGAACACGACCTTCACGAGCCCATCGCTGAACAGCTGCTCGACGACCTCCTTGAAGGCGGGCAGCATGCCGGCGTGGTGGGCGGCGACCCCGCGGCCCAGGCCCTCGCGCAGCTCGTGGAAGCCGAGGACGTGCAGGTCCTCGTCGGGCAGGTGCGCGCAGGCCTCGTCGACGCGGTCCTCGATCTCGCGACGCTCGTCGGGGGTGGTCAGCATGACCCGGGCGTCGAGGAGCTGCTGGACGGCGGCCGCGCAGCCCGCTCGGCTGAACACGAACACGATGGCCGGGAGCAGACCCTCGGCCTCGAGCTTCTCGACCACCTCGACGCGGCTCGGCGTCCGATGCCGGCTCTGCGGTCGCCGGTGGCCCTTGGGCGGCCGGCCACGACCGCCACCCTTGCGGGCGCGGTCGAGCTGCCAGTCCTGGCGGGCCATGCTCTCGAGCTGCCGGTTGACCCGCACCGCCTCGTTCCCGGACCCGGGCGCCGACTCCGCCGCGTCGTCCTCGAACAACGGGAACATCTTGCGTCCCACGAGCACGTGCTGGTGCAGCGGCACCGGCCTGCGCTCCTCGACGATGGTGGTGGTCGACCCGCGCACCTCGCTCAGCCAGTCGCCGAACTCCTCGGCGTTGGACACCGTCGCCGACAGGGAGACGACGCTGACCGACTCGGGCAGGCCGATGATGACCTCCTCCCAGACGGCGCCGCGGAAGCGGTCGGCGAGGTAGTGCACCTCGTCCATGACGACGTAGCCGAGACCGTCGAGGGTCCGCGACCCCGCGTAGAGCATGTTGCGCAGCACCTCGGTCGTCATGACGACCACCGGCGCCTCGCCGTTCACGGTGCTGTCGCCGGTCAGGAGTCCCACGCGGTCGGCGCCGTAGCGCTCGACGAGGTCGTGGAACTTCTGGTTCGAGAGCGCCTTGATCGGCGTGGTGTAGAAGCACTTCCGGCCGGTGGCGAGCGCGAGGTGCACCGCGAACTCGCCCACGATCGTCTTGCCCGACCCGGTGGGTGCCGCCACGAGCACGCCGCGCCCCTCCTCGACCTCCCGGCACGCCTGCACCTGGAAGGGGTCGAGCGTGAACCCGTGGAGGCCGCGGAACTCGGCGAGGTGGGGGTGGCGTCTCGAGGCCGAGGCCTCGGCGAACTTCTCGGCCGGGCTCGTCATGCCCCCAGCCTACGGACCCTCAGGGCACCAGCACGCGCAACGCGCGCTCGAGCACCGTCGCGGTGACCGGCAGCGGGCCCAGCCGCTCGCCGTCCCCGTAGGCGACCACGTCGGGGCACGCGAGGCGGACCTCACGCACGCGGTGCCGCTCGAACTCCGGCAGGTCGACGTGCGTGCCGCGGTACAGCTGCGGGAACACGCGCACGAGCCGCAGCTTGCTGACCGGTCGGATGACGCAGACGTCGAGCAGCCCGTCGTCCATGACGGCGCCCTCGGCGATGCGCAGGCCGCCACCGAACGAGGGCCCGTTGCCGACGGCGACCAGCATCGCCTCGGTCTCGAGGCGCGTCCCGTCGAGGTCGAGGGTGAAGGGCAGGGGCTGGAAGGTCCTGAGCTCGGCGAGGATCGCGACGTTGTAGCGCAGGTTCCCCCGCGGCCACGTCATCGCGTTGGCGCGCTCGTTGACCTTCGAGTCGAAGCCGGACGCCACCACCGTGACGACGAGACCACGGTCGGTGCTCGCGAGGTCGACGGCGCGGGTGCGTCCGCGCAGCACGACGTCGAGCGCGGCCTCGGGGTCGCCGACCGGCAGACCCAGCGCACGGGCGGTGTCGTTGCCCGTCCCGGCGGGCAGCAGGCCCACGGTCACGTCGCGCTCGGCCACGGCCGGGAGCACGTCGTGCAGCAGCCCGTCACCGCCGACGACCAGCACGAGCTCGCTGCCCACGGCGACCTCGCGCGCGACCGCCTCGCGAGCCTGCGCACCGTCGCCGCTGTGGACGCGTGTCACCCGGTGACCCGCGGTCGTGAGCCGTTCCGTGGCGACGGCGGCGATCCGCTCGCCGTGCCGACGGCCGGAGACCGGGTTGACCACCAGCGTCACGAGCATGGCGGACAGCCTAGGGGGTCCGCCGCCCGTCGCTCAGTCGTCGATCGACGACGGGCCCTCGAGCTCGGACGGTCCGTCCAGCGTCGACGCGTCGTCGTCCGCCGTCGCGTCGACGCTCCCGCGTCCGCGCCTGCGATCGGTGAGCTTCGCGATCACCTCGGAGATGAGGTACAGGATCGTCATGGGCACCGCGAGGAACAACATCGTCAGCGGGTCGGTGGTGGGCGTGGCGATCGCCGCGAACACGAAGATGCCGATGATCGTCCACGGCCGTGCCGACGCGAGCTGCTTCGCCGAGACGAGGCCCAGGCGGTTGAGCAGCACGACCACGAGCGGGATCTCGGCGGCGACGCCGAACACCAGCATCATCTTGACGATGAAGTCGAAGTACTCGGCACCGGTGACCAGGGACCCGAAGCCGTCGGGCACGAACCCGATGAGGATCTCCATGGCCTTCGGCAGCACCACGTAGGCGAGCGCGGCTCCGCCGATGAACAGCGGCGCACCCGTGCCGGCGAGCAGCAGTGCCCAGCGCTTCTCGTGACGGTGCAGGGCAGGGAGCACGAAGGCCCAGATCTGCCACAGCCAGAACGGGCTCGACGCGAGCAGCCCGAACACCAGCGAGATCTTCAGCTGGTACTGGAAGGCTCCGCCGACGCCGGTGATGATCAGCTGCGTGTCGATGCCCTCGCGCTCCAGCAGCGGGCGCATCTCGTTGTACGGGTGCGTGAGGAAGTTCAGGATCGGGGCGTAGAAGACCAGCCCGAGGATCGTGAAGACGGCGATCGCGAGGACCGCGCGCGTGAGGCGGGTGCGGAGCTCCCTTAGGTGCTCCACGAGGGGCATGGTGCCGCCGGCCGAGGCGGACGGCGCGCCGCTCAGCGACGCCAAGGCTTACGCCTGCTCGGACGTGCCGTCGCGTCGCTGGTCCGAGCGCAGGGTCGTGTCCGGGCGGACCTCGCCCTCGTGGACGATGGTCGCGTCGTCGCGCTCGCTCGGCGACTTCTCGTCGTCCTTGAGCTCCTTGACCTCGGACTTGAAGATGCGGAGCGCGCGTCCGGAGCCGCGGGCGAGCTCGGGGAGCTTGCGACCTCCGAACAGGAGCAGGACCACGCCGAGGATGAGAAGGATCTCCGTGGGGCCGATCTGCCTGAACATGGTGTCTCTTTCGTCGGGTGCGGTCTCAGCCATCGTACGCCGCAAGTGCTGAACGGGCGGTGTCCAGCACCTGTACGCGCAGTGCGTGCGGTTCGACGACGTGCACGGTGCCGCCGTTGCGGAGCACCAGTCGACGCAGCCAGGCCTCGTCGCCACCGTACAGCCGCACCCGACGCCGACCGTCGACGTCGCCCAGCTCCTCGACGGTGTAGTACTCGGTGAGCCAGTGCGCGGCGGGGTCGAGGTCGAGCACCGCGGAGGGGGTCTGCTCGCCGACCTCGAAGATGTCGTCGCCGAGGTCGCGTGACGTCGTGTCGTGCCGCTCGGCGAGACGGCCGGTGTCGGCGGCGCGCACGACCCGGTCGAGGCGGAAGAAGCGCACGTCGTCCGCCCGCAGGCAGTACGCCTCGAGGTACGTGTGGCCCTGGCGGGTGAAGAGTCGCTGCGGGTCGACCTGGCGGGTGGTGACGTCGTCGCGGGAGTCGGTCGCGTAGTCGATCTCGAGCCGGCGCCCGTCGGCGAGCGCCGCCGCCACCGTGTCGCGCACGGCAGGGTCGACGTCGGCGACGTGCACGTCGACCGCCTCGACGGCGCCCTCGGCAGCCACCGCCGTCTCGAGCTTCGCGAGGGCGGCGTCGACGATCGGCAGCTGCGACCCCGACGCCGAGGCGCGGAGCGTGCGCAGGGCGGCGACGAGCGCGACGCCCTCGTCGGCGGTCAGCCGGAGGGGCCGGCTGAGGAACTCCGCGTCGCGGATGTGGATGACGTCGTCGACCTCCAGCGCCGCGAGGTCGACGTCGATGAGCTCACCGGCGTACTCCCCCACGCCGGTGAACATGAGGAGGCGCAGGTCGTCGCGGATCTGCTTGGGCGTCACGCCGAACTCGCGCGCCACCTCACGCACCGGCACGCCGTCGTTGCCCTGCAGGTACGGCACGAGTGCCAGCATCCGCACCACCTGCTGGGCGGAGCGGTTCGCGGGCCGCGTCACGCGCCGACTCCCGAGTCAGCCAGGACGGCGCGCAGCCGAGCGACGACCTGGTCGCGCAGGTCGGGCGGGTCGAGCACCACGACGTCGGGGCCGTAGGACGCGATCTCCGCCGCGAGGTCCCACCCGGTCGAGAACGGGACGACCAGCACGTCGCGGCCGTCGTCGCCGGTCTCGACGTGCGTGGCGGTGCGACGCAGCGCGTTGGCGCGCCGCGGGGCCACGCTCAGCCGGGCCGTGCGGTCCGACGGGCGCGGGAAGAGCGCGGTGGCCGCGGCGGAGACGACCTCCTCGGGCGGACGGCGGAAGGCCCCGGGCTCGCCGGCGAGCTCGAGGTCGCCGACGACGCGCGAGAGCCGGAACATGCGCGGCGCGTCGCGGTCGACGTCGTGCCCCACCAGGTACCAGCGACCGCGCCACGAGAGGATCCGCCACGGCTCGACGTGGCGCTGCGTCGGCTCGTCGGCCCCGGGGCGACGGTAGGCGAAGCGCACGGGGACGCTCCGGGCCGCTGCGTCGAGGGCCACCTCGAAGGCCGGCTCGTGCGCCGACAGCTTCGGCTCCGCCATGCGGAGCACGTCGGTGTCGACGTCGACCCCGGCGGCCTTCAGCTTCACAAGTGCCGACGTGGAGCTGGAGGCGAGGCCCGCGTGCTCCCACACCTGCGCGGCCAGGCCGAGCACCGCGGCCTCCTCGCGCGTCAGGTCGAGGTCGGGCAGCTCGGCGGTGTCGCGCCGGATGCGGTAGCCGGGCTCGTCGTCGAAGTACTTGTCGTTGGTGCCGGTCTCGACCGCGATGCCCAGCTCGCGCAGCTCTTCCTTGTCGCGCTCGAACTTGCGCTCGAACGCGACCTGGTTGGACTCGCGGTAGTCGGCGATCGCCTGGCGGATCTGGTCCTTCGACAGGTACTGACGGGTGACGAGCAGGGTGAAGATGAGGTTCATCAACCTCTCGGTCTTGCGGTCGGCCACGCCCCCAGCATGTCAGACGGTCAGGAGGCGTCCAGGATGTCGATCGCGAAGGCCAGGGTGTCGCCCGCCTTGATGTCGCTGCCGGCCGGCGGCTTGTCGCCGTAGGCGCTGTCGGCGGGGCAGACCAGGACGACGCGGCTGCCGATGGTCTGGCCCGGGAGCTCGTCCTTCCAGCAGGCGATGACCTGGTCGAGGGAGAACGACGCGGGTGCGCCGCGGCCCCAGCTGCTGTCGAAGACCTTGCCGTCGGGGTAGACCTGGCCGACGTACTGCGCGGTGATCTCCGCGCCCTTCTTCACCTTCTCGCCGTCGCCCTTGATCGCGACGTACGCGGCGGGGCGCTTCGGGTCCTTCGTGACGTCCTCGCCGTCCTTGAAGCCGCTCGGCTGGCCGTCCTTCAGCACGATCGACGGCACGCTGCTGGGCAGCTTCTCGGCCGTGCCCTTCGCCTCGGTGCCGACCTTGCCGACGATGTCGAAGAGGAAGACCATCGTGTCGTCCTTCTTGACGCCGAGGGTCTGCTCGGCCTGGGACTGCGCCTGGCCGTTCTTGAAGCCGTCCTTCGGCGGGATGGCCACGAGGACGCGGCTGCCGACCTTCTGGCCGGTGAGCCCCTTGACGAAGCCCGCCAGCACGCTCTCCGTCGACAGCTTCGTGGTGAGCGGGCGCTCCGCCTTGAAGGAGTTGTCGAACTGCTTGCCCGTGCGCCCGTTGACCGCGACGTAGTTGAGCTTGACGGTGTCGCCGTCCTTGACCTCGGCGCCGCTGCCCTCCTTCACCACGCGCGTCTCGGTGGCCGACGCGGTGAAGTCGTCGGGGACCGTGACGGAGGGGCTCTTGGCCGAGCTGACCTTCACGTCGTCGAGTCCCCCGGAGCCGGCACCGCAGCCGGCGAGCACGAGCGCGAGGACGGAGGTCAGGGCGAGGGCGAGGTTGCGACGCACGGAATCACTTTCGTCGAGGTGATGGCCTCGGTCACGCTATCGGCACCGACCAAGAGCAGCCTGAACGACCGCCCAGAATGACCTGCGGACGTCGGCCCGTCCGTCCGGTCACATGCCGTCGATGAGCCGCTGCACGCGGTCGTCGGCGGCGCGGAACGGGTCCTTGCAGAGCACGGTGCGCTGGGCCTGGTCGTTGAGCTTGAGGTGCACCCAGTCGACCGTGAAGTCGCGGCGACGCTCCTGCGCCCGCTTGATGAAGTCGCCGCGCAGCTTCGCCCGCGTGGTCTGCGGGGGCACCGACTTGGCGGCGAACACGTCGCGGTCGTTCGTCACGCGCGCGACCGCGCCGCGGTTCTGCAGCAGGTAGAAGATGCCGCGGTCGCGTCGGATGTCGTGGTACGCGAGGTCGAGCTGCGCGATGCGGGGATCGGCCCAGCTGAGGCCGTGCGCCGTGCGGTAGCGGTCGAGCATGCGGAACTTGATCACCCAGTCGATCTCGCGCTCGACCAGCGTGAGGTCCTCGGACTCGACCGCCTTGAGCGTGCGCTCCCAGAGGTCCATCGTGCGGTCGATGGTCGGCGTGTGCAGGCCGTGGCGGTCGACGAACTCGGCCGCCTTCGAGAAGTACTCGGCCTGGATCTCGAGGGCGGACAGCTCGCGACCGTTGGCGAGCTGGACGGTGCGACGACCGGTCATGTCGTGGGAGATCTCGCGGATCGCGCGGATCGGGTTCTCCAGCGTCATGTCGCGCATGACCACGCCGGCCTCGATCATGCGCAGCACGAGGTCGGTCGTGGCGACCTTGAGGAGCGTGGTCGTCTCGCTCATGTTGGAGTCGCCGACGATGACGTGCAGGCGGCGGAACCGCTCGGCGTCGGCGTGCGGCTCGTCGCGCGTGTTGATGATGGGCCGCGAGCGGGTGGTGGCGCTCGAGACGCCCTCCCAGATGTGCTCGGCGCGCTGGCTCACCGAGAAGATCGTGCCGCGCGGGGTCTGCTGCACCTTGCCCGCGCCGCAGATGATCTGCCGCGACACGAGGAACGGGATGAGCACGTCGGCGATCCGGTTGAACTCGCCGCCGCGCCCGACCAGGTAGTTCTCGTGGCAGCCGTAGGAGTTGCCGGCGGAGTCGGTGTTGTTCTTGAAGAGATAGATGTCGCCGTCGACGCCGTCGTCGGCGAGGCGCTGCTGGGCGTCGAGCATGAGCCCCTCGAGGATCCGCTCCCCCGCCCGGTCGTGGGTCACGAGGTCGACGAGGTCGTCGCACTCGGGCGTCGCGTACTCGGGATGGCAGCCGACGTCGAGGTAGAGCCGCGCACCGTTGCGCAGGAAGACGTTGCTGCTGCGTCCCCACGACACCACGCGACGGAAGAGGTACCGCGCGACCTCGTCGGGCGACAGGCGACGCTGTCCCTTGAACGAGCAGGTGACGCCGTACTCGTTCTCGATCCCGAAGATCCGCCGGTCCATGTCGTCAGCGTAGTCCCGAGCTCCAGTCGATGGGGTTCGAAGCGCCGCGTGCGCACCGCGGCCGTAGGGTCGTCGCCATGGAGCACAGGACTCTCGGAAGGACCGGCCGCGACGTGTCGGTCGTCGGTCTCGGCACGTGGCAGCTCGGGGCTGACTGGGGTGAGGTGAGCAGCGAGGACGCCGCCGCCGTGCTCGAGGCGGCCGTGGAGTCCGGCGTGACCTTCCTGGACACGGCCGACGTGTACGGCGACGGTCGCAGCGAGCAGACGATCGCCGCGTTCCGGCGTGCGCACCCGGGCCTCGACCTGACGGTGGCGACCAAGATGGGCCGCCGGCTCGACCAGGTGCCCGAGAACTACGTCATGGAGCACTTCCGCGCCTGGACCGACCGGTCGCGCCGCAACCTCGACGTCGACACCCTCGACCTCGTGCAGCTGCACTGCCCGCCCACCGCCGTCGTGGAGGACGACGCGGTGTACGACGCGCTCGACACGCTGGTCGACGAGGGCGTGCTCGCGGCGTACGGCGTCAGTGTCGAGACGTGCGACCAGGCCCTCGCGGCGATCGCCCGACCGAACGTCGCGTCGGTGCAGATCATCCTGAACGCGTTCCGGCTGAAGCCGCTCGACGCGGTGCTCCCGGCCGCGCGGGAGGCGGGCGTCGGCATCATCGCGCGCGTGCCGCTCGCCAGCGGGCTGCTGAGCGGCCGCTACACGCGCGAGACGACCTTCGCCGACGACGACCACCGGACGTACAACCGTCACGGCGAGGCGTTCGACGTGGGCGAGACGTTCTCGGGCGTCGACTTCGAGGTCGGCGTACAGGCCGCGCAGGAGTTCGCGGCCCTGCTGCCCGAGGGCGTCACGCCAGCGCAGGCGGCACTCGCCTGGGTGGTCGCCCAGGACGGCGTGAGCACCGTCATCCCCGGGGCACGCAACCCGGAGCAGGCCCGCGGCAACGCGGCGGCCGCCGACGTGGTCCTCGACGACGAGGTGCTGGCGGGCGTGCGACGCATCTACGACGAGCACCTGCGCGCCAGCGTCCACCCGCGCTGGTGAGAGCCGCCTGCCCCGTGGGGTGGGCGGGTCAGCCGGCGAGCGCGTCCGCGACCGCGGCGTCGGCGAGCCGCTTGAACTTGCGCGGCTGGCTGCGGGTGCGGTCGAGCACGGCGACCTCGAGGTCCGCCGCGGAGATCTCTCGGGCTGGAGTGCTGTCCTGGCCGAGCGCGGCGGCCGCGAGACGCAGCGCCTCCTGCAGGCCGAGCCCCTCCGTGTAGTGCTCGGTGAGGTGGGCGTCGACCTGCTCGCTCTGCCCGCCCATCACGCCGTGGCCACGGACGTCGGCGACCGAGCCGTCGTAGGTGAGCCGGTACACCTGGTCGTGGGCGGCGTCGTCGCCCACCTCGGCCACGAAGATCTCCACCTCGTAGGGCTTCTCGCCGCCGGAGGAGAAGATCGTGCCGAGCGTCTGCGCGTAGGCGTTGGCGAGGCCACGACCTGTCACGTCGCGCCGGTCGTAGGCGTAGCCGCGCATGTCGGCGAGCCGGACGCCCGCGATCCGCAGGTTCTCGAACTCGTTGTAGCGGCCCACGGCCGCGAAGCCGATGCGGTCGTAGATCTCGCTGATCTTGTGCAGCGCCTGCGAGGGGTTCTCGGCGACGAGCAGGATGCCGTCGGCGTACTGGACCACGACGACGCTGCGGCCGCGGGCGATGCCCTTGCGCGCGAAGTCGGCCCGGTCCTTCATGAGCTGCTCGGGCGAGACGTAGAACGGTGCGGTCATGCTGGGTCTCCTCAGGTGAGGGGGGCCGAGGGCCCGTCGGGACGGGTCATGCGGCCACCGATCACGGCGTCGGCGACGGCCGCGGTCTCGGCCTCGTCCCACGCGCGGTAGCCGTCGGCGGTGATGACGCTGACGAGCGGGAAGATCCGCCGGGTGAGGTCCGGTCCGCCCGTGGCGGTGTCGTCGTCGGCGGCGTCATAGAGCGCCTGGATGACGGCGGTGACGGCGGAGCGCTCGTCCATGCCCTCGGCGTAGAGCTTCTTGAGGGAGCCGCGCGCGAACGTCGAGCCGGAGCCGACCGAGTGGAACGTGCGCTCCTCGTTCTTGTTGCCGGTGACGTCGAAGGCGAAGATGCGCCCGCACTGCTGATCGAGGTCGTAGGCGGCGAAGAGCGGCACGACGGCGAGGCCCTGCATCGCCATGCCCAGGTTGCCGCGGATCAGGGTGGCGAGGCGGTTGGCCTTGCCGTCCGTGGACAGCGTCGCGCCCTCGATCTTCTCGTAGTGCTCGAGCTCGACCTGGAAGAGCCGGGTCATCTCGATCGCGATGCCCGCGGTCCCGGCGATGCCGACGCACGAGTACTCGTCGGTCGAGAAGACCTTCTGGATGTCGCGCTGCGCGATGACGTTGCCCATCGTCGCCCGCCGGTCGCCCGCCATGACGACGCCGTCGGCGAACGTGGCAGCCACGATCGTCGTGCCGTGCGCGACTCCGGCGAGCTCACCGGTGGCGGCGCCGGAGGCACCCGGCATCATCTCGGGCGCCTGCGAGGCGAGGAGGTCGGCGAACGACGAGCCGCCCACCGAGCGGTAGCCGTCGGGCAGCATCGCTGGGCCGTTCACTGGCCGCCCTTCTGCACGAAGCTGCGGACGAACTCCTCGGCGTTCTCCTCGAGGACGTCGTCGATGTCGCCGAGGATCGCGTCGACGTCGTCGTCGAGCTTCTCCTTGCGCTCGGTGTCCTGTGGCGTCTCGACCTCGGCGGTCTCCGCCTGCTCATCTTCGGACCTGCGGGGCGTCCTGTGCTGCTGCTCGGCCATGGGTTCACCCTAGCCCCCTGGGACGCATGCGCCGCTCGGGTTCCGCGTCATGCGCCGGCGTTGCGCAGGTGCGTGCTCGCTGGTGCGCAGCCTGCGGGCGTCTGTGCTTGATGCTGCGCTGCCTGCAGCGGTCTCGACGTGCTGGTGCGCTGCCCCAGGGGGTCTGTGCTTGCTGCTGCGCTGCCCGCGGCGGTCTGTGCTTGGTGGTGCGCTGCCGTAGGGGGTCTGTGGTTACTGGTGCGCTGCCTCGGCTGGCGCTGGGGGTGGTCTCCGAAAGGGCCTCGACCGGCAGCGGGTCCGGGCGTGGCTTCGGGTCTCGGGGTCCGGTCTGGGCCTCAGGTGACGCAGGATTCTTCCTTTACGCGAGATCCGTCCAAGATTCTGCGTTTACGTGGTCCGGCGGTGGATCTGCCACCTTCTGAGCGCTTTACAGGTGGAAGATCCACCGACGAGGGGGCGAGGGGTGTGAAGGATTCTTCTTTCTCGTGGAACGGTCCACGAGAAAGAAGAATCCTTCGTCCCCCCAACGCAAAGGGCAACCAAGATGCTGCCTTCGCGCGTTGAGATCGGAACGCTTCTGCGTTTACGACGGGATCCCGTAGCAAACGCAAGTTGACTTCAAGTCCCAGCGCACGAACGCAGAATCTTGCGTCCCACGCGGGCCACAGCCCGAGACCCCAGACCAGCGCGCCTGCCACCCGCCCGGTCGAGGCCCTTTCGGAGACCAGACACAGCGAAGGCCGAGGCAGCGCACCAGCAACCACAGACCCCCTACGGCAGCGCACCACCAAGCACAGACCGCCGCGGGCAGCGCAGCAGCAAGCACAGACCCCCTGGGGCAGCGCACCAGCAACCACAGACCCCCGCAGGCAGCGCACCAGCCCGACGAGACCCGCAGCGCCCCAGCGCCCCCGACCACGAGAGAAAGGTCAGCGCCCGGTGATGGTGCGGAAGAAGGCGGTGGCGTCGGCGCTGTCCTCGAAGAGCGCGCCGACGTGCTCGGCGGTGCCGCGCAGGGGCTCCATGGTGGGGATGCGCTGCAAGGACTCATAGCCGGGCAGGTCGAGGATGACGGAGTCCCAGGAGGCGGCGGCGACCTCGGCGGCGAAGGTGCTGAGGCAGCGGCCGCGGAAGTAGGCGCGGGTGTCGTGCGGGGGCTCCTCGATGGCGCGGAGCACCTCGGCGTCGTCGACGAGCCGGTCGATGCGGCCGGAGTGGACGAGGCGGTGGTAGATGCCGCGCTCGGGGCGCACGTCGTGGTACTGCAGGTCGACGAGGTGCAGCTTGGCGTGGTCCCAGTCGAGGCCGTCGCGGTCGCGGTAGGACTCGAGCAGCGACAGCTTCGCCACCCAGTCGAGCTCGCGCACGCACTCCATCGGGTCGCGACCGAGGCGGGTGAGCACGCTCTCCCAGCGGGCGAGGACGTCGTCGGTCTGCTCGTCGGTCCCCTCCCGGGCGACGAACGCGCGGGCCTGCTCGAGGTAGTGCCACTGCAGGTCCAGACCCGTCATCGTGCTGCCGTCCTGCAGCTCGACGAGCGCCGTGAGGGTCGGGTCGTGCGAGATGGTGTGCAGCGCGACGACGGGCTGCGCGAGGGCCGGCGCCGACGACAGGAAGCCGGCCTCGAGCATCGCGAGCACGAGCGACGTGGTGCCGTGCTTGAGGTAGATCGACGTCTCGGCGAGGTTCGCGTCGCCGACGATGACGTGCAGCCGCCGGTACTTCTTGGGGTCGGCGTGCGGCTCGTCGCGGGTGTTCACGATCGGCCGCTTCAGCGTGGTCTCGAGCCCGACGCCGACCTCCATGTAGTCGGCACGCTGCGACAGCTGGAACGCGTGGACGCTGCCGTCCTGCCCCTGTCCGACCCGGCCGGCTCCGCACACGACGGGCCGGGAGACGAAGAACGGGGTCAGCTGCGCGACGATCGCGTCGAAGGGGACCGCGCGGTCGACGAGGTAGTTCTCGTGCGACCCGTACGACGCACCCTTGTTGTCGATGTTGTTCTTGTAGAGCACGATCGAGCCGGCGCCCGGCACCTGGGCGGCGAGCTCGGCACCGCGACGCATGACGTGCTCGCCGGCCTTCTCCCAGACGACGACGTCACGGGGCGACGTCACCTCGGGCGAGGAGTACTCGGGGTGGGCGTGGTCGACGTAGAGGCGGGCGCCGTTGGTGAGGATGATGTTCGCGAGCCCGAGGTCCTCGTCGGTGAGCTGCGTCGGGTCGGCGTGGTCGCGGCTGAGGTCGAATCCCCGCGCGTCGCGCAGCGGGCTCTCCTCCTCGAAGTCCCAGCGGGCCCGACGGGTGAGGCCGTGCGCGGCGGCGTAGCTGTTGACGACGTGCGTCGACGCCACCATGGGGTTCGCGCTCGGCTGCCCCTGCACGGCGATGCCGTACTCGACCTCGCTGCCCTGGACCCGACGCACCGTCATGGGCCCAGCGTAGGGGTGACGTCCTCGCCGCGTCGGCCCACCGCGTCGCGACGAGGCCGGGCGCCGGCGCGTCACGCCGACTTCGCCGCGAGGTCACCTGGACGTGGCCCCCCGGACGTCGGCGGCCGCGACGCTGGGCGCATGAGGATCGTGATCGTCGCAGAGTCCTTCCTCCCCCAGACCAACGGTGTCGTGCACTCGGTGCTGCGGGTCCTCGACCACCTGGCGTCCCGGGGTGACGAGGTGCTGGTCGTCGTGCCGGACGCGGCCACCGAGGTGCCGCACGAGGTCGCCGGCGCGCGGGTCGTGACGATGCCGGCCTGGGCCTTCCCGGGGTACCCCGACGTGCGGGTCGCGACCGGGCGGGTCTCCCCCGTGACCGCGATCCTGCGCGACTTCGACCCCGACGTCGTGCACCTCGCGTCGCCGTTCGCGCTCGGCTGGCGTGCCGCGCTCGCGGCGAACGCGCTCGACATCCCCGTGGTGGCCGTCTACCAGACCGACGTCCCCACCTACGCGGGCCGCTACGGCATCCGTGGCGTCGAGAACCTGCTGTGGAAGCGGGTGCGCGACGTGCACGGTCGCGCCGACCTCAACCTCGTCCCCTCCACGGCCACCCTGGACACGCTCCAGGCGCAGGGCGTGGAGCGGCTCGTCCTGTGGAGGCGCGGCGTCGACACGGAGCGCTTCTCCCCCGCCCGCCGTGACGACGCCTGGCGACGCGCCGTGGCGGCCGACGGGGAGCGGCTCGTCGGATACGTCGGGCGCCTCGCGCCGGAGAAGCAGGTGCAGGACCTCGCGGCCCTCGCCGACGTGCCGGGCACGCGCCTGGTGGTCGTGGGCGACGGTCCGGAGCGGGCCCGGCTCGAGCGGCTGCTGCCTGGCGCCCACTTCACCGGCATGCTGCACGGGACGGAGCTCGCGACGGCGATGGCGAGCCTCGACGTGATGGTGAGCACGAGCGAGACGGAGACGTTCTGCCAGGTCGTCCAGGAGGGGCTCGCGAGCGGCGTGCCGGTCGTGGCGGCCGGGGTCGGCGGGCCGGTCGACCTCGTCGACCACAGCCGCACCGGCTGGCTCTACCCGGCCGGTGACCTGGCGGCGATGACCGCGTGGGTGCGCGACCTGACGGGCGACGAGGCCAAGCGGGCCGCGTTCGGCCGCGCCGCCCGCCGCGCCGTCGACGGGCGCGGCTGGCAGGCCGTGTGCTCCCAGCTCGTCGGCCACTACGCGACGGCGATCGAGCGGCACGCGGGCGTCGGACCGCAGGACATCGGCCTGCTGCACTGGACGACGCGCCGCATGGTCAAGGGCTGAGTGCGGCCGGGCGGGCTGCCCGGCTCACTCCTCCCCGGCGATGCTCTTCGCGAGGTGCACGCTGTCGTCGTAGCCGGCGTAGAAGCCGAACGCGGGCACGTCGGCGTAGCCGCTGGACGTGTAGAGCGCGATGGCCTCGGGCTGCTGGTCACCCGTCTCGAGCACGAGACGCCGCACGCCGGCCTCCGCGGCGGTGCGCTCGAGCTCCGCGAGCACCAGCCGGGCGAGTCCGAGACGCCGGTGCGTCTCGCGGACGAACATCCGCTTGATCTCGGCGTCCGACGCGCCCTGCGGTCCACCGCGACGCCACCCGCCCATCGCGGCGGGCTGCCCGTCGACCTCGAGCACGACGAACAGCCCCCGCGGTGGCACGAACTCCTCCGCGTCGATCGGCGAGACGTCGCCCTCTCCCCCGTAGCGTCGGCCGTACTCGGCCTGCACCTCAGCCGTCATGGCGACCACCTCGGGGTCGTCGTAGCGCGCGACTCGCAGGTGCGGCCGCCCCGAGGGGACGGCCGCACCCGACGGGCTCGCGGTGAGGTCGCCGCTCAGAGGTACTGCCCCGTGTTCGCGACCGTGTCGATCGAGCGGCCGGGCTCGTTGCCGCCCTTGCCGGTGATGAGCGTGCGGATGAAGACGATCCGCTCGCCCTTCTTGCCCGAGATCCGCGCCCAGTCGTCGGGGTTGGTCGTGTTCGGCAGGTCCTCGTTCTCCTTGAACTCGTCGAGGCACGCCTGCAGCATGTGCTGCACCCGCAGACCCTTCTGCCCGGTCTCCAGGAGGTCCTTGATCGCCATCTTCTTGGCACGGTCGACGATGTTCTGGATCATCGCGCCGGAGTTGAAGTCCTTGAAGTACAGGACCTCCTTGTCGCCGTTGGCGTACGTGACCTCGAGGAACTGGTTGTCCTCGGACTCGGTGTACATCGCCTCGACGGTGCGCTGGATCATGCCCTGCGTCGTCGCGGTCCGGTCACCACCCCACTCCGCGAGGTCGTCGGGGTGCAGCGGCAGCGTCGGCGTCAGGTACTTGCTGAAGATGTCGCGCGCCGACTCCGCGTCGGGGCGCTCGATCTTGATCTTCACGTCGAGGCGACCGGGACGCAGGATGGCCGGGTCGATCATGTCCTCGCGGTTGGAGGCACCGATGACGAGGACGTTCTCGAGGCCCTCGACGCCGTCGATCTCGCTCAGCAGCTGCGGCACGATCGTGTTCTCGACGTCGGAGGACACGCCCGAGCCGCGCGTGCGGAACAGCGAGTCCATCTCGTCGAAGAACACGATGACCGGCGTGCCCTCGCTGGCCTTCTCGCGCGCCCGCTGGAACACGAGCCGGATGTGCCGCTCGGTCTCGCCGACGTACTTGTTGAGCAGCTCCGGGCCCTTGATGTTGAGGAAGTAGGAGCGGCCCTCCTCGCCGGTGCGTTCGGAGACCTTCTTGGCCAGGCTCGCCGCGACCGCCTTGGCGATCATCGTCTTGCCGCAGCCGGGTGGGCCGTAGAGCAGGACGCCCTTCGGCGGCTTGAGCTCGTGCTCGACGAACACGTCGGGGTGCAGGTAGGGCAGCTCGACGGCGTCCTTGATGGAGTCGATCTGCCCGCGGAGGCCACCGATCGACTCGTAGTCGACGTCGGGCACCTCCTCCAGGACCAGCTCCTCGACCTCGCTCTTCGGGATGCGCTCGTAGACCCAGCCGGCACGGCTGTCGAGCAGCAGGGAGTCGCCGGCGCGCAGCTTCAGCCCGACCAGGGAGTCGGCCAGCTTGACGACCTTTTCGTCGTCCGTGTTGCCCAGCACCAGGGCGCGCTCGCCGTCGGCCAGGATCTCCTTGAGCATCACCACCTCACCGGTGGTCTCGAAGTCGAGGGCGGCGACGACGTTCATCGCCTCGTTGAGGATGACCTCCTGGCCCCGGCGCAGCTCGTCGCGGGCGACGGCCGGGCTGACCGTGACCCGCAGCTTGCGCCCACCGGTGAACACGTCGACCGTGTCGTCGTCGTTGCGCTGCAGGAACGTGCCGAAGCCCGTCGGCGGCTGCGCCAGGCGGTCGACCTCCTCCTTGAGGGCGACGATCTGGTCGCGCGCGTCGCGCAGCGTGGTGCTCAGCCGCTCGTTCTGCGCCGTCGTCGAGGCCAGCCGCCCCTCCAGGTCGGAGAGCCGGGAGTCGAGCGACCCCTCCGAGCCCAGGCGTCGCCTGAGGTGCTCGACCTCGGCGCGCAGATATGCCAGCTCGTGGTCGGCGCCACGGGGGTTCTCGTTCACGATCGCCACCTCCTGCTCGTCGAGTTCGACCCTAACGGAGACCAGGTTGCACGAAAGGTCGTCTCAGCGCGCGTCGGATGACGATCGTGTTGCGGGGCTGTCCTCCGCCCACGGCCCGGAACCCCCGCCGGGCGGGGGTCAGAGGTCGGTGCCGGCGGGACGGGGCCCGGTGTAGTCCGGTCCGTAGGCGCCCGGTGCGGGGCGGCGGGTCTTCTCGAGGGCCGGGTGGCCCGGCGCCATGCGGCGTGCGGTGACGAGGAACGCCGTGTGACCGACCATCTTGTGGTCGGGGCGCACGGCGAGCCCCTCGAGGTGCCAGGACCGCTGCATGGTCTCCCAGGCGTGCGGCTCGGTGAAGCCGCCGTCGGCACGCAACGTCTCGACGAACCGCGACAGCTGGGTCGTCGTCGCGACGTACGCGCAGACGATGCCGCCGGGCACGAGACGCTCCGCCGCGAGCGGCACGCACGACCACGGGTCGACCATGTCGAGGACGAGCCGGTCGATCTCCGGCTCCGCCATCACCTCGCGGACGTCCCCGACGGTGAGGGTCCACTCCGGGTGGTCGGTGCCGACGAGCTGCTCGACGTTCCGGCGCGCCGTCTCGGCGAACTCCTCGCGGATCTCGTAGGACCCGAGGTGGCCGTCCGGCCCGACGGCGCGCAGGAGGTAGGCCGTCAGGCTGCCCGATCCCGCACCGGCCTCGACGACCCGCGCACCGGGGTAGATGTCGGCCATCGTGACGATGTGCGCGGCGTCCTTCGGGTAGATGATCGCCGCACCGCGGGGCATCGAGACGACGTACTCCGACAGCAGCGGCCGGAACACCTGGTACCGCCCCTCGAGCGTGGAGGTGACGATGATGCCCTCGGGCTCACCGATGATGTCGTCGTGGCGGAGCTGCCCCTTCTTCGTGGAGAACTCGCGCCCGACCTCGAGCCGGATGTTGTGCTTGCGACCCTTGGCGTCGGAGAGCCGGACCCACTCGCCCTCGACGAACGGTCCGCTGCGCATCCAGGTGGTCATGATTCCCTTCGGTAGGCGGCGTCGACGTCCGACGCCAGGAGGACGCCCACCGGCCGCTCCTCGTCGTCGACGAGCAGGTACACCTCGGCCGGGCGTGCGGTCATCGCGCGCAGCAGGGCCGTGCCCCTGGTCCGCACGCTGAGGCGGGGCCAGTGGGGCGAGACGTCGTCGGTGAGCGGACGCCCGAGCTCGTCGGCGCGCAGGCCGTTCATGCGCGTGCCTCGGTCGGCACCGCGCAGGGCACCGGTGGCGCCGACCCAGAGGAACGAGGCGACGAACGCGACGAGGACGACGTCGAGCCACCAGCGCGCGCTCCACGTCTCGCCCTGCGCGGCACGCCAGAGGACGAAGGCGCTGATCCCGACCGCCGCGAGACGCCCGATCCACGCGGTCACGACGACGCCGAGCCGCTCGGAGCGGGTGGCCATCCAGATGAGCGCGCGCAGCACCCGGCCACCGTCGAGCGGCAGGCCGGGCAGCATGTTGAAGGCCGCGACGAGCAGGTTCACCCACCCGATGGACCACCACAGGTCGCGCGCCACGCCGTCGCTGCCGTCGGCGAGCGCGTGCGCCAGGAGCCCGATGCCGAGCGAGGCCAGGGGGCCGACCACCGAGGTCAGCAGCTCCTGCCACGGGGTCCGGCTCTCGCCCTCGATGGCGGTCTCGCCGCCGAGCAGGTGCAGGGTGACCGACGGGACGCGCATGCCGAACGCGCGCGCCACGCCCAGGTGCGCGAGCTCGTGCACGAGCACCGACACGTAGAGGGCGAGCACGAAGGTGGCCGCCAGCAGGTAGGCGCTCGTCCTGGCCTCCGCCTGGAAGCGCGGAGCGAACAGCACGACGAGGACGACACCCATCACCAGCAGCGACGGACGCGCGAGCAGGTCCGCGCCGCCCAGCCGGCCGAAGCGGATCGTGCCACGCGGCGGCGGGTTCGACGGGACGCTCACGCCGTCCAACCTAGCGGTGCGGGCCGCGACGGCGTGCTCAGGCGCCCGACCACAGCGCCGCGACACCGGCCGGGTCGAGACCGGCGAGGGTGGTGCGCAGCCGCCGACGCGGGCCGTCGGGCACGCGCACCATGTGCGGCACGGCCAGCACGACGCATCCGGCGGCGTCGGCCGAGGCCGCGCCGGTGGCGGAGTCCTCGATCGCGAGGCAGGAGCCGGGATCGACGCCGAGCGCCCGCGCGGCGGCGAGGTAGGGCTCGGGGTGCGGCTTGCCGTGGGTGACGCTGTCGCCCGTGACGACGGCGTCGAAGGGCAGGACGTCGACGACGGGCTGCGCGATCTCGCGGTACGACATCGTCACGAGGGCCTGGGGCACGCCGGCCTCGGCCAGCGCGTGCACGAGCTCTCGCGCACCGGGCCGCCACGGGAGGTTGCGGCGCATCGCGACCGCGATCTCGTCGACGAGGTGGGCGACGATCTGCTCCGGCGCGAGGCCCGAGTCGATCCGCGCCTCGATGATGCGCGCGGACTCCATGAGGTCGTTGCCGACGAGACCGAGCCCGTCCTCCTCCGTCCACGTCGCGCCGTGCTGCGCGGCGAGCGCGGTCTCGGCGGCCATCCAGAGCGGCTCGGTGTCGACGATCGTGCCGTCGAGGTCCCAGAGGACGGCGGCGGGTGTGGTCACCGCACGAGCCTAGGAGATCCTCCGCCGGCCCTCGGACACGGCCTGTCGGTGGTGACGCCTAGGTTGGGACCGACATGACCGAGCTCACGCCCCGTCCCGGTGGCGGTGCGCTGCCGGTCCGGGGGTGGGCCCGCGGACCGTTGCGCCCGTTCCGCCACCCCCAGTACCGCCCGCTGATCGGCGCGGCGGCCTTCGAGCTGCTCGGGGAGGGTGTCTGGGTCATCGCCGTGGTGTGGCAGGTGATCGCCCTCGGCGGCGGTCCCGGGGCGCTCTCCCTCGCCGTCACGGGCTACGCGCTCGGCATGGTCGCCACGGTGCTCGTCGGTGGTGTCGCCGCCGACCGGGTGCCGCAGCGGCGCATCCTCATGGCCACCGCGACCGCCCGGATGGTCGTCCTCGCGGCGGTCGCGGCGCTCGCGCTCGCAGGAGGCCTGGAGATCTGGCACCTCACCGTCGGCGGCGCCGTCCTCGGCATGGCGGTCGGCTTCTACTTCCCGGCCTACAGCGCGCTGCTGCCGTCGGTCGTCGACGCCGACGACCTCCTCGCCGCCAACGGCGTCGAGGGGTTCCTGCGGCCGACGCTCCAGCACGCCGGCGGCCCTGCGCTCGGGAGCCTCGTCGTGGCGACGGCCTCCCCCGCCTGGGCGCTCCTGCTCGTCGCGGTCTGCCAGCTGTGCTGCCTGCTCACCCTGCTGCTCCTGCGGCCGGTGCCGCTGCGCCGCGACGCCGCAGCACTCGGCGACCACCCCCTGCGCGGTGCGATCGACGACCTGCGCGGCGGGGTGCGCTACATGGTCCGGACGCCGTGGTTCCTCGCGACGCTGCTCTTCGCCTGCCTCATGCTGCTGCTCGTCGTCGGTCCGATGGACGTGCTCATCCCCTTCGTCGTCAAGGACGGCGGCGGCGACGCGACGGGCCACGCCTGGATCCTGGCCGCGTACGGCGCCGGCAGCGCCCTCGCCTCGCTCGGCATGAGCATGCTGCGGATGCCCCGGCGCTACCTCACCGCCATGGTCCTGATGTGGGGCGTCGGGTGCCTGCCGTTCGTGGTCGTCGGCTTCACGTCGTCGGTGCCCGCGATCGCCGTGGCCCTCTTCGTGGTGGGCGTCCTGCTCTCCGCACCGATGGTGATCTGGGGCACGCTGCTGCAGCGTCGGGTGCCGCCGGAGCTCCTCGGTCGCGCCTCGAGCCTCGACTTCTTCGTCTCGCTGCTGCTGGTACCGGCGTCCGTCGCTCTCGCCGGTCCGGCCGGTGAGCTGGTGGGCGTGCGAGAGGTGTTCCTCGTCGCCTCGGTGGTCCCGGTGGTCGTCGCGGTCCTCGCCATCGTGTGGGCGCGGATGCCGGCCGACGAGGTCGCACACCCCCTGTGAGCGTGACCTCGTGGGCGTGACCTCCCGCGTCACCTTGCGTTCTCGTGGGATGATGGTGCACGAATCTCCGCGAAGGTCCACGCGAGCCCGCCGCCGGCTGGGGGTTCCCACCATCACCAGGACGTCAACGCTCCGTGCACCAGGCCGGAGGACGTCGTCCGTTCGTGTCGATCGTGGAGGACTGAGGCGACCGTGGAGCAGCGTGTGACCCGACCCCAGGTGTGGCGTCCCGACGCCACCGAGGACCTGACGGCCCGACTCTCGGAGCGCATCATGGTGCTCGACGGCGCCATGGGCACCGCGATCCAGCGTGACCGCCCCGACGAGGCCGGCTACCGCGGCGAGCGCTTCAAGGACTGGCCGAGCGACGTCGTCGGCAACAACGACCTGCTGACCCTCACCCAGCCCGACATCATCGCGGGCATCCACCGCGAGTACCTCGAGGCCGGCGCCGACGTCATCGAGACCAACACGTTCAACGCCAACGCCGTCTCCCTGCGCGACTACGACATGGTCGAGCTCGCGTACGAGCTCAACTACGAGGCCGCCGCTCTCGCCCGCCGCGAGGCCGACGCGGTCACCGAGCAGACGCCGGACCGTCCGCGCTACGTCGCCGGCGCGCTCGGCCCGACCACCCGCACCGCCTCGATCTCCCCGGACGTCAACGACCCGGGCGCGCGCAACGTCTCGTACACCGAGCTCGTCGACGCCTACGCCGAGGCCACCCGGGCGCTCCTCGACGGCGGGGCCGACCTGATCTTCATCGAGACCATCTTCGACACGCTGAACGCCCGCGCCGCGATCTTCGCCGTCGAGACGGTGTTCGAGGAGTACGGGCGTCGCTGGCCGATCGTCATCTCCGGCACGATCACCGACGCCTCCGGACGCACGCTGTCGGGCCAGACCACCGAGGCCTTCTGGTACTCGGTGCGGCACGCCAAGCCGCTCCTGGTGGGCCTGAACTGCGCACTGGGCGCCGAGGAGATGCGGCCCTACGTCGCGGAGCTGTCGCGCCTGGCCGACTGCTTCGTGTCCTGCTACCCCAACGCCGGTCTGCCCAACGCGTTCGGCGAGTACGACGAGGCGCCCGACCAGACGGCGGCCGTGCTGCGCGAGTTCGCCGAGGCCGGCCTGTACAACCTGGTCGGCGGCTGCTGCGGCACGACGCCCGACCACATCGCGCACATCGCGCAGGTCGTCGAGGGCCTCCCGCCGAGGGTGCCCGCCACGGTCGAGCCCGCGCTGCGCCTCTCGGGTCTCGAGCCGCTCGTGGTCGACGCCGACTCGCTGTTCGTCAACGTCGGCGAGCGCACCAACATCACCGGCTCGGCCCGCTTCCGCAACCTCATCCGCGACGGCGACTACGACACCGCGCTCGCCGTCGCCCTCCAGCAGGTCGAGAACGGCGCGCAGGTCATCGACGTCAACATGGACGAGGGCATGA
Source organism: Propionibacteriales bacterium (assembly GCA_026392465.1). Classification (GTDB taxonomy): domain Bacteria; phylum Actinomycetota; class Actinomycetes; order Propionibacteriales; family Nocardioidaceae; genus Aeromicrobium. The sequence goes on from JAPLCA010000030.1 coordinate 89,362, forward strand.
TCGACGGCGTCGCCGCGATGGACCGCTTCCTCAAGCTCGTCGCGGCCGAGCCCGACATCTGCCGTGTCCCGGTCATGGTCGACTCCTCGAAGTGGGACGTCATCGAGGCCGGCCTGCGGGTGCTGCAGGGCAAGTCGATCGTCAACTCCATCTCCCTGAAGGAGGGCGTCGAGCCGTTCGTCGAGCACGCGCGCCTCTGCCGCAAGTACGGCGCAGCCGTCGTCGTCATGGCCTTCGACGAGGACGGCCAGGCCGACACGCTGGAGCGGCGCAAGGAGATCTGCGAGCGCGCCTACCGGATCCTCGTCGACGAGGTCGGCTTCCCGGCCGAGGACATCATCTTCGACCCGAACGTCTTCGCGGTGGCGACCGGCATCGAGGAGCACGCCGAGTACGGCATCGACTTCATCGAGGGCACGCGCTGGATCAAGCAGAACCTGCCGCACGCGCTCGTCTCGGGCGGCGTCTCGAACGTCTCGTTCTCCTTCCGCGGCAACAACCCGGTGCGCGAGGCGATCCACGCCGTGTTCCTCTTCCACGCCATCCGCGCGGGCATGGACATGGGCATCGTCAACGCCGGAGCGCTGGTGGTCTACGACCAGGTCGACGAGCGGCTCCGCGAGCGCATCGAGGACGTGATCCTCAACCGTCGTCCCGACGCCACGGAGCGGCTGCTCGACATCGCGACCGAGTTCGCGGGCACCGGCGAGAAGGCCGAGGCCGCGAGCGAGGAGTGGCGCTCCCTCCCGATCGGCGAGCGCATCACGCACGCCCTCGTGAAGGGCATCGACGCCCACGTGGAGGACGACACCGAGGAGCTGCGCGCGCTCATCGAGGAGCGTGGCGGCAAGCCGATCGAGGTCATCGAGGGTCCGCTCATGGACGGCATGAACGTCGTCGGCGACCTGTTCGGGGCGGGCAAGATGTTCCTCCCCCAGGTGGTGAAGTCGGCGCGCGTCATGAAGAAGGCCGTCGCCTACCTCATCCCGTACATCGAGGCCACGAAGGACGAGTCCGACAAGGGCCGCAGCAACGGCACCGTCATCATGGCCACGGTCAAGGGCGACGTGCACGACATCGGCAAGAACATCGTCGGCGTCGTGCTGCAGTGCAACAACTACGACGTGATCGACCTCGGCGTCATGGTCCCGCCGCAGAAGATCCTCGACGCGGCGAAGGAGCACGGCGCCGACGTGATCGGGCTGTCGGGCCTCATCACGCCCTCGCTCGACGAGATGGTGACCGTCGCCGGGGAGATGGAGCGCCAGGGCTTCGACGTCCCGCTCCTGATCGGTGGCGCGACGACGTCGCGGGCGCACACGGCCGTCAAGGTCGACGAGCGCTACCACGGCCCGGTGGTGTGGGTGAAGGACGCGTCGCGGTCGGTCCCGGTGGTCGCGTCGCTGCTGTCCGACGCGCAGAAGCCGCAGTTCCTCGAGGCGCTCAAGGACGACTACGACGGGCTGCGCGAGCGGCACGCCGCCCGCCAGGACACGCGCAAGCTGCTGCCGATCGAGGAGGCGCGCGCCGACGCGACCCCGATCGACTGGGACGGCTACGCGCCGCCGCAGCCGCAGTGGGAGGTGGGTGTCCCCCACGTGCTGGAGGACTATCCCCTCGACGAGCTGCGCCAGTACATCGACTGGCAGCCGTTCTTCAACGCGTGGGAGATGAAGGGACGCTTCCCCGACATCCTGCACAACCCCGCCACCGGTGAGGCGGCCTCCAAGCTCTACGCCGACGCCCAGGAGATGCTCGACCGCATCGTCGCCGAACGCTGGCTGACGGCGAGGGGCGTCGTCGGCATCTTCCCCGCCAACGGACGCGGCGACGACACCATCGTCTTCGCCGACGAGGCGCGCGAGGAGTCCGTGGCCGTGCTGCACCACCTGCGCCAGCAGACCGAGCACCGCAAGGGCGTCGCCCACAAGAGCCTCGCCGACTTCGTCGCGCCGCTCGAGACCGGCCTGCCCGACCACGTGGGGGCGTTCGCCGTGACCGCGGGCCTGGGCAGCGCCGACCGCATCGCCGAGTTCAAGGAGCAGCTCGACGACTACAGCGCCATCCTGCTGGAGGCGCTCGCCGACCGGCTCGCGGAAGCCTTCGCCGAGCGGCTGCACGAGCGTGTCCGCCGCGAGATCTGGGGCTACCAGCCGGAGGAGTCGCTCAACAACGAGCAGCTCATCGCCGAGAAGTACGTCGGCATCCGGCCGGCACCGGGCTACCCGGCGTGCCCGGAGCACACCGAGAAGCAGACCCTGTGGGAGCTGCTCGACGTCGAGAAGCACACCGGCATCGAGCTCACCGAGAGCATGGCGATGTGGCCCGGAGCGTCGGTGAGCGGCTGGTACTTCTCCCACCCGCAGTCGCAGTACATGGTGGTGGGCCGGCTCGGCCGCGACCAGGTCGCCGACTACGCCGAGCGCAAGGGCTGGAGCGTCGCCGAGGCGGAGCGCTGGCTGTCCCCCAACCTCGGGTACCGCCCTGACAGCGAGTAGGGAGCCGCAGTGCCACCTCGCCGCCCGGCGCCCGGCACCCCCGCCGGTGCCGTTCGCCGCCCGGTGCCCGGCACCCCCGCCGGCGCACCGACCTTCCCCGTAGGGTGGTGGACGTGCAGTCGATCCCCCCGTTGAACGACCCCTGGATGGTGGCCGCGTTCGAGGGCTGGAACGACGCCGGCGACGCTGCGTCGTCCGTCGTCGACCACCTCGTCGAGGAGTGGGACGCCCAGGTGCTCGCCGAGCTCGACCCGGAGGACTACTACGACTTCCAGGTGACCCGGCCGATCGTCCACCCCGACGAGGACGGCGCGCGGGTGCTGCACTGGCCGACGCCGACGCTCTGGCACGCGCGTCCGCGCTCCTCCGAGCGCGACGTGCTGCTGTTCAAGGCGCCGGAGCCGAACTTCCGCTGGAAGCACTTCTGCTCCACGGTGCTGGGGCTCGCGAGGCTCGCCGGGGTCACCGAGGTGGTCACCCTGGGAGCCCTGCTCGCCGACACGCCGCACACGCGGCCCGTGCCGGTCAGCGGCTCCACCAGCGACCCCACGCTCGCCGAGCGGCTCTCCCTGCGACCCTCGAGCTACGTGGGACCCGTCGGCATCAACGCGGTGCTCGGCGAGGTCGCGTCGGCGGACGGTCTGCCGGCCATCTCCTTGTGGGCCGCCGTGCCGCACTACGTGGCCGAGCCGCCGTGCCCGAAGGCCACGCTCGCGCTCCTCGGCGCACTGGAGGACGCCGTGGGCGTGCCTCTCCCCCAGGGTGCGCTGGAGGAGATGGCCCAGGCCTGGCAGCACGGCGCCGACGACCTCATGGCGCAGGACCCCGAGATCGCCGAGTACGTGGCGGAGCTCGAGGAGGAGCACACCACCGACGAGCTGCCCGAGGCCAGCGGCGACGCGATCGCGCGCGAGTTCGAGCGCTACCTCCGTCGGCGCAACGTCGACGGCGGTCCGTGAGCGACGACGCCACCCTGCGTCGGGTCCGGCAGCTGCTCGTGCTCGCCGACGACCCGGGGGCGACCCCTGCCGAGGCGCAGGCGTGCCGCGACAAGGCCGAGGCCCTGATGGCCCGCTACGGCATCGACGCCGCGCTGCTCGCCGCCGACGGGCACCCGACGAGCGGCGTCGTCGACGCCTACCTCCGGCTCGACGCGCCCTACCTGCGCGACAAGGCGACGCTCGCGGTGCACGTCGCCCACGCGCTGCGCTGCCAGTCGGTGCTGGTGGGTGGCGAGCGGACGACGACGGTGCACGTCTTCGGCTTCGAGGCCGACGTCCGCAGCACCGAGATCCTCGTGACGAGCCTGCTGGTGCAGGCGGCGCACGAGCTGGCGCGGGTCACGGTGCCGCCCGGTCAGCATGCCGCGGCCTTCCGCCGCTCCTGGTGGCAGGGCTTCGCGCAGGCGGTCTACGTCAGGCTGCGCAGCGTCGAGGACGACGCCCGCGCCGACGCGCAGGCTGAGCGGTCCGAGGCGGAGCCGTCGGTGGAGATCGTCCTGGCCGACCGCAGCGCGGAGGTCGAGTCCGCGATGCACGCCCGGTACGGCGACCTGCGGCGTGCGCCGCGTCGCAGGCTCAGCGGCGGCGGGCTGGCCGACGGCTACGCCAGCGGAGAGCGTGCCGACCTCGGACGCGGCACGTCGCTGCAGCGCTGAGGACGACCTCGCCGGCCGCTCAGAGCAGGACGCCGAGCAGGAGGTCGAGGGCGGCGCGCACGCGCGCCGGTGCGGCGGCGTCGGACCCGTCGGCGGCGGCCCAGGCGTCGACGGCCGCGAGGGCGCGAGGCGCGTCGAGGTCGTCGGAGAGGGCCGCCAGCACGTCACCGACGACCTGGTCGGCCGGTGCCGTCGTGGGGCGCTCGACGGCAGCGCGCCAGCGCGCCAGACGCTCCTCGGCGGCGGTCAGGTCGGCGTCGAACCACTCCCAGTCGCTGCGGTAGTGGTGGGCGAGCAGGGCGAGCCGGATGGCCATCGGGTCGGTCCCGGACTCGCGCAGCCGCGACACGAGGACGAGGTTGCCCTTGCTCTTCGACATCTTCTCGCCCTCGAAGCCGACCATGCCGGCGTGCACGAACGCGCGGGCGAACTCCTCGCCGGTGGCGACGCGCGCCTCCGAGGCGGACATCTCGTGGTGCGGGAACGCGAGGTCCGAGCCGCCCCCCTGCACGTCGAAGTCGGTGCCCAGGTGCTCCAGGGCGATCGCCGCGCACTCCACGTGCCAGCCGGGGCGCCCGGGACCCAGCGGCGACTCCCACGACGGCTCGCCCTCGCGGGGCGCCTGCCACACGAGGCAGTCGAGCGGGTGCCGCTTGCCGGGCCGGTCGGGGTCGCCCCCACGCTCGCCGAAGACGCGGCGCATCGTCTCGTCGTCCAGCCCGGACACCGACCCGAACGCGGCGTCGGCGTGCACGTCGAAGTAGAGGTCGTCGTCGACGCGGTAGACGGCGTCGCCGAGGCGCTGGACGAGCGTGGTGACGAGGTCGATGGACTCGACCGCACCGACGTAGTGCTGGGGCGCCAGGACGCGCAGGGCGGTCATGTCGGTGCGGAACAGCTCGGTCTCGCGCTCGGCGAGCTCCTGCCAGTCGATCCCGGTCGCGGTGGCCCGCTCGAGCAGCGGGTCGTCGACGTCGGTGACGTTCTGCGTGTAGGAGACGTCGAGTCCTCGCGCGAGCCACTGACGCTGCAGCAGGTCGAAGGTGAGGTAGGTCGAGGCGTGCCCGAGGTGGGTGGCGTCGTAGGGCGTGATGCCGCAGACGTAGAGCCGCGCCACGTGCTCGGGGGCCGACTCGACGAGGCCCGCAGCACGGGTGTCGTGGATCCGCAGCGGCGGGACGGCGACCCCGGAGAGCTCGATCGTGGGGACCTCGGGACCCGTCCAGGCGCGCATGGGTCCGAGCGTATCCGTCGGCCGCGACGGCGCACCCGGCGCGTCAGGGCGTCCGCCGCGGGGCGCGTCGCGCGTGCGCCGCGCGCCGGTGGTCCAGAATGTGTGCGTGATCGTCGACTGCGCCACCTACCGCGACGGCGTCCGCCAGGACACCGCCCACGACGAGCAGTCGCTGCGCTCGGCGTTGGACGCCCTCGAGGACCACGAGTTCCTCTGGATCGGCATGGCGAATCCCAAGGTGGACGAGCTGACCCGTGTCGCGTCGGCCCTGTCCCTCCACCCGCTCGCCGTCGAGGACGCGCTCGAGGCGCACCAGCGGCCGAAGGTCGAGCGCTACTCCGACCACCTGTTCGCGTCGCTGCGCAGCGTCACGTACAGCGACGACGACATCCGCACGCACGAGGTCAACGTGTTCCTCGGCGAGAAGTTCCTGCTGACCGTCCGGCACGGCGGGGAGTCGCTGCGGGAAGCCCGGCGGCGCGCCGAGTCGGTCGACGGAGCGATGTCGCACGGTCCCACGGCGGCCTTCCACGCGGTGATCGACACGATCGTCGACCACTACGAGGACGTCGCACGCGAGCTGGAGCAGGACGTGGAGGAGGTCGAGACGTCGGTGTTCTCCACCGAGCGCACGAGCGACTCGACGCGCATCTACCGGCTCAAGCGCGAGACGCTGGAGTTCCGGCGCGCGGTGCTGCCGCTGCGCGAGCCGGTGCAGCGGTTCGCCACGGTCGCGGTGCCGGAGGAGGCGCGGCCCTACTTCCGCGACATCGCCGACCACCTCGCCCGCGCGTCCGAGGCGATCGACGCGATCGACCACCTGCTCGACAACGCGCTCAACGCGCACCTCGCACAGCTCTCGGTCCAGCAGAACGAGGACATGCGCAAGCTGACCGCGGGCGCGACGATCTTCGCCGTCCCCACGGCGATCGCGGGCATCTACGGCATGAACTTCCGCTACATGCCCGAGCTCTCCTGGCACCTCGGCTACCCCGCCTGCCTCGCCGTGATCGCCGGCCTGTGCTTCTACATCTACCGCCGCTTCAAGCGGTCGGGCTGGCTGTAGGGCGGTCGGGAGGCGCGGCCTTGCTGGTGCGCTGCCTGCGAAGGTCTGGGCTTGCTGGTGCGCGGCCTGTGGTCGCGCTGGACGTGGCCTGCGAGACGGCCTCGACCGGGCAGCTGGGTGGGGCGCTGCTCCAGGATCTCGGGCAGCGAGTCGGTCCGCGAGCTGACCCGAGATTCTTCCTCTTCGCGTCATCCGTCCAGGATGCTCCCATGCCGCGTGCGGGCGGTGGATCTGCCACCTTCTGAGCGCTCATGAGGTGGAGAATCCACCGCCACCCGCCCTGCGGCGGGTGAGGATTCTTCCTTCTCGTGGACCGTGCCACGCGAAGGGAGAATCCTCGACCCGCTCGGTCACCGTTGCCTTGGAGGGACGCCAAGCTTCTTCCTTCGTGCGCCCAGGACGGATCGATGCTGCGTACGTGTCCGGATCCCGTCACGAACGCAGCATCGTCGGGCCCGTCCACGTCAACGCAGATTCTTGCGTCCTCGAGGGCCCACCAGCAGCCCGAGAGCCCGGACCGGGTCGCGCCCAGCTGCCCGGTCGAGGCCCTCGCGGAGACGACACCCAGCGTGAACCGAGGCCGCGCACCAGCACGGTCGATCCCCCGCTCCCCCGGGCGTCAGTCGCCCTTCGGGTCCAGCGTCGGGCGGACGGAGATGGTCTCGAACTGCGCCTCGGGCGGGGCGTCGACCGCGACGCGCACCGCCGCGGCGATGGTGGCCGGCCGGATCATCCGCTCCGGGTGGCCGCCCTCGCCGCGCTCCAGCACCTGGCGGCCCATGGCGGTGTCGACGATGCCCGGGTGCACCGACACGACGCGCACGCCGTGCGCGCGCTCCTCCTCGCGCAGGCAGTCCCCGAAGGTGCGCAGCGCGAACTTGCTGCCCGAGTACACCGCGTTCCCCGGTGTCGAGAACAGCCCGGCGCCCGAGTTCACGAGCACGACCGTCCCTCCCCCGTCGCGCAGCGTCGGGAGCAGCCGCGACGTCAGGTGGGCGACGCCGAAGACGTTGACCTCGAACACCGAGCGCCAGTCGTCGCGCGTGACCTCCCCGACCGTGCCGTTCACGGCCACCCCCGCGGCGTGCACGAGCACGTCGAGCCGGGCCGGCAGCGGCGCCGTGTCGACCGCGTCGGCGTCCGCCACGTCGAGGACGAGGACGCTGGACCCGTCGAGCCCCGACGCGACCGCGTCGAGCTCCTCGGCGTCGCGCCCGACGAGGACGACGTCGTGCGTGCGGGCGAGGTCCTCGGCCAGGGCGCGGCCGATCCCTCGCGTGGCTCCGGTGACGAGTGCGGTGGGGCGAGTCATGGTCCCGACCCTAGGTGTACTCGGCAGGGACGTTCATCACCCCAGACGGGTCGGGGTACTCCCGCGATGACTGAGTGGCGTCGTCCACTGTCGGAGGAATCGAGTCAGGGGACGCCGCCTAGCGTCGCTGCGAGTGGGGTCTCTGTGCGAGCCAACTCACACGGGCCGTGCGGGATGGTGCGGGGCCGAAGGGAGCGTATCTCCGCGCAGGAGGGCTACGCCGGGAGTGCCGATCGCGAGCAGGGTGAAAGTCCCACCGAACCACAACGCAATCTCGAGCCGGAGTCGGAGCGGCCGTTCCTGCCTGTCGCAAGGTCTACTCATCGGCACATTCCTCCGTCCGAGGACGCGGCGCTGAGCGATGAACGAGCCAGACTGGCCGGTCCCCTGATGCGCTTCACCGCCGAGACCGATGAGACATCTGTGCCCGCACGGACGGACGTCCACATGCCCCGCGCAGTGATCTCCTCCGAAGTCGATGACGACGAGACTGCGGTCGACCAACGACCAGGCCAGCTCCCGGCGGGCTGGCGCATGCACTCCATCCGCCGCGGCTGAGTACGCGATGCCACGCGGGCATCTCCCACCCACGCTCTCGTGGCCACCAGCCAGCCTCGCGGCAGCGCTCGAGAGGCTGTCCGCGACCGCCCCACGATCTGGTCGACCAGCCAAAGTCGACGTCGATTCGGCTCGAGAGGTCAGGGGACGCCCGTATACCTCGCGATCACCATGAACTCCGCCGCAACGGCCTTCACCCTTCGCCCCGACCCGTCGATGCCGAGCACGTCCAGCTGGTACTTTCCCTCGAGCTCACCGGGCTCGTACTCCCACAGGTAGTAGCCAGGCTGGGTGTCGGCACTGCCCTGCTCGTCGACCGGGCGCGAAGCGAACGCTCCCAGATCCTGTTCCCTGTTCGCGGGGTCGTAGAGGCGCATCGTCACCTCGGAGCCGGGCTGGAAGTTCCGGATCCGCAGAGTGCGCGCGAGCGTTGCGGTGCGGCGTCCTGCCGCGGCGAGCATGTCGATGAGCCGGTCGATTCGGCGTCGGCGGGTCTGCGGGGTGCGTGCGGTGGTCACTTGGTGCAGGACGGCGTAGCGGTTCTGCGCGTTCAAGGCTTGAAACGTCTTCTGAGCGGATGCGTTCGCGCTGAGGGCAGCAGCAAGGTCGTCGGGCACGTCGATCGTCGCTGGCCCGGCGTAAGCGGCGTCCCAGCGCCCGTCGGCTCGGGCGCGTTCGATCTCGTCGAGCCCGCGGGGGCGCATCCGTCCTTGCTCGACGAGGCGGGCCACGTGGGTGACGTTGCGAGCCGACCAGAGGCTGCGCTGTCGACGCGGGGTGAAACGTTGCCGGTAGGTGGCGGAGTCGATGGTCTTGGACTGGCCGTCGATCCATCCGCTGCACAGCGCTTCGTCGAGCGCCTGAGCGTAGGTCAGCGATGTCGGCCTCGTGACGCCCTTCTTCGCCACCATCAGCCAGACTCCGTCACAGGTGTTCGTGCTCGTCGAGCCAGGCCCGCCACGCTCGCACGTCGGGCAGCACGAGTGGCCGGACGTTCTCGGTGGCTGGTGGGGACCGGTCGGGTGGGTGTGTGCTGCTCATGTGGCGTTCGTCGTCTCCTGCTCGGCTGCCCATGTGGCGACTCGGTGAGCGCTCTCGGCCTCGGAGAGGTCTTCGACGCGGGACATGATCGACCAGCGCACCCCGAAAGGGTCACGAATGGAGGCGAACCGGTCCCCGGAGACGAACGTGCTGACGGGCTCGCGGATGGTGGCGCCTGCCTGCTCTGCGCGTTGGACGATCGCGTCGACGTCGGCGCAGTACAGGCCGATCGAGTAGCAGTCGCCGTCTCCCGAGGGTGCGGGCACGAGCCCGTAGTCGGGGCTGGGTTCGCCGAGCTGGAGTCGGCCGTTGCCGAAGTCCAGCTCGGCGTGGACCACGGTGCCGCCGATCTCGGTGACGTCGACTACGCGGGCGTCGAGCACCGAGCGGTAGAATTCGATGGCGTCCGCTGCACCCTCGATCGACAGGAACGGGGTGAGGCTGGTGGAGCCGTGCGGGATGCCGTCGGTGGTGTGCTCACCGGTCACCCCGCGTGGGCGTGCGTCGTGTTCGTCCATGGGACGACCGTACGGGCGGCTCCGTCGGTGTGGCTTGAAGATTCGCGACGACCCCGCGACCAGGGAGGGGCACGATGGCTGAGCTGGCCGATGGCCGCGGCGTCCTCTACCCCGCCACGCTGCCAACTTTCCACCGAGAGCCCGCGCCCGAGGAGCTGCGTGCACTGGCCCGCTGGTTCTGGATACCCCGCTGGAATCTCCCGCCGGGGCGGACCTCTCGACAGGAGCTCCTGCCATTCCCAGCCTCCAACCTGGTCATCGAACCTGACGGCGTGAGACTGGCCGGCCCCACCACCGGCGCCTCGCATCGTGATCTTCGCGGTCGGGGCTGGGCGGTCGGGGTGCTGCTCCGGCCGGCAGGTATCGCCGCCCTCCACCCCGATCCCGGTGCCATCCACGACCTCGAGGTGCCCTTCGACGCCCCCGAGCTGCACCAGGCCGTCTCGGCCGCGATGTGTCACGACGACGAGACGACGGGCCGTGATCGTGCCATCGGCGCCTCCACGGCCTGGCTCGAGGAGCATCTGGTTCCACCGGAGGAGGGCGGCCTGCTGGCCAACGCGATGGAAGACCTTATCTCCTCCGACCGCACCGTCATCCGCGTCGATCAGCTCGCCGAGCGCCTGGGCATCTCGATCCGGGCAGTGCAGCGCCTCGCGCAACGCTACGTCGGCCTCCCGCCCCTGACCATCATCCGCCGATACCGCCTCCAGGAAGCCGCCCAGCTTCTGCGCGAAGAGCCGACCCTCACGATCACCCAGGTCGCCGCCGACCTCGGCTACGCCGACCACGCCCATCTCACCAAGGACTTCCGCCGCGTCCTCGGCCTCACGCCGCACTCCTACCGCCGACAGCCCACCCACGGCGCCTGAGAACTCACGTTTCGCTCTCGGCCAAGGATGCGGTGTCGAGAGCAGAACGCTCGCCACGACGTCGTCGATGACGATGGCCGCCTGCTGGGCGATGGAGAGGACCGCATGTCCGCGCCGTCGCCCGCGCGACACCGCCCCATGGGAGTCATGGCTTCGAAGCCCCGGCTTCTGCTCGATGGACGGCGACCGTGACGTCGCAGCCTGCCGGAGCGTGGACGCTACACGGAGGCGGACACGCCCGCGCCGATCACGCCGAACGCCAGCAGTGCGAGCACGAGCGTGCCCAGCGCGATGCGGTAGACGACGAACGGCGCGTACGAGTGCTTGCTCACGTACTGCAGCAGCCAGTGGATGACGGCGAGGCCCACGACGAACGACACGACCGTGCCGATCAGCGTCGGGCCCCAGCCGTAGGCGTTCTCGCCGCCGGGCACGTCCTTGAGTTTATAGAGCCCCGCTCCGACGACCGCGGGGATGGCGAGCAGGAACGCGAAACGCGTCGCCGCGGCCCGCTCGTAGCCCAGCAGCAGACCCATGCTGATGGTCGCGCCCGAGCGCGAGACACCGGGGACGACCGCGGCCGCCTGCGCGAGGCCGAGCGCCACCGCGTGGGTCCAGGTCAGCTGCTCGATCGGGCGCGTACGTCGTCCGACCCGCTCCGCGACGCCGAGGACGATGCCGAGCACGACCAGCATCGTCGCGATGACCCAGAGGTTGCGGAACTGTCGGTCGATCAGGCTCTCGAGCGCGAGCCCGAGCAGCACGATCGGCATCGAGCCGATGATGACGAACCAGCCCATCCGCCACTCCGGGAGGGCTCGGGCGTCCGACGAGACGAGGCCGCGCAGCCAGCCGGTGCCGATCCGCCAGATGTCCTTCCAGAAGTACAGCACCACGGCGAGCTCGGTGCCGATCTGCACGACGGCCGTGTAGGCGGCGCCCGGGTCGTCCCAGCCGAGGAAGCGGGGCACGATCGCCAGGTGCGCGCTGCTGGAGATGGGCAGGAACTCCGTCAGCCCCTGGACGAGGCCGAGCACGACTGATCGCAGGACATCCACCCTGCGAGCCTAGACCTCCGGCGTGGACCTGCGGTCTAGGGTGCTGGCATGCAGGAGCGTCAGGTCGGTCACTCGGGGCTGCGGGTCTCGCGGCTCGGCCTCGGCACGATGACCTTCGGCTCCCAGGTCGACGAGGTCGAGGCCGAGGAGCAGCTCGACGCCTTCCTCGACGCCGGCGGCACCCTCCTCGACACCGCGCCCGTCTACGGCGAGGGTCGGGCCGAGGCGCTGGTCGGCGACCTGGTCGCCAAGCGCGGCGTCAGGGACCAGGTCGTCCTGGCCGGGAAGGGCGTGGTCGGGTTCCGTCGGGGCCACGCCGTCACGGACGCCTCGCGCGGTCACCTGCTCGCCCAGCTCGACGCGTCGCTGCGCGCGCTGCGCACCGACCACCTCGACCTGTGGCAGCTCCACGCCTGGGACCGGCTGACGCCGTGGGAGGAGACGCTCTCCGCCCTGGAGCACGCCGTGACGAGCGGTCGCGTCCGCTACGTCGGCCTGTCCAACTTCGCCGGCTGGCAGGTCGGGCTGGCCGCGGCGACCGCGGCGCGCGCCCTCGGGCCGCTCCTCGTCGCCCACCAGGTCGAGTACTCGCTGCTCAACCGCACCGTCGAGGAGGAGCTCGTCCCGGCCGCCGAGCACCTGGGGCTGGGGCACCTCGCGTGGTCACCGCTGGCCCGCGGCGTGCTGACCGGGAAGTACCGCACCGGCACCCCGGCGGACTCACGAGCCGCCTCGAACCAGTGGAGCGGCTTCGTCGCCCCCTACCTCGGCCCCGACCAGGCGCCCGTCGTGGACGCCGTCGTGCGGGCTGCGGAGGGTCTCGACGCCGCACCGGCGCACGTCGCCCTCGCCTGGGTCCGCGACCGACCGGCCCACCGTGGCCTCCACGCTGGTCGGCGCCCGCACCACCGCACAGCTGCGCACCGCTCTGGGCTCGGACGCCCTGGAGCTGCCGACGGAGATCATCGCGGCGCTGGACGACGTGTCCGCACCCCACGCCTGGGAGGACGAGAGGTGAGCATGCGACGAGGCGCCGTGGAGTACGAGTTCTGGGACTTCTCGATCCCGCGCACGCAGTCGCGCAACGCCGTCTGCCGGCTCCTCACCGACGCGGCGGAGTTCCAGGGCTGGGAGATCGACCGGCTCCGCAAGGACCGATCGGGCCACCGCACCGTGCGGCTGCGACGAAAGATCATCCGCGTCCGCGCGACGCTCTAGACGATCTTTCGCCGGGATCCCGGCGCTCAGGCGAGGTCGAGGAACCGGTCGAAGACCCGTGCGCCGAACTCCAGGGCGTCGACCGGGACGCGCTCGTCGACCCCGTGGAACAGGGCGGTGAAGTCGAGGTCGCCGGGCAGCCGCAGCGGCGTGAAGCCGTACGACGTGATGCCGAGCTTGTCCCACGCCTTGGCGTCCGTGCCGCCGGACATCAGGTACGGGGCGACGTGCGCGTCGGGGTCCTCGGCGTGCAGCGCCACGGTCATCGCGTCGACGAGGTCGCCCCGGAACGGGTACTCGAGCGCGCGGTCGACGATGTACGGCTCGACGTCGACGCGGTCGCCGACGAGCTCCTGCACGGCGGGCAGGAAGGAGTCGGTGTGCCCCGGCAGGTAGCGGCCGTCGACGTAGGCGACGGCCTCCCCGGGCACGACGTTGTGCTTGTAGCCGGCCTCGAGCATCGTCGCGTTCGTGGAGTTGCGCAGACCGGCACCGAGCATGCGGATCGCCGGGCCGACGTGCTCAAGGAGCGCGTCGGGATCCTGTGCGTCGTCACCGGTGAGCTCGGCGATCTTGGCCAGGAGGAGCTGCATCGACGGCCCCGGCGTCGCCGGCCAGGCGTGCTCGCCGATGGCCACCAGGGCCTGCGCCAGGTGCGTGATCGCGTTGTCGCTCTGACGCATGGAGCCGTGCCCCGCCGTACCGCGCGCCCGTAGCCGCATCCAGCTGATGCCCTTCTCGCCGGACTCGATCAGGTACAGCCGCTGTCCCCCGACCTCGAGCGAGAAGCCGCCGACCTCGCCGATCGCCTCGGTGCACCCCTCGAACAGGTCGGGGCGGTGCTCGACGAGCCAGTGGGCGCCCTCGCGTCCGCCGGCCTCCTCGTCGGAGGTGAACACGAGCGTGACGGGGCGCTCCGGCACGGCGCCGACGCGCTGACGCGCGCGCACGACCGACAGCAGCATGGCGTCGAAGTCCTTCATGTCGACCGCGCCGCGACCCCACAGGTAGCCGTCCTCGACCTCACCGGCGAAGGGGTCGACCGTCCAGTCGTCGGCCTGCGCCGGGACGACGTCGAGGTGACCGTGCACGAGGAGGCCGTCGCGGCTGGAGGTCTGGTCGCCCCAGCGGGCCACGACGCTCGCCCGGCCGGGTGCGGCCTCGACGATCTCGGACTCGATGCCGACCTCGGCCAGGAGCACGGCGACGTGCTCGGCCGCCTTGCGCTCCCCCGGTCCCTTGCCGTCGCCGTAGTTGGAGGTGTCGAGCCGGATCAGGTCACGGCAGATCTCCAGGGCCTCGGCCTCGGCGGTGTACGACTGCTCGCTGGTCCCCATGCGGGCAGTCTAGGTGCGCAGCAGGTGGTCGACCACGCGGCCGAACAGCCGCCGGCCCGCAGCCTCCTCCAGACGCGCTGCGAAGCGCGGGACGCCCACCGTGTGCGCGACCTCGCGCCACACCACGCGCGAGCCGTGCGGCGTGGGGTGCACGTGTACCTCGGCCCAGCCCTTCACGACCCGACCGCGCTTCTCGATGCGGCACGAGCGGGGCGGGTCCCAGGCGACGACGTCCATGACGTCGTCGAAGCCGACCGGGCCGAGCGCGGTGCGTGCCACGAAGCCGGTCTTCGTCCGACGGATCCGCGTCAGGGGCACGGCCTCTCCGTGCCGCTCCCAGTCGGTGAGCCTGGCGAAGACCTCGGTGGGCTCCATCGGCACCTCGCGGACGACCTCGAAAGCTCCCACGGCACGATGGTAGGCACGATCGCCGGAAGGGGCACGATGGCCACGACCAACTTCAGCTCGGTGCAGGACGTCAAGGAACGCCTGGCGGAGCAGGGCTACCTCGCGTCCGACGCGATCGCCACCACCGTCTACCTGGCCTCGGTGCTCGGCAAGCCGCTGCTCGTCGAGGGTCCCGCCGGGACCGGCAAGACGGACCTCGCCCGCGCCGTCGCGGCGTCGCAGGACGCCGAGCTGGTGCGGCTCCAGTGCTACGAGGGCGTGGACGAGGCGCGGGCGCTCTACGAGTGGAACCACGCCAAGCAGCTGCTGCGCATCACGGCCGGGCGCGACGAGTCGTGGGACGAGGCCCGCACCGACGTCTTCAGCGAGGAGTTCCTGCTCCCCCGTCCCCTCCTCACGGCCATCCGTCGGACGGGGCCCACCGTGCTGCTCGTCGACGAGACCGACAAGGCCGACGTCGAGATCGAGGGTCTGCTGCTCGAGGTGCTCGGCGACTTCCAGGTGACGGTCCCGGAGCTCGGGACGATCCGTGCCACCCGGCGGCCGTTCGTCGTGCTCACGTCGAACGCCACGCGTGAGCTGTCCGAGGCGCTGCGTCGGCGCTGCCTGTTTCTGCACCTCGACTTCCCCGACCCCGAGCTGGAGCGACGCATCGTGGAGCTCAAGGCGCCGGGCCTCGACGACGCGGTCTCGGCGTCGCTGGTGCGCGTCGTGAACGCGCTGCGCGCGATGCCCCTGCGCAAGACGCCCTCGGTCTCGGAGACCATCGACTGGGCGCAGACGCTGCTCGCCCTCGGCGGCAGGCTCGACGACGACGCCGTGCAGCAGACGCTGGGCGTCGTGCTGAAGCACCACGAGGACATCACGAAGGCCCGCGAGACGCTCGACGTCGGCGCCGCGCTCGAGGTCTGAGCGGCTCCGTGGACGACGACAGCGGGCAGGCTGCGGCCGGCGAGGACCTCGCCGGCCGGCTCGTCGCGTTCGCGACCGCCCTGCGCTCCAAAGGGATGCGCGTGGGCACCAGCGAGGTCGTCGACGCGGGACAGGTGGCGACCGTGCTCGGCCTCGAGGACCGGACCCTCCTGCGCGAGGGCCTGGCCGCAGCGCTGGTGCGCCGCGGTGGTCAGCGGGAGGTCTTCGACATGACCTTCGACCTGTTCTTCCCCTCCGGCGTCGGCGCCTCGGCGAGCGTCGCCGAGCACGACGGGCCCCTCGACACCGAGGACCTGCGCGACCTGCTGGTCATGGCACTCGCGGACGGCGACCTGCGCACGCTCGAGCAGATCGCCGAGCTGGCGGTCGACGCCCTGGGCACGGTGGGGACGCCCGGCACCGGCAGCACGGGCTGGTCGGCGTTCCAGACCCTCGACCGGATGGCACCGCAGACGGCGATCGCCGGCGCCCTCGCGCTGCGAGGAGCCGGGGGTGACGGGGCGGCGGGCCAGGGCCGCGGCGGGTCGGGGTCGGGTCGAGCACCCGGCGGGGGGCGGAGTGCCGCCGCACCAGCAGTCGGCGGAGCCGGAGACGGAGATGCCGACACCCCCTTCACGGACCGTCTCGAGCGGGACGAGATCCGTCGGCTCGTGGAGGCCTTCCGCCAGATGGTGGCGTCCGAGGCACGGCGGCGGACGGCGGAGTCGCGCGGACGCGACGTGATCCTGCGCCACGCGGTGCGGAGCACGAACGAGCACGTCGACTTCCTGAGCGCGAACCGTCAGCAGCTCGAGGAGCTGCGGGTGGCGGTCGGACCTCTCTCGCGACGGCTCGCGACCCGGCTGTCGGCACGGCGACGCGCCTCGCAGCGCGGTCGGATCGACGTGCGCCGGACCATGCGCAGGGCATTGTCGACCGGCGGCGTCCCGATCGTGCCCGTCCACGCCCGCCCCCACCCCGGCCGGCCCGAGCTGGTGCTGCTGTGCGACGTGTCGGGGTCGGTCGCGGGCTTCTCGGCGTTCACGATGCTGCTCGTCCGTGCACTCAGCGACCAGTTCAGCAAGGTGCGCGTGTTCGCCTTCGTCAACGCCACCGCGGAGGTGACCGACATCGTCAAGGACGGTGGCGACCTGGCGGAGCGCATCGCGGCCGAGGCGCGCGTGACGTCCTGGCACACCTCGAGCGACTACGGCGAGGCCTTCGCGGACTTCGCGGAGCACCACCTCGACGCCGTGGGGCCCCGGACGAGCGTGCTGGTGCTAGGCGACGCCCGGAACAACAACCAGCCTCTCGGCCTGCCCGCGCTGGCGGCGGTGGCGGACCGCGCACGTCGCACGTTCTGGCTCAACCCCGAGCACCCGACCCGGTGGGGCCTCGGCGACTCCGTCGCGCCGGAGTACGCGCAGGTGGTGCCGATGCACGCGTGCAGCACCATCGCCCAGCTCGAGGCCTTCGTCGGCCGTCTGCTGCCCACCTGACCGCCGGTCCCGGAGAGGTCCTGCCGCGATCCCGGTCCGGGCCAGGACGTTGTCCCAAAGATTCTCAATTTAAATCAGGACCAAAGTCCCAACCTGTGGTTGAGTTCGTCCCACGAGCAGCATCGCGGACGGGAGACCGCGTGCTGTGCCAGGGAGAAGCACACCGAGGTGGCACGTCATGGGAGAACGCACCATCGCCCCGGGGAGGTGGGTGCCGCGCATCGGCATCCACCTCCTGTCCGGGGTCCTCGTGGTCGGCGCGATGGCCGCTCCGGCCTCGGCCGCCGTCGCCGGCGGAGCCACGCGCTCCCTCGACCCGGGCCCGGCCACGACCACGACGTCCTCGGCCACGACGTCCCCCACGACGGCGCAGGTCCTGCGCAACCACGACTTCGCCGCGGGCCGGGCGTCCTGGCACCCCGGCGACCGTGCACGCCTCGCGGTCCAACAGCGCTCGTCCCGTCGTGCACTCGTCGTCAAGAACCACTCTCCCCGCACCCGTGACGTCGCGGCGCAGAGCAGCTCCAGCCTGCTGGCCTTCCCCGCGGGCACCCGGGTCACGGTCACCGCGCCGATGGCGTCCGGCCTGCGCGGTGGACGCCTGGCCCTGCGGGTCACGGAGCGACGCACGTCGGGGGCGACGCGCATCGTGACCGGACGCGCCGTGCCCGGCAGCTGGACGTACCGCACCGTCTCCACCGCCCTGACCATCGCGCACGAGGGCAGCCGGATCGCCGTCCGCCCCGTGCACACCCGTACCCGCGGGCACGCCCGGTTCTTCGTCCGCCCCGTGCGGGTCACGGCCGTCCTGCCCCCGGGGCGTGCCGGGGAGTGGGTGCCGAACAGCACGTGCCGCTCCGGTGGGCTGGGCTGGACGACCTCGCTGAACGCCCAGGTCTCGGGGGTCGACGCCCCCGACCGGGTCTGCCAGCTCCGCGCCACCGCGGGTGGAGCCGTGACGGCCACGTCGCGCCTCTCCGGTGACCGGCTCGAGGCCGGGTCGCTCGTGCACGTCGCCGGCCAGGTGTCGACGGTGGGCGGCGCCAGACCTGTCCGGCTGACCCTCCAGGAGGTCGCCCGCGACGGCAGCGTCGTCCAGTCGTTCAGCGGCTCCCGCGACGCCGTCGACGACTGGGCCTGGCTCGGTGCGCAGCTGCGCACCGAGCAGGCCGGCAGCCGCATCCGGGTCGTCTACCGCGGTGAGGACCTGCCACGCGGCGCCGCCGTGCGGTTCCGTGGTGCGACCGTGACCGTCACGGCACCGGCGACCCCCACCCCCGAGCCGAGCCCGTCGGAGCCGACGCCGGAGCCTCCGACCCCCACCCCCACGGCGAGCCCGACTCCGACGCCGGAGCCGACGCCGCCCGGGAGCACCACCCGGACCTGCGACGACCTCAACTCACCGCAGCGCCGCACGCTGAGCTTCGCCGACGAGTTCGACGGGACGAGCCTCGACACCACCAAGTGGCGGGTGCGCGACCGGACGCACCTCTCCTTCGACGCGGCGTACGTGACGAAGGACGCGGTCGACGTGTCCGACGGGACGCTCACCATCGAGGGCCGCCGTCGCTCGACGCCAGCCACGGTCTCCAGCGGCGTCCGCCAACGGTGGTACGACACCGGCTACCTCGACACCGTCGGCACGTTCTCCCAGAAGTACGGCCGCTGGGAGATGCGGGCCAAGCTGCCGACGTCGCGCGCGATGACCCGGGGCGTCTGGCCGGCCTTCTGGCTGCGCGGTGACCGCACCAACGGCGAGATCGACGTCATGGAGGCGTACGGCGGCGAGTCGACGCAGCGCTGGAACCCGGCCGGCTCCTACACGACGACGCTGTGGGAGGACACGAACCTCGGCAAGAAGCGCGGCGAGTGGTACGCCTGGGCGCACCAGAACTGGGCCACGCGGACGCCCGGCGTGTACGAGGGCTTCCACACGTACGGCTTCAACTGGACGCCGGACTGCATGCAGTTCACGTACGACGACCAGGTGCTGTCGACGATCCCGATGGACGACGTGCCGTGGGCGCGCACCGCGTTCGACAGCCCGTTCAACATCCGGCTGAACATGCAGGTGGGCTCGTCCTACTGGGGCATGCCCGACCAGCAGCACACCAAGGACGCCTTCGACTACGTCGTCGACAGCGTCAAGGTCTATCGCGTGAACCCGTGAGGACGCGCGACGGACGATCGGGGACAGCAGCACGAGGACCAGCGGAGCGACCGCCCTGGCGGCGGCCCGGCGCGTGGGACCTGCGGGTGTGGCACGTGTGCGGCGCGGTCGCCGTGTTCGTCGAGTCGTTGGTGCTCGCGGTGACGGCGGCGACGAGCTCGCCGCCCGGGACCGCGACACCCGTGGTACTGCTGGCGGCGCCGCCCCTTGCCGCGCTGGCACTGATGGTCGGCCTGCGGTTCGGGTGCTGGCGACGTCGGTCGACGCTCCTGGTGTGGCCCGCGGCCGTGTGCGTCGTGTACGGACTGGTCGGCGTCGACGCACCGGAGGCTGCCCGTCTGGTGCCGGGACTGGTCAGCATGGCCTTCGTGTTCGCCGGGCTGACGCAGCCGCCGTGGCGCTCGCTGTGGCTGCTGGGGCCGGCCGTGCCCGCGTTCGTCGTCGCGTGGGGCGGGTTCGAGGGGCCCGTGCTGCAACGGACCACCGCGACGGCCGTCATGTGGGTGATCGTCTCGGAGCTGCCGGCCCGGTTGATCACGCACCTGAACGAGCAGCGGGTGGAGCTGGAACGTCTGGCGCGGACCGATCCGCTCACCGGTGTGCTCAACCGGCGCGACCTCGCCTGTCGGCTGGACGCGTCGTCGGGTCGCTCCACGCTGGCCGTGATCGACGTCGACGGGTTCAAGCGGTTCAACGACACCCACGGCCACGTCGCCGGCGACGACCTCCTGCGCAGGCTGGGCGCGCTGCTGGCCTGCAGCGTCCACGGCTCGGGCGACGTCTTCCGCACGGGCGGTGACGAGTTCGTGCTGGTCCTCGACGAGGACGAGGCGTCCGCGCGACGCCGGCTCGAGGAGCTGCGCCGCTGGTGGGCGGCCACGGAGCAGGTGACGCTGAGCATGGGCGTCGCGCCCGGCGGCCCGGACGGCCTGCGGCACGCCGACCTCGACATGTACGGCGACAAGCGTCTGCGCCGGGCGGCCGAGCAGGTCACGGAGTCGCCGCCGGAGAGCCCGCACGGCCGGACGACGGTCGACCCGTCCGAGGCTGAGGGCTCGCCCAGCTGACAGGGCTGCTCTTCGCCATCGCGGCGCTGGGCCGAGGATGGGTGCCATGACTCGTGTCGAGCGCTGGGAACGTCGCGCCGAGGTCCCGCTCCTGCTGCTGTCGGTGGCCTACGCCTGGCCCGTGCTGGACCCGCGCCTCGACCGGGGCTGGCGCGCGTTCCTCGAGACCGTCTCGTGGACGGTCTGGGGCGCCTTCGCCCTGGACTTCGTGGTGCGGCTGCGCCTGGCCGACGACCGTCGGCGCTACGCACTGCGCCACTGGTACGACGTGGCCCTCATCGCCGCGCCGATGCTCCGTCCGCTCCGCCTCCTGCGGCTCGTGGCGCTCCTGCGCATCCTCGACCGGTCCGCCGTGGGGAGCCTCGCGGGGCGCACGCTGGTGTACGTGTCGGGCACCGCCGTCGCCTCGGTCGGACTCGCCTCGCTCGCCGTCCTCCAAGCCGAGCGCGAGGCTCCCGACGCGACGATCACGTCCTTCGGCGACGCCCTCTGGTGGGCGTGCGTCACCGTCACGACCGTCGGCTACGGCGACTACTACCCCGTCACGACGCAGGGTCGCGTCATCGCCGTCGTCCTCATGGTCGTCGGCATCGGCGTCGTCGGCTCGGTGACGGCGTCGGTGGCGACCGCGATGCTCGCCCGGGCGGACCGCGAGCGTCGGGCCTCCCGTTGAGCCCGCCGCGCGCACGAAGAAGAGGAGACCGGCCTCGCGGCCGGTCTCCTCGACGTGTCCGAGGGGGGACTTGAACCCCCATGCCCGTAACCGGGCACTAGCACCTCAAGCTAGCGCGTCTACCTATTCCGCCACCCGGACGTGGACCTCGTGGAGGTCCGTGGTGCAGTCAGGAACTGTACCAGGGGTGCTGCGCGCCCCGCGCACCCCACCCCCTGGTCAGACGAGGTGGCTGAGGGTGTGGATCACCAGGCCGGCCAGGCCGCCGACGACGGTCCCGTTGATGCGGATGAACTGCAGGTCGCGGCCGACGTGCAGCTCGACCTTGCGCGCGGTCTCGACGCCGTCCCAGCGGTCGACGGTGGCCGAGATGATCGTGGCGACCTCGGACCCGTAGTGCTCGACGAGGTAGGCGCCGGCGTCGGCGACGACCCGGTCGCCGCGGGCCTGCAGCTCGGTGTCCCGCTGCAGACGGTCGGCGAGCGCGTGCAGCTCCTGCAGAGCGCGACGGCGCAGCATGCCGTCCTCGTCCTGGAGGGTCTCCACGAGGGCGTGCCGCAGGGCGTCCCAGATCGCGACGCCCGTGGTCGTGACCTGCGGCTGGTTCAGCATGCGGCTCTTGAGCCGCTCGAAGCGCTCCTGGGTGGCCTCGTCGGACTGGAGGTCGTCGACGAGACGACCGAGCCAGCCGTCGAGCGCGCGCCGCGCCCGGTGCTCGGGCTGGTCGCGGATCTCCTGCACCCACGTGACCGCCTCGAGGTGCAGCCGTGAGCCGACCCGCTCGTCGACCCACTGCGGCGTCCACCAGGGGGCGCGCTCCCCCACCAGCGCCATCACCTCGTCCTCGTTCTCCAGCAGCCACGCGTGCAGCTCGTCGAGCACCAGGTCGACCATGCCGACGTGCGCCCGCTCGGCGAGCACGTCCCCGAGCAGCTTCCCGGCCACCGGGGCGAGCGGCTCCTCCACGAGCCGCGGCACGATCGCGTCGCGCACGAGGGCGGCCACGTCGTCGCGCCTGACCCGGGTGAGGGCGTGCGCCGTGATCTTCGACCCCTCGCGCACGAGCCGCTCGGCGTGGTCGCCCTCGGCGAGCCAGACGCCCGCACGTCGCGTGAGCTCGGCGGAGTCCAGCCGCTCCTTCACGACCTCGGGGCGCAGGAAGTTCTCGGTCACGAACTCCTGCAGGCTGGCGCCGAGGGAGGCCTTGCGGCGCGGGATGATCGCGGTGTGCGGGATCGGCAGCCCGAGCGGGTGGCGGAACAGCGCCGTGACCGCGAACCAGTCGGCGATCGCGCCCACCATCGCGGCCTCGGCCGCGGCGTTCACGTAGCCCCAGGCGCCCCCCTGCTCGCGGGTCAGGACGAACACGACCGCCGCGACGACGAGCAGCGACGTGGCCACGACGCGCATCCTGCGCAGTCCACGGCGACGGGCCTCGTCGGCGGCCGGGTCGGACGACAGGGCGGGGCCGGCGGCGGCGTTGCGCTCGGTCACAGAGGTGCTCACGGCCCGAGCGTAGGTGAGTCCGGGCGGCTCGGCTGCGCAGCGCCGACGTGACGTCCGCTGCGTAGACTCCGCGCATGAGCTTCAACGAGGACGCCCGCCTCGACACGAGCCAGGTCACCGGCGGTCGCGTGCGCGGCGGCGCCGTCATCGGTGGCGGCGTCGGGGCGCTCGTGGTGACGCTCGTCGCGATCTTCCTGGGCGTCGATCCCGGTGCCCTCACCGGGGGCCAGGACCCCTTCGACACCAGCCAGGTCGGGACCGCGGGAGAGGACTCCACCGTCGACCTCAGCCGGTGTCGCACCGGCGCCGACGCCAACCGGGACGACGTCTGCCGGGTCGTCGGCACCGTCAACAGCGTGCAGGACTACTGGACCGACGCCCTGCCCGCCGACGTCGGCCGCCAGTACCGGCTGGCCCGCACCGTCGTGTTCTCCGGGGCGACGCAGTCGGCCTGCGGCACCGCCTCGAGCAGCACGGGCCCGTTCTACTGCCCGTCGGACGAGCGCATCTACCTCGACACCGGCTTCTTCGACCTGCTCTCCAGCCGCTACGGGGCCGACGGCGGCGCGCTCGCGCAGGAGTACGTCGTGGCCCACGAGTACGGCCACCACGTCCAGCAGATCCTCGGCATCCTGGACCGTGCGCAGTCCGGCAGCGGCGCGACCGGTGGCGGCGTGCGCGTCGAGCTGATGGCCGACTGCCTCGCCGGCGTCTGGGCGCACCACGCCGCCACGACCGAGGACGCCGAGGGCACCACGCTGCTGCAGCCGCTGACCCCGTCCGACGTCCGCTCGGCCCTCTCGGCTGCGGCGGCCGTCGGCGACGACCACATCCAGGCCTCGGCCGGGGCCACGGTCGACCCCGACACCTGGACGCACGGCTCCAGCGAGCAGCGACAGTGCTGGTTCCTCGCCGGCTACGACGGCGGCACCGCCGACCAGTGCGACACGTTCGCCACGAACGACCTGTGAGCGTCCCCGCGACCGGTGCGGCGGTGCCGGACGGCCGTCGTCTGCGCCTCGAGGTCTGGCTCGTCCTCGGCCTCTCCCTCGGCCAGTCGGCGGTCTACGCCGCCCTCAGCCTGCTCGCCGCACTCACCCGCGGCCCGCTCCGCGACGCCACCGCGACGCTGAACGCCTCCCGCAGCGACCGCGAGTGGCTCGACGTCACCTACCAGCTGCTCGGCATCGGGTTCGCGCTCGTGCCCGTCGGCCTCGCCCTGTTCCTGCTGGCCGGCGACGGGCCGGGCGTCCTGCGTCGCCTCGGTCTCACGGGGGCGGGACGCCGGCGGACCGTCCTGGAGGGGGTCGGCCTGACCGCCCTCATCGGCCTGCCCGGCATCGGCGTCTACCTCGCGGGCCGGGCCCTCGGCGTCACGGCCGACGTGGTCACCGTGCCCCAGCAGGTCTACTGGTGGACCGCCCTGGTCCTCGTGCTCGCGGCGTTCCAGAACGGCGTGCTCGAGGAGGTCGTCATGATCGGCTACCTGTTCACGCGGCTGCGTCAGATCGGGTGGAGCACCCCGACGATCATCGTCTCCAGCGCCCTGCTGCGCGGCAGCTACCACCTCTACCAGGGCTTCGGCCAGGCGCTCGGCAACGTCCTCATGGGCCTGGTCTTTGGCTACTGGTACCACCGCACCCGGCGGCTCGCTCCCCTCGTGGTGGCCCATACCCTGCTCGACGTGTTCGCGTTCGTCGGTGTCCTCGTCCTCGGCGACCGGCTGGGGCTGCGATGACGACCTCGACGATGAAGGTCGAGGTCGCGCCCGGGCTTCCCATCGCCGACCGCGCGGACGACATCGCCGCCGCGCTGCGCGACCACCAGGTCGTGGTCGTCGCCGGCGAGACCGGGTCGGGCAAGACCACCCAGCTGCCCAAGATCGCGCGCCTGCTCGGCCGGGAGCGCATCGTGCACACGCAGCCGCGGCGCATCGCCGCGCGGTCGGTCGCGGCCCGCATCGCCGAGGAGTGCGAGGTCGAGCTCGGCCAGGAGGTCGGCTACGCGGTGCGCTTCGACGACCGCACCAGCGACGCCACGCAGATCCGACTGGTCACCGACGGGCTGCTGCTCAGCGAGATCCACCACGACCGCGACCTGTCCCGCTACGACACGGTGATCGTCGACGAAGCGCACGAGCGCAGCCTCGCCATCGACTTCCTGCTCGGCTACCTCAAGCAGCTCCTCCCCCGGCGCCCCGACCTCAAGGTCGTGGTCACCTCGGCGACGATCGACGTCGGGCGCTTCTCGGCGATGTTCGACGACGCCCCGGTCGTCGAGGTGAGCGGCCGCACCTATCCGGTCGAGGTCCGCTACCGACCGCTGACCGACCCGGACGACGGCATGCTCGACGGCATCGAGTCCGCGATCCGGGAGCTGCCCCGCGAGGGCGACGTGCTCGTCTTCCTGTCCGGCGAGCGGGAGATCCGCGACGCCGCCGCCCACCTCGAGGGCCTGCGCTGGCGCCAGACCGAGATCCTGCCGCTGTACGGCCGGCTCGCCGCGCAGGACCAGGCCAAGATCTTCGCGTCCCACCCGGGTCGACGGATCGTGCTGGCCACCAACGTCGCCGAGACGTCGCTGACCGTGCCCGGCATCCGGTACGTCGTCGACACCGGGTACGCGCGCATCTCGCGCTACAGCCAGCGGCTCAAGGTGCAGCGGCTGCCCATCGAGCCCGTCTCGCGCGCGAGCGCCGCGCAGCGCGCGGGACGGTGCGGCCGCGTCGCCGACGGCATCTGCATCCGGCTCTACGCCGAGGAGGACCACGACGGCCGTCCGGAGTTCACCGACCCGGAGGTCCTGCGCACCAACCTTGCGTCCGTGCTGCTGCAGATGGCCTCGCTCGACCTCGGCGACGTCGAGGACTTCCCGTTCCTCGACGCGCCCGACCGCCGCGCCGTCGGCGACGGTCGCGCGCTGCTCACCGAGCTCGGGGCGCTGCAGGAGGGTCGTGACCGTCGGCCCCGGCTGACGCGGCTGGGTCGCACCATGTCGCGCCTGCCCGTGGACCCCCGCATGGCCCGCATGCTGCTCGCCGCCGACCGCCAGGGGTGCCTCGCCGACGTGCTCGTCATCGTGGCCGGCCTGTCCATCCAGGACCCTCGTGAGCGCCCGGCCGAGCAGCAGGCCCGCGCCGACCAGCTGCACGCCCGCTTCCGCAGCCCCGACTCGGACTTCCTCTCCTGGCTGGTGCTCTGGGAGTACGTGCAGGAGAAGCGCGCCGAGCTCAGCAGCAGCGCGTTCCGCCGGCTCTGTCGCGACGAGATGCTGCACTGGCTGCGCATCCGCGAGTGGCAGGACGTGCACGCCCAGCTCCGGCGCACCGTGCGCGACCTCGGGATGAAGCCCGGGAAGGTCGGCGCCGACCCGGCCGACGTGCACCGCGCCCTCCTCAGCGGGCTGCTGTCGCACGTGGGCGTCCGGCAGGCCGACTCCAAGGAGTTCCTCGGCGCCCGCGGGGCGCGCTTCATGGTGTTCCCGGGGTCCGCGCTCGCGCGCAAGC
The DNA here is from genome assembly GCA_026392465.1 of Propionibacteriales bacterium. GTDB lineage: Bacteria > Actinomycetota > Actinomycetes > Propionibacteriales > Nocardioidaceae > Aeromicrobium. Next base: position 115,471 of record JAPLCA010000030.1, read on the forward strand.
CACCGCTCTGGGTCGTCGCCGGTGAGCTCGTCGAGACCGGACGTCTGTGGGGACGCACCGTCGCGAAGGTCGAGCCCGAGTGGGTCGAGCAGGCCGCGGCGCACCTGGTGAAGCGCCAGTACGCCGAGCCGCACTGGTCGGCGCGGCGCGGGGCGGCGATGGCGAAGGAGCGCGTGACGCTGTACGGCGTGCCGCTGGTGGTCGACCGGCTCGTCCCGCTGGGCCGGCACGACCCCCCGCTCGCGCGGGAGCTGTTCGTCCGGCACGCGCTCGTGCAGGGCGAGTGGCGCACGCGGCACGGCTTCATGCGGCGCAACGCCGAGCGGATCCGTGAGGCCGAGGCCGTCGAGGACCGCGTCCGGCGCCGGGGTCTGCGGGTCGACGACGAGACGCTGTTTGCGTTCTACGACGCACGGGTCCCCGCCGACGTCGTCTCGGTGCGCCACTTCGACAGCTGGTGGAAGAAGGCGTCGCGCGAGACCCCCGACCTGCTCGACCTCGACCCGGCGATGCTGCTGGCCGACGTCGGCGACCTCGAGCACGAATACCCGACCACGTGGACGTCGGAGTCGGCCGAGTACCGCGTGTCGTACACGTTCGAGCCAGGCACCGAGAGCGACGGCGTCGTCGTCGACGTGCCCGTCGACGACCTGCTGGGCCTCGACCCCGCCGAGTTCCTGTGGAACGTGCCCGGTCACCGCGACGAGCTCGTGGTGGCCCTCGTCCGGTCGCTGCCCAAGCGGCTGCGTCGCGAGCTGGTGCCCGTGCCCGACCACGCGGCGGCGCTCGTGGCGCAGCTCGACCCCACGGGCGGCCCGCTGCTCGACCAGCTGGTGCGCGGCATCCGCCAGCGCACCGGAACGCTCGTCTCCCCCGACGACTTCGACCTGTCGGCGGTCCCCGACCACCTGAAGGTGACCTTCCGGGTGGTCGACGACGGCACCGAGCTGGCCCGGGGTCGCGACCTCGACGCGCTGCGCGCCGAGCTCCAGGACGTCGTCCGGCGCGACCTCGACGAGGTCGCCGCGGAGGCGGCACGGACCGGGATCACGGCGTGGGACGTCGGCACGCTGGAGCGGACCGTGCCGGCCGGGCAGGTCGTCGGGTACCCGGCTCTCGTCGACGAGGGGGCCTCCGTGGCGCTGCGCGTGCTCGACACGCCCGAGGAGCAGCACGCGGCGATGGTGCGGGGCCAGGGTCGGCTGCTCGCGCTCACCACCCCGACCACGACGCCCTCGATCGGCCGCACGCTCGACCTGCGCCAGAAGCTGCTGCTGGCCTCCTCCCCCTACGGCGACGCGGCGGCCGTGCTCGACGACTGCCGGCTCGCGGCCCTCGACCACCTGGTGGTCCGTCACGGCGGGCCGGTGTGGGACGAGGCCGCCTTCCTGGCCCTGCGCGAGAAGGTCAGGGCCGACGTCCACGACGTGACGTCGGGCGTGCTGCGCGACGTCCTCCGCTCCCTGGAGAAGCTCGGCCAGGCCCAGCCGCAGGGCACGGGCGAGCCGGCGGAGGACGTCCGCGTGCAGCTGAGCTGGCTCGTGGCGCCGGGCTTCGTGCGCGACCTCGGCGTGGAGCAGCTGCGCCGGCTGCCGGTCTACCTCGAGGCGGCGCGTCGCCGGCTCGCGACCCCGCTCACCGAGCAGCTGGTCCGCGTGCACGAGCTCGAGGCGGAGTTCCACGAGCGCACCGGCGGGCTCAGTCCGCTGCGTCGCGCCGCGGCCGACGTGCAGGAGGTCCGCTGGGCCCTGGAGGAGCTCCGGGTGAGCGTCGTCGCCCAGAACCTCGGCACGGCGCGTCCGGTGTCGGTCAAACGGCTGCGTCGTCTGCTCGACGACCTGCACGTGTGAGCCACGAGCACGACGACGCCCCCGGACCGAGGGTCCGGGGGCGTCGTGGTTCGGGGCGGTCGGCTCAGCCGACGCCCAGCAGGTCGATGACGAAGACGAGGGTCTTGCCCGACAGACGGTGTCCGCCGCCGGCGGGTCCGTAGGCCAGCTCGGGCGGGCAGACGAGCTGACGGCGTCCGCCGACCTTCATGCCGGGAATGCCCTGCTGCCACGCGCCGATGAGCTGCGGGAGCGGGAAGCGCGCGGACTGGCCACGGTCCCAGGAGGCGTCGAACTGCTCGCCGGTGTCGAACTCGACGCCCACGTAGTGCACGTCGACGACGCCGCCGGGCACCGCCTCGGGGCCGTCGCCGACGATGAGGTCCTTGATCTGCAGCTCGGTGGGCGCGGGGCCCTCGATGAAGTCCACTTCAGGCTTGGAGGTCATGCCCCGATCCTTCCACACCTGTGTCGTCGGGGCTGCGGCCCGCGTCCGACGCAAGCATCTGCGTTTGCGTGGTCCGGCGGTGGATCTGCCACCTTCTAGACGCTCTCCAGGTGGCAGATCCACCGACGCGGGGGCCAGACGTGGCAAGGATTCTTCCTTCTCGTGGACCGTTCCACGAGAAAGAAGAATCCTTCGTCCCCCCAACGCAAAGGGCACCCAAGATTCTGCATTCACGCGAACCAGACCGAACGCTTCTGCGTTCACGACGGGATCCCGTAGCAAACGCATAACCCTTCGCCATTCCGCACACGAACGCAGCATCTTGCGTCCACCCCGAGCCCAACCCGCAGCCCGAGACCCCAGACCAGCGCCGTCGCCAACCGCCCGGTCGAGGCCCTTGCGGAGACCACACCCAGCGCCAGCCGAGGCAGCGCACCACCAACACCAGACCCCCGCAGGCAGCGCACCGGCCCGGCCACGAGAGTCCCCGCCGACGCACCGTCCGACCACGACAGGACGCAGCACGCCCACCGCCGCACTGGTAGGAAGGAGACATGCGTGCGACCGTCCTCCACAGCCCCGGCGACATCCGACTCGACACCGTGCCCGACGCGGTCCTGCAGGACGACTCCGACGCGGTCGTGCGCGTCGTGGCCGCCTGCGTGTGCGGTAGCGACCTCTGGCCCTACCGCGGCGCCAACGGCGAGCAGGCGGAGCCGCGCCGCATCGGCCACGAGTTCGTCGGCGTGGTCGAGCAGGTGGGCTCCGCCGTGGCCGACGTCGCGGTGGGCGAGTTCGTCATCGCACCCTTCCTGTACAGCGACAACACCTGCGCGGTCTGCCGCAAGGGCGTGCAGACCTCGTGCGTGAACGGCGGCGGCTACGACGGCGCCCAGGCCGAGCTCGTCCGCGTGCCGTTCGCCGACGGCACGCTCGTGCGTGTCCCCCAGCCCGTCGACGACGCCCTCGTCCCCCACCTGCTGACGCTCAGCGACGTGTTCCCGACGGGTCACCACGCCGCCGTCTCGGCCCGCGTGGGTCCGGGCTCCACCGTGGCGGTCGTGGGCGACGGTGCGGTCGGCCTCAGCGCGGTCCTGGCCGCGAAGCGTCTCGGCGCCGAGACGGTCGTCGCGATGTCGCGCCACGAGCCGCGCCAGGAGCTCGCGCGCCGCTTCGGCGCCGACCACGTCGTCGCGACCCGGGGCAAGGAGGGAGCCGCGGAGGTCAAGGAGATCCTCGGCGGCATCGGCGCCGACAGCGTGCTGGAGTGCGTCGGCACGAAGGAGTCGATGAAGCAGGCCTTCCAGAGCCTGCGTCCCGGCGGCACCGTCGGCTACGTCGGCGTCCCCCACGGCGTGGAGCTCAACGTGCCCGTCATGTTCGGCACCAACTCCGGCCTCGCGGGCGGTGTGGCCCCGGTGCGCCACTACCTCGACGAGCTGCTGCCCGACGTGGTGTCCGGGGCGATCACGCCGGGCGACGTCTTCGACCTGCAGCTCGGCCTCGACGACGTCGCCGAGGCCTACCGCGCCATGGACGAGCGGCGCGCGGTCAAGGTGCTGCTGCGCCCCTGACGCACGGGGCTCAGTCGACGGTGAAGGCGTCGTTCAGGCGCGCCAGCAGCTGCGCGAACGTGCGCAGCTCGGTGGGCTCCCAGTCCTCGATCACGCGGGCGAGGGCGGCGTGGGAGTCCTCGCGGTAGGCCTCGACCCGGCGCACCGCCTCGGCGCTCGCCCGCAGCACGTGCGCACGGCCGTCCTCGGGGTGCGGGGTCCGGTCCACGAGCCCGCCGTCCTCGAGCATGCGGACCGCGCGGCTGACGGTCGACTTGTGCACGTGCAGGGAGTCGGCGAGGTCCGACGCGCGCACGCCGCCGCTCGACGTCGTCGCGTCGACGATCGCGAGGAGCAGCACGAAGGTGCTGTAGTCGAGGTCCTCGTGGATGGTCGAGAGGTTGCGCAACGACCGAGCCCTGACCTGGCGGACGAGCCGCGTCAGCTGGTAGTCGACGTCGAAGTCCGGCGGCAGCTGCCCAGTCATGTCGACATCCTAGGGGTATGCCCCACACCGCACCGACACGCGGAGGCCCCGCCACCACCGGGGTGACGGGGCCTCGCAGGGGTGCTGCCGGCGGGAGCGGCGCTCAGCGCAGCTGCGCCGACGACAGGTTCAGCAGGCGACGCGCGACGATCAGCTGCTGGATCTGCTGGGTGCCCTCGAAGATGTCGAGGATCTTGGAGTCGCGCGACCACTTCTCGAGCAGCTCGCCCTCGCTGTAGCCGAGGCTGCCGGCCAGCTCGACGCAGCGCAGGGTGATGTCGTTGCCGGCCCGGCCGGCCTTCGCCTTCGACATCGACGCCTCCATGGAGTTCGGCTTGCGGTTGTCCGCCAGCCACGCCGCCTCGAGGGTCAGCAGCAGCGCCGCCTCGTAGTCGGCCTCCATCTGCAGGTAGGTCGCCGCCGCGTAGGACTGCGACGTCGCGGGACGGTCGTAGTCGATGACGACGCCGGCGTCCTCGAGCAGCTCGCGCGTGAGCTCGAGCGCCGCGCGGGCGCAGCCCACCGCCATGCCGGCGACGAGCGGACGGGTGTTGTCGAACGTCGCCATCGCGCCGGCGAAGCCCTGCTTGGTGTCGATCTCCTCGTTGCCGAGGATGTTCTCCGCCGGCACGCGGCAGTTGTCGAGCACGATGACGGCCGTGTCGGACGCGCGGATGCCGAGCTTGTGCTCGAGCCGCTCGACCCGGATGCCGGGCAGCGACTTCGGGACCACGAAGCTCTTGATGGCCGCACGGCCGAGCTTCGGGTCGAGCGTCGCCCAGACCACGACGGAGTCGGCCCGCTCGCCGGACGTCACGTAGATCTTCTCGCCGTTGAGCACGTACTCGTCGCCGTCCTTGATGGCGGTCGTGCGGATCGCGGCGGAGTCGGAGCCGCAGCCGGGCTCGGTGATCGCCATGGCCGCCCAGGTGCCCTTGAACTTCTCCAGCTGCTCGTCGGTGGCCACCGACGCGATCGCCGAGTTGCCCAGGCCCTGACGGGGCATGGAGAGCAGCAGGCCGACGTCGCCCCAGCACATCTCGATGATCGAGAGCACGGAGGAGAGGTTGGTGCCGTTCTTGACCTTGCCCTTGTCCTTCTCCGAGGCGTCCTCGCTGCGGCGGACGCCGGCGGCGCCGGCACCCTGTCCGGCGCCGGAGTCGCCCATGCCGTCGATCAGCGAGGCGAGGAGGTCGAGCTCCTTGGGGTAGGAGTGCTCGGCGAGGTCGTACTTGCGGGAGTTCGCGCGCAGGAAGTTGTCAGCGACCTCGTGGGCCTGCTGGATGAACCCGCGGAACTTCTTGGGGGTGTCGAGGTTGATCGTCATGTTCGTGTCCGTCCTCAGACGAGGACTGCTCCTTCCAGGACGCCGACGGCCCGCAGGTCGCGGTACCACCGCTCCACCGGGTGCTCCTTGACGAAGCCGTGGCCACCGAGCAGCTGGACGCCGTCGGTGCCGATCTTCATGCCGTACTCGGCCGCGAGCTTGCGGGCGAGGGCGATCTCGCGGGACGCGTCGCGCCCCTGCTCGTGCCGCGACGCGGCCTTGAGGGTGACCAGGCGCATGCCCTCGAGCTCGATCGCGATGTTGGCGACCATGAAGGCGACCGCCTGGCGGTGCGCGATCGGCTCGCCGAACGCCTCGCGGGTCTTGACGTACTCCTTGGTGTAGTCGAGCACGGCCCGACCCGTGCCGACCGCGAGCGCCGACCACGCCAGGCGCGACAGCCGCACGCACTCGCGGTAGTCGTCGGCGGTGCCCAGCAGGGCGGTCTCCGGGACGACGGCGCCGTCGAGGCTCAGCTTGGTGAGCCCGGCCGCACGCAGACCCATGGACGGGTCGGCGGCCAGGGTCAGGCCGGGCGTGCTCGACTCGACGACGAAGAGGCGCGGGGTGCCGTCGAGCGCCGCGGCGACGACGAACAGCTCGGCCTCCGTGCCGCGCACGACGGCGGACTTCACGCCGGTGAGGCGGTAGCCGCCCTCCGTCGCGGTGGCGGTGGTCTGCAGCTCGAACGGGTCGAACAGCGGTCGCGACTCGGCCACGGCGAGCGCCGCGGCGGGCACGTCGTCACCGGTGAAGGCCGGCAGGTAGGTCTGCTGCTGCTCGTCGGTGCCCCACAGCGAGATCGCGGTGGCGACGGACGCCGGGGCGAGGCAGGCGACGGCCTGGCCCATGTCGCCGTAGGCGAGCGCCTCGTTGACCAGGACGCCGGTGACCACGGAGCGCTCCTCCGAGAGTCCACCGAGCGACTCGGGGACGTTCAGCAGCGTGAGCCCGAACTCGCTGGTCTGGTCGAGCACCTCCTTGGGGGTGTCGTCGGCCTTCTCGGCCGCCTCCGCGCCGGGGCGCAGCACCTCGTCGGCGAACTCGCCGATGACGTCGACCATCATCTGCTGGTCCTCGGTCGGCGTGAGGTCGAACAGGCCGCTGTCCTGCGTCGCGCCGAGGCGCTGCGGCGTGCCGGAGCCCTTGACGCGCTTGAAGGTGCGGTTGGCGTTGGCCGCGAGCTGGAAGCCGGACTTGGCTCCCTGGTACACGGCGCGCTCGGTGGCCTTGCGCAGGCCGAGCTTGTCGATGGCCTGCGAGCTCGCGATGCGGTTCAGCACCGCGAGCCCGATGCCCATGGGGTCTGGTCGGTTCGCCACGGTGTCTCCTTGGCAGGGACGTTGGTGTGATGGGGGTCGGGACGGGTTCCCGCCGGGCACCGGTGAGGTGCACGACTTCACTGTAACTGTGAGTTGCAGTGCCGCGTACCGATGGTATCCGACGTCACACGGCGGAGTCCACGACTCGGGGCGATTCGCGCCGCTGTACCTTGGGCCGGTGGCGTCACACCCCAGCTCTCGTCCCCTGCCCGACGGCGGATCGGTCCGTCCCATCACCCGCTGGGGAACCCCCGTCATGCATCACGAGCTCGCCGACGTGACGTCCTTCGACGAGGAGCTCGAGACCCTCGTCCGCGACATGGTCGCGACCATGTACGCCGCGAACGGCGTGGGCCTGGCGGCCAACCAGGTGGGCGTCGACCTCAAGGTCTTCGTCTTCGACTGCCCGGACGACGACGACGTCCGCGTCACCGGGGTGGTCGTGAACCCGCGGCTCACGCTGCCCGAGGCGGCCGAGCGCAACCTCGACACCGCCGACGAGGGCTGCCTGTCTCTACCCGGTGCCTTCACCGAGTGCTCGCGCCCCGACGTCGCCAGCGTGACCGGCTTCGACGAGAAGGGCGAGCCGGTCGAGTTCCACGGCACCGGCCTGCTCGCCCGGTGCCTCCAGCACGAGACCGACCACCTCCACGGCACCGTCTTCGGCGACCGGGTGCCGGCGAAGGCCCGCAAGAAGCTCTACAGGAAGCACGAGGAGCTGGCCGACGCCTACCCCGGCGACTGGCCGGTCACCCCCGCCGCGATCGAGGACTGAGCCCGCTCCGTCGCGGTCGCGCACGTGTCCTGGCGACGTCAGCGCAGGTGCCAGCAGGCGACGGCGACCGAGGTGGCGACGTTGAGGCTGTCGATGCCCACCGCCATCGGGATCGTCACGCGCACGTCGCTGCTGCGCTGCCAGTGCTCGGTGAGTCCCGGCCCCTCGGAGCCGACCACGAGCGCCAGCCGGTCGGGCACGTCGCGCACGTCCTCGAGGGACACGGCGTCGTCGGCGAGGGTCATCGCGTACGTCGTGAAGCCGTGGCGTGACAGCAGCGAGGGCGTCCCGTACCAGTCGTCGACGCGCGCGTGCGGCACGGAGAACACCGCACCCATGGCCACCTTGACCGCCCGGCGGTAGAACGGGTCTGCGCAGCGGGGCGACAGCAGGACCGCGTCGAACCCCAGCGCCGCGGCCGCCCGGAAGATCGCGCCGACGTTGGTGTGGTCGACCAGGTCCTCCAGCACGACCACGCGCCGCGCGGCGGCCAGGACGTCGTCGACGTCCGCCGGCTCGGGTCGACGGACCGCGGACAGCGCCCCTCGGTGCACGTGGAAGCCCGTGACCCGCTCCACGTCCTTCTCCGGCATGACGAAGCACGGCGCGTCGCTCGCGTCGAGGACGTCGCGCAGCCCGTCGAGCCAGCGCGGAGCCATGAGGAACGAGGCGGCCACGTGACCGGCCTCGTGGGCCCTGCGCACGACCTTCTCCCCCTCGGCCAGGTAGATCCCGTGCTCGCTCTCGTGGGCCAGCCGCATCTGCACGTCCCGCAGGTGCAGGTAGTCGGCGAGACGGGGGTCGTCGAGGTCGTCGACGTGCACGATGCGGGCCACCGGCCCACCCTACGGGCGCTGCCGCCCCCTCCCCCCGCCCCGTCGGCTGATTCCCAACAGTTGATGGGAATCAGCCGCCGGTGCGGGAGGCGTAGGCGTCGGCGGCGGCCAGGACGCTGCGGACGTAGACGTCGGAGTGGTTGTAGGAGTGCACCGCGGCCGTCCACCCGGTCGGGGTGGTCAGGTCGGCGCCCGAGGCGCAGAGGTAGCGCGCGGCGGTCCAGGCGGCGTCGTCCACGTCGTCGACGTCAGCGACGCCGTCGCCGTCGCCGTCGGAGCCCCACTGCCGCCACGTCGAGGCGATGAACTGCAGGGGCCCACGTGCCCGGTCCCAGGTCCCGGCCTCGCTGATGGCCGCGTAGCCCGACGTGCCGTCCAGCACGGGGCCGTCGACGCTCGCGCGACCGTCCGCCGCCAGGTCGGCGCCCCCGTGCCCGGACTCCACGTGGCCGATGCCGGCGAGCGTCGTCCACCCGAGCCGGCAGCCGGGCATCTCGGTCCCCGCGCGCAGCGTGGCGGTCGCGTAGGCGCGCAGCGCCCGCGCCGGGACGCCGGTGGCCGTCGCGGTGCTCGCCACCCAGGCCGGGTCGGGCTCGCGCGACGTCGTGCTCGCCGCCGTGGACGACGACGAGGCGGGATCGGCCCCGGGGTCGGCGACCGGCGGCTGCACCGACGCTGCGGCAGGGAGGAGGTCCCGCACGTCGCGCGGGGTGGAGGGCACGGCGCTCGCCACGACGGCGGTCACGACGAGTGCCCCGACCGCCGCCACGACGCCGAGCACCGAGAGCAGACGGGTCACCTCAGCCGAACCGACCGTTCACGTAGTCCGACGTGCGCTGGTCCTGCGGCGCCTCGAACATGGTGGTCGTGTCGCCGTGCTCGATGATCACGCCCGGGGTGCCGTAGGCGGCGAGGAAGAAGGCGCACTGATCGGACACGCGCGCCGCCTGCTGCATGTTGTGCGTGACGATGACGATCGTCACCTCCTGGGCCAGCTCGAGCATCGTCTCCTCGATCACGCGCGTCGAGGTGGGGTCCAGGGCCGAGCACGGCTCGTCCATCAGCAGCACCCGCGGCTTGACCGCGAGCGACCGGGCGATGCACAGCCGCTGCTGCTGACCGCCGGACAGTCCTCCCCCGGGTGCGCCGAGACGGTCCTTGACCTCCTTCCACAGGCCGCCCTTGGTCAGGCACTCCTCGACGAGGTCGTCACGGTCGCGCGACGCGACCTTCGTCCCGGTGAGCTTGAGGCCGGCGAGCACGTTCTCCTCGATCGACATCGCCGGGAACGGGTTCGGCTTCTGGAAGACCATGCCGATCGCGCGGCGCGCGTCGGTGAGCTTGCGGTCGGGGTCGTACACGTCGGCGCCGTCGATCTCGACGCGACCCGCGAGCGAGGCACCGGGCACGAGCTCATGCATCCGGTTGAGGATGCGCAGGAAGGTCGACTTGCCGCAGCCCGACGGTCCGATGAGCGCGGTGATCCGGCCTGCGGGCATCGTGAGGGAGACCCGGTCGAGCACCTTGTGCGTGCCGAACCACGCCGAGACGTCGGTCGCCTCCAGGGTGGCCAGCGGGGCCCGGTCGGGAAGCACCGCGGGGATGCTCTGCGTGGCGTCGTCGAGCACCGGGATCACGGTGGTCTCGTCGGTCAGGGACATGGTCTCTCCTCGGGGCGGGTGGAACGCGCCGTGGCCGGCCCCCGCAGGAGCCGGCCACGGCGGTCGATCACTTGACGACGGTGTAGGTCGCCGCGGCGGACGTGGATCCGCCGTAGTTGCTGCTCGACGGCGCGAAGGTCGCGACGACGCGCTTGGCGCCCCTGGTGCTCTGCGCCTTGAGCGTGACGACGGCCTGGCCGTTGACGACCCTGCCGGTGCCGACGACGCTGGAGCCGATCTTCAGCGTGACCGTGCCCGACGCCTTCAGCGACGAACCGGTGATGCCGACCGCGACGGTCGCCTTGGTGGCCTTGCGGACCTTGACCCGGGACGCGGCCAGCTTGAGCGACGTGCGGGTCGTGGCCTTCGTGACGACGAACTTCACGAGCTTGTAGCCCTCGGCGAAGTCGTTGTCACCGGAGTAGGACACGGCGCCCCAGTAGGTACCGGCGGTCAGCGCGGCCGGGACCGTGAAGGTCGCGGTGCCGTCCTGCAGGTCGGCCGTCTGCTCGGCGGCGTCGCCGTAGACGAAGGCGACGCTGCCGGTGGCCTTGACGTCGCTCGTGCCGACGTTCACCGTGACGGTGCGCGTCGCGCCGTAGGCCGACGTGGGCGCGGTCACCTGGATGGCCTTCGTGTACTTCGCGTCCGGGACCGTGACGGTGATCGAGCCGGTGGCCTTGGAGTACGCCTGCGGGTCGTCGGGCGCGAAGGTCGCCGTGTAGCTGTGCGCACCCTTGGCGACGCCCTCGAGCGCGAGGGTGGCGTTGCCCAGCGTGTCGACGGTGGCGGTGCCGACCGTGGCGTCACCCTCGGTGAAGGTGACGGTGCCGGTGGCGGTCGACGGGCCGACCGCGGCCTTCAGCGTGACCTTGCCGCTCGGGGTCGCCTTGCCCGTGAGGCCGACGGTGCTCTGCTGGCCGCCGGCGGTCAGGAAGTTGGTCGTCGCCGACGTGGTGGTCTGGCCGCAGACGCCGCCCTGCGACGTGCGCGCCAGCTGGTCGAAGCCGGCAGCCTCGATGAGCGGGCGGGCGGCGTCGGAGCAGACGAACCCGGTCTCGCCGAACGCGGCGGTGAGGTCGGCGGCCTTCGAGCCGGTCAGGTCGTTGCCGCGGACGACGTTGTAGAGCGCGCGACGGACGCTGAAGCCGTTCAGCAGGCCGATGCTGGTCGTCGACTTGGCGCGACCGGTCGAGAACGGCACGACCGCGTCCGGGTCGTCCTTGATCTTCTCGTCGGAGTGCTCCTGGGTCTCCTTGACGTTCGAGCCGAGGGAGACGGGCTTGCCGTCGTTGATGCGGACGAGCTGGGCCTCGAAGAACGAGCGCGTGCCCGAGCCCGACTGCGGGACGTAGGGGTGGATCGTGGCGTCCTTGCCGCCGACCTGCGACCAGTTGGTGACGTCGCCCTTGTAGATGGCGAGCACCTGAGCCTCGGTCAGCGACGCGGGGGCGTCGGTGCCGGCCTTGCGCGTGCCGAGCTTGAGACCGTCGACGGCGAAGGGGAAGGCCTTCAGGCCGGCGTCGCGCTCGGTCGTGGAGATCGCGGAGGACGAGCGGGCGAAGTCGACGTTGGCGTCGTTGCTGGAGCCGTACAGCAGCTTCTTGCCGGCGCCCGAGCCGTTCGGCCGGGTGATCGGCGAGGCGCCGCTGCGCAGCGAGATCGTGGAGGGCGAGCCGTCGGCCGCCCACGAGGCGAGCTTGACCGTGCGGGAGGCGTTGTAGCCGGCGGCGACGCCGTCCTTGCCCTCCGCGAGGTAGTGCAGCGCGAGCTGCGAGGTGTCGGAGCCGACGCCCACCAGGTCGGTGCTGCTCGGCGTGAACGTCGGGTCGGCGGGGTTGGTGTCGGCTGCCTGGGCCGGTGCGACGGCGCCGAGGGTCGCCATCGAGGTCGCAGCGACGGCGAGGGCCGCGGCGAACCGGGTACGCGTGGAGATCATGCGCGTGGAGTTCCTTGTCGTGAAGGGGGGTGGGCCGTCGGGCGACGTCCCGACGAGCACGCTAGGCGGCGGTGCGGGGGGGCCGGACGGTCTGCGGTGAACAGCAGACGTCCATTCGGGGCAGGTCGGTGAATGGTCGGTGCACGACTCAGACGAGGTTGGGGATGAGGTGCACGGAGAGGTCGGCGGCGAACCAGGCGAGGGCCAGGAACACCGGTGCGAACACCGTCCAGACCAGGGCCGGACGCAGCCGTCGGCCCAGCAGCAGCATCCCCACGACGGCCACGAGCAGCCCACCGAGCGTCAGGGCGAGCAGCGGCAGCACCGACGTGTCGACCGCCATCTTCTGCTCGGACTGACCGATGGTGTTCACCCGCGCGCCACCGGCCGGGAACGGCTTGGACTGCAGGGAGGCGTCGACGTAGACCACCTCGTCCGGCCGGAGCCCGCCGAGGCGGCCGTCGCCGGCCGCGGTGATGAGCGTCAGGCGACCCTGTCCCTGCGCCGGGGGTGCCGGCACGTCGTCGCCGGCACGCCGGACGCCCTCGATCCGGTAGGTGGAGCGACCCTGTCCGGTCACGACGTCGAGCCGGGTTCCCACGGCCTCGTGCGTCATCACGTGGAAGGGCCGGCCGAAGGTCCGGGACCGTCCGTAGACCACGGACACGCCGGCCTGGCCGGGCAGGACGGTGTCGCGCCGGTGTCCCGGCCCGTCCAGCAGGAGTCCGGCCGACGTGCCCTCGACCACGACCTGGTCGATGTCGAGGGCGGGCAGCGAGAAGAGCGCGACCGGGCGGCCGGGTGCGATGACCCCGCCGGTGGGCGCGGTGCCCGCGGCCAGGTCGGCGCGCAGCTCGTCGTAGAGCCGGTCCTGCGCCCGGGAGTACGAGAGACCGCCGAGCACGAGGGTCTGGAGCAGCACCCAGGCGACGAGCAGGGCCACGACCATGAGACCGCTGCTCAGGACGAGGTCGCGCTCGGGGACGCGCGACGTGTCGCGCGCCGCGGCGAGACCGCCCTTCAGCGCGCCACTCCCCCGTCGCTGCCCGGTGAGGCGACCGTTCAGGGGTGCGACGGTCATGAGTCCTCCCTCCCGGCCGCGCGGAGCCTGATCACCGGGCCGGCGATCGCGCAGCCGAGGAGCAGGAGGATCAGCGCGGGCAGGAACCAAGCGCCGAGGGCCGAGTGCACGCCCTGCGTGCTGCCGAGGCTCTTCAGCTCCGCGTCGACGGGCTGCTTGGCGCCTCCTGCTGCCGCGGGGTCCTCAGCCGCCGCGGCGGCGTCCGACGGGACACCGTCGGTCCCCGGCGCACCCGCCGCGGGGTCGGTGGACCCGCCGCCGCCCGCGCCGCCGGGGCCGCCGGGCGTCGTGCCGGTCTGCGCCTCCACGTCCTGGGCCGCCTGCTGGGCCGACGCGAAGAGCGCGGCGGTGGTCCCGGTCCGCGTGATCGGCAGGTAGCCGTCGGGCAGGAACCCGTTGCCGGAGCCGCGGCGCTGGCCCTCGGTGGTGGCGGTCCGGATGAACGACGCGACGGTCCGCGCCGTGCTCCGGTCCAGGCCCGAGGTCTTCGCCGCCGTGTAGACGACGAGCGTGCCCGGGTAGCCGTTCGCCTGGCGCACGGCCCCGTCCTCGAGCGCGAACGGCTGTGTGCGCCCCGTCGGACGCGCCGTCGAGATCGCCTTCGCGAGCGTCGCGTCGGACGGCGCCACGAACTGCCGACCACGGGTGGTGAACGGAGCACGCGGTGAGACGGCCGACGTCTGCAGAGCGGCGGTGTGCAGGCCGTACCGCTCGGCGTCGCCGAGGGTCGTCACACCGACCAGGAACCGTGCGCCGACACCCTGGCGGTCCGCCCGGCCCAGGACGTACGGGAACTGGTCGGTGCCGAGGCCGCTGCACTTCGTCTGCGAGTACGGCCAGGCGTCCAGCAGCGCGTCGGCGATCTTCACGAAGGAGGTCACCGGCGCGGCCAGGCGCGTCAGGTAGGGCGTGTCGTTGTTCTGCTTCAGGCACTCCTGCTGGACGGCGGGGGTGAACGTGTCGAGGAGCGGCCACTCGTCGACCGGGAGCTGGATGCGCTGGTAGGCGGGGTTGATGCGCATGCCCCACGGGTCGGGCTGGCCCTCGATGAAGGCGTGCGCCTCCGGGTCGTCGTCGATGTAGGTCGAGATCGCCTTGATCACGTCGGAGGACTCCGACAACGACACCAGCACGGCCGCGGCCTCCTGCTCCCCCGTCGACAGACCGGGGTTCAGGGCCTGGAACTCGGGGTCGGCGTTCAGCGAGCCCGGGTTGGTCTCCAGGCCGGGGTGCTGGCGTCCGAGGCTCGAGCCGGGATAGCTCTGCGTGAGCAGCTTCGCGAGGAGCCGGGCGTTGAGGTTCAGCGTTCCGCGCTCGCCGGCGTTCTTCGGCTCGTCGATGACGTAGGAGATCGCGAACCCGGTCACGGCCGTCGGCGCGTAGGCGGTCGGCGTCTCGCCGTCGACGGTCTTGAGGCTCGAGACGAACGCCCCGGGGATCTCGTCCTGCTGCATCAGCTGGAACGACGCGAGGTCGGGCAGTACGTTGTGCTGGAAGCGGAACCGGTCCTTGCGCAGGCAGTAGGCGGGCGCCCACTGCACGGTGGCCTGCGACATCAGCTCCGAGCCGTAGAAGCCGACCGGCGGTCGGTCGTCGAGGACGGAGCAGACGTTCGGCGCGGGGCCGAAGGTGATCGGCACGCTGATCCGGTTGCGCCAGTTCGACGCGGTCCACCAGTAGCGGGGCGACACGCTCTCGTCGACGCCCTGGCCGTCGAAGTTGCTCGAGCCGGGCTCGAAGCGACCCTGCTTGCGGCAGGCGGCGTTGAGCTGGCGTGAGTCGGACTGCAGGCAGCTGAGGCCCATGACGGGGATGACGACGATGCTGCACGCGGTCGTGTCGTTGCAGCCGAGCGACTCGTTCTCGATGCTCGAGCGCACCTCGAACTGGATGTCGCCCTTGCCGTCGACCGTCGTGAACGCGGCCTGCTCGGCGGGCGGGAACGATGCGTCGACGGCTGCCTCGGGAGGCAGCGTGTCGCTGGAGCACGAGGCGAAGGTCTGGCCCTTCGCGGACACGAACGGCGTCACGTGCGTCGACGTGCCGGCCGCAGCACCGCCGCAGCTCGCGGGCAGGGTCCGGACGCCGGAGAGGGCGCTGCGCGCCGTGTCGTCGGCGTAGCGGTCCGAGCGCCAGATGGCGGCGGCGTCCGGGACCTGCAGCTGCGACCGTTGCTGGACGGTCGACGTCCAGCAGGTCTCGGGGCGGACGCGCTGCGCCGCCGGCAGGCTGGCGTCGTCACGGCCGCGGCACTGGAGCACGACCACCGGGTACTCCTGGTCCATGCCGTTCTCGCCGAACGGGCTCGTCGACCGTCCGCCGCTCGGGCGTGCGCCGTCCCACGTGACGTGCACGCGCTCGCGGCCCCGCAGGTTGCGGGTGTGGTCGACCTGGACCGTCACGTCACGGCGGTCCACCCTGACCTCGTCGCCGTTCTCGGTGAAGGTGCGCTCGACGGTCTTCGTCTGGCGGAACGCGCCGACGTCGTCGCCCTGTGCCTGCACGCCGGCCGAGGTCAGCAGTCCGGTGCCGACGGCGGCGACCGCGACGGTCGCGAGGACCTTGCGCCACCTCACGAGCGGGCTCCCGTCGTGCTCCGCGTGCGACGGCGCAGCGCCACCGCGACGACTCCCGGCGCCAGGATGATGGCCAGGAGCTCGACCGCGGCGAGCGTCCCGAAGATGGCGTCGTCGCCGGCTCGGCCCGCCGTCAGCTCGGTCTGGACCGCCACGGTCGCCGCGCCGCCGCCCGAGGAGGCGGATCCGACCGGAAGACCGGTCTCGGGGTCGATCGCCGCGCCTGCGCCGGGCGCGTCGGACGCGCCCCCTGCCGAGCCGTCACCGCCGGAAGCGCCACCGCTCCCGCCCGATCCTCCGCCGGCACCGCTGGCCTTCGTCACCTGCTCCACCGACGTGGGTGCGGTGCCCGTGCGTGTGGTGCACGGTCCCTGGCCCTGCTGGTCGCAGCTCGCCGGCATGGGCGCGATCTGGGCCAGCTTGTTGGCCGATAGGTTCCCCGGCACGAACGTGGGGTTGTTGCACTTGGTGACCGAGCGGTCGTTGAGGTTGACCTTCGGGTCGGCCCTCTTCAGCTTGGACAGCTCGGTGAAGCCCGCCTGCACGAGGTTGAGCGGCAGCGGGGAGTACCCGTACTTGCCGGCCTTCGTCTGCCCCTCGCAGAGGGAGTAGAACATGAAGTCCGCCAGCGACTGGCGCTTGGACGTGGTCATGCGCTGGTCCTTCGCGCCGGTCGGCAGCAGCAGGTAGCTGTAGGACGAGAGGGGGTAGGCCCGCTTGTCCTGCGCCGTGTAGACGCCCAGCAGGTCCTGCGTCAGGTCCTTGCGGATCCGCGCCTTCGTCAGGGCGACCGCCACGTTGTACTGCGTCGGCTCGACGTAGTAGCCCGACTGGTTCAGCACCTTCACGACCGGGAAGTTCTTGTTGACCGGGTAGGAGTACTCGACGTAGCCGATCGTCCCGTTGCCGGCCGCGTCGGCGATCGTGTTCATCACCTGGTCCGAGCCGTTCGCGCCGGTCGCGTTGCCCTTGCGCGGGAAGTACGACGTCAGGCCCGCCCGACCGAAGAACGGGCGCCAGTCGCTCGCGTGCTGCGAGTCGAGCCAGGCCGTGAACTGGGCGGTGGTGCCCGAGCCGTCCGAGCGCACGACCGGTCGGATCTTCAGCGACGGCAGCTTCGTGCCGTTGTTGTCCTTCGCGATCGCGGGATCGTTCCAGTTGGTGATCTTGTTCGTGAAGATCTTGGCGATCGTGTCGCCCGACAGCCGCAGATTGCGGACCATCTTCCCGCCGACCCGGACCTGGTAGGTGAAGGCCGTGCCGCCCGCGACGATCGGCACGTAGGAGAACGGCCGGTTCTTCGGCGGCGGGTCGTCACCGCCCTGCGCACCGCTGCCCTGGTAGGGCACCTCGGTGATGCCGAAGTCGGTGGTGCCGGCCGCGAAGGCCTTGCGTCCGGCCGACGAGCCGCGTCCGGTGTAGGTCACCTTGATGCCGTTGGCCGACACGTCGGTGATCCACTGGTTGACGATCACCTGGGACCAGGTGGAGCCCGATCCCTCGATCTGGGCGTAGGCAGCCTCCGCGGGGCGCGACGACGCGATCAGCACCGCGATCGCGAGCAGCACGACGCCGACGCCCGCGCGAGCGGGGCGGACGAGAAGACTCTGGTTCACCGGGTTCCCTTCCTCGGTCGCGCCAGCAGGCGAGCGACCACGAACAACGTGAGCACGAGGCCCAGCAGCACGGAGGCGGCTGCGAAGGCGCGGGCGATCTCGAGCGGCTCGCCGGAGCGGACCGTCGAGTAGATGTAGAGCGGCAGCGAGTTCATGACGCCGCCGGTCGGGTTGGTCACGAGGAACGTGGCCGAGCCCGACGTGAGGAGCACCGGCGACGTCTCGCCGACGCCGCGCGCGACGCCGAGGATGACGGCTGTCGCCAGACCGGGTCGCGCCGTCGGCAGCACGACGTGCCAGACGGTGCGCCAGCGGGACGCACCGAGCGCCAGGCTCGCCTCGCGCAGGCTGCCGGGCACGACCCGCAGCACGACGTCCGAGGCGCGCGCGATGATCGGGAGCATCATGACGGCCAGGGCGAGGGCAGCGGCCAGACCTGAGCTGGGCAGTCCGAGCGTCACGATCGCGACGGTGTAGATGAACAGACCGGCGACGATCGAGGGCAGGGCCGTCATGGCCTCGACGACGGTGCGCACGATCCGCGCGAGCCGGCCGCCGACCTCGGTCATGTAGATCGCGGTGCCGATGCCGAGCGGGATGGTGATCGCCACGGCGATGCCGACCTGGATCAGCGAGCCGACGATCGCGTGCAGGATGCCGCCCCGGGTGAACGGGTCGCGCGGGCCGACGCCCTCCATGTCGTGCGTGAAGAAGTTGACGTGGAACAGCGCCTCGCGACCGCGCAGGAAGATGAACAGCACCGTGCTCAGCAGCGCCAGGCCCAGCAGGACGACCGCCGCGTGCACGACGGCGCTCATGACCCGGTCGACGACCTCGGGACCCGTCCCGACCACGGCCGTCAGGAGCCCGACGATGAGGAGTCCGAGCACGAACGTCGTCAGGGTGAAGGCGACCGCGCCGTCCCAGGGCAGCAGCCGGTCGGTCACGAGCCAGGCCAGCGCGACGGCGGCCAGCCACGCGCCCAGCTGGACGAAGCGCTGCTCGGCCGTCGTCGAGCGCAGGAGGCGGCGCGGTCCGTCGACGTCGTTCTTGCCGACGGACGGGGCGGTGCGCACCGACGTCGTCCCTCGCAGCGATGCCGGTGCAGCGTCGGTCGTGGGCGCCTGAGGTGCCGCGACGGCGGGGACGATCGTCGTGGGGGTGAGGTCGGGGTCGACGGTCGGCGCGCTCATGCGTCGGCCCCCGCTCCGGACCGGCTGCGCGCGACGACCATCGCGGCGAGCGAGTTGATGACGAGCGTGATGACGAACAGCACGAAGCCCGCGGCGAGCAGGGCGGCCAGCTGCGTGTCCGCGGCCTCGCCGAAGCGACCCGCGATGAGGGCGGAGATGGTGTTGGTGCCGATCTCCAGCGGACGGAACTTCAGGTCGAAGGACGGCGAGATGATCAGCAGCACGGCGATGGTCTCGCCGAGTGCGCGGCCGAGCCCGAGCATCGTGCCGCCGATGATGCCGCCGCGACCGAACGGGAGCACCACGGTGCGGACCACACCCCAGTGGGTGGCGCCGAGGGCGAAGGCGGCCTCCCGCTCGCCGGGCGGCGTCTGCGAGAACACCTGACGCATCACCGCGGTCGCCATCGGGATGACCATCATCGCGACGGCCAGGCCCGCGAGGAAGGCCGAGGCGGTGTAGGCCGAGCGATCCCACACCGCGGCGTCGGGATCGGTGTCGACCCGGAAGATCGGGATGAAGCCGAGGTGCTGGTGCAGCCAGTGGGCGACGTCGGCGACGTACGGCTTCAGCAGGAAGAACCCCCACAGCCCGTACACGAGGCTGGGCACCGCGGCCATGAGGTCGACCAGCGACGTCAGCGGGGCCCGCAGGCCCGGGGGTGCGTACTCGGCGATGTAGAGAGCCGCCAGCAGCGACAGCGGGAACGCCACGACGAGAGCGACGGAGGCGACGGTGAACGTGCCGACGAGCACCGCGCCGATACCGAGCTTGTCCGACTCCGGCTCCCACTGCGTCTCCGTGAGGAACCCCAGCCCGTAGCGCTGCATCGTCGGCACCGCCGACCACGCGAGGAACAGGCCGATCCCGCCCGTGATGACCAGCACTGTCACGGCGATGCTCCGCGTGGAGAGGACGAACGTGCGGTCGGAACCGCTGAGCTCCGTCGCGAGCGGTCGCGGTTCGTCGACGTCGACGCGCGCAGGCTCGCTGCGCAGGACGGTGGTCACGCCTGGTGCTCCTGGGGGTGGAGGACGGCGCGTCGGTGGACGGGCCTCGAGAACTCTGACAGCGCGCGGCGGCGCCCGGAGCGTCTGCGATGAACGGGTGGTGAATGGTCGGCGAGCACTCGGGTCGAGCGGGTCGTCAGCCCCGACCGGACGCTCGTCGGCGCCCTCGCGGGACCTCGCCCGCGCTGCACGAGGGGGCGGGCGTCGCTAGCGTGGGGTCATGAGCCTCGAACGTCCTGTCACCCCGGACCCCTACCCGCTGCTCCCCGCCACGGCGTCCTTCTCGGTCACGAGCGACGACGTCACCGACGGCGCCCCGCTCAAGGACGACCAGGTGAACGCGCACGGCGACACCTCGCCGCAGCTGTCCTGGAGCGGCGCCCCCGAGGGCACGCGATCCTACGTCGTCACGTGCTACGACCCCGACGCCCCGATCGTCTCCGGCTTCTGGCACTGGACGGTCGTCGACATCCCCGCGGACGTCACCTCGCTGGCGGCCGGCGCCGGGGCGAGCGACGACACCCTGCCCGAGGGCGCGTTCCACGTCCGCAACGACGGCGGGGGCAAGAACTTCATGGGGGCCGCGCCGCCGGAGGGCGACCAGCCGCACCGCTACTTCTTCGTCGTCCACGCGGTGGGCGAGGAGAAGCTCGGGGTCGACGGCGACGTGAGCCCGGCGGTCGTCGGCTTCAACCTGGCGTTCAAGACGCTCGGCCGCGCGATCGTCCACGGCACCTACCAGCACTGACGTGCGCTGTCGCTGACCCGCCTCAACGCACGAGGGCCCCGGAGCTGCTGCTCCGGGGCCCTCGTGGGCTCTGCCTCAGGCCGGCGGCACCGGCGGCTCGTCGCCGCCGGTGGGCGGCGGCGGGGTGGCCGGGTCGGCGGTGCCCCCGCCGGTCCCCACGCCGGGCTTCTCCGCCGCCTTCGCGGCCTCGAGCGCCGCCTCGACGGCGGCCTGGGTGCCGGCCGAGGACTCCCCCGTCTCGACGGGCTCGTCGAGGTCGATGCGGTTGCGGCTGCCGCCGCCGTCGACGGGGATCGTGCCGAGCTGGTTGCCCAACGTCCCGAGCGCCTTCGTGAGCTCGGCCGGGATGATCCACGTGGAGGCGTTCTCGCCGCTCGCGATCTTCGGCAGGGTCTGCAGGTACTGGTAGGACAGCAGCTTCTGGTCGGGGTTGCCGTCGTGGATGGCCTGGAAGACCGTCTCGATGGCCCGGCCCTCGCCCTGCGCCGTCAGGATGGCCGCCTGCTTCTCGCCCTCGGCCGACAGGATCGCCGCCTGCTTCTCACCCTCGGCGGTCAGGATGGCCGCCTGCTTCTGGCCCTCGGCGGTGAGGATGGCGCTCTGGCGGTCGCCCTCCGCGGTGAGGATCGCGGCACGCTTGTCCCGCTCGGCGCGCATCTGCTTCTCCATCGCGTCGATGATCGACGGCGGCGGGTCGATGCCCTTGAGCTCGACGCGGTTGACGCGGATGCCCCACTTGCCGGTGGCGCCGTCGAGCTCGCCGCGCAGACCGGAGTTGATCTGGTCGCGGCTGGTGAGCGCGTGCTCGAGGCTCATGCCACCGATGATGTTGCGCAGCGTCGTCATCGTGAGCTGCTCGATGGCCTGGATGTAGTGCGCGATCTCGTACGTCGCGGCCACCGGGTCGGTCACCTGGAAGTAGATGACGGTGTCGATGGAGACCGTCAGGTTGTCCTCGGTGATCACCGGCTGCGGCGGGAACGAGACGACCTGCTCGCGCAGGTCGATCATGTAGCGCACCTTGTCGATGAACGGGACGACGATGTTCAGGCCGGCCGAGAGGGTGGTGCGGTACTTGCCGAACCGCTCCACGATGCCGGCGCGGGCCTGCGGGACGATCTTGATCGTCATCGTCACGACGACGACGGCGAGGATCGCCAGCAGGACCAGGAAGATGGTCAAGGCGGTCATGCTCAGGACTCCTTCGGGGTGATGACGGCGGTGGCGCCGTCGATGCGGGTCACGACGACCTCGGCCCCGGGCGCGACCTCGGCGTCGCCCTCGGTGCGGGCCGACCACACCTCGCTCGCGAGGGTGATGCGCCCGCCGAACGGGCCGACCGGCTCGAGCACCACGCCGGTCCGACCGACGAGGGCGTCGTGGCCGGTCGTGAGGGTCGGCCCGGCGTGCAGGCGGGCGACCATGGGTGGCCGGGCGAAGAACAGCAGCCCGACGCCGACGACGCCGAACGCGAGCATCGCGACCCAGAACGGGGCACCCAGGGCGCTCGCCACCGCGCCGGCGAGTGCCCCGATCGCGAACATCAGCAGCACGAGGTCGAGGCTCAGCAGCTCGGCGACCGCCAGGAGCACGGCGACGCCGACCCAGGTGACCCAGGCGTTCTCCGTCATCCACTCGATCATCGGTGGTCTCCTCTCGTAACGGCGCAGTCGCGCACACGCGTCGGGCGCGTCACGCTACCAGTCACGTGCGGCACGACGTCAGCGCAGCGCTCGTCGGCCGTACTGCGCGCGCCGGGCTGCGTAGCGCCCGTCGACGTGGTCGAGCTCGAGCCGCATCCCGAACGTGGTGCCGAGATTCTCGGCGGTCAGCACCTCACCGATCGGACCACGCGCGACGACACCGCCGTCGCGCAGCAGGAGCACGTGCGTGAAGCCGGGCGGGATCTCCTCGACGTGGTGGGAGACCATGACGAGCACCGGTGCACCCGGCGTCGACGACAGCACGTCGAGGCTGGCGAGCAGGTCCTCGCGGGCACCGAGGTCGAGTCCGGCGCCCGGCTCGTCGAGCAGCAGCAGCTCGGGGTCGGTCATGAGCGCCCGGGCGATGAGCGACCGCTTGCGCTCGCCCTCCGAGAGCGTCCCGAACGTGCGGTCGGCGAGACCGGTGATGCCCAGCTCGCCCATGATCTGGCGCGCCCGCTGCAGGTCGTCCTCGTCGTAGGTCTCGCGCCAGCGGCCCGTCACGGCGTGCGCGGCGGACAGCACGACGTCCTCGACGCGCTCGACCGGCGGGATCCGGTCGGCGACCACGGTCGCACTGTGGCCGATCCGGGTGCGCAGGTCGAAGACGTCGGTGGCACCGAGGCGCTCCCCCAGGATCTCCGCGCTGCCCGACGTCGGGTGCAGGTGCGCGCCGACGACCTGGAGCAGCGTGCTCTTCCCGGCGCCGTTGGGGCCGAGCACCACCCAGCGCTCGTCGTCGTGCACGGTCCACGACACGTCGTCGAGGAGACGCTTCCCGGGCCTGACCACGCTCACCGAGTCGAGCTGGAACGCGGTGGCCATGCGGGGTCTCCTGCTGCTGGTCGGACCGGACGACGGCGTGCTCACGCCGAGGCGGGCACGCTGTGTCCAACCTATCGTGACGTCCCGCGTCGCCGACGGGCGGTCGGGCGATAGCCTCGGTCCCGATGAGCGCCCACGTGCCGGCCGTGCACCTCACCTCGCCCACCCTGCTGCTGACCCTGACGGGACCCGACCGCAGCGGCGTCTCGACGAGGCTGTTCGCGTCGCTCGAGCCGTTCGAGGTCGAGGTCGTCGACGTCGAGCAGCTCGTCGTCCGCGGCCGTCTCGTGCTGAGCGTGCTCGTCTCCGTGCCGACCGACCCGGAGGCGCTCGAGAGCGCCGTCCGGGCCACGGCCGCCGAGCTCGACATGGAGATCGAGGTCGAGCACGGGGTCGGGGACAACCGTCCGCGTCGCGTGGGTCGCAGCCAGGTCACGTTGCTCGGCCATCCGCTGCGCCCGGCGGCGATGACGGCCCTGACCAGCCGCATCAAGGCCGCGGGCGGCAACATCGACCGGATCCTGCGCCTCGCGCGCTACCCCGTGACGGCGCTGCGCCTGGAGGTCTCGGGCGCCGACCCCGACGTCCTGCAGGTGGAGCTCGCAGCAGCGGCCTTCGAGCACGGCGTCGACGTGGCCGTCGAGGAGCGGGGCATCCTGCGACACGCGCAGCGGCTCGTCGTCATGGACGTCGACTCGACCCTCATCCAGGGCGAGGTCATCGAGATGCTCGCCGAGCACGCCGGCTGCGCCGACGAGGTCGCGGCGGTCACGGAGTCGGCGATGCGCGGCGAGATCGACTTCGAGGAGTCGCTGCGTCAGCGCGTGGCGCGCCTCGAGGGAGTGCCGGCGTCGGCGCTCGACGACGTCTACGCGGCCCTGGAGTACACGCCCGGTGCCCGCACGATGGTCCGCAGCCTGAAGCGGCTCGGCTACCGGTTCGCGCTCGTCAGCGGCGGCTTCACCCAGATCATCGAGCGCATCGCCGCCGACCTGGGCATCGACTACTGGGCGGCGAACGAGCTGGAGGTCGTGGACGGCCGGCTCACCGGCGGTGTCGTGGGTGCCGTGGTCGACCGCGCCGGCAAGGCGGAGGCGCTGCGTCGCTTCGCCGCCGAGGCGCGCATCGGGCTGAAGAACACCGTGGCGGTGGGCGACGGGGCCAACGACCTCGACATGCTGGCCGCCGCGGGGCTGGGCATCGCCTTCAACGCCAAGCCGGTGGTGCGCGACCAGGCGCAGACCTCGGTGAACGTGCCCTACCTCGACTCGGTCATGTACCTCCTCGGCATCACGCGCGAGGAGGTGGAGGAGGCCGACGCGGCCGAGCCCCCGGACGCCCCGACCGGTCCCGGCGCGGCCGCCGCCCGCTGACCTCGACAGGTCCTACTCGTCGTCCTCCAGGCGGAAGCCGATCTTCATCGTCACCTGGTAGTGCGAGACGTCGGTGTCGGTGATGGCGCCGCGGATGCCCTCGACCTCGAACCAGTCGAGGTGGCGCAGGGTCTGGCCGGCCCGCTTGATGCCGTTCTCGATGGCCTGGGTGACGCCCTCCGGGGAGGTGCCGACGATCTCGGTGACGCGGTAGGTGCGGTTGCTCATGACAGCATCATGCCGGTGTCCTCCTCCTCACGCCCCGGCGCCCGGCGGGTCCGCACGCAGCGACGTACGCTGGAGAGGTGAAGCACACACCGCCGAAGGGCTCCTCGACCGGCTCCGCTGGTGGCCGCGAGGAGCAGGTCTACTCGATCACCTCGGCCAGCGAGGGGCACAGCGACGAGCTGGGGTCCCGCGAGCTCCGGTACGCCCTGAGCATGGGGGTGCGGACGCTCTGCTTCATCGGTGCCGTGATCGCCTGGAACCACGTCATGTGGCTGGCCGTCGTGCTCCTGGTGGGTGCGGTGTTCCTGCCCTACACGTCGGTCATCCTGGCCAACGCCGGGGTGCGCACCCGCGGCGAGGGCACGGACATCATGAAGCCCGAGCCGTTGGGGCAGATCGGCGACCGTCCCGCGGAGGAGCGCCGTGACGAGCGTGGCTGACGAGCTGGTCTGCTCGGCGAAGGGCTGCACCGCGGCGGCCCTGCACCGCATCGAGTGGAACAACCCGAAGATCCACACGCCGGACCGACGCAAGACGTGGTTGGCCTGCGACGAGCACGAGCAGTCGCTGCGACGCTTCCTCGACGCGCGCGGCTTCTACAAGGAGACGCTCCCGCTGCAGGACGGCGTCACCTCGGAGTGAGCGGTCGGCCGTCGCCTACCCTCGACCCCATGTCGAGCACGATCACCCGCGCCGTCTCCCTGGTCCTCCTCGGCTGCCTGGCGGCGGGCTGCGGCGGTGGCGCCGAGCCTGAGCCGACAGCCTCTGCGCCGCCGGCCTCCACGGTGCCCGCGGCGTCCGGGAGCGGTCACGAGCTCGGCTCCCCCGTCGTGCCCGACGGCCAGGACGCGCGGGACTTCCGCGCGCAGGCCGAGCTCGACGACGGCCGCCGCGTGGCCGCGTACCAGGTGGCCGGCACCGGGCTCGTCGTCCAGGTCCGGTCTGCCGGGGAGACGTCGTGGAGCGCTCCGACCACGTTGGTCGGATCCACCGAGGACCCCTGCCAGGGCGTCGAGCTCGAGCAGGCTGGCGGCACGGTCGCGCTGACCGCAGGGTTCGGTCTGTACTGCTACGACGGCGAGCCGCCGCAGCAGGTCGTGGCAGCCGTTCTCGGCGAGGGCGACGATGCCTGGGCCGTGCGCACGATCGACGACGTGGACGACTTCACGGCCGTGAAGGTCGCCGAGGACGGCCGTCGCGTCGACTTCGAGGGCGGCGGCGGCACGATCACGTGGCGTCCATCGAGCGGCTTCGCCTGACGTCGTGGGTCCGGCGGTCAGCCGCCGATCGACGACATCGGCCGCGACGGCTGCAGGAAGGTGGGGTCGTCGATGCCGTGGCCGGCCGCCTTGCCCCACATCGCGTCGACCCACCGGCGGGCCAGCTCGTCGTCGTCGGCTCCCCCGCGCAGCGCGGCCCGCAGGTCGGACTCCTCGCGGGCGAACAGGCACGTGCGCACCTGGCCGTCGGCGGTCAGGCGGACGCGGTTGCAGTCGGCGCAGAACGGCCGCGTGACCGACCCGATGATCCCCACGGTGTGGGGGCCGCCGTCGACCTGGAACTTCTCGGCCGGGGCGCTCCCCCGTCCGTCGAGAGGCGTGAGGGTCACGTGCTCGGAGAGTCGCGCGAGGATCTCGTCGGCGGTGATCATGCGGCTGCGGTCCCAGCCGTGCTGCGCGTCGAGCGGCATCTGCTCGATGAAGCGCAGCTCGTAGCCGCGCTCCATGCACCAGCGCAGCAGCGCGGGGCCCTCGTCCTCGTTGAGCCCTCGCAGCAGCACCGCGTTGATCTTGACGGGGGTGAGCCCCGCCTCGGCGGCGGCCTCGAGCCCGGCGACGACGTCGTGGAAACGGTCGCGCAGCGTGATCCGGTGGAACATCTCCGGGTCGGTGGTGTCGAGGCTGACGTTGACCCGGTCGAGGCCGGCGGCGGCCAGCGCGTGGGCGGTGCGGCTGAGCCCGAGGGCGTTCGTGGTGATGGCGGTGCGGGGCGAGCCCGGCATCGCCTTGGTGGCTGCGACGATCGAGGCCAGCCCGCGACGCAGCAGCGGCTCGCCGCCGGTGAACCGCACGTCGACGACGCCGAGACGCGTGACGGCGACGTGGATCAGCCGCACGACCTCGTCGTCGGTGAGCACCTCCGCCGTGGGCATCCAGTCGAGCCCCTCGGCCGGCATGCAGTACTGGCAGCGCAGGTTGCAGCGGTCCGTCAACGACACCCGAAGGTCGGTGGCCACACGTCCATGTCTGTCACCGAGCTGCATCCCCCCAGTCTAGGAGCGAGGACCCAACCTCGCCGGAGCGCGCTGGTGTCGGGCGGCTAGATTCGAGGGGTGCGGTTCCTGCTCAGCGCCCGGTGGATCGGGTTCTTCCTCGCCGTCGTGGCGCTCGCGGTCGTGTGCGTGCTCATGGGCGACTGGCAGTGGCACAAGCGCGAGGTCCGGCACGAGTCGAACGAGCGGGTCGAGCAGCACCTGGCCGCCGACCCCGTCCCCCTCGACCAGGTGGCACCGGTCGGCCTGAAGGTCACGAAGGACCTGGAGTGGACGCGGGTCGTCGTGCAGGGCCGCTACGACCCGACGTCGCAGGTGACGGTGAAGTTCAGCACCCGCGACGGGCGCCCCGGCGCCGAGGTGGTCACGCCGCTGCTCCTCGACGACGGCAGCGCCGTGCTGGTCGACCGCGGCTGGGTGCCGACGGCGAACACCGCGGCCGCCCCCAGCGACGTCCCCGCGCCGCCGAGCGGGACCGTCACGGTGCAGGGCTGGCTGCGGCCCGACAGCAACGCCGGTGCCGACGCGACCACGCCGGTGGAGGGCCAGGTCCGCTCCGTCTCCAGCACCGGGCTCGCCGACTCGCTCCCCTACGACGTGCGCTCGGGCTACCTCAACCTGCGCGAGCAGACCGGCGGCACGGGCGGGCTCGAGCTCGAGCCGAAGCCCGACCTCGGCGGCGGCCCGCACTTCTTCTACGGGCTGCAGTGGTGGTTCTTCGCAGGCCTCGCGCTCGCCGGCTTCGTCTGGTTCGCGCGCATCGAGTGGCTGGAGCGACGCCAGGGCGGCGCCACGGCCGACGACGGTCAGGCCAGGGAGACCAGCTCGGCGTAGCCGTCGTTCCACAGGTCCTCGTCACCGTCGGGCAGGAGCAGCACGCGGTCGGGGTCGAGCGCGCGCACGGCGCCCTCGTCGTGGGACACGAGGACGATCGCACCCTCGTACCGACGGATCGCGTCGAGCACCTCCTCGCGCGAGGCCGGGTCGAGGTTGTTGGTCGGCTCGTCGAGCAGCAGCACGTTGGCACTGGAGACGATGAGCCCCGCGAGCGCGAGGCGGGTCCGCTCTCCGCCGGAGAGCACCTTGGCCGGCTTCGCGGTGTCGTCGCCGGAGAACAGGAAGGCGCCCAGGACGCTGCGGGCCTGCGTGTCGGTGAGCTCCGGCGCGGAGCGCTGCATGTTCTCGAGCACAGTGCGGTCCATGTCGAGAGTCTCGTGCTCCTGCGCGAAGTAGCCGATCTTGAGCCCGTGACCCGGCTGGATCTCGCCGGTGTCGGACTGGAGGGTGCCGGCGAGCATCCGCAGCAGGGTCGTCTTGCCCGCGCCGTTGAGGCCGAGCACGACCACGCGGCTGCCCTTGTCGATCGCGAGGTCGACGCCCGCGAAGATCTCCAGCGCGCCGTAGGACTTGGACAGTCCCTGCGCCATGAGCGGGGTCTTGCCGCACGGGGCCGGCTTCGGGAAGTCGATCTTCGCGACCTTGTCGACCTGGCGGACGTCGTCGAGGCCGGACATCATCTGCTCCGCGCGCCGCAGCATCTGCTGCGCGGCGCTGGCCTTGCTGGCCTTGGCGCGCATCTTGTTGCCCTGGGCGACGAGCCGCTCGGCGGTCTTCGTCGTGATCTCGCGCTCGCGCTTGCGGCGTGCCTCGTCGGCCTCGCGCTGGCGCAGGTAGTGCTTCCAGCCGGTGTTGTAGATGTCGATCGTGGCGCGGTTGGCGTCGAGGTAGAAGACCTTGTTGACCGTCTCCTCGACCAGGTCGACGTCGTGGCTGATGATCACGAGGCCGCCGGAGAACGTCTTGAGGAACCCGCGGAGCCAGGTGATCGAGTCGGCGTCGAGGTGGTTGGTCGGCTCGTCGAGCAGCATCGTGTCGGCGTCGCTGAACAGGATGCGCGCGAGCTCGATGCGGCGACGCTGACCGCCGGAGAGCGTCTGCAGCTGCTGGTCGAGCACGCGGTCGGGCAGGCCGAGCGCGTTCGAGATGGTCGCTGCCTCCGCCTCGGCGGCGTACCCGCCACCGGCCGAGAACACGTCCTGGGCGCGGCCGTAGGCCTTCATCGCCCGCTCGGCGACGTCGGGGTCGGCCGAGCCCATGTCGAGCTCGGTCTTGCGCATCGTCGCGAGCGCCTCGTCGAGCCCGCGGGCGCCCAGGATCCGGTCGCGTGCGGTGATCGACAGGTCGCCGGACTTGGGGTCCTGCGGGAGGTACCCGATCTTCCCGCTGAGCGTGATGCTGCCCTCGGCCGGCTGGCCGTCGCCGGACAGCATGCGCGTGAGCGTGGTCTTGCCGGCGCCGTTGCGGCCGACGAGGCCGATCTTGTCGCCCTTGTCGACGCGGAAGGAGACGTTCTGCATGAGGACGCGGGCGCCGAAGCGCAGCGTCACGTCGTTGACGGTGATCATGGGGAGCTTTCGTGGTCAGGGGGTGTGCGAGAACGCCGGACGTGGTCCGGTCGTCACTCCCGCTGGTAGTAGCTCACCCACGCAGTCTACGGGGCGACCGCCCGCTCCCCCGCATCCTCGCGGCGAGACGTGGGTCATGCCGCCCCGTGACGACTCAGCCGACGACCTTCGTCGGCATCATCCCGCCGCCGTCGTTGCGTCCGTTGCCGAGCTCCCCGCCGCTGTTGTTGCCCCAGCACCGCTGCGTGCCGTCGTTCTTGACGCCGCACGCATAGCCCTTGCCCGTCGTGACGGACGACCACGAGACGGTCTGGTCGACGCGCACCGGGACGCTGCTCGCAGCGGTCGTCCCGTCCCCCAGCTGGCCGTTGGCGTTCGAGCCCCAGCACCAGGCGGTCCCGTCGGTGCGGGTCGCGCAGGTCGAGCCCGTGCCGAGGTCGGACGACACCGACACCTGGCCCCACCCGGTGTCGCGGCCCACCTGGACGGGCGACGCGGAGTCGGTCGTGGTGCCGTCGCCGAGCTGGCCCGAGGTGTTGCGACCCCAGCACCAGAGCGTGCTGTCGGTCCGGACGCCGCAGGTGGTGAAGGCCGAGGTGACGACGCTCTGCCACGAACCGCTCACCTGCGTGGGGCGCTCGCCCTTGCCCCAGCACCAGAGGGTGTCGTCGAGGCGCACCGCGCAGGTCTCGGCGTCGGCGACGCTCACCGACCGCCAGAGGGCCTGCCCGACCCGCAGCGGCGAGCTCACGCTCTCCTTGCCCGCCGGCACGGTCTCCCCGAGCTGGTCGGCGGGGCCCCAGCACCAGAGCGACCCGTCGGTCCGGATGCCGCAGGCGTGCGCCGCGCCCACCCCGACGTCGCTCCACGATCCGCCGCCGACGACCGCACGCGGGCTGTCGGCCCACGACGCGTTGCCGTCGCCGGAGCCCAGGATGCCGTTGTCGTTGCGGCCCCAGCACCACAGGCTGTTGTTCGTCTTGATGCCGCAGGTGCTGAAGAAGTCGCCGCCGTCGATGGTCAGCCACGCCGAGCCACCGACGACGGCCGTCGCCTGGCGACGGACCGAGTTCTCGGCGCCGACTGGGCCGGTGCCGAGCTGGCCGCCGTAGTTGGAGCCCCAGCACGCCGCGGAACGGTCGTACTCGTTGATGCGGCAGGCGTACCCGTAGCCACCGCTGACCTCACCGGTCGAGGGCGTCGTCGAGCCCCCAGCCTCGGCCTCGGGGAAGAGGTTCTGCTCGTCGGCGGGCGCCGTCGCGCCGGTCGGGGTGAAGGTGAGGACGACGTAGCTCGTCCCGGCCCGCGTGGGGGTCCCGCTGAGCACGCCGTCGGAGCTCAACGTCAGGCCTCCCGGCGTACCGCCCCTCGTGCCCCACGTCCCGGCCGTCGGGGCGTTGGTGCGCAGCTGGTAGCGGTACGGCACGCCCACCTGACCCACCGGCACCTCTGTGGTGGCGATGATGCGGGTGCTGGCGACCGTGTAGGTCCGGTCGGCCGTGAGGCCGGACGCAGCACTCGTGAAGCGCACCGCGAAGGTCGACGACGCGTCGGACGACGTGGGCGTGCCGGAGAGCCGACCGTCGGACCCGAGGGACAGGCCCGGAGGCAGGCTGCCCGAGGTCCGCGCCCAGGACCCGCTCTGCGACGCCGTCAGCGTCCGGTCGTACGGCGCGCCCTTGAGCGCGGTCGGCAGCGAGGTGGTCGTGATCCTCGGAGACTCGTCGACGGAGAGCGTCAGGGTCGTGGTCGCGACCTTGCCGTTGTCGTGCGTGAACGTGACCGTGGTGGTCACGTCGCCGGCGGTGGTCGGCGTGCCCGTGATCGCACCCGTCCGGGGGGCGAGCGTGAGGCCGGACGGCAGGGCGGGCGAGACCGACCAGGTGCCGGGCTGGTCGCCGTCGGTGGCGAGGCGCGCGCTGTAGGCGACGCCGGTCCGGCCACGCGGCAGGCTGCTGGTGGTGATGACGGGCTGCACCGGGGTGGCCTCGACGACCAGCGTGCGGGTCGACGACGTCGCGGCCGCGTAACCCGTGCGTCCGGCCACGGCGGCGCGGTAGGCCGTGCTGCCGGCCTTGCTGGTGCGCAGGGTGACGCGGTACGTCCCGTCGGAGGCCAGCGTCGTCGTCTCGACCGTCCTGGCGGTGCGACCGGACACGGTCTGCACCGAGACCTTCACGCCCCGGACGAAGGGGCTCGCCCTCCCGCTGACGACGACGTCGTCGCCGACGGTCACCCGACTCGGCGCGAGGGTCGCCGTGACCGTCACCTTGCGTCGCACGTCGAGCGTGGTGCTGCGCGACGTCGCGGCCTTCCGGTTGCGGATGGCGGCCGAGACGGCGCGCAGCGTGATGCTGCCGACCGTCCTGACGGTCAGGCGCGTGCTCCAGGCGCCCCTGGTGCTGGTGGTGCGGGCGGACGTGACCTTGACCCAGCGGGACCCGGAGAGCCGCTGCACCGTGACGGTCGCACCCTTCGGGGAGGCGCTGAGCGTCCCGGACAGCGTGATCGTGGTGCCCGAGGTCGGGGTGGTGCTGGAGGCCTTGAGGCTCAGCGTGCGTGACGACGCGGCGCTCGCGGGAAGCATCCCCGCGAGCAGCACGCCGGTCACCAGCAGGACGAGGAGGGCGAGACGGGACGGACGCGCAGACGGCACAGGACGACCTTCGGTTCAGGGAGCCCCGGGAACCAGGCGCCATGCTCGTTGTAACACGCAGTTGACCCCGGCGTCCGCGGTTCGGCGGACACCGGGGTCAAGGTCACGTGGACCTGAGACTCAGCCGACGTTGAACCCCAGGGCGCGCAGCATCTCGCGGCCGTCGTCGGTGATCTTGTCCGGGCCCCACGGCGGCATCCAGACCCACTCGATGCGGAAGTCGTTGACGATGCCGTCGAGCGCGGCGCGGGTCTGGTCCTCGATGACGTCGGTCAGCGGGCAGGCCGCCGAGGTCAGCGTCATCGACAGCACGGTGTTGCTGTGGTCGTCGACGTCGACGCCGTACACGAGGCCGAGGTCGACGACGTTGATGCCGAGCTCGGGGTCGACGACGTCCTTCATCGCCTCCCAGACGTCCTCGTCCTTCGTCGCCATCGACACGGCCGACTCCTGCGGGGCGTCCAGGTCGACCTCGGGGAGGTCGGAGTGGTCAGGGGTGCTGGTGGGGTCGCTCATGCGTCCTCCTGGGTGGTGAGAGCCTGGCTGGTGGCGTCCTTGAACGCCATCCACGAGAGCAGCGCGCACTTCACGCGCGCCGGGAACTGGGCGACACCGGCGAACGCGATGCCGTCCTCGAGCACGTCCTCGTCGGGCTCGACCTCGCCCTTGCCCTGCATGAGGGCCTGGAAGGCGTCGAGCGTGGCGAACGCGTCGTCGACGGGCTTGCCGACCACGAGGTCGTTCAGCACCGACGCGGACGCCTGGCTGATCGAGCAGCCCACGGCGTCGTACGAGACGTCGGAGACGGTGCCGCCATCGAGGTGGACCCGCAGGGTCACCTCGTCGCCGCACGTCGGGTTGACGTGGTGCACCTCGGACTCGAACGGGTCGCGCAGGCCCGAGCCGTGCTTCTGCTTGTAGTGGTCGAGGATGATCTCCTGGTAGAGCGCGTCCACCTGGGATGCGTCGGCCATGGTCACCGCCCTCCGAAGTAGTGCTGGGTGTGGCGGATCGCGTCGACGAGCGCGTCGACCTCGGCCTCGGTCGTGTACAGGTAGAACGACGCCCGCGTGGTGGACTGCACGCCGAAGCGCTGGTGCGCCGGCTTGGCGCAGTGGTGGCCCGCGCGCACCGCGACGCCGCGGGAGTCGAGCAGCTGGGCGACGTCGTGCGGGTGCACGTCGTCGAGCGTGAAGCTGATCGCCCCACCGCGCTGCACGGCCTCCTTCGGCCCGACGACCGTGAGCCCGTCGACCTCCTGGAGACGCTCCAGCGCGTAGGCGGTGATCGCCTGCTCGTGCGCGGCCACGTTCTCCATGCCGAGCGTCGTCAGGTAGTCGACCGCTGCGCCCAGACCGACCGACTGGGCGATCGGCGGGGTGCCGGCCTCGAAGCGGTGCGGGGGCGCGGCGAACGTCGACCGCTCCATCGTCACCGTCTCGATCATCTCGCCGCCACCCAGGAACGGGGGCAGCGACGCGAGCAGGTCGTAGCGACCCCACAGAACGCCGATGCCCGTCGGGCCGACCATCTTGTGGCCCGTGAAGGCGACGAAGTCGGCACCGAGGGTGCTGACGTCGACCGGGATCTGCGGCACGGCCTGCGACCCGTCGATCACGACGAGCGCGCCGACCTCGTGGGCCCGCGCGATGACCCGCTCGACCGGGTTGATCGTGCCGAGCATGTTCGAGACCCACGTCAGCGAGACGACCTTGGTGCGCTCGGTGACCAGCGTGTCGAGGTCGTCGAGGTCGAGGCGTCCCTCGTCGGTCACGCCGAACCAGCGCAGCGTCGCGCCGGTGCGCTCCGTGAGCAGCTGCCACGGCACGATGTTGGAGTGGTGCTCCATCTCGGAGATGACGACCTCGTCGCCCTCCCTCACCGTGCCGGCGTCGCCCAGCACGCGAGCCACCAGGTTCAGCGCCTCGGACGCGTTCTTGGTGAACACGACCTCCTCGCGACGAGGAGCGCCGATGAACCCGGCCACCTTGGTGCGACCCAGCTCGAACGCCTCGCTGGCCTCGGCGCCGAGCTGGTGCATCGCCCGCGCCACGTTCGCGTTGTGCTGCAGGTAGTGCTGCTCGATCGCCTCGACCACCTGGCGCGGCTTGTGGGACGTGTTGGCGCTGTCGAGGTACACCAGCGGGTGGTCTCCCGCTAGCGTGCGCTCGAGGATGGGGAAGTCCTTGCGGACCGCCTCGACGTCGTAAGCTGCGTCTTCTGCCGCCCAGGGCCCGGCACCCCTGCCCGGCATGTCAGACCGCGGCCTTCACGTACTTGTCGTAGCCCTCCGCCTCGAGCTGGTCGGCCAGCTCGCGACCGCCGGACTCGGCCAGCCGGCCCGCGACGAACACGTGCACGAAGTCGGGCTTGATGTACTGCAGGATGCGCGTGTAGTGCGTGATGAGCAGCAGGCCACGGTCGCCCTGGGCGGTGTAGCGGTTGACGCCCTCGGACACGACGCGCAGGGCGTCGATGTCGAGGCCGGAGTCGGTCTCGTCGAGCACGGCGAACTTCGGGTTCAGCAGCTCGAGCTGCGCGATCTCGTGGCGCTTCTTCTCACCACCGGAGAAGCCCTCGTTGACGCTGCGCTGCGCGAACGTCGGGTCGAGGGTGACGCGCTCGAGGGCGGCGTTGACGTCCTTGACCCAGGTGCGCAGCTTGGGTGCCTCGCCGTCGATGGCGGTCTTGGCGGTGCGCAGGAAGTTCGCGACGGAGACGCCCGGGACCTCGACGGGGTACTGCATCGCGAGGAACAGGCCCGCACGGGCGCGCTCGTCGACGCTGAGCTCGAGGATGTTCTCGCCGTCCAGCAGGACCTCGCCGTCGGTCACGGTGTACTTCGGGTGCCCGGCGATCGAGTACGCGAGGGTCGACTTGCCCGAGCCGTTCGGGCCCATGATCGCGTGCACCTCGCCGCTGTTCACGGTCAGGTCGACGCCGCGCAGGATCTCCTTCGCGCCGTCCTCGGTGTTCACGCTGACGTGCAGGTTCTTGATCTCGAGGGTGCTCATATGGTTCAGCTCCTGGTGGGGGCGGACACGTCGACCAGGACGCGTCCGTCGGTGATGGTCGTGGGGTAGGTGGGCACGGCCTCGGTGGCCGGCAGGTTGAGGGGCTTGCCGGTGCGGGCGTCGAAGCGCGACCCGTGCAGCCAGCACTCGATCTCGCAGCCCTCCACCTCCCCCTCCGACAGCGGGATGGCGGCGTGCGAGCACTCGTCGCGGATCGCGAAGACCTCGTCGCCCTGGCGGACCAGCGCGACGTCGACGCCGTCGACGGTGACCGCGGTCGCGGTCCCCTCGACGAGGACGTCGAGGGGTGCCGCGAACTGGGGTCCGGACTCGGTCATGGGTCAGCCGACCTCGGCGGGGGTGCCGGGCTCCGGGCGGCTGTTCAGCACCGTCAGGTCGGCACCCGCCAGCTCGGCCTCGATGGCCGCGACGAGCCGCTCTTGCAGCTCCGGGACGCCGATGCGACGGATGATGTCGTTGAAGAAGCCGTGCACGACGAGGCGACGCGCCTCGGCCTCCTCGATGCCCCGGCTCTGCAGGTAGAACAGGTGGTTGTCGTCGAAGCGACCCGTGGTGCTGGCGTGACCGGCGCCCGCGATGTCGCCGGTCTCGATCTCCAGGTTCGGCACGGAGTCGGCCTTGGCGCCGTCGGTGAGGACGAGGTTGTCGTTCTGCTCGAACGTCTCGATGCCCTCGGCCACCTTGCGGATCAGCACGTTGCCGACCCACACGGTGTGGGCGTCCTGGCCCTGCAGCGCGCCCTTGTACTCGACGTTGCTCTTCGTGCGCGGTGCCGTGTGGTCGACGAACTGGCGGTGCTCGATGTGCTGGCCCGCGTCGGCGAAGTAGACGCCGAGCAGCTCGGCGCTGCCGCCGGGCCCCGCGTAGTCGACGTTGACGTTGGTGCGGACGAGGTCGCCGCCGAGGCTGACCTCGAACGCGCGCACCGACGCGTCGCGACCGACGCGCACGTTGTACTGGCCGGCGTGGACGGCGTCGTCGGCCCAGTCGTTGACCGTGACCAGGTCCAGCGAGGCGCCGTCGCCGACGACCACCTGCGTGAACGCGTCGTACGTCGCGCTACCGGCGTGGTCGACGACCACGGTGGCCTTCGCGTGCGTGCCGACGCGGACCACGACGTGGCCCCAGACGGTCGAGTCGACCGACGCGCCCGTGAGCGTCAGGCGCACGGGCTCGGTGAGCTCGGTGTTGGCGGGAACGTCGAGCAGCACCGCTCCCCCGGCATTGGCGACGGCCAGCGCGCCGAGCCGGTCGAAGGGGGCGTTGACGGCCAGCGCCTGCGCCTCGGCGGTGCTGATCTGCGTGAGCGTGACGCCTGCGGGCAGCTGCTGCTCCCACGTGAGGTGCGCGTCGGAGGGGGTGCCGTCGAGCAGTCCCCGCAGCCGCTTGAGCGGCGTGAAGCGCCAGATCTCCTCCAGGCCCGTGGGCACCGGGTGCGCCGCGACGTCGTAGGACGGCTCGGGGTGCAGGTGCGACTCGACGTGGTCGAGCTCGAGGGCCTGACCGATGTTCTCGACCGTGCGGTCGGTGTCGACGAGGGTCATCAGCCGACGGCTCCTTCCATCTGCAGCTCGATGAGGCGGTTCAGCTCGAGCGCGTACTCCATCGGGAGCTCGCGCGCGATGGGCTCGACGAACCCACGGACGATCATCGCCATGGCCTCGTCCTCCTCCATGCCGCGCTGCATGAAGTAGAAGAGCTGGTCGTCGCTGACCTTGGAGACCGTGGCCTCGTGGCCGAGCGTCACGTCGTCCTCGCGGACGTCCACGTACGGGTAGGTGTCGGACCGGCTGACCTGGTCGACGAGCAGGGCGTCGCACTTGACCGTGCTGGCCGAGCCGTACGCACCCTCCATGACCTGCAGCAGGCCGCGGTAGGAGGTGCGTCCACCACCGCGGGCCACCGACTTGCTCAGGATCGAGCTCGACGTGTAGGGCGCGGCGTGCACCATCTTGGCGCCCGCGTCCTGGTGCTGGCCCTCGCCCGCGAAGGCGATCGACAGCGTCTCACCGCGGGCGTGCTCGCCCATCAGGTAGACGGCCGGGTACTTCATGGTGACCTTCGAGCCGATGTTGCCGTCGACCCACTCCATGGTGGCGCCGGCCTCGCACACGGCGCGCTTGGTGACCAGGTTGTACACGTTGTTCGACCAGTTCTGGATCGTCGTGTACCGCACGCGGGCGTTCTTCTTGACGATGATCTCGACGACCGCCGAGTGCAGCGAGTCGCTGGAGTAGATCGGCGCCGTGCAGCCCTCGACGTAGTGGACGTAGGAGTCCTCGTCGGCGATGATCAGCGTCCGCTCGAACTGGCCCATGTTCTCGGTGTTGATGCGGAAGTAGGCCTGCAGCGGGATGTCGACGTGGACGCCCTTGGGCACGTAGATGAACGAGCCGCCGGACCACACGGCCGTGTTCAGCGCGGAGAACTTGTTGTCACCGACGGGGATGACGGTGCCGAAGTACTCCTCGAAGATCTCCGGGTGCTCCTTGAGCGCGGTGTCGGTGTCGAGGAAGAGGACGCCCTTCTCCTCGAGGTCCTCGCGGATCGAGTGGTAGACGACCTCGGACTCGTACTGCGCGGCGACGCCGGCGACGAGCCGCTGCTTCTCGGCCTCGGGGATGCCGAGCCGGTCGTAGGTGTTCTTGATGTCCTCGGGCAGGTCCTCCCAGGAGGCGGCCTGCTTCTCCGAGGAGCGCACGAAGTACTTGATGTTGTCGAAGTCGATGTCCTCGAGGCCGGCGCCCCACGTGGGCAGCGGCTTGCGGTCGAAGAGACGCAGACCCTTCAGGCGCAGGTCGAGCATCCACTGCGGCTCGCTCTTCTTCGAGGAGATGTCACGCACGATCTCCTCGTTGAGGCCGCGCTGGGCGTTGGCACCGGCGTCGTTCGCGTCGGACCAGCCGAACTCGTAGCGGCCGACGTCCTTGAGCCCGGGGTTGAGCTCTTCGATCGAGTTGGTCGTCATGACGACACCCTCTCTGTGGTGGGACCAGTGGCTTGGGTCGGGGGATGGGGCAGGTGGGTCGTGCACACGCCGTCGCCGTGGGCGATCGTCGCGAGGCGCTGCACGTGGGAGCCGAGCAGGTCGGCGAACATCGCCGTCTCGGCCTCGCACAGCTGGGGGAACTCGGCCGCGACGTGCGCGACCGGGCAGTGGTGCTGGCAGATCTGCGCACCGGCCGGCGTGGTGCCCGCTGACGCGGCGAACCCGTCGACGCTCAGCGCGTCGGCGAGCACCCGCGGACGCTCCTCGACGGGCGCGGCCTCCACCAGGGGGCGGTACTTCTCGGTGAGGGCGCGCAGGCGACGGGCCGCGAACGCGACGACGGCACCGTCGCCGGCGGTCTCCGCGAGGAAGCGGAGCGCGTCGGCGGCGAGGTCGTCGTAGGAGTGCGCGAAGGTGTCGCGGCCGGCGTCGGTGATGACGAAGACCTTGGCCGGACGTCCACGACCCCGCCGTGCGGTGCTGCGCGGCTGCCGCTGCGCGACGACGCCGTCGGCCAGCAGCTGCTCCAGGTGACGGCGCACGGCGGCCGGGGTGAGGCCCAGCCGCTCGGCGAGGTCGGCTGCGGTCGACGGACCGTGCTCCAGGATCGACGTCGCGACGCGCTCGCGCGTGGGGGCGTCGTCGACGAGCGTCGACTCCATCTCCTCCAGGCGCATGTTTTTCACAACACCAGTGTGCCGTTATTGATTCCGGCCGTTCAAAGAAGGCAACCCTCACTCACCGCTCTCGCCGCCCACGGCCCGGCACCCCCGTGCTGGTTCGCCGCCCACGGCCCGGCACCCCCGTGCTGGTTCGCCGCCCACGGCCCGGCACCCCCGCCGGGTCGGGCCTAGGCTGCCGTCATGGCAGCGAAGTCACCGTCGGTGGTCGTCGACGCGGGCGGGCGCGAGGTGAAGGTCTCCAGCGGTGACCGCGTCATCTACCCCGCCTCCGAGCACGGGCCGGAGATCACGAAGCTCGACGTCGTCGAGTACTACGTCGCCGTCGGCGACGGCATCGTGCGCGCGCTGCGCGACCGGCCGACCGCGCTGGAGCGCTGGCCCAAGGGCGTGCAGCCCGGCATGACGCTGACGGCCCGCGAGGCCACACACGGGCGCGGCCCCCAGGGCGACGCGTTCTACCAGAAGCGGCTCATGCGCGGCATGCCCGACTGGGCGCGCTCGGTGCGGGTGCACTTCCCGTCCGGTCGCACCGCCGACGAGTTGTGCCCCGACCACGTGGCCGTCGTCGCGTGGGCCGCGCAGATGGGCACCATCACGTTCCACCCGTGGCCGGTGCGGCGGGCCGACGTCGACCGTCCCGACGAGCTGCGCATCGACCTCGACCCGCACGGCGACACCGGCTTCGCGGACGCCGTCCGCGAAGCAGGGTCGGTCAAGGAGCTCCTCGACGACCTCGGCCTGCGCGGGTACGTGAAGACGAGCGGGAAGAACGGCGTGCACGTCTACCTGCGCCTCGAGCCACGCTGGACCTTCACCGACGTGCGGCACGCCGCCATCGGTCTCGGTCGCGAGCTCGAACGACGCAACGAGCGCGTCACCACCGCCTGGTGGAAGGAGGAGCGCGGCGACCGCATCTTCGTCGACGTCAACCAGAACGCACGCGACCGCACCATCGCGTCCGCCTACAGCCTGCGCCCCAAGCAGGGCGCGCCCGCCTCGTTCCCGCTGCGGTGGGACGAGCTGGCCGAGGTCGACGACCCCATGGCGTTCACGCTGCGGACCGTCCCCGACCTGCTCGCCGAGCGCGGCGACGCCTGGGCCACCATCGACGACGAACCACAGTCGCTGGAGCCGCTGCTCGACCTCTGGCGCGCCGACCTCGAGCGCGGCCTCGGCGACCTGCCGTACCCCCCGGAGTACCCGAAGATGCCCGGCGAGCCGAAGCGCGTGCAGCCCAGCAAGGACACGCGGAACAAGCAGGGGTGAGGTCCGGGCCGGCTGCTGCGCTGCAGGTCCACCGATGCCCCGCCCGGCGGTGGGCTCTCCGCCGTCTGGGCGCTGAGGCGGGTGGAGGACTCACCGCTCGGCGGACCTGCACGTCCAGCGAGCCGTCAGCGGTCGGGCCGCTCCCCGGCGCGGCACTGGGCGAGCAGCTTCTCGATGCGGGACAGACGGGTCGGCTCCCGCTTGGCCGTGGCCAGCTGGGTGAGGGCGAAGAGGCGGGCGCTCGGCGGGAGGGCGTCCCAGAAGGTGCGAGCGACGGGGTCGGCTTCGAGGCCGGCGCGCAGCTCGTCCGGCTCCTCCCCCTGCTCGGGCCCGACGAGGACCGACCAGGACCCGTCGGCCACGGCGGCGTCGACCACCGCCTGGCCGGCGGGACGCATCCGACCCTCGTCGACCAGCCGGTCGACGCGGGCGCGGTTCGACGCCGCCCACGCGCTCCCCCGCCGACGCGGCGACATCCAGATCGCGGGGCCACGGTCGTCGAGCGCACCGCGCACCCGGCCGTCGATCCAGCCCCAGCAGAGGGCCTCGCAGACCGCGTTCTCGTACGAGAGGGCGTCGTCGCCCTCGGCGACGCGCGCCGTCATCTCCAGCCACACGCCCCGTGCGTCGGCATGGTGCCCCCGCAGCCAGTCGCGCCACGCGGCCAGCGACCCGGGAGCCACCTGCTCCGCCTCGTCCATCACGCCCACGGGGCCACCGTAGGGCGCCGTACCGACAACCGCGCCGAGACAAGGCCGCCTCGCGCGCGACCCGTCACGCGTCGACCCCCCGTCGTAGGCTGACCGCGTGGAGCTGACGAGCAAGGAGGCGCTGGGGCAGGGCGACGAGGTCCTGCACCTCGACGACCCCAAGGCGCTGCGGCAGGACTTCACCCGCTTCATGCTCCGGCACCGGTTCGCGATGGAGGAGGTCGTCACCAAGCTGACGATCCTGCGCGACGAGTTCGCGCTCATGCACGACACCAACCCCATCGAGCACATCGCGTCGCGGCTCAAGTCGCCCGACAGCCTCGCCGAGAAGATGGGCCGCAAGGGCACGCTGCCCACGTTCGAGTCGATCCGCGAGACCATCACCGACATCGCCGGGGTACGCGTCACCTGCAGCTTCGTCTCCGACGTCTACCGCGTGCACGAGCTGCTCACGTCGCAGGACGACCTGACCGTGCTCGACGTGCGCGACTACATCGCCTCGCCGAAGGCCAACGGCTACCGCAGCCTGCACCTCCTCCTCGAGGTGCCCGTCTACCTGTCGGACGGACCCGTGCCCGTCACCGTCGAGGTGCAGCTCCGCACGATCGCGATGGACTTCTGGGCCAGCCTCGAGCACAAGATCCACTACAAGTACCGCGGTGCCGTCCCCGACGACCTCGCCGAGCGCCTCTGCGACGCCGCCGACTCCGCCCACGCGCTCGACGCGCGCATGGAGGCGCTGCACGACGAGGTGCGCCACCTCGGCGAGGACGGTGTCGAGACGCTGCCGACCGAGGTGCGCGACGACCTCATCGCCGGCGACGAGCTCGTGCCGTCCGAGGCGCTCCTGGAGCAGCTGCGTCGGCTCGGCGAGGGTCCGCGGGACTAGGCGAGCACGTCACCGAGGTCGTAGGACACGACCTCCTCGAGCTGCGCGTAGGTGCACGACGTCGGCTCACGGTCCGGACGCCAGCGCTTGAACTGCGCGGTGTGGCGGAACCGGCCCTCCTCACCCCGGCCCTCCATGTGCTCGTAGCCGACCTCGACCACCCGCTCCGGCCTCAGCGGCACGAACGAGAGGTCCTTCGTGCCCGTCCAGCGGCTCTGCCCACCGGGCAGCCGACCGTCCGCGTGGGCCTGCGCGGTCTGCCAGGCGCCCCACGGGTGCTCCGACAGCTCGGCCCGGAGGGGCTCGAGCTCCGCGGCCAGCTCGGCCCGGCGCGTCGCGGTGAACGAGGCGCACACGCCGACGTGCTGGAGGCGTCCGTCGTCGGTGTACAGCCCGAGCAGCATCGACCCGAGCAGCGGCTGCTCGGGCGTCGACGTCTTGTGCAGCCGGTAGCCGGCCACCACGACGTCGGCCGTGCGGGCGTGCTTGACCTTCAGCATGGTGCGGCCGTTCGGCGTGTACGGGGCGTCGAGCCGCTTCGCGACGACCCCGTCGAGCCCGGCACCCTCGAACTGCTCGAACCACCGCTCGGCCTCGGCACTCTCCCGTGTCGTGCGGGTGAGGTGGACCGGTGCCGCGACGTCGCGGAGCGCCTCCTCGAGCGCGGCCCGCCGCGCGTGCAGCGGCGCGTCCAGGTAGGACGTGTCGCCAAGCGCCAGCAGGTCGAACACGACCAGGCTCGCGGGTGTCTCCTCGGCCAGCAGCGACACCCGTGAGGCCGCCGGGTGGATGCGCTGCGACAGCGTGTCGAAGTCGAGCCGGTCGCCGACCACCGTGACGATCTCGCCGTCCACGACGCACCGCTGCGGCAGCTGGGCGAGCACCGCCGCGACGACGTCGGGGAAGTAGCGGGTCAGAGGCTTGGTGGACCGGCTCGCGATCTCCACCTCGTCCCCGTCGCGGAACACGACGGCCCGGAACCCGTCCCACTTCGGCTCGAACAGGTAGCCACCGTCCACGGCGTCGGCAGCCGGCACGCCCTTCACCGACTTCGCGAGCATGGGCTGCAGCGGCGGCATCACGGGCAGGTCCATCGCACCAGGCTACGGTGCCCCGGACCACGTGCCGAGCGACGATCTCTAGACTGACGGGGTGAAGCACCCTCCCGTCGACGGCACCGTCGGCGCCGCCGTCGAGATCCACGACCTCGTCGTCCGCTACGGCGACGTCACCGCGGTCGACGGGCTCACCCTCACGGTCGGCACCGGCACGGTGACGTCGGTCCTCGGGCCGAACGGTGCCGGCAAGACCAGCACCGTCGAGACCTGCGAGGGCTTCCGTCGCGCGACGTCGGGCACGGTCCGCGTGCTCGGCCTCGACCCGGTGCGCGACGCCGCCGCGCTGCGACCCCGCGTGGGCGTGATGCTGCAGGCCGGTGGCGCGTGGTCCGGCGTGCGGGCCCACGAGATGCTGCGCCACGTGGCGTCGCTGCACGCCCACCCCCTCGACGTGGACGCCCTCGTCGAGCGCCTGGGTCTCGGGTCGTGCGGCCGCACCGCCTACCGTCGCCTGTCCGGCGGCCAGCAGCAGCGGCTCGGCCTGGCGATGGCCGTCGTGGGCCGTCCCGAGCTGGTCTTCCTCGACGAGCCGACCGCCGGACTCGATCCGCAGGCCCGTCGCGCGACGTGGGACCTGCTCGACGAGCTGCGCGCCAGCGGCGTCACCGTGGTGCTCACGACGCACTTCATGGACGAGGCCGAGACGCTCAGCGACGTCGTGCACATCGTCGACGCCGGACGCGTCATCGCCAGCGGGTCGCCCGCCGACCTCGTGCGCTCCGGTGCCGAGAACACCGTCCGGTTCGCCGCCCGGCCCGGGCTCGACGTCGAGGCGCTCATGACGGCGCTGCCTCTCGACACCAAGGTGCGTGAGGTGGCGGCCGGGCAGTACGTCGTCGTCGGCACGGTCGACCCCGGCCTCCTGGCCACCCTGACTGCCTGGTTCGCCGGCCAGGGCGTCCTCGCGGAGTCGGTGCTCGTGGAGAAGCAGACGCTCGAGGACCGGTTCCTCGATCTCACCGGACGGGCCCTGCGATGAGCCTCGACCTCTCGCCGCGTCCTGGCGCGGCCCGCACCCCCGCGATGCTCGCCGCGCAGGCCCGCATGGAGCTGCGCCTGCTCGCCCGCAACGGCGAGCAGCTCCTCATCACGCTCGTCGTCCCGCTCCTGCTCCTCGTGGCGGGCACCCGCTCGGGCGAGGTCGTCGACCTGGGCTCCGGACGGCCGATCGACATCGTGACGCCCGGCGTGCTGGGACTCGCCGTGCTCTCCACGTCGTTCACGTCGCTGGCGATCGCCACCGGCTTCGAGCGCCGCTACGGGGTGCTCAAGCGGCTGGGCGCCTCGCCGCTGCCGCGCTGGGGCCTGCTCGTCGGCAAGACGGCCGCGGTGGTCGTGGTCGAGGTGGTGCAGCTGGTGCTGCTCGCGTCGGTCGCGCTCGCCCTCGGCTGGTCCCCCGACGCCGGGGTCGCGCCGTGGCTGTGGCTCGTGGTCCTCGCCGTGCTCGGCACCGCCGCGTTCGGCTCGCTCGGGCTGCTCATCGCCGGGACGCTGCGCGCCGAGGCCACGCTCGCCGTCGCGAACCTGGTGTACGTGCTCCTCCTGGTCGGCGGCGGACTCATCGTGCCCCTGTCGC
The DNA here is from genome assembly GCA_026392465.1 of Propionibacteriales bacterium. Lineage (GTDB taxonomy): Bacteria > Actinomycetota > Actinomycetes > Propionibacteriales > Nocardioidaceae > Aeromicrobium. Next base: position 159,600 of record JAPLCA010000030.1, read on the forward strand.
GGTACCCCGACGGCGCCCAAGGCGTGCTGCAGCTGCTGCCGTCCGGGGCGCTCGGCGAGGGCCTGCGGACGGCGTTCGACGCCGGCACCGTCGACCTGCTCCCTCTCGTGGTGCTCGCGGCCTGGGCGGCCGTCGGCACCGCGCTGACCGCAAGGACGTTCCGATGGGAATGACGCTCGGTCTCCGGACCCCCACCCGCGACGTCGTCGAACGCTGGGCGTGGGCCAGCCTGGTCGCGAACACCGTCATCATCCTGACCGGCGGGCTGGTCCGCCTGACCGCCTCGGGGCTCGGCTGTCCCACCTGGCCGCGCTGCACCGACGAGTCGTTCGTGCCGCACCGTGCCCTCGGCCTGCACGGCCTGATCGAGTTCGGCAACCGGCTGCTCACCTACGTGCTCATCGCCATCGCGATCGGCACGGTCGTCGCGGTGTGGCGCTGGTCCGAGGGCCGGGGGCTGCGCCGCCTCGCGGTCGTGCTGGCGGTCGGCATCCCGTTCCAGGGCGTCATCGGCGGCATCACGGTGCTCACCGACCTCAACCCGTGGATCGTCGCGCTCCACCTCGTGCTCTCGCTGTTCCTGGTCGCCGGCTCCACGTGGCTGCTGCTGCGCGTGCGCGGTGACGTCGCCGACGACGTGCCGGTGCTCGCGCGACGGCTCGTGCTCGCCACCTACGCGACCCTCTGGATCGTCGTCTACCTCGGCACGGTGGTCACGGGGAGCGGTCCGCACGCCGGGGACGTCGACGCACCGCGCAACGGGCTCGACCCCCGCCTGTGGAGCCACGTGCACGCCTGGGGCGTCTACGTCCTCGTCGCCCTGACGCTCGCGACCGTCGTCGTGCTGCGTCGGGTCGGCACCAGCCCGCTCGCCGTCCGTGCCGCCATGCTGCTGCTCGTCGCCGAGCTGGCACAGGGTGTCATCGGCTTCGTGCAGTACTTCACGGACCTGCCGATCGCGCTGGTCGCCGTGCACCTCGTGGGCGCCGCCGTGCTGGTGTCCGTCGGCACCCGACTCGTCGTGCTCACGCGCACCCGCGTCCGCGAGCCGCAGCTCCAGCACTGACCGTGACGATGTGGCCCCGATCTGGAGCGATCCGGGGCCACATCGTCACGGTCAGCGGGGGCGGGTCATGGTGAGGCAGCCCTCGGCGTCGGGCTCCGGGTCGGTGAGGACGAAGCCGCAACGCGTGTAGAAGCGCACGCCGACGTCGTTGCCGGCCATCACGCGCAGGTGCAGCGGGGTGCCCGCAGGGACGTCCCGAGCCACGGCGTCGACGAGGCGGGCCGCCACGCCGGTGCCCCGCGCGGCAGGCGCGACCCACATGCCCAGCAGCTCGTGCTCCCCGCTCACGCCCGCGGTGCCGACGTCGGTCCCGTCGAGGGAGGCCACGTAGGTGGCCACGGCCTCGAGACGCTCGCGCCACCGTGCCTCGACGTCGAGGTCGCTGAGCCAACGGTGCGCCGACGCGGCGAACGCGTCAGGGTCGCTGCGCAGCGCCTGCTGGCGCACCTGCCGGAAGCGGGCCCAGTCATCGGGCAGCAGCCGCTCCACGTGCAGGCCGCGGGATCCGGTCATGCTCGACGGAGACGGTCGGTCGGCAACGGCACCTCGACCTGGTCGCCGACGTCGCGCGGTGCACCGACCACCTGGGCGAAGTCGGCACCGGCCACCACGGCACGTTCGGCGTCGACCTCCACGAGGACGACGCGTCGCTGCGAGCCGTCGTCGAGCGTCAAGACCCAGGGATCGGCGAGGTAGGACAGCCCGGCTCCCTCGAGGACCTGCTCGGCACCGAGCCGCTCGAGCGGCTCGTCGAGCGGCGTCCCGAGCAGGGTCCGCGGCACGAGCCCTGCCGGCTCGGCCGACAGGTAACCGACCAGCTCGCCGTCGTCGTCGCGGTAGTACGGCTCCCAGGACGACGGGATCATCGCAGGAACGGGTCGACCGCCGCGGCGACGAAGAGCAGCGCGAGGTAGGCGTTGGAGAAGTGGAAGAGCCGCATCGGCTTGATGACCGACAGCTCCTCGGTGTCCTTCGCCCGCGAGCGCAGGTCGTAGGCCTCGACCAGGAAGACGATGCCGAGCAGGATCGCGACGCCCGTGTAGAACCAGCCCATGCCGGCGACCGGCCAGAGCGCGAGCGACGTGGCGACCATGACCCACGAGTAGAGGACGATCTGGCGCGACACCGTGGCGGCGCTGGCCACCGACGGCAGCATGGGCACGCCCGCGGCGGAGTAGTCGTCGCGGTAGCGCAGGCCCAGGGACCAGAAGTGCGGCGGCGTCCAGAAGAAGACGACGAGGAAGAGCACGACGGGCGGCCAGGCGAGCTCGTTCGTGACGGCGGTCCAGCCGATGAGCGCCGGGAAGCAGCCGGCGGCCCCGCCCCAGACGATGTTCTGCGGCGTCCGCCGCTTCAGCAGCATCGTGTAGCCGACGACGTAGAAGACGTTCGCGGCGAGCGCGAGCCCGGCCGAGAGCCAGTTGACCAGCAGACCGAGCCACAGGGTCGAGACGACACCGAGGGCCAGCCCGAACCAGAGCGCCCCCGCGGTGGAGACACCGTGGCGCGGGAGCGGACGACGGGACGTACGACGCATCTTCTGGTCGATGTCGGCGTCGAACACGCAGTTGAGCGCGTTGGCGCTGCCCGCCGACAACGTCCCTCCGACGACGGTGGCGACGATCAGCCAGAACGACGGCACGTCGCGTGCGGCGAGGAACATGACCGGCACCGTCGTGAGCAGCAGCAGCTCGATGATGCGCGGCTTCATCAGCGCGACGTAGGCGTTGAGCACGTCGACCGGACCGCTGCGACGGACCTGGCTGGACATCACCACACGGGTGTCCGCGGCACCGCCCTCCGCCGGCGTCGACGAGGGGTCGTTGCGGCTGCTCGACCGAAGTGCACTCACCTGGCAGAGTCTAGACGCTCGGCGATAGGGTCGAACCGAGGGCTCCACCACGTCCCTCCCCCAGAATTTCCCCCACGACCCAGGAGCGACCAGCACCGTGACCAGCACCTCAGCAACCCTGGACTGGACCGAGCTCGACGCCAAGGCGGTCGACACCGCGCGCCTGCTCGCTGCCGACGCCGTCGAGAAGGTCGGCAACGGCCACCCCGGCACCGCCATGAGCCTCGCTCCGGCGGCCTACCTGCTCTACCAGAAGCTCATGCGCCACGACCCGAGCGACCCGTCGTGGATCGGCCGCGACCGGTTCGTGCTGTCGTGCGGCCACTCGAGCCTGACCCAGTACGTCCAGCTGTACCTGGCCGGCTACCCGATGACCCTCGAGGACCTCAAGAGCCTGCGCACGTGGGGCAGCCAGACCCCCGGCCACCCGGAGCACGGGCACACCCCGGGCGTCGAGGTCACCACCGGACCGCTCGGCCAGGGCATCGCCAACGGCGTCGGCATGGCCATGGCCGCCCGTCGGGAGCGCGGCATCCTCGACCCCGAGGCCGGCGCGGGCGAGAGCCCCTTCGACCACCACGTCTACGTGATCTGCTCCGACGGCGACGTGCAGGAGGGCGTGTCGGCCGAGGCGTCCTCGCTCGCCGGGCACCAGAAGCTCGGCAACCTGACGGTCCTCTACGACGACAACAAGATCTCGATCGAGGACAACACCGACGTCGCCTTCACCGAGGACGTCGCGGCCCGCTACGAGGCGTACGGCTGGCACGTGCAGACGGTCGACTGGACGCACGGCGGCGGCGAGTACCGCGAGGACGTCCCCGCGCTGTGGGAGGCCTACCAGGCCGCCGAGCAGGTCACCGACAAGCCGAGCCTCATCGTGCTGCGCTCGATCATCGCCTGGCCCGCACCGTCGGCGCAGAACACCGGCGCCTCCCACGGATCGGCGCTGGGCGCCGACGAGATCGCGGCCACCAAGGAGCTCCTCGGCTTCAACCCCGAGCAGACGTTCGCGGTCGCCGACGAGGTCATCGCGCACACGCACGCCGCCCGCGAGCGTGGCGCCGAGGCGCACGCCGCCTGGCAGGAGACCTTCGACGCCTGGCGGTCCGCGCAGCCCGAGCGCGCGGCCCTGCTCGACCGGCTCCAGGCGCACGAGCTGCCCGCCGGCTGGACCGACGCGCTGCCGACATTCGAGGCCAGCGACAAGGGCGTCGCCACGCGTGCCGCCTCGGGCGAGGTGCTCTCGGCGCTCGCGCCCGTCCTGCCCGAGCTGTGGGGCGGCTCCGCCGACCTCGCCGGGTCGAACAACACGACGCCCAAGGGCGAGCCGTCGTTCATCCCGCCCGAGTGGTCGACCAAGAAGTTCCAGGGCGACTGGTACGGCCGCGTGCTGCACTTCGGCATCCGCGAGCACGCCATGGGCGCCATCCTCAACGGCATCGCGCTGCACGGTCCGACCCGTCCGTACGGCGGCACCTTCCTCGTGTTCAGCGACTACATGCGCCCCGCGGTCCGGCTCGCCGCGCTGCAGCAGCTCCCCGTCACCTACGTCTGGACCCACGACTCGATCGGCCTGGGCGAGGACGGCCCCACGCACCAGCCCATCGAGCACCTCGCTGCGCTGCGCGCCATCCCCGGCCTCGACGTCGTGCGACCGGCCGACGCGAACGAGACGGTGGCCGCCTGGCAGACGCTGCTCGGCATCCACGACCGCCCCGTCGCGCTGGCCCTGAGCCGGCAGAACCTGCGCACCTACCCGCGCGGCGACGTCGACGGCGAGACCTGGGGCGACGCCGCCGACACGGCCAAGGGCGCCTACGTGCTGCTCGAGGCCCGCCGCGACGGACAGGACGTCACCCCCGACGTCGTCCTCGTCGCGACCGGCAGCGAGGTGGAGATCGCGGTCCAGGCCCGTGAGGCGCTCGCCGCCGACGGCGTCGCGGCCCGCGTCGTCTCGATGCCGTCGCGTGAGTGGTTCGAGCAGCAGGACAGCGGGTACCGCGACAGTGTGATCCCGCCGTCTGTCCGTGCCCGCGTCGTCGTCGAGGCCGGCGTGTCGTTCGGCTGGCGCGACGTGGTCGGCGATGCCGGCCGGGTCGTGGGGATCGAGCACTTCGGCGCCTCGGCGGACTTCCAGCGTCTCTACCAGGAGTTCGGCATCACCCCCGGCGCCGTCGCCGACGCCGCTCGCGCCTCGATCGACGCGGTCGGAGCCGCGGAGGCACCGTTCCACGCGCGCCCGACCGGTCCGGTCCTGCCCGACCAGCACTGAGCGCACACAGCAACGGGGCCTGCGCCGCCGGCGCGGGTCCCACCCCGACCATCACGCCGCCGGACGGCGGCAGGAGGAGCACCATGAACGAGCGACTGCAGGCCCTGGCCGACGCCGGGGTCTCCATCTGGCTGGACGACCTGTCCCGTGAGCGCATCGAGTCCGGCAACCTCGCCGAGCTCGTGACCGAGGGCGGCGTCGTCGGCGTCACCACCAACCCGACGATCTTCGCGTCGGCCCTGTCCGACGGAGACCGCTACGCGGCCCAGGTGGCCGAGCTGAAGGCGGCGGGCGCCGACGTCGACGAGACGGTCTTCGCCCTCACCACCACCGACGTGCGCGAGGCGTGCGACGTGCTGCGGCCCGTCTACGACCGCACCGACGGGGTCGACGGCCGCGTCTCGATCGAGGTCGACCCGGGTGCCGCGCGCGACACCGAGCGCACCACCACCATCGCGAAGCGCCTGTGGGAGACCGTCGACCGGCCGAACCTGCTGATCAAGATCCCCGCCACCGTCGAGGGGCTCCCGGCCATCGCGGACGCCATCGCCGAGGGCATCAGCGTCAACGTGACGCTGATCTTCTCGCTGCAGCGCTACCGCGCGGTCATGGACGCCTACCTGGAGGGTCTCGAGCGCGCGGCCGAGGCCGGTCGTGACCTCTCGGCCATCCACTCGGTGGCCTCCTTCTTCGTCAGCCGGGTCGACAGCGAGGTCGACGGCCGGCTCGAGGAGGGCGACCCCCTGCGCGGCAAGGCCGCCCTCGCGAACGCCCGGCTCGCCTACGAGGCCTTCGAGGAGGTCTTCGGCTCCGAGCGCTTCGGTCCGCTGCGCGAGCGCGGCGCCCACGCCCAGCGACCGCTGTGGGCGTCCACCGGCGTTAAGGACCCGGCCTACCCCGACACGCTGTACGTGACCGAGCTCGTCGTCGCCGACACCGTCAACACGATGCCGGAGAAGACGCTGCAGGCGTTCGCCGACCACGGCGAGGTCAAGGGCGACCGGGTCACCGGACGCTACGACGAGGCCCGCCAGGTCATCGCCGACCTCGAGGCCCAGGGCATCGGCTACGACGAGGTCGTCGCCCAGCTCGAGAAGGAGGGCCTCGAGAAGTTCGACGCCTCCTGGTCCGAGCTGCTCGACAGCGTCCGCTCCGAGCTCGAGAAGGCCTGAGCCATGGCGGCACCGGACGTCACGCTCACCGTCGCCGACCAGGCCGCCCTCGACGCCGCGCTCGCGGAGCTCGTCGCCGACCGCTTCGCCTCGCGGCTGCACGCCCACGACGCCACCCTGTGGGGTCCCGACGCGGAGTCCGAGGCGGCCAAGCGTCTGTCCTGGACCACCCTCGCGGAGTCGTCCCGGCCGCTGGTCGCCGAGGTCGAGGAGCTGCGCGCACAGCTGCACGGCCGCGGTCTCGACCACGTCGTGCTCTGCGGCATGGGCGGCTCGTCACTGGCCCCCGAGGTCATCTGCGCCGCCGCCGGCGTCGAGCTGACCGTGCTCGACTCCTCCCAGCCCGACATGGTGCGGTCGGCGATCGCCGACCGCCTCGAGCGCACGGTCGTCGTCGTGTCGAGCAAGTCCGGCGGCACCGTCGAGACCGACAGCCAGCGTCGCGCGTACGAGCACGCGTTCACCGAGGCGGGGCTCTCCCCCGCCGACCACCTGGTGGTCGTCACCGACCCCGGCTCGCCGCTCGACGAGCAGGCCACCGCGGCCGGGTACCGCGTCTTCCACGCCGACCCCGAGGTCGGCGGCCGCTACTCCGCGCTGACGGCGTTCGGGCTCGTGCCCAGCGGCCTGGCGGGTGCCGACATCGGCGGGCTGCTCGACGAGGCTGCCGACGCGACGGCCGCGCTGTTCGCCGACGACGCCGCCAACCCGGCCCTGCGCCTGGGCGCCGCGCTCGGCGTCGCCAACCGCTCCGCCGTCGACAAGCTCGTGCTCCTCGACCACGACGCCGGCACCGCCGGCGCCTGGGGCGTGGGCGACTGGATCGAGCAGCTCGTCGCCGAGTCGACCGGGAAGATCGGTCACGGCATCCTTCCCGTCGTCGTGGAGAGCCCCCACGCCGTGAACGTCGACCCGAGCACCCCCGACTCCTTCCTGGCCGTCTCCGGCTCCTCCGACGCGCCGTCGAGCACGTCCGGATGGTCCGCGGGCGTCACGGGCGGCCTCGGTGCGCAGATGCTGCTCTGGGAGGTGGCCGTGAGCGTCGCGGGCGCCCTCATCGGCATCAACCCGTTCGACCAGCCCGATGTCGAGAGCGCCAAGCAGGCCGCCCGCGACAAGCTCAGCGGCGGCGGGGACGACGAGCCCGGTGCCGACCTGGTCGAGGGTCCGGTCTCCGCGTTCGGCACCGACGCCTCGAGCCTCGCCGACGCGGTGGAGCAGCTCCTCGCGCAGGTCGACGACGAGCACGGCTACCTCGCGGTGCAGGCGTACCTGGACCGCTGGGACCTCAGCGCCTACGCGGGTCTGCGTGAGCAGCTCGCACGTCGCACGGGGCGGCCGGTCACCTTCGGGTGGGGCCCGCGGTTCCTGCACTCGACGGGCCAGTACCACAAGGGCGGCCCCGCGACGGGCGTGTTCCTCCAGCTGACGAGCGACCCCCACGAGGACCTGGCGGTCCCCGGTCGCGACTTCACGTTCGGGGAGTTCATCGCCTCGCAGGCCGCCGGCGACGCGCAGGTGCTGCGCGACCACGGACGCCCGGTCCTGCGCCTGCACCTGTCCGACCCGCAGGCCGCGGCCGCCACGCTGCGCGACCTGCTGGGCTGAGCCGTGGCGATGCAGAGCAACCCGCTGCGCGACGTCCGCGACCGGCGCCTGCCGCGGATCGCGGGCCCGTGCAGCGTGGTCATGTTCGGCGTGACGGGCGACCTGGCGCGCAAGAAGCTGATCCCGGCGATCTACGACCTGGCCAACCGCGGCCTGCTCCCGCCGGGCTTCGCGCTCGTCGGCTTCGCCCGGCACGACTTCGGCGACCAGTCGTTCTCGGAGATGCTGAAGGCCGCCGCGCAGGCCGGTGCCCGCACGCCGTGGCGCGAGACGGTGTGGACGCAGCTCGAGGCCGGCATCCGGTTCGTGCCGGGGACCTTCGACGACGACGCCGCATGGCTGCAGCTGGCCGCGACGATGGCCGAGCTCGACGAGCAGCAGGGCACCGGCGGCAACCACGCCTTCTACCTGTCGATCCCGCCGGGCCTGTTCCCCGTGGTGGTCGGCAAGATCAAGGAGCACGGTCTCGCCGACCAGTCCGGCGGCTGGCGTCGGGTCGTCATCGAGAAGCCGTTCGGGCACGACCTCGCCTCCGCGCGGGAGCTGAACACGCTCGTCTCGGAGGTCTTCCCGCGCGAGAGCGTCTTCCGCATCGACCACTACCTCGGCAAGGAGACGGTGCAGAACATCCTGGCGCTGCGCTTCGCCAACGGCATGTTCGAGCCGCTGTGGAACAGCCACTACGTCGACCACGTCCAGATCACCATGGCCGAGGACATCGGCATCGGCACGCGGGCCGGCTACTACGACGGCATCGGCGCCGCACGCGACGTGATCCAGAACCACCTGCTGCAGCTCATGGCGCTCATCGCGATGGAGGAGCCCGTCTCGTTCAACGCGGAGAGCCTGCGTCTGGAGAAGCAGAAGATCCTGGCGAACGCCCGACCCGCCACCCCCATGGCCCAGCACACCGCCCAGGCGCAGTACACCGCCGGCTGGGCCGGCGGCGAGCACGTGGTCGGCTACCTGGAGGAGCAGGGCATCCCGGAGGGCTCGCGCACGGAGACGTACGCGGCCATCAAGGTCGACATCGCGACGCGTCGCTGGGCGGGCGTGCCGTTCTACCTGCGCACGGGCAAGCGGCTCGGCCGGCGCGTCACCGAGGTGGCCGTCGTCTTCAAGGCGGCACCGCACCAGCCGTTCAGCAAGAACGACATCGAGGAGCTCGGCCGCAACGCGCTGGTCATGCGGATCCAGCCCGACGAGGGCGTCACGCTGCGCTTCGGCGCGAAGGTCCCGGGCACGACGATGGAGATCCGCGACGTCCTCATGGACTTCGCCTACGGCGGCGCGTTCGTCGAGAGCAGCCCCGAGGCCTACGAGCGGCTCATCCTCGACGTGCTCCTGGGCGACCCGCCGCTCTTCCCGCAGCAGGAGGAGGTCGAGCTGTCCTGGAAGATCCTCGACCCCGTCATCGCGCACTGGCAGCGGGAGAAGACCATCGACACGTACACGTCGGGGACCTGGGGGCCGCCCAGCGCCGACGCCATGATGGAGCGCGACGGCCGCACCTGGAGGCGTCCCTGATGCAGATCAACCTCGAGAACACCACGTCGCCCCAGATCGCGCGGGCCCTCGTCCGCGCCCGCGTCGACTCCGGCAGCCCCGCCATGGACATGGTGCTCACGGCGCTCGTCGTCACCGACGACGAGACGGTCGGCGAGTCGCTGCGCACGGCAGCGGCACTGTCGCGCGAGCACCCGTCGCGCGTCATCGGCATCGTGCTGGGCGACGGACGCGGCCACCCGCGGGTCGACGCCACGGTGCGCGTGGGCGAGAACGCCGCCGGTGAGTCGATCCTGCTGCGGCTCTCCGGACCGCTCACCAAGCACGCCGAGTCGGTCGTGCTCCCGCTGCTGCTGCCCGACTCCCCCGTCGTGGTCTGGTGGCCGGGCAAGCCGCCCACGAACCCGGCCGAGGACCCCATCGGCCGGCTCGCGCAGCGTCGGCTCACCGACGCGGAGGCGTCGGACTCGCCCGTGCGGACACTGAAGACGACGGCACGGCACTACAGCCCGGGCGACACGGACCTGTCGTGGACGCGCCTGACGCCCTGGCGTGCCCTGCTGGCCGCCGCCCTCGACCAGGCGACGGGCACCGTGCACCGTGGCGTCGTCGAGGCGGGGTCGGGCAACCCCGCCGCCCGCCTGCTCACCGCCTGGCTGCAGTCGCGGCTGCGGGTGCCGATCACCGAGCGGCGCAGCGAGGGCGAGCAGATCGCCCGCGTGGTCCTGGAGACCGACGCCGGCGACGTGACCATCGAGCGGATCGACTCCGAGACCTGCCTGTTCTCGATCCCGGGCGCCGCGCCACGCCACGTGCCGCTCGGGCCGCGCACCCTCGCGGAGCTGCTGGCCGAGGACCTGCGCCGCCTCGACGCCGACGACATCTACCACGAGACCCTCACCCACCTGCTGGAGTCCTGATGCCCGACACGTCCTCCCCCGCGGCCCGGATCCTCCCGCACACCGACGCCGACGCCCTCGCCGCGGCGGTGGCAGCCGCCCTCGCCGAACGCGTCGCACGCGTCCAGGCGGAGGGGCGCACCCCGCACGTCGTGCTCACCGGCGGCACCATCGCCATCGCGATCTACGAGCGGCTCGCCGCCGACGCGGCCGACTGGGCCGACGTCGTGTTCTGGTTCGGCGACGAGCGCTTCGTGCCGGAGGGGCACGAGGACCGCAACGACCGGCAGGCTCGCGACAGCTTTCTGGAGCGCCTCGGCGTCCCCGCGGCCCACGTCCGACCGATGCCCGCCCACGGCTGCTCGACGTCGATGGCCGAGGCGGCGGACGGCTACGGCGCGTCCCTGCCCGAGGAGCCGTTCGACGTCGTGCTGCTCGGCGTCGGACCCGACGGGCACGTCGCCTCGCTGTTCCCCGGCTTCGCGCAGGTGCACGAGCAGGACCGACGCTGCGTCGAGGTCTTCGACTCCCCCAAGCCTCCTCCGGAGCGGATCAGCCTGACGTTCCCGGCGCTGAACCACACCCGCGCCACGTGGTTCCTCGTCTCGGGTGACGGCAAGGCTGACGCCGTGGCCCGCGCCCTCGCACCGGACGGCTCGGTCGAGCAGACGCCCGCACGGGGTGCGCACGGCCTCGAGGAGACCGTCTGGTTCCTCGACCAGGACGCCGCCTCCCGACTCTGAACCGGCCCCCGGACGACGAACCGCCCCTGCACCGAGGTGCAGGGGCGGTCCACGTCCGGGCCGGTAGGCCTCAGAAGATGATCTCGCCGGACTTGCGACGCGACCGGAGCGAGTCGAGCGCCTCGGTGAGGATCACCTGCGCCTCGTCCTCGCTGCGCCGCTCCTTCACGTACGCGAGGTGCGTCTTGTAGGGCTCCGTCTTGGGTGCCGTCGGGCGGTTCTCGGCGTCGTGGCTGGCCGGCAGGCCGCAGCGCGGGCAGTCCCACGACTCCGGCGGCTCCGCCTCGAGGGCGAAGTTCAGCGCCGTCTGGTGGTCGTTGGCGCAGAAGTACGTGACCGCCTTGCGCGGTGCGGCCTCGCCACGCTCGGCCTCGCCCATGGGGCCCGAGCCGATGCGGCTGCCGCGGATCGCTCCCGCCGCCATCAGTTGCTCACCTTCAGCAGGAGGCCGAGCAGGATGACCGAGATCGTCCACACGACGGCGATGCCGACCGTGATGCGGTCGAGGTTGCGCTCGGCCACGGACGAGCCACCGAGGGAGCTGGAGATGCCGCCGCCGAACATGTCGGACAGACCGCCTCCGCGTCCCTTGTGCATGAGGATCAGGACGATCATGAGCAGGCTCGAGATCGTCAGCACGGACGACAACAGGATGATCACAGGTTCAGGTCTTCCATCAGGAGGGCAGGGCCGGCATGTCGTAGAACCGGGCGATGGCGGCGAACTCCTCCGCCTGGAGGCTCGCACCGCCGACCAGGGCGCCGTCCACGTCGGACTTGGCCATGATCGCGGCGATGTTGGCCGCCTTCACCGATCCGCCGTACAGGATACGCACCGCCTGCGCCGCCTCGGAAGAGCAGGTCTCGGCGATCCGCGACCGGATGGCCGCGCACACCTCCTGCGCGTCCTCCGGGGTGGCCACCTCGCCGGTGCCGATCGCCCAGACGGGCTCGTAGGCGACGACGAGGCCCGCGACCTGCTCGGGCGTCAGGTCGGCGAGCGAGCCGTCGACCTGGGCGAGCGTGTAGGCGACGTGGTCGCCGGCCTGACGGACCTCCAGGCCCTCGCCCACGCAGACGATCGGCGTGATGTCGGCGGCCAGCGCGCGCTTCGCCTTCGCGTTGACCACCGCGTCCGTCTCGCCGTGGTACTCACGGCGCTCGGAGTGGCCGACGACGACGTAGGAGCAGCCGAGCTTGGCCAGCATGGCGGCCGTGACCTCGCCGGTGTAGGCACCGCCGTCGTGCTCCGACACGTCCTGCGCGCCGTAGCGGATCGGGAGCCGGTCGCCGTCGACGAGCGTCTGCACGCTGCGGATGTCGGTGAAGGGCGGGATGACGACGACCTCGGACCGCGCCGCGTCGTGCTTCTTGTCCTGGAGCGTCCAGGCCAGCTTCTGCACCAGGACGACGGCCTCCTGGTGGTTGAGGTTGGACTTCCAGTTGCCCGCCATGAGGGGGGTGCGTGCCATCAGGACTCCTTCTCGAGGATCTGCAGGCCGGGCAGGGTCTTGCCCTCGAGGTACTCGAGGCTCGCGCCGCCCCCGGTGGAGATGTGGCCGAACTGGTCGTCGGTGAAGCCGAGCTGGCGCACCGCCGCGGCGGAGTCGCCGCCACCGACGACGGACAGGCCGTCGACCTCGGTGAGGGCCTGTGCGACGGCCTTCGTGCCCGCCGCGAACGCCTCGAACTCGAAGACGCCCATGGGACCGTTCCAGAACACGGTACGGGCACCGCGCACGACCTCGGCGAAGCGCTCGGCGCTCTCCGGGCCGATGTCGAGGCCCATCTGGTCGGCCGGGATCGCGTCGGCGGCGACGACCGTGGCCGGGGCGTCGGCCGAGAACTCCGGCGCGACGACGACGTCGGTCGGGAGCACGAGGTCGACGCCCTGTGCCGCGGCCCGCTCGACGTACTCGCGCGCGACGTCGAGCTGGTCGGCCTCGAGCAGCGAGGAGCCGACGTCGTGGCCCTGCGCCTTGAGGAACGTGAAGACCATGCCACCACCGATGAGCAGGCTGTCGGCCTTGTCGATCAGGTTGTCGATGACGCCCAGCTTGTCCGAGACCTTCGACCCGCCCAGCACGACGACGTAGGGGCGCTCGGGCGACTCGGTGAGCCGCTCCAGCACCTCCACTTCGGCCTGCACGAGACCGCCGACCACGGCCGGGAGCCGGGTGGCGACGTCGTAGACGCTGGCCTGCTTGCGGTGCACGACCCCGAACCCGTCGGAGACGAACACGTCGGCCAGCGCGGCGAGCTCGTCGGCGAACGCGCCGCGGACGGCGTCGTCCTTGCTCGTCTCGCCCTCGTTGAAGCGGACGTTCTCGAGCACGGCGACCTGGCCGTCCTGCAGCGCCGCGGAGATCCGCTGCGCCTCGGTGCCGACGGTGTCGTGGGCGAACAGCACCGGGGTGCCGAGCAGCTCGGCGAGACGCTCCGCCACCGGCTGCAGCGAGTAGGCCGGGTCCGGCGCACCCTTCGGCCGGCCGAGGTGCGCGGTGACGAGCACCCGCGCACCGGCACCGGCGAGCTTCTGGATCGTCGGGACGCTGGCGCGCACACGGCCGTCGTCGGTGATCGTGCTGCCGTCCAGCGGCACGTTCAGGTCGCTGCGGACCAGCACCCGCGTGCCGCTGAGGTCTCCCCCACGGCTCGCGAGCAGGTCGTCGATGGTCTGGGCCGCCACCTCAGAGGCCCCGGCTCACAGGCTGGCGCCGACGTGCTTGACGAGGTCGACGAGACGGTTGGAGTAGCCCCACTCGTTGTCGTACCAGCCGACGACCTTGACCTGGTCGCCGATGACCTTCGTCAGGCCCGAGTCGAAGATGCACGACGACGGGTCCGTGACGATGTCGCTGGAGACGATCGGGTCCTCGGTGTAGGTGAGGAAGCCCTTGAGCGCACCCTCGGAGGCCGTCTTGAGGATCTCGTTGACCTCCTCGACCGTCGTCTCGCGGGACGCGGTGAAGGTGAGGTCGGTGGCCGAGCCGGTGGGCACGGGCACGCGCAGCGCGTAGCCGTCGAGCTTGCCCTTGAGCTCGGGGAGCACGAGGCTGACGGCCTTCGCGGCACCCGTGGAGGTGGGCACGATGTTGAGCGCGGCGGCGCGGGCGCGACGCAGGTCGCTGTGCGGCGCGTCCTGCAGGTTCTGGTCCTGCGTGTACGCGTGGATGGTCGTCATGAGGCCCCGCTCGATGCCGAGGGCGTCGTTCAGCGCCTTGGCCATCGGCGCGAGGCAGTTGGTGGTGCAGGAGGCGTTGGAGATGACCGTGTGCTGGGCGCCGTCGTAGAGGTCGTGGTTGACGCCCATGACGATGGTGATGTCCTCGTTCTTCGCCGGGGCGGAGATGATGACCTTCTTGGCGCCGCCGTCGACGTGCGCCTTCGCCTTGGTGGCGTCGGTGAAGAAGCCGGTGGACTCCACGACGATGTCGACGCCGACCGACGCCCAGTCGAGCTTCGCGGGGTCGCGCTCGGCGAACGCGGCGATCTTCTGGTCGCCGACGGTGATCGAGGTGTCGTCGTAGGACACGTCGGCGTCGAGGCGGCCCAGGATCGAGTCGTACTTGAGGAGCGTCGCGAGCGTCTTGTTGTCCGTCAGGTCGTTGACGGCGACGATCTCGATGTCGGTCCCAGCGGCACGGGCCGCCCGGAAGAAGTTGCGGCCGATGCGGCCGAAGCCGTTGATGCCCACGCGAACGGTCACGGTGAAACCTGCTCCTACTGGGGTCGGGGTGTGATCGGCGTCAGCCTATCGAGTCGCGTCGGCTACCGGCGAGTCGCCCGCACCACGGTCGCGTCGACGTCGTCGTCGGTGACCAGGTCGACGTCCCACGCGGCCGGGTCGAACCCGGCCACGGTGAGCGGCGCCTGGTGCGCGGAGGTCTCGACCAGGACCGTGCCTCCGCTCCGGACCCAGGGTCCGGCGGCGGCCGCGACCCGGCGGTGCAGCACGACGCCGTCGACCCCGCCGTCGAGCGCGGTCGCGGGCTCGTGGTCGCGCGCCTCCCGCGGCAGGGTGACGAGCTCCGCGGTCGGGACGTAGGGCGCGTTCACGAGCAGCACGTCCACCCGTCCGACGAGGTCGGCAGGCAGCGCGTCGAGCAGGTCGCCCTCGTGCACGACGCCCACTCCGTCGAGGTTGTCGCGGGCGCACGCGCACGCCGTCGCATCGACGTCCGCCGCGTGCAGCTCGAGGTCGGGGACGGCCCGGGCGACCGCGAGCCCCAGGGCTCCCGATCCGCAGCACAGGTCGACGACGACGGGGCGAGCCACGCTGTCGACGGTCCCGACGGTCCCGACGGCCTCGAGGGCCGCGTGGACGAGGGCGACGGAGCGACGCCGTGGCACGAAGACGCCCGGCCGCAGCCGCACGCGCACGCCGTCGAGCTCGGCCCACCCGAACACCTGCTCGAGGGGCTCGCCCGCGACCCGACGCGCGACCAGGTCCTCGAGCGGACGCCCCGCGTCGTGCTCGGCGAGCAGCAGCCGCGCCTCGTCCTCGGCGAAGACGCACCCGGCGGCGCGCAGGCGGGCCGCGACGGCGTCGGCGTCAGGCCTCGGGGAGTGCATCCTCGTTGACGCTCGCCTCGGTGTCGGGGATGCCGAGGTCGGAGGCGCGCTTGTCGGCCATCGCCAGGAGGCGGCGGATGCGACCGGCGATCGCGTCCTTCGTGAGCGGGGGCTCGTGCAGGGCGCCCAGCTCCTCGAGGCTCGCCTGCCGGTGCTCGACGCGCAGGTCGCCGGCCATGCGCAGGTGGTCCGGGACGTCCTCCCCGAGGATCTCGAGCGCACGCTGCGCACGGGCGCCCGCGGCGACGGCCGCGCGGGCGGAGCGGCGCAGGTTGGCGTCGTCGAAGTTAGCGAGCCGGTTGGCCGTGGCGCGCACCTCGCGGCGCATGCGGCGCTCCTCCCACGCCAGCAGCGTCTCGTGGGCGCCGAGGCGGGTCAGCAGCGCACCGATCGCCTCGCCGTCGCGGATCACGACGCGGTCGCCCCCACGCACCTCACGCGCCTTGGCGCTGATGCCGAGCCGGCGCGCGGCGCCCACGAGCGCCAGGGCGGCCTCCGGACCCGGGCAGCTCACCTCGAGCGCCGACGAGCGGCCCGGCTCCGTGAGCGAGCCGTGCGCGAGGAAGGTGCCCCGCCAGGCGGCGACGGAGTCGCACGACGCACCGGACACGATCTGCGGGGGCAGCCCGCGGACCGGGCGGCCGCTCGCGTCGATCAGGCCGGTCTGCCGGGCCAGCGCCTCGCCGTCCTTGGCGACCCGGACGACGTAGTGCGTGCCCTTGCGCAGGTTCGTGCCCTGGACGACGAGGATCTCGCTCTCGTGGCCGTACACCTCCTGGATGTCGCGGCGCAGTCGTCGGGCGACGGCGCCGGTGTCGAGCTCGGCCTCCACCACGATGCGCCCCGCCACGATGTGCAGACCGCCGGCGAAGCGCAGCATCGAGGCGACCTCCGCCTTGCGGCAGCACGCCTTCGTCACGGTGGTGCTCGCGAGCTCCGACTTGACCTGAGCCGTCATGGCCATGCGGGCGTCCTCCAACGTCGTCGCGTGCAGTCAGACCCTCACTGTATGCCTGCGCGCAAGAACCCTTCGAAGGCCCGGGCCAACCGGGCGGGGTCGTGCTGGTCGGCGCCGCGGGCGACGGCGACGTCGGCCGCCACGACGCGCGCGCCGAGCGACCGCGCGGCCCGCTCGAGCACGCCCGCGTCGTCGACGAGCGAGTGGTCGGCGACGACGACGTCGAGCCGCAGGTCGGGGGCGTGGGCGGCGAGCACCTCGAGGTGGTCCGTCGGCGACAGCCCCTCCGTCTCGCCCTCCTGCTCGCTGAGGTTGAGCACGAGCGCGCGGCGCGCCGAGGTACGCACGAGCGCGTCGCGCAGCTGCGGCACCAGCAGGGTGGGCATGACCGAGGTGAACCAGGAGCCGGGGCCGACGACGACCCAGTCGGCCGCCTCGACGGCGTCGACCGCCTCGGGACAGGCGGGCGGGTCCTCCGGGTCGAGCCGGACGCTGACCACCTGGCCGTCGACGGACGCGACCTGCGCCTGGCCCCGGACGACGGTGAGCCGGTCCGGGTCGGCGTGCAGGTGCACGTCGGCCTCGATGTGCAGCGGCACGGCGGCCATGGGGAGCACGCGGCCGCGGGCACCGAGCAGGTCGCCGACGAGGTCGAGACCGGCGACGTGGTCGTCGAGGATGCCCCAGATGGCGGCGATGAGCAGGTTGCCGACGGCGTGCTGGTCGAGTGGGCCGTCGCTGCTGAAGCGGTGCTGCAGGACGGTGGCCCACTGCCGTCCCCACTGGTCGTCGGCGCACAGCGCGGCGAGCGCCATGCGCAGGTCGCCCGGCGGCAGCACCCCCAGCTCCTCGCGCAGCCGGCCGGAGGAGCCGCCGTTGTCGGCGACGGTGACGATGCCGGTCAGCCGGGTGTCGAGCAGGCGCAGGGCGGAGAGGCTGGCGGCCAGCCCGTGACCGCCGCCGAGAGCGGCGACCCGGACGCCGCCGGCCGGTGCCGTCGGCGGGGTGGTCACTCGCGCCCCAGGTCGCGGTGGACGACGAGCGTGCGCACGCCGTGCCCGCGCAGCCGCTCGGCGAACGCCTCGGACATCGCGACGCTGCGGTGACGTCCGCCGGTGCAGCCGATCGCGATCGTCAGGAAGCGCTTGTCCTCGTGCAGGAACCCGTCGGTGAGCATGTCGACGAGGTTCTCGTAGGAGTCGAGGAACTCCTCGGCCTTCGGCTGGCTGAGCACGTACTCGCTGACCGGCGCGTCGAGGCCGCTCATGGGTCGCAGCTCCTCGACCCAGTACGGGTTGGGCAGGAAGCGCATGTCGGCGACCATGTCGGCGTCGATGGGGATGCCGTACTTGAAGCCGAACGACATGACCGAGGCGCGGAGCCCGAGGGCGCCGGGCTCCTCGAACGCGGCCTGCACCCGGCGGGCGAGGTGGTGGATGTTGAGCCGCGTGGTGTCGATGACGATGTCGGCGCGGCCGCGGACGGTGCGCAGCAGCTCGCGCTCGCGGTTGAACCCGTCGAGCAGGCGCCCCTCCATGCTGAGCGGGTGCGGGCGGCGGGCGGCCTCCTGGCGGCGGACGAGGACCTCGTCGGCGGCCTCGAGGTAGAGCACGCGTGCCCGGATGCCGCGCTCGCGCAGCGACTCCAGCGCGTCGGTCAGGCCGCCGAAGAACGCGCCGGAGCGGGAGTCGACGACGACGGCCAGGCGGGGGACGTCGGCACCCTGCACGGCGTCGACGGCCTCCTCGATCATCGCGGCGGGCAGGTTGTCGATGACGTAGTAGCCGAGCTTCTCGAGGGCCTTCGCGGCGGTGCCGCGGCCCGCACCGGTCATGCCGGTGACGACGACGAAGGTGGTCAGCGGGGTCATCGGTCCTCCACGATCTCCCCCGTCGCGGTGTCGACGGTGGGCCCGGGCGTGTCGGCGGCGAGTGCCGCCACGACGGATTCTGCCGTAGCGCGTCCGAAGCCGGGCACGGCCGCCACCTCCTCGACGCTCGCCGCGCGGATCTTGCGGACCGACCCGAACGCGGCCATGAGGGCCTTGCGCCGGCTCGGCCCGAGTCCGGGGACGTCGTCGAGCGCGCTGCCGGTCATCGCCTTCGCACGGCGCTGCCGGTGGTGGGTGATCGCGAAGCGGTGGGCCTCGTCGCGCACGCGCTGCAGGAGGTAGAGCGCCTCGCTGGTGCGCGGGAAGATGACGGGGTCAGCGTCGTGGGGCACCCACACCTCCTCGAGCCGCTTCGCGAGCCCGCAGAGCGCGACGTCGGTGATGCCGAGCTCGTCCATCGCGGCCTGCGCGGCCGCGACCTGCGGCGGGCCGCCGTCGACGACGACCAGCCCGGGCGCGTAGGCGAACTTGCGGGGCAGACCGGTCTCGGGGTCGATGCCGGGCACCTCGTCGCCCTCCTTGCGAGCCTTCAGCAGCCGCTGGAACCGTCGGGTGATCACCTCGTGCATGGCGGCGACGTCGCTCTGGCCCTCGTGGCGGATCGTGAAGCGGCGGTACTCGCCCTTGCGCGGGAGACCGTCCTCGAAGACGACCATGGACGCGACGATCTCGGTGCCCTGGAGGTTGGACACGTCGTAGCACTCGATGCGCAGCGGCGCGGTGGGCAGGTCGAGGTACTCCTGGATCTCCTCGAGCGCCTTGCTGCGGGCGGTGAGGTCGCCGGCCCGCTTGAGCTTGTGTCGGGCCATCACCTGCTGCGCGTTCTGCTCGACGGTCTCGAGGAGACGCTTCTTGTCGCCGCGCTGCGGCACCCTGATGCGCACCGGTCCCCCGCGCAGCTCGGTGAGCAGCTCGGTGACGGCGTCGACGTCGGCGGGCAGCTCGGGCACGAGCACCTGCCGCGGGATGGCCTCGGCGGCGGTGTCCTCGTAGAGGGTCATGACGGCGCGCTGCACGAGCTCGGGGAAACCGGCGTCGTCGGCCTTGTCGGCGACCCATCCGCGCTGGCCGCGGATCCGTCCGCCACGCACGGAGAAGATCTGCACCGCGACCTCGAGCGGGTCGTCGACGAAGCCGAGCACGTCGGCGTCGGTGCCGTCGCCGAGCACGACGGTCTGCTTCTCGAGCGCCCGCCGCAGCGCCCCGAGGTCGTCGCGGTACTTCGCGGCGAGCTCGTACTCCTGCTGCTCCGCGGCGTGGCGCATCTTCTGCTCGATGCTCTTGACGAAGCCGGACGTCTGGCCGCCCATGAAGGCCATGAAGTCGTCGACGATGTCGCGGTGCTCCTCGGGCGTGACGCGTCCGACGCACGGCGCGGCGCACTTGCCGATGTCGCCGAGGAGGCAGGGTCGCCCGATGCCCTGCGCGCGCCGGTAGACCCCGGCGGAGCAGGAGCGCATCGGGAACACGCGCAGGAGGGTGTCGACGGTGTCGCGGATGGCCCAGGCGTGGCCGTAGGGGCCGAAGTAGCGGACGCCCTTGCGCTGCGCACCGCGCATGACCTGCACCCGCGGCACCTCCTCACCGACGGTGACCGCGAGCCACGGGTAGCTCTTGTCGTCGCGGTACTTGACGTTGAACCGCGGGTCGAACTCCTTGATCCACGTGTACTCGAGCTGCAGCGCCTCGACCTCGGTGGTGACGACCGTCCAGTCGACGGACGCGGCCGTGGTGACCATCCGCGCCGTGCGCTCGTGCAGGCCGGCGACGTCCTGGAAGTAGGAGTTCAGTCGCGCGCGGAGGGACTTCGCCTTGCCGACGTAGATGACGCGCCCCTGAGCATCCCGGAACCGGTACACCCCGGGCTCGACGGGGATCTCCCCCGGAGCCGGCCGATAGGTCGCTGGATCCGCCACTCCCCCACCCTACGAGCCCCCACCGACACCCTCGACGCGGAGATTCCCAGGTCGCCCTGGGACTCTGCGGCGAAGCGCGGGAATCTCAGCGAAGCACGGCTTGCTCCCCGTGCTTCGCTGAGATTTCCGAGCCTCGTTCCGGTCATCCACATGTGCTCCAGGGATGATCGCCGTCGTCCACAGGACCGCGGAGAGAGGTTCCGACTTCCCCCAACAGACGCCAGGCTCGGGTCGATGAACGAGGTTGAGCTCGCCGCGAGGGAACGAGGAGGATTCGTCCTGCGGTCGGACCTGCTCGCGCTGGGATGGAGTGACCAGAGCATCGCGGCACACGTGATGGCTGGTCTGCTGACTCGGATCCGCGTCGGGACGTACGCACTCCCTCAAGTCCTCACGTCCCTCGACCGGGAGCAGCGTCATCTGCTCCTTGCTCGCAGCGTCCTGGCGAAGTTCGCGCCAGGAAGCATGGCGTTGTCGCACCACAGCGCGGCGATCGCGCATGGGCTGGCCACGTGGGCGGTCGACCTGCGAGTCGTCCACGTGATGCGGCTCGATCCCGGATCAGCGCGGTCGGAGTCGGGCGTGCACCACCATCGAAGGCTTGACGGCTTGGAGATCGTCGAGACTCCCTCTGGTCTTCCCGCGGTGCGGGCCGACCACGCGGCGTTCCAGGTGGCGTGCGGCCAGGACGTCCGTCGTGCGCTCGTCGTCATGGACTCAGCGCTGCACCTGGGTCTGGCCGAACGTGCAGCGCTCCAGGAAGCCACCGGACGTTTCCGGGGATGGCACGGGTCTCGGCTGGCACGACTTGTCGTGCGTCGAGCGGACCCCGGTGCCCAGACGGCGGCCGAGTCGCTGCTCCGGCAGGCGTGCTTCGAGGCGGGTCTACCGATCCCGGTCACGCAGTACCCCGTCGCCGATGATCGCGGGGAGGTCTTCGCCTGGACGGACCTGGGATGGCCGGAGCACCGTCACGTCGGCGAGGTCGACGGTCGACGCAAGTACTGGCGCGACCTTCGGCCAGGTGAGGATGCGAGCGACGTCGTCGTGCGTGAGAAGCACCGGGAGGACCGAATCCGTCGCCGCAACTTCGGCGTCTCTCGTGCCACCTTCGCGGAGGTGACGCCAAAACAGGCACGAGCCACCGGGCGCCGCATCGCCCACGAGCTCGAGCAGTCCGACCGCATCTATCGCCGCGGTCGGCGCTACCTCGCATGACCCCAGCACGAGAATCTCAGCCGTGCAGGGGTAGGACTCCGTGCGCGGCTGAGATTCCTCTGCTTCGCTGAGATTCCCAGGTCGACCTGGGAATCTCCGACCCGGTCAGGTGAGGAGGGGGGCGAGAAAGCGGCCGGTGTGGGACTCGGGGATCGTCGCGACGTGCTCGGGGGTGCCCTCGGCGAGGAGGGTGCCGCCGCCGGAGCCGCCCTCGGGGCCCATGTCGATCAGCCAGTCGGCCGTCTTGATGACGTCGAGGTTGTGCTCGATGACGACCACAGAGTTGCCGGAGTCGACGAGGCGGCCGAGGACGAGCAGCAGCTTGCGGATGTCCTCGAAGTGCAGGCCGGTGGTCGGCTCGTCGAGCACGTAGAGCGTCCGACCCGTGGACCGCTTCTGCAGCTCCGACGCGAGCTTGACGCGCTGCGCCTCGCCGCCGGACAGGGTCGGTGCGCTCTGGCCGAGCCGGACGTAGCCGAGCCCGACGTCGACCAGCGTGCGCAGGTGACGCGCGATGGCGGGGATCGCCTCGAAGAACTCGACGGCCTCCTCGATCGGCATGTCGAGCACCTCGGCGATGGTGCGACCCTTGTAGCGCACCTCGAGCGTCTCGCGGTTGTAGCGCGCACCGTGGCAGACCTCGCACGGCACGTACACGTCGGGCAGGAAGTTCATCTCGATCTTGATCGTGCCGTCGCCGGAGCACGCCTCGCAGCGTCCGCCCTTGACGTTGAACGAGAAGCGACCCTGCTGGTAGCCGCGCATCTTCGCCTCGGGCGTCTGCGCGAAGAGCTTGCGGACGTGGTCGAACACGCCCGTGTAGGTGGCCGGGTTGGACCGAGGCGTCCGGCCGATCGGCGACTGGTCGACGTGGATGATCTTGTCGATCTGGTCGGCGCCGCTGATGGTGCGGTGCCGTCCCGGGATGGTGCGCGCGCCGTAGATCTGTCGCGCGAGCGACGTGTAGAGGATGTCGTTGACCAGCGTCGACTTGCCCGACCCGGACACGCCCGTGACGGCCACCAGCTGGCCGAGCGGGAACGTGACGTCGATGTCGCGCAGGTTGTTCTCGCGCGCACCGTGGATCGTGATCTCGCGACCCTTCTCGCGCGGACGCCGGACCTCCGGCACCGGGATCGACTGTCGTCCGGAGAGGTACTGCCCGGTGACGGAGTCCTTGCTCTTCAACAGCTCCTTGACCGACCCGGAGACGATGACCTGTCCACCGTGCTCGCCGGCACCCGGACCGATGTCGACGGCCCAGTCGGCTGCCTTGATGGTGTCCTCGTCGTGCTCGACGACGATGAGCGTGTTGCCCATGTCGCGCAGACGGACGAGGGTCTCGATGAGCCGGTGGTTGTCGCGCTGGTGCAGCCCGATCGACGGCTCGTCGAGGACGTACAGCACGCCGACGAGGCCGGCACCGATCTGGGTGGCCAGTCGGATGCGCTGCGCCTCGCCGCCCGAGAGCGAGCCCGCCGCACGGTCGAGGCTGAGGTAGTCGAGGCCGACGTCGAGCAGGAACCGGAGCCGCTCGTGGATCTCCTTGAGCACGCGCTCGCCGATCTGGCGCTCGCGGTCGGTCAGCTCCAGACCCTGGAGGTACTCGGCCGCCTCGGCGATGGAGAGGTTGCTGACCTCGGCGATGTTCTTGGGTCCGAGCTCCGGGTGGTTGACGAGGACGGCGCGGATGACCGGCTTGAGCCGGCTGCCGCCGCACTCGCCGCACGGCACCTCGCGCATGAAGCCCTCGAGGCGCTCGCGGTTGGTCTCGGACTCGGTCTCGGCGTAGCGACGCTCGATGAACGCGATCGCACCCTCGAACGCGGTGTAGTAGGAGCGCTGACGGCCGTACCGGTTCTTGTAGGTGACGTGCACCTTGTCGGGGTGGCCGTGCATGAGCACGTCCTGCGCCTTCTTGGGCAGCTTCCCGTAGGGCGTGTCGGTGGAGAAGCCCATCTCCTCGGCGAGTGCCTGCGTGATCCGCAGGAAGTACTCCGAGACCTGGTTGTAGCTCCACGGCGCGATGGCACCGTCGCTGATCGACTTGGTCGGGTCGGGCACGACGAGCTCGGGGTCGACCTCCATACGGGTGCCGAGACCGTGGCACTCGGGGCAGGCGCCGAACGGCGCGTTGAAGGAGAACGAGCGCGGCTCGAGCTCGTCGACGGCGAGCGGGTGGTCGTTGGGGCAGGCGAGCTTCTCGGAGAAGCGGCGGACGCGGTTCGGGTCGTCGTCGTCGAGGTCGACGAAGTCGGCGAGCACGAGACCGTCGGCGATGCCGAGCGCCGTCTCGACGGACTCCGTGAGCCGCTGCTGCATGGACTCCTTGACCTGCAGCCGGTCCACGACGACGTCGATGGTGTGCTTCTTCTGCTTGGCGAGCTTGGGCGGCTCGTCGGCGAGGTTGTGCACCTGGCCGTCGACCAGCGCGCGGCTGAAGCCCTGCTGCTGCAGCTGCTTGAACAGCTCGAGGTACTCGCCCTTGCGACCGCGGATGACGGGCGCGAGCACCTGGAACCGGGCGCCCTCGGGCATCGCGAGGATGCGGTCGACGATCTGCTGCGGCGTCTGGCGGGAGATCGGCTCGCCGCACTCGGGGCAGTGGGCGCGCCCGGCGCGCGCGAAGAGCAGACGCAGGTAGTCGTAGACCTCGGTGATCGTGCCGACGGTCGAGCGCGGGTTGCGCGACGTGGACTTCTGGTCGATCGAGACCGCGGGCGAGAGACCCTCGATGAAGTCGACGTCGGGCTTGTCCATCTGCCCGAGGAACTGGCGGGCGTACGCCGACAGCGACTCGACGTAGCGGCGCTGCCCCTCGGCGAAGATCGTGTCGAAGGCCAGCGACGACTTGCCGGACCCGGACAGGCCGGTGAAGACGATGAGGGCGTCGCGCGGGAGGTCGAGCGAGACGTCCTTGAGGTTGTGCTCACGGGCGCCGCGCACGACGATGCGGTCCGACGTCACGAGCGTCCCTCCAGGGCTATGAAGACAGGAGTATGCATACGTGCTCGACCCTAGTCGCGACCGCCGACAGAAACACGTCGGGCGACGGTGACCTCACCCACGGCCGCGGTGCACCGCGTCAGGGAGCGGTGCTCATCTGGGCCGCGGAGCTCAGGATGCCGAGCACCACGAGCACGAGCAGCACGATGCCGCTCACGAGGAGCACGCCGCCGCGCTCCCCCGAGGTCCGCGTCTTGCGCCGCTGCCCGGAGACGATCATGAGGATCGGGATGGCCATCACGATCGCGAACCCGATCAGCCGACCGGCCACCTCTGCGCCGTCCATCGTCGCTCCTCCGTCCCGGCGTGGGTCCCTCCCGTCCGCCTAGGATCAGCATCATGACGTACACGGGTGAGGTCGAGGTCGGCGGTCCAGCCGACGTCCAGTCCGCGGGCGACCTGCGGATCACGAAGCTGGCGGTGGGCGACATGAGCAACAACGCCTACCTGCTGCGCTGCGAGCTCACGGGCGAGCAGGTGCTGGTCGACGCCGCCGCCGAGCCCGACCGGCTCCTCGAGCTCGTGGGCGACGCCGGACTCGCGCGCGTCGTCACCACCCACCGCCACCACGACCACTGGGGCGCGCTCGCCGCCGTGAAGAAGGCGACCGGTGCCGAGACGGTGGCCGGGGAGCGCGACGCGGAGGGCATCGACGTCGCGTCGGACCGTACGGTCGCGACCGGCGCCCGCGTCCGGGTCGGCTCGTGCGAGCTCGAGGTGATCGAGGTCGTCGGCCACACGCCCGGCTCGATCGTGCTCGCGTACGACGACCCTGACGGCGTCGTGCACCTCTTCGTCGGCGACGACCTCTTCCCCGGCGGTGTCGGCAAGACGTGGTCGCCCGAGGACTTCACCACCCTGATCGACGAGGTCGAGACGAAGCTGTTCGACCGCTTCCCCGACGACACGCACGTCTACCCCGGCCACGGGAACGACACCACCCTCGGCGCCGAGCGCCCGCACCTCCCCGAGTGGCGCGAGCGTGGTTGGTAAGCCTGGACCTCAGAACCCGAACTGGCTGCCCCTGGCGTCCCTCAAGACACGCCTGAGGAGGCGTCTTCGTCGTGACGGGGTGGTCCTCGTCGGTCAGGTCATCGCCTTCGCGCCACCCTTTGAGTTCTGGATCTGGCTGGGCACGGCGACTGACCAAGAACGTGACGTGCTCCGCTCGGAGGATGGTCTCTACGAACGCGTGCGACGTATCGCCGAGAAGGATGGACTCGAACGGTTGCTGAAAGGTGTGCACGTCGAGTCGCAGGAGACGGTTGACCGCGAGTACGAGGGCAGCTGGTCCCACGCCATGCGCTGAGCTCGTCGTCCACCCGGCCGAGGGATCGACACCGCGCTCAGTAGCGAAGGACCGAACTTCCCGAGACGCGCGAGTGCGGCCGGCGATCAGGTGCGGACGCCTCGACGAGTCCCGAGCACCGGTGCAGTTCTCGGCGGTCCGTGTCCTGACCTGCGGAACCGCGCGACCCTGCCTACGCTGCGAGCGTGAGGTCCATCGCCGCCGCAGCCGCCGTCTTGGCGCTGACGGCCGCGTGCACCGGCGGCGGGGGTGACGACGGGATCGCGCAGCGCGCGTTCGACCAGACGTGCGGCCTGGTGCGGTCGGGGGTGGCGGCGTTCAACGAGAACGACTACCCCGAGACGATCGAGCGGTTCCGGGCGGCGCTCGACCCGGCCAGGCGACTCGCCGCCGCGACGGACGACCCGCGGGCCGACGACCTCCTCGAGGCGGTCGAGTACTACGCCGGACTGCCCGCCGACGACTACCGGAAGGCGTTCGAGTCGTCCCCGGACTTCAAGCGGCACCAGGCGACGACGCTCGGGCAGTGCGGCGACGCGCAGCCGGAGGACTCCCCCGACCAGGAGTCGCAGACCTGACGGGTCAGAAGGTGACGGGCAGCTCGTCGACGCCGTAGACGAACGACAGTCGACGGAACGACAGCTCCGACTCCGGCACGGCCAGCGCGAGGTCGGGAAAGCGGCGCAGCAGCCGCGGGAACACGGTGCGCAGCTCCATGCGGGCCAGCTCGGCGCCGATGCACCGGTGGATGCCGTGGCCGAACGCGAGGTGGCCGCTGCGCGGGACCCGGAAGGGGTCGAAGTCCTCCGGCCTCTCCCCCGCCGCCGCGCCGTCGCGGTTGGCGCCGCTGAGCGACGCGAGCAGCACGTCGCCCTTGCGGATGCGCTGGCCGAACAGCGTCATGTCCTCCTTGGCGAAACGCGGGAACGCCACCTGCACGACCGACAGGTACCGCAGCAGCTCCTCCACGACGAGGTCGATGTCCTGCGACGTGCCGTTGCGCACCAGGTTGGCGTGCTTCTCCTCGCGCATGAGGACGATCGTGCCGAGGGCGATCATGCCGGCCGTCGTCTCGAAACCGCCCGTGAACACGCCGTCGGCGAGACCGGCGAGGTCGACGTCGCTGATGGCGTCGCCCTCGTTGCGGATGATCTGCCCGATCAGGCCCGGGCCGGGGTCGCGACGCTGCCGCGCGACGGCGTCGAACAGGAACTCGCGCTGGGCCGACACCGCACCGAACGCCGCCGCCGCGCCGTTGGTCGCGTCGAACCGTGCGCTGCCGAGGGCGGCGAACGCCTCGCGGTCCTTGTAGTCGAGGCCGAGCAGCTCGCAGATGGTCTGGAACGGCACCGGGAACGCGAGGTGCTTCGCGACGTCGGCGGGCGATCCGGACGCCTCGAACGCGTCGAGCGCGTCGTCGACGATCCGCTCGACGGCCGGGCCGAGCCGCGCGAGACGTCGCATCGTGAACTCGGGCGTGACGATCTTGCGCAGCCTCGTGTGCAGCGGAGGGTCGGTGAACCCGAGGCCGCCGATGTCGTCGGACGTGGCCGGACCGTCACCGTGGAAGAGGTGGCGGATGTCGTTGGAGTAGCTGTCGCGGTCGGTCAGGACGGTGCGGGTCTCGTCGTAGCCGGACACCAGGTAGGCGTTGAACGAGAACGGGAGCGACAGCTTGTGCAGACGCTCCTGGCCGCGGATCTCGGCCAGCCGCGGCACCGGGTCGAGGCCGTTCCGCTGGAGCGGCACCTTGGTCGCCTCGGGGATGAAGGAGATGCGGGAGAGGTCGATGCCCTTGCGTCGCACCCGACGCATGACGAGCGAACCGGCCCAGGACGTCAGCCGTCCGCGTACGTCGATCACGCCTCGACGGTACTACTGGTGTTGCATCTGGAGGGCAGGCGGAGCAAGGTGTCACCCAAACTCTGCACCGGAGCGGTCGCTCCAGTGCGCCCACGAGCGAGGGAGACGCATGACCACCGAGACCGCAGGAGTCCAGGGGCCGACGGAGCTCCGGAGGGTCATGGGGCCCAAGCTCCTCCTCCTGTTCATCGTCGGTGACATCCTCGGTGCCGGCATCTACGCGGTGACCGGACAGATGGCGGGGAAGGTCGGCGGACTCGTCTGGCTGCCGTTCCTCCTGGCATTCGTCGTGGCCTCGATGACGGCGTTGTCGTACCTGGAGCTCGTCACGAAGTACCCGCAGGCCGCCGGCGCCGCGCTGTACGCCCACAAGGCGTTCGGCATCCACTTCGTGACGTTCCTCATCGCGTTCGCGGTGGTCTGCTCGGGCATCACCAGCGCATCGACGGCGGCGAAGACGCTCGCCGACCAGTTCACCGGCGGTCTGGAGGTGAACGGCTGGGTCGACGGTCCGTCCAGCAGCGGCACGATCGTCGCCATCGCGATGGGGTTCATGCTGCTGCTGGCGATCATCAACCTGCGCGGCGTCGGCGAGAGCGTCAAGTTCAACGTCGTGCTGACCCTCGTCGAGCTCGCCGCTCTGTCCATCGTCATCGGCGTCGGCTTCTACGCCATGAGCCGGAACGGCGCGAACCTGTCGGAGGTCGTGACCTTCACCGACTACGAGGACCGCGGGCTCTTCCTCGCCGTGACGGCTGCGACGTCGATCGCGTTCTTCGCCATGGTCGGCTTCGAGGACGCCGTGAACATGGTCGAGGAGGTCAAGGAGCCGAACAAGATCTTCCCCCGCGCGATGCTGACCGGGCTCGGCATCGCGGTGATCCTGTACATGCTGGTCGCCGTGTCCGTCGTGGCCGTCCTCACCGCCGACGGGGCGAAGACGGTGGGCGAGAACTCTGAGGGACGCGCCCTGCTCGAGGTCGTCTCGCAGGGTGCGCCGGACTTCCCGATCGACCGGGTCTTCCCGTTCCTCGCGGTCTTCGCGGTGGCCAACACCGCGCTGATCAACATGCTCATGGCGAGCCGCCTGCTCTACGGCATGGCGAAGCAGGGCGTGCTCCCCCGCCAGCTCGGCTCGGTCCTGCCGGGTCGCCGCACCCCGTGGGTGGCGGTCGCGTTCAGCACCCTGCTCGCGCTCGGGCTGATCTTCTACGTCACCCGCGACGCCGAGAGCAACGTGGTCGGCAACCTGTCGAACGTGACCGCGTTCCTCCTGCTGTGCGTCTTCGCCGTCGTGAACGTGGCCTGCCTCGTCCTGCGGCGCAACCCGGGCGACGCTCAGAAGGACCACTTCGTGTCGCCGTGGATCCTTCCCGGCATCGCCGCGATCCTCTGCGTGTTCCTGGCCGGACCGTGGGTCGAGCGCGACTCGGAGGTCTACAAGATCGCCGGCGCGCTCATGCTGATCGGCGTCGTGCTGTGGGCGGTCACCTACGCGATCAACAAGCTCACCGGCACCGCCGACAGCGAGTTCAAGGACGTCGAGCAGCTCGGTGGCTGACTCTCCGCACTCGGTGGTCGTGGCCGGCTGGCTCCGTGTGGAGCCGGCCGCACGCGACGCGTACGTGGCCGCCTGCCGTCCCGTCGTAGAGCTGGCGCGCCGCACCGACGGCTGCCTGGCCTTCGCGCTGACGGCCGACAGCGTCGACCCCGGCCTCGTCCAGGTGCACGAGCACTGGACGGACGAGGTCGCCCTGCTCGCGTTCCGGGCGCTGCCCGATGACGACGCGGTGGAGCTTCCCGAGGTGCTGGACGCCGACGTCCGCCGCTACCACGTGCAGGAGGAGGGCCCGGCCTGAGCCGGACCCTCCTCCTCCGCACGGGCCTGGGGCACGACGCCCCCTCGCGACCTACTCCTTCGGGGCGGAGTGCCCGTCGTCGACCTTCTCGGGGTACCTGCGCGAGTACCAGAGGCTCACGACCGTCGTGGTGCCGAGGATGACGACGATCGCACCGAGGCTCGCGAGCGTGGGGATCTCCGGGACCTTCACGTGCTCGCCGCCGTTGATGAAGGGCAGCTCGTTCTCGTGCAGGGCGTGGAGCAGCAGCTTGACGCCGATGAACGCGAGCAGCACCGCCAGGCCCTGCGACAGGAACACCAGACGCTTGAGCAGGTCGCCGAGCAGGAAGTAGAGCTGACGCAGGCCCATGAGGGCGAACACGTTGGCCGTGAACACCAGGTACGGCTCCTTGGTGAGGCCGTAGATCGCCGGGATCGAGTCGAGCGCGAACAGCAGGTCGGTGGTGCCGAGCGCGATGATGACGAGCGCCATCGGGGTCAGCGCGCGGCGGCCGTTCTCCCGCACGATGAGCTTGAGGCCGTCCCACTGCTCGGTGAGGTTGAAGCGGCGTCGGGCGAAGCGGACGACCGCGTTCTCGCCGTCGTCGTCGTGGTCGGTGTCGCGGATCAGGTTGATCGCCGTGTAGAGCAGGAAGGCGCCGAACAGGTAGAAGATCCACGAGAAGTTGTTGATCGCCACGGCGCCGACGGCGATGAAGATCGCGCGGAACACCAGCGCGATGATGATGCCGACCAGCAGGGCCTCCTGCTGGTACTTCCGCGGCACCTTGAAGCTCGCCATGATGATGATGAAGATGAACAGGTTGTCGATCGACAGGCTGTACTCCGTCAGCCACCCGGCGAAGAACTCCACGCCGTACTGGGAGCCGTGGTAGCTGAACGTCCAGATGCCGAAGGCCACCGCCAGCCCGACGTAGATGGCGAGGTAGGTCGCGCACTCCTTCATCGACGGCTCGTGCGGCTTGCGCGCCACGACGAACACGTCGAACAGGATGATCGCGATGGTCACCCCGACGGTGATGGACCACTCCAGGGTCGAGACGTTCACTCAGGTTCCTCCGGTCGACAGACGTGTACCGGAGGTCTCTTCCGCCCGCGGACCGCGGACCCGCAGCACCGGAGGGTCAGGCGGACCCCCGTGATGACGACGCTGCAGCGAAGGAATACTCCCCTCCGCCGGACATTGTTGCAGCCGGCACCGGCCTGGCGCACGTCGCGGGTCCGGTGGCGGGAGCCGGCGGCGGCCTCAGGCGCGCCGCGCCAGCTCGGCGGCCACCCTCGCTCGGAACGCGTCGGCGTCGAGCGTGTTCCCCGGGTCCCACTTGCCCGCCAGGCTCGTCTCGGCGTGGTAGCGCACGTGGTCCGCTCCGTTGCCGAGCCTGGCCACGACGACCGCCGCAGCGACGACGGAGGCGTCCAGCTGGGCCGCGGTCGGCTGCTGGGAGAAGGGCTGCTGCGGCGCGTAGTCGATCTCGATGCCGACGTAGGAGACGTTGCCGTCACCGCCCTCCACCGGCCCGCTCGCCCGGGCCTCGCCGGCGTGGTTGGCGCGGCCGGCGGAGATCACGTGGCAGGTGCCGTCCCGTGCGACGAGCACGTGGCACAGCGGACCCCGCAGCCCGGCGCGACCGTCCCGCACCGTGGCGAGGGCCGGCTGGGGGTCCGCCGCGGTGGCTCGGAAGGCCGTGTGGTGCATCAGGACGCCGACCGGGTCGAAGGCCCACGGGCGACCACGCTCGACCCACCCCGCGTCACCCTGCACGCGGAGCCCGGCGCCGCGGAGCTCGTCGGCCAACCAGGTCAGCTGCATGCGGCGGCGTCCCGGGATCGGCAGGTCGCGCACGTAGGGCATGCGGTCGAGCAGCGCGAGCCCGCCGACGGTGAGGGTCGTCGCCAGGGCACCTCCGAGGAGCACCCGACGGCCCACGGCACCCGACCGGGTGGTCGGGCGGACCGTCGGCTGCTCGTCCATCCGTGTCATCGCGCTGCTCTCGTCCTGGCCCCGGCGGGACGTCTCAGGACGACGCTACGGGGCCCGGTCCAGCCGCGCCGACGACGTGCCGGACGAGGTCAGGCGACGACCTCGTCGATCGCACCGGAGGCGACGTCGAACACGAAGCCGCGGACCCGGTCGGTCCTCGGCACGAAGGGGTTCGCCCGGATGCGCCGGATGCCCTGCTGCACGTCGGCTGCAGCGTCGGGGAAGGCCTCGGCCGCCCAGCTCGGCCGGATGCCGGTCTCGGCCTCGATCTGCTGGCGGAACGCATCGTCGGTGAAGGTCACCATGCCGCAGTCCGTGTGGTGCAGCAGCACGATCTCCTCCGTGCCGAGGAGACGTTGGCTGATGGCGAGGGACCGCAGAGCGTCCTCGGTGACCACGCCGCCGGCGTTGCGGATGACGTGGGCGTCGCCCTCGACGATCCCCAGGATCTTGGCGGGGTCGAGCCGCGCGTCCATGCAGGCGACGACCGCGACCTTGCGGGCCGGTGGCAGGGGCAGCGGGCCCTCGAAGCCCTCCTGGTAGGCGCGGTTGGCCTGGACGAACTCGTCGGTGACGGTCATGACAGCTCCTCGGGGTGGGATGTGCGTCCAGCGTGCGCTCCCCCGGGACGCGACCACCGACGTCCCAGCAGACGGGACGCCGCACGGTCGCACCGCCCTGGTGCTACCCCGCGTCGACGTCGAGGGTGAACGTGAGCGAGCGCGCCTGCAGCCAGCGGTGCCAGTCCGGGTGCGCGAACGCGTCGGGCGGGGCCGTCTGCGGCTCGATGCAGACCGCGTGCACGGGCTCGCTGTAGACGACCCACCAGGGCGCGTCGCTGGACAGGCGCAGCGTCAGCGCGTCGCCCCAGCGCACGATCGGATCGCGGGCGAGCCGGAAGCAGTCGTCCCACGGACCCTCGCGTGGCGCGACGAGGCGTCCGGTGGGCAGGGCGCCGTCGCGCTCGACCATCTCGAGGGGGGCGACGTCGACGTCGGCGGACGTCCCGTCGGAGAGCGTGCGGCGGAACCACGGGTGCAGGCCGAGCGACGCGCCGGGACCGCCACCGTCCCAGGTGAGCGTGCACACGAGCCGCTGCGGCGTCAGCGCGTAGCCGAGCGTGGCGCGTCCGTCGACCGGCCACGGGTCGCCGAGATCGACCGAGAACGCCGCGCCGTCCTCGGTCGCGTCGTCCTGCTGCCAGACGGCGTCGAGACCGAGCCCGTGCAGCGCGTTGCCGTCGCCGTCGAGCGGCAGCGCGTGACGTGCCCCGGCGTGCTCGAGCGTGCCGCCGCCGATCCGCCCCGCCCAGGGCACCATCGGGTAGCACCCGCGGGAGATCGACGTCGGCACGCCGGGCACCTCCTGCGTCGAGAGCAGCTCCTCCCCTGCGACGGTGAAGGACACCAGCCGGGCTCCGTGCGCCGGGTCGACCTCGATCGCGAGGTCGCCCGCTGCGGCACGCACGGTCACGCGTGAGCCTCGAGCATGCCGCGCAGCTCCTTCTTCAGCTCCCCGATCTCGTCGCGCAGCCGGGCGGCGACCTCGAACTGCAGGTCGGCGGCGGCCGTGTGCATCTGCTCGCTCAGCTGCTCGATGAGCGCCGCGAGGTCGGCCGAGGGCAGGTCGGCGAGGTCCGCGGTGTGCTGGCCGAGCGGCACCGGCGCACCCCGACGCTTGTGGTCGCCGGTGGCGGCGAGCAGCTTCGTCGTGTCGGCGTCCTCGCGGGCCAGCAGGTCGGTGATGTCGCCGATCTTCTTGCGCAGCGGCTGCGGGTCGATGCCGCGCTCGGTGTTGTAGGCGACCTGACGCTCGCGACGCCGGTTCGTCTCGTCGATGGCCAGCGCCATCGAGTCCGTGATCCGGTCGGCGTACATGATCACCTGGCCGGACACGTTGCGGGCGGCACGGCCGATCGTCTGGATGAGCGAGCGACCGGAGCGCAGGAAGCCCTCCTTGTCGGCGTCGAGGATCGCCACCAGGCTCACCTCGGGCAGGTCGAGGCCCTCGCGCAGCAGGTTGATGCCGACGAGCACGTCGTACTCGCCCATCCGCAGCTCGCGCAGCAGCTCGACCCGGCGCAGGGTGTCGACCTCGCTGTGCAGGTAGCGCGTGCGGATGCCGGCCTCGAGCAGGTAGTCGGTGAGGTCCTCGGACATCTTCTTGGTGAGCGTGGTGACGAGGACACGCTCGTTCTTCTCGACCCGGTCGCGGATCTGCGCGACGAGGTCGTCGATCTGACCGCGCGTCGGCTTGACCAGCACCTCGGGGTCGACCAGGCCCGTGGGCCGGATGATCTGCTCGACCACCTCTCCCCCGGTCTTCTCCATCTCGTAGTTGCCCGGCGTGGCCGACAGGTACACCGTCTGGCCGATGCGCTCGAGGAACTCGCTCCACGTGAGCGGGCGGTTGTCCATGGCGCTCGGCAGCCGGAAGCCGTGCTCGACGAGCGTGCGCTTGCGGGACATGTCGCCCTCGTACATGGCGCCGATCTGCGGCACCGTCACGTGCGACTCGTCGAGGACGAGCACGAAGTCCTCGGGAAAGTAGTCGAGCAGGCAGTTGGGTGCCGAGCCCGGCGCCCGGCCGTCCATGTGGCGCGAGTAGTTCTCGATGCCCGAGCAGGTGCCGACCTGCTGCATCATCTCGATGTCGTAGGTGGTGCGCATGCGCAGCCGCTGCGCCTCGAGCAGGCTGCCCTGTGCCTCGAGCTCGGCCAGGCGGTCCTTGAGCTCGATCTCGATGCTCTCGATGGCCCGCGTCATGATGTCGGGCCCCACGGCGTAGTGGGTCGCGGCGCCGACGGCCAGCTCGGTGTCCTCGCTGATCACCTCGCCGGTGAGCGGGTGCAGCGTCATGAGCCGCTCGATCTCGTCGCCGAAGAACTCGATGCGGACCGCCATCTCCTGGTAGACGGGGAAGATCTCGAGCGTGTCGCCCTTGACCCGGAAGGTGCCCCGGGTCGGCGCGACGTCGTTGCGGACGTACTGGGCCTGCACGAGCGTGCGCAGCAGCTCCTCGCGCGGCTTCTCGTCGCCGACCGTGAAGCGGATCATGCGCTCCATGTACTCCTGCGCCGACCCGAGGCCGTAGATGCAGGAGACGGTGGCCACGACGATCACGTCGCGTCGGGTGAGCAGCGACCACGTGGCACTGTGGCGCAGCCGCTCGACCTCCTCGTTGATCGAGGAGTCCTTCTCGATGTAGGTGTCGCTCTGCGGGACGTACGCCTCGGGCTGGTAGTAGTCGTAGTAGGAGACGAAGTACTCGACGGCGTTGTTCGGCAGCAGCTCGCGCAGCTCGTTCGCGAACTGGGCGGCGAGCGTCTTGTTCGGCAGCATGACGAGCATGGGCCGCTGGAGCCGCTCGGCCAGCCAGGCGGTGGTGGCCGTCTTGCCGGTGCCGGTCGCGCCCATGAGCACGACGTCCTGCTCGCCGCCCTCGATCCGCTCCTGCAGCGCCTGGATGGCGGCGGGCTGGTCGCCGGCGGGCTCGTACTCGGAGACGACGGTGAAGGGGGCGACCTGACGGCGCAGCTCGGACAAGGGCCTCATGTGCTCCACCGTACGACCCGCCACCGACAGTGGCGCGTCCGACGACGTCCGACCGGACGACCCGCCACGACGCCCCGGGAGTGACGTCGCGCGCGACGTCGAGCCTAGGATGCATCCATGTCTGTATCGGAGCCGGAGGCCGACTCGCCAGCACCGCCCGCGGTGCGGCCGCGGACGGCCGAGCGGCGGGCCGAGCGCTCGCGCGAGATCGTCGCCGCCACCCGGGCCCTGTTCGACGAGCGGGGCGTGCGCGAGGCGCAGATCGAGGACATCGCGCGGGCCGTCGGCATCAACCGGGCCATCATCTACCGGCACTTCTCCAGCAAGGAGGAGCTGTTCGCCGTGACGCTGCTCGGGTACCTCACCGAGCTCGACGCCGCGCTCTCCCCCGGTGACGACCCCGACCTCGCCGCGCCCGACCGGCTCGAGCTGCTCGTGCGGGCCTTCTTCGGCTACGGCCTCGAGCACCCCGCGTTCGTGGACTGCGCCCAGACGCTGCTGCGTCGCCGCGGCACCGAGCTCATGGAGGAGGTCAGCGAGGAGGTCATGATCCGGCTCGGCACGGGCATGAGCGCGTGCCTCGGCCACGTCGTCGGCGTGCTGGAGGACGGCACGCGCTCTGGCGACTTCGCCGTGGCCGACCCGCACCTGCTCGCGAACGTGCTCTACACGCAGGGCCTCGGTGCGCTGAACCTCGCCCACCTGCAGCTGTCGGTGCGCCGGCACATCTCGGGCCTGCCCGTCGTCGACCCGGTCGGCACCGACGACCTGCTCGGGCACCTGCTGCGCGGAGCGCTGGCCATGGCACGCGGCGCCTGAGCCGCACCCGCGAGACGCGAAGGACCCCCACGGCAGTGCCGTGGGGGTCCTTCGACGTCGACGCCGTGGGCCGAGGGTCAGGCGCCCTCGAGGATCGCGACGACGCCCTGGCCGCCGGCGGCGCAGATCGAGATGAGACCACGGCTGCCCGCGCCCTTCTCGTGCAGCAGCTTCGCGAGGTTGGCCACGATGCGGGCGCCGGTCGCCGCGAACGGGTGGGCCGCGGCGAGCGAGGAGCCCTTGACGTTGAGCTTGCTGCGGTCGATCGAGCCGAGCGGCACGTCGAGGCCGAGCTTCTGCTGGCAGAACTCGGCGTCCTCCCACGCGGCGAGCGTCGACAGCACCTGGCCGGCGAACGCCTCGTGGATCTCGTAGTAGTCGAAGTCCTGCAGCGTCAGGCCGTTGCGGGCGAGCATGCGCGGCACGGCGTAGGCGGGCGCCATCAGCAGGCCCTCGGCGCCGCTGACGTAGTCGACGGCAGCCGTCTCGTAGTCGACGAAGTAGGCGCGCTTGGTCCAGCCGCGACGCTCCGCCTCCTCCTCGGAGGCGAGCAGCGCCACCGAGGCGCCGTCGGACAGCGGCGTGGAGTTGCCGGCCGTCATGGTCGCCTCGTCGCCGAGCTGCTTGCCGAAGACGGGCTTGAGCTTGGCCAGCTTCTCGACCGTGGAGTCCGGGCGCAGGTGGTTGTCCTTCGTGACGCCGTGGAAGGGCGTGACGAGGTCGTCCTGCCAGCCCTCGTCCCAGGACTTCGCGAGGTTCTGGTGCGACAGCGCGGCGAGCTCGTCCTGCGCCTCGCGCGTGATGCCCCACGCGTGCGTGGTCAGGGCCTGGTGGTCACCCATCGACAGGCCGGTGCGCGGCTCGGCGTTGCGGGGCTGGTCGGGCGCGAGGTACGCCGGGCGCACCTTGGCCAGGGCGGCGAGCCGACCCTTGGTGTCCTTCGCGTTGTTGGCCTCGATGAGGATCTTGCGGAGCTTGTCGCCGATGGCCAGGGGCGCGTCCGACGTGGTGTCGGTGCCGCCGGCGATGCCGGACTCGATCTTGCCGAGCTGGATCTTGGCGGCGACCTGGAAGGCGGCCTGCAGACCGGTGCCGCAGGCCTGCTGGATGTCCTCGGCGGGCGTCTCGGGCGAGAGCGCGGAGCCGAGCACGACCTCGCGGGCGAGGTTGAAGTCGCGGCTGTGCTTGAGGACGGCACCGGCGACGAACTCGCCGACGCGCTCGCCCTCGAGGCCGTAGCGGGCGACGAGGCCGTCGAGCGCCGCGGTGAGCATCTCCTGGTTGGACACGTTCTGGTAGACGGTGTTCGACCGGGCGAACGGGATGCGGTTGCCGCCGACGACGACGACCTTGCGGATGGACGGGCCGGTGGAGGCCTCGGTGGCCGCTGCGGCCTTCTTGGCCGGGGCCTTCGTCGCGGGGGCCTTCTTGGCGGCCGTCTTCTTCGCGGGGGTGTTCTCCGCCATGGCGCGGTGCTCCTTGCGCTTCGGGGTGGACGGGGTGGTCGGGTGGTGCCGAGCCACCGGGGTGGGTGCGACGATGGTGCCACGCGACGCGGTCCTCGGTCGCCTGCACGCCCGTGTGCGCCTCGCCACCCTCGGTGGACGTTGGTGTCACTCCAAGTTACAGTTTGGCTGCGAATCCAGATACCAATGGTATGCGAGAGATAGGACACACCCGGCGATGAGCGATCGTTACCAGGACCTGGCCCACAACCCGATCGGCAAGTTCCTCGTCAAGAACCTGGGGCTGCCCAACCCGCCGTACCTGGAGCGCTACGAGGGCGGACCGCTCGTCCGGGGCTCCGTGCTGACCGGCAGCGCCACCCCGGGCGACGTCGCGAAGGCCGTGACGGCCGCGCTCAAGGCGCTCAAGATCGAGGCGACCGGCGTCCCCGCCCAGGGCAAGCGCTACAAGGGTCTCGTCTTCGACGCGACCGGCATCGCCGACGCGGCCGGCCTCGTCGCCCTCCAGGAGTTCTTCACGCCGGTGCTGCGCCAGCTCCAGGGCAACGGTCGCGTCGTCGTGGTCGGGACCGTCCCCGAGCAGGCCGGCAGCGAGGGCGCTCGTGTGGCCCAGCGGGCCCTCGAGGGCTTCACCCGCTCGCTCGCCAAGGAGGTCGGCGGCGGCAGCACGGCCAACCTCGTCTACCTCGCCCCCGGCGCCGAGGCGTCGCTCGCGTCGACCCTCGGCTTCTTCCTCTCCCCCAAGTCGGCCTACGTCTCCGGCCAGGTCGTGCGGATCGGCACCACCGGCATCACGTCGGTCACGGAGCCTGCGGACCTCGAGAAGCCGCTCGCCGGCAAGGTCGCCCTCGTCACCGGTGCCTCGCGTGGTCTGGGCGAGGCGGACATGCGCACCCTCGCCCGCGACGGCGCCACCGTCATCGGCCTCGACGTCCCGCCGCTGGAGGCCGACCTCAAGGCCCTCGCCGACGAGCTCGGCGGCGGCTACATCGTCGGCGACATCACCGCCGAGGACGCCCCCGCCACGATCGCGGCGTACGTCAAGGAGAACTACGGCTCCGTCGACGTCGTCGTGCACAACGCCGGCATCACGCGCGACAAGCGCCTGCGCAACATGAAGGCCGAGAACTGGCAGCTCGTCGTCGACATCTCCGTCGGTGCGCCGCAGCGGATCACGGACGAGCTGCTGGCCCAGGGCCTGATCAACGAGGGCGGCACGGTCATCGGCATCGCGTCGATCGCCGGCATCGCGGGCAACAACGGCCAGACCAACTACGCCTCCGCGAAGGCGGGCGTCATCGGCTGGATCCAGGCGCTCGCCGAGCGCGTGGCCGGCGACGGCATCACCGCCAACGTCGTGGCCCCCGGCTTCATGGAGACCGAGATGGTCAAGACCATCCCGCTCGGCATCCGCGAGGCCGGCCGACGCATGAACTCGATGTCGCAGGGCGGCCAGCCCGTCGACGTCGCCGAGGCCATCGCCTGGTTCGCCAACCCCGGCTCCGGCGCGGTCAGCGGCAACGTGCTCGGCGTCAACGGCCAGATGCTGCTGGGGGCGTCGTGACCACAAGGCAGTTCGAGGCGGCTCCGGCCACGCTGCCGCTCATGCTGAAGGCCGCGCTGCCCGCGCTTCCGGTGGTCGGCTCGCTCCCCGGCGTCAAGCACGCGTCGGGCACCGTGCCCGACCTCGTGCTCGAGCGCCGCGGCGTGAGCACCGACCCGACGCACCTGGAGCGCTACCTCGAGGTCTGCGCGTTCCCGCGTGCCGAGCACCTGCCGGTCACGTACCCGCACATGGCCGCCTTCGGGCTGCACATGGCGCTCATGACCGACACGTCGTTCCCGTTCGCGCCGATGGGGCTGGTGCACCTGCGCAACCGCATCACGCAGCACCGTCCG
The DNA here is from genome assembly GCA_026392465.1 of Propionibacteriales bacterium. Lineage (GTDB taxonomy): Bacteria > Actinomycetota > Actinomycetes > Propionibacteriales > Nocardioidaceae > Aeromicrobium. The sequence continues at coordinate 199,036 of JAPLCA010000030.1, forward strand.
ATCGGCCTCGACGAGACGTTCGACGTGTCGGTGCACGCGGCCGACCTGCGCCCGCACCCGAAGGGCCGCCTCGTCGACGTGCTCACGACCGTCACGGTCGGCGAGGAGGTCGTCTGGGACGAGACCATGACGCTGTTCTCCCGGGGCCGCGGCGGCGACGCCGAGACCTCGACCCCGGTGCTCGACGGCGTCGAGGCCCCGCGGGGCGTCGTGCACTGGCGACTGGCCGGCAACCTGGGACGCCGCTACGGCGCCGTCTCCGGGGACCGCAACCCCATCCACCTCTACCCCGTCACCGCGAAGGCGTTCGGCTTCCCGACCAACATCGCGCACGGGATGTGGACCAAGGCGCGCAGCCTGGCGGCCCTGCAGAACCGACTGCCCGACGCCTTCACGGTCGACGTGGAGTTCAAGAAGCCCGTGCTGCTGCCGACCACCGTCGTCTTCGGGTCCGAGGCCTCCGAGGACGGCATCGTCTTCGGCGTCCGCGCCCAGAAGAAGGACGCGACGCACCTGGTGGGTCGGGTCAGCCACTGACGAGGTCGCGCACGTGACGTGATGCAGGTCTCGTCGTTGGTCCTCCCGGACCACCAGGAGGACCGATGACGAACCTGCTCACCCGCACCCTCGTGCTCGCCGTGTCCGCGGCGGCGTCGGTCACGACGCTCACGGCGCCGGCGAGCGCGGCCGCGGTGGCACCGCCGGCCTCGGCGACGACCGTCGCGGACGCCGCGCCGACGTCGGCGTGGAAGCCACGGCCCGAGCAGTACCCCGCGACCGTGACCCAGCAGGACCTCGCGATCCGCACGTCCGACGGGACCGTGCTGCGCGGCAACCTCATGCGACCCGTCGACGCCGCCGGGCGGCCGGTGACCCGCCGGCTCCCGGTCGTCGTCACCATCACCGCCTACAACAAGAACGTCCAGTCCCAGGCCGGCGGCCTCCTCGGGACCGACCCGAGCTACCTGGTCAAGCGCGGCTACCTGCACCTCACGGTCGACGCCCGCGGCACGGGCAGCTCCGACGGGACGTGGTGCGCCTTCTGCTCGCGCGAGGACCGCGACTTCGGCGTGATCATGACCTGGGCCGCTCAGCAGCCGTGGAGCGACGGACGCACGGCCATGAACGGGCCCTCGTACATGGGCATCTCGCAGCTCTTCGCCGCCGCCGACCGACCGAAGGGGCTGCGGGCCATCTTCCCCCAGGTGCCCGGTGCCGACGTCTACCGCGACGTGGTCGCCTCGGGCGGCGCGCTCGACATCGGGTTCATCCCGCTCTGGATCGGCCTGGTGAACGGGACGTCGATCATCCCGCCGGCCCTCACCGCGACGGACCCCGGCACCGGCCTGGGCACCCTCGTGACCCACCTGGCCGGCAACGGCCTGTTCAGCACCAACCTCCTGCTGTCCGCGTTCACCGGCGGCGAACCCGCCTACGACGGCGCGTTCTACACGCAGCGCTCGCCCCTGCAGGTCGCGTCGCGCATCACCGTGCCCACGTTCTTCGTCGCGGGCCAGTACGACCTCTTCCAGCGCGGGACACCCCTCCTGTACGAGAACCTGCAGCGTCGGGGCGTCCCGACCCGCATGATCGTCGGCCCCTGGGACCACCTCCAGGGCTCCTCTGGCGCCGAGGTCGGCGACGCCGGGTACGGCAGCATCGAGGAGCTGCAGCTCCGCTGGTTCGACCACTACGTCAAGGGGCTGCCCGGCCAGCGGCTCGACGAGATCGCCGGTCTCAGCAGCTACGAGCAGGGCAGCGGCCGCTGGGTCCGCGGGACGGCGTGGATGCCGTCGACCCTCACCCCACGCACCTTCCGGCTCAGCGGAAGCGCCACGACGGCCGGCACCCCCGGCGGCCTCACCGCCGGGACGCCCCGCAGCGGCAGCACGACCGTGCCGACCATCCCCGTCCAGGGGCTCTGCACGCGGTCGGCGAACCAGTGGACCGCGGGCATCCTGCGCCAGGCGCTGCCCGACCTGCCGTGCTTCACGAACAACACGTTCAACGACAACCTCGGCCCGGTGTTCGAGACGGCACCGCTCAAGGCCGACGTCGTCGTGCACGGACCGCTGAACGCGCGCCTCTACACGTCGTCCCCCGCCGGCGACGGGATGCTCTCGGTCACCGTCTCCGACGTCGCGCCCGACGGCACGGTGTCCCGCCTCACCGGCGGCTGGCAGGTGCTCTCGCACCGCGCACTCGACCGCTCACGTTCACGCTACGTCGGGACGACCCTGGTGCAGCCGTACCACCCGTTCACGCGGGCGGCGCAGGCTCCTCTGGCTGCCGGCCAGGTCGCGCCGGTCGACGTCGAGGTGTTCCCCACACGCGCCCGCATCGCCCGGGGCCACCGGCTGCGCGTGTCGGTGCAGGGCTTCGACGTGCCGCACCTGCTGCCGACCCTCGGGTCGCTCCTGCCCGCGCTGGTGCCGATGACGGTCCTGACCGGACCGGAGCACCCGTCGTCCCTGTCCTTCGGCACGCCCTGACGAGCGGGGGCGTCAGTCGCGGGGCGTGACCCGCCGGATGAGGCCCTCCTGCGCGACGGTCGCGACGAGCGTGCCGTCCTCGGCGAACACCCGCGCCGTGCTGAGCCCGCGGGCACCCGACGCCGACGGCGACGTCTGGTCGTACAGCAGCCACTCGTCGGCGCTGATCGGACGGTGGAACCAGATCGTGTGGTCCAGCGACGCCGGCTGCACCCGCGGGGAGCTGATCAGCTCGCCATGCGGCAGGAGGGCGACGCCGAGCAGGCTGAAGTCGCTGATGTACACGAACGCCGCCGTGTGGATGATCCGCGACGCCGGGAGCGTGCCGTCGGCCCGGAACCACAGCCGCTGCACCGCCGGCACCGTCGCCCGGGTCGGGTCGTCCGCGGGACGGTTGTCGCCGATGTAGCGCAGGTCGAACGACGACCACTCCCGCTTCCACGACTCGACCTCCTGCGGCCGGACCTGGCGGATCACGTCGAGCAGCGGCACGGACTCCTCCGGCGACGGCACCTGCGGCATGACGTCCTGGTGGTCGAACCCGTCCTCCGTCCGCTGGAACGACGCGGTCATGTAGAAGATGTTCTCGCCGTGCTGGCGCGCCGCGATCCGCCGCGTCGTGAACGAGCCGCCGTCGCGCACGTTCTCCACGTCGTAGACGATCGGGATCGAGGGGTCTCCGCCGAGCAGGAAGTAGGCGTGCAGCGAGTGGATGTGCCGGTCCTCCGGCACCGTCAGCTGGGCCGCCGTCACGGCCTGCGCGGCCACCTGGCCGCCGAAGACCCGCTTGAGGCTGGACCCCTCCGGCTGACTGCCACGGAAGAGGCCGACCTCGAGAGGTTCGAGGTCCAGCAGGGTCACGAGCTCGTCGAGGGATGCAGGCACGCGCAGATCCTACCGATCCGCACGGTCGCCCCGTGCCGGCGTGCGAGGGTCGAGAGCGGGCTCACACCGGGGTGGGTGCGGTGTGTCGTGGTGGTGGGGGTCTCGACCTGCTGGTGCGCTGCCTGCGGGTCTCGGGCTGTGGCTTCGGCACGGGGTGGACGCAGGATTCTGCGTTCGCGTGTCGGAGGGTCGAGGATGCTGCGTTGGCGACGGGATCCCGTCATGAACGCAGAAGCGTTCGGTCTCGAACGCGCAATTGCAGCATCGTTCCGCCCCGACGCCCGCTGTCGGTGGATGTCCAACCGCAGGAGCGATCCTGAGGGTGCAGATCCACCGATGGTGGGCGCGGGACGGTCAGTCCTGGTCGTCCTTGCGCTGGCGCGCGAGGAACTGCTCGAACTGGTCGGCCAGCTCCTCGCCGCTCGGCAGGTCGCCGTCCTCGGCGAGCAGCGACTCGGCGGCGCCGCGGGTGAAGGCGTCGTACTGCTGCTCGAGGCCCGCGAGGACCTCGGCGCCGCCCTGGTCCTCGATCTGGCGCTCGATGTCGGCCACCGTCGCACCCTGCACGGCACGCAGGGGGTCGAGGTCGAGGTCGAGGCCCGTCCGGTCGAGCACGGCCTCGAGCAGCGCGAGCGCGGCGGGCGGGTAGTCGACCTGGGTCAGGTAGTGCGGCACGTGCGCGACGTAGCCGGCGCTGTCGAGGCCCCGCTGGGTCAGCCGGTACTCCAGCAGCGACTGTGCCGACGAGGGCACCCGCACCTCGGCCTGCCACAGGTTGGTGCGGTCGACGAGCTCCGGACGCGAGCCGTGCGCGGTGATCATGGTGGGCCGCGTGTGCGGCACGCCCATCGGCACGGCACCGAGGCCCAGGGTCAGGCTCACGTCGAGGTCCTCCACGACCTCCTGCACCCCGTCGACGAACGACTCCCACCGGAAGTCCGGCTCCGGCCCGGTCAGCACCAGGTAGGGCGTGCCCGACCGGTCGTGCTCGCGGACGACGTCGAGCCGCGGCTCGTCGTAGTCGACGTAGTGGTCCTGGCGGAACGTGATGAACGGACGACGCGCGCGGTAGTCGTACAGCTCGTCGACGTCGAAGCTGCGGAGCACCTCGCCGCGTCCGGACAACAGGTGCTGCGCCGCGATGCGCGGCGCGCCGCCCGCGGTCAGGAACCCGTCGAGGGCATGGATGAGGACCGGGCCGTCGCCGGAGGGCGTCGGGTCGGTCGCGTCGTCTCGGTCACGTCGTGAGGGCCACTTCATCGTCAAGCCCTCAGACGTCCGCGTTGTTCCCGGTCAGCCGCAGCCAGGCGGCGTGGGTGTCGGCGGCCACGGCGTCCGGTGTCAGCCCGAGCCGCTCCAGGATGACCGGACGCTTCGCGTGGTCGAGGAACTCCTGGGCCACCCCGTGCACGCGCACCGGAATCTCGCTCTCGACGTCGCGCAGGGCCTGCGTGAACGCCGCTCCGACGCCGCCGGTCCGGCCGTTGTCCTCGACCGTCACGACGAGGCGGTGCTCGGCGGCGAGCCCGACGACGGCGGGGTCGAAGGGCTTGACCCAGCGCGGGTCGACGACCGTGACCCCCAGCCCCTGGGCCGACAGCCGCTCCGCCGCGGCGAGGCAGGTGGGCACCATCGAGCCGACCGCCAGCACGAGGACGTCCTGTCGGTCGCCACGCGCGAGCACGTCGCACGTGCCGACCGTGTCGATCGCCTCGACGTCGGCGGGCACGGCACCCTTCGCGAAGCGGACGACCGTCGGGGCGTCGTCGACGGCGACGGCCTCGCGCAGCAGCTCGCGCAGACGGGCTCCGTCGCGCGGCGCCGCCAGGCGGAGCCCGGGCACGAGCTGCAGCATCGACATGTCCCACATGCCGTTGTGGCTCGCGCCGTCGTCGCCGGTGACGCCCGCGCGGTCGAGCACGAAGGTGACGCCGCACCGGTGCAGCGCGACGTCGAGCAGCACCTGGTCGAACGCGCGGTTGAGGAAGGTCGCGTAGACGGCGACCACGGGGTGCAGCCCCGCCATCGCCATGCCGGCGGCGCTCGTCGCGGCGTGCTGCTCGGCGATGCCGACGTCGAAGACACGGTCGGGGAACTTGTCGGCGAACGCGTCGAGCCCGACGGGGTAGAGCATCGCCGCGGTGATGCCGACGACGTCGGGGCGCTCGTCGGCGATCCGGACGACCTCGTCGCGGAACACCGACGTCCACCCGGCCGGCGCGACCGAGACGGCGTCGCCCGTGGTGCGGTCGAACTGCGGAGCCTGGTGCATCTGGTCGTGCTCGTTCGCGACGGCGATGTCGTAGCCCTGGCCCTTGGTGGTCAGCACGTGCACGAGCACCGGACCGCCGAAGCGCTTCGCGTGCGCCAGGGCGGACTCGACGGCCTTGCGGTCGTGCCCGTCGACCGGACCGACGTACTTGAGGCCGAGGTCCTCGAACATGCCCTGCGGGGCGAGGACGTCCTTCAGGCCCTTCTTGATGGCGTGCAGGGCGTCGTAGGCGGCCGGACCGACCGAGCCGCCGCGGTTCAGCCGCTCGCGGATCGCGCCCAGCGCGGGCTCGTAGCGCGGGTTGGTACGGATGTCGGTGAGCCGGTTGGCGAGGCCGCCGACGGTCGGCTGGTAGGAGCGTCCGTTGTCGTTGACGACGATGACGACCCGCCGGTCCTGCGACGCGGCGATGTTGTTGATGGCCTCCCAGGCCATGCCGCCCGTCATGGCGCCGTCGCCGATCACCGCGACCACGTGGTCCTCGCGACCCAGCACCTGGTTGGCCCGTGCCATGCCCTCGGCGTAGGACAGGCTCGTGGACGCGTGGCTGTTCTCGACCCAGTCGTGCTCGGACTCCGCCCGGCTCGGGTAGCCCGAGAGGCCACCCTCCTGGCGCAGCGTGTCGAACGCGCCGGCCCGGCCCGTGACCATCTTGTGCACGTAGGCCTGGTGTCCCGTGTCCCAGACGATGCGGTCGCGCGGGGAGTCGAAGACGCGGTGCAGCGCGAGCGTCAGCTCGACGACACCGAGGTTCGGGCCCAGGTGCCCGGCGTGCGCCGCGACGGCGTCGATCGTGCGCTCACGGATCTCGTGGGCGAGGGTCTCGAGATCGGCGTCGGACATCGCCCGCAGGTCCGCGGGGCCGGTGATCTCGTCGAGCAACGCCATTCGGTCAGTCTAGCCAGCGGGCCTCACGCACGCCCGGCACCACCGTCAGGTGCGGTAACGACCGCGCAGGTGCGTCAGCGCGGGTCCGTCGCGCAGGTCCACGTCGTCGACGGTGCCCCGCAGCAGCAGGCCCCAGCCCTCGTGCGCGGGCTCGACGTCGTCGAGGCTGACCCCGACGCAGGCGACGGCGTCGTCGAGGCGCGGCCCCCAAGGACCGTCGCTCCACGACCCGATCGTGAACGGCCCGCCCGGTGCCGGCGCCGTCCCGGCGAACGCGTCGGCGAGGTACCCGTGGTCGGCCCCGAGCACGTTCACGCTCACCCGCGCGGGGCGCGCGTCCCAGAGGTCGGACTCCTCGTCCACCAGGGCCAGCACCCGGGCGGGATCGCCTGCGGCGAGCAGGAACGACGAGACGGTCAGCCCGACTCTCCCCCGCCCCTGGCCTGCCGTCCAGACCGTGACGGCCGCCGGCAGCCGCCCGCGCAGGCGTCGCAGCACATCCCGCTCCCCCTCGGGGGGCACGAAGGGGTGCTCGTCGTGGATCGTCACGCCGTCAGCCTAGGCAGACCCCGTCCCCGCGGCAGCGTGGCACGCCCGGCGAGAGACTCACCGGGGACGCGCGGTCTCGTGCTCGATGGTCGCGCGCGTGTCCTCCTCGACCGAGCGGCCCGTCAGCGTCCGCGCGCCCGGGACGCCACGGTCCTGGACGAGGTTCAGGGCCGGCACCCGGTCCTCGACGACGAACGTGGCCCGGGTGAACGCCTCCGCACCAGGTGTCCGGACCTGCGGCAGGCAGCGGAACTCCGCCGTCAGCTCCTCCGGCGTGATGCGCGTGCGGACGTAGCCGCGCAGGTTGTTCTGCAGCCTCAGGTGCGGGTTCCACCGCAGCCACGGGTGCGCGGTCAGGTCGCTGTCGGACCCGTTGCCGCCGGAGGTGACCGACGAGCACACCAGCTCGGTGCCGACGCTGCGCGACGTCGGGTCGTCGTAGTCGAGCTTCAGCTCCGAGGCCCAGTGCGCGTGCACGTCGCCGGTGAGCACCACGGGGTTGCGGACCTGCGCGTCGACCCAGCCGCGGGTGATGCGGTCGCGCGACGCCTGGTAGCCGTCCCAGGCGTCCATCGACACCGTCTTCACCGGTCCGTCGGTGCTGTCGCGCTGGGCGAAGAACACCTGCTGGCCGATGACGTCCCACCGGGCCCGCGACCGGCGGAAGCCGTCGAGGAGCCAGCGCTCCTGCGCCGGCCCGACGATGGTGCGGCTCGGGTCGACCGCCGCCGGGCAGTCGGCCTTGTAGCCGTCGCCGCAGCCCTGGTCGTCGCGGAACTGCCGCGTGTCGAGCATGTGGAACGACGCGAGCGCACCCCAGTGCAGCCGACGGAAGAGCTGCAGGTGGTCGCCCCGTGGGATCGAGGAGCGTCGCAGCGGCATGTTCTCGTAGTAGGCGCGGAAGGCGGCGGCCCGTCGGGCGGCGAACCCGGGCTTCTCCGACAGGTTCTCGGGCGTGTCGCCGGCCCAGTTGTTGTCGACCTCGTGGTCGTCCCAGACGACCAGCCACGGGGCGGCTGCGTGGGCGGCCTGGAGGTCGGCGTCGGCCTTGTACTGGGCGTGCCGCTGGCGGTACGAGGCGAGGTCGACGGTCTCGGGACCCTCGTGGTCGCGCACGTTCCCGCCGGGTGCCACGTAGTCGCGCGCCGTGTACTCGTAGAGGTAGTCGCCGAGGTGGAGCACCAGGTCGGGCTGGTCGACGGCGATGTTGCGGTAGGCGCTGAAGAACCCGTGCTCGAGCTGGGCGCACGAGGCGAACGCCATCGTCATCGACGTGGGCAGGCTGCCCGGCGTGGGCGAGGTGCTCGTGCGGGCGGCCCGCGAGACGTGGCGTCCGGCCCGGAAGCGGTACCAGTACTCCCGGCCGGGCCGCAGCCCGTCGACCTCGACGTGCACGCTGTGGGCGTGCTGGGGCAGCGCGGTCACCCGCCCGCTGCGCACCACGCGCCGGAACCGGGGGTCGGACGCCACCTGCCAGGTGAGGGCGACAGGACGGTCGGGCATGCCGCCGTGGCCGTCGGCAGCGGTCGGGTCGAGCGCGAGCCGGGTCCAGAGCACGACCCCGTCGGGCACCGGGTCGCCGGACGCGACGCCGAGCGTGAAGGGGTCGTGGCGCAGGGTGTCGGCGTGACGACGTCGGTCCGCGGCGGCCCCCGAGGCCGTCGTGGGGACCAGGACGCCGCCGGCGCCGACCGCCGCCGCGCCGACGGCGCCGCCCACGACGAGTCGTCGGCGCGTGGGGTCGGGGGCGGGCGTGGGGGTGGGTTCGGGCGTGTCAGTCATGGCCCCAGCCGACCGGTCGCGGGTGAACGCACGGCGACGCACGTGGGAGCGCCCGCGGAACGACCCCAGCCGGCCCGGCGCGTGAGACACGTCACGCTGGACGCTTGACTTCGTTCGGACCCTGAACGAATATGGGTCCATGCCCCTCGTCCTCGGCGTCGACTCCTCGACGCAGTCCACGAAGGCCGTCCTCGTCGACGCGGACGACGGCACGGTCGTCGCGTCGCGCACGGCCCCGCACCCCGACGGCACCAGCGTCGACCCGCGCGCCTGGCTCGACGCGTTCGACGCCGCGGCCGGTCCCCTGCTCCCCCGCGCCGCCGCCGTGGCCGTCGGGGGCCAGCAGCACGGCATGGTGGCGCTGGACGCCGACGACGCGCCCGTGCACGACGCGCTCCTGTGGAACGACACCCGCTCCGCCGCGGCCGCCGCGACGCTGGTCGAGGAGCTGGGCGGACCGGCCGCCTGCGCCGAGGCCGTGGGCAGCGTGCTCGTGGCCTCCTTCACCGTCACGAAGCTGCGCTGGCTGCGCGACCACGAGCCCGACGCCGCGCGGCGCACCACGCGCGTCCTGCTGCCCCACGACTACCTGTCGTGGCACGCCGGCGGACGTCGCTCCGCCCCCGCCACGGACCGCGGCGACGCCTCGGGCACCGGCTACTACTCCCCCGCGGACGGGACCTACCGCGAGGACGTCCTCGAGCGGGCCCTCGGGCACCGGGCCGGACTGCCGCACGTCGCGGGCCCGAGCGAGCAGGTCGGCACCACCGAGCACGGCGCCGTCGTGGCGCCCGGGACGGGCGACAACATGGCCGCCGCCCTCGGGCTCGGGCTCGGACCGGGCGACGTGTCGCTCTCGATCGGGACGTCCGGCGTGGCCGCGGCGGTCAGCGACTCCCCCGTCGTCGACCGCACCGGCGTCGTGACCGGCTTCGCCGACGCGACCGGGCGCTACCTGCCCATGGCCACGACGTTGAACGCCGCCCGCATCCTCGACCTGCACGCACGTCTGCTGGGCGTCGACCACGACGGTCTCGCCGCCCTGGCCCTGGAGTCCGTGCCCGGCGCCCACGGCCTCACCGTCAGCCCGTACTACGACGGCGAGCGCACCCCGAACCGGCCCGACGCCAGCGGCACCTGGGCAGGTCTCACCACGGCGACCAGCCGCGCGGACGTCGCGCGTGCCGCCGTCGAGGCGCTGCTCTGCTCGCTCGCCGACGCGCTCGACGCCGTGGCCCAGGGGCTCACCGCCGTCGACCGCGTGCTCCTCATCGGCGGCGGCGCCAAGAGCTCGGCCGTGCAGGCACTCGCGCCGGCCGTGCTGGGACGCGACGTCGTGCTGCCGGCCTCCGCCGAGTACGTCGCACTCGGCGCCGCCCGCCAGGCCGCGTGGACCCTGGCCGGCTCGGCCGAGCCGCCCGCGTGGCCGCTCGCCGGCACCCGGGTGCTGCGCGCCGACCCGACGCCCGCCGTCCGCGACGCGTACGCGGCCCTGCGCGACCGCGCCAACGCCCTCACCCCCTGACCCGTCCCCGCCAGCACCACCGACCACCTGCCCACACCCCGCACCACCCACCGAGAGGCGCACCATGTCCGTCCCCACCCCGACCCCCGCCGACAAGTTCTCCTTCGGCATCTGGACCGTCCAGTACGCCGGCCGCGACCCGTTCGGCGACCCGACGCGCGCGCCGATGGACCCCGTGCACGCGCTCGAGAAGCTCGCCGAGCTCGGCGCCTACGGCGTCAACTTCCACGACGACGACGTCGTGCCCTTCGGCTCCTCCACGAGCGAGCGCGACGCCATCCTCGACCGGTTCCGCCAGGGCCTCGCCGACACCGGCCTGGCCGTCACGACCGCCACCACCAACCTCTTCGGCCACCCCGTCTTCAAGGACGGCGGCTTCACGTCGAACGACCGCGCCGTGCGCCGCTTCGCGCTGCGCAAGGTGATGCGCAACATCGACCTCGCCGCCGAGCTCGGCGCGCAGGTCTACGTCTGCTGGGGCGGTCGCGAGGGCGCCGAGAGCGGCGCGGCGAAGGACGTGCAGGCCGCGCTGTCGCGCTACCAGGAGGGCTTCGACCTCCTGGGCCAGTACGTCGTGGACCAGGGCTACGACCTGCGCTTCGCGATCGAGCCCAAGCCGAACGAGCCCCGTGGCGACATCCTGCTCCCCACCATCGGCCACGCCCTCGCCTTCATCGACAGTCTCGAGCGTCCGGAGCTGGTCGGCGTGAACCCCGAGATCGGGCACGAGGAGATGGCCGGCCTGAACGCCGCCCACGGCTACGCGCAGGCGCTGTGGCACGGCAAGCTCTTCCACATCGACCTCAACGGCCAGACCGGGCCGCGCTACGACCAGGACTTCCGCTTCGGCGCCGGCAACGCCCGCGGCGCGTTCTGGGTCGTCGACACGCTGCTGCAGGGCGGCTACGACGGACCGGTGCACTTCGACTTCAAGACGCCGCGCACCGAGGACGAGGACGGCGTGTGGACGGCCGCGGCCGCGTGCATGACGAACTACCTGGTGCTGCGCGACAAGGCACTCGCCTTCCGCGCCGACCCCGACGTGCAGGAGGCGCTCGCCGCGTCGCGCGTGGGTGAGCTGGCCACGCCGACCCTCGCCGAGGGCGAGACCTGGCAGGACCTGCAGGCCGCGCCGGAGGAGGATCCCGAGACCCTCGGGGCCCGCGGCATGGCCTTCGAGCGCCTCGACCAGCTCGCGCTCGAGCACCTCTACGGGGTGCGCTGAGCATGCCCCCCGCCGCCCCCGACCAGCTGCGTCGCGCCAACACGGCCCTCGTGCTGCGTACGCTGCGTGACCAGGGCCCTGGCAGCCGGTCGGCGCTCGCACGTCGCACCGGGCTGGCCAAGGCCACGGTGGGGGCGATCGTGGGCGAGCTCGCCGAGCACGCCGTCGTCGTCGAGGGCGAGGCCTCCTCGCAGGGCCGGGGTCGACCGTCGACCCCGGTCGGGCTGGTCGCCGGCAGCGTGCTGGGCCTCGGGCTGGAGGTGAACGTCGACTACGTGGCGGCGGCGCTCGTCGACCTCGCCGGGTCGCACGTGCTCACCACGACGCGCGAGGTGCCGCAGGGCGACGACGCGCTCGACGTGCTGGAGGGTCTCGCGCTGGAAGTCCGGCGCGAGGCCCCCGGTCGCATCGTCGGTGCACACCTCGCCGTCCCCGGCCTCGTCGAGCGCGACCACGCGACCGTCCGGCTCGCGCCCAACCTGGGCTGGACGGACACCCGGCCCGGCGACCGGCTCGCCGACGCGCTCGGCCTGCCCGTGCAGGTCGACAACGACGCCAACCTCGCCGCGGTCGCCGAGGCCACCCACGGCGCGGCGCGTGGCACGGCGTCGTCGCTGTACATCACCGGAACCGTCGGCATCGGCGGCGGCATCGTGCAGGACGGGCGGCTCGTCCGCGGCTCCGGGTTCGCCGGCGAGGTCGGGCACATGCCGGTCGGCCAGCCGGACCGGCGGTGCGCGTGCGGCCGGCTCGGCTGCTGGGAGGCGACCGTCGGTCTGCGGCCGACGTTGGCCGCCGTCGACGTGACCGGCGAGGGCACGCCCATGGAACGCGCCACGCAGGTCGCCGACCGCGCGTCGACCGACCCCGCCGCCGCCGACGTCCTCAGGTCGCTGGCCACCGACCTCGGCCGCGGCCTGGCCGCCCTGTGCACGGTGCTCGACCCGGAGACCGTGGTGCTGGGCGGCTACTTCCAGCCGCTGGCGCCGTGGATCCTCGACGACGCCGAGGCCACGCTCGCCGACCGGCTGCCGTCGGCGGACGCGCACCGACCCACGCTCCGCGTCGGCGAGCTCGGCATCGAGGCCGCCGCCCTGGGCGCGGCGGAGCAGGCGCTGGCCGACGTGCTCAGCGGCGTCGCCGCGCTCTGAACGCTCGCGGGCTCAGGCGACGACGAGCGCCGACTCGACGTCGAGCTGGGCCTGCGCCAGGCAGCTGACCGGGTCGGCGAGCAGGCGGCCGAAGGCCGTCTCGGCCGCACCGAGCAGCACCGCGTCGGGGCCGAGACCGGGCAGCGCGACCCGCACGAGCTCCTGCGGAGCGACGAGCGCGGCGTCGCGGAGGGTCTGGTCGACCTCCTCGCGCACGAGCGGGTAGAGCGAGCGGAGGAACCCACCGAGCACGATGACCTGCGGGTTGAGCAGGTTGACGACGTTCGCGAGGCCGCGGCCCAGGAGCCGCCCCACCTCGCGCAGGTCCTCGTCGGCGGTCGTGAGGCCGTCGAGCACATCGTCGAGCGACGCGACCCGGTCCGCCGGGCACCCGATGGCCTCCGCGATGGCGTGCGCACCGACCTGCGTCTCCCAGCATCCGCGGTTGCCGCAGTGGCACTCGCGACCCTGCGGGTCGATCGACAGGTGCCCGATCTCCCCCGCGTACCCGCCTGCGCCGACGAGCCGGTGCCCGCCCACGATCACACCGGCTCCGACGCCGACCTCGCCCGAGAGGTACACGAGGTCGGCCACGTCGACGCCGGCACCACGAAGATGCTCCGAGAGCGCGCCGAGGTCGGCGTCGTTGCCCACCTCGACCGGAGCGATCCGGCCGAGGCGCTCCGACAGGATCGCGCTGAACGGCACGTCGACCCAGCCGAGGTTGGGGGCGAGGCGCACCAGGCCGTCCGACCGGCGCACCACGCCGGGGACGGCCATGCCGACGCCGACGAGCGCGCTGCTCGGGGCGGCGTCGCGCACCACGAGGCGCAGCATCGCGTGGATGGCGTCGGCGACCGCGTACGGGTCGCGCGAGGCCGGGATCGGGCCGGTGGCCCGGGCGAGCACGGTGCCGCCCAGGCCGACACGTGCCACGGCCAGGCCGTCGACCCGCACGTCGACGGCCAGCACGTGGGCACCGTCCGGCGTCGGGACGACGTCGGGCGAGGGGCGGCCGGCGCCGTTGCGCACGGCCGCCGACCGCACCTGCTCGGCCAGGCCGATGGACTCCAGCTCGCTCACGAGCCCCGCGATCGTGCTGCGGTTCAGGCCCATGTGCGTGGTGAGGTCCGCGCGGGACACCCGACCCCGCAGGTGCACCTGCCCGAGCAGCGTGCCCAGGTTGTGCCGTCTCACGGCCTCCTGGTTGGTACCCGCCCCCCCGCGGGCCCGCGTCTGCATGGTCGGCTCAGCTCACGCCCGACGCCGAGCGGCGTCGGCGCGACAGGGCGTCGACGCTGGCGGCGAGCAGCAGCACGCCTCCCGTGACGACGTAGTTGATCCAGCTGGCCTGGTTGAGCAGGCCGAGACCGTTGGCGATCGTCGCGATCACGACACCGCCGATGACGCCGTCGCGCGCCTTGCCCTTGCCGCCGAAGAGGCTGGTGCCGCCGATGACCGCGGCGCCGACCGCGTACAGCAGCGTGTTGCCGCCACCGGAGGAGGGCGAGACCTTGCCCGCGTACGACGCGGCGATGATGCCGCTGATCGCCGCCGTGGAGGTGCAGATGACGAACACGGAGATGCGGATGCGGTCGACGTTGATGCCGGCGCGTCGTGCGGCCTCGCGGTTGCCACCGACGGCGTACACGTGGCGTCCGTAGCGCGTGCGGCTGAGCAGGAAGGTGAAGAGCACCAGCAGCGCGCCCACCACGAGCAGCACGTACGGCACGCCCTGGATCGGGAAGTTCGGGTTCCGGCTGCGGTCGACGTTGAGCAGGGCCGTGAGGCCCAGGACGACGACGGCCAGGCCGGCGATCTTGACGACGATCAGGCTGAGCGGCTGGTGCGCGAGCCCGCGCCGGACCTGGGCGCGGTGGCGCAGCAGCGCGAGGGCCGCGAACAGGACGACCACGGCGACCGCGACGATCCAGCCGACGGTGACGGGCACGTTCTTGATGGTGATGCCGCGCAGGACCGGGTCGGCCACGCGGACCGAGCCGCCCTGGCCGATCATCTTGAGCAGCACGCCCTGCAGGGCCAGGAAGAAGGCCAGCGTGACGACGAAGCTGGGGATGCCGAGCTTGGCGACCAGCGCGCCGATGAACGCGCCGAGCACCATGCCGACGACGAGCGCGCCGACCACGGCGACGTACCAGGGCAGCCCGTGGTCGTCGATGGCGAGCGCCGCGACCGCGGCGCCGACCGCCCCCGCGACACCCGCGGACAGGTCGATGTCGCCGAGCAGCAGCACCGGGATGAGAGCCATGGCCAGCACGCAGATCGCGCCGGCCTGCGTGATGAGGTTCGCGATGTTCAGCGCGGTGAGGAACGTGTCGCTGAGCGAGCCGAAGACGACGAAGAGGACGACGAGGCCCAGCGTCGCGGGCAGGGCGCCCATGTCGCCGCCGCGCAGGCGGTTGAGGTAGGCCTGCCAGGCCTCGCCGAGCGTCGTCGTCTGGCGCGCGTCGATCGCGAAGTCGGAGTCGGCGAGTCCGCTGCCGACGTTCTGGGCGGGCTGGGTGCCCGTGGATGACGTGGTCATGGTGCCTCTCAGACGGATGCGAGCCCGAGGTCGCCCGAGCGACCCGCGGTGATGAGCTCGACGACCTGGGTGTTGGTGACGTCCTTCGTGGCGACGTCAGCGGCCACGCGGCCGAGGTACAGGGTGGTGATGCGGTCGGCGACCTCGAAGACGTCGACCATGTTGTGGGAGATCAGCACGACGCCGAGTCCCTGGTCGGCGAGGCGGCGGACGAGGTCGAGGACCTGACGGGTCTGAGCGACGCCGAGGGCCGCGGTGGGCTCGTCGAGCAGCACGACCTTGGAGTTCCAGAGCACCGACTTCGCGATGGCGACGGTCTGGCGCTGGCCGCCGGACAGGCTGGCGACGCTCTGGCGCACCGACTTCACGGTGCGCACGGACAGCGACGCGAGCGTCTCGCGGGCGCGGGCCTCCATGGTGGCCTCGTCGAGCTGGGGGCCCTTCATGAGCTCGCGGCCGAGGAACATGTTCTCGACGATGTCGAGGTTGTCGCAGAGGGCGAGGTCCTGGTAGACGACCTCGATGCCGAGGTCGGCGGCGTCGCGCGGGCCGTGGATGTCGACCGGCTCGCCCTCGAAGTAGCGCTGGCCCGTGTCGGCGGAGTAGATGCCGGCGATGGTCTTGACGAGCGTCGACTTGCCGGCGCCGTTGTCGCCGACGAGCGCCGTGACCTGGCCGGGGTAGACGGCGAAGTCGACGTCGTGCAGGACGTGGACGGCGCCGAAGCTCTTGTTGATGCCGCGCAGCTCCAGCAGCGGGGTGGTGGTCATGGGGGTGTCTCCAGGGAGTCGCAGGAGGGCGGTCGGACGGTGCGGGCGCGGACGCGCCCAGCGTGACTCCCGCGGGGGACGGTCTGGCAGGACCGTCCCCCGCGGGACGTCGGGGTGGACGTCAGCTGATGCCGGCGTCCGCGCAGAGCTTCGCGAAGTCGTTGGCGCAGAGGTCGTCCTTGCTGACGCCTCCGTCGTCGACGACGTCCTTGACGTTGTCCTTCGTGATGGACTGCGGGGTCAGGAGGATCGAGGGAACCTCACGCTTGCCCTCGGAGTCCTCGGTGGTGCCGTTGGTCTCGGCCTTGTCGCCCTTGGCGAGCGCGATGGCCGCCTTGGCGAGCGCGCCGGCCTCCTGGGTGGCCGACTTGTACACCGACATGCACTGGTCGCCCTTGAGGATGTTCTGCAGGCCCTCGACCGTGGCGTCCTGGCCGGTGACGGGCACCTTGCCCTCCTGGCCGTTCTTCTGGAGGATCGAGATGACCGAGCCGGCGAGGCCGTCGTTGGCCGCGTAGACGCCCTGGACGTCGCCGTCGACCTTCGTGTACAGCTGCTCGAAGATCGTGACGGCCTGCTCGTTGTCCCAGTCCGGGACGGCCTGCTCGCCGACGTTCTTGTACTTGCTGTTCTTGTCGAGGACGCTGTGCGCACCCTGGGAGAACAGCGTCGCGTTGTTGTCGGTGGGCGAGCCGTTCAGGTAGATGATGTTGGCGTCCTTGTCACCGAGGCACTGCTCGAGACCCTGGCCCTGCAGCTCGCCGACCTTGGTGTTGTCGAACGAGACGTAGTAGTCGGCCGAGCCGCCCAGCGTGAGCCGGTCGTAGTCGATCGTCTTGACGCCCTGCTGCGCGGCCTTCTCCTCGATGGAGGCGCCGGAGTCGGAGTCGAGGTTGACGATCGCGAGGACGGTGACGCCGTCGGCGATCATGCTGTCGGCGATGGTGGCCATCTTGTCGGCGTCGCCCTCGGCGTTCTGGATCTCGTACTTGACGCCGGCCTCCTTGAAGGCCTTCTCGAGCGCGGGACGGTCGGCCGACTCCCAGCGCACCGAGGACTTGGTGTCGGGGAGGATGACGCCGATCTTGCCCTCGTCACCCTTGCTGTCGCCGCCGTCGTTCCCCGAGTCGCTGCTGCCGCAGGCGCTCAGCATGAGCGTGGCACCCATGAGCCCGGCCAGCACCAGATTGCGCGTCCGCTTCACACGAACCGCCTCCTTGATTCATCTCGCGCGACACGGAGACGACATCTGATCGACACCCGGACGCAATTGTTGTTTGCGTGAACCTATCGCGTGATCGGGGTCACGTCCAGCACCTTGGAGCAATAAGGTGTCGCGGACAACGAATTTCTTCCGCGGGTCGGCACCGGGGCGCTCCTCCCCCGCCGCGTGGACGGTCCGCCGCAGGCGGGTTGGCGACGCGCGATGCTGCGTTCGCGCGCCCTGGGCGGTGGATCTGCCACCTTCTGAGCGCTCTTCAGGTGGCAGATCCACCGCTGAGCGGGCGAGCGGTGTGAAGGATTCTTCCTTCTCGTGGAACGGTCCACGAGAAGGAAGAATCCTTCGTCCCCCCAACCCAAACGGCACCCAAGATTCTGCATTCACGCGAACCAGACCGAACGCTTCTGCGTTCACGACGGGATCCCGTAGCAAACGCAGAAGCCTTCGAGTCCCAACGCACGAACGCAGAATCCTGCGTCCCACAGCGCGAGCCACAGCCCGAGACCCGAAGCCGGCTCCCGCCCAGCTGCACGGTCGAGGCCCTTTCGGAGCGCAGGACGAGGACAAGCCGCGCCGACGCAGCCGCAGGACGACGCCGAACCGCGCAGCCCCACCCGCAGGACGACCACCCCCACGCACCACCGCCCGCCACCCCTCAGGGGCGGCGGGCGGTGGTGAGGTGCGGAGTCAGGCGTGCGCGGCGGCCTTGAGCGCCTCGGCGCGGCTGGTGTCCTCCCACGGCAGGCCGGGGCGGCCGAAGTGGCCGTAGGCGGCGGTCTGCGCGTAGATGGGGCGGAGCAGGTCGAGGTCGCGGACGATGGCGCCGGGGCGCAGGTCGAAGACCTCGAGGACGGCCTCGCGGATGGTGTCGACCGGGACGGTCTCGGTGCCGTAGGTGTCGACGTAGAAGCCGACCGGCTTGGCGACGCCGATCGCGTACGCGACCTGCACCTCGGCCTTGGTGGCGAGGCCGGCGGCGACGATGTTCTTCGCCACCCAGCGCATCGCGTACGCGGCGGAGCGGTCGACCTTGCTCGGGTCCTTGCCGGAGAACGCGCCACCGCCGTGGCGGGCGTAGCCGCCGTAGGTGTCGACGATGATCTTGCGGCCGGTGAGGCCGACGTCGCCCATGGGGCCGCCGATGACGAACCGGCCGGTCGGGTTGACGTGCAGCTTGTAGTCGCTGGAGTCGATGTCGTACTGGCCGAGGACGACGTCGATGACGTGCTCCTTGACGTCGCCACGCAGCTGGCCGTCGAGGTCGATGCCCTCCTCGTGCTGCGTCGACACGACGATCGCCTCGACACGCTTCGGCTTGTCGTCGTCGCCGTACTCGATGGTCACCTGGGTCTTGCCGTCGGCGCGCAGGTAGGGCAGCGTGCCGTTCTTGCGCACCTCGGTGAGCCGCTCGGCGAGCCGGTGGGCGATGGTGATCGGGAGCGGCATCAGCTCGGGGGTCTCGTCGATCGCGAAGCCGAACATCAGGCCCTGGTCGCCGGCGCCCTGCAGGTCGAGCGGGTCGACGGAGCCGTCGGCGCGGTTCTCGAACGCGGTGTCGACGCCCTGGGCGATGTCGGGGCTCTGCGCGTCGAGGGTGATCTGCACGGCGCAGGACTCGCCGTCGAAGCCCTTGACGGACGAGTCGTAGCCGATCTCGAGGACCCGGTCGCGGGCGATGCGGGCGATGTCGGCGTAGGCCTCCGTGGTGACCTCGCCGCCCACGAGGACGAGACCGGTCGTCACGTACGTCTCGCACGCGACACGGCTCTTGGGGTCCTCGGCGAGCAGCGCGTCGAGCACGCTGTCACTGATCTGGTCGGCGATCTTGTCGGGGTGGCCCTCGGTCACCGACTCGGACGTGAAGAAGCGGCTCACTCGATCTCTCCTGTTGACTGGATGCGCTGGCGCCCGACGGCGTCGGACGGTGTGCGGGGTGGCTCCCCGGAGTGTAACGACGCTCAGCGCGAAGGGTTCTGCCGTCCCGAGCGTCGGACGATCTCGTCCCACAGGGTGTGGGCGAGCCTCGACTTGGAGCCCGGCGGGACGGGCACCTCGCTGCCGTCGGCGGCCAGGATGACGGCCTCGGTGTCCTCGCGTCCGAAGACCTTGCCGTCGCTGACGTCGTTGACGACGAGCAGCTCGCAGCCCTTGCGCTCGAGCTTGGCGCGGCCGTGCCCGGCGACGCTGGCGTTCTCGTCGCCGGTCTCGGCGGCGAAGCCGACGATGAACGGGCGTCGGGACTCGGCGCGGTCGCGTACGAGGCCGGCGAGGATGTCGGCGTTCTCGACGAGCTCGACGACCGGGGTGCGCCCGTCGTCGCGCTTCTTGATCTTGCTGCCGGAGACGTCCGCGGGCCGGAAGTCGGCGGGGGCCGCCGCCATGACGACGACGTCGGCGCGGGCCGCGGCCTCGACCACGGCGGCGTGCAGCTCGGCGGTCGTGACGACCTCGACCACGTCGACACCGGCCGGGGCGGGCAGCCCGACGTTGGCGGCGACCAGGGTGACCGTCGCGCCGCGCGCGACCGCGGCCTGGGCGATGGCGATGCCCTGCAGCCCGGACGACCGGTTGCCGAGGTAGCGCACCGGGTCGAGGAACTCGCGGGTGCCACCGGCAGAGACCACGACGTGCTGCCCGACGAGGTCCGGCTCGTGCGCGTCGAGCACGTCCTGGCAGACCGCGAACAGCTGGTCAGGCTCCGGGAGCCGACCCTTGCCGGTGTCGGTGCCCGTGAGCCGTCCGGCGGCGGGCTCGACCACGAGCACGCCGCGCGAGCGCAGCGTCTCCACGTTGGCCTGGGTGGCCGCATGCTCCCACATCTCGGTGTGCATAGCCGGAGCGAGCACCACCGGGCATCGCGCCGTCAGCAGGGTGTTGGTGAGCAGGTCGTCGGCGAGACCGTGCGCGGCCTTCGCGAGCAGGTCGGCGGTCGCCGGTGCGACGACCACGAGGTCGGCCCCCTGGCCGAGCCGGACGTGGGGCACCTCGTGCACGTCGGACCACACGTCGGTGGCGACGGGCTGGCCGCTCAGCGCCTCCCACGTGGGCGCGCCCACGAACTGCAGCGCGGACCGGGTCGGCACGACGCGGACGTCGTGCCCCGACTCGGTGAACAGGCGCAGCAGGGACGCCACCTTGTAGGCGGCGATGCCCCCGCCCACGCCCAGCACGACACGGGGACGTCGGACGTCACCCTGCACGGGATCGCTCATGCGGCGCAGGTCAGACCTGGGACGACGCAGCAGCCCCGTTGCTCTGGTAGCCCTCGCTGCCGTCGGTCTCCTCGACCGTCAGCAGGTCCGCGTTGATCTCGCGCAGGGCGATGGAGAGCGGCTTCTCCTGGACCTCGGTCTCGAGCAGCGGTCCGACGTACTCCAGCAGGCCCTCGCCGAGCTGGGAGTAGTACGCGTTGATCTGGCGCGCACGCTTGGCGCTGTAGAGCACCAGCTTGTACTTGGAGTCGGCCTTGTCGAGCAGGTCGTCGATGGGCGGGTTCGTGATGCCCTCGGCCACGGAACGCGTGCTGGTCACTGTGCCTCGCAGAGAATGGATGGCGGAAAGTTCGGGTCAGGCCCGCGCGGGCCCGTCGAACAAGTCTATCAACTCCCGGCACGCGGCCCGGACGTCGGTGTTGACGATGGTGAGATCGAACTCGGCCTCGGCCGCGAGCTCCTCGCGGGCGGTGCGCAGTCGGCGCTCCCGCTCCTCGGGGCCCTCGGTGCCGCGCCCGACGAGCCGTCGCTCGAGCTCCTCGAACGACGGCGGCGCGAGGAAGCACATGAGGGCGTCCGGCATGGCGTGGCGCACCTGCCGCGCACCCTGCAGGTCGAGCTCGAGGAGTGCGGGCTCCCCCGCGTCCAGGCGCGCCTCGACCGGGCCGCGCGGCGTGCCGTAGCGGTGCCGACCGTGCACGACGGCCCACTCGAGCAGCCCGTCGGTCTCGACCAGCCGGTCGAACTCGGTCTCGCTGACGAAGTGGTAGTGCACGCCCTCCCGCTCGCCGGGTCGCGGGGGGCGCGTCGTCGCGGACACCGAGATCCAGATGTCCGGTCGCTCCCGGCGCACGCACGCGGCGACCGTCCCCTTGCCGACCGCGGTCGGACCGGCGAGGACGACGAGCCGGGAGCGGCCTGCTGACTCGGACGTGGCCGGGTCAGCGCTCACGGCTGCCGAACTCGCGCAGCAGCGCCTGCACCTGGTTGACGCCCAGGCCGCGCAGCCGGCGGCTGTCGGCGATGCCGATGCGCTCCATGATCTCCTTCGCGCGGACCTTGCCGACGCCCGGCATCGACTGCAGCAGGTCGCTCACCTTGAGCTTGGCGATGACGTCGTCCACCCGCGCCTCGTTGATCACGTCGGCCAGGCTGGCGCCGGAGTGCTTGAGGCGGTTCTTCACCTCGGCACGCACCTGCCGGGCCTGCGCGGCCTTGGCGAGGGCGGCCTGCCGCTGCTCGGGGGTCAGCTGTGGGAGGGCCACGATGTCGTCCTCTCTCGTGCCGGGCGCGTCGTCGGGCCGGCGTGGGCGGGATGCGGGGCGGTCACTTGAGGGTGATCTCGCACTCGGTCTTCGCGTTCTTCACGACGGCCGTCCGCTGGGCCGAGGTGTCGTTGAACTTCTCGTAGGCGTCGTTGAGGGTGCTGAGCTGCGTCTCGTCCAGCTTGGCCACGACGGCCTTGTCCTTCATGTCCTCCAGCGGCAGGCCGACCTTCTTCTGCGCCGCGAGCACGCCGTCGGTGACGTCGGCCAGCGCGGCCCAGTCCTTGCGGACGGACGCGGGCGCCTCCTTCGCGACGGTCCGGAAGGCCTTCGCGTAGGACGTGTAGCCCGCGTCGGTCCGGGTCTTGCCGAAGGAGTTGAGCGCGTCCGCGTTCTTCTCGATGGCCGAGCAGTACGGGCTCTGGCCGCTGCACCCGGTGAGCAGCAGGGTCGTCAGCGCGGCCGCGGCAGCCGTGGCGACGTGCTTCGCACGGGGTCGCGTCATGCGGGTCTCCTCGAGGGGGTCGGGATGCTCTGACCAGGGCCGACGGACGTCGGCCACGAGGGGAGCCTACAACTGCAGGGAGTCGTTCACGGCGACGGCGGCGCCGCGCAGGGCGGCCACGTCGGGTCCGGCCTGCAGCACCTGTCGCGACGTGGACGGCAGCACGTGCCGGGTGACGCCGGCGAAGATGCGGCGCAGGTCGTCGACGGTCCCGCCCTGGCTGCCGAACCCGGGCACGAGCAGCGGCCCGTTCACGTCGAGGTCCTCGTCGGTAGACCCGATGGTCGCCCCCACGACGGCGCCGTAGGAGCCCATCGGCGTCGCGCCCGTGTTCGCCTCGCGCAGCGCCGCGAGGACGTCACCGGCGACCGTCCGGCCGGAGCCCGCCGTGGCGTGCTGCACCTGCGGCCCCTCCGGGTTCGAGGTGAGCGCCAGGACGAAGACCCCGGCGTCGTTCTTCTCGGCCTCCTCCAGGAACGGCGCGAGCGAGCCGAACCCGAGGAACGGGCTGACGGTCACCGCGTCGGCCGCCATCGGGCTGTCCTCGTCGAGGTAGGCCTCGGCGTAGGCCGCCGCGGTCGAGCCGATGTCGCCGCGCTTGACGTCGAGCACGGTGAGCGTGCCCGTGTGGCGCAGGTCCTGCAGCGTGCGCTCGAGGATCGCGACGCCGCGTGACCCGAAGCGCTCGAAGAAGGCCGACTGCGGCTTCACGAACGCGACCTGGCCGGCGAACGCCTCCACGCAGGCGGCGGCGAACCGTTCCAGCCCCTCGAGCGTGTCGCCCACGCCCCACGCCTCCAGCAGCGACGCGTGCGGGTCGATGCCGACGCAGACCGGGCCGTACGCGTCCATCGCGGCACGGGCCCGCGATCCGAAGCTCACGACGCCGTCACCCGCGCCGCCCAGTCCTGCAGCGAGCGGACGCCGACCCGCTGCTCCAGCAGGGCCTCGATGCCCTGCACGGCGGCCGCCAGCCCCTGCACGGTCGTGATGCACGGGATCCCCTCGGCCACCGCGGCCGTGCGGATCTCGTACCCGTCCATGCGGGCGTTCGTGCCGGCCGAGATGCCGTGCGGCGTGTTGATGATGAGGTCGACGTCCTGCTCGCGGATCTTGTCCACGATCGTCGACGGCTCCTGGCCGGGAAGCGGCGTCTCGTGCAGCTTGCGGATCACCGTGGCCTGCACGCCGTTGCGCGCGAGCACGACGGCGGTGCCGCTCGTCGCGAGGATCTCGAAGCCGAGGTCCGCGAGCCGCTTGATCGGGAAGATCATGTGCCGCTTGTCGCGGTTGGCGACCGAGACGAACACCTTGCCCGACGTCGGCAGGCCGTTCTGGGCGCCGGCCTGGCTCTTCGCGAACGCGGTGCCGAACGTCGTGTCGAAGCCCATGACCTCGCCCGTCGAGCGCATCTCCGGCCCGAGCAGCGTGTCGACGTAGGTGCCCTCGTAGGTGCGGAACCGGTTGAAGGGCATCACGGCCTCCTTGACCGCGATCGGCGCGTCGTCGGGCAGCCGCCCCCCGTCGCGGCCGGTCGGGAGCAGGCCCTCGGCGCGCAGGTCGGCGATCGACTCCCCCAGCATGATCCGGGCGGCGGCCTTGGCGAGCGGGGTCGCGGTCGCCTTGGAGACGAACGGCACCGTGCGGCTCGCCCGCGGGTTGGCCTCGATGACGTAGAGGATGTCCGAGGAGAGCGCGAACTGGATGTTCACGAGCCCGCGCACGCCGACGCCGCGCGCGATGGCCTCCGTCGCCTCGCGGATGCGGTCGACCTCCAGCCCGCCGAGGGTGATCGGCGGGAGGGCGCAGGCGGAGTCGCCCGAGTGGACGCCGGCCTCCTCGATGTGCTCCATGACGCCGCCGAGGAACAGCTCCTCGCCGTCGAACAGCGCGTCGACGTCGATCTCGATGGCGTCGTCGAGGAACCGGTCGACCAGCACCGGACGCTCCGGCGTGATCTCCGTGGCCCGCGAGATGTACTCCTCGAGCGTCTGCTCGTCGTAGACGATCTCCATGCCGCGGCCGCCGAGCACGTACGACGGGCGCACCAGCACGGGGTAGCCGATCTCGTCGGCGATCTGCCTGGCGTGCTCGAACGTCGTGGCCATGCCGCTCCTGGGCGCGACGAGGCCGGCGGCGTCGAGCACCTGGCCGAACGCGCCCCGCTCCTCCGCGAGGTCGATGGCCGACGGCTGGGTGCCGACGATGGGCACGCCCGCGGCCTCGAGGCCAGCAGCGAGGCCGAGCGGCGTCTGGCCACCCAGCTGCACGATGACGCCCGCCACCGGGCCGGCCTGCTGCTCGGCGTGCACGACCTCCAGCACGTCCTCGAGCGTCAGCGGCTCGAAGTACAGCCGGTCGGCGGTGTCGTAGTCGGTCGAGACCGTCTCGGGGTTGCAGTTGACCATGACGGTCTCGTACCCGACGCCGCTGAGCGCCTGGACGGCGTGCACGCACGAGTAGTCGAACTCGATGCCCTGGCCGATCCGGTTCGGGCCGCTGCCGAGCACCAGCACCGCCGGCGTCTCCCGCGGCTCGACCTCCGTCTCCTCGTCGTAGGAGGAGTAGTGGTACGGCGTCCGAGCCTCGAACTCCGCCGCGCACGTGTCGACCGTCTTGTACACGGGGCGCACGCCGAGCGCGTGCCGCACCCCGCGCACGACGTCGGCCGACATGCCGCGGATCCGACCGAGCTGCGCGTCGGAGAAGCCGTGCCGCTTCGCCCGGCGCAGCAGCGCCGGCGACAGCTCGGGCGCCTCGATCAGCTCCGTGGCCACCTCGTTGATCAGGGCGAGCTGGTCGACGAACCACGGGTCGATGCTCGTGGCCTCGAAGATCTCGTCGGGCGTCGCGCCGGCGCGGATCGCGTCCATGACCTTCTTCAGACGGCCGTCGTGCGGACGCCTGATCTCCTCGAGCAGGCTCGCCTTGTCGAGCTCGACCCACTCCTTGCTCCAGTCGAACTCCGCTCCCGGGCGCTCCAGCGAGCGCAGCGCCTTCTGCAGCGCCTCGGTGAAGCTGCGGCCGATGGCCATCGCCTCGCCGACGGACTTCATGTGCGTCGTCAGGGTCGAGTCGGCGGCCGGGAACTTCTCGAACGCGAACCGCGGCACCTTGACCACGACGTAGTCGAGCGTCGGCTCGAACGACGCGGGCGTCTCGCGCGTGATGTCGTTCGGGATCTCGTCGAGCGTGTACCCGATGGCCACCTTGGCGGCGATCTTCGCGATCGGGAAGCCGGTGGCCTTGGAGGCCAGCGCCGACGAGCGCGACACGCGCGGGTTCATCTCGATGACGACGATGCGGCCGTTCTCGGGGTTGACCGCGAACTGGATGTTGCAGCCGCCGGTGTCGACACCGACCTCGCGGATGACGCCGAGGGAGATGTCGCGCAGCCGCTGGTACTCGACGTCGGTGAGCGTCAGGGCCGGGGCGACGGTGATCGAGTCGCCCGTGTGGACGCCGACCGGGTCGAAGTTCTCGATGGAGCAGACGATCACCACGTTGTCGGCGGTGTCGCGCATGACCTCGAGCTCGTACTCCTTCCAGCCGAGGATCGACTCCTCCAGGAGCACCTCGGTGGTGGGGCTCAGCGCGAGGCCGGACCCGGCGATGCGGTGCAGGTCCTCCTCGTCGTAGGCCAGGCCGGAGCCGGACCCGCCCATCGTGAACGACGGACGCACGACGACGGGGTAGCCGCCGAGCTGGTCGACGCCGGCCAGGCACTCGTCCATCGTGTGGCAGATGACCGAGCGGGCCACCTCGGCGCCCCACTCCTTCGGCAGGCCCTCGACGATCCGCTTGAAGATCTCGCGGTTCTCGCCCTTCTCGATCGCCTCGACCGACGCGCCGATCAGCTCGACGCCGTACTTCTCGAGCGTCCCGGCCTTGTCGAGCGCGATGGCCGCGTTGAGCGCGGTCTGGCCGCCGAGCGTCGCGAGCAGGGCGTCGGGACGCTCCTTCGCGATCACCTTCTCGACGAACTCGGGCGTGATCGGCTCGACGTACGTGGCGTCGGCGAACTCGGGGTCGGTCATGATCGTCGCGGGGTTGGAGTTCACGAGGATCACGCGGATGCCCTCCTCGCGGAGGACGCGGCACGCCTGGGTGCCGGAGTAGTCGAACTCGCAAGCCTGCCCGATGACGATCGGGCCGGAGCCGATGACGAGGATCGAGGAGATGTCGGTGCGCTTGGGCATCAGTCGGTCACCTTCGCGTGGTCGGGGGCGTGGTCGGTCATCAGCTGGACGAACCGGTCGAACAGGTAGGCCGCGTCGTGCGGGCCGGCGGCCGCCTCCGGGTGGTACTGGACGCTGAACGCGGGGCCGTCGACGAGCGCGACCCCCTCCACGACCTGGTCGTTGAGACCGACGTGGGTCACGTGCGCGTCGCCGTAGGGCGTCTCGAACGTGCCGTCGAGCGGCGCGTCGACCGCGAAGCCGTGGTTCTGGCTCGTGATCTCGACCTTGCCGGTGGTGCGGTCCTGCACGGGCTGGTTGATGCCCCGGTGGCCGTACTTGAGCTTGTAGGTGCCGCGGCCGAGGGCCCGGCCCAGCATCTGGTTGCCCAGGCAGATCCCGAAGTACGGGATGCGTCGCTCGAGCACCTCGCGCAGCACGCCGACGACGTGGTCGGCGGTGGCGGGGTCGCCCGGACCGTTGGACATGAAGACACCGTCCGGCCCCTTTCCGTCGGCACCGACCGCCAGCACGTCGTCGATGGTCGAGGAGGCGGGCAGCACGTGCACCTCGATCCCACGCTCGGCCAGCCGGCGCGGGGTCATGCCCTTGATGCCGAGGTCGACGGCGGCCACGGTGAACCGCCTCTCCCCCACGGCAGGCACCACGTAGGGCTCGGGCGTGGTGACGTCGTCGAGGAAGCTGGAGCCCTCCATCGAGGGCGCCTCGTTGACCAGCGCGACGAGCGCGTCGAGCGAGCCCTCGACGTGCTGCGGCTCGCTGCTGATGGCCGCGCGCATCGAGCCGCGCTCGCGCAGGTGGCGGGTGAGGGCGCGGGTGTCGACGGCACTGATGCCGACGACGCCCTGCTCGGTGAGCAGGTCGTCGAGCGACCGGTTGGAGCGCCAGCTGCTCCGCACGCGGGAGGGGTCGCGCACGACGTAGCCGTCGACCCACACACGTCGGGACTCGAAGTCCTCGTCGTTCACCCCGGTGTTGCCGATGTGCGGCGCCGTCATGACGACGATCTGGCCGCGGTAGGAGGGGTCGGTGAGCGTCTCCTGGTACCCGGTCATGCCGGTGGCGAAGACGATCTCGGCGATGGTCGTGCCCTGGGCGCCGAAGGACTCGCCGCGGAACGTGCGACCGTCCTCGAGCACCAGCACGGCGGGGGTGCCGGGCGCCGGGCGGCGGGAGGAGCCGGCTTCGTGGGTCTGGGTCATGCGTGGACTCCTTCGGTGAGCTCGCCGGACAGGACGGTGGGGACGCCGCGCAGGAAGGTGGCGACGACCCGGCCGGGCAGCTCGTGCCCGGCGTAGGGGGTGTTGCGCGACAGCGACGCGGTGTCACCGGGGGTGACGGTGCGCGTGGCCTCCGGGTCGTAGAGCACGACGTTCGCCGGCTCGCCGATGGCGAGGGGACGTCCGTGGTCGGGCACGCGCCCGATCCTCGCCGGACGTGCCGACATCACCTCGGCGACCTGCTCCCAGGTGAGCGCGCCGGTGTCGACCATCGTCTGCTGCACGATCGACAGCGCCGTCTCGAGGCCGATCATCCCGAAGGCGGCCGCGGACCACTCGCACTCCTTGTCCTCCATCGGGTGCGGGGCGTGGTCGGTGGCGACGATGTCGATCGTGCCGTCGGCCAGGCCCTCACGGACCGCGGCGACGTCGTCGGCGGTGCGCAGCGGCGGGTTGACCTTGTAGATCGGGTCGTAGCTGCGCACGAGGTCGTCGGTGAGGAGCAGGTGGTGCGGCGTGACCTCGGCGGTGACGTCGATGCCGCGGCTCTTGGCCCAGCGGACGATCTCGACCGAGCCGCGGGTGGAGAGGTGGCACACGTGCAGACGCGAGCCGACGTGCTCGGCCAGCAGCACGTCGCGGGCGATGATCGCCTCCTCCGCGACCGCCGGCCAGCCGACGAGCCCGAGCTCGCCGGACAGCGCGCCCTCGTTCATCTGGGCGCCCTCGGTGAGCCGCGGCTCCTGCGCGTGCTGCGCGACGACGCCGTCGAAGGCCTTGACGTACTCGAGGGCCCGGCGCATCAGCACCGCGTCGGACACGCAGATGCCGTCGTCGGAGAAGACGCGGACGCCGGCGGCGGAGTCGGCCATGGCGCCGAGCTCGGCCAGCCGCTCACCCTTCAGACCGACGGTGACGGCACCGACCGGCTGGACGTCGCAGAACCCGCCCTCGCGGCCGAGCCGCCACACCTGCTCGACGACGCCTGCGGTGTCGGCCACCGGCGAGGTGTTCGCCATCGCGTGCACGCAGGTGAACCCGCCGCGCGCCGCGGACTGCGTGCCGGTGAGCACCGTCTCGGCGTCCTCCCGGCCCGGCTCGCGCAGGTGGGTGTGCAGGTCCACCAGACCGGGCAGCGCCACCAGGCCGGACGCGTCGATGGTCTCCAGCGGCACGCCCTCGCGGGCGTGCGCGAGGTCGGCACTGAACGCGGCGATCACGCCGTCGCGCAGCACGAGGTCGGTGGGCTGCCCGCCCAGCAGCCTCGCGCCGAGGATGAGGTAGTCGGTCATGCGTGTCCTTCGTTCTGGAGCTCGGTGGCCGGCGCGGGCGCCCCGCCGAGGAGGAGGTAGAGCACGGCCATGCGGACGGCGACGCCGTTCGTGACCTGCTCGACGATCACGGAGCGGCCGGAGTCGGCCACGTCGGCGCTGATCTCCATGCCGCGGTTCATCGGCCCGGGGTGCATGACGATCGCGTGGTCCGGCAGCCGGTTCATGCGGGCGACGTCGAGGCCGTAGCGGCGGCTGTACTCGCGGGCGCTCGGGAAGTACGCGGCGTTCATCCGCTCCCCCTGCACGCGCAGCATCATGAGGGCGTCGGTGCCCTCGATCGCCTCGTCGAGCGAGTACGACGTGCTCACCGGCCAGGAGTCGACGCCCACGGGCAGCAGCGTCGGCGGTGCGACGAGCGTGACGTGCGCGCCGAGCGTGTGCAGCAGGAGCGCGTTGGAGCGCGCGACCCGGCTGTGCAGCACGTCGCCGACGATCGTCACGCGCTTGCCTGCCAGGTCGGTCCCCGTCCCCGCGCCGGCACCATCCGCCGCCCGCGGCCCGGCACCCCCGCCGACCAGATGGCGGCGCATCGTGAACGCGTCGAGCAGGGCCTGGGTCGGGTGCTCGTGGGTGCCGTCGCCGGCGTTGACGACGGCACCCTTGGTCCACGCCTCGTGCGCGAGCCGGTGCGGGGCGCCCGAGGCGCCGTGGCGCACGACGACGGCGTCCGCACCCATGGCCTGCAGCGTGAGGGCCGTGTCCTTGAGGCCCTCGCCCTTCGAGGCGCTCGACCCCTTGGCGGAGAAGTTGATGACGTCGGCGGACAGCCGCTTGGCGGCCGCCTCGAAGCTGATGCGGGTGCGCGTGGAGTCCTCGAAGAACAGGTTCACGACCGTGCGGCCACGCAGCGTCGGGAGCTTCTTGATGGGCCGCTGGGCCACGCCGAGCAGCTCCTCGGCGGTGTCGAGGATGCGGACGGCCTCGTCGCGGCTCAGGTCGCCGGCGCTCAGCAGGTGCTTCACGCGACCCCTCCTCGGATCGACACGGAGTCGGCCTGGTCGTCGACCTCGGCGAGCCGGACCCGGACCTTCTCCGCGAGCGACGTCGGCAGGTTCTTGCCCACGAAGTCGGCACGGATCGGCAGCTCCCGGTGGCCCCGGTCGACGAGGACCGCCAGCTGCACGGCCTTCGGCCGGCCCAGGTCGGCGAGCGCGTCGAGCGCCGCACGGATCGTGCGACCGCTCATCAGCACGTCATCGACGAGCACGACGGTGCGTCCGTCGACGTCCTCGGGGATCTCGGTGTGCTCCAGCGACCGGACCGGCCCGCTGTGCAGGTCGTCGCGGTACATCGTGATGTCGAGCGCCCCGGCGGTGATCGTCCGACCCTCGACCTCGCTCATGCGCGCCGCGATGCGGCGCGCGAGCGGGACGCCCCGCGTGGGGATGCCGAGGATGACGAGGCCGTCGGCGTCGCGGTTGCGCTCGAGGATCTCGTGGGTGATGCGGGTCAGCGCCCGCGAGATGTCAGTCTCGTCGAGGACCGTGCGACCGGCCTCGTCTGCGGCGGATGCGCCGGGTGCCGGGTCACGCGTGTCAGGACCGGGAGTGCCGTCGGGCACGACCATGTCTGACCTCCTTCTCCGCCTCACGGGACGGTGGTTAAAGGACGTCGGATGGAACGGGTCGAGCGTAGCAGCGGCGGGCCTCGGTCCGATCAGGGGTCGGGGGTGGTGGACAGGGCGCGGGTGCGGGCCTGGAGGTCGGCGACGAGCCCCGGCAAGAATCCCGCGGGCACGTCGTGGGTGACCAGCGTCCAGCGCCATCGCTGGTCGGTCCAGACCGTTCGCTCGCCGTCCTCGCGCTCGTCCTCGTCCTCCGGCGCATCAGACCGGCGCCGCTGGAGGTGGAACGACGCCTCGGCCCTCCAGTGCACCATGGCGTCGTCCTGGTCGTCGCCGACGTGGCCGAAGGAAGAACCCGCTCCGGCCACGACAAGGCTGTCGAGACGCAGCGCCGCAAGATACGCCTCCTCCGCACGACGCTCCGCCTCGACCTGCTCGCGCAGTTCGTCCGGCACGTCGTCGTCGCTGAAGGCGTACACGGCGCAGAACGGCCCCTCCCAGACGAAGAGCTCATCCGGCACGCTCTCCACGATGTGCAGCTCCTCCCACCGCCTGAAGAGTCCGTACACAGAGTTGGACTCTTGGAGGATCCGTCCGTCGAGCGCATCGACCACCAGGACGAGGTCGCCGGTCTTGTGGCTGGGTGGGGCGAGGCGCACCTCCCAGGCATCGCGGCCGAGGTAGGTCGTAGGCCGCGGGGCGCCCGCTGGCCGGCTGTAGTCGTCGGGGCGCGGTCGCCAGTCCGTGGCCTCACGACGAGACAGAGCGTCGAAGACCTCGTCCTGCGCGACGTCACCTCGTGCTCGTTCGGTCCGCCAGGGCTTCTCGCGCGGACCGTCGTGATCCACGAACGTGTAGGTGAAGCCGCCACCATGGATGCTCCGAAGTCGACCAGAGAGGTCCTCGGCCCTCCATCGCGCCCCGTGCTTCCACACGCGGAAACGCGTGAGCTCTTCGGACTCCTCGTCGAGTCGGACCGCGAGCACGCCCTCGGTCGGTTCCTCGGACGCCTCTCCCGCCACCATGCGGACGAGGATCTCCAACCACTGCGCGTCGGTCATGGAGGAAGCGTCGCACGCCCAAGGGCCGACGAGGTCGTGGACGAGTTCAGGACCTTCGCCGGCCCCCGGGACCGCTGAAATCCCAGGAGAAATGGGACTCCTGCTCGTTTCTTTTCGAATGTCTGTTCTGTATCATGGAGTCATGTCCAGCACGCAGCTCGCCGACCGGCTCGAGGCCGTCGCCGCCGAGCTGCGCACCTACCCGACGACCACCGACGCGCTGCGGATCCTTCAGGGACTGTCGAACGCGATCGACGCGGAGAAGGTCGCCCTGGTCGCGGAGATGGACGAGCACCGGGACTTCGAGGCCGAGGGCTGCTCCAGCCTGAAGAACTGGCTGCGCGACCAGCTCCACCTCGACGGCAAGCAGGCGTCCCAGCTGGTCCGCTCCGGTCGGACCCTGCGCGACATGCCCGACCTGGCTGACCTCGCTACCGCCGGTGCCGTCTCGCTCGACCATGTCGACGCGTTCGGCTACGCCGCCAAGCACATCGACCCGATGGTCGTCGAGCGCTCCATGGACTGGATGCTGCGCCTGGCCGAGCAGGCCGAGCCGGTCCAGATCCGCAAGGCCGTCAAGAAGCTCCGCGACGCCGCCCACCCCGACGACCTCGACGAGGCCTGGATCAAAGGGATGGACCGCCACGACATCACCCTCACCCCCATCGGCGACGGCGTCCACCTCACCGGGTTCCTGCCCGCCGACACCGGCGCCAAGTTCCACACCGTCCTGCAGTCGCTCTCCGCACCCACCTGCGCCGAGGACGAGCGCCCCGTCAGCGTCCGCCGGGTGACGGCCCTCGACCAGCTCCTCACCGGGATCCTTGACTCAGGCCTGCCGCAGGACAAGGGCGTGCGCCCGCACGTCACGCTGACCGCCGACCTGACCGCCCTCGCCGACAACGCGAGCACCGCCACCGCCGAGCTCGCCGGGTTCGGCACCATCGGCCCCGCCCAGCTGCAGCAGATGCTCTGCGACAGCGACCTCACCCCCATCCTCACCGCCGGCAAGCACGCCACGCTGGACGTCGGCCGCACCCACCGCCTCGCCACCCCGAACCAACGCAGAGCCGTCGTCAACCGGCAAGGCGGCACCTGCGCCGGCCCCGGCTGCCACGGACCTGTGGTCCACGTCCATCACATCGAGTACTGGTCCGAAGGTGGCGCCACCGACCTCGCCAACCTCATCGGGTTGTGTCCCCGCTGCCATGCGGCCGTGCACCGGGGGTTCTTCACCATCGACCCCCACACCCACCAGACCCACCGCAGCCTGCGCACCCGACGCACCAGCTCCCGCCGCACCCGCGCCGGCTGAGGCCCTGGAGAACGTCGGACTCCCGCCCCACACTGTCCCCATGACGGTCACCACCCGACCCGCCACCTCCTTCGACGACGTCCGCACGATGGTCGGACCCAAGCGGCCCGACGCGAACGTCTGCTGGTGCCTGAGCTACCGGCTCACGTCGTCGAAGGAGAACCGCGAGCTCGTCGGCCCCGCCCGCGGCGAACGCGTCCGCACCCTGATGTCCGAGGGGCCGCCCGGAGTGCTCGCCTACGACGGCGATGACGTGGTCGGGTGGGCCGCCGTCCACCCCCGGCGCGACACCTCCTTCGCCCGCAGCCGGACGATCCCGCACGTCGACGACCTCGACGTCTGGTCGATCTGGTGCATCCGCGTCCGCCCCGGCCACCGCGGCCAAGGCATCTCCCACGCCCTGCTCGCCGGAGCCGTCGACCTCGCCCGCGACGCAGGAGCCCCCGCCGTCGAGGGCTACCCCGTCGACAACCAGGGTCAGAAGGTCGACCAGACCATGGCCTACGTCGGCACCAAGGCGCTCTTCGCCGCCGCCGGCTTCACCCAGGTCGCCACCACGACCTCGAGGCTGGCAGGCCACCCGCGCGTGCTCATGCGTCTCGACCTCTCCTGACCGCTACTGCACCAGACCCTCGGACTTCAGCCAGTCCCGCGCGACGATGGCCGGGTCCTGGCCCTCGACGTCGACCTTGGCGTTCAGCTCGAGCATGACGTCGTTGGTGAGCTTCGGAAGCACCTGGGCGAAGATCTGTGCCACCTCCGGGTGCTCCTTCAGGAACGCGGTCCGGGCGACGAAGCTGAGGTTGTAGAGCGGGAAGAACTCCTTGTCGTCCTCCAGCACGCGCAGCTTCAGGCCCGGGATGCGGCCATCGGTCGTGAAGACCTCGCCGAAGGTGCAGGTGCCCCGCGCGGTGGCGGTGTAGATGACGCCCGTGTCGAGGGTCGTGACCTTGCCGAGGTCGGACTCGGTGAGCCCGTACGTCTTCAGCATCGGGACGAAGCCGTCGTCGCGCTTGGCGAACTCGCTCTCGACGCAGAACGTGCGCTGCTCCTTCGGCAGGTCCTTCAGCTGCGAGAGCTTGGTGATGCCGAGCTCCTCGCCCTTCTTCTCGGCGATCGCGAACGCGTACGTGTTGTTCATGGGGGCGTATGGCAGCCAGGTCAGCCCGTTCTTCAGGTCGGCGTCGTACACCGCCTTGTACTGCTGCTCCTCGCCCTTCACCGGCTTCTGGTTGCCCAGGTAGTTGATCCAGCCGGTCCCGGTGTACTCGGGCGAGACGTCCACGCGACCGTCGAGCAGCGCCTGGCGGACGCCGAAGCTGCCGGGCGTGTTGCTGAGGTTCGTGACGTCCGCACCGGCGACGCTGAGCACCGTCGACATCATGTTGCCGAGCACCAGCTGCTCGGTGAAGTCCTTCGCCGCCACGGTGACCGGGACGCCCTCGAGGGACTTCACCGGCTTGATGGTGCCGGGCTCGGCGCCGAGCACCGCCCCGGAGGCCGACTGCAGGCCGCAGCCCGCGAGGGCGAGGGCGGCCAGGCCGACGACGGACGTGGCGAGCTTCCTGCGCAGACGACCTCGCACGTCAGCTCACTCCCTTCGGGGCGGCGGCGATCTCCACGAGACGCGCCACCCAGTCGATCAACAGGGCCAGGGCCGCGACGAGGATCGCGCCGACGACCAGCACGACGTCCTGCTGCAGCTTGATGCCGGTGGTGATGAGCTCGCCGAGCCCACCGCCGCCGGTGAACGACGCCAGCGCCGCCGTGCCGACGATCAGCACGAGCGCGGTGCGCACACCGGCGACGATCACGCGCAGCGCCAACGGCAGCTCGACCCGCACGAGGGTGCCACCGGCGGAGACGCCCATGCCGCGCGACGCCTCGACCAGGCGCTGGTCGACGCCGTCGAGCCCGGTGACCGTGTTGGCGACGATCGGCAGGATCCCGTAGACGGCGAGGGCGACGACGGCTCCGGTGGTGCCGATGCCGAAGATCACCGCACCGAGCGCGATGAGGCCGATGGCGGGCGCCGCCTGCCCGAAGCCGGCCACGGTGATGATCGGCTTGGAGAACCGTCGCATCGGACCCCGGGTCAGCGCGATGCCGAGCGGGATCGCGACGAGGCAGGTCAGGAGCGTCGCGATGACGCTGATCAACAGGTGCTGGCCGGTCAGGTCGACCAGGTTGCCGACCGTCAGCGAGCGGCGCTCGACGTCGGTGACGTCCGCGATGTTCACGTACACCAGGCAGCCGACGACCGCGGCGACGACCACGAGCGGCTGGCCGATCCAGCGGCCTATGCCCGGGCGGTCGACGACGACGGTCGGGGTCGCTGCCTCACCGGTGGTGGACGGGGCGGCGGTGGCGGCGCTCACGGCTGCACCGGGTCGGCGTCCGCGGCGCTGCTGCTGAGCTGCTGCATCGCCTGCATGATCGTCTCGACGCGGATGACGCCCTGGTAGACGTTGCGACGACCGGTCACCACGACGACGCCGTGCGAGGAGGTGAGCATCTCGTCGAGCGCGTCGTTGAGCGTCGAGGCGGAGCTGACCGTCTCGAGCTCCAGGTCGCGCGACACGCGGTCCAGCGCTCCGCCCCGCTCGAGGTCGCGGACGGAGACCCATCGCTGCGGACGGTCCTGCGCGTCGAGGACGATCACCCAGTCGCGGCCCTTCGCGCGCGCGTCCTGCGCTGCCTCGGCCGGGTCGCCGCCGACGTGCGCGACGGCCGCCTCGTGCAGCTCGACGTCGCGCACGCGGGTGAGCGTGAGCTGCTTCAGGGCGGCGCCGTGGCCGACGAAGCCCTCGACGAACTCGTTCGCGGGGGCGGTGAGGATGGCCTCCGGCGTGTCGTACTGCACGATCCGTGAGCCGACGTCGAGGATCGCGATCCGATCGCCGAGCTTCACCGCCTCGTCGAAGTCGTGCGTGACGAACACGATCGTCTTGCGCAGCTCCTCCTGCAGGCGCAGCAGCTCGTCCTGCAGCCGCTGGCGCGTGATGGGGTCGACGGCGCCGAACGGCTCGTCCATGAGCAGCACGGGCGGGTCGGCGGCCAGGGCCCGGGCCACGCCCACGCGCTGCTGCTGCCCGCCGGACAGCTCCTTGGGGTAGCGGTCGCGGTACTGCTCAGGGTCGAGGTTGACGAGGTCGAGCAGCTCGTCGACGCGGGCGGCGACGCGGTCCTTCTTCCAGCCGAGCAGCCGCGGCACGATGGCGATGTTCTCGGCGACCGTGTAGTGCGGGAACAGCCCGGCACCCTGGATGACGTAGCCGATGCGGCGGCGCAGGTCGTCGGCGTCCTGGTCGGTGACGTCCTCGTCGCCGATGTAGATGCGACCGCTGGTCGGCTCGATCAGCCGGTTGATCATCTTCATCGTGGTGGTCTTGCCGCAGCCCGACGGGCCGACGAGCATGACGATCTCGCCGGCCGGGATCTCCAGCGTGACGTCGTCGACCGCGGCGGTCGGCTGGCCGGAGTACTTCTTGGTGACGTTCTCGAGCAGGATGCGCTGCCCGTGCGACTGGTGCCCGGAGGCGGAGGTGGAGGTGGTGGTCTCAGACACGGATGCCCCTGGAGGTCGTGGCTCGGGTGAGCAGGTTGAGGACGAGGTCGAGCACGACGGCGAGGAGGATGATCCCGACCGTGCCGGCCACGATGGAGTTCGTGGCGTTGGCGCCGCCGGTGCGCGAGATGCCCGAGAAGATGTAGCCGCCCAGGCCGGGTCCGAGCACGTAGGCCGCGA
The DNA here is from genome assembly GCA_026392465.1 of Propionibacteriales bacterium. Classification (GTDB taxonomy): domain Bacteria; phylum Actinomycetota; class Actinomycetes; order Propionibacteriales; family Nocardioidaceae; genus Aeromicrobium. Next base: position 235,765 of record JAPLCA010000030.1, read on the forward strand.
TGGCGGCGATGCCCATGAGCATCTGGCCCGACACGCGGACGCCGGTCATGATCACCGGCCACGCGAGCGGCAGCTCGAGCCGGAGGAGGGTGGCCACGCGACCCATGCCCATGCCGCGCGCGGACTCCACGAGCGCCTGGTCGACGCCCGTCAGGCCCACGATCACGTTGCGCAGGATCGGCAGGAAGCCGAAGAAGACCAGCGCGATGACGGAGGGCAGCACCCCGATGCCGACCACGCCGACCAGCAGGCCGAGCAGCGCGTACGACGGGAGCGTGAGCCCGACGGAGGAGAGCGCCTGCGCCGCGGCGGTGCCCCAGCGCGACCGGTAGGCCAGCACGCCCACCACGATGGCGAGCAGGGTGGCCGCGGCCAGCGTCTGCACCACGAGGCTCAGGTGCTGGTAGGCCAGGAACGACAGCACCGACCACCGTTCCTGGACGAAGTCGAGGAAGCCCACACGTCACCTCTCGTCAGGACGGCGACGCAGGCGAACGCCGTCGTCCGCCGTCGCGGGTGACTCGACGGTAGCGAACCTGGCGGAAGGTGCAACTGCGCGTGACGGCGCGCCTGGGCGGCGCGCAGGGCGTCAGGCGGGGGTGGCGACCTCGAGGATGCGGCTGAGGAGGCCGCCGACGAACTTGGGGCTGTCGTCGGTGGAGAGCTCCGCCGCGAGCTCGACGGCCTCGCTCACGGCGACCGGTCCGGGCACGTCGTCGACGTAGACGATCTCGAACACCGCCACACGGACGAGGTTGCGGTCGACCCCGGGCATGCGCTCGAGGGTCCAGCCGCGGGAGTGCTCCGCGATGAGGCCGTCGATGCGCTCCTGGTGCTCGACGACGCCCTCGACCAGCCGGACCGTGTAGGGGTTGACCGGCGGGTCGTTGGTCTCGCGCCGCACCGCGAGGGTCCCGCCCAGGGGCAGCCCCTGCAGCTCGGACTCGAAGAGGATGTCGAGGGCGCGCTTGCGGTACTTGGTGCGCGCGCCCATCAGGCCTTCACGCGGCCGAGGTAGTTGCCGTCGCGGGTGTCGACCTTGACCTTCTCGCCGGTGGTGACGAACAGCGGCACCTGGATCTCCCGGCCGGTCTCCAGACGCGCGGGCTTCGTGCCGCCGCTGGAGCGGTCGCCCTGCAGGCCCGGGTCGGTGTGCTCGATGACCAGCTCGACCGACAGCGGGAGCTCGACGTACAGCACGCGGCCCTCGTTGGTGGCCACCGTGGCCTCCTGGTTCTCCAGGAGGAAGTCGGGCGCGCTGCCCATCGCCTCGGGGGCGATCTCGATCTGGTCGTACGTCTGGACGTCCATGAACACGTAGTTCGTGCCGTCGTTGTACAGGTACTGCATGTCGCGCTTGTCGACGGTGGCGGTCTCGACCTTGGTCCCGGCGTTGAACGTCTTGTCGACGACCTTGCCCGACTCGACGTTCTTCATCTTGGTGCGCACGAAGGCGGGGCCCTTGCCCGGCTTGACGTGCTGGAACTCGACGACGGTCCAGAGCTGGCCGTCGATGTTCAGCACCATGCCGTTCTTCAGGTCGTTCGTGGTGGCCATCAGGCGATCTCCAGGAGCTCGGTGGTCAGGTCGGTCAGCACCTCGGGGGTGCCCGTGGCGGCCGGCGTGACGAGGACGGTGTCTTCGATGCGCACTCCCCCGCGGCCCGGGACGTAGATGCCCGGTTCCATGGTGAGGACGGTGCGACGCTCCAGTGTACCGACGTGCGCCGCGGCGATGAACGGGTCCTCGTGGATCTGCAGGCCCACGCCGTGGCCCAGGCCGGTGGTGAAGTGCTCGAGCCAGCCGGCGTCGTCGAGCACGCCCCGCGCGACGGCGTCGGCCTCGGCCACCGGACGACCCTCGCGGAGCGCGTCGACGCCGGCGGCCTGCGACGCGCGCACGGCGGCGTGGACCTCCCGCTGCCAGGCGTCGGAGGTGCCGAGCACGACGGTGCGCGTGCAGTCGGCGTGGTAGCCGGCGACGCGAGCCCCGAAGTCGGTCTTGAGGAGGTCGCCGGGCTGCAGCACCCGGTCGGTCGGGTGGTGGTGCGGGACGGCGGTGTTCGGGCCGGAGGCGAGGATCGTCTCGAAGGCGACGGCCTCGGCGCCGAGCTCGAGCATGCGCCACTCGAGGTCGCGCGCGACGTCGCGCTCCGTCCGGCCCACCAGCGGGCCCGCCCAGAGCGCCTCGAGCGCCGCAGCCGAGATCCGGCAGGCCTCGCGCAGCGCCGCCACCTCGACGTCGTCCTTCGTCTCGCGCGCCCGCTCGACCACCCGCCCGGCGGCGACGAGGTCGACCCCGGGCGCGGCGTCACGCAGCGTCGCGTGGGCGTCGACGCTCAGCGTGTGGGTCTCGACGGCCCACTCGCCGCCGACCTCGGAGAGCTGCGCGCCGGCGACGCCGACGAGGTCGCGCGTGATGGTGTGCTCGAGAGCGGGCACCTCCGCCGCGGCCTGGTCCCGGTAGCGGCCGTCGGTGAGGAACACGCCGCTGCCGTCGGCCCGCAGCACGAGCGCGGCGTTCGAGCCCGTGAAGCCGGTCAGGTACCGCACGTTGACCAGCGTCGTGACGACCATGCCGGCCCGTCCCGCCTCGGCGAGCGCCGCACCGACCCGCTCGCGACGTCGGCGCAGGGTCGTCGCGTCCGGCGCCAGGATCGCGCTCATCGGCCGGCGCCCGGCGACGGCGAGGGCGCGGCGAGCGCGGCGAAGGAGTCGCGCAGCGTCTCCTCGTCGGGCCCGGCGAGGATCGTCGTGCGCCCGAGGTCCTCGAGCACGACGAACCGGAGCTGGTCACCGCGGGTCTTCTTGTCCAGGCGCATCGCGGCGAGCAGCGGCGAGAAGGCACCCGCCCACGTGGTCGGCAGCGACAGCGACGACAGCACGTCGCGGTGGCGCTGCACGAGGTCGGCGTCGATGAGCCCGTGCCGGTGCGCCAGCTCCGCGACGTAGACCATGCCGATGCTGATCGCCTCGCCGTGGCGCACCGTGTACCGCTCCTCGCGCTCGATCGCGTGCCCGAGGGTGTGCCCGTAGTTCAGGGCCTCACGCCCGATCGAGTCGTCGTCCCCACCGGCACCCCCGCCGGTGCTCTTCGCCGCCCACGGCCCGGCACCCCCGCCGGTCTCGCGCAGGTCGCCGGCGACGGTCTGCGCCTTCACCCGGATGCCCTTGGCGACGAGCTCGGCCAGGATCGCCGACGTCGGGTCGAGCACGGCGCCGGTCCCGACGCTCTCGATGAGCTCCAGGATCGACGGGTCGGCGATGAACCCGCACTTGACCACCTCGGCCAGCCCGCTGCGCAGCTCGGCGGACGGGAGGTCGACCAGCAGGTCGAGGTCGCACAGGACGCCGACGGGCTCGTGGAACGCGCCCACGAGGTTCTTGCCCGACGCGGTGTTGATGCCCGTCTTGCCGCCGACCGCCGCGTCGACCATGCCCAGCACGGTGGTGGAGACGTTGACGAACCGGACGCCACGCAGCCAGCTCGCGGCCACGAAACCGGCCAGGTCGGTCGTCGCCCCGCCGCCGAAGCCGACGACGACGTCGGAGCGGGTGAAGCCGGAGCGCCCGAGCACGTCCCAGCAGTACTGCAGGACCTCCGCGTTCTTCGCGGCCTCGCCGTCGGGCACCTCGACGAGGTGCACGTCGAGCGCCTGCGTCGCCTGCTGCCGCAGCAGCGTCGAGCGGAGCCGGGCAGCGCGCTCGCGCAGCACCGTCGGGTGCACGATCGCGACCCGGCGCACGTCGTCCCCGACGAGCGACGCGAGCTGGTCGCTCACGCCGGAGCCGACGAGGACGTCGTACGGGGCGGACGTCTCGACCCGGATGCGGACGGTCATGGGGTGGCGTTCTCCTGGATCAGCTGGTGGATGCGGGCGGCGACGTCCTCGGCGGTGAGGTCGTCGGTGACGACGGTGTGCGTGGCGAGGTCCTCGTAGACCGGGCGGCGCGCGTCCAGCAGCGCCTTCATGGTCGCGCGGACGTTGCCGAGGAGCAGCGGCCGGTTCGTGCCGAGGCCGACGCGCTGCGCCGCTGCGGACAGGCTAACGTCGAGGAAGACGACGCGGTGGTCCCGCAGCAGCTCCTGGGTGCGGGCGTGCAGGACGGCACCACCACCCAGCGCCAGCACGCCGTCGTGCTCCTGCAGCGCGGCTGCGACCGCGGCGGCCTCGAGCTCACGGAAGTGCGCCTCGCCGTGCTCGACGAACAGGTCCTGCACGCTGGCGCCCGTCGAGCGCTCCACGTCGACGTCGGTGTCGCGCACCGACGTGCCGAGCCGGTCGGCGAGGTGGTGCGCCACCGTCGTCTTGCCGGCCCCGGGTGCGCCGACGAGCACGACGACCGGCGTCACCGGTACCTCAGGTGCTCGCGGTACGCCTCGACGTTGCGCCGGACCTCCTCGACGGAGTCGCCGCCGAACTTCTCGGTGATCGCGTCGGCGACGACCAGCGCCACCATCGCCTCGGCGACGATGCCCGCCGCGGGCACGGCGCACACGTCCGAGCGCTGGTGGTGGGCGCGCGTCTCCTCGCCGGTGCTGACGTCGACGGTGCGCAGGGCACGCGGCACGGTGGCGATGGGCTTCATCGCGGCGCGCACGCGCAGCAGCTCACCCGTCGTCATGCCGCCCTCGGTCCCGCCGGAGCGGCCGGACGTCCGCCGCACCGTGAGGCGGCCGTCGGCCGAGCCGTCGGGCTCCTCGGCGGGCACGATCTCGTCATGCGCCGCGGACCCGCGCGTGCGGGCGAGCTCGAAGCCGTCGCCGACCTCGACGCCCTTGATGGCCTGGATGCCCATGAGCGCCGCCGCGAGACGTGCGTCGAGGCGCCGGTCCCAGTGGGTGTACGAGCCGAGTCCGGGCGGCAGCCCCTCGACGACGACCTCGACGACGCCGCCGAGCGTGTCGCCGTCCTTGTGGGCGGCGTCGACCTCGGCCACCATCGCCGCGCTGGTCGCGGCGTCGAAGCAGCGCACCGGGTCGGCATCGAGCGCCTCCACGTCGGAGTACTGGGGCACGAGTCCGGCCGGGGCGGTGACCGTGCCGAGCTCCACGACGTGCGACAGGACCGTCGCACCCGTCGTCTGCTCGACGAACTTGGCCGCCACCTCGCCCAGCGCGACGCGTGCGGCGGTCTCGCGGGCGCTGGCCCGCTCGAGGACGGGACGCGCCTCGTCGAAGCCGTACTTCTGCATGCCCGCGAGGTCGGCGTGGCCGGGGCGCGGACGCGTGAGCGGGGCCCCGCGCTTGAGGCCGTCGAGCACCTCGGGATCGACGGGGTCGGCCGCCATGACCTGCTCCCACTTCGGCCATTCGCTGTTGCCGATCCGCAGGGCGACCGGGCTGCCCATCGTCACGCCGTGACGGAGTCCGCCGATGACCTCAAGCTCGTCGGCCTCGAAGCTCATGCGGGCGCCGCGGCCGTAGCCGAGACGACGACGCGCCAGCGCGTCCTGGACGTCCTTGCTGGTCACGTGCACGCCGGCGGGAAGTCCCTCGAGGATCGCGACGAGCGCAGGTCCGTGGGACTCACCGGCAGTCAGCCATCGAAGCATGGGGGTCATTGTGTCAGGAGCCGTCCTGCCGGGGCCGAGGCGCCCGTCCCCGTGGACCCGGGCGGGCGTCCGCTCCGTCGTGCGATCATGGCCGCGCCCCCTCCCTGGGGGCTCGGACGAGGCTGCCGTACCCGACCAGCGCAAAGACGGCAGGTCAGGAGCCTGTCATGTCCTGGATCGTGCTCGTGGGGTCCGGCGTCCTCGAGGCGGTGTGGGCCACGGCCCTCGGCCGCTCGGAGGGCCTCAGCCGTCTCGCGCCCACCATCGTGTTCGCCGTCGCGCTCGTGACCAGCATGGTCGGGCTCGCGTGGGCCATGCGCGAGCTGCCGACCGGCACGGCGTACGCGGTGTGGGTCGGCATCGGCGCGACCCTCACCGCCGCGTGGGCGATGGCGCAGGGCGACGAGCCGTTGTCGGTGGCCCGGGTGCTGTGCCTGCTCGCGGTCGTCGGCGGCATCGTCGGCCTCAAGCTGACCCACTGAGCCGACCTCGCGCGACCTCTCGCCGGGCGGCGGGGTCAGCCGTGCACGAGCGCGGCGAGCGGCGGGCCGAGGAACGCGCCGACCAGGAGGTAGGGGCCGAAGGCGAACGGGTCGCGTCGGCCGATGCGACCCGTCCGGTAGAGGACCACGCCCGCGACGGCGCCGACGACGAAGCCCGCGTAGGTGCCGTAGAGCGTCGCGCTCGGTCCGACCGCGCCGAGGAGCAGTCCCATGAGGGCAGCGAGCCGGACGTCGCCGAAGCCGAAGGGCTGGCGGACCCAGCGGCCCAGCGCGTAGACGGCACGGAACACCGCGAAGACGGCGACGTTGCCGACGAGCCCCCTCAGCAGGATGCCGAGGTCGTCGGCCAGCAGCGCCGCGAGCGCGACGAGCGCGAGGCACGCGGCGTGCAGCGGCAGCGTGAGGAGGTACGGCAGCAGGCGGGTGCGCAGGTCGATCCACGCCAGCCAGCTGCCCGCGCCCGCGAACGCGGTCCACGCCGGCAGCAGCCACTGCTCGTCCAGACCGGGCGCGGCCACCAGGACCAGCAGCGCGGACGTCAGCGCCAGCCCCGGCGCGAGGTGCCGGCGGCGGGCGAGGTCGACGTACGGGACCTTGGGCGGCTCGTCCGGGTCGTCCTCAGGATGCGGCGCGGGCTCGGGCAGCCGGGCGATCGCGACCGGGCCGAGGGCTCCCAGGATCCCGGCGCCCAGGGCGGCAGCCACGACGTACGCGATGTCCACGCCCGCAGACTATGCGCTCGCGAGGACCTCCAGCGCCGCCCCGCGCACGACGTCGACGTCGACCGACGCACCCGTCATCAGGAGCAGCTGCAGCACCGCCTGGTGCGCCAGGAGGTCCAGACCGGTGACGACCGGGAGGCCCGCTGCTCGCGCAGCGACGCTCAGACGCGTCGGCCAGGGGTCGTAGACGACGTCGAAGACCGCGGCCGCGCCGGCGGCCCAGGCGTCAGCCCGCTCCCCCGCGACGGCCTCGGGCACGGTGGAGACGAGCAGGTCGACCGTCCCGGGCAGGGTCGCGGCGTCGAGCACGCGGACGTCCAGGCCCGCGTCGTGGATCGACGCGACCGTCTCCTCGGCCCGGCCGGCGTCCCGCACGACGAGCTCGACCCGCCCGGCGCCCAGGCCCGCCACCGCATGCGCGACGGACGCTGCCGTCGCACCCGCCCCGAGGATGCGGACGACCGGCACGTCGACCACGCCGGCCTCCGAGAGCGCGGCCCGCGCGCCGGGGACGTCGGTGTTGTCGGCGCGCACGTGGCGACCGTGCGGACCGTCCTCCAGCAGCAGGGTGTTGGCCCCGCCCGCGACGCGCGCGACGTCGGTGGCGCTGTCGGCGAGGTCGAGCGCGTCGCGCTTGTGCGGTGCCGTGACCGCCAGCGCCCGCCACGAGGAGTCGAGCGCGCCGACGTGCTCGCGCAGCCCACCGGGGGCGACGTCGACGGCCTCGAAGGTCCAGTCGAGCCCGAGCACCGCGTACGCGGCCCGGTGCATCGTGGGCGACAGGGAGTGCGCGACCGGGTGGCCGACGACGGCGCAGCGCCGCCCCGAGCCGTGGTCAGCCACCGCAGGAGCCGGCGCCGTAGACCTTCTGGCAGTCGGCGGTGTGCTTCGCGAAGCTCGTGTTGAAGATCGTCACGCCCTGCTTGTCGGCGAAGAAGTACAGCCAGTCGCCCTGCGCCGGGTTCAGAGCGGCCTCGATGGTCTTCTCGCCGGGCGAGCCGATCGGCCCGGGCGGCAGGCCGGTGTTCTGGTACGTGTTGTACTCCGACGGGTTCGCGCGCTCCTCCGGCGTGGTCCAGACGTCGCCCTCGCGCTTGCTCACGTACGACACGGTCGAGTCGAGCTGCAGCGGCATGCCGTCGGCGATGCGGTTGTAGAGCACCCGCGCGACCTTGGGGTAGTCCTCGTCGCGGGCGGCCTCGTACTCGAGGATGCTGGCGACCGTCAGCACGTCCTCCTTCGAGAGCCCGAGCGCCTTCGCACGCGTGTCGATGTCGAGGTCGTTCTCGACGTCGAGGGTCTTCTTGACCATCTGCTGCAGCAGCTGCAGCGCCGTGGTCCCGGGCTCGACCGTGTAGGTGGCGGGGTACAGGTAGCCCTCGGGGTTGCCGTTCGCCTCCGGCGGGAGGCCGAGCTCGCTCGGGTCGTCGAGCACCTTCGTCACGTCGGCCTCGCGGATCTCCGAGCCGGCGGCGATCGCCTTGACGATCTGCCCGACCCTGGACCCCTCGGGGATGACGACGCGGCCCTCGACGCGGTTGGACGTGTCCGTCAGGCCGTCCAGGGCCGCCGCCGCCGACATCTTGCGGCGCAGCTGGTAGAAGCCGGGCTGGATGGTGGAGAACCGGTCGTCGTTGAGCGAGAGCTGGTAGAACGCCTCCGCGGACTTGACGACGTCCTGCTTGGCGAGGATGCGGGCCATGGCCTGCCCGTCCGCGCCGGACGGGATCTCCACGACGACCTCGCCGCTCCCCCGGCCCGTGTAGTCCTGCGGACCATTCAGGTAGGTGCCGGCCTTGTCCCAGAGGACCTTGCCACCGAAGACGAGGCCGCCGAGCAGCGCGAGCACGAGGATGATCCGTCCCCAGCGCGGACCTCGCCGCGGGGCGCGTCGGCCTCCGGGGCGGGTCGCGCGACGGTCGCCCGGCTCGCTGCCGAGGATGTCGAGTCCGCTGTCGCTCACGTAGACCTCAGATCGTCTCGCCCGGGGCGCTACCCCGGGTCCGTTCGGTGTCCAGGGCGGTCTGCAGGATCACCGCGGCCGCGGTCTGGTCGATCACCTGACGTCGTTTCCGTCCCGGACGCCCGCCCTCACGGAGCAGGCTGTCGGCAGTCATCGTAGACATGCGCTCGTCGAACAGCCGGACAACCCGCGGATCGGCGGCCTCGCGCAGACCTGCCGCGAACCCGCGGACCTTCACCGCGGCAGGCCCCTCGCGACCGTTCAGCGACACCGGCAGACCGACGACCAGCTCGAACGCGTCGACCTCCTCGGCCAGGGCCACCAGCCGCGCGACCGCGTCCGGTCCGGCGGCCACCGTCTCGAGCGGCGTGGCGACGAGACCGTCGGGATCGCACACGGCGACCCCGATGCGGACGTCGCCGACGTCGACGCCGAGCCGACGGCCCCTCCTCATCGGCCCGTCCTCATCGGCCCGTCCTCATCGGCCCTCCGTCATCGTCCGGCCGCCGCGCGGACCGCGTCGTGCACGGCCGCGAACGCCGCGTCGATGCCGCCGACGTCGGTGCCGCCGCCCTGCGCGACGTCGGGCTTGCCGCCGCCCTTGCCGCCGATCCGCTCACCCACCACGCCGACGAGGGCGTTGGCCGCGAGGCCCCGCTCCTGAGCGGCGGGCGTGACCGCCACGACCACGGAGGGGCGGTCGTTCGCGGTGCCGACCACGACCACGACCGCGGCGCGGTCCTGCAGCCGGCCGCGCACGTCGAGCGCGAGGCTGCGCACGTCACCGCCGCCGACGCCGTCCGCGCGGTGGGTCACGACCGCGACCCCGTCGACGTCGACCGCAGCGGCGGCGACGTCGCCGGCCGCGCCCTGCAGCTGGGCCGCCTTGAGCCTCTCGAGCTCCTTCTCAGTGGCCCTCAAGCGGGCCAGGAGGTCGTTGACCCGGGTGGGCACCTCGTCGGGGCGTGCCTTGAGCACGTCGGTGAGCTGCAGCACGAGGTCGCGCTCCTTGGCGAGGTAGGCGAAGCCCTCGATGCCGGTCAGCGCCTCGATCCGTCGGTTGCCGGCGCCCACGGAGCCGTCGGACGTGACGACGACGGTGCCGATCTGGCTCGAGCGGTCGACGTGCGTGCCTCCGCACAGCTCGCGCGACCAGGGCCCGCCGATCTCGACGACGCGCACCTCCTCGCCGTACGTCTCGCCGAAGAGCGCGAGCGCGCCCCACTCCCGCGCCTCGGGCAGCGTCATGTACTGCGCCGAGACGGGCAGGTCCTCGCGGAGCGCCCGGTTCGACACGTGCTCGACGTCGTGCAGCTGCTCGGGCGAGAGCGCGCCGCTCCACCCGAAGTCGAGGCGCAGGTAGCCGGGCCGGTTGTACGAGCCCGACTGGAGCGCCGTGGGGCCGAGCACCTCGCGCAGCGCGGCGTGGACGACGTGCGTGCCCGAGTGCGCCTGGCGCGCGCCGAGACGCCACTCCGGGTCGACGTCGGCCGAGAGCTGCTCGTCGACGACCAGCTCGCCCTCCAGGACGCGCACCTGGTGCACGACCAGGCCCTTGATGGGGCGCTGGACGTCGAGCACCTCGGCGGTGCCGCCGCCGTGGCCCGACCACGTGAGGGTGCCGGCGTCGGCGTTCTGACCACCGGACTCGGCGTAGAAGGGCGTGCGGTCGAGCACGACCTCGCCGATGCTGCCGGCCGTGATGACCGGGACGTTCTCGCCCTGGCTGAGCAGCGCCAGGACCCGCGACTCGGTCGAGAGCGTCGTGTAGGCCTGCCAGTCCGTCGGGCCGTTGGCGTCGAGGGCCGCACGGTAGGCGTGGGTGTCGGCGTGGACGCCCTTCTTGGCCTTCGCGTCGGCCTTGGCACGCGCCTTCTGCTCGGCCATGAGGGCCCGGAAGCCGTCGGCGTCGACGCTGAGCCCCTGCTCCTGCGCCATCTCGAGGGTGAGGTCGATCGGGAAGCCGTAGGTGTCGTGGAGCGTGAAGGCGGCCTCGCCGGAGAGTCCGGTGCCGCCCTCGGCCTTCACCTTCTGGGCCGCGACGTCGAAGATCTGCGTGCCCTTGCCGAGCGTGGAGCGGAAGGCGTCCTCCTCGGCGTAGGCGACCTGCTCGATGCGCGCGAAGTCGGCCTCGAGCTCGGGGTAGGAGGCCTTCATGCGCTCCTTGCTCACCGGCAGCAGCTCGGGCAGCGCCGGGTCCTCGAAGCCGAGCAGCCGCATGGAGCGCACCGCGCGACGCAGCAGGCGGCGCAGCACGTAGCCCCGGGCCTCGTTGCCCGGCGTGACGCCGTCGCCCATGAGCATGAGGCCCGAACGGACGTGGTCGGCGACCACGCGGAAGCGCACGTCGTCGTCGTGGTTCGCGCCGTAGCGGCGGCCGGTCAGCTCGGAGGCGCGCTCGATGACCGGGAACACCTCGTCGATCTCGTAGAGGTTCTGCTTGCCCTGCAGCAGGTAGGCGACCCGCTCCAGCCCCATGCCGGTGTCGATGTTCTGGCTGGGCAGCGGGCCGACGACGTCGAACTGGTCCTTGGCCCGGACGTTCGTGATCTCCTCCTGCATGAACACGAGGTTCCAGATCTCGAGGAAGCGGTCCTCGTCGACGACGGGGCCGCCGTCGGGACCGAACTCCGGTCCGCGGTCGATGTAGATCTCGCTGCAGGGACCGCCGGGCCCGGGGACGCCCATGTGCCAGTAGTTGTCGTTGAGGTCGCGGTCCTGGATCCGCTCGTCGGGCAGGCCGGCGACCGAGCGCCACAGCTCGCGCGACTCGTGGTCGCCCTCGAGGACGGTGACCCAGACCGAGTCGGCGTCGAACCCGAGGCCGCCGTCGTCGACGTGTCCGGTCACGAGGCGCCAGGCGTGCGTGATGGCGCCTTCCTTGAAGTACTGGCCGAAGCTGAAGTTGCCGTTCATCTGGAAGAAGTTCACGAAGAGCAGGTTGGGGTCCTCGAGCAGCAGCGGCGCCGACGGCACGACGGTGTGTCCGGCGGCCTCGAAGTGGGCGAGGAAGCGGCGCCGGATCTCTGCGGTCTGCATCAGGGGTGGTCTCTCTCGTCGGGGAGGTCGGGGGCTGCGTCGTCGAGCGGGGCGACGGTCGCGGCCGGGCCGAGGGGCTCGGGGTGGGGGTCGTCGGCGGCGAGCTCGCGGGCGAACCGGTGCTCGGCGGTGGTCATGCCGTCGCGGACCTCGTCGGCGAAGGCGCGGACGCCGGTGCCGAGCGCGGCGGCCTGGTCGATGAGCCCGGGCATCGACACCCGGTAGGCGGCCCGCCGTGCCTTGACGCTCGCGTACACGCCGGCGGCGGAGCCGGCGACGAACCAGATCAGTCGGGGGTTCATCGCTCCCCCAGCCACTGGTCGGCGGGTGCGGTGGGCAGCGCCGACGCGTGTGCAGCGCGGGCGGCGCGACGTCCGGCGCGCAGCCGCTCACGTCGACGTCCGCGGTACTCGCGTCGCATCAGCGCGCTGATCCGGTCGCGGCTCTCGGGGCGCAGCGCGTGCGCGAGGCCCTCGGCGACGACGGCGAGCCGCACCTGCGGACGGCTCAGCGTGGCGGCGACGACCTGGTCCTGCGTGGGCGGGACGACGACGCGCCCCTCCACGACGCGGGGCGCGAGCGCACCGGACCGCTCCGGCGCCGGCAGGTCGGGCTGTCGTGTGCGCTCGACCCGCACGAGGTCGCTGGAGACGACGACGGGCGGGGCGTCGTCCCGGCCCACAGGCTGGGGAGACGGTGCCGGCGGTGCGGCGGCGGGACCGCGGGCGACCCGACGGGCGGCGAGGACCGCCACGACGGCAGCGACCACGGTCACGACCGCGAGCACCGCGGTGGCGACGAGGACGACGACGTCGGAGGGCATGGTGTCGAGGTTACTAGGAACGACGGGGTCGCTCCCGCGTGGGAGACGGGGTGCTGTCCTCGTGCGCGTCGAGTCCGGTGGTCGACACGGGGTCGCCCGCCCCTGCGGTCCGGCGCGAGGGGTACCGGGGCTCCGGGCGGGCTGGGGCGTGGTGCCTGGAGCGTCTGGTCCCGCGGCTGCGCAGCGCGACGGGGGTCTCGACCCGCTGGTGCGCTGCCTCGGCTCACGCTGGGGTCGGCCTCCGAAAGGCCTCGACCGCGCGGCTGGGCAGGGGCCGGGTCGGGTTCTCGGGGTGTGGCGGGGCCTGGGGTGACGCAGGATTCTGCGTTCGTGCGTGCTGAATCGAAGGCTTCTGCGTTGGCGACGGGATCCGGACACGAACGCATCATCGTGAGGCCCTGAGCGCACGAAGGAAGAATCGTGCGTCACCCGAACGCCCAGCCGCGCCCCGAGACCCCGGACCGGGTCCCGCCCAGCCGCCCGGTCGAGGCCCCTTCACAGGCCACCCCCAGCGCCAACCGAGGCAGCGCACCAGCAGGACGAGACCTCCGCGAACTTCGCAGCAGCAGGACGAGACCGCCGCAGGCAACGCACCACCGGGCGGCGGCATCGGCAGACTGACCCGAGCGGGATCCGGGCTCAGCGGTCGCGCAGGATCGCGCGGATCCGCGCGATGCGGTCGGCCACGGCCGCCTCGGCGCCGTGGCGGCCCGGCTCGTAGTAGTCGCGGCCGTCAACGTCGTCGGGGGCGTACTGCTGGGTGACGACGCCGCGCGGGTCGTCGTGCGCGTACCGGTAGTCGTGCCCGTGGCCGAGCTTCTTCGCGCCGGAGTAGTGCGCATCGCGCAGCGCCGGGGGCACGGCACCGACCCGACCCGCCCGGACGTCGGCCTGGGCGGCGTCGATCGCGCGCACGACGGCGTTGGACTTCGGGGCGGTGGCGAGGTGGATCACCGCCTGGGCGAGCGGGATGCGAGCCTCGGGGAACCCGATCAGCGCGACGGCCTGCGCCGTGGCGGTGGCGACGGGCAGCGCGGTGGGGTCGGCCATGCCGATGTCCTCGCTGGCGTGGATCATCAGGCGTCGGGCGATGAACCGCGGGTCCTCCCCCGCCTCGATCATGCGTGCCAGGTAGTGCAGGGCGGCGTCGACGTCGGAGCCGCGGATGCTCTTGATGAACGCACTCGTGACGTCGTAGTGCTGGTCGCCCTGACGGTCGTAGCGGACGGCTGCCTTGTCGACGGCGAGCGCGGCGTCGTCGACGGTCACCTCGGTGCGTCCCTGGCTCAGCGTCGCGCCGGCAGCGGCCTCGAGGTAGGTGAGCACGCGACGTCCGTCGCCGCCGGCCAGCCGCACCAGGTGGTCGCGGGCGTCGTCGGTGAGGCTGACGCGCCCGCCGAGACCGCGGTCGTCCTCCACGGCCCGGTCGATCATGACGGCGACGTCGCCGTCGTCGAGCGACTGCAGGGTGAGCAGCAGCGACCGGCTGAGCAGCGGCGAGATCACGCTGAAGTGCGGGTTCTCGGTGGTGGCCGCGATGAGCGAGACCCACCGGTTCTCCACGCCGGGGAGGAGCGCGTCCTGCTGGGCCTTGGAGAAGCGGTGCACCTCGTCGACGAACAGCACCGTCTCGACACCGTTCTGCAAGGCTCGCCGCGCACCCGCGATGACGTCGCGGACCTCCTTCACACCGGCGGAGACGGCCGAGACCTCGACGAAGCGTCGGTGCGTGTGGTTGCTGATCAGCGAGGCGATGGTGGTCTTGCCCGTGCCCGGAGGGCCCCAGAGCAGGATCGTGAGCGGCTGGTCGCCGTCGATCACCTGCCGCAGCGGCGACCCCGGCACGAGCAGGTGCTCCTGGCCGACGAGCTCGTCGAGGGTGCGCGGACGCATGCGCACCGCGAGCGGCGCCGAGGAGTGAGCGTTGCCGGCGAGCGAGCCGGAGGAGTCCGGGCGCGCCGCGGGGCGCACGTCGTCCCCGGGCAGGTCGAACAGTCCGTCGTCGCTCACCCTGCGAGCGTAGTCACCGGTCCCGACACGCCGGGACGCTGTACCGCGGCGGACGCATGGGCCAGGGTGGGGTCATGGGCCTGTTCTCCCGCCGCACCTCGTCCGAGTCCGACCCGCACGCCGACCCCGACGGCTCCGGGACCGCACGGCCCGCCCCCACGCCGGTCGGCGCCTTCTGGGACTGGTGGACCGACGAGGAACGGCACCTCGACCCGTCGCAGGCAGGACCCGCCCACGCCGTGCTGGACGGGCTGCTGACGGCGATCGACCCCGGCCTGACCTGGCACTTCGGTCCCGGACGCGGCGCGCAGCACCGGCTCACGGTCTCGGCCGGTGGCCTCGCCGACGCCCGACCCGCCGCCGAGCGGTGGTTCCGCGCCGCTCCCCCGGCGGACGCGACCTGGGAGTACGCGCCGGCCGTCGAGGCCGACCCCGCCGCGTTCGACGCGGTACTCCAGATCGACGGTGCCACCGTCGACCTGGCGCAGGTCGTGCTCGCCGTCGAGACCGACCTGAAGGCGCTGCGCGTGCACGTGGGCGTGCACCACCCCGCCTTCGCCGAGCTGCCGGAGCGCGTGCGCGGCCCCGTGACCTTCATGGTGCTCGACTGGGCGCTCGGCGAGGACGACGTCGCGCGGTGGGTGGGCGGGGTCGAGCCGCTCGTGGAGGCGCCGGCCGAGCCGCGCACGGTGGCGGACCTGCGTGCCGCGGTGGCCGTGTGCGCCGACGAGCGCGACCCGGAGGTGTGGTCCGCACTGTCCGGACAGACCGCCGAGGGTCGCCCGGTGTTCGCGCTCGCCCGCACCGGCGCGCGATGGGTCGACGCCCCGACCCTCGACCTGCACCACACGCTCGTCGCCACGTTCGAGCCGGACGAGCGCGGCATGCCCTCCCCGGAGGAGCTCGGCATGCTGCAGGCCCTCGACGACTCCCTCACCGCCACGATCGAGCCGCGCGGGCTGGTCGTCGCCCGGGTGACGACCGAGGGCACCCGGACCCTGCACGTCTACACCGACGGCGAGGACCAGAACGCCGGCGCCGACGTCGCCCGCTGGGCCGAGACCCATGGGCTGCGGACGTCGAGCACGCCCGACCCGGGCTGGACCCGCGTCCGCCACCTGCTCGGCTGACGGCCCGACCGCCGACCCGCAGCCGGCCCGAGTCGGCACGCCCGGAAGTGTCGGGAGCCACGGCGAGGGTGGGGCCCATGAGCCACGGACTGTTCATCCGACACCAGGCGCTGCCCGGCCGCCGCGCCGAGCTGGTCGAGGTGTGGGAGCGCTTCATGCCCGCCGCGATCAGCGCGAACGCGGGCCACCAGGCCTACGTCTACACCGAGGTCGCGGACGATCCTGACGCGGTGATGGTCTACCAGCAGTACGCCGACGCGGAGCAGGCCGCGGCGTTCCTGCGCGACGCCGCCTACCTCGCCTACCTCGACGCGTCCGAGCACCTGCTCGCGACGGCGCCCACGGTCACGGTCGTCCGACCGCGCTGGACGAAGCACGTCGGCTGACGGTCGACGGCCCGCCGGGCGGGCCGCCGGGCGGGCCGCCGACCGGGTCAGGCCTGGTCGCCGGAGGTCGCGTCGTCCGCGTCCTGGTGCTCCTCGTCGTCGGGGACGGCGTCGACGCCGGCCTCGGCACGCTGCTCGGGCGTGATCGGTGCGGGAGCGGCCGTCAGCGGGTCGTACCCGCCGCCGGACTTCGGGAAGGCGATGACGTCACGGATCGAGTCGGTGCCCGCGAGCAGGCCGACCGTGCGGTCCCAGCCGAACGCGATGCCGCCGTGCGGCGGGGCGCCGTACGCGAACGCGTCGAGCAGGAAGCCGAACTTCTCCTGCGCCTCCTCCTCGCCGATGCCCATGATCTCGAAGACCCGCTTCTGCACGTCGGGTCGGTGGATACGGATGGAGCCGCCGCCGACCTCGTTGCCGTTGCAGACGATGTCGTAGGCCTGGGCGATCGAGCTGCCCGGGTCGGCCAGCGAAGCCGGGTCCTGCGGCGCGGTGAACGCGTGGTGCACGGCGGTCCACTCGCCACCGCCCACCGCGACGTCGCCGGAGTCGAGGTCGCTGACGGCCTCGAACATCGGCCAGTCGACGACGAAGCAGAACGCCCACGCCGACTCGTCGATGAGGTTCTCCCGGCGGGCGATCTCGATGCGCGCGGCGCCGAGCAGCTGGCGCATCGTCTTCGTCGGTCCGGCCGCGAAGTAGATCGCGTCACCAGGCTTCGCCCCGGCTGCCTCGACGAGGCCCTCGCGCTCGGCCTCGGACAGGTTCTTCGCGACCGGGCCGCCCAGGGTGCCGTCCTCGCCGACCAGCACGTAGGCGAGGCCGCGCGCACCGCGCTGCTTGGCCCACTCCTGCCAGCCGTCGAGCGTGCGACGTGCCTGCGAGCCGCCGCCCGGGTGCACGACCGCGCCGACGTACGGCGCCTGGAACACGCGGAAGGGGGTGTCCTTGAAGTAGTCGGTCAGCTCGACGAGCTCGAGGTCGAACCGCAGGTCGGGCTTGTCGGAGCCGTAGCGACGCATGGCGTCGGCGTAGGTGATCCGCGGGAAGGGACGCGGCAGCTCGACGTCGATGAGACGCCACAGCTCGGCGTAGATCTCCTCGGCCAGCGCGATGACGTCGTCCTGGTCGACGAAGCTCATCTCGATGTCCAGCTGCGTGAACTCGGGCTGGCGGTCGGCGCGGAAGTCCTCGTCGCGGTAGCAGCGCGCGATCTGGTAGTACCGCTCCAGGCCGCCGACCATGAGCAGCTGCTTGAACAGCTGCGGGCTCTGGGGCAGGGCGTACCAGCTGCCCGGACGCAGACGTGCTGGCACGAGGAAGTCGCGGGCACCCTCGGGGGTGGAGCGCGTCAGGGTGGGCGTCTCGACCTCGACGAAGTCGTGGCGGCCCAGCACCTCGCGCGCGACGGCGTTGACCTTGCTGCGCAGGCGGAGGTTGTGGGCCGGGCCCGAGCGGCGCAGGTCGAGGTAGCGGTGGCGCAGACGCACCTCCTCGCCGACCGTGCCCGCGCTCGACGACGCGGCGTCGTCGATGGGGAACGGCAGCGGCGCCGAGGCGCTGAGGATCTCGACGTCGGTCGCGATGACCTCGATCTCGCCCGTCGGGATGGCCGGGTTCTCGTTGCCCTCGGGCCGCTTCTCGACGGTGCCGACGACCTTGAGGCAGAACTCGGCGCGCAGCTGGTGCGCGACCTCCTCGCGGACCACGACCTGCACGACGCCGCTGGCCTCGCGCAGGTCGACGAACGCGACCCCGCCGTGGTCGCGCCGACGCGCCACCCATCCGGCGAGGGTGACCTGGTCGCCGACGTTGGCGGCGGTCAGGCTTCCGGCGGCGTGGGTGCGGATCACGGCGTGGTCTCCTTCGAGTGGTGACCGAGCCCGACGACGGTGGGCGTCAGGTCGGCGGCGGGGGGCGTCCAGGTGTCGGGGTCGACGTCGACCTGGTCGCCGGTGCGGATGTCCTTGACACTAGGGGGTTCGCCCGGGAACAGGACGTACGGGATGCCACGGCGCTCGGCGGTGCGGATCTGCTTGCCGAACCTCTGCGCCGCGGACGACACCTCGGTGGGGATGCCCCGTCTCCGCAGGCGTTGCGCGAGGGCGTCGCTGGTCGCGCGTGACTCCTCGTCGGTGACGGCCACGAGCACCGCCGACGGCACGGGGCGGCTGCTGGTGAGGCCGTTCGCGACGAGCGGCACGAGCAGGCGGGACAGACCCAGCGAGATGCCGACACCGGGGTACGTGCGCCTCCCGTCGGAGGCGAGCTCGTCGTAGCGGCCGCCGGAGCAGACGGACCCGAGCTGCTCCTGGCCGGTCATGCGAGTCTCGAACACGGTGCCCGTGTAGTAGTCGAGCCCGCGGGCGATGCGCAGGTCGGCGGTGACGCGGACCCCCTCGACGTCGGCGCAGGCGGCGACCACGGTCGCGAGCTCGTCGAGACCCTCGTCGAGCAGCGGGTGCTCGACCCCCAGCTCGCGGACGCGCTCGACGAACGAGGTGTCGTCGGTGCTGATCTCCGCCAGCGCCAGGCAGGCCCGGGCCGACGTCTCGTCGAGGCCGGTCTCCGCGAGCAGCTCGAGGATCCGCTCGCCCGGCAGCTTGTCGAGCTTGTCGACGACCTGCATGACGGCCGTCGGCTCCTCGACGCCGAGGCCGCGGTAGAAGCCCTCGAGCACCTTGCGGTTGCTCACCTGCAACGTGAACAGTGCTGGTTCCGCCGCCCGGGGCCCGGCACCCCCGCCGAGCGGGCTCGTCGACCCGAAGCCGAGGACGGCCGACACCGCGGCCAGCGCCTCGGCCATCACCCGCGCGACCTCGACGTCGGCGTGGAACGGCAGCGTGCCGTCGCCGACGATGTCGATGTCGGCCTGGGTGAACTCGCGGAAGCGACCCTGCTGCGGGCGCTCGCCGCGCCACACCTTCTGGACCTGGTAGCGACGGAACGGGAAGGCCAGCCTGCCGGCGTTCTCGACGACGTAGCGCGCGAACGGGACCGTCAGGTCGAAGTGGAGGGCCAGGGTGTCGGAGCGCGAGGTCCCGTTGTCGGCGCCGTCGTCGTGGATGCGGCGGACGACGTAGACCTCCTTGTCGATCTCGCCCTTGCGCAGCAACGTCTCGACCGGCTCCACGGCGCGGGTCTCGACGTTGGCGAACCCGTGCAGCTCGAAGACCCGGCGCAGGGCGTCGACGACCGCCACCTCCACGGCGCGGTCGGCGGGCAGCAGCTCGGGGAATCCACTCAGCTTCGCCATGTCAGCCCTCCTGCAGCTCGGCGAGGAACGGGTTGGTGGCGCGCTCGCGCCCGATCGACGTCTGCGGGCCGTGGCCGGGGAGGACGACGACGTCGTCGCGCAGGGGCAGGACCTTCTCGCGCAGGCTCTGCAGCATCTGGTCGTGGTCGCCGCCGGTCAGGTCGGTGCGACCGATCGACCCGGCGAACAGGAAGTCACCGGAGAACATCACCTGCGACACGGTGCCCTCGGAGACTCCGCTCCCGTCCCAGTCGACGCGGTAGTAGACGGTTCCGGGCGTGTGGCCCGGGACGTGGTCGACGCTGAGGCTCAGGCCGTCGACCTCGATCACGGCGCCGTCGACGGCGTCGCGCACGTCGGCGGGCTCCACGAACTCCGGGAGGTCGTGCAGGCCGAACTGTGCGCGCAGCATGGCGGCGGACGGTCCGGAGATGGCCGCCATCGGGTCGCTCAGCAGGTGCCGGTCGGCGGGGTGGATCCAGACCGGTGCGTCGAACTCCCGCGCGACGTCCTGCGCGTTCCACAGGTGGTCGAAGTGGCCGTGGGTGACGAGGACGGCGTCGACGCGCAGGTCGTGCTCGGTGACGACCTGGCGGACACCGTCGAGGGCGTCCATGCCGGGGTCGACGACGACGCACCCGGCGCCCGCCTCGCGGGCGAGCACGTGGCAGTTGGCCTGGAGGGGGCCGGCGGGGAAGGACGTGAGCAGCACGCCCCACAGGGTACGCGGGACGCAGCGGCCCGCGGACCACGGCGGGCGCCCCCGTCGAGGCGTCCCGACGGGCGGCGGGGTGGCGGAGTCGGGGTGGCGTCCTCCTAGACTGTCGCCATGACCACCGCCGAGCACCCGTGGGGCCGCGTCGACGCCGAGGGGACGGTCTTCGTCAAGACCGGTGACACCGAACGAGAGATCGGCGAGTGGAAGGTCGGGGACCCCGCCGAGGGGCTCGCCTTCTACGTCCGTCGCTTCGAGGGCCTCGAGACCGAGGTCGACCTCCTCGAGAAGCGTCTCGCCTCGGGCGCCCTGTCGCCCGACGAGGCCGCCAAGGCGGTCGCGAAGGTGCGCACGGAGGTGAGCGACGCGGCCGCGATCGGCGACCTCGCGTCGCTCGAGGCGCGGCTCGACGCGCTGGCCCCGGCCATCGAGAAGCAGCGCGAGGAGCGTCGGGCGGAGCGCGAGGCGAAGGTCGCCGAGGCGACCGTCGCGAAGACGCGCATCGTCGAGGAGGCCGAGAAGATCGCGGCCGGTCAGGACTGGCGCGCCGGCGCCGACCGCCTGCGCGCGCTGCTCGACGAGTGGAAGGCCCTCCCCCGACTGAGCAAGTCGGCCGACGACCAGCTCTGGCACCGCTTCAGCGCCGCCCGCACCGCCTACACGCGCAAGCGCAAGGCCCACTTCGCGGAGCAGAACACGCAGCGCGAGGCCGCGCAGAAGGTCAAGGAGAAGCTCATCGCCGAGGCCGAGGCGCTCTCCTCCTCCACCGAGTGGGGCCCGACGTCGGGCGCCTACCGGGACCTCATGACGCGCTGGAAGGCCGCCGGCTCCGCGCCGCGCAACGTGGAGGACAAGCTCTGGAAGCGGTTCCGCGCCGCCCAGGACGTCTTCTTCCAGGCCCGCGACGCCGCGAACGCCGCGCTCGACGAGGAGTTCGCCGCCAACGCCGTCGTCAAGGAGCAGCTCCTGGTCGAGGCCGAGGCACTGCTGCCCGTGACCGACCTCGACAAGGCGCGCCGCGCGCTCAACGACATCGCCGACCGCTGGGAGGCCGCGGGCAAGGTCCCGCGCGGCCGGGTCAAGGAGCTCGAGGGACGTCTGCGGACCGTGGAGCAGGCCGTCCGCGCCGCCGGCGAGCAGGAGTGGAAGCGCTCGGACCCCGAGAAGTCGGCCCGCGCCGACGACATGATCGGCAAGCTGCAGCGCGCGATCGACGAGACCCGCGAGGCGCTCGCGAAGGCCGAGGCTGCCGGCGACGCACGGAAGGTCAAGGATCTCACGGCGAAGCTGGAGTCGAACGAGTCGTTCCTGGCGATGGCGCAGAAGGCCGCCGCCGACTTCGGCTGAGCGACCTCCCCGCCGACCTCAGCGCCCCGACGTCAGCACCGTCCGACGTCAGCGCCGCTGGGGCTCGAGGGTGCGCGTGTAGAGCGCCTGCCCGTCCACGTCGCGCAGGGTGACGGTCAGGGCCTCGGTGGCCGCGTCGATCTCGACCTCGCCGAAGAACTGGAAGCCGTCCGCCGGGCCGGTGTTGGGGGTCGGCGGGGCGGCGACGAACTCCGCGCGTGGGCCGAAGGTGGCGTCGAGCCGGTTGGGCCCGAACGCACCCGCGTTGAGCGGACCGGACACGAACTCCCAGAACGGGTCGAACCGCTGGTAGGCGGCTCGGTCGGGAGAGTAGTGGTGCGCCGCCGTGTAGTGGACGTCCGCCGTGAGCCACACGTGGTTGCGGATGCCGGCGTCCTGCAGCGCCGTGAGCACGCGCGCGATGTCGATCTCGCGACCGCGCGGCGCCCCGCCGTCACCCTGGGCCAGTCCCTCCTGTGCGCTGCTGCCGTCGGGCACGACCAGGCCGATCGGCAGGTCGGCCGCGATGACCTTCCACGTGGCGCGGGAGGCGCGGAGCTCGCGCAGCAACCAGCGGGTCTGCTCCGCCCCGAGCACCCCGCCGTCGCCCGCCGTCTCGTCGTTCGCCGTGTTCGGGTCCTTGTGGGTGCGCATGTCGAGGACGAAGACGTCGAGCAGCGGACCCTGGTGCAGGACGCGGTAGACCCGTCCGACGCGGTCGGGCGAGATCTCGGCGACGGGCACGTAGTCGTGGAACGCCCGCCGCGCCCGCGCGGCGAGCACGTCGACGCGACGCTCGGTGTAGCGCGCGTCGTCGAGCACCTCGCCGGGGTACCAGTTGTTCGTGACCTCGTGGTCGTCCCACTGCGTCACCTGGGCGGTGCTCGACAGGAACGCGCGCCAGTTCTCCGCCTCGAGGTTGTAGCGGTACTGGCCCCGGTACTCGGCGAGGGTCTCGGCCACCTTCGACTTCTCCTCGGTGACGAGGTTCGTCCACGTCCGGCCGCCCGACAGCGGCACGGACGCCTGCACGGGGCCGTCGGCGTAGACGGTGTCGCCGCTGCAGAGGAAGAAGTCGGGGTCGCGGCGGGCCATCGCGTCGGCGATGCGGAACCCGCCCAGGTCGGGGTTGACGCCCCACCCCTGCCCGGCGACGTCGCCCGACCACAGGAAGCGGACGTCACGCCGACGTCCGCCGAGCGTGCGGAGGTGGCCGGACACGGGGCGCCCCGACCGGCGCGGGTCGTGCAGGTCGACGGCCCGCAGCCGGTAGTGCACGTCGGTGCCGGGTGGGAGGCCGCGGACCGTCCACTGCCCCGTGAGGTCGGTGTCGGGCGTGACCCGCGGGCCCGGGACGGTGACGGCGCGCCGGAAGGAGGGGTCGCGGGAGATCTCCGCGACGAGTCGCGCCGGACGGTCGGCCCGTCCCCACAGCGTCGCCTGGCCGGCGTGCACGTCACCGGCCTGCACCCCGTGCGTCAGCTCCGGCCTCCCCCGCCGCACGAGAGCCGGCACCCCGCGCGCGGACGCCGACCCACCCCCCAGCAGCACCCCACCCGAGGTGGCGGCAGCGAGCGCAGCAGCGCGGACGACGGTACGGCGATCGATCTCCCCCGAGCTCATGGCGCCACCCTCCCCCGTCCGTCTGACCACCGGGTGTCCCCGCGGTGACCTGCGCGTGGCGCCCGGCTCGGCACGGGGGTCGACCCTGCGGCTGCGTCGGCGCGGCTTCCTGCGGAGGTGGGGCTGCGTCGGCGCGGCTTCTCGTTCGGGTGGGGCTGCGTCGGCGCGACTTGTCTCTCGAGTGGGGGTGCGCTGGTGTGGCTCCGTGGTCGGGTGGGGCTGCGTCGGTGCGGCTTTGACTCGTCCTGCGCTCCGAAAGGGCCTCGACCGGGCGGCTGGGCGGGGGCCGGCTTCGGGTCTCGGGCTGTGGCTCGCGCTGTGGGACGCAAGATGCTGCGTTCGTGTGTGGAATGGCCAAGGGTTCTGCGTTTGCTACGGGATCCCGTCGTGAACGCAGAGGCGTTCGACCTGGTTCGCGTGAATGCAGAATCTTGGGTGCACTTTGCGTTGGGGGGACGAAGGATTCTTCCTTCTCGTGGAACGGTCCACGAGAAGGAAGAATCCTTGCCACGTCTGGCCCCCGCGTCGGTGGATCTGCGACCTGAAGAGCGCTCAGAAGGTGGCAGATCCACCGCCGGACCGCGCAAACGCAGAATCTTGGGCCAGTCACGCACAAACGCAGAATCTTGCGTCCACAGCGGGAGCCACAGCCCGAGAACCCAGCCCACCTCGCGCCCAGCCGCCCGGTCGAGGCCCTTTCGGAGACCACCCCGAGCGCGAGCCGAGGCAGCGCAGCCCCACCCGAGAGAGAAGCCGCGCCAACGCACCCCCACCCGACCGGGAGCCCACACCAACGCAGCCCCACCCACCCGAGAACCCTCAGCAACACTGCGTGGCCCCACCCCCCACCCCGGCTTCCACCCGAGCAGCGTGCGGGTCAATCGGTAGCAGGGTCGGCGATCCTCCGGTTAGATAAAACATATGGACGATGCCCACGGGGAGGGCGGGACGCGGACGTTGACCGCGACTCGCGCGACGCCCACCACGACGACCGACCCCGACCGCGCGGTGCAGGCGACGGGACTGCTCGACACCCCGCGCGAGGAGCGGTTCGACCGGTTCACGCAGCTGGCCCGCACCATCTGGGGCGTGCCCATGTCGAGCATCAACCTGTTCGACCACGAGCGGTCCTTCCTGAAGTCGACCGCCGGCATCGACGGCGTCACCGAGGTGAGGACGCGCGACACGTTCTGCGAGACCACGCGCGAGCACGACGCGCCGCTCGTGGTCACCGACGCCGTGCAGGACCCGACGTTCGCGTCGCTGCCCACCGTCACGGCGTTCGGGGTCCGGTTCTACGCCGGTCACCCGATCCGCGACCAGCAGGGCACGACGATCGGCACGCTCTGCCTGTACGACACGAGCCCGCGGGACTTCGGCGACCACGACCTGACGATGCTCGAGCAGCTCGCCACCTGCGTGGAGGACGAGGTGCACCTCAGCTCCGACCGCGACCGTGCCACGTCGGTGCAGCAGGCTCTCCTCCCCCGCGCCGTCGCCCCGGTCCCCGGCTACACGTTCGCCGCCACCTGCGTCGCCACCGGGCTCCTCGCCGGCGACGCGTTCGACCACCGCGAGATCGACGGCGGCCACTACGTCCTCG
The DNA here is from genome assembly GCA_026392465.1 of Propionibacteriales bacterium. GTDB lineage: Bacteria > Actinomycetota > Actinomycetes > Propionibacteriales > Nocardioidaceae > Aeromicrobium. The sequence continues at coordinate 260,440 of JAPLCA010000030.1, forward strand.
TGGCCGACGTCATGGGGAAGGGCACGGCCGCCGCGATCCTCATGTCGGCGGTGCGCACCGTGATCCGTGCCGAGATGCGCCGCTTCGCCGAGACCGTCCCGGCAGCGCGCGGCCATCTGGGCGGTGTGCTCGAGCGGGCCCGCGACGTCGTCCAGGACGACCTCGACGCCGCGGAGGCCTTCGTCACCGTCTTCCTCGGCTGGGCCGACCCGCACACCGGCGTCCTCTCCTTCGTCGACGCCGGCCACGGGCTCTCCGTGGTCGTCCACCACGACGGCAGCACCACGACCCTCGGTTCCGACGACCTGCCGCTCGGCGTCGACGCGACGTCCGACTGGCACGAGCAGCGCGTCGAGCTAGCCGCGGGCGACACGTTCGTCTGCTTCAGCGACGGGCTGCTCGACGTGGTGCCCGACATCGAGGTGCCCTCCGCCGCCGTGAGCCGGCTCGTGGCCGCCACCGGCTCGCCCCAGCGCCTCGTGCGCGAGGTCGAGCGTCTCGCACTCGCCGTGCCCGTGCGCGACGACGTGACGGTGCTGGCGGTGCGCAAGGACGCGGCGGAGTGAGCTCACCCCTCTGGCAGGTCCGGCTCCTGGTCGTCCTCACCGCCGTCCTCGGAGTCAACTACGTCATCTGGCGCTGGTTCTTCTCCGTCAACTGGCCGGCCTGGTGGATCGCGGTGCCCCTCGTCGTGGCGGAGACCTACAGCGTCATCGACTCGTTGCTCTTCGGCATGACGATGTGGCGCGCGAAGCGACGTCCCGCGCCGCCCGACGCCCCACCGGACGCCACCGTCGACGTCTTCATCACGACCTACAACGAGCCGCTCGACCTGGTGCAGCGCACGGCCCTGGCGGCCGCCGAGATCCGTCACCCGCACCGGACGTGGATCCTGGACGACGGCAACCGTCCCGAGCTCGCCGCCTGGGCGGAGCAGCACGGCATCGGGTGCCTGCACCGCACCGCCGACTGGGTCGACCGTCCACGGCACGCGAAGGCCGGCAACATCAACAACGCGCTCATGGCGACGGACGGCGAGTTCATCCTTATCCTCGACGCCGACCAGGTGCCGACCCCCGAGATCCTCGACCGGGTCCTCGGCTACTTCGACGACCCGCGCATGGCGCTCGTCCAAACGCCGCAGTACTTCGTCAACGTCGACGACGCCGACGTCCTGGGCAGCCAGGCACCGTTGTTCTACGGCCCCATCCAGCAGGGCAAGGACGGCTGGAACGCGGCGTTCTTCTGCGGCTCGAACGCGGTCGTCCGCCGCGAGGCGCTCATGCAGCTCGGTGTCTCGCGCTACGCCGACGAGCTGGAGCGCAGCGTGCGCACCGCGTTGCGCACGGCCCGCAGGATCGTCGGCCGCGCGAGGTCGGGTGTCGAGGAGTCCGACGCCTCGCTGCGCACGCTGCTCGACAGCATCGACTACGACGCCCGACGCGCCCTGAACGCGCTCGACCGTGGCGAGGCCGTCGCCGACGTGACGTTCCGGTTCGGGCAGCGGCTGCGCGACGCCGAGCGCGAGGTGGCCCGCTCCGACGCCCGTCTGCTCGCCGACGACCTCGCAGCCATCGCCGCCCTCGAGGACGGGCTGTCGACGGACGGCGTCGACGCGGTAGACGTCGAGGTGCTCGCCGCGACGCTGGAGCGCGACTGGTCGGCAGCCGGTGCGCTCAGCAGCGTGCGACGGCTGGTCGACGCGGTCGACGTGTCACGGCTCGACGAGGCCCAGCCGGTCATGCCGCTCGCCACGATCTCGGTCACGGAGGACATGGCCACCGCGATGCGCCTGCACGGCATGGGGTGGCGCACCGCGTACCACCACGAGGTCCTCGCGCACGGGCTCGCGCCCGAGGACATGGCCTCGATGCTCACCCAGCGGCTGCGCTGGGCCCAGGGCACCGTCCAGGTCATGTTCCGCGAGAACCCGCTCGTCCAGCGGGGCCTGTCCTGGCCGCAGCGCCTCATGTACTTCGCGACGATGTGGAGCTACCTGTCCGGCTTCGCCGCGATCGTCTACATCGGGGCCCCGGTCGTCTACCTGATCCTGGGCGTGCTCCCGGTGCAGGCCCTGAGCAGCGACTTCTTCATCCGGCTCGTGCCGTTCCTCGTCGTCAACCAGCTCCTGTTCTTCGTGGTGGGTCGCGGTGTGAGGACGTGGCGGGGCCAGCAGTACTCGCTCGCGCTCTTCCCGGTCTGGATCAAGGCGTTCACGTCGGCCTTCGGCAACGTCTTCCGTGGCCGTGCGCTCGACTTCGCGGTGACCCCGAAGGTCGTCACCCCCACCGAGGGGCGACCCCGCTGGGACCTGATCAAGCCGCAGCTCGTCGCGATGGGTCTCCTCGTCGCGGCCCTCGTCATCGGCGGTGTCCGCCTCGGCGTGGGTCAGGCCCAGCTCCTGGGTACGGCACTCAACGTGGTGTGGGTCGTCTTCGACCTCGTCATCCTGAGCATCATCATCCGGGCCGCGCGGTACCGCGGCAGCTCGTCGGTCGAGGAGAGGACCCCCGCATGACCGAGATCCACGTCGCCCACACCGAGCGCGGGATCGGGGTCGTCACCCCGGTCGGCCGACTCACCATGGTGGTCACCCGCCAGCTGACCGAGGCCATCACGGACCTCGTCGACGGCGGGACGTCCAAGGTCGTCGTCGACCTGGGCGAGACCACGTTCCTCGACTCCTCGGGGCTGGGGGCGCTCATCGCCGGTCTCAAGCGGTGCCGTCAGGCCGGTGGTGACCTGCGGCTCGCCCGACCGACGGAGCAGGTGACCACCGTCCTGTCCTTGACCAACCTCGACCGTGTGCTCCGCCCCCGCGCCTCCGTCGAGGAGGCGTTCTGATGACCGAGGTGCACGACGCCCGGCTGGTGCTGGAGGCCGTCCCGGAGCAGGTCGACACGCTGCAGGACGAGATCGTCCGGCTCTGGGAGAGCGTCCCGTCGGTGTCGACGAAGGATCGCGTGCGGTTCGAGATGGCGCTCGTGGAGATCTTCGCGAACATCGTCGAGCACAGCGTGCGCCACCACCCCGGCCCCCCGCTGCGCCAGGTGGCGATCCAGCTCGACGTGTCCCCGGGACTGCTCGAGGCGCGGTTCGCCGACGACGGCCGTCCGGTCGGGCTCGACCTCAGCGACGTGACCATGCCTCCGCCGGACGCCGAGGACGGTCGCGGGCTCGCCCTGACCATCGCCGCCGTCGACGCCCTCGCCTACGAGCGCGAGGGCGACATCAACCGGTGGACGGTGACCTGCCGGAGGAGCGGGTGACCCTACGGCGTCTGCTCCTCACGGCGCTCGTCGGCCTGCTCCCGCTGCTCGCAGGAGCGCCGGCCCGGGCCGCCGACGTGGTGCCGACGCCGACGGACGGCCCCTACGTGGGGCCGATGCTCGACTGGAGCCGCGACTCGGCCGACGACTACGCCGACCGCCTCGGTCTCTCACCGTCGGTCTACGCCCAGAAGGTGCGCTACCCCCTCGACCGCGACGACCGGCTCTACCTGCGCCAGTTCGCGCAGCAGACGGCGGCGCACGGGGCGATCGCGCAGCTCACGCTCGAGCCGCGGGTCCCGCTGGACCAGCTGACGGCAGCCGATGCGCGCGCCGTCGGCGCGCAGCTGCAGACCCTGCACGAGCAGCTCGACACGGACTTCGTGGTCCGCTTCGCGCCCGAGATGAACGGCTCGTGGACGGCCTGGGGGCAGCAGCCCGAGGCGTACAAGGCGGCGTTCCGCGAGGCGGCCCGCGGGATCGAGTCGCGCACCGACGCCGTCGAGATGGCCTGGGTCCCGGCCTACGGTGCCGGCTACCCCTTCGGTCGGTCCTACGGATCCGTCCCGGGCTCCGCTCCCCGGCCCCCCGGGCAGCTCGACACCGACGACGACGGCCGGGTGACCGGGGTCGACGATCCGTACGGTCCGTACTGGCCCGGCGCCGACGTGGTGGACCGCGTCGGGCTGGTGATGTTCCGGTTCGGCCGGGCGCAGCCGTTCGACACCGACTCGGTCCCGGCCTCCGACGAGCTCGTCGCCAGGCTGCAGGAGCGCTACGGCTACGACGACGACACCCGACGTCGCCCGTTCTACGACCGCTTCGCCCGCGACGGACGCTCGATGTCGCTGGAGACCGCGGCCGCCTGGTACGACCGCGGCGACGTCGACGAGCTCGCGGTGAAGTCGGCCTGGTGGAACCAGGTCTTCTCCCCCACCGTCCGGTCCGCGTACCCGCGCCTCGACCTCGTCACCTGGCTCGAGCAGCGACGTCGTGAGGACGAGGCCGACGGTCGCGAGACGGACTGGCGCGTGACGTCGCGGCCGGAGCTCGCCCGTCCGTTCGAGGCGGTCCTGCGCTCGAGTGCGACGACCGGTGCCGTCACGCGGGTGGTGGACCAGCAGGTCGCGAACGAGTCGACCGCCGAGTACCGCCAGGCCGACCCGGCCGACGGCGACCCGATGGCCTGGATCGTCGGCTGCGTCGTGCTCGCCGCCGCGCTCTTCGTCGGCTCGGGCCTGGTGCGGCGCCTCTCGCCGTCGTGGCGCTACCCCGACGACGGCGGACTGCGCGACGGACGGGTCGACTTCCTGCGCGGCTGGGTCATGGTGACGGTGGTCGTGATCCACACCGAGCTGGCAGGTCCGTACTCGTTCCTCAGCCGCAACGCCATCGGGGCGATCACCGGTGCCGAGATGTTCGTGCTGCTGTCGGGGCTGGTGCTCGGCATGGTCTACCCGCGGGCGGTCGAGCGTCTCGGCCCGAGGGCCGCGTCGGCCGCGGCCTGGGCCCGCGTGCGCAAGCAGTACCTGACCGCCCTCGGCGTCGTCGTGCTCGTCTACCTCATCGGGCTGGTCCCGGGCATCAGCGCGAAGGTCGTCACCACGTTCACCGACCGCGGCACGGGCACGGGCGGAGGAGCCGCCGCGAGCCAGGTGTACGACCTGTACGCGAACTTCCCGCAGCTCCTCGCCTACCCGCCGCCGTGGTATGCCGTGCGAGGCCTGCTGCTCCTGGAGATGGGCCCGTGGGTCTTCACCATCATGGGGCTGTTCGTCGTGCTCTCGGCGCTGGTGCCCGCCCTCATGTGGCTGCTGCGCCGCCGGCTCTGGTGGCTCGTCCTGGCGATCTCCTGGACGCTGTACGGGATCGAGGCCGTCACGAAGGCGTCCGTCCTGCCGTCGCAGTTCGATGCTGTGTTCCCGCTGCTCAGCTGGCAGCTGCCGTTCCTGCACGGGCTCGTGATCGGCTACTACCGCCGCCCCCTCACCCGCGCGCTCACGAGTCGTCGCGGGGTCGCGGTCGTCACGACCCTCGTCGTGGGCTACGCGGTCGTGCTCACGACGCTGTGGGCGACGCAGGGAGCGCCGTTCCTCGGGATCGTGCGCTACGACTGGCTGTACGAGAACCTGTACCAGCGCATCTACCTGCAGCCGGGCCGACTCCTCGACCTGCTGCTCGTCCTGGTCGTCGCCTACGCCCTGCTGACGGCCGCATGGAAGCCGCTGAACCGCGCGTTCGGCTGGTTCTACGTGCCCATCGGTGCGGCCAGCCTCTCCGTGTTCATCGTGCACGTCTTCTTCGTCGTCGCGGTCGCCAACATCCCCGGCCTCGACCGCAGCAGCCCATGGCAGGGCGCCGTCGTGCACACCGTCGAGCTCGGGCTCATCTGGCTCATGGTGCGCCGGCGCTTCCTGTTCAAGGTCATCCCGACCTGACCGCGCAGCGTGCGGCCGGCCGGGGCCGTCAGGTCACTGGGTGACGCGGTAGACGTCGAACACGCCCTCGATGTGCCGCACGGCCGCGAGCACGTGGTCGAGGTGCTTCGGGTCGCCCATCTCGAAGCTGAACTTGCTCTTCGCGACGCGGTCGCGACCGGTCGTGAGCGCCGCCGACAGGATGTTCACGTGCTGGTCGGAGATGATCCGCGTGATGTCGCTGAGCAGGCGGGGTCGGTCGAGCGCCTCCACCTGGATGGCGACGAGGAAGGTGCTGTGCGCCGTGGGCGCCCACTGCACGGGCACCAGACGCTCCGGCTGCGAGCGCAGCGACTGCAGGTTCACACAGTCCTTGCGGTGCACCGAGACGCCCGAGCCACGGGTGACGAACCCCTCGATGTCGTCGCCCGGCACCGGTGTGCAGCAGCGGGCGAGCTTGACCATGAGGTCGCCCGAGACGCCGACGACGAGCACACCGGCCTGGCCGTCACCGCGCGGGCGGCGCGAGCCGCTGCCCGGGATGACGGTCGCCTCGGCGAGGTCCTCCTCCGCGCCGTCACGGCCACCGGACAGGGCGATGACCCGCTCCACGACGTTCTGCGCGCCGACGTTGTTCTCGCCCACGGCGGCGTACAGCGCCGAGACGTCCGGGAGGTTGAGGTCCTTGGCGATCGCGTCGAGGGTGTCGTGCTTGAAGATGCGGTGCAGCGGCAGGTTCTCCTTGCGCATCTGCTTCGCGATGAGGTCGCGGCCGTGCTCGATCGCCTCCTCGCGCCGCTCCTTGGTGAACCACTGGCGGATCTTGTTGCGGGCACGCGGGCTCTTGACGAACTCGAGCCAGTCGCGACTCGGCCCGGCGTCGGGCGACTTGGAGGTGAAGACCTCCACGACGTCGCCGGTCTTGAGCTCGGACTCCAACGACACCAGCCGACCGTTGACGCGGGCTCCGATGCAGGCGTGCCCGACCTCGGTGTGCACCGCGTAGGCGAAGTCGACCGGGGTGGCCTGGGCCGGCAGCTGGATCACGTCGCCGCGCGGCGTGTAGGCGTACACGCCTGCGCTGTTCATCTCGAAGCGCAGGTTGTCGAGGAAGTCGACGGAGTCCTCGGTCTCGGACTGCCACTGGACGAGCTCGCGCAGCCACGCCATGTCGTCGCTGCCCGGCGAGGAGCCCTTGGTGGTGGTCGGACGCGCGCTGCCGTTCTCCTTGTACTTCCAGTGCGCCGCGACACCGTACTCGGCCCGGCGGTGCATGGCGTGGGTCCGGATCTGCAGCTCGACCGGCTTGCCCTGCGGACCGATCACGGTCGTGTGCAGCGACTGGTACATGTTGAACTTCGGGACCGAGATGTAGTCCTTGAAGCGACCGGGGATCGGGTTCCACCGGGCGTGGAGCACGCCCAGGACGCCGTAGCAGTCCGCCACCGAGTCGACCAGGATCCGCACGCCGACCAGGTCGAAGATGTCGGTGAACTCGCGCTCGCGGACCAGCATCTTCTGGTAGATCGAGTAGTAGTGCTTGGGGCGGCCGCTGACCGTCGCCTTGATCTTCGCGTGCCGCAGGTCGGACTCGACCTCACCGATCACCCGCTCCAGGAACTGCCCGCGCGACGGCGCCCGGTCGGCGACGAGACGGACGATCTCGTCGTAGACCTTCGGGTGCAGGGTGGAGAACGCCAGGTCCTCCAGCTCCCACTTGATGGTGTTCATGCCGAGCCGGTGGGCCAGCGGGGCGAAGATCTCGACGGTCTCGCGGGCGATCCGCTCCTGCTTGTCCTGGCGCAGGTAGCGCAGCGTGCGCATGTTGTGCAGCCGGTCGGCGAGCTTGATGACCAGCACGCGGATGTCGCGGCTCATCGCCACGACCATCTTGCGGATGGTCTCGGACTGCGCGGAGTCGCCGTACTTGACCTTGTCGAGCTTGGTGACGCCGTCGACGAGCAGCGCCACCTCCTCGCCGAAGTCGGCGCTCACCGCGTCGAGCGTGTAGGGGGTGTCCTCGACGGTGTCGTGCAGCAGCGCCGCGCACAGCGTGGGACCGGTCATGCCCAGCTCCGCGAGGATCGTCGCGACCGCGAGCGGGTGGGTGATGTAGGGGTCGCCGCTCTTGCGCTTCTGGCCCTCGTGCATGCGCTCGGCGATCTCGTACGCCTTGCGGATGACGTCGACGTCGGCCTTGGGGTGGTTCTCGCGGTAGACGGCGAGCAGCGGGTCGAGCACCGGGTTCTGGGGCGTCGAACGACCGCCGATCCGCGCCAGCCGGCTGCGGACCCGCGCCCCTGCCGGGGCCGGGTCGACGCGGGCAGGCTCCGTCGCCGGCGCCACCTCGGGGGCTCCGGCCTGCGGTGTCTCGATGCGCTCAGCCACTCACTGCTCCTGTCGTGCCTTCCATCGTAGGCCAGGGGCGGCCACCACCGAAGCGGCGTGTCAGAGGAGCACGTCCAGGAGGGTGGCGGCCGCGCCCAGCACCAGGATGGCGACGAGCACGAGGGCGATCGTGCGGGTGTGTCGAGGGTTCACGGTCTCCGGTCCTCAGTAGCGGCGCAGGCTGACGAGCGGGACGTCGCCGAGCGTCCCGCGGCCCTCGAGCACGCCGATCTCGAGCACCACGGCGTTGCCCACGACCTCGGCGCCGCAGGTCGCCACGAGCTGGCCCGCGGCGCGCAGCGTGCCACCGGTGGCCAGCACGTCGTCGACGACGACGACGCGGGCGCCCGGCGCCAGCGCGTCGGCGTGGATCTCCACGGTCGCCTCGCCGTACTCGAGCGCGTAGGTCGCGCGGTGGGTGTCGGCGGGCAGCTTGCCCTCCTTGCGCACGGGCACGAAGCCGACGCCGAGCTCGAGCGCCAGCGGGGCGCCGAAGATGAAGCCGCGCGCCTCGACGCCCACGACGGCGTCGGGGCGCAGCTCACGGACGGCGTCGGCCAGCGCGGTCGTCACGGCGCCGAAGGCGTCCGGGTCGGCGAGCAGCGGCGTGACGTCGCGGAAGGTGACGCCCTGCACCGGCCAGTCCTCGACCGGCCGGACGCAGGTGTCGATCGCCGTGGCGGCGTCCACGGAGGTCAGGACGTCTTCAGGTCGACGTCGCACTCGTCCTTGGCGTGCTTCTCGATCGCGTCGGACGCCTTGGTGAACTTCTCGTCACCCAGCTTCTGGAACTCCGAGGCGAGACCCTGCAGCTTCGTCATGTCGACGCCCTCGGGGAGGTTGCCCGACTGGACCTTGGCGAGGTCGGCCATCTTCAGGCCGGCGTCGTCGAGCGCCTTCTCGACGGAGGTGATGCCGTCGTCGAGGACCTTCCAGTCGCTCTTGATGTCGGAGGGGGCCTCGTCGGCGAGCTTGTGGAACGTCTTGAACGCCTCGTCGATCTTGCCGAGGTCGTTGCTCTCGAGCGAGTCGAACTGCTTCGTGGCGGACTTCAGGTCGGAGCAGTAGGCGCTGCTACCGGATCCGCAGGCGGTCAGGGTGGTGGTGGCGGCGAGCAGGGCGCCGGCAAGGGCAAGCTTCTTCATGCCCGCAAGCATGTCATGCCGATCCTCGGCCGGGCCACGGCCCCACGCCGTCACCGTCCGCTGGACCCGCTGCCGCCCTTGCGCGCCGAGCGGGGCGGCCGGGACGGCTGGCGACGCTCGCCGAAGGCTCGATCGGCGGAGCCCTGCTCCCCCGCGGCCACCGGCTCGGCGTCGTCGGCGCCCGCCTGGTCCGCCGCGACCTGCGCGTCCTTCGCACGACGGGCGAGCACCCGCTTCGTGTGCGCCTTGACGGCGGGGTCGCGCTCGCGGAGCTGGACCGCGAGCGGGGTCGCGATGCAGATCGAGGAGTAGGTGCCGGCCGCCATGCCGATGAACAGCGCCAGGGCGAGGTCCTTCAGCGGGCCCGACCCCAGCACGCCCACGCCCACGACGAGCAGCGCGAGCACCGGCAGCAGGGCCGTGACGGACGTGTTGATGGAGCGGACGAGCGTCTGGTTGACCGCCAGGTTCGCCTGCTCGGCGTAGGTGCGACGGTTGGAGGCCAGCACCCCGTGGGTGTTCTCGCGCACCTTGTCGTAGACGACGACGGTGTCGTAGAGCGAGTAGCCGAGGATCGTCAGGAAGCCGGTGACCGTCGCAGGGGTCACCTCGAAGCCGGACCACGCGTACACGCCCGCGGTGATGAGGACGTCGTGCGCGAGGGCCACGACGGCGGCGAGCGACATCCGCCAGTCACGGAAGTAGGCGGCGATGAAGACGACGACCACCACGAGGAACACGAGGAGCCCGGTGAGGGCCTTGCTGGCCACCTGCTTGCCCCACGAGGGACCGATGAGGTTCTGGCTGACCTCCGTCGCGCCGGCGTCGGTGAGCGCCTTCTCGAGCGTGGCCGTCTGGTCCTGCGTCAGCGCCCGGACGTCGATGCGGATGGTGTCCCGGCCCGAGGTGGTGACGATCGGGTCGCCCGCCTCCGGCACGCCGGCCTCGTCGATCGCCCGCGTCAGCCGGTCGGCGGTGGCGCTGTCGGCCTGCTGCACCTTGGCGGTGAGCTCGACACCGCCCTTGAACTCGATGCCGAGGTTGAAGCCCTGCACGACGAAGCCGAGCGTGGACACCAGGATGATCACGACCGAGATCGCGTACCAGAGGCGACGTCGGCCGACGAAGTCGACCGACACGCGGCCGGTGTAGAGGTGCTGTCCGAAGCTGCTGAGACGTCCCATCAGGCGCGTCCTCCCGTGCGGGTCCGGGCGGGGCCGGACTGGTCGACGGCACGCTCACCGATGCCGAGGTGGGCGGCGTCGAAGCCGGAGAGCTTGTGCCCCTTGCCGAAGAACCGCGTGCTCGCGAGCAGCGACATCAGCGGCTTGGTGAAGAGGAACACGACGATGACGTCGATGATCGTCGTCAGGCCGAGCGCGAAGGCGAACCCGCGCACCACGCCGATCGCGAAGATGAACAGGATCACGGCGGCGAGCAGCGAGACGCCGTCGGCCGCCAGGATCGTGCGTCGGGCGCGCTCCCATCCGGACTCCACAGCCAGCCGGAGCGACTTGCCGTCGCGTACCTCGTCGCGGATGCGTTCGAACAGGACGATGAAGGAGTCGGCGGTGATGCCGATGGCGACGATGAGGCCCGCGATGCCGGGCAGCGTCAACGTGAACCCGAGCGACTGCCCGAGCAGCAGCACCATGGCGTAGCTGACGGCCGCGGCCATGAGCAGCGAGCCGATGGCCACGAGGCCGAGACCCCGGTAGTAGAGCAGCAGGTATCCCATGACCAGCACCAGGCCCACACCGCCGGCGAGCAGACCCGCCTGCAGCTGGCTGCCCGCGAGCGACGGACCCTCCACGGAGACGCCGTTGACCTTGAAGGTCAGGGGCAGCGCACCGTAGGTGAGCTGGTTGGCGAGCACCTTGGACGTCGTCGAGGTGAAGGTGCCCTGGATCTGGGACTGCCCGTTGCGGATGACTGCCTGCGACGTCGGCGCGCTGAGCACCTCGCCGTCGAGGACGATCGCGAAGCTCTTCTGCTGCGGGGTGAGCGCCGTGGTGACGGCCTCGAACGCCTTGGAGCCGGCGTCGCGCATCGCGATGGAGACGACCCACTGCGACCGCTGGCTGTCGTAGACCTGCTCAGCCTTCTTGACCTGCGACCCCTCGATCACCGAGGGGCTGAGGATGAAGACCTGCCCGTTGGTCGGGTCGCACGTGACGAGCGGGCGGCTCGGCACGTCCTCGACCTGGTTGCCGTCCGGGGAGCACTGGAACCCGGCGGCCAGCTGCTGCAGCGCGGCGACGCCGTCGGCGTACTGCTTGGGCAGCGTGGCGGGCGAGTCGGTCTCGGCGGCGATCATCTGGTCGAGCGAGAGCTTCGTCCAGTCGACGTCGGCCACCGCCTTCTCCGCCTTGGCGCGTGCGGCCTCGTCCAGCGGCTGGCCGGTGGCACCCTGCGCCTGGCCCCAGACGAGCCGGAAGCGCAGCTGGGCGGTCTTGCCTACCTGGTCGACGATGTTGCCGCGCCGCTCGCCGGGGATCTCGATGATCACCTGGTTGCCGCCCTGCGTCGTGACCTCCGCCTCGGAGACGCCGGTGGCGTTGACGCGCTGGTCGATGATGTCGCGCGCCTCGCGCAGCTTCTCCGGGGTCACGTCGCCGGACGACGCCTCGGCCTGCAGGGTGATGCGGGTGCCGCCCTGCAGGTCGAGGCCGAGGCGCGGCTTCCAGACGCCGCCGTCGTCGTGCTTCAGGTCGACGCCGACGAGCAGCCCGTAGAGGGCGACGACGAGGGCGAGGAACAGCAGGAGGGTGCGACGAGGACGCGGGGTCCCGGGTCGGTGCGCGGGCTTGGCCATCAGTCGTTCGGGCTCTCGGGTTCGGGGGTCGGGCTCAGGTCGACGACCTTCGCGACGGCCTGGCGGTTGACGGTGATCACGGTGTCCGGGGCGATGCGCAGCTGTGCCTCGAGGTCGCCGAGGGAGACGAGCTCGCCGTAGATGCCGCTGGCGAGCATGACACGACGGCCGGGCTCGAGGGCGTCCTGGGTGGCCTGGTAGTCCTTCTGCCGGGCCCGGGCCGGTCGCATGACCAGCAGGTAGAAGATCACGAGCAGGAGGACGATCGGCAGGAGGCTGTAGAGGTCGGTCACGGGAGATGCTCCGTCAGGGTGGGATGTCGTCCGCAGGGCGGACCTGGCTCAGGGCCAGGAGGAAGTTTAGACATGCAACCAAGCACCGTGGCCCTTCCCATGCTTCCACGAGGGCGTGTCGGGACGGACGTCTGCCCGCCGTGGGGATGCCCTACGCGTCGTCGAGCGGGAGCTGCTCGGGGTCGGCCGGTGCGGCCAGCCCGAGGTGGCGCCACGCGGCCGGTGTCGCGATGCGCCCGCGCGGGGTGCGCGCGAGGAAGCCCAGCCGGACGAGGAACGGCTCGGCCAGCTCCTCGACGGTCTCGCGCTCCTCACCGACGGCGACGGCGAGCGTGCTGATGCCGACCGGCCCCCCACCGAAGCTGCCGCAGAGCGCCTGCAGCACGGCGCGGTCGAGCCGGTCGAGGCCGAGGTCGTCGACCTCGTACAGGGCGAGGGCCTTGCGAGCCTCGGAGTGGCCGACCGTGCCGTCACCGCGCACCTGGGCGTAGTCGCGGACGCGCCGCAGCAGCCGGTTGGCGATGCGCGGCGTCCCCCGGGAGCGGGAGGCGATCTCGCGCGCGCCGTCGTCGGAGACGGTGAGGTCGAGCAGCCGAGCCGATCGCTCGACGATCCGTTGGAGCTCGGCGGCCTCGTAGTAGTCGAGCTGGGCGGTGAAGCCGAACCGGTCGCGCAGCGGGCCCGGCAGCAGACCGGCCCGGGTGGTGGCGCCGACGACCGTGAACGGCGGGATCTCGAGCGGGATCGCGGTGGCGCCGGGACCCTTGCCGACGACGACGTCGACACGGAAGTCCTCCATCGCCATGTACAGCAGCTCCTCCGCGGGCCGCGACATGCGGTGGATCTCGTCGATGAAGAGGACGTCGCCCTCGTCGACCCCGGACAGGATGGCGGCGAGGTCGCCGGCGTGCTGGATGGCGGGACCGCTGGTGAGCCGCAGGTGCGCGCCGAGCTGGTGGGCGATGATCATCGCGATCGTGGTCTTGCCCAGGCCCGGAGGACCGGAGAGCAGGACGTGGTCGGGCGTGCGCCCTCGCTGCTGCGCCGCCTCGAGCACGAGCGAGAGCTGCTCGCGGACGCGCTCCTGGCCGACCAGCTCCTCGAGGGTGCGTGGGCGCAGGGCGGCGTCGAAGGCGCGGTCGTCGGGCGTGGCCTCGGCGAGGACGGCGTCGAGGTCGGTGAAGGAGTCGCGGTACTCGTCGTGCACGCCGCTCACGCCTTCGACAGGGATCGCAGGGCGAGGCGCAGCAGCTGCCCGACGTCGGGCTCGTCGCCTGCGGAGTCGGCCACGGCGTCGATGGCTCGCTCGGCGTCGCGCGCGGACCAGCCGAGGCTCTGCAGCGCCTCGAGCACCTGGGCCCGCCACGGCTCACCGCCACCGGTGCCGCCGGACGTCGCGACGGGTGCGGGGCCGACGCGGTCCTTGAGCTCGACGACGATCCGCTCGGCGCCCTTGCGGCCGATGCCCGGAACCGACGTGAGCACCGCGTGGTCGGACTCGGCGATGGCGCGACGCAGCCGGTCGGGGGCGAGGACGGCGAGCATCGCGAGGGCGACCTTGGGGCCGATGCCGCTGGCGGTCTGCACCAGCAGGAACATGTCGCGCTCGTCGGCGTCGGCGAAGCCGTAGAGGGTCAGGGAGTCCTCACGGACCACCAGGGTGGTGGCGAGCTGGGCCTGCTCCCCCAGCCGCAGCCGGGCGATGGTGCCGGGCGTGCAGTGCACGAGGTGCCCGAGCCCGCCGACGTCGATGACGGCGGAGTCGAGCGAGAGGGCGGCCACCTGGCCGCGGACGTGGGCGATCACCGGAGGGACTCCTTGCGCTGGGCGGCGGCGTGGGCCTGCTGCAGACGGTTCTGCGCCCCGCCACGCCAGATCTGGCAGATCGCGAGCGCGAGCGCGTCGGTGGCGTCGACCGGCTTGGGCGCCTCCGCGAGGCGCAGCAGCCGCACGACCATGGCGGCCACCTGCGCCTTGTCGGCGCGTCCGCTGCCCGTGACGGCGGCCTTGACCTCGCTGGGCGTGTGCAACCTGACGTCGACGCCGTGCCGCGCGGCCACCAGCATCGCGACCGCGCTCGCCTGCGCGGTGCCCATGACGGTGCTGACGTTGTTCTGGCTGAACACCCGCTCGACGGCCACGACGTGCGGCCGGTGCAGACGCACCGCCTCCTCCAGCCCCTGCTCCAGCCGGTGCAGACGACGAGCGGTGTCGAGGTCGGCTGGCGTCCGCAGCACGTCGACGTGCACCATCTCCAGCGGCCGACCGACGGAGCCCTGCACCACACCGAGACCGAGCCGCGTCAGCCCGGGATCGACCGCGAGCACGCGCGTGGGGGAACGCATGTTCGAACGATAACGCGCTGTCGGGACGGCGCGGCGGACGCCACGCCGGGGTGAAAGGGTGGGTGCTGCAGCAGGGGGTCTCGACCTGCTGGTGCGCTGCCTGCGGGGCCTCTACTAGCTGGTGCGCTGCCGCAGGAGGTCTCGACCCGCTGGTGCGCTGCCTCGGCCTTCGCTGTGCCTGGTCTCCGAAAGGGCCTCGACCGGGCGTCTGGCGGCGACGTTGGTCTGGGGTCTCGGGCTGCGGGTTGGTGCTGGTGTAGACGCAGGATTCTTCGTTCGTGCACTGCGGGTCCGACGCTTCTGCGTTGGCTACGGGATCCCGTCGTGAACGCAGAAGCGTTCGGGCTCGCACGCGTGGATGGCGAATCGTGGGTGCCCTGTGCGTTGGGGGGACGCGAGATTCTTCCTTCTCGTGGCACGGTCCACGAGAAGGAAGAATCCTTCACACGTCTGGCCCCGTCAGCGGTGGATGCGCCACCTGTAGAGCGCTCAGAAGGTGGCAGATCCACCGCCGGACCACGCAAACGCAGAATCTTGGGCCGAGCACGCGTAAAGGAAGAATCGTGCGCCGCCCGCGAGCCCAAACCGGACCCCGAGACCCAAAGCCACCCCCGGACCCGCTGCCGGTCGAGGCCCTTTCGGAGACCACACCCAGCGCCAGCCGAGGCAGCGCAGCAGCAAGGTCGCGACGACTGCAGCCAGCGCACCAGCAACCACAGACCCCTTACGGCAGCGCACCAGCAAGACCGCGCCAGCCGAGGCAGCGCACCAGAGAGGCCCGAGCCACCCCACCCGGCATGCCGACGACGTCAGTCCTCGTCGAGTTCCGCGAGGACGTCGTCGCTGATGTCGACGTTGGAGAAGACGTTCTGCACGTCGTCGAGGTCCTCGAGGGCGTCGACGAGCTTGATGACCTTCCTCGCGCCGTCGACGTCGACGGGCACCTCGACCGAGGGGACGAACGAGGCCTCGGCGGAGTCGTAGTCGAGGCCGGCGTCCTGGAGGGCGCTGCGGACGGCGACCAGGTCGGACGCCTCGCTGATCACCTCGAAGCTCTCGCCGTGGTCCTTGACCTCCTCGGCGCCGGCGTCGAGCACGGCCAGCAGGATGTCGTCCTCGGTGGTGTCCTGCGCGGGGACCTGCACGACGCCCTTGCGGTGGAACAGGTAGGCGACGGAGCCGGGGTCGGCGAGCGTCCCGCCGTTGCGCGACACGGCGGTGCGCACCTCCATCGCGGCCCGGTTCTTGTTGTCGGTGAGGCACTCCACCAGGAGCGCGACGCCGCTCGGCCCGTACACCTCGTACATGATCGTGGTGTAGTCGACCGCGTCGCCGCCGATGCCGCCGCCGCGCTTGACCGCACGGTCGATGTTGTCGTTCGGGACCGACGACTTCTTCGCCTTCTGGATGGCGTCGTACAGGGTCGGGTTGCCGTCGGGGTCGGGCCCGCCGGTACGCGCCGCCACCTCGATGGTCTTGATCAGCTTGGCGAACATCTTGCCGCGCTTGGCGTCGATGGCGGCCTTCTTGTGCTTGGTCGTCGCCCACTTGGAGTGGCCTGACATCCCGTGCCCCTTTCCGCGCCACCTCGGCAGGTGGCGGATCCCTACATGTCCACGAGGTCCAGGAACAGGCGGTGCAGGCGGAGGTCGTCCCCCACCTCCGGGTGGAACGACGTCGCCAGCAGGGCACCCTGCCGGACCGCGACGATCCTATCGGCTCGCTCGTCGTCGTCGCCCGTCGCCGCGTCCAGCACGACCGGGACGCGGGCGAGCACCTCGACGTCGGGGCCGACCTGCTCCACCCAGGGCGCCCGGATGAACACGGCGTGCACGGGGTCCGGGAAGGTCGTGAACGGCACCTGCGCCTCGAAGGAGTCGACCTGGCGACCGAAGGCGTTGCGGCGCACGGTGACGTCGAGCCCGCCGAACGTGGTCTGGCCGTCGGCACCGTCGACGATGCGGTCGGCGAGCATGATCATGCCTGCGCACGTGCCGAACGTCGGCAGTCCCTCGGCGATCCGGCGGCGGAACGCGTCGGCCACGCCGAACACGTCGGCCAGCTTGATCATCGTGGTCGACTCACCTCCCGGGATGACGAGGCCGTCGACCCGGTCGAGCTCCTCCTCGCGGCGCACGGCGACGACGTCCGCCCCCAACGCCCGGAGAGCCTGCACGTGCTCGCGGACGTCGCCCTGGAGGGCGAAGACGCCGATGGTCGGGGAGGTCACTGGGACAGCCTAGTGACGCCGGCGCTCGGGACGTCGGAGAGGACCCAGCAGGCGGGGGCGGGGCGCTGAGCGCCTCACACCCCCGCCGCTCCCTCACGGCATCCCTCCCGATCGGGTCTGGGGTCGGGAGCCCGCGCACCGGCAGATGTCGCGCTCCCTCGCTCCGCGCCGGACACTCCAGCCGAGCGGAACGCCATGAGTCTACCCAGGGGACCCGCCGAGGTGACCAGCGGTCGGCGTCCCTCGTCAGAACAGCGCGACGTAGAAGGAGGTGGCGACCGGCGACCATGCGACGTTGCCCGCCTCGTCCGTCGCCTGCGCGACCCGCAGCGTGTACGTCCGCAGCAGGCCGCTGTAGACGAGGCTGGGACTGCGCACCCCGGCGGTCCATCGGTCGCCCGAGAGCTGCGCGTCGTGCAGTGTCTCGGGCGAGGCGAACGTCGCGCCCGTCGTGTCGCGCAACCAGCCGCTCCACAGCCCAGACCGCTCCAGGCTCCAGCGGACCTGAGCGACCCCGCTCGCGTCGTCCTCGACGGTCCCGCAGCCGACGGAGCCGCTGCCGCAGACCGAGCCGAGACCGGCGAGCAACGTCCCGCTGAGCAGCGTGCCCCCGCCGTTCGGGTAGGAGAGGGTGACGCGCGGCGGCGTCCCGTCCAGCCAGGTGCGGTCTTCAGCCGTCGCCTCGTTACCGGCGCGGTCGGTCGCCCGCACGCGGACCGCGCGGCCAGCGCCCTCGCGCAGGTCGAGTCCGCCGTCGTACCGGTGCCACGCCCCGTCGCCCTCGGAGACCTGGACGGCGTCGGTCGGCACCCCGCTGCCGGGGTCGTCGACCTCCACGGTCCACCGCAGCGTCGTCGCCCGGCACCACCGGACTCCGTCCGCGCCGACGACCGGGTTGCCGACGGTCGGGCAGGCCGCGATGCTGGTCGTGAGCCTCGGCGCCACCGTGTCGAGCACGACGGTGCGCGAGGCCGACGCCGTGTTGCCGGCCTCGTCGGTAGCCGTGACCTGCAGGGACTGCGAACCCTCGGCGAGGTCGAAGCGCGGGCTCGTCCAGGAGCCCGCGCGGTCCGCGGTCGTCGTCGCGAGCACGGTGCCGCCGCGCCGTACCACCACGACCGCTCTCGCCTCCGCCGTGCCCCGCAGAGCGTTGGACCGGACGTTGGTGACGTCGTCGCCCACGAGGCCGGAGTCGTCGACGACCCCCGTGGTCGTGACGGACGTGGTGGTGTCGTGGCCGCACCGGAGCGCGCCGCGGTCGCGGGTGGCGTGCACGGCGACGTCGACGGACCGCGGCGAGACCCAGGTCGACCCGGCAGCCGCAGGCAGCGCCTCCACCCGCACCACGGCGTTGAGCACGCCGTCGCTCGGCAGACCGCCGAACGTGCCCGCGCCGAACCTGTGGGTCGCACGACTCCCACCGGACGGCGGGAGGTCGACGACCGAGCCCAGCCGCGCCTCGTCTCCGACCCGCAGCAGCGAGGCGCGGTACCGGTACCGGACGCCCACGTCCGCCCAGCTCGCGTCGACGCCCGAGCCGGCGGCGGCGCACGTCGGCTGTGTCGGCGAAGGCACGGCGCCGAGCGTCGCGACCTCCCCCGACGTCAGCATGGCCGAGTCCGTCCAGGCGGCTGCGGTCGGCGCCGCGGTGGCGGCGACCAGCGCGAGCAGCACCGTGACCGTCGTACCGGCGGACGCCGACGCGGGCACGTGGCCGGCGCGTCCGCGGCGGTGCCGCGGGCGACGACGCACGACGACGGCGGTGAGCAGCAGCGCGGCCGCCACGGCGGCCCACGCCTTCCGGGCGTCGCCCATCCCCGGCACCATGACGAGCACGGTGTCGACGTGGTGCACCACGTACGGTGCCGGGTCGGTGCTGCGGTTCGCGTCGCCGCGCAGCTCGAGGGCTACCGCACCGCGCGTGGCGGGGCGGGTCGCCACCACGCGGTGGGTCACGTTCCCACCGTCGGGCAGGCCCACCCGCACGACGTCGCCCACGTCGACGCCCGTGGCGCGCACCTCCCGAGTGACGGCGAGCGTCCCGGCAGGCGCCGACGGTGCCATCGAGCCTGATGTCAGGCGAGCGACACCAAGTCCCCCGAGCTGCGCGGCCAGCACGAGCACGGCCGACGTCACGAGCGCTACGAGCAGCAGGCGCACGACGACCGCGCGGACCGCGACCGACGCCCTCATCGGCGCACCGACCGGGCGTCGACGGTGAGCACGAGACGACCGGCGGCGCCCTGGGCCGAGGTCGGCGCGTCCGCGGGGACGAAGACCCGCAGGCAGAGACGTCGCGTGCCGCCAGGGGCGAGGGGGCCCACGACCGACGACGACAGCGAGGCGTCGGTGACGCCGAGCGCGGTCTCCGCGGCCAGCGGCGCGCCCGCATCGCACGAGCCCGTCCACCCGGTCGCGCTGCTGCCGGACGTGCGCGCGGTGGCGTCCGCCCACACCCGCACGCGCAGGGCGTCGCGCAGCTGCGTGGTAGTGGCGCGACCACGGACCGTGAACACGAACGGGGCGCTCGCCGACGCGTTGCGCACCGTGACCTGCACGGCACGGCTGTCGCCGGGCAGCAGGTCGGAGACGCCCAGGGCGCCCGCGGTGACGGACGTGCCGTCCGGGCCTGTCCCGGCAGCCACTGTGACGTCGAGGCGACCCGACACGAGGCGACCTGCGTCCACCTCGGCGTCCGCCGTCCACGAGGCCCCGGTGGGCCGCAGCAGCCCGACGACCACGAGCAGCAGGCAGGCGGCTCCGGCGAGCAGCCGCAACGGGCTCCGCCGGCCGCGGTGCGTGCGGTCGAGCTCAGCCATGGTGGCCCCTCCTGCGGCGTCGGAGGAGGAGGGCACCCGCGAGCAGCGACGCGGCCGCCGACACGAGCAGCCAGGCCGGCACGGTCGTGCCGGTGGCCGGCAACGGGGCCCCTTCGTCCACACGGTCGGCCGTGAGGGTGATGTCGACGCCGAGCTCGACCTGCTCCTCCTGCGTCTGGTTCGTGGCGGCCGGGTCGAACGTCGCCTCGACGTCGACCCGGGTGCTCCCACTACGCCCGACCCCGGGTCCTCGGTCCGCGGTGGAGACGGGCCCGCCGAGCTCGACCCAGCCGGTCCGCGCCGTCCGCGCCCGGAGGATGACGTCGCCCCGGTGCACGAGGTCGCCGACGACCTCGGCGCGCACACGCATGACCGCCCCGGCGGGACCGCCGTTGCGCACCCAGAAGCTCGCCACGCGGCGGTCTCCGGGAACCCATCGCATCTCGGGGTCGAAGAGCGGTGCCGTCAGCTGAGGCGCCCACGTTCGACCATCGCGGCTGAAGTCGATGTCGCGGCCGGCGTGGGCCGGGCCCCCTGGGACGCCGACGAGGAGGACCGTGGTGAGGAGAGCCGTCGCGCGCCTCGTCGTCGCCGCCCTCACGCCAGCACCTCGTCCCGGCGGCGACGGCTGTCGCGGAACGCGGTCATGAAGGTCGACCCGGCGTAGAGCACGAGCCCCGCGGCCACCAGCTGGATGCCGTGCTGCCGCTGCTGCGGGTCCAGGGTCCCGCTGAGCCGGCCGAGCTCGGGCACCGCGTACCAGAGGCGACCGCGAATCTGCTCGGGACGTCGCAGGTCGAGGTCGGCCGTCCGGTTGGCGTCTCCCTGCGTGCGAAAGAGCATCTCGCCCTTGAGGGTGTGCTCGACCTGCACGACGCGGTGGGTGACGTACCCGCTCCGGCCGGACTCGAGCTGCACGGTGACGACGTCACCGACGCGCACGTCGGCCGGGTCGACCGGCCGGGCGACGACGAGCGTGCCCGGGGGGAGGTGCGGCTCCATGGATCCGGTCAGCACCGTGTAGGGCGTCGCACCCCCGAGTCGCGGCACCAGGACGGCAGCAGCAACCGCAAGCAGGGCGGCGAGCATGACGATCCAGGCGACGAGCCGGACCGACCAGGACAGCAGCATGCGCACGTGGATCACCTCCTCGGTGCGTCCCGACCGAGGACGGGCAGGGCGTGGCCCGGTGCCCGCCCCGCCTGTCGGGACGCGTGCGCCTCGGGGTCAGCGGACCTGGGTCACGTAGACCTGGAGGTTGTCGAGCGCGGCGGTCGTCGCGTCCTGCGAGTCGTCGTTGACGCCCGACCCGTACGGGTAGGTCACCGTCAGGTCGAAGGACACGTCCGTGGGGCTCGAACCGACCGGCACGCGGTCGGCGCCGCTGGGGCTGGTCAGCACGGCGGCGACGTCGAGCGTGTCGGCAGTCCCGCCTTCGGCACCGAGGAGGCTCAGCGTGCGAGCGACGGAGTCCTGGTTGATCTCGACCTTCGCGAGCAGGTTCTCGCCCTCGCCGGTGAGCGTGCCGCTGCACGACTTCGTGACGACGTCACCAGGGACCACGGCGGTGACGACCGCTCCGTCGGCGGTCTTCCAGGAGTCACTGCAGGACATGCCGCTCATGACGATACGACCGGAGCTGATCGCACCGGCGTCGACCTTGCCGTCGGCACTCCAGTAGGCCAGCGTGCCGGCTCCTCCGGCGAGCAGGACAGCAGCAGCACTCAGCGCCAGGGCGCCCTTGACAGACGTCTTCATTGAAGTTCTCCCTCTTCGATCTCACCACTACCGGTCGGTAACGGCGCTCCCGTGGAAGATCATCCAAGTTTCAACAATCGGTCGCAACGAGTTGAGATATGTGCGCAACTTTTGAGGAGGAATGTCCCCGCCCGACAACGACGAACGCCCCTCGAGATCGAGGGACGTTCGTCCTTCTCGCTGGAATGCCGGTGACGCAGGTCACCAGCCGCGCTCGGCGAGTCGGTGCGGCTCGGGGATGTCGTCGACGTTGATGCCGACCATGGCCTCGCCGAGGCCGCGGGAGACCTTGGCGACCACGTCGGGATCGTCGTAGAAGGTGGTGGCCTTGACGATGGCCTCGGCGCGCTGCTGCGGGTTGCCGGACTTGAAGATGCCCGAGCCGACGAACACGCCCTCCGAGCCGAGCTGCATGACGAGCGCGGCGTCGGCGGGCGTGGCGATGCCGCCGGCGGTGAACAGCGTGACGGGCAGCTTGCCGAGCTCGGCGACCTCCTTGACCAGCTCGAAGGGCGCCTGCAGCTCCTTGGCGGCGACGTACAGCTCGTCCTCGCGCAGCGACTGCAGGCGGCGGATCTCGCCGGTGATCTTGCGGATGTGCGTGACGGCGTTCGACACGTCACCGGTGCCGGCCTCGCCCTTGGAGCGGATGAACGCCGCGCCCTCGGTGAGCCGGCGCAGCGCCTCGCCGAGGTTGGTCGCACCGCACACGAACGGGACGTTGAAGGCCCACTTGTCGATGTGGTTGGCGTAGTCGGACGGGGTGAGGACCTCGGACTCGTCGATGTAGTCGACGCCGAGACTCTGGAGCACCTGCGCCTCGGCGAAGTGGCCGATCCGCGCCTTCGCCATGACCGGGATCGAGACGGCCTCGATGATGCCGTCGATGAGGTCGGGGTCGCTCATGCGCGCGACACCACCCTGGGCACGGATGTCGGCCGGGACGCGCTCGAGCGCCATGACGGCCACGGCGCCGGCGTCCTCGGCGATGCGCGCCTGGTCGGCGTCGACGACGTCCATGATGACGCCGCCCTTCAGCATCTCGGCCATGCCGCGCTTCACGCGGGCCGTGCCCACGCTCGGGGTGCTGGTGCCGTCGGGGGTCGGGGAGGTCTGCGGGGTGCTCACCGTCCCAGTCTATCGAGCGCGCGCGGCGCCGTTCACGACGTCCAGCATCCGTGCGCGGTCGACGACCTTGCGGCGCGGACGGCCCTGCTCGCGTCCCGCGGCGCGCTCGTGCGCGTCGAGGCGTCGCCAGGCGTCGAGGTCGAGCCCCGCTCGGGTCTGCACCGACGGCTCGGAGGCGGGTGCGGCGTCGAGCCGGCCCAGCGCGACGTCGGCGAGGAGGTGGTTGACGGTCTCCAGCGAGCACGACTTGTTGGTGCCGATGAAGCCGGTCGGGCCGCGCTTGGCCCACCCGACCACGTACGTGCGCGGCAGCAGCGCCCCACCGGGGGCCTGGAGCACGCGACCGCCGACGTTCGGGATGCGGTGGGCGACCGGGTCGAAGGGCACTCCGGGCACGGGCGTGGAGCGGTAGCCGACCGAGCGCAGGACCGTCGTGGTGGCGACGTCCTCCAGCTCACCCGTGGGCACCGCGACGACGGTGCCGTCTGCTGTGGTCTCCAGACGGGTGCGCGCGAGGCGCAGCCCGGTAACCGCACGCTCGCCGAGCACCTCGACGGGGGCGGCGAGGAAGCGCAGGAGCACGTGACGTCGTCCCTCGACCGGCTCGGCCGTGGTCCCTTCGCGGAGCAGTCGGCTCTTCACGTCGTCGCCGTCGAGCAGGTCGCGCTGCGGCACGACGACGTCGACGTCGGGGTGGTGCAGCAGCCCGACGAGCTCGGGCACGGTGAACGCCGCCTGGGCGGGTCCGCGTCGGGCGACCAGCTCGACGCAACGCAGATGGCTGGTCCGCAGCGCCTCGAGGGCGTGGTCGGCGATGTCGGTGCCGGCCAGCTCCGCGGGGTCGCTGAGCAGCACGCGGGCGACGTCGAGGGCGACGTTGCCGTTGCCGACGACCACGGTGCGTCCGGCGTCGAGGTCGATCGGGGTGGCCACGTGGTCGGGGTGGCCGTTGTACCAGGCGACGACGGCCGTCGCGGTGGTGTTGCCCGGCAGGTCCTCCCCCGGGATCCCGAGGCGACGGTCGGCGGACGCGCCCGTGGCGTAGACGACCGCGTCGTGGCGCTGCAGGAGCTGCTCGTGCGTGACGTCGACACCCACCTCCAGCCCGAGGGCGTAGGAGAAGCCGGGCTGCGCCTCGATGCGCGCGAAGAGGTCGGTGATGGCCTTCGTGTGCTGGTGGTCGGGAGCGACGCCGGCACGCACCAGGCCGTGAGGGGTGGGGAGCCGGTCGACGACCGTGACCCGCACACCACGCTGCTTCAGCAGCTCGTCGGCGGCGTACAGCGCGGCAGGCCCTGCGCCGACCACGGCGACGTCGAGCCGGCGCTCGGGCGGCAGCCGGACGACCGGCGGCACGGGTGCCTGCGCCGGACGGGTGGGCGACTCGAGCCCGTTGCCGACGTCGGAGCCGGCGTGGAACAGCGCGTTCAGCTCGACGAAGACCTGCTCGTCGGGCGTGAGCCGCGACGCCGGCTTGATCGCGCCGACAGGGCACGCCCGGACGCACGCGCCGCAGTCGACGCACGCCTGCGGGTCGATGTAGACCATGTCCGACGTGGCGAAGTCGGGCTCGTCGGGCGTCGGGTGGATGCAGTTGACCGGGCAGGCGAAGGCGCAGGCGGCGTCGCCGCAGCACGCCTGGGTGACGACGTGCGGCACGTCAGGACGGACCGACCGGGGACGGGTCGGTCAGCCGCGCCGGCGGCTCGCTGCGGTAGCGCGAGGGCCGGCCGTCGATCTTCAGCCAGCGCCAGACGCGGCGCGACGAGCGCGTCATGAGCGTCGACTCCTCGGCCAGCATGCGCACGTCGCTGAACAGCTCGGCGAGGAACTCGCGGGACTCGGGCGCGTCCCAGTACAGCTCGTCGATGACCTCCTGAGGCACGCCCATCTGGGTGCGCAGCTCCTTCGGGGGCACGAGGATGAGGTCGCCCGCGACGCGCATGATGATCGGGAACATCATCGACATGATCCAGCGGTCGACCTTCCCGAGGTGGGGGCCGCTGCGCATCACGTAGGCGTGTGCGAAGGAGATGTGGCGCGCCTCCTCCGCGACGTGGATCTGCATGATGCGTCGCATGACCGGCGGCAGGTTCGCGCCCTCGCGCAGCATCCGCTTCTGGGTGTGGTCGATCGGCTCATCGCCGGCCAGGACCGCGATGAAGAAGCCGAGCGGGTAGCGGGACGCGAACAGCGGGATGACACCGTGCAGCGCCCGCATCCAGCGCGGCATGCCCGGGACGTCGGCGCCGATGCGGTTGACGCACTCCTGGAACATCTGCGTGTGGTGGCACTCCTCCGTGGCCTCGTGGGTGAGGTAGCGGAACTCGGCCGACCCGTTCGGGCGGGTGAAGACGTACTGCATGATGCCGCGGATCAGCAGGTTCTCGAACTGCAGACCCACCTTGAAGATGTTGGCGTAGCGCCACATCCCGATCTCGATCTGCCGCTCGACGGGCAGGTTCCGGTACCAGGGGTGGCGACCGAGCGGGTCGGCCTCGGTGAGCACCCAGTGCCGGTCGTGGGGGTCGATGCGGAAGTCGGGGTCGTCCCACGGGACGTCGACGAACGCGTCGAAGTTGCGGTCGACCGACGCCTGCGACAGGGCCCGGAGCGTCGCCTCGTACTCCGGCGTCGCGAGCGACGCGAGGCTCTCCTGGGTGCGGTCGAGATCCTGCTCGTCCATGAGGGTCATACCGCGAGTATGTGACGGCGGTCGCTATGTGTCAAGACCAATGTCACATTAGTAGTGTCATGGTTTCGCGGAGCATCTTGGGGCCTCTCGTAGACCTGCGGCGTGTGGGTCGGGTTCTCGTGCGGGTGAGCGGTGCGGGTTCGAGGTCGGGTGGGGCTGCGCGGGTGTGGCTTCCCCTTGGGGTGGGGCTGCGCTGCTGCGGCTTCTCGCTCGGGTGGGGGGGTGCGCTGGCGCGGCTTCTCGTTCGGGTGGGGCTGCGCTGGCGCGGCTTTGACTCGTCCTGCGCTCCGAAAGGGCCTCGACCGGGCGGCTGGGCGGGGGCCGGCTTCGGGTCTCGGGCTGCGGCTCGCGCTGTGGGACGCAAGATGCTGCGTTCGTGTGCGGAATGGCGAAGGATGCTGCGTTTGCTACGGGATCCCGTAGCAAACGCAGGAGCGTTTGGTCTCAATCGCGCGAATGCAGAATCTTGGGTGCACTTTGCGTTGGGGGGACGAAGGATTCTTCCTTTTCGTGGACCGTTCCACGAAAAGGAAGAATCCTTCACACGCCTGGCCTCCGCGTCGGTGGATCTGCCACCTGTAGAGCGCCCAGAAGGTGGCAGATCCACCGCCGGCACGCGCAAACGCAGAATCTTGCGTCCAACGCGAGCCGCAGCCCGAGAACCCAGGTCAGCACCGCTGCCAGCCGGCCGGTCGAGGCCTTTCGGAGACCACACCCACGAGAAGCCGCGCCAGCGCAGCCCCACCCGAGCACGAAGCCACGCCAGCGCAGCCCCACCCGATATCGAACCCACACCAGCGCAGCCGCAGCTCGACGGGAAGCCACGCCAGCGCACCCCCACCCGCCCGAGAAGCAACACGACGCAGCCCCCGCGGGCGGCGGGACGTCAGGCGTCGAGGCCCGGTTGCTGCACGGCCTGTCGGTGGACGATCGCCATGCGCTGGAAGACGGTGACGAGGCTGGCGAGGGCGAGCGCCCAGAGCGTCACCTCACGCAACACGGGGAGGTCGAAGAGGCCGGAGAAGCCGGTCATGACGAGGATGGCGACGAGGCGGTCGGCGCGCTCGGCGATGCCGCCCTTGGCCTGCATGCCGAGGCTCTCGGCGCGAGCGCGGGCGTAGGACGTGAGGCTGCCGAGCACGAGGCAGGCGAGGCTGAGGCCGAGGTACAGCTCGGCCGGGCCGAGCGTCGACTCCGCGTCGGGGCGCGTGTAGTAGAGCAGCAGGCCGCCGAAGACGGCCGCGTCGCCGACCCGGTCGAGCGTGGAGTCCAGGAACGCCCCCCACTTCGACGACTGCCCGGACTTGCGGGCCATGTAGCCGTCCATGAGGTCGCTGAACACGAACGCTGTGACGACCATGACGCCGATGAAGAACTGCCCGCGCGGGAAGAACCACAGGGCGCCGGCGGTGACGCCGAGCGTGCCGACGATGGTCACGTGGTCGGGCTTCACGCCGAGGCGCAGCAGGAGGTCTGCCAGTGGGGACCACACGTTGGTCCAGAACTGGCGGAAGCGTTCGAGCATCAGACGTCCCCAAGGGTGGTCGTAGTGGTGGTGGGGGCTGCAGGCCAGGCCTCGGCCAGCAGGTCGCGGGTGTCCTCGAGCAGCTGCGGCAGCGTCTTGGTGCGGCCCAGCACGGTCATGAAGTTGGCGTCGCCCGACCAGCGCGGCACGACGTGCTGGTGCAGGTGCTGCGACAGCGAGCCACCAGCCACTCCCCCGAGGTTCAGCCCGACGTTGAACCCCTGCGGTGCCGACACGGCGCGGATGGTGCGCAGCGCCGTCTGCGTCAGGGCCGCCACCTCGGCGGTCTCGTCGGCGGTCAGGTCGGTGTAGTCGGCGACGTGCCGGTTCGGCACGACCATGAGGTGTCCCGGGTTGTACGGGTAGAGGTTGAGCACGACGAAGCAGGTGGCACCGCGGTGCACGACGAGCTCGGACTGCGCTCCCCCGGCCGCGATGCGGCAGAAGGGGCACGTGTCGTCGGGCTCGGGCTCCTCGCCCCGCACGTAGGACATGCGGTACGGCACCCAGAGACGCTCCAGGCGGTCGTCGAGGCTCACCCGACCACCCTAGACGAGGGGTTCGCTGCGCCTGCCGGGACCGACGCGGTGGTGCGATGTCACCGGTTCTGGATGGTCCAACGACCGCGCGCCACCATGATCTGCTCCAGTCCGCCGTCATAGGACGGAGCCCAGATGGTGAGTCGGTACTGACGCGTGCGTCGAGTGTCGTTATCCAGGCGGAGGCGGACCCGACCGTCCTTGCCGATCGTACGCTCCCGCCCGGCGGGCGACCAGCCGTCCCGGGTCCTCAGCTCGAGCCACGCCTTCAGTCCCGCTCCGTCCTTCACCGTCACGGTGCGGGTGACGGGATGGTAGGCCCGCGCTCGCGTGGTGCGTGAGGGAAACGACGGGCGGGGCAGCAGTCGGACGTCCGCACCGACCCGACCCGCCGACTCGGTCGCGGTAGCGGCGGAGGCGAGCTCGACGTGGCCACCTCCGCGCATGACCTGATTCTGTCGCCCGATGCGGAAGTCGGTGCCACGAGTCAGCACGATGTCGGACAGGGTCGTGGCCGCCCGCGCACCCCACGCCCTGAAGCGCGCGGTGACGATCCTCGAGGGGCCGTCGAGCTCGACCGGACGCCAGTACTGCTGCTGCTGCGTCACCACGAGCGTGAAGCGCGTCCCGCGGGGCATCCACCACACGTCCTGGCGGCGACGACCCAGCGAGTGGGCTCGTGCTTCCGGCACCGTGACGCCCAGCCGCGTGTCGTCGGGAACGAGGGTGACGTTCGCGGTGTCGGCGACCTGGCGCCGTTGCCCGGCTCGGACCTGCTCGACGGTGAGGGAGAAGGGGCCGGTGGTCGGCGGATAGGTCATGAGGCTCCAGACGCGACGATTCACGTCCACCCGGCCGAGCAGCGTGCGCTGACCCGTGATCCCGTGAGTTGCCCAGACCTCCAGCTGCACGTCGCGAGCTGGCGCCTCGGCGCAGGCTCCGGACTCGTCGGCCACCTCGTAGAGCGGCGAGAGCCCCAGCACGTCGACGCCGTGAGACCACTTCTTGGTCGTTGGTTCGCTGATCTGCACCGAGGCCTCACGCAGCAGGGCGGCGCGGGAAGGATGGTAGAAGACGGACGCGTCGAGGTAGTACCACGTGTCTTTGACCAGGACGAGGAACCGGACGTGGCCTCGCCCCGCCTCACCCAACGATGCCTCTACGGGCGGCGGGACGGCGAGGCCGTCCTGCCCCACGGCAACGGCGTCTGTGGAGACGTACGGACCATTCGAGGTGGTGCGGTACTCCCACCGGATCAACTGGCCGGTGCGAGGCCCGTCAGCCCCGACAGAGCGCACGACGGGTAGCTGCAACGGCTCGGTCCCCTCGACGCACCGGGTCCGCGGCCCGATCGGGCCGATGTAGGCATCCCCCGCGGCCGCGGGCGCAGCCGCAGGCCCGAGAAGGCCGACGGCGAGCAGGAGGGCGACGCCAAGAACGATCGAGCGCGACCGCGCCGAGCCGATCACCGACGACGCACTTTCCAGGAGCCTGAGACGACGAGCGATCCTCGGACGGCCCTCGCGCGGACCAGCTCTCGATCGACGACGGCGGCGAAACTGCATCTGATCACGGCGCGACCCTAGGGCACCGGCGACGCCCCCGTCCCCGGATCACCGGGAACGAGGGCGAGAGCCGTACCGACGCGCTGGTGCCGCTCAGACCTGCTCGCGCGACGCGACGGCCTCGAGGATGCGGCGCACCGCGTCGTCGACGGGCACCCCGTTCTCCTGCTCGCCGTTGCGGTAGCGGAACGACACGGCGTCGGCCTCGACGTCGCGGTCGCCGACGAGCAGCATGAAGGGCACCTTCTGCGTCTGGGCGGTGCGGATCTTCTTCTGCATGCGCTCGTCGGAGTCGTCGACCTCGAAGCGGATGCCCGCCCCGCGGAGCCGCTGGCCCAGCGTGTGCAGGTAGTCCGCGTGCCGCTCCGCGACGGGGATGCCGACCGCCTGGACGGGCGCGAGCCACGGAGGGAAGGCGCCGGCGTAGTGCTCCACGAGCACGCCGAGGAACCGCTCGATCGAGCCGAACTTCGCGGAGTGGATCATCACCGGCTGCTTGCGGGTACCGTCGGCCGCGACGTACTCCAGGCCGAAGCGTTCGGGCGACGGCTGGTTGAAGTCGTACTGGATGGTCGACATCTGCCACGACCGGCCGATCGCGTCGCGCGCCTGCACCGAGATCTTCGGCCCGTAGTAGGCGGCACCGCCCGGGTCGGGCACGAGCTCGAGACCGGTCTCGGCGGCCACGTCGGCCAGGACCTGGGTGGCGACCTCCCAGTCCTCGTCGGAGCCGATGAACTTGTCCTTGCGGTCGTCGCGCGTCGACAGCTCGAGGTAGAAGTCGTCGAGGCCGAAGTCGCGGAGCAGGCTGAGCACGAAGTTCAGCAGGTGCCGGATCTCGTCGGGCGCCTGCTCGGGGGTGACGTAGGAGTGCGAGTCGTCCTGCGCGAAGCCGCGGACGCGGGTGAGGCCGTGGATGACGCCCGACTTCTCGTTGCGGTACACGTGGCCGAACTCGAACAGCCGCAACGGCAGCTCACGGTAGGACCGCTGCCGCGACCGGTAGATGATGTTGTGCATCGGGCAGTTCATCGCCTTGAGGCGGTAGTCCTGGCCGTCGACGTCGAGCGCCGGGAACATGCCCTCGCCGTAGTACGGCAGGTGGCCCGACGTGTGGAACAGGCCCTCCTTGGCGATGTGCGGGGTGCCGACGTACTCGAAGCCCTCCTCGATGTGCCGACGGCGGACGTAGTCCTCCATCTCCCGCTTGATCACGCCACCGCGCGGGTGAAAGACGGGCAGGCCGGAGCCGATCTCGTCCGGGAAGCTGTAGAGATCGAGCTCGGTCCCGAGACGTCGGTGGTCGCGACGCTGCGCCTCCTCGAGGCGGTGCAGGTACTCCTCCTGCGCCTCCTTGGTGGGCCAGGCGGTGCCGTAGATGCGCTGCAGCTGCTTGTTCTTCTCGTCACCGCGCCAGTACGCGGCGGCCGAGCGCATGAGCCGGAAGGCCGGGATGCGCTTGGTGGTCGGCAGGTGCGGGCCGCGGCACAGGTCCTTCCAGGCCAGCGACCCGTCACGCTTGACGTTGTCGTAGATGCTGAGGCCACCGTCGCCGACCTCGACGCTCGCGCCCTCGGTGGAGCCCGCGCTCGACTTCAGGCCGATGAGCTCGAGCTTGTACGGCTCGTCGGCGAGCTCCTCGCGCGCCGCGTCGTCACTGAGCTCGCGCCGGTCGAAGCGCTGGCCCTCCTTGACGATCTTCTTCATCCGCGACTCGATGGCCTGGAGGTCCTCGGGCTTGAAGGGCTCGGCGACGTCGAAGTCGTAGTAGAAGCCGTCGGTGATCGGCGGGCCGATGCCGAGCTTGGCCTCGGGGAACAGCTCCTGCACGGCCTGGGCCATGACGTGGGCCGTGGAGTGGCGCAGGATGTCGAGGCCGTCGGCGCTGTCCAGCGCGACCGGGACCACGGTCTGGCCCTCGACGAGCAGCGTCGAGAGGTCACGCAGCTCACCGTCGATGCGGGCGGCGACGACGTCGGGCTGCTCGGCGAAGAGCTGCCACGCCTTCGTCCCCTCGTCGACGGTCTGGGGTGCGGCCTCGGCCCCCGCCTCGACGGCGACGTGCACGGTGACGGACATGGCGGTGCTCCATTCTGGTCCCGACGACCCCTACGGCTGGGCCGTTCTGCTTGCCCACACCCTAGGGCCTGCGCGGGATCAGGAGTCCCGCTGGCCCCACGGGGAGCCGTAGGCGGTGAGCAGCTCCAGGAACGGGACGGCGTCGAAGGCCTCCGGCCCCAGCACGCCCGACCCGCTCCACGTGCCGTTCGCGAGCAGCTCGAGGGCGACGACGGGGTTGACGGCGGTCTGCCACACGACGCACTGGTGCCCGTACTCCCGCATGGCCCACTCGTTGTCGACGACGTGGTACAGGTACGTCTCGCGCTCCTCCCCGTCCTTGCCCGTGCCGGTGACCCAGAGCCCGGCGCAGGTCTTGCCGGTCATGCGCGGACCGATGGTCGCCGGGTCGGGCAGGCAGGCGGCGACGACGTCGCGCGGCGACACCTCGACGGGGCCGTTCGCCGACGGCACGCGGACGGGGGTGGTGCTGTCGAGGCCGACGTCGTGCAGAGCCTTGAGCACGTTGATGAAGTCCTCCCCCAGCCCGTACTTGAACGTCACCCGCTCGGCGTCGACCCAGCG
Source organism: Propionibacteriales bacterium (assembly GCA_026392465.1). Taxonomy (GTDB): domain Bacteria; phylum Actinomycetota; class Actinomycetes; order Propionibacteriales; family Nocardioidaceae; genus Aeromicrobium. The sequence goes on from JAPLCA010000030.1 coordinate 292,014, forward strand.
CGGCATGAGGAGCACCTCCTCGTGCTCGACGTTGACGCACTCGACGGGGCCGATGCCCTCGGGGAAGTCGAACACCTCGGGCTCGGAGAACGGCGGCGTGACGAACCAGCCGCCGTCGGGCTCGTCGGCGCGCGCCTTCTCCCAGACGACGGGCGGGTTGAGGCACTCCTCGATCGTCGTCCAGATCGAGAAGGACGGCGCGAACACCTCGTTCCCGTGCTCGTCGTGCACCGCCAGGTTGGCGCCGTCGCGGGTGCCGAGGTCGCGGATCTCGCTGAACAGGTGGTCGGCCGCGTAGCGGGCGAAGACGTCGGAGAGACCGGGCTCCACGCCCATGCCGACGAGCGCCAGACGCCCCGCGGACTCCCACTGGTCGGCGACGGCGAACTGGTCGTCGCCGAGCTTCTTCCCGACCTTCGCGTAGGGCTCCTCGGGGTGCCGGGTCGACAGCGACATCGCCATGTCGAGGTAGTCGGCACCGGCGGCGAACGCCCCGTCGAAGATCGACATGACGAACCTCGGGTCGACGGCGTTCATGACGTGGGTGACGTCGTGCTCGCGGCACAGGGCGGCGACGTCGTCGGCTGACGACGCGTCGACACGCGCGGCCACGAAGCGGTCGTCGTCGAGCGCGTCGACCGCGGCGCGGGCGCGCGTCTCGTCGTAGTCGGCGACGACGACGAGCTCGAAGAAGTCGCGACGTGCGGCGATGGCGGTGAAGGCGGCGCCGACGCCGCCGGAGCCGACCAGCAGGATCCTCATGTCTCTCCTCAGGGGTGTCCCGGGGTCGGGACGGTGCACGTGGGTGGGGGCAGGGTGATGGGGGCAGGGTGGTGGGGGCAGGGTGGTGGGGGCGGCGACGGCTCAGTCGAGGGCAGCGCCCGGACGCGTCGGGCCGAGCGCCGCCAGCGCCACCTCGTCGGAGACGGTCTCGAAGCCCTTGCGGGTGAAGAACGTCGCGCCGACGGTGAGGCGCCAGACGAGCATCAGCACCAGGCCGAGCACGAGGAAGACGACGGCGATCGCGAGCGGCAGACCGACACCCAGCACCGAGGAGCCGCTGTAGGAGGCGCCCGGGTCGGAGAGGTCGATCACGGACTCGTAGAGCAGGTAGAACAGGGTGCCGGCGCCGACCAGCGGACCCACGCCGATGAACAGGAACGCCTTGACCGACGTGAACAGCCGCCGACGCCAGTAGATGGCGCACGCGAGCCCGGTCAGGCCGTAGTAGAAGGCGATCATCAGCGACAGCGCGGAGATCGAGTCGAACAGGAAGTTGTCGCTGATCGCGCTCGCACCGACGTACCAGGCGATGGCGACGCCGCCGATGAACCAGGTGCTGAACGAGGGCGTCCCGTAGCGCTCGTGGATGCGGGCGAACACCTTCGGGAACGCCCCCGCGCTGGCCATCGAGAGCGACACGCGGGACGCGGGGAGGATCGTCGTCTGGGTCGAGGCGATGCCCGAGGTGATGATCGAGAGCAGCAGCACGAACGCGAACGGCCCCATGACCAGGTCGCCGACGGCACCGAAGAGCGCGTCGTCGTCCTCGTACCCGGTGACGAAGTCGACGCCGCCAGCGGCGATGGTCACGATGCCGACGCCGAGGTAGGTCGCGACGAGGATGACGGTGCTCCAGATGCCGGCGCGTCCCGGCGTGGTGTCGCCGTCGGTCGACTCCTCGGAGAGGTTGACCGCGCTCTCCCAGCCCCAGTAGATGAAGACGCCGATGAGCAGGCCGCTGACGAGCTCGTGGGAGTCGAGCCCGGCGGGGCTGAGCCAGCTCCAGCTCGGGGTCGTCGCGCCGGCCGGGAGCGACCCGGTCGCGAGGCGCACGGCGGCGACGCCGACGAAGAGCAGCAGCGCGCCGACCTGCGCGAAGACCAGCCAGACCTGGAACTTCGCCGACGCCTCGGTGCCGCGGACGCACAGCCAGGTCATGACGACGACGATGGCGACGGCGATCGTCACGACGACGGGGCGGTTGGACGCGAGCGAGTCGGCACCGACCATGACGAACAGGTAGCGCGCGGCGACGTCGGCGAGGGAGCCGATGACGAGCACGCCGGTGGTGAAGACGGCCCAGCCGCCCATCCAGCCGATCCACGGGCCCATCGCGCGGGTCACCCACGAGAACGTGGTGCCGCAGTCGGTGTCGGCGCGGTTCATGTAGAGGAACGCACCGGCGATGAGGAACATCGGCACGAACGAGAGCCACAGCACGGCCGGGGCGTGGATGCCCGCGACGACCACCATCGAGCCGAGCACGGCCGCGATGGAGTAGGCCGGCGCGGTGGCGTCGAGCCCGATCGACAGACCTTCCCAGAAGCCGATCGCGTTGGCCTTCAGCCCCTTGCCGCCCGTGGGGGCCACGTCGGCGGCTCCCGGTCCCACGTCCTGCGTCATGGATGCTCCTCTCCCGTCGGCTCGTTGCAGGAACTCTGCACCGGCTCGACGGAATCCACAAGAGACGTCACATGATCGTTACGCGTTCAGTGGCGCTGACGCTTGCATTCGACGCATTCCGTCGCGAATACTCGCGGTGATCGGAGGAACCATGACCCACCCCACGCTCGACCCCCACCGCGCCGGGAGCATCGACGAGCAGCTCGCGCGACGCCAGAAGGCCGCGCGCGACCACCTCTGGATGCACTTCGCACCGCTGAAGGGCGCCGACGCCGCCGACGTGCCCGTGATCGTCCGCGGCGAGGGCTGCTACGTCTGGGACGACCGGGGGCGTCGCTACCTCGACGGTCTCGCCGGCCTCTTCGTCGTCCAGGCCGGTCACGGCCGTCGCGAGCTCGCCGAGGCGGCCGCGCGCCAGGCGCAGGACCTCGCGTTCTTCCCGCTCTGGTCCTACGCGCACCCCACCGCGATCGACCTCGCGGAGCGGATCGCCTCGCTCGCGCCGGGCGACCTGAACCGCGTGTTCTTCTCCAGCGGCGGAGGCGAGGCCGTCGAGACCGCGTGGAAGCTCGCGAAGAACTACTTCAAGCTCGTCGGCAAGCCGATGAAGCACAAGGTGATCAGCCGGTCCGTCGCCTACCACGGCACGACGCACGGAGCCCTCTCGATCACGGGCCTCCCGACGCTCAAGCAGCAGTTCGAGCCGCTCGTGCCCTCGACGTTCCGCGTGCCCAACACCAACCACTACCGCGCCCCGCAGCACGGCGACGACCTCGAGGCGTTCGGGCGCTGGGCCGCGGACCAGATCGAGGTGGCGATCGAGGCGGAGGGCCCCGAGACCGTCGCCGCGGTGTTCCTGGAGCCGGTGCAGAACGCCGGCGGGTGCTTCCCGCCGCCGCCCGGCTACTTCCAGCGGGTGCGCGAGATCTGCGACCGCCACGACGTGCTGCTCGTCTCCGACGAGGTGATCTGCGCGTTCGGCCGCCTCGGCACCATCTTCGGGGCCGAGCGGTACGGCTACGTGCCCGACATGATCACCTGCGCGAAGGGTCTGACGTCGGGCTACTCCCCCCTCGGCGCGACGATCGTCAGCGACCGTGTCGCCGAGCCCTTCCAGCGCACGGGCGAGATGTTCGCGCACGGGTACACGTTCGGCGGGCACCCGGTGTCGTGCGCGGTGGCCCTGGCCAACCTCGACCTCTTCGAGCGCGAGGGGCTGCTCGAGCACGTGCGGTCCACGGAGGGAGCCTTCCGCAGCACCCTGGAGCGGCTGGGCGACCTGCCGATCGTCGGGGACGTCCGCGGCGACGGCTTCTTCTACGGCATCGAGCTGGTCAAGGACAAGGACACGAAGGAGACCTTCACGTCCGAGGAGTGCGACCGGCTCCTGCGCGGCTTCATGTCGCACGCGCTGCTCGACGCCGGTCTGTACTGCCGGGCCGACGACCGGGGCGACCCGGTGGTGCAGCTCGCGCCGCCGCTGGTGGCCGACCAGGCCCAGTTCGACGAGATCGAGCAGGTGCTGCGTGGCGTCCTGACGGAGGCGTGGGCCAAGATCTCCGCATGAACGTTCGCCAGTCCCCGTCCGCCCCCGGAGCGACCCCGTGAGCGCGCCGGTGCTCGACGAGGTCGCCAAGCGCATCATCGCGCTGCTGCAGGTCGACGGTCGCATGTCGTACGCGGCCATCGGCAAGGAGGTCGGGCTGTCCGAGGCCGCGGTGCGCCAGCGCGTGCAGAAGCTGACGGACTCCGGCGTCATCAACATCGTCGCGGTCACCGACCCGATGCAGCTCGGCTTCGCCCGGGAGGCGCTGATCGGCGTCCGTGGCAAGGGTCCGCTCGAGCCGCTGGCCGAGAGTCTCGCCGAGATCCCCGAGGTCGACTACGTGGTCATCACGGCGGGCTCGTTCGACATCATCCTCGAGCTGGTGTGCGAGACCGACGAGCACCTGCTGCAGGTGCTGTCGGAGAACATCCGCGCCCGTGAGGACGTCGTCAGCACCGAGACGTTCACCTACCTCAAGCTGGTCAAGCAGACCTACACCTGGGGCGTCCCCGACTGAGCCGCGAACCGAGGGGGCCTCAGGAGGCCCCGACGCGCAGGCGGGGCGTCGGCAGGAGCAGCGCGCCCGGCGCACCGTCGGGCACGACCGGCCGGTGCGGGGCGACGGCGTCGATCCGGCGGTACGCCGAGCCGAGCGGCGGGCGTGGGTCGGGCTCGCCCCGGTTGGGCCAGAACGACATCGCCCGCTCCGCCTGCGCGGTGATCGTCAGCGACGGGTTGACGCCGAGGTTCGCGCTGATGGCCGAGCCGTCGGCGACGTGCAGGCCCTCGTGCCCGAACAGCCGCTGGTAGGGGTCGATGACGCCCTCCTGCGGCGTGCTGCCGATCGGGCAGCCGCCGATGAAGTGGGCGGTGAGCGGGATGCCCACGAGCTCCCCGACGGAGCCGCCGGGCACGCCGTCGAGCTTCTCGGCGATCTCGCGGGCCACGTGGTCGGCCACGGGGATGTGCGACGGGTTCGGCGCGCCCGTGCCCTGCCGGCTGCTCATCCGCAGGCCGAACGGACCGCGCTTGAGGAATGTCGTGACGGAGTTGTCGAGCGACTGCATGACGAGGACGACGACCGACTGCTCGGCCCAGCGGCGCGGGTCGTGCAGGCGCAGCGCGCCGCGCAGCCCGAGGCCGCGGTAGCCGCGCAGCACCTTGCGCAGCTGCGAGCCGCCGCCGCGGTGGTCGGCCAGCGCCATGTTCATCAGGCTCAGCGCTCCTGAGCCCCGTCCGTAGCGGACGGGCTCGACGTGCGTCTGCGGGTCCGGGTGGAACGACGACGTGATCGCGACGCCGGGCGTGACGTCGGCGTCCTTCGCGCTCGCGCGGGCCGAGAGCACCGCCTCGGAGTTCGTGCGGCTCAGCTCGCCCAGCCGCTCGGAGATGCCGGGGAGCGAGCGGCGACGGAGCCGGTGGAGCAGGTCCTGCGTGTTGAGCGCGTTGCCCGCGAACACCACCTGGTCGGCGCTGAACCGACGACGTCGCAGCCGGTTCCCCGTGCGGCGGGTGTGCACGACGTAGCCGCCGCCTCGCCGCGGACGCACGTCGGTCACGGTGGTGAGCGGGTGGACCTGCGCGCCGCCGCGCTCCGCGAGGTGCAGGTAGTTCTTGACGAGCGTGTTCTTGGCGTTGTGCCGGCACCCGGTCATGCAGGCGCCGCAGTCCGTGCAGGTGCGGCGTCGGGGGCCGGCGCCGCCGAAGTACGGGTCGTCGACCTCCTCGCCGGGTCGGTCGCCGAAGAGCACTCCGACGTCGGCGGCGTGGACCGTGTCGCCGACGCCGAGGCCCTCGGCGACCTCGGCCATCAGCCGGTCCGGGAGGGTCGTGCGCGGGTAGGTCGCGACGCCGAGCATGCGGCGGGCCTGGTCGTAGTGGGCGGCGAGCTCGTCGCGCCAGTCGGTGACGTGGGCCCACTGCGGGTCGTCGTAGAAGCCGTCGAGCGGCTGGTAGAGCGTGTTGGCGTACACGAGGGAGCCGCCGCCGACGCCGGTGCCGCTCGCGATGAGGACGTCCTTGAGCGGTGTGATGCGCATGATGCCGAAGCAGCGCGCCCACGGCGCCCACAGGTAGCGGCGCAGGCGCCACGACGTCTCGGGCAGCTCGTCGTCGGCGAAGCGTCGCCCCGCCTCCATGACCCCGACCGCGTAGCCCTTCTCCGTGAGCCTGAGCGCGGTCACGCTGCCGCCGAACCCGGAGCCGACCACCAGGACGTCGTAGTGCTTCATGTCGCGCACCGTACCCGCTTGTTGACACTTTGCCAATAGCGTTGTTCACTCGTCGCGTGACCGCCCTGAACCGCCACCGGCTCGAGCCCGACGCGCGCCGTCGCCAGATCCTCGAGGCCGCGCGCACGCTCTACGCCGAGCGCGCCTACGACGACGTCTCGCTGGCCGAGCTCGCGGGCGCCGCCGGCGTCACGCGGGGTCTGCTGCACCACTACTTCGGCTCCAAGCGCGAGATCTTCCTCGCCGTCATGCGCGACTCGACCTTCATGCCCGAGTCCGAGCTGCCCGACCTGCTGCACCTGCCGCTGGAGGAGCGGGTGCGGGTGACGATGGACTGGATCCTCGACGCCGCACAGACGTACGGCCAGGCCTGGGTCGCCGCGTCCGGCGCCGCCGAGCTGCATGGCGAGTCGGACCTGCAGGTCGTGGTCGACGAGGCCGACGACCGCGCAGCCCGTCTCGTCCTCGACGCCGTCGGGCTCCCCGACTCCCCCGTCCTGCGGGCCCGGCTGCGAGCCTCCGCGGCGTACGTCAAGGCGCTCTGCCGCGAGTGGCTCCAGCGGGGCACCCTCACCCGTGACGACGTCCTCGACCTGCTCACCACCCACCTCGTCCACGTCCTGGAGGGCTCATGACGTCCGTCGGCATCATCGGCTCCGGCTTCGGCGGCATCGCCGTGGCGGCCGAGCTCCTGGGGCACGGCCACACCGACGTCCGGCTGTGGGAGCGCGGCGACGACGTCGGCGGGGTGTGGCGCGACAACACCTACCCCGGCGCCGGCTGCGACGTCCCCTCGCCGCTGTACTCGTTCTCCTTCGCCGTGAACACCGACTGGTCGCGCCGGTACGCGCTGCAGCCGGAGATCCTCGCCTACCTGCGGCGCACGGCCGACGACCTCGGCATCACCCCACTCGTGCAGCTGGGCCGTGAGGTCGTCTCGGCCCACTGGCACGAGACCGACCGGCAGTGGGAGGTGGGGTTCGCCGACGGGTCCGTGGAGCGGGTGCAGGTGCTCGTGAGCGCCGTGGGGCAGCTGTCGGAGCCACGGCTGCCCTCCATCCCCGGCATCGACGACTTCGAGGGGGATGCGTTCCACTCGGCGCGCTGGGACCACGACCTCGACCTGCGCGGCAAGCGGGTCGCGGCGGTCGGCGTCGGGGCGAGCGCCATCCAGTACGTGCCGCACCTGGCCGACGTGGCCGGCGAGCTGACCTTGTTCCAGCGCTCCCCGAACTACATCCTGCCCAAGCCCGACGGGCCGCTCCCCCGCTGGTGGCGGCCGGGGATCCGGCTCGAGCGTCCGCTGTGGTGGACGTTCGGCGAGCAGTTCTCCCGCGGTCTCGACGAGGGGACGGTCGTCGGTGCGATCGAGAAGCGCGTGGCCCTCGCGCACCTGCACCGCCAGGTGCGCGACCCGCGCCTGCGCGAGGTCCTCACCCCCGACTACCCGATCGGCTGCAAGCGGATCCTGTTCTCCAACACCTTCTACCCGACGCTGGAGCGCGACCACGTCGACGTCGTCGCCGAGCGCATCGTGCGGGTCGTCCCCGAGGGGCTGGAGACCGCCGACGGCACCGTGCACCCGGCCGACGTCATCGTCTACGGGACCGGCTTCGCCACCCAGGACTTCCTCGACACGATTGACGTGCGCGGCGTGGACGGCGAGGCCCTCGCCCAGCGCTGGGTCGACGGCGCGCACGCGCACCTCGGCATGTACGTGCCCGGCTTCCCGAACCTGTTCGTCTCCTACGGCCCGAACACGAACCTCGGCGGCGGGTCGATCATCTACATGCTGGAGGCGCAGGCCCGGCACATGCGCCAGGTGCTCGACCGGATGCGCGACGGGTCCCACGCCACGGTCGACGTGCGCCCCGAGGTGGAGGCGGCGTACGACCGGCAGGTGCAGGAGCGGCTGGAGAAGTCCGTCTGGGGCAGCTGCGACAGCTGGTACCGCCACCCGTCGGGCCGCATCACGTCGAACTGGCCCGGCTCGACCTATCCGTACCACCGCCGGGTGCGCTCCCTCGACGTCGAGGACTTCGCGTGGGCGTGACGTATCCGCCGCAGCCGTGGGACCTGCACGGCCAGGCGGTCGCGTCGGTGTTCCTCGTCCCCGTCCGCACACTGCCCCCGCCGCCGCCCGGGACCCGTGTCGTGTCCGTGGCCGGTCGCGCGGTCGTGACGGCCGCGTTCTTCCGGTACGAGGAGCCGAGCCCGCTCGTATACGACGAGGTCATGGCCGCGGTGCTCGTGCGGCGCGGCCTGAGGCCTCGCGTGTGGATCCCGTGGATCTGGGTCGACAGCGAGGCCTCGCGCGATGGTGGGCGCGCCCTGTGGGCCATCCCGAAGGACCTCGCCCGGTTCGACGTCGAGCCGGGGCGTCGGCACGAGGGTCACGGGCTGGCGACGGTCGAGCTGCGTCGTCAGGTGGCCCTGCCGGGGCGCTGGCCGCTCGCCTTCCGTGCGGTGCAGCGCCGCGGTGGACGCTCCGTCGTCACGCCCGTGCGCGGGCGGCTGCGGGTCCAGCTGCTGCGCACGTCGTGGACGTTCTCCGGCCCGCTGTCGCTGCTCGCGGGACGGCGTCCGGTGCTGTCGGTGCGGGCGTCGAGGTTCCGGCTGCTGTTCGGGCGGCTCTGACCTCGGCTCGCACGTCGTCGCGTTCCACGGCACGGTGGACCCATGGCTGAGTACCGACTGACCACGGAGGACGGCGACGTCGTCGCCGAGGAGACGCTCGAGCACGACCAGGCGGCCGTCGCCTGGCGCTCGAGCCGGCCGTTCGAGGCGCCCACCCCCGGCGAGGGCCGCGGGCTGCGCCTCGAGCGCCACACCGACCGCGGGTGGGTGCGTCTCGACCCGCTCGGCACCGCCGAGACCACCTGACGCTCCCCCGGCCTCAGTCCGCGGGCTCAGTCCGCGGGAGGGGGCTGCTTCGTGACGCTGACCCAGCCGACGGGCTCGGCGACGACCTCGAGCTCGTCGGGGGTGAGCTCGATCGCCGACGCCGCGTTGCCGACGGCAGGGAACACCGACGCGAAGCGACGCAGCGACTCGTCGAGGTGCACCGCAGCCGTGTCGGGGTTGGCGAACGGGCACACGCCGCCGATGGCGTGCCCGGTGAGCGTCTCGACGTCGTCGGCCTTCAGCATCCTCGCCTTGATGCCGAAGGTGGCCTTGAACGCGGCGTTGTCGACCCGGGCGTCGCCGGCCGCGACGACGAGGATGCTCGTGCCGGGCTCCCGGCCGTAGAAGCCGAGGGTCTTCGCGATGCGCGCCGGCTCGACGCCGAGCTCAGCGGCCGCCAGCTCGACCGTCGCGCTCGACCCGGACGTCTCGACGACGTCGCCGTCGCGTCCGAAGCGGGCGAGGTGGGCGCGAGCGCTCTCGATCGACATGACCGTCATCGTAGGAGTGTCGGGCGAACGACGAGGCCCCCGGTTCGAGAGCCGGGGGACTGCGTGTCGGTGGGCGATACTGGGTTCGAACCAGTGACCTCTTCGGTGTGAACGAAGCGCGCTACCACTGCGCCAATCGCCCGGGGACGTCAGAACCTTACTCCACCCCGTCTCGACGTCGAGCTACGGGTCCGACGTCTTCGCGGCCTCGCGCGCCCAGATGGCCTGCGCACGCTGTGTGACGGGCCCGGGAGCCGCGGTGACGGCCCGTCCGTCGACGTGCGAGATGGCCTGGATGTCGCGCGTGGTGCCGACGAGGACGACCTCCTCGGCGTCGGCGAGCACCTCGATCGGCGCGTCGCGCTCGACGACGTCGAGCTCGTCGGCGAGCCACTCGAGCGCCAGCGCCCGCGTGATGCCGGCCAGGCAGCCCGACGCGAGCGTGGGGGTGACGAGCGTGCCGTCGATGACGTACATGATGTTGGAGCCCGTGCCCTCGCAGAGGTGGCCCTGCGTGTTGGGCATGACGGCCTCCGATGCGCCCGCGGCGCGCGCCGCCTCGACCATCCTGGCGTTCTCGGCGTACGACGTCGTCTTGAGACCGGACAGCGCCCCGCGCTCGTTGCGCGGCCACGGCACCGTGACGATCGTCGCGACCGACGGCGGCTTCTCGGCCGGCTCGGTGACGACGACGTGGGTGAGCCCGTGGTCGCCGCGGGGCGAGCCGAGCGGCCCGCGACCCGACGTCACCGTGATGCGCACCCGCCCGAAGGCGAGGTCCTGGCCCTCGATGGTCGCCGCGATCCCCTCGCGCAGGAGGCCGAGATCGGGCCGGCCGATGCCGAGCCCCTCGGCGGAGCGCGCGAGCCGGTCGAGGTGGCGGGTGAGGGCGAACGGCTCCCCGTCGTTCACGGCGACGGTCTCGAAGACGCCGTCGCCCACGACGAGCCCGTGGTCGAGCACGCTGAGGGCGGGTTCGTCCGGTGATTCCAGCAGTTTTCCATTCAGCCAGGCACGCATGGACCCACCCTAACGCGCCCGCCAGGACCCCCCTGTTTGGCCGCCGCAGGGGCATGTACTAATGTTTCTTCTCGCGCCGGGAACGGTGCGAATGCGGACATAGCTCAGTGGTAGAGCATCACCTTGCCAAGGTGAGGGTCGCGAGTTCGAATCTCGTTGTCCGCTCGGAGAGGGTCCCCATACCCATCCAGCGGTGGGTTGGCCGAGAGGCGAGGCAACGGACTGCAAATCCGTGTACACGGGTTCAAATCCCGTACCCACCTCGATCCCCCAACAGAACAGCACCACCCACGGGCGATTGGCGCAGCGGTAGCGCGCTTCCCTGACACGGAAGAGGTCACTGGTTCAAACCCAGTATCGCCCACCACCGGAAGGCCCCGGAATCCTGAGGATTCCGGGGCCTTCTGCCGTCGTCGGGCCTCACACGGAGCCACCCTCGCCACTCCAACGGGGCAGCGCAGCGTCGTCGCCGTCGACGTCGTCGTCGAACGTCGCCATCATCTGGCGCGCCACGTCCGCCGAGGCACTCGAGGCGATGACGGCGACGATGTGGTCACTGCGGTCCGCCATGCAGACCGTGAGGACGTGGGTGTCCTCCCTCGGGAACGTCCCGGTCTTGACCCGTCGGCCCGGCACGGTCACCGAGTGCGGGTGGTCGTCCCAGTCGGGCGATGAGTAGAGGATCCGTTGGATCCGGCCGCGCTCAGGCGGCCAGGCGTCGAAGAAGCCAGGCAGCTCCTCGGCGAGCGAGCGGCTGCGTGGCCACCACGCGCCGTCGGGCTCGGGGGCCGGACGGGCGGAGACCAGCGGGGCGAAGGTCGTACGGGCACGGAGGGCCATGTGGCCACCACCTGTGATTGCCGTCGGCGTCAGCATCGCGAGTGACCTGACGTTCACGGTCGTGCTTCCACTCTATCCCGGAGCGCGCGACACGGTCCCCTCGCTCGGACCCCGCCGACCGGCCAGGGGACACGACCGACGGGGCTGTCTCGAGCGTAGACCTCACACCGTTCGCGCGTGCGGCGAGGCACCCAGAGGACGAGCGTCGGTTCGCGCGCCCTCGGAGATCGCGACGAAGCCCTGCGGGCCCCGGGTCGGGCCCCCCGACGCTCCACCCCTGGGCGTGGTCGAGGGACCCTGTCGTGCAGCGGCGCCATGGGAGTGGGTTGCCGACTTCATCACGGTACGTCGCATCGGTCCGGAACGCGAACGCACGTCTCGACGTCTCAGGATCACCTGGTCCCCGTAGCCCCGAAGACGCAGGATGAGGAGATGGGCCCGCGCGGCGACGAGGACCACCGGACGCCGCACGGGCCGCATCAGGCGGGGGCTCGACCTCGGGAATCGGACCCACCGCCAGATCCGGCCGCCATGCTCTGCGGACCGGGCCGGCGATCAATCTAGAGGTCCCGAGGTCGTTGCGGGACGAAACCACGCAATGTTCATCCAGCGTGCCGCGCAGACGATGAGAGCAGCGCGGACGGCCTCGGTCACGCACTGGAGGTGCAACCCCCTGCGACCTCTGCTTCAGTAGGCGACGTCGACGTCGTTCGGTGCGCTCACGGCGCACCCGGCCTCGACACCGGGAGCGCGTCGACCAGGGGCGACGCTGACCGACTCGGGGCGCGACGCGAGGGAGCCGTCGCGTCCCGAGTCGTCCTCGACCGGCCGGCGCCTCAGCAGTCGTCGTTGCGCCAGCCGCCGTCCTCGTGCACCCAGGGCTCGTCCCGCTCCGACAACGACTCGACGTCCAGCCGGTACGACACCGAGCCGCGCCCGCCGTCGGTCACCACCTCGACGTCGCGCAACGGGTCGTCGCCGTCGAGCTCGGTGGCCTGGCTCGTCATCCGCCGAAACTCGGTGAACGGCAGCCCCTGGCGGCACCGTGCGGACAGGAGCGCGTACGCGTCGTCGGCTCGACCGCCGTGGAAGGCGTCGACGTAGCGGACGACGGCCTGCTCGAGCGCGTCGCCCTGCTCACCCGACGCCGACTCCGCCGGTCCCGGCTCGGACGCCGGTCGCGCCGGCCCGCCGTCGGACCCGCCGCACGCGGCCAGGAGCACCAGCGGCAGCACCGCGACCGCGACCAGACGACGCCTCATGCGGGGAGCGTACGTCGACCACGGTCACCACGGCACGTACGAGGTCGTCGGCGACAGGTCCCGCACGACAGCGGCCCCGCCGCCGGCGGGGCCGCTCGTCGTCACACCGACATGCGTGATGCGGGGCTGGTGTGAGGCTGGCCCGGTCCGGGACACTCACCGAACCGGTGCACCTGACGGTACGCGCGTCCGCCGCGTCCGCATCTCGGCGACGTTCCCGTTCCCACCACATTCGACCACGCGTTCGACTAGCATCGACCGGGTGAGCGCCGACCCCCAGCACGTGCCGCGCTCCACGGCAGCCCGGCCGACCCCGGAGCCGTCGTCCGTCGAGCGGGCACGTCACGTGTGGGTGGCGCCGTCCGCGCGCCAGGTGGACCTCCGGCCGTATCCCGGCCTGCTGGTCACGTGGCAGCGCCGCGACGACGGCTGGTGGGCGTACGTCGTCATGCTGCTGCCGACCGGCGCCCTGGTGGTGAACTGGGTGCCGGCGTCGCTGCTGCGTCCCGTCCTGGGCCTGGCGTCGTCCTGACGCGATACCGCCGGGCGACCGTCGAGCTGCGCAAGCCGACGGCCGGTCCCGGCGTACCTCCAACCTAGGCGCGTCTGCCCGAACCGCAACCGGAGCGACGTCAGGTGCGCGAGACGGACCGCCAGCTGAACGTGCCGTCGGCCGACGTGATCTGCACGAGCGCGTCGGCCACGACGACCGACGGCTGTGCGGCGTACGCGACGGCGCAGCTGAACCGGGTGCCGACCGCGGCGGGGACCGAGCGGGGGCACGAGACGACCGTGGGACGACCCCGGGCGTCGAGCGCGGCCTTCACCTGCGCGGACACCGCCGCCGTCGACCGGACGGTTCGCGGCGCCGCGGGGGCGGGGCGGGCAGGACGAGGAGCGGTCGACCGGGTCGGCGTGGGCGACGCGGAGGGGGTGGGCGAGGCCTTCGGCGAGGGGCTCACGGACGGGCTCGCCGACGGAGACGGGCTCGCGGAGTGCGTCGGGGAGACCGAGACGGACGGCTCGGCGGCCGGCGAACGCGTGGGCATGACCCTCTCCCCCGCGGCTCGCTGGTCGCCTCCCTCGGTGGTGTCGGTCCCCAGCCAGGACCGCAGCCCGAACACGCCACCCGCGAGCACGAGGACGGTCAGCACCAGGGCGGTCAGGACCTTCTTCGACGCGCTCACGTCACTGCTCCTGCGAGACGGGCTTGGAGTTCCAGGTGAAGTGACCGTCAGGGCCGTCGATCTTGACCGCCGCCACCGCGACGGCCGCCGTGTTCGGCTGGTTGGCGAAGAACACCTGGCAGTCGAAGGCGGTGCCGATCTTCTGCAGCACCCGGTCGGGGCACTCCACGCGGGTGGGCTGGCCGGCGTTCTGGTCCAGACGCGTCTTGATCGACTGCTCGATCCGCGTGGTCGTCATCCTGGTCGGCGCGAGCGACGGGCTCGCCGACGCCGACGGCGTCGGGTCGGCACCGGGGTCTGATCCGCCGTCGTCGTCCGAGCTGCACGACCGCAGTGCGAACAGCAGCGCCGCGACGCCGAGGAGCACCACGACGAGGGCCGCGACCTTCCGCATCTTCTTCACGGGCGACGATTCTAGCGGTCGACGCGGGGGTGGCGGTCCTCGTCGAAGGAGGCGTTGATCGCAGCCCCGATCAGCACCGCGATGGAGATGACGTAGAGCCACAGCAGGACGGCGATCGGCGCGGCCAGCGGACCGTAGATGGAGGTGCCGCCCGTCGAGAAGCCGAGCGCCCAGCGCACGAGCAGGCTGCCGCCGATCCAGAGCCCCATCGTGAAGAAGGCGCCCGGCAGGCCCGACCGCCAGGACACCTTGACCGGGACCGCCAGGTGGTACAGCGAGGCGAGGAACCCGACGGAGACGAGCAGCACGGCCGGCCAGTACAGCGGCTGCAGCACGGCCAGCTGTGAGGGCACGACCGACGCGGCCACCTCCGGCCCGGCGAGCACGAGCGGCACGACCACGATGGCGATCGCCAGCGCCACGACGTAGAGGGAGAACGACAACGCCCTCGTCTTGACGATGCCTCGCACGCCACCCAGCCCGTACAGGATGGAGATGGTGTCGAGGAAGACGTTCAGGGCCCGAGAGCCCGACCACAGCGCCAGCACGAACCCGATGGAGACGACGTCGATGCGTCCGGACCTCAGGACCTCGTCGAGCGTGGGGGCGATGACCTGGTCGACGGTCCCCTGCGTGAGCGCCTGGGAGGAGAGCTCGAGGACCCGGTCCTTCAGCACGTCGACCTGGGCCACGTCGTAGCGCTCGGCGACGAACCCGATGGTGCCGGCGAGTCCGAACACGAGCGGCGGGAGCGACAGGATCGCGAAGAACGCCGCCTCGGCCGCGAGGCCGGTGACCCGGTGCTGGATGCAGCGGGAGACCGTGCGTGCCGTGACTCGCGCCAGCCGGTCCACAGCCGCCGGGCGTCCTACCCGTTCAGCCGCCATGCCCCTACGGTATCGACATGGATCCCTTCCGCCGCGCACCCTCGACCCGGGCGGTCCCGCTCGTCGCCCCCCACGTCGGGGCAGGCGCACGACGCCTCACGGTGGTCGCTCCCGCCATGGCGGGAGCGGCCGGGTGAAGCCGCTCGCGCTGGCCGCGGTCGCCTCGGCGCTGACGACGGCCGTCGCGGCGTGGGCGCTGCGGGCCACGGACGCGACCACGGCGGTGGCCGTGGTCGCCGCGGTGGCGGTCGCCACGGCCTGGCTCGCCCGCTTCCACGACGGGACGGACGGCTCGGGAGTCGCCCTCACCGGTCCAGCCCAGCTCGGGACGCTCACGCTCGTCGGGCGCGCCTCCGCGGCCGGAGCCCTGCCCGTGGTCGCCGCGCAGGTCGTCGGCGCGGTCGCGGCCGGCGCGGCCGTCGCCGCCGTCGACCTGCCGGGCGGCACGCTGGTGTGGGATGAGCCGACACTGCTCGCCGGCGGGGTCCTCGCCGCCGTCGTGGGCCTGCTCACCGCCTGGGCCACGCTGGCCGGCGACGCCGGGAGCCCCGCCTGGCAGGCGGTCGGTCCGGTCGCCGCCGGCGGCCTGCTCGGGGTCGGCCTGGCTGCCGCGGCGCAGCCGGCCGCCGTCCTCGGACTGGCCACGGCCGGCGTCGTGGCGTGGCCGCTGGCGCTGGTGGTGGCCGCCGCCACCCTGGTCGGCGCCCTCCTCGGCACCTTCGTCGTCTCGTGGGTGTCGCCGCACGCCGAGTGACGCCGGTCACGCAGCATCCCGTCACCGCACCGGTTTCACCGCGTCGATCTCACCATGTGGATGCAGGGTCCACATCATGAGATCAGCAGTTGTGACGCGTCCACGGGCTGGCAAGACTGTCCGCATGCTGATCGCGCACCCGCTCTGGCTCGTGGGACGTCTCCACGTGGACCTCGGTCGTGCGCGCACCATGGCGTGTCGCTGACCCACCGCGCCCGCACCCATCTGCCGCGACGCGCGACGCCCGTCCGTCCCCGACCGGCCGTCGCGCGTCCTCCCCGAGGACACCCATGATCTCGAGCACCACCACGCCCGCCTCCCGTCCGGCCCGCCGCCGTCGCGGTGAGGGTCAGTGGGCGCTGGGCTACCGCGAGCCGCTCAACGCGAACGAGCAGTCCAAGAAGGACGACAACCCGCTCAACGTGCGCGCCCGCATCGAGAACATCTACGCGCACCGCGGCTTCGACAGCATCGACCCCGGCGACCTGCGTGGACGCTTCCGCTGGTGGGGCCTGTACACGCAGCGCAAGGCGGGCATCGACGGCGGCAAGACGGCGACGCTCGAGCCGGAGGAGCTCGACGACCGCTACTTCATGCTCCGCGTGCGGATCGACGGCGGACAGCTCAACCTCGCGCAGCTGCGCACCATCGCCGACATCTCCGTGGAACACGCGCGCGACACCGCTGACCTGACGGACCGGCAGAACGTGCAGTATCACTGGATCGACGTGCGTGACATGCCCACGATCTGGGAGCGGCTCGAGGGTGTCGGGCTGTCCACGCAGGAGGCCTGCGGCGACTGCCCGCGCGTCATCCTCGGCTCCCCCGTCGCGGGGATCAGCGCCGAGGAGATCATCGACGCCCGGCCGGCGATCGACGCCATCGAGAGCCGCTACATCGGCGACCGTGCCTTCTCGAACCTGCCGCGCAAGTTCAAGTCGGCGATCAGCGGGCACCCCGGCCACGACGTCGTCCCGCAGATCAACGACATCGCGTTCATCGGCGCCGAGCACCCCGAGCACGGGCCGGGCTTCGACCTCTGGGTCGGCGGAGGCCTGTCCACCAACCCCATGCTCGCCCAGCGGGTCGGGGTCTGGGTCCCGATCGACGAGGTGCCCGAGGTCTGGGAGGGCGTCGTCAGCATCTTCCGCGACTACGGCTACCGCCGGCTCCGCTCCCGCGCCCGCCTCAAGTTCCTGGTGGCTGACTGGGGCATCGAGAAGTTCCGGGAGGTGCTCGAGAACGAGTACCTCGAGCGCACCCTCGTCGACCTCGACGCCCCCGACGTGCCGACCACGCCCGTCGACCACGTCGGCGTGCACCGCCAGACCGACGGCCGCTACTACGTCGGCGTCGCCGCGACGGTGGGTCGCATCTCCGGCACGCTGCTGAACCAGGTGGCCGACGTCGTCGAGGCGCACGGCTCCGACCGCGTCGCGACCACGCCCATGCAGAAGCTCGTCGTGCTCGACGTCGAGGAGGACCGCGTCGAGTCGCTCGTCGAGGCGCTGGCCGAGCTCGGTCTGCACGCGCGGCCGTCGCAGTGGCGTCGCAACACGATGGCCTGCACCGGCATCGAGTACTGCAAGCTCGCCATCGTCGAGACCAAGGCTCGGGCCGCCCAGCTGATCGGCGAGCTGGAGGAGCGTGTCCCCGAGCTCGACACCCCGATCACGGTCAACGTCAACGGCTGCCCGAACTCGTGCGCCCGCATCCAGACGGCCGACATCGGCCTCAAGGGGCAGCTCGTGCTCGACGAGGACGGCAACCAGGTGGAGGGCTTCCAGGTGCACCTCGGCGGCGCCCTCGGGCTCGACGCCGGGTTCGGCCGCAAGCTCCGCGCCCACAAGGTGACCGGCGACCAGCTGCCCGACTACGTCGAGAAGCTGTCGCGCACGTTCCTGGAGCAGCGCGACGAGGACGAGTCGTTCGCGCAGTGGGTCGCCCGCGCCGACGAGGCGGTGCTGCGATGAGTGAGCGCCAGCGAACGAACCGACGGACCGTCATCGCAGCACCTTCGTACCGTGCCCTTCCCACGGAGGTGCCGCGATGAGGGCGACGCCGTTCCACTGCCCGTACTGCGCCGACGAGGACCTGCGTCCTCACGGGGAGACGCATGGCGAGTGGGAGTGTCGCGCCTGTCAGCGGGCCTTCCGCCTCGGATTCATCGGGATCCTCTCCCCCACGACCACCACCCCCGGCACCACACCCAGCACCACCGACCCCTCTGGAAGGAGGACAGCATGACTGCACCAGCGTTGATCGCCCTGGCGCACGGCAGCCGCGACCCGCGGTCCGCCGAGACCATCACTGCCCTGACGGAGCGCGTGGCGTGCATGCGTCCCGACCTCCGGGTGGCCACCGCGTTCCTCGACCACTCCGAGCCCGACCTCGACGCCGTGGTCGACCGCCTGGTCGCCGAGGGGCACAGCGAGATCGTCCTCGTCCCCCTCCTGCTCACCGAGGCGTACCACGCGAAGGTCGACGTGCCGGAGGCCGCGAAGGCGGCCCGCGCCCGGCACGAGGGCCTGCAGATCGAGGTGACCGACGTGCTCGGCATCGAGAACGCGTTCTTCCACGTCCTCGACCGTCGACTGCGCGAGGTGCTGCGCGAGAAGCGGGTCCGCGAGCTCGACGCGCTGGTGCTCGCGGGTGCCGGCTCGTCCGACGCGGTCGCGAACGCCACCATCGCCCGGGCCGCCCGGGCGTGGGGTGCGCACCACAAGCTGCCGACGATCGCGGCGTTCGCGTCGAGCGCGCCGCCCGCCGCGGGCGAGGCCGTGCGGGCGCACCGCGCGGACGGACGTCGCAACATCGCGGTCGGTCAGCTCATGCTCGCGCCGGGCTTCCTGCCCGACCGGGTCAAGGAGCTGGCGTACGAGGCCGGAGCCGTCGCGGTCGCCGAGCCGCTGGGCGTGTCCGACGAGGTGGCCGAGGTCATCCTCGCCCGCTACGCGGTCGGGGCCGTCGAGCTGGTCTCGCTCGACGCGCTCTTCGCCTGAGCACGACCCCGCACGACCCGCGGCCGGACCATCCGCCGCACCTGGCCCGCACCCCGGGGACTAGCGTTCCCCGGGTGCGGGCCTGGTCGCGTCTCGGGATCTTCGTCGTCGTCGCGTCGACGGCGCTGGTCCTCGCCCGGGTGCCGTCGGCTCTGCTCTTCGGCGGGCTGCTGGGTGCCCTGGCCTACGCGCTGCTCGCACCGGGGCGGCTCGCTCCCCGAGCCCTCGACGCGCCCCGCTGGGTGTCGCTCGCCGGGCAGGGCGTCGTGGGGACGATCGTCGGGGCGTCCGTCGACTGGGGGACGTTCACGTCGCTGGGCTGGTCGTGGCCCGTGGTGGTGGCGGTCTCGGCGTCGACGATCGTCGTGAGCGTCCTGGCCGGACAGCTGCTGCGCCTGCACCGGGACGTGACGCCGGTGACGGCGGCCTTCGCCTCGATCGCCGGCGGGGCGTCGGGCATGACGGCCCTCTCGCGTGACCTCGGCGCCGACGACCGGGTCGTGACGGTGCTGCAGTACCTGCGCGTGCTGGTGGTGCTGTTCAGCCTGCCGCTCGTGGTCGGCCTGGTCTTCCACGAGCGCGGTGGGGCAGCCTCCGGTGGGTTCGTCCTCGGCAGCGGACGCGACCTGCTGTACTGCGCCGTGGCGGTCGGGTCAGGACTGCTGCTGGGCCGCGTCGCGCACCTGCCGTCGCCGGCCATCCTCGGCCCGGTGGTCACCGCGGCGGCACTGCACGCCGTGCCGGGGTTCACCGACGCCGTGGTGCCGACCTGGGTGGAGGGCCTCGGCTACCTGGCGATCGGTCTCCAGGTCGGGCTGCGGTTCACGCTCGACAGCCTGCGGTCGATCGCACGGATGCTCCCGACCGCTGCCGTCTCCATCGCGCTCACCATGGTGACGTGCGCGGGGCTGGGCCTCGCCCTCGCCTCGGCGACCGGGACGAGCCGGCTCGACGCGTACCTGGCGACGACGCCCGGTGGTCTCTACGCCGTGCTCGCGACGTCGACCTCCACCGGCGGCAACGTCACCTTCGTGACGGCCGTGCAGCTGCTCCGGCTGCTGCTGGTGCTGCTGCTCGCGCCGGCCCTGGCCCGGCTGCTGCGCCGGGGCTGACGTCAGCGGGAGCCTGCGAGCCGGGCGCGCTGCTCGTCGACGTCGTAGTCGGCCTCGGGCCACGTCAGGTCCAGCGCGCGCAGGTGCTCCAGGAGCAGCCTGCCGACGGCCCAGTTGCGGTACCACTTGCGTCCGCTGGGCACCACGTGCCACGGCGCGACGTCGGTCGAGGTGCGCTGGAGCACCAGGTCGTACGCCTGCTGGTAGTCGTCCCACAGCTCGCGCTCGTCGATGTCGCCCGGGTTGAACTTCCAGTGCTTCGTCGGGTCGTCGAGGCGGGCGAGGAGCCGGGCGGCCTGGTCGTCGGGGCTGATGTGCAGCAGGCACTTGAGGACCGTCCCGCCGGACTCCACGTAGCGCCGCTCGAAGGCGTTGATCGCGTCGTAGCGTCGCTCGATCTCCTCCGCGTCGGCCAGCCGGCGCACGCGCCCGATCAGCACGTCCTCGTAGTGGGAGCGGTCGAAGACGCCGAGCTCACCGGCGGAGGGCAGCTGCCGCTCGATGCGCCAGAGGAAGTCGTGGGCGAGCTCCTCGGGCGTCGGCTTCTTGAAGGAGGCGATGCGGACCCCGAGCGGGCTGACCAGGCCGACGACCTTCTCGATCGTGCCGCCCTTGCCGGAGGTGTCCATGCCCTGGAGCACGAGCAGCACGGAACGGGGGTCGCCCGTCGTGCCGTGGGCGTGCAGCCGCTCCTGCAGGTCGGCCAGCTCGGCCCCGAGCTCCGCGAGCGCGGCCTTGCCTGCCGCCTTGTCGCCGTCGAAGCCGGGGGTCGAGCGGGAGTCGACCTCGGCGAGGCTGGTCACGGTGGACAGCGTGCTGCTCAGGCTCTGCGACATGTCGCCACCGTACCTAGGGTGGGCGTCATGGCCACGCCGACGATCGACCCTGCTCTCTACGCCTACCCCGACCTCGAGGAGGGCCGCGCCTGGGTGCGGGTCAACTTCGTCAGCAGCGTCGACGGCTCGGCCGAGGGGGCGGACGGCCGGTCGGGCTCGCTGGGCACCGACGCCGACCAGGCCGTGTTCGGGCTCCTGCGCGAGCTGTGCGACGTCGTGCTCGTGTCGGCCGGCACCGCCCGGTCGGAGGACTACGGACCGGTCGACGACGGCGTGCTCGCGCTCGTCAGCCGGAGCCTCGACGTGCCCGACCGGCTGCGGGTGCCGGGCGTGCTCGTGGTCGCCCCCGGCTCGGCCGACCAGGAGCAGGTGGTCGCGCTGGAGGGTGCGGGCGTGGAGGTGCTGCTCACGGGCGAGGAGGAGGTCGACTGGCCGGCGGCGCTCGCCGAGCTCGGCCGCCGCGGCCTGCAGCGCGTGCTGTGCGAGGGCGGCCCGTCGCTGCTCTCCGGGCTCACCGCGCTCGACCTGGTGGACGAGCTGTGCCTGACCGTCTCCCCCGTCCTCGTGGCGGGTGACGGTCAGCGCATCTCGACCGGCGGGGAGGCGGCGGAGGTGCCCCTGCGGCTGGCGCACGCCGTCGACGTCGACGGCACGCTGCTCACCCGGTGGGTGCGGCAGGGACGCTGACCCGGTCGTCCGGCACGACCGCGAGGTCGGGGGCGAGGTGGCCGAACGGCACCTCGTCGTGCTCCCCCAGCGCGGCGAGCACCGACGGCAGCATGGCCTTCGCCGTCCGCTTGTAGCCGAGCGAGCTGGGGTGGAAGCGGTCGAGGCTGAACATCTCGTCAGGGTTCGTGATGAAGAACGGCCCCACGACGTCCGCGAGCGAGACGACGTACGCGCCGTGGCGCAGCGCCGCCTCCTGCTGCGCGGCGGCGAGCTGACGGGAGGCCCGCGACCCGAGCGCGCGCAGCGGCTGCGGCACGGGAGTGAGCGCGCCGAGGTCCGGGCAGGTGCCGACGACCACGGCGCTGCCCCGGGTCCGCAGTGCGGAGACGCAGGCCTCGAGGTGGCTCACCGACTCGACCACCGGCACCCGGTGCGTCACGTCGTTGCCCCCCACGACGACGACCGCCACGTCGGGCGTGTAGTCGGCCGGCAGGGAGGCGAGCTGCTCGGCGAGCCGGCTGCTCTCGGACCCGACGACGGCGGCGGTGCGCAGCCGCACGGCGCGCTCGGTGCGCTTGGACACCTGGCGGGCGAGCCGAGCACCGAGCGTCCCCCGCGGCCCGTCGGCCCCCAGTCCCGCGGCGATGGAGTCACCCAGCACCAGCAGGTCGATGGTGCCGCCGTGCCGCTTCTTGTACACGCGGTCGGCCCTGGGCGCGTCCTCGCCGAGCGGCTTGCCGATCGCCTCGCGCGCGAGCGCGGCCTGGTGCTGCAGGACGGCACGCGCACCCCACGCGGCGGCGACCCCCGCCGTCGCGGTCACCAGCAGGCCCGTCGCCACCGTCCTCGTCACTCCCACGAGGACGTTCCTCCCACACCCGCGTGAACAGGTGGTCTCTTGCACCTGAACGTAGGCTGGAGACATGAGCGACCAGGCGGGGAAGACCAGCTACGACGTCGAGAAGACCAACGAGGAGTGGCGCGCCGAGCTGAGCGCCGCCGAGTACCACGTGCTCCGCGAGGCCGGCACCGAGCGGCCGTTCAGCTCCCCGTTCGAGACGGACCCGACCGAGGCCGTCTACGCCTGCCGCGCCTGCGGCTCCGAGCTGTTCCGCAGCGACACCAAGTTCGACGCCCACTGCGGCTGGCCGGCGTTCTACGCCCCGCTCGCGGAGGACCGCGTCGAGTACATCGAGGACCGCTCGATGGGCATGCGTCGCGTCGAGGTCCGCTGCGCCACCTGCGGCTCCCACCTGGGCCACGTCTTCGAGGGCGAGGGCTTCCCGACCCCCACCGACCAGCGGTTCTGCATCAACGGCATCAGCCTGACCCAGGTCCCCGTCTGACCCCTTCGCGGTCGACGGGAGATTCCCAGGTGGACCTGGGAATCGCAGCCACGCACGGCTTGCTTTCCGTGCGTGGCTGAGTTTTCCGTGCCCCGCTCAAGATTCCCAGGTCGACCTGGGAATCCCTGATCAGGGCCAGACGGCGGTGAGGTCGCTCGGGTCGTGGCGGCGGCCGGTGTAGAAGGGGATCTCCTCGCGCACGTGGCGGCGGGCGGTGCTGGCGCGCAGGTCGCGCATGAGGTCGACGATGCGGTGCAGCTCGTCGGCCTCGAAGGCCAGGATCCACTCGTAGTCGCCGAGCGCGAACGACGCGACGGTGTTGGCGCGGACGTCCGGGTAGGGGCGGGCCTGCATGCCGTGCTCCTTGAGCATCGCGCGGCGCTCCTCGTCGGGCAGCAGGTACCACTCGTAGGAGCGGACGAAGGGGTACACGCAGACCCAGTCGCGCACGGTCTCGTCGGCCATGAACGCGGGCACGTGCGACTTGTTGAACTCCGCGGGACGGTGCAGCGCGGTCTGCGACCACACCGGCGTCATCCGCGAGCCCAGCGCCGTCCGACGGAACGCGTTGTAGGCGGCCTGCAGAGCGTCGGCGGACGACGCGTGCCACCAGACCATGAGGTCCGCGTCGGCGCGCATGCCGCTGACGTCGTAGAGGCCCCGCACCACGACGTCGTCGTCGGCGAGGCGCTTCACCAGGTCGTCGACCTCGGCGGCCTCCGCGGCACGGTCGGCGTCACCGAGCACGCGCTCGAGCTTGAAGACCGACCACATCGTGTAGCGGATGGTCTCGTTGATCTCCTTGGCCAGCTTTCCCTGGTTCGGCACGCTCATGCGCCCATTCTCCCCCCCGTGGCTCAGCGCGCGAGGAGGCGGGCGGCCGCCGCCCGCGCCGAGGCGACGACGGCCGGGATGCCGACACCCTGGTAGGCCGCACCGCACACCTCGAGGCCGTCCACGCGCGCCACCGCCGCCTCGACCGTCGCCACACGATCCAGGTGGCCCACGTCGTACTGCGGCAGGCCACCCCCCCACCGCTGGACGTGCGTCGCCAGCACCGACGGCAGCGGCCCGTAGGCGGCCCTCAGGTCGGCGAGCGCCAGCGCGGCCACCTCGGCGTCGTCGCGGTGGAGCACGGCGGTGTCGCCGGCCCTGCCGATCGACGCGCGCACGACCGTGCGGTCGCCCGCGCGCTCCCCCAGCCAGGCCCACTTCTGCGACGAGATCGTCGACCCCTTCACGACCGTGCCGTCCACCGGTGGCACGAGGAATCCGGAGCCCTCCACCTCGATGGCCCCGTCGAGCACGAACGTCACCAGCGCCATCGAGGCGTAGTCGACCGCGGCGAGCGCGAAGGCGGCCGGCGGAGCGACCTCGGCGAGCAGGCGTGCGGTGGCCGGAGCCGGCGTCGCGACGACGACGGCGTCGACCTCGAAGGTCTCGATCGCGGACACCGGTCCCGCCGAGACCGTCCAGACGCCGCCGTCGACCCGCACGGCCCGCACGGTCGACCGGAGCCGCACGTCGAGGTCGCCGTGCTCGACGACGCGCTGCGGGAGCGTGCCCACCCCGCCGACGACGCCCGCGAACACGGGCGTGGCGAGGGTGCGCGTCGCGGCCCGGGTCGCAGCAGCCCCCGCGAGAGGATCGGCACCCAGCGCCAGCACCTGCGGCGCCGCGGCACGCAGGGACAAGCGGTCCGCATGACCCGCGTAGACGCCACCGAGCAGCGGCTCGACGAGCCGGTCGACCACGTCGCGGCCGACCCGCGGCTTGAGGAAGGCGGCGACGGACACGTCACCCTCGGGCACGGGCTCGGCGTGTCCCGTCGGACGCTCCGCGAGGATCCCCGACGCGTCGAGCGCGTCCAGGTCGGCGGGCACGCCCATGACGGTCGGCGGCAGCGGACGCAGCGCGCCCCGCGTCCAGATCGACGCCGACGTCGTCGCCGGGTGGGTCAGCGCGGCCCCGACCCGGGTGGCGAGGTCGACGGCCTCGGGCCGTCGGGCCAGCATCGACTCCGCGCCGACGTCGACGCGCAGGTCGCCCACGTCGTCCACGCGCAGCTTGCCGCCCACCTGGTCCGCACCCTCGAGCACGACGACGTCGCACCCCGCCTCACGCAGGTCGAGGGCGGCGACCAGACCCGCGATGCCGGCCCCGACGACGGCGACGCGCATCAGACGCGCTCGTAGCCGTGCACGAAGTCGACGAGACCCTTCACCGCGTCGGGATCGGTCTGCGGCAGCACGCCGTGGCCCAGGTTGAACACGTGCCCCCGGGCGCCTCGGCCCCGCTCGATCGCGGCGGCCGCCTTCGTGTGCAGCACGTCCGCCGGGGCGAACAGCAGCGTCGGGTCGAGGTTGCCCTGCACGGAACGGTGCGGTCCGACCTTCTCGATGGCGCGGTCCAGCGGCACGCGCCAGTCGACGCCGACCACGTCGGCGCCGACGTCGCCCATCTGGTCGAGCAGCTCGCCCGTGCCGACACCGAAGTGGATGCGCGGCACGCCGAGGTCGGCGACCGACTCGAGCGCGCGCCGCGAGTGGGGAGCCACGTAGGTCTCGTAGTCCGACGGCGACAGCGCACCGGCCCAGGAGTCGAACAGCTGCACCGCGGAGGCGCCGGCCTCGACCTGCACCCGCAGGAAGTCGGCCGCCAGGTGCGAGAGCCGCTCGAGCAGGTCGTTCCAGAGCCCGGTCTGCGAGTACATCAGCTGCTTGGTGACGCGGTGGTCGCGCGACGGTCCGCCCTCGACCAGGTACGACGCGAGCGTGAACGGGGCGCCGGCGAAGCCGATGAGCGGCGTGCCGCCCAGCTCGCCCACGAGCGCCCGGGCCGCCGCGGCGATGCTCTCGACGTCGTCGGGCTCGAGCCGGCGCAGCTGGTCGAGCTGTCCGCGTCGACGGATCGGGTCGGCGATCACCGGTCCCGTGCCGGGCACGATGTCGAGGTCCACCCCGATCGCCTTGAGCGGCACGACGATGTCGGAGAAGAAGATCGCCGCGTCGACGCCGTAGCGACGCACCGGCTGCATCGTGATCTCGACGACGAGGTCGGTCGTGAAGCACGAGTCGAGCATCGCGACGCCCTCGCGCACCTTCAGGTACTCCGGCAGGTGACGACCCGCCTGACGCATGAACCAGACGGGCGTGCGGCTCGTGGGCTCGCCACGGCACGCGCGCAGGAAGTCGCTGTCGACGAGAAGGGCGGAGGGGGAGGTGGTCACCGAGGGATTCTCTCAGGGGTGGGATCACCGTCTGCGTGTCGGGACCCGGTCGGCGCCCGGAGTGCCTACCATCGGCCTGTGGGCGCCCGCAGCGAGTTCGATCACACCCCTCCGGCGTTCGCCGCTGCCCTGGAGCAGCTGATGGCCGCACCGGTGCGTCCCGAGGTGGTCGTCGACGAGATCCCCGCACCCCAGCGGATCGCGCCCTTCGCCCACGCCCTGAGCGGCGACCTGGAGGTCGGCGGCGACGACGTCGCCACCGGACGCTTCATCCTGCTGCACGACCCCGCCGGCAACGACGCGTGGGACGGCACGTTCCGCTGCGTCACGTTCGCGCGGGCCGAGGTCGAGCGCGAGATGGCCGAGGACCCCGCCCTGGCGACCGTCGGCTGGAGCTGGCTGGTCGACGCGCTCGAGACGCAGGGCGGCACGCACACCGCGGCCAGCGGCAGCGTCACGGTCGTGAGCACCGAGACCTTCGGCGAGATGGCCGGCGACACCGGCTCGGCCCAGGTCGAGATCCGCGCGTCCTGGACGCCCACCTCCGAGGCCGGTGCGCACGTCGCCGCGTGGACCGAGCTGCTCTGCACGCTGGCCGGCCTGCCTCCGCTCGCGCCGGGGGTCGTCCCGCTGCAGCGTCGCCGAGGTCGCCGTTGACCTCCGTGCCCGAGGAGACGGGGAGCCCGGAGGAGCAGGCTCCTCCGCTTCCACGTCTGCAGCTACGTGACCCCCTGCCTCCCGTCATCGACACGGTCGACGACTACGTGGCCTACTGCGCGCGCGTCGCGCTCGGCCACGGCCCGGTGGCCCTCGACGCCGAGCGGGCGTCGGGCTACCGCTACTCCCAGCGGGCCTACCTCGTGCAGGTGCGCCGCGACGGGAGCGGCACCGGCCTGGTCGACCCCATCGCCTTCGACGACCTCGTCGACCTCGACGAGGCGATCGGCGACGCGGAGTGGATCCTGCACGCCGCGACGCAGGACCTGCCGTGCCTCGCGGAGGTCGGGCTCCACCCCAGCGCGCTGTTCGACACCGAGCTCGCCGGCCGGCTGCTCAACCTGCCGCGCGTCGGGCTGGCCTCCCTCGTCGAGCACTACCTCGGACTGAGTCTGGCCAAGGAGCACTCCGCCGCCGACTGGTCCACGCGACCGCTGCCCGAGCCCTGGCTCGAGTACGCCGCCCTCGACGTCGAGGTGCTCATCGAGCTGCGCAACCTGATCGAGGCCGACCTCGAGCGCACCGGCAAGCGGGAGTGGGCCGCGCAGGACTTCGAGGCGCTGCTGTCCTTCACCGGCGCGCCGGCCAAGGAGGAGCGCTGGCGGCGTACGTCCGGCATCCACCGGGCCCGCGGCCGACGCACCCTCGCCCTGGTGCGCGCCCTCTGGGAGGCGCGCGACCGGATCGCCGAGCAGCGCGACACGACACCGGGGCGGATCCTGCCCGACGCCTCAATCCTCGAGATCGCGCGGGAGGCGCCGCGCGACGCCTCGACGCTGCGCAACCTGCCGGTCATGCGCTCCCGGGGGCCGCGACGCTTCCTGCAGCAGTGGCTCGACGCCGTGGAGGAGGGCCTCGCACTCCCGGACGACGCCCTGCCGCTCTCCACGCAGCACCGCGAGGGTCCGCCCCCGCCGCGCGCGTGGGCCGACAAGCACCCCGAGGCCGCGGCCCGGCTGACGGCGGCCCGCGAGGCGGTCACCCGCATCGCCGAGCAGCACGACCTGCCGCCGGAGAACCTCATCTCCCCCGGCCTCGTCCGCGGTCTGGCCTGGGACCCGCCGACCGTCGTCGACGTCGTCCACGTCGGTGACGCGCTCGCCGAGGGTGGAGCCCGTCCGTGGCAGGTCGACCTCGTCGCCGCCGACCTCGTCGACGCCCTGACGCCCTGACTCCCCGGACGCACCCGGCTCGGGTCCTGCGCGGGATCACCCACTGAGGCAAGGCGAACCTGAGTAGCATGTCGGTGTGCTCGCCAACTTCCTGATCGGTCTGCGCGAGGGGCTGGAGGCCAGCCTCGTCGTCAGCATCCTGCTGGCCTACCTCGTGCGCACGGACCGCCGCCGCGACGTCCGCTACATCTGGATCGGCGTGGGCGCCGCCCTGGCGCTGGTCGTGCTGGTCTTCACGGCCGTGACCCTCGCCTTCGAACAGCTCCCGTTCGTCTGGCAGGAGGCGGTCGGCGGGACGCTCTCGATCCTCGCCGCCGGCCTGGTCACGTGGATGATCTTCTGGATGCGCCGCACCGCGCGCGGGCTGAAGCGCGAGCTGGAGGGCGAGCTGGCCACGGCCGTCGAGCTCGGACCCGTCGCCATCGCCACGGTGGCGTTCCTGACCGTCGGACGCGAGGGCCTGGAGACCGCGGCCATCATCTGGGCGACGATCTCGGGCAGCTACACCGCCTCGCCGTTCGTCGGCGCGACCACCGGCATCCTCGTCGCGGTGCTCCTGGGCTACCTCATCTACCGCGGCGCCCTGCGCATCAACCTGTCCACGTTCTTCCAGGTCACGGGCGCCCTGCTCATCGTGGTCGCCGCGGGCGTGCTGGCCTACGGCGTGCACGACCTGCAGGAGGCCGGCATCCTGCCGGGCCTCACGAACCTCGCGTTCGACGTCTCCGGCGCGGTCCCGCCTGACAGCTGGTACGGCACGCTCCTCAAGGGCACGGTGAACTTCCAGCCCGACCCGACCTGGCTGCAGACGATCGCCTGGGTGGTCTACGTGGTGCCGGTGCTGTGGCTCTACCTGCGCCCGCAGGCGAGCGCGGCCCCCGCCGCGCCGCGACCCGACGCGCACGTCTGACGCTCTCGATCTGGGTGCCGGACGACCGGCCCCCGGATACGGTGGGGCCCATGCCCGGACGGTCCGCAGGATGAGCGACTTCCACCGCCCGTCCCTGCCCGGACAGGGACTCTTCGAGGCACTCGCGCACGACACCGACCCGGCCGAGGTCGCCGCCGCCGGGCACCGGATCGCCCACCTGCTGGTGCGGGGCCCGATCGACCGCGAGGACCGCGACCTCGTCGACCGGGTGCTGCACCTGTCCGACGTCGAGGGGCTCGGCGTCATCGCCGAGCTCTGGTCGCACGCCCCGCCGGACACGCTCTCGGGCGCCCTGTGGCGGCTCTACCTGCTGCGCGAGTGGGTCCACCGCCAGCCCCGTCAGGCCGCCGCCGAGTTCGCCGCCGGACGCGGCTTCGCTCCCGTGCACGAGGTGCTCGCCGGCGTCGTCGACCCTCCCGGCGCCGACGAGGTGGTCGACCTCGTCGACACCGTCGTGCGCGGCATCGTCGTCACCGACCTCGACGTCGTGCTCGACCGCGCCGCAGCGTTCGCGCACATCGTCGGCGTCGGCCGCGGGCAGCTCGACGACGTCGACGCGCACAGCGGCGCGCGCCTGCTCGACATGGCGCTGCACCTGCGTCGGTCCGCGGCGCTCGAGCGGTCCGGCTCGCTGCACTGAGCCGTCCGCGGGGCGTCGTGCGACGGTCGATCGCGGCCCGCTGAAGGCGGTATCGCAGGCCACGCGACCACAGCGCTTGTGTGCGCCCGGAGGCCGGTTAGGCTGGTCATCGCGCCGGGCCGCGGTAAGCCCCGGGTCCCAAAAATAGCCGCTACGAGCGGCCACGCGCCGTGAGGCGCTTCCCGGCCCGGCGCGTCACCCGTCCCCTGCCGTGCGCCGGCTCATGCCGGCGCGAAGGTCGTGTACGACTGCGCCGGCCGCCCGATCGACGCGAGCTCCGCGAGGTCCTCCTCGGTCGGCTGCCACGAGACGGCGTCGGCGTTCGCCGCGACCTGCTCCGGACGGGAGACGCCCGCGATGACGCTGCTGACCGCAGGCTGGGCCGCGAGCCCGCCCATCGCCAGCTCCAGGAGCGAGATGCCCCGCGCGTCGGCGAAGGTCTGGAGGGCGTCGATGCTCTCCCAGTCGGCCGTGGCGAGCCGCTCGGACTGCGTCGCGAGCCGGGTCCCCTCGGGAGCGTCCTCCCCGCGCCGGTACTTGCCGGTCAGCAACCCGTAGGCGAGCGGGAAGTACGGGAGGATCCCGACCTCGAGGTGCTCGCAGGCGGGCGCCAGCTCGACCTCGGCGGTGCGGTTGTACAGCGAGTACTCGTTCTGCGCCGTGGTGAACCGCGTGAGTCCGGCCGTCCGGGCGCGCCAGTCGGCGTCGACCAGCTGCCAGGACTGGAAGTTCGAGCAACCCACGGCCCGCACGGTGCCGGCCTGCACGAGGGCGTCGAGCGCCTCGAGCGTCTCGTCGAGCGGCGTGGCGGGGTCCGGCGTGTGCAGCTGGTAGAGGTCGACGTGGTCGGTGCCCAGGCGCCGCAGGCTCGCCTCGACGGCGGTGCGGACGTACGCGGCACTCCCCCGTCGGCCGCCGTCGTCGCCGTTGCGTCCCTGCATGTCCATGCCGAACTTCGTGGCGACGACCACCTCGTCACGACGCGACCCGAGCGCCGCTCCCAGCAGCTCCTCGCTCGCGCCGAAGCCGTAGACGTCGGCGGTGTCGAAGAAGGTGACACCGCGCTCCAGCGCGGCGTCGACGACGGCGCGCACCTGCGCAGCGTCGATGCGCGTTCCGAAAGCGTTGCAGCCGATGCCGACGACGGGCACCTGGATGCCGGAGTGGCCGAGGGGACGGTGCAGGAGGTCGTGGCTCATGCCCCCGAGCCTAGGCCGACCGTCCCGCGGTGCACGTCACCTAGACTGCTTCCCATGCCCGGACCCCGCCGCACGCTGGCCGCCGCCCTGAGCGCGGCCGTCGTCGGGCTCTTCCTCGTGGCCGGGATCGGCGTCACCCACGCGGGAGCGCACCAGCGGGCCACCACGACGCACACCTCCGCCGCGTCGAGCCACCAGTCGGCGCACGTGAAGGCATCGGGCCAGCACGTCGACCAGCACCACCTCGACCTCTGGGCGCTGCCGCCCGAGAGCACCCCGGCCGCCCCGACCTTCGAGGACGACCTGGTCGTCGACGTGAGCGCCGCGGTCGTGGAGCCCGAGGCACCCCACGCCGCTGGACGTGGACCGCCGACGGCCTGACGCACCCTCGTCAGCCGTCCCGTCGTCCATCCCGAAAGTCATCCATGCACCAGCGCGCCCCTCTGTGGCGTGCGATCGCGGCGTTCGCCGTGCTCGCCGCCTCCCTCGCCTTCGCCTACTTCAAGCCCGCCAACCTCGGCCTCGACCTCGAGGGCGGCACGCAGATCGTCCTCGAGACCCAGGACACCGACCGCGTCAAGGCCGACGCCGAGTCGACGTCCCGGGCCCTGGAGGTCATCCGCGGCCGAGTCGACGCCCTCGGCGTCGCCGAGCCCACGCTCGCCCAGTCCGGCGACCGTCGCATCATCGTCGAGCTCCCGGGCGTCACCGACCCGCGCGAGGCCGCCGAGGTCATCGGCCAGACCGCCCAGCTCTCCTTCCACGAGGTCCTGCGCCCCGCACAGGAGGGCCAGGAGCCGGAGGAGGGCCAGGTCGTCGCGAACGACGAGCAGGGCCAGCCGCTGCTCCTCGGCCCCACGCTCGTCGACGGCGAGGGGGTCTCCGACGCGGAGGCCGCCACGCCCCAGCAGGGCGTGGGCCAGTGGGTGGTGAACGTCAACTTCGCCGGCGAGGGTCGCACCGGCTGGCGCGACCTCGTCGCTGCCGCCTGCGCCAACACCGAGGGCGGCAACCGCGTCGCCATCCTGCTCGACCAGGACATCATCTCCTCCCCGGCCGTCCAGCCCGACCTGTGCCGCTCCGGCGGTGGCAACAGCACGAGCATCACCGGCACGTTCACGCAGACCCAGGCCAACGACCTCGCCGTCCTCATCAAGGGCGGCGCGCTCCCGGTGCCCGTCGAGTTCATCGAGCAGCGCACCGTCGGCGCCACGCTGGGCGACGCGGCGATCGACGCGTCCATCGAGGCCGGCATCATCGGCATCATCCTGACCGGCCTCTTCATCGTGCTCGTGTACCGCGTGGTCGGGCTCATGGCCACGTTCGCGCTGGCCACCTACGCCGCCATCTCCTACGGCCTGCTCGTCTGGCTCGGCGCGACCCTGACGCTGCCCGGCCTGGCGGGCTTCGTGCTCGCCATCGGCCTGGCCATCGACGCCAACGTGCTCGTGTTCGAACGAGCACGCGAGGAGTACGAGAAGAACGGCAACCTGCACACCTCGCTCACGACCGGCTTCAACAAGGCGTGGTCGGCCATCCTCGACTCCAACGTCACCACAGTGCTGGCCGCCGCGCTGCTGTTCTTCCTGGCGTCCGGCCCGGTCAAGGGCTTCGGCGTCACCCTCACCATCGGCACCATCGCGTCGATGTTCTCGGCGCTCGTGGTCGCACGCGTGCTCACCGAGTTCGCGGTGAAGCGGTCGTTCCTGAAGAAGCGGCCCGGTCTCACCGGTGTGGCCTCGACCGGCCCCGTCCGCAAGTGGCTGAACCAGCGTGGCCCGAACCTGATGCGGCGCAGCGGGCTCTGGATCGGTCTGACGCTCGTCGTCGCCGGCGTGTCCGTCAGCGGCATCCTGCTGCGCGGGCTGAACCTCGGCGTCGAGTTCACCGGCGGCCGCATCCTCGAGTTCTCCACCGCCCAGGCCGTCGACGTCCAGGACGTGCGCGAGGCGGTGTCCGACGCCGGCTTCCCGCGCGCGGTCGTGCAGGAGTCGTCCGGCGACGGACAGAGCGAGAACGTCAGCGTCCGCCTCGACGACATCACCAACGACGAGGCAGTGGAGGTCGAGGAGGCCGTCGAGTCGGTGGCGGGTGAGGCCACCAAGGAGCGCGACGAGCTGATCGGTCCGAGCCTCGGCAAGGAGCTCCGGGACAAGGCGCTGATCGCCTTCGCGATCGCCATCGCGGCGCAGATGGCCTACCTCGCCTGGCGGTTCCGCTGGACGTTCGCCGTGTCGGCCCAGCTGTCCATGGCGTCGGTCGTGCTCACCGTGGTCGGCATCTTCGCCTGGTGGGGCAAGCCGATCGACGGCGTGTTCCTGGCGGCGGTGCTGTCGATCATCGGCCTCGCGGTCAACGACACGATCGTCGTCTTCGACCGCATCCGCGAGCACACCGGCGAGAACCGCGGCCGACGACTGCGGGACGTCGTGAACGAGGCGATCCTGCAGACGATCCCGCGTACGGTGAACACCGGCCTCGGCGCCATGTTCATCCTCGCGGCGCTCGCGTTCCTCGGCGGCGACTCGCTGACCGACTTCGCGATCGCCCTGCTGCTCGGGCTCTCGATCGGCATCCTGTCGACGATCTTCACGGCGTCCGCCCTCGCCGTGAAGCTCGAGGAGCGCTGGCCCCACGACCCGGACAAGAAGCCCAAGGTCGTCGACAAGTACGCCCAGATCGACGACGGACGCAGCACCGACGGCGCCGTCGTCTGACGGTCCGCACCCGAGGGCGTCGTCGACACTCCCCCGCGCGGGAGGGTCGGCGACGCCTCGGCGGTTCCACGCTCGACACGGGTGGCAGGATGAA
Organism: Propionibacteriales bacterium; assembly: GCA_026392465.1. Classification (GTDB taxonomy): domain Bacteria; phylum Actinomycetota; class Actinomycetes; order Propionibacteriales; family Nocardioidaceae; genus Aeromicrobium. The sequence goes on from JAPLCA010000030.1 coordinate 325,609, forward strand.
CGTCATGCGTATCGCGAACCACGTGGTCGACCTCGTGGGCGGCACCCCGCTCGTGAAGTTGTCCAGCGTCGTCCCGGCAGGATCTGCCCTGGTGGCGGCCAAGATCGAGTACCTCAACCCCGGCGGCAGCTCCAAGGACCGCATCGCCGTCAAGATGGTCGACGAGGCCGAGGCGTCCGGTGCGCTCAAGCCCGGCGGCGTCATCGTCGAGCCCACCTCCGGCAACACCGGGGTGGGGCTCGCGCTGGTGGCCCAGCAGCGCGGCTACTCGTGCATCTTCGTCTGCCCCGACAAGGTCAGCGAGGACAAGCGCAACACCCTGCGTGCCTACGGCGCCGAGGTCGTGGTCTGCCCGACCGCCGTGCCGCCGGAGCACCCCGACAGCTACTACAACGTCTCCGACCGGCTCGTCCGGGAGACCCCGAACGCCTGGAAGCCCGACCAGTACTCCAACCCCGCCGGACCCGCCTCGCACTACGAGACGACGGGACCGGAGATCTGGGCCGACACCGACGGCACGATCACGCACTTCGTGGCCGGCGTCGGCACGGGCGGCACCATCACCGGCACCGGTCGCTACCTCAAGGAGGTCTCCGGCGGCCGGGTCAAGATCATCGGCGCCGACCCCGAGGGCTCGGTGTACTCCGGCGGCACCGGCCGCCCGTACCTGGTGGAGGGGGTCGGCGAGGACTTCTGGCCGAGCGCCTACGACCCCGAGATCGCCGACGAGATCATCGCGGTCTCCGACGCCGACGCCTTCGAGATGACCCGCCGGCTCGCCCGCGAGGACGGCCTGCTCGTCGGCGGGTCCTGCGGCATGGCCGTCGTCGCGGCGCTCGAGGTGGCCGAGCGCGAGGGACCTGACGCCGTCGTCGTGGTCCTCCTGCCCGACGGTGGGCGCGGCTATCTCTCCAAGATCTTCAACGACGACTGGATGTCCTCCTACGGCTTCCTGCGCGAGCCGCTGGACGGCCACACCGACCGGCCCAGCGTCGGCGCGGTGCTGCGCCGCAAGTCCGGCGACCTGCCCGCGCTCGTGCACACCCACCCGTCGGAGACGATCCGCGACGCCATCGAGATCCTGCGCGAGTACAACGTCTCCCAGATGCCCGTCGTCGGGGCCGAGCCGCCCGTCGTCATCGGCGAGGTCGCCGGCAGCGTCAGCGAGCGCACCCTCATCAGCGCCGTCTTCGAGGGCCGGGCCTCCCTCACCGACCCGGTGTCCAAGCACATGGAGGCGCCGCTGCCCCTCATCGGCGCCCACGAGGACCTCGACGCCGCCCTCGACGCCCTCAGCGCCAGCGACGCGCTCATGGTGATCGAGGACGGCAAGCCGCTGGGCGTCCTGACCCGCCACGACCTCCTGGGGGTGCACGTATGAGCGACCAGAGCCACGAGCGTCGGGACGAGACGCTCGGCTTCGCGACCCGCGCGATCCACGCCGGCTTCGAGCCCGACCCGCAGACCGGGGCGGTCAACGTCCCGATCTACGCCTCCTCGACCTTCGCCCAGGACGGCGTGGGAGGGATGCGCGGGGGCTACGAGTACGCCCGCACCGGCAACCCGACCAGGGCCGCGCTCGAGGCGAACCTGGCGGCCCTCGAGAACGGCGCACACGGTCGGGCGTTCTCGTCGGGCATGGCGGCGACCGACGCCGCCCTCCGCACGCTCCTGAGGCCCGGCGACCACCTCGTGATCCCCGACGACGCCTACGGCGGCACCTTCCGCCTCATCGACAAGGTGTTCACCCACTGGGGCATCTCCTACACGCCCGTCGCCGTCAACGACGTCGACGCCGTCCGCGCCGCGATCCGTCCCGAGACGAAGGTCGTGTGGGTCGAGACCCCGACCAACCCCCTCCTCAACGTCGCCGACGTCGAGCAGGTGGCCGAGGTCGCCCACGCGGCAGGAGCGCGGTTCGTCGTCGACAACACGTTCGCCTCGCCCTACCTGCAGCAGCCGCTCGCCCTGGGCGCCGACGTCGTGCTGCACTCCACGACGAAGTACCTCGGCGGCCACTCCGACGTCGTGGGCGGTGCGCTCGTCACCGACGACGCCGAGCTCGACGCCGGGTTCGCGTTCCTGCAGAACGGCGCCGGTGGCGTGCCGGGACCGTTCGACGCCTACCTGACGTTCCGCGGCGCGAAGACGCTCGCGGTGCGGATGGAGCAGCACTGCACCAACGCGGAGGCGGTCGTCGACCTCCTCGTCGGCCACCCCGCCGTCTCCTCGGTGCTCTACCCCGGCCTGCCCGAGCACCCGGGGCACGCCGTCGCCGCCCGGCAGATGCGTCGCTTCGGCGGCATGGTCTCGCTGCGCCTGGCGGGAGGGCGTCAGGCCGCGCTCGACCTGTGCGCACGCACCCGCATCTTCACGCTCGCCGAGAGCCTCGGCGGCATCGAGTCGCTCATCGAGCACCCGGGCGCCATGACGCACGCGTCCACCGCCGGCTCGGTGCTGGAGGTGCCGGACGACCTCGTGCGGCTCAGCGTCGGCATCGAGGACACGGCCGACCTGCTGGCCGACCTCGAGCAGGCGCTCGGCTGACGGACCCCGACACGGGGAGCGGGCGGGTCAGCCCGCCTGCTCCTGCTCGTCGTCTACGGTCTCGCCCTCGACCAGCGTCGCGTCGATCTCCGGCCGCTCCAGGTCCTCGAACAACGCGAACTCCTGTGCCGCCGGCGCCTGCGTGAGCTCGCTCGCCGTGAGGCTGCGCGGGTCGACGTCGAGCTCCTGCACGTCGCCGAGCAGCGCCGTGTCGTCGACCCGGTCGAGCTTGCGCGCGGTGACGAGCACGCCGCGCTCCAGCGAGCCGACGAAGGTGTTGTAGTCCTTGACCGACCGCTCGAGCGAGCGACCGAGCTTGGACACGTGCGAGGACAGGGTGCCCAGCCGCTTGTAGAGCTCACGACCGAGGTCGACGAGCTCCTGCGCGTTCTCGGCGAGGTCCTCCTGGCGCCAGGTGAACGCCACGGTCTTGAGCACCGCCCAGAGGTTGACCGGCGTGGCCAGCACGATGCCCCGGGAGAACGCGTGCTCCATGAGCGACGGGTCGGCGTCGAGCGCCGCGTTGAGGATCGCGTCGTTCGGGATGAACGCCACCGTGAACTCGGGGCTGGTCGGCAGGCCCGTCCAGTACTCCTTCTGGGCCAGGGCGTCGACGTGCGCCCGCACGGCCTTGGCGTGCTGGACGAACATCCGCTTGCGCTCGGCGTCGTCGAGGTCGGGACGGTTCGCGTCGATGAAGACCGCGTAGGGCACCTTCGCGTCGACCGCCATCTGCTTGCGGCCCGGCAGCTTGATGACCATGTCGGGACGCCGGGCGCCGGAGTCGGCCGTGATGGACTCCTGGGTGGAGAAGTCGATGCGGTTGAGCAGGCCGGCCGACTCCACGAGCGACGTCAGCTGCGTCTCCCCGTAGGCGCCGCGGACGGCGTTGTTGCGCAGGGCACCGGACAGCGTCTCCGCAGCCTGCTGGGAGCGCGCCGCCGACTCCTGCGTGGCGCGGATCTGCTCGGCGAGGTGGCCGTGCTGACGGGCACGCTTCTCCTCGATCTCCTCGACCTTGCGCTGCATCTGCTGGAGCTGGGTGGCCACCGGGGCGAGCTTCTGCAGGACGCGGCTCTCGCTCTGCTCCTTCGCCTGGCGCTCCTTGGCCTCACGCTCGTGCCGCGCCACCAGCTCGCGGGTCTGGCGGTGGGCCGCCTCGACCTGCTCGCGCAGCGCGTCGGCGTCGGCCCGCGTGGCGGCCAGCCGCGCCTCGACCTCGGCCTTCGCGGCCGCGAGCTCGCGCTCGACCTGCACGCGCTGCGCCTCGGCCGCGCGCTCGACCTCGGACGCGCGGACCTGGCCCTCGTGGCGCAGCGCGGTCACCTCGGCGTCGTGCCGGGCCCGCACCACGGCAGGGTCCTCGTGCCCGCAGTCGGCCTCGACCTGGCGCGTCCGCGCGACCAGCACGCCGACCACCGCGCCGAGCGCGACACCGACGAGCAGAGCCAGGAGCAGAGCGATCGAGGAAGCCATGACCCGAGTCTCGCAAGAGTGACCGACAGAACCGTGCAGGCGTGCCGGGCCCCGTGCGGCGCGTGACGTGGAACGCGTTCCACGCGGCTCGAACGGCTGGCGTGACCCCCCTACGCTGGAATTCATGCCTGACTCCCCCGACACCCGAGAACGTTCCTCGGTCCTGGGCGGCCTGTCGTGGTTCCAGGTGGTGGCCGGTGCTCTCGCCGCGATGACGTCGGCGTGGATCGCCTCCGCGCTCGGCGTGGCCGGCACCATCGTCGGGGCCGCGCTCGGCAGCCTCGTCGTCACCATCACGTCCTCGCTCTACGCCAGCACGCTCGACAAGGGCCGCACGCTCATCGTGCAGACCGACGGCGGCCAGGTCGTCGAGACCGAGGCCGAGCCCGGCCACACCGCCGAGGCCCTGGCCGCGGTCCGCCGCGCCACCCACCAGGAGGTGACCGGCGCCGAGGTCGTCGACGCGCCCCGCCGCACCATCCGGTGGAGGGCCGTGGCCGTGTCGACCGTGGTCGTCCTGCTCGTCGCGGGCGTGGCCATGGGCAGCTACGAGCTCGTCACCGGCAAGGCCTACGGCTCGAACCCCGACAACCCCCGCATCGGCCACTTCTCCGGCGGTGGCGGCGACTCGACGCCGCGCGACGAGCGACCGACCCCCACCGACACCGCCACCCCGGACCCGACGGCGTCGGCCACGCCCGACGAGGAGCCGACCCCCGACCCCACGCCCACCCCGACCCCGACACCGAGCGCCGACCCCGTCCCGACGCCCACCCCGAGCGCCACGCCCGGCGACCAGCAGGACCCCGCACCGGCCCCGTGAGCGCGGGAATGAACCGGACGACGCCGCCGTTGACGAGCCCGACCAGCACGCCCCGGGAGGAGGAGCCCCATGACCATCTACCTGACCCCGAACATCTCCGACGACGAGATCGCGGCGATGGACGTCTTCGACGCCTTCCGCCTCGGCGAGGAGCTGCTGGAGTCGCGCTACCCCCGTGACGCCGCGCGCGTCCTGCGTCGGGTGGTCGAGGACTCCCCCGGCAACGCCTCGGCCTGGGAGCTGCTGGCCCGTGCGCACTTCGCCGCCGCCCAGCTGCGCCCCGCGGAGGAGGCGTTCCGCCGGCTCGTCGAGCTCGAGCCCACGAGCGGCTGGGCGCACACCGCGCTCGGTCTGACGCTCGACCGGCAGAGCCGGCACCGCGAGGGTGCGCTCATGCACCGCGTGGCGGCCGCGATGGGCGAGTCGGCCCGCGACGCCTCGCGCGTGCAGCTCGTCGACCGACCGGTCGTCTGAGACCGATCCGCACGATGAGCCCCTACGTCCCCGCGGCAGTCGGCGCCGCCCTGGCGCTGCTGCCGTGGGGATGGGGCGCCGGTCGGCACGTCGTCACCCTCGTGCACGAGGCGGGCCACGCCCTGGTCGCCGTGCTGACCGGCCGACGGCTGAACGGGGTGCGGCTGCACCGCGACACGTCCGGGCTGACCACCTCGGTCGGCCGGCCCACCGGCCCCGGCATGGTGGCCACGGCGGCCGCGGGCTACCTCGCACCGAGCGCCCTCGGCCTCGGACTGCTCGCCCTCGTGTCCCTCGACCGCACCGCCTGGGCGCTGTGGACGGCCCTCGCCGTCGTCGCGGGCATGCTCGTCCTCATCCGCAACGCGTTCGGCCTCGTCGTCGTGGGGCTCGCCGGAGCGGGCGTCGCGCTGCTCGTGTGGCGCACCGACCCGTCGGCGCAGGGGTTCGCGGCGGTCGCGCTCTCCGCGTTCCTGCTCGTCGGCGGACCGCGCACCACCGTCGAGCTGTGGTCGTCGCGGCGCACCTCCCGTTCGCGGACCAGCGACGCCGACGTGCTCGCCCGACTCACCCCCGTGCCCGCTGCCGTCTGGAACACGCTGTTCGTCGCCGTCACGGTGGGCGCCCTCGTCCCCGCCTGGACGCTCCTGCGCGACCTCGCCGTGCTGCGCTGAACGACCGGCGCCCCAGCCCCTCGCCGAGGATGGTTGGATGACGCCGTGACCGACGCGCCTGCTCCCCTGTTCGAGGTCGGGTCACGGCTCGAGGGGCGCGCCGGCCGTACCGGCACCCTCACCACGGCGCACGGCACGATCCGCACGCCCGCGTTCGTGCCCGTCGGCACCAAGGCGACCGTCAAGGCCGTGCTCCCCGAGGCCATGGCCGACCTCGGCGCCCAGGCGCTGCTCGCCAACGCCTACCACCTGTACCTCCAGCCCGGCGACGACGTCGTGGAGGAGGCCGGCGGTCTCGGCGCGTTCATGGGCTGGACCGGCCCGACCTTCACCGACTCCGGCGGCTTCCAGGTCATGAGCCTCGGCGCCGGGTTCCGCAAGACGCTGTCGATGGACTCCACCTCCGACGCCGCCGACGTCATCGCCACCGACAAGGAGCGCCTCGCGCACGTCGACGACGACGGCGTCACGTTCCGCAGCCACCTCGACGGGTCGACCCACCGGTTCACCCCCGAGGTGTCGATGGGCATCCAGCACCGTCTGGGCGCCGACGTCATCTTCGCGTTCGACGAGCTCACCACCCTCCTCGACAGCCGTGCCTACCAAGAGGAGTCGCTCGCCCGCACCGAGGCGTGGGCCGCCCGCTGCCTCGCCGAGCACCGCCGGCTCTGTCTTGTTCGCCGCCCGCAGCCCGGCACCCCCGCCGGCGCCCTGCGCCGCCCGGAGCCCGGCACGCCCACGGGACCTGCCCTGTTCGGGGTGGTGCAGGGCGCGCAGCACGAGGACCTGCGTCGTCGCGCCGCCCGGCACCTGGCCGACCTCGAGGTCGACGGCACCCGGTTCGACGGGTTCGGCATCGGCGGGGCCATCGAGAAGGAGAACCTGTCGACGATCGTCGGCTGGGTCACCGACGAGCTCCCCGACGACAAGCCCCGGCACCTGCTCGGCATCGGCGAGCCCGACGACCTCTTCGCCGCGGTCGAGGCCGGCGCGGACACCTTCGACTGCGTCGGCCCCTCGCGGGTGGCCCGCTCCTCGCGCGTGTACACCGCCGACGGACGCGAGAACCTCCTGGTCGCGAGGTCGCGTCGCCGCTTCGAGCCGATCGAGGACGACTGCGACTGCTACACCTGCGCGCACTACACCCGCGCCTACCTGCACCACCTGTTCAAGGCCAAGGAGTACCTGGCCGCGACCCTGACCACCATCCACAACGAGCGCTACGTGGTGCGTCTGGTCGACCGGATGCGGGCCGCGATCGAGGACGGCACGTTCGACGAGCTGCGCGCCGACACGATGGGCCGGATCCGCGCCTCCCGCTGACACCGACCCGCAGGTCAGGAGGTTCGCGGGTCAGTAGGTGGGCTCGGCGGCCTTCAGCCGGCCGATCACGAGCACCGTCACCGGCATGACGAGCAGCTCGACCGCGATCTTGAACAGCACGCCGACCACGAAGTAGTTGAGGAACCCGCCCACGCCGGTGATGCCGATCGCGGTCGCCGCGATGGCGCAGAACAGGAAGGTGTCGACGAGCTCGCCGAGCCCGGTCGACGACGCGAGCCGGGCCACCAGTGCCCGCTCCGCCGTCCGCGCCTTCATGCGGGTGAGCACCCACGCGTTGGTCAGCTGCCCGCACACGTAGCCGACGACGCTCGCCAGCACGATCTGCCCCACCGGCCCCAGCACCGTCGAGAACGCCTCGTCGTTGCCGTAGAACGAGGCACCAGGGATGCGGGCGACCACGGTGAACGTCAGCACGGCCAGCAGGGCGCACGCGAAGCCGGTGAGCACGGCCCGACGTGCCGCGCGGAAGCCGTAGACCTCCGAGATCACGTCGCCGAGCACGTAGGCGAGGGGGAACAGCACCGCTCCCCCGTCGATGATGAGCGGCCACAGCTGCACGGGGCCGAGCGTCAGCGACCCGGAGCCGACCTCGATCGGCTTCGTGGCCACGACGTTCGAGACGACCACGATGGTGGCGAACAGCGCGAGCACGACGGCGTAGGACGACGAGCCCGAGGACGCGAAACGGACCTCGCGGCCTGGTTCCTGCGAGCGCGTGGAGGACGACGAGGTCATGAGCGTCATCCTGGCACGGGATGGGATGATCGCCCCATGAGCCTGCCCGACCGCACCGACGTCCTCGTGGTGGGCGCCGGTCCCGCCGGTGCTGCCGCAGCAGCCTGGTCGGCCCGGACGGGCGCGGACGTCCTGCTCGCCGACGCAGCGGCGTTCCCTCGCGACAAGACGTGCGGCGACGGGCTGACCCCGCGGGCCGTGGCCGAGCTCGACCGGCTCGGCCTCGGCGACTGGACCCGCTCGTTCGGGACCAACCGCGGTCTGCGTGCCGCCGGGTTCGGCCAGGAGCTCCTGCTCCCCTGGCCGGGCGGCTCGCTGCCCGACCACGGCTCGGCGGTGCCCCGCACGCAGCTCGACGCGCGCATCCGCGACGTCGCGCTCGCCGACGGCGTCCAGCCGCTCGACCGCGCGCGGGCCGTCGACGTCGAGCGTGACGGCTCCGGCCGGGTCAGCGCCGTCGTGTTCGCCGTCGGACCCGAGAAGCAGCGACACGTCGTGCGCTGCGAGCGCCTGGTCGTCGCCGACGGCGTGCGGTCGCCGCTGGGCAAAGTGCTCGGGCGGGAGTGGCACCGCGACACCGCCTACGGGGTGGCCGGCCGCTCGTACGTGAAGTCGGGCCGCGCCGACGACCCCTGGATCTCCTCGCACCTGGAGCTGAGGGACGCGGACCACTCGCTGCTGCCCGGCTACGGCTGGATCTTTCCGCTGGGCTCGGCCGGGGAGGGCGACGAGGTCAACCTCGGGGTCGGCGCGCTGGCCACGGCCAAGCGGCCGGCGGCGCTGCAGATCCGTCCGCTGATGGAGTACTACGCCGAGCTGCGGCGCGAGGAGTGGGAGCTCGGGCCCGATCTGCGCCTGCCGACGTCGGCGCTGCTGCCGATGGGTGGCGCGGTGTCCGGGGTCGCGGGACCCAACTGGATCCTCGTCGGGGACGCTGCGGGGTGCGTCAACCCGTTGAACGGCGAGGGCATCGACTACGGGCTGGAGACGGGCCGCGTCGGCGCGGAGCTCCTCGCCTCACGCACGGACGTCGCGGAGGCGTGGCCCCAGCTGCTGACGGGCCACTACGGCGAGGCGTTCTCGATCGCGCGTCGCCTGGCCGGTCTGCTCACGGTCCCGCGGCTGCTGCCGACGTTCGGACCGCTGGGCATGCGCTCGCACACCCTCATGACGGTGGCGCTGCGGGTCATGGGCAACCTCGTCACCGACGAGGACCGCGACATGACCGCGCGCCTGTGGAGGTGGGCGGGACGGCGGTCGGTCGCACTCGACGACCGACCGCCGTTCACCGCCTGACCGGTCCGCTCAGGAGGCGGCCGGCGGGTCGGACTTCTTGTTGACCTCGGGCAGCTTCTCGCCCGAGTCCTTGAACGCCAGCGCCGTGAAGACGGTCAGCGCGATCGCGGCGACCCAGACGATGTAGCCGGACCAGCCCGGGCCGACGCTGACGCTGACGCTGCTGAGTCCGGACGGGACGTCGCCGCCCTCGGTGAGCGGACGCAGCACGAGCAGGATCGTGCCGAGCGCGGCCGTCGCGAGCGCCACCAGGCGCCACGGGACGCCGTCGGGCAGGTTCTGCGCGGCGAAGGCCTTCACCGCGACCACGGCGACCGCGACGATGACGAGCAGGATGCCCACCGTCGCGAAGCTGTACCAGGCGTTGCGGCCGGCCGAGGAGTTGACGGCGAAGTCACCGCTGCTCTTGACCGAGGCGGTGACGAAGGCGTCGAAGAACGAGAACACGATCGCGACAGCGCCCGCGACCAGGGCACCCTGGTCGAACTTGGAGAGCGCCTTGAAGTCGGCTGCCATGGAGGGACCTTCCGTTGCTGAGAAGAGGATGAAGAACGGGAACAACCTAGTCCCTCGTCCCACTTGAGGGGAACAGGCTCGCGGTGTGAGACCGTGCGCACCCGCGCGGACGCGGTCCGGTCGCCGGGAGGATGCCCTGAGACCCCGGCGAACACCTGCCAAGAAGAGGCTGAGAGTGGAATCCCCCGTGTGTCCGGTGCGTTGCACTGGTACAGACACGATGGGAGGCGTATTCACATGACGTCAACGAGGCACGAGAGCGCCGAGGGCAAGGACAGCGTCGGCATGTACCTGGCCGAGATCGCCCGGACGCCGCTGCTGGACGCCGCCCGCGAGGTCGAGCTCAGCCGCAGCATCGAGGCGGGCCTCTACGCCCAGCACCTGCTCGACGAGGGTCGCGTCGGCCGCGCGAAGGGCGGCGCCCCCAAGCGGGCCACCCGCGAGGAGCTCGAGTTCATCGCGGCGGAGGGCGAGCGTGCCCAGCAGGAGTTCATCAACGCCAACCTGCGTCTGGTCGTCTCGATCGCGCGCAAGTACGGACGCTCCGCGATGCCGATGCTCGACCTGGTGCAGGAGGGCAACACCGGCCTGATCCGCGCCGTCGAGAAGTTCGACTACGCGAAGGGCTTCAAGTTCTCCACCTACGCCACCTGGTGGGTGCGCCAGGCGATCACCCGCGGCATCGCGCAGCAGGCGCGGGTCGTGCGGCTGCCGGTGCACGTGGTGGAGGAGCTGAACCAGGTCACGGCGGCACGCCGGACGCTGGAGCGCACCCTCGGCTACGACCCCGAGCCGCAGGAGATCGCCGACGAGCTCGGCATGGACGTCGACCGCGTCATCGACCTGCTGTCCTGGGGCCGCGACCACGTCAGCCTGGACACCCCGGTCGACGAGGACGGCGACACGTCGCTCGGCGACCTCATCGCCCGCGAGACCCAGCCAGGCCCCGACCTGGCGGTCCTGGACGACGAGACCAAGCACCTGATCAGCTCGCTGATCGACCACCTCGGCGACCGCGAGGCCGACATCGTGCGAGCCCGCTACGGCCTGCTCGACGGACGTCAGCAGAAGCTCGCCGACATCGGCAAGCGCCACGGCATCTCCGCCGAGCGCGTGCGCCAGCTCGAGCGCCAGGCGCTCGTCACGCTGCGCAAGATCGCCGACCCCGACCTGGCGGCCTGACACCCCCTCGGACCGCCAGCCCGAAGCCGCCCTGCCACCCCCGTCAGGGCGGCTTCGTCGTGCCTGAGCTTCGTCGTGCCCAGAGCTTCCTCGTGCCCAGAGCCGGTGGGGCGCTCAGAGGACGGACGTCAGGCGCGTCCAGAGCGCGTCGACCGCCGCGAGCAGCTCCTCGCGGCTGCCCCGGTTGTCGAGCACCTCGTCGGCCGCGGCGAGGCGCTGCTCGCGGCTCGTCTGGGCCGCCAGCCGGGCCCGGGCGTCGGTCTCGGTCATCCCACGCTGCTCGACGAGCCGCCGCACCTGCAGCTCGGGTGGCAGGTCGACGACCACGACGACGTCGCAAGCCGCGGCCATGCCCATCTCCACGAGCAGCGGGTGGTCGTGGACGACGACGGCGTCGTCGGGCGCCGCCCCGATGCGGGCTGCAGCGAGGTCGCGGATCGCCGGGTGGGTGATGGCCTCGAGGTCGCGCCGCGCGGTCTCGTCGGCGAACACGACGGCACCGAGCGCCGGACGGTCGAGGGAGCCGTCCGCCGCGACCACGGCGTCGCCGAAGCGCTCCCGGATGGCCGCGAGGGCCGGCGTGCCCGGCTCGACCGCCTCGCGCGCGAGGAGGTCGTAGTCGACGACGACGGCGCCGAGCTCGGCGAGCCGTGCGCTGACCGTGCTCTTGCCCGAGCCGATGCCCCCGGTGAGACCGACCTGCAGGGCCATCTCAGCCCGTCGCCGCGCTGCCGTAGGTGGTCACGTGGACGTGGTCGACGTGGTTGGCGGTGTCGCCGCCGCGGTTGCTCATGGGACGCCAGCTCGCGGAGGTCGCGGGTCGCCAGATCCGCTGCTCCCAGATCAGGTACTCGATGCCGAGCTCGCTGCGGTGCTGCTGCAGGAACGCGGCGATCTCGTCGCCGAGCGGGCCCCGCACCATGATGTCGAGCGCCTGTCCGGTCGCGTGCTCGCCACGGCCTGCGATGCCGCCGTACTCGGAGACCTGGGGGAACCGCTCGCACACCGCGCGGAAGACCTTGACGGTGTCGGGCTGCAGACCGGCCTCGGACATCTTGGGGCACGGCTGCGTCCCGAGCGGGAGGTCGTCGGCGACCTGCCGCGACGGCACCCAGCGGGGCAGGTCGGCGAGGACCACCTCGGTCCAGCCGCCGCGGGTCCGGCCCGTGACGTCGATCTTCTGCCCCCGCTCGAGCCGCTTCAGGACCGGCGACGCAGGGTCGGCGTCGGCGTGCACGGCCACGCCGTCGGCCAGGGCGACCTGCTGGCCCTTGACGACGACCTGCACCGTGCCCTCGACCGGAAGCTCGGGGCGCTCGGCGCTGCGGTTGACCTCGGGCGCATCCTCGAACGCCTCGGCGATGACGTCGTCCTGCACGGGCGCGGCAGCGGCACGTGGCGCCGTCGTCGGCGCATCCGGACCCTGGGCCTGCACGACGGAGACGGCGGCACCGAGCACCGCCACGACACCGACGGCGGGCAGGGCGACCGTGACGGCACGACGCTGCCAGGACGTCGCGACGTGACGGCTGCTGCGTCGGGCCCCGCCCTGCGTCCGGGGTCCGCTCGACCCGCGTCCGGCACGCCGCGGAACGGCGTGCTTGTGGCGCGAGGAAGCCACAGACGATCACCTTCAGGTGGTGGGGAACAGGACCGACCAGCCCCTGCAGCATACTGGGGAGGTGGACGTGCGCGCAGGGGACGGCCCCCACGGCCTGGAGGTCCTGACGGCGGAGCGCTGCGAGCAGGACCAGCGTCGTGTGGCCGGCGCGCTGCGGGCGCGGGGCCTGGGCGCGGGAGACCGGCTCGTGCTGCTGTGCCCTGGCGAGCCGGCCTACGCGAGCGTCGTGCTCGGTGCGGCGCGGTCGGGGGTCGTGCCCGTGCCGCTGGACCCACGACTCACCGCGTGGGAGCGCGAGCGGGTCCTCGGGGACCTCGACGCCGCCCTCGTCGTGGACGACCCGGCCGCCCTGCGGGCGCTGCTGGACGGACCACCGGTCGACCTCGCGCCCCACCCGCTGTGCCGGCCGATGCACTTCACGTCCGGCACGACCGGTCGCCCCAAGGGCGTGTGGTCGGGCCTGCTCGAGCCCGACGACGCGCGCAGCCTCGTGGTCGAGGAGCGCGAGCTCTGGGGCTTCCGGGCTGACGACGTCGACCTCGTCGTCTCCCCGATCTACCACTCCGCTCCCTTGCGCTTCGCCACCGGGACGCTGCTGGCAGGCGGCAGCATCGCGGTGCTGCCGCACTTCGACGCGGCCGCGTTCGTCGACGCCGTCGCGCAGGTGCGCCCGACCACCATGTTCTGCGTGCCGGCGCACCTGCAGCGCCTGCAGCAGCACCTCGAGGAGATGGGCGAGGAGCCCGACCTGTCGTGCTTCCGGCTCGTGGCGCACGCCGGCGCGCCGTGCCCGGAGCCCGTCCGCCGCCGTGCGCACGCGCAGCTCGGCGAGCGGACCGTGTGGGAGTTCTACGGGTCGACGGAGGGCCAGTGGACGGCCTGCCGCGGTGACGCGTGGCACGAGCGTCCCGGCAGCGTGGGTCGGGCCAGGCCGGGCCGCGTGGTCACGGTGGACGACGAGGGACAGCTGTGGTGCGTCGTGCCGCGCTGGGGCCGCTTCACCTACTGGCGCGACGAGGAGAAGACCGCCGAGGCGTGGCGCGACACCCCGGACGGCCCGGCGTTCACGGTCGGCGACCTCGGCCGGGTCGAGGACGGCTGGGTGTACCTCGACGCGCGGCGCAGCGACCTCGTCATCAGCGGTGGCGTCAACGTCTACCCCGCCGAGGTCGAGGCCGCCCTGGAGGACCTGCCGGGTGTGCTCGAGGTGGCCGTGTTCGGCCGGCCGGACGAGCGGTGGGGCCAGCGGGTCGTGGCGGCCTACGTCGGCGACGCGGACGAGGAGGCTCTGCGGGCGCGCGCCCTCGAACGCCTCGCGCCGCCGAAGCGCCCGAAGGAGTACCTGCGCCTCGACGCCCTCCCCCGCACCGCCACCGGCAAGGTGCGCCGGACCGAGCTCTGACCTCCCCGCCCTATCCGTCCCACGATTCCCATCACGTGATGGGAATCAGCAACAGGCGATGGTCCGGTCAGCCGGCGTCGGCGCAGGCGAAGGTGCGGCGGAACTCCTGCGGTGTCGTGCCGAGCGCCTGGGTGAAGTGGTGGCGCAGCGTGGCGGCGTTGCCGAAGCCGACCCGGGACGCGATCTGCTCGACCGAGAGCGTGGACCCCTCGAGCAGCTGCTCGGCCAGCGCGATGCGCTGGCTGGTGAGCCACTGCAACGGGGTGGTGCCGGTCTCGTCGCGGAAGCGTCGGGCGAAGGTGCGCGGTGACATGTGCGCGACGGCGGCGAGCCGGTCGACGGGCAGCGGCTCGTCGACGTGCTCGAGCGCCCACTCGAGCACCGGCGACAACGTCTCCGCCTCGACCTGGCCGACGGGGGTGCGCACGAACTGCGCCTGCCCGCCGGTGCGGTGCGGCGGCATGACGATGCGTCGGGCCGTCGTCGCCGCCGTCCGCGCCCCGAACACCCGCCGCACGAGGTGCAGCGAGGCGTCGATGCCGGCCGCCGACCCCGCCCCGGTCAGCACGTTCCCATCGAGCACGTAGAGCACCTCCGGGCGGACGACGGCCGCGGGGAACGCCTCCTGCAGCTCCGTGCCGTAGCGCCAGTGCGTCGTGCACTCGCGTCCGTCGAGCAGCCCCGCCTCGCCCAGCAGCCACGCGCCCGTGCAGTGCGCCGACACGTACGCTCCCCGCTCGCCCGCCGCGCGGACGGCCTCGACGGCGGCCGGGTGGTGGTGGCGGTAGCCGCGCTTCGGCGCGACGCACACGAGGTCGGCGTCGGCGGTGGCGTCGAGCGAGGCCTCCACGTGCAGGTCGACGCTGGAGCCACGGACCCGGCCCGGGTCGGGCGTGCAGATGGTGAAGTCGAAGACGGGGTTGTCGTCGTCGGGGTGGTAGGGCTCGTTCCAGACCTCGCAGATGGCTCCGAGGCCGAACGCCTCGACCCCGTCCTGCACGACGACCGCGACCTTCTTCATGCCCCTAGCCTGCCACAGATGTGGCGGTTTATCGACGATGACTGACATTTCTGCCACTGGTGGCAGGATCAGGCGGAGACGAGACTTTCTGCCATGTTCCTGTTGCTCATCCTCCTGGCCCTGTCCGCCCTCGTCATCGCCCTGGCGATCTGCGTGTCCCTCGACGGCTACGGCAGCCGTCCAGGGCCGCGCAGCCGTCCGCGCGACCTCTTCGAGCCCTCCCGACCCGGCGACCACGACCTGCCCGTCCGGTGACCCGGCGCCCGACACGACGAGACCCCCGACCATCGGCCGGGGGTCTCGTCGTGCGTCGTTCAGCGGGTGAGGATCACTCGCCGCCCGTCAGCTTCTCGCGCAGCGCCTGCAGGGCCTCGTCGGACGCGAGCGAACCCTCGCTCGTGTCGGCGTCGCCACCGGCGGAGTAGTTGCTGACCTCGCCGGCCTCGATGTTGGCCTTCTCGGCCTCCTCGATCTGCTTCTTGTGCGCCTCCCAGCGCTCGTGAGCCTCGGCGTACTGCTTCTCCCAGGCAGCGCGGGCCTCCTCGAAGCCCTCCTGCCACTCGCCGGTCTCCGGGTCGAAGCCGTCGGGGTAGATGTAGTTGCCCTGCTCGTCGTAGGAGGACGTCATGCCGTACAGCGTCGGGTCGAAGTCGTCGGCCGCGGCAGCCTGCGTCTCGTTGGCCTGCTTGAGCGACAGCGAGATGCGACGACGTTCGAGGTCGATGTCGATGATCTTGACCATGACCGAGTCGCCGATCTGGACGACCTGCTCGGGGATCTCGACGTGACGCTCGGCGAGCTCGGAGATGTGCACGAGGCCCTCGATGCCCTCCTCGACGCGCACGAACGCACCGAACGGGACGAGCTTGGTGGCCTTGCCGGGCACGATCTGGCCGATCTGGTGGGTCCGGGCGAAGTGCTGCCACGGATCCTCCTGCGTCGCCTTGAGCGACAGCGACACGCGCTCGCGCTCGAGGTCGACGTCGAGCACCTCGACGGTGACCTCGTCGCCGACCTGGACGACCTCGTTCGGGTGGTCGATGTGCTTCCAGGAGAGCTCGGAGACGTGGACCAGACCGTCGACGCCGCCGAGGTCGACGAACGCACCGAAGTTGACGATCGAGGAGATGACGCCCTTGCGGACCTGCCCCTTCTTGAGCTCGTCGAGGAACTTCTGGCGCACGGCCGACTGGGTCTGCTCGAGCCAGGCACGACGCGACAGGACCACGTTGTTGCGGTTCTTGTCGAGCTCGATGATCTTCGCCTCGAGCTTCTGGCCGATGTACGGGTCGAGGTCGCGCACGCGGCGCATCTCGACCAGCGACGCGGGCAGGAAGCCACGGAGTCCGATGTCCATGATGAGGCCGCCCTTGACGACCTCGATGACGGTGCCCTCGACGACGCCGTCCTCGGCCTTGATCTTCTCGATGTCGCCCCAGGCGCGCTCGTACTGCGCGCGCTTCTTGGACAGGATCAGACGGCCTTCCTTGTCCTCCTTCTGGAGGACGAGGGCCTCGACGCTGTCGCCGACGGCGACGACCTCGTGCGGGTCGACGTCGTGCTTGATGCTCAGCTCGCGCGAGGGGATGACGCCCTCGGTCTTGTAGCCGATGTCGAGGAGGACCTCGTCACGGTCCACCTTGACGATGGTGCCGTCGACGATGTCGCCGTCGTTGAAGTACTTGATGGTCGAGTCGATGGCCGCGAGGAAGTCTTCCTCGGTGCCGATGTCGTTGACCGCAACCTGCGGTGCCGCAGAGGGTGCGATGCTCATAGGTAGATGGACTCCGATGGATGGATGATGGAGGGATAGCGGCCGGCGGACGTGCCTCGACCGCCCCAGGAGGGCGCGCGAGGAGCGCTCCTGCTCGGTCCGAGGAACGGACAGGTCACCAGCGCACCTCTCAGGGTACGCGATCCCCGTCGTTCCCGGACCACCGGGGGCGCAGGGTCGTACGGACGGACGGCGGTCAGGCGGGCAGGGCGAAGAACGCGGTCAGCGCCCTCACGTAGTGGTCGACGTCGGCGGCCGCCATCGTCTCGCGCGCGGAGTGCATGGCGAGCTGCGGGGCACCGAAGTCGACGGTCGTGATGCCGGTGCGGGCGGCGCTGATCGGCCCGATGGTCGAGCCGCACGGCAGGTCGGCCCGGTGCACGTAGCGCTGCAGCGGCACGCCGGTGTGCTCGCAGGCGCGCGCGAACACCGCCGCACCGACCGCGTCGGTGGCGTAGCGCAGGTTCTGGTTGACCTTCAGGACCGGTCCGCCGCCGAGCCGCACGTGGTGCAGCGGCTCGTGGCGCTCCGCGTGGTTGGGGTGCGTCGCGTGCGCCATGTCGCCGGACGCGCAGACCGAGCCCGCGACCACACGGTGCAGGTCGTCGCGGTCTCCGCCGGCGGCCAGGACGATGCGCTCGATGACCGTGAGCAGCAGGTCCGAGGCAGCGCCCCGCTCCGAGGAGCTGCCCACCTCCTCGTGGTCGAACAGCACGAGGACCGACCGCCGGCCGGGCACCGGCGCGCGTCCGTCGGCACCGGAGTCGAGCAGCGCCCGCAGTCCGGCGAAGCAGGTGGCCTGGTTGTCCAGACGGGGTGCCGCGACGAGCCAGCCGTCGGCGCCGACGCGCGCGCTGGGCACGACGTCGGTCGTCATCAGCTCGAAGCCGAGCACCTCGTCGGCCGCGAAGCCCTCCCGCTCCCCCAGCCAGGCGAGGAACGGGGTGCCGCGCTGCGCCCAGATCGCGTCGAGGTGACGCTGGCGGTCGGGCGCACCGGCCGCGTCGCGGTCGAGGTGGATCGCGAGGTTCGGCACCCGGAGCACCGGCTCGTCGACGTGGACGAGTCGCTCCTCGCCGTCGCGCAGCACCACGCGGCCGGCGACGCCGAGGTCGCGGTCGAGCCACGTCGTGAGCAGGGGTCCGCCGTAGGGCTCCAGGGCGAGCACGTCGGTGCCCTCGAAGCGCCGGTCGTGGTGCTGCTTCAGGCGCAGGGTGGGGCTGTCGGTGTGCGCGCCGACGATCCTGAAGGGGTCGGAGGGAGCGGACGACGCGGTGTCGTCCCAGGCCACGAGCGACCCGCCGCGCACGACGTAGCCGCGACCGCCCGGCGCGGGCCAGGCGTCGCGCTCGTCGAACCGCGACCATCCCGCCGACTCCAGCGCGGCAGCCGCGGTCGCGACGGCGTGGAACGGGGACGGCGAGGCGTCCACGAAGCGGCAGAGGTCGTCGGCGGCACCCATGGCCCCACCGTAGCGACCTGCGGACGCACGTCCGGCGCGCCACCCGGGGGTGACGCGCCGGACGGGTGCCTGTGGCTCAGGCGGTGTGCGTGCCGCCGTCCTGGCGACCCTCGGCCTTGCGACCGCGGGCCAGGCCCACCACGCCGAGCACCAGGAGCACGAGCCCGACGATGCCGCCGACGATCGGGAACGTGGTGTCCACGGCCTTCAGCAGCGTCGCCTTGCCCTTGTACTCGTCGACGGTGTCCTGGATGTACGCGTCGGTGTAGCCGAGCGTCGCCTTCGTCGTGGTGAGCTTGCGCTCTCCGTCGACCTCCAGGTAGGAGTCCTGCGCCTCCCCGCCCTTGATGATGACGCCGGTGACGGGCTCGACGAGGAACGTCCGCGTGTTCGCGTAGATCCGGTCGGCCGTGACCTGCGGGGCGTCCTCGCCGACGAGCGAGCCGGGCACGTCGATCGTGCCGGTCTTCGTCGGCTCGATGACCTGCTCGAACTCGTAGACGTCGAGACCCTTGATGGTGGTCTCGCCCTTGTAGACCGCCGGGGTGGCCTTCTTCAGGGTGCCGTCCCAGAACTCGTACGTCTTCTTCTCGGTCCCGAACGGGAACTTGAAATACAGGCCCTCGAAGGCGCCCTCGGACTCCTCGCCACCGGTCTCGGTGGTCGAGCCGCTCCACGAGACGGTCTCGCCGGTGTGGGCGTCGAACGCCACGCGGTCCTTCGTGCTGCTGAGCGGCGTCTGGCCGCTGGCGCAGTCGAAGTCGGGCGTGTCGGTGCACGTGTAGGTGTCCCACACGGCCACGTCGCGGCCGAGCTCGTCGGAGGCCTTCTCGCTCAGCTCGACGTCGCCCTGGACGATGCGCGTGGACTTCAGGGGTCCGGTCTCGACCGCGGGTCCGCCCTCGGCGCCGACGTTGAGGTACTCAGCGTCCTCTCCCGGCGCCGTCTGCGAGATGCTCGTGGTCTCGTTGTTGTCGGGCACCACGGCCAGACGGTCGTACATGTAGAACTTGCTCAGTCCTGCCAGAAGAACCAGGAAGGCGCCCAGCACGAGCGCCACCAGTCCCAGCTTCTTACCCACAGTCGGGCTCCCTCCGCTGTTGTGATCAGGCGCACGTTACCAGTCCGTAGGGTCATCGGAGCCGCACCCGGCGTGTGTGAGGATGAGCCGTGGTCGAACCCGTGACGCGCCGGCTGCTCGGCACCCTGCGCGACGAGGGCGTCGGCACCCGTGAGCTGGTCACCGGCGCCGCCCTCGTGCTCTTCCTCGCCCAGCTCGCGTGGCGTGCCTGGATCGTGGTCCCCGGCTGGTTCTACTCCGACGACCTGCTGCTGCTCGAGGACGCGGCCCGACCGCTCCACACGGTCCTGCTGGAGCCGAACGACAGCCAGCTGATGCCGCTCGGCCGCGTCGTGGCCGCTCTCGTCGCCGCAGCCGGTCCATACGCCTGGTGGGCCGCCGCGACCTCGGTGCTCGTGCTGTCGGCCGCCGCGACGGCCGCCTGCTGGCTCATGCTGCGCACGGTCTTCGGTCCACGACCGTTCGTCCTGGTGCCCTTCGCGCTCTTCTGCTTCCTCCCGCTCGCGGCCGACGCGAGCTCCTGGTGGGCCGTGGCGCTCAACGCGCTCCCTGCCCAGGTGGCGTTCTTCCTGGTGGTCACGGGGTTCGTGCTCTGGAGCCGTGAACGGCGTCCGCGCTGGGCCGTGCTCGTCGTGCTGGCGTACCTGCTCGGCGCGGCGAGCGGGCCACGTGCGCTGCTGATGGCCCTCCCGGTCGGCGCGTTCGTGGTGCTGTTCTGCTCCGGGACGGGACGGGGCACGCTCGCCCGGGTCGTGCGCCGACACGGACCCGTGGTCGCACCGCTGGCGGCGCTCGGCGTCGCCTACCTCGTGATCTACCGCGCCACCACGCCCGCGCCGGTGCAGGTCACCGGCGCCACGCCGTGGGTGGACGTCGCCGACCGGCTCCTCCTGTCCTCCGTGCTGCCCGGGCTGGTGGGCGGGCCCTGGCGCTGGGACGTCGCTGCGGACCCGCTCTCGGTGCCGGACCCCGCGCTCGCGGTGCGCGTGCTCGCCGCCCTCGCCGTCCTGGCGGTCGTCGCCGTCGCGTGGCGGCGGCGTCCGAGCACCACGTGGCGCGCCGTGGTCGTGGTGCTCGTGCAGGTGGCCGGCACCTACGTCGCGATCGCGCTCGGCCGTGGGCTCCAGGTCGGGGCCGTCGCCGGTCAGTTCACCCGCTACCTGCCCGACCTCGCCGCGGTCCTGCCCCTGGCGCTGGCCGCGGCCGTGCTGCCGGTGCGCGTGCCCGACGCACCGCCCGTGCGCGAGCGCCCGCTGCTCCCCCGTCTGCCCTCGGTGCCGCGCGCCGCGCTGGGAGCCGCGCTCGCCGCCGTGCTCGTCGCGTCGCTGGTGAACGCGGCCGCCTACGCACGCCCCTGGCACGAGGACTTCCCCGCGCGTCGCTACGTCGAGAACGCGCGCGCGTCGCTGCTCGCCGACCCGCGCCCGGTCGCCGACCTCGAGGTCCCGGAGCTGGTGCAGCTCGGCCTGCACTACCCGCGGAACCTGCCGTCGCACGTGCTCGCGCCGTACGGTGACCTCGTGGACGCACGCAGGCAGGGCAACGACCTCGCGGTGCTCGACACCGACGGCACGGCCCACCAGCCGCTCGTACGCGGCGCCGAGAGCGCCCCCGGCCCCGTGGCCGGGTGCGGGACGAAGGTCGTGCCGGGCGAGCCGGGACGCATCACGCTCGACCGCGCGGAGATGCCCGACTTCCCGTGGACCACGATCAACTACGCCGCGTCCGTCGACGGCGAGGCCGTCCTGCGCTTCGACGGCCGCGAGCCCGTGCGGATGCAGGTGCTCAGCGGACCGCACACCTACCTCGTCAACGGCGACGGCGCCTACACGACGCTCGAGGTCGACGTCACGACGCCGGGCCTGACGGTCTGCGTCGACCGCGTCGCGGCCGGCACGCTGGAGGCCCTGCGATGACGGCGACCGCTCCCCTCTCCCCCGTCGACCCGGGGTCCGCCCGACGCGCTGCCGCGCCGGTGTACCCGGGTCTGGACACGCTGCGCGCGGTCGCGTCGCTCGCGGTCGTGATCACCCACTGCGCCTTCTGGGCGGGGTTCTACGACGCGGGACTGCTCGGTGCCGCGACGCAGCGGCTCGAGGTCGGGGTCGCGGTCTTCTTCGTGCTCTCGGGCTTCCTCCTCGCGCACCCCTGGCTCACCGCCGCCCGGACCCGCCGGCGTCACGACTCCGTGCCGCGGTACGCCTGGAAGCGCGCGCTGCGCGTCCTGCCCGTCTACTGGGTCACCGTCGTGCTGGCGCTGCTGGTCGTGCGACAGAACCGCGAGTTGGGCCTGGACCGCTGGCTGCAGAACCTCGCGCTGGTCGACCTCTACCGGGAGCCTGCGCTCCCCGAGGGCCTCTCGCAGATGTGGAGCCTCGCGACGGAGGTCGCGTTCTACGCCACCCTGCCGCTGCTCCTCGTCCTGCTGCTCGGCCGACGCAGCCACGGGCTGCGCGTCGGGCGGGTGCTCACGCTGCTCGCCCTCGTCGCCGCCCTGTCGCTCGTCTGGACCTCCGCCGCCTCGGTCGGCGGTCCTCTCGTGCCGCTGGGCCCCTGGACCACGCAGGCCCTCCCGGCCTTCCTGGGCTGGTTCGCGGTCGGCATCGCGTTCGCCGTCGTCGACGTCGACCGGCGGCACCCGCTCGCCGGACGCCCGTCCCGCGCGGCCCGCCACCTGGAGTCCGTGGCGTCGGCACCGGGCGCCTGCTGGCTCCTGGCGGCGGCCGTGCTCGTCGTCGCCTCGACACCGCTCGGCGGAGCGGCCGGCCTGTTCGCCCGCACGTCGTCGGAGTCGCTGGTGCGCGCGGTGGCCTACGCCGTCGTCGCCGCGCTCGTGGTGCTCCCGAGCGTGTTCGGCGACCCCGACACGCGCTACGCGCGCTGGATGGCTCACCCGTGGCTGCGTCACCTCGGCCACGTGTCCTACAGCCTCTTCTGCTGCCACGTGATCGTGCTGTGGGTGCTGTTCGACCGGCTCGACCTCACGCTCTTCGACGCGTCGTTCCCGCTCGTCGTGGTGCTCGTGCTCGCCGTGTCGCTGCCCGTCTCGGAGCTGCTCTACCGGCTGGTCGAGCGTCCGTTCCTGCGGCTCAAGAACGTCGGTCGACGCACGCCGGCTGCCACCACGACCGACACGGCGGCGAGCGCCGCGAGCTGAGGCAGCACGAGGTCGCCCGACCACGTGCTGAACTGGCCCCACGGCCGCAGGACCGCGATGCCGCCGGCCACCGCGGCGAGCAGGCCGACGAGGGCGGCGGGCGGGACGCGCCGGCGGACCACCCACGTGGCCCCCACGGCCACGAGCGCGGTCAGCACGCCCACCCCGCCGGCCAGCCAGGCGGCGGCCAGCACCCAGCCGCCCAGGACGACGAGCTCGCCGGAGGCTCCCTCGACGCGGCGTCGCGCCGGCGGGCCGGGGCGTGCGGGGAGGGCCGCGAGGAGCACGACGGCCAGGAACGCGAGGACCCCGACCCCGAGACCGGTCGTGTAGAGCGACTGCGGCGCGAACCGGGTGCTGACCTCGGCCGCGGCACCCGCCGGCACGAACCAGGCCTGCCGCCAGCCGTCGACCACCGTGGGCCGCAGCGCCGTCCCGTCGGGACCGGTGGCCTCCCAGCCGGCGTTGGTGTTCGACCTCTCGGCGAGCACCACGGTGCGCGAGTCGGGGCTGGCGACCTGGCGCTGCAGCAGCAGGTCGGCCGGACGCAACGCCGTCGTGCCCGCGGCCACCACCCGGTGCTCGCCCGACGTCAGCACGACGTCGTCGTCGGAGCAGAGCTGCACCGGGACCGCCTGCCCCGACAGCAGCGTGCGGGCGTCGACGGCCAGACGGGTGCGGCGCACCGTGCCGTCGACGACGACGGTCGGACCGTCGGCGCAGCGCACCGTGACGTCGATCGTGTCGAGCCGCACCGGGAGCCCGGCGACGCCCGGCGTCGAGACCTCGCTGAGTCCCACCGGGAGCGCGCGCGCCGTGCCCGAGAAGTCGAGGTCGGTCCGGGGCGCCTGCGGCGACAGGTGCAGCTCGACCGACGTCGTGCGCACACGCGGCAGCCGCAGCACCCCGTCGCGCACCTGCACCGTGCGGGTGGTGCCGTCGGCGAGCACCGTCCGCACCGAGCGGACCGGCGTGGCTGCCAGGTCGGCGGAGGTCTGCAGCCGGACCCGGTCCAGGCGGACCGGACGCGCCCAGCGCAGCGTCACGGTCGGGTCGGGGTCGTCGGCCGCGGCGACCCACCCGGTCGAGCGGTCGCCGTCGGCGAGCGCCAGCGCGCCGCCCCTCCCCGACGTGCCCTGCTGCGACGAGACCTCCACGGTGGCGAGCCGTCCGCGCTGGACGAGAGCGTCGAGAGCCTTCCCGCCGCGACCCGTCACCGTCATCGACGGCCGGTAGCGCGCCGCGGTGCGCATCGGGACGAGCCGGTCGAGCGCCCCGGCGTCCTCCACCTCGCGGACGTGACGGTCGGCGCAGTTCTGCACGCCCTCGACGACGGAGCAGCCGTCGGCCGCTCCGACGTCGGCCTGCAGCAGGATCGTGGCCGGTGCGGCCCACCCACGGGGCAGGAGCGGGAGACGCAGCGGTCGCGCGAGGCCCACCGCGTCGGAGATCCTGACGTCCTGCAGCGCGAGGGGACGTTCGGCGCTCGAGGCGCCGGAGATCCGCAGGTGCGAGACCCGGCCGACCTCGACGAGGACGGCCCGCCCGTCGCGCAGCACCACGTCACGTGGTCCGTCCTGCGTGGTGACCCGGACCCGGCGCTCCTCGCCGTCACGGCCGGCGGCGGTGATCGACACGATGCCGAGGTCGACCTCACGGCCGAGGTCGAGGTCGAGCCAGGCCTCCCGGTCGAACCGTCCGGGGTCGGCGCTCCACGCGGTCGTCGGGTCGCGGTCGAACGCGGCCCAGGGGCTCGCGGACGGATCGGTCCACGGTGCGGCGCCGGCGTCCGAGCGCGACGACGACGCCGTGAGCGCCTTGGCACCGCGCAGCACGGGCACCGTCGACCAGGGCTCGACGGCGTCCTGGGAGTAGCGGTGGACGGGCCGGTCGGCGCGCCACGGCTCCTGACGGGTCAGCGACGCCGAGCGGTTGTCGCGGACGGCCGCGAAGTCGGCCTCCCGGCGCCGGTTGCCGTCGGTGAGCACGACCGGGGCGTCGTCGAGCTCGTCGCCCGTCACGTCCTGCGCCATGACCGTCATCGGCGGCGCGGCCCCGCGCTGCTCCAGGCGCAGCAGCGACCGGGCGTCGCCGACCAGGACGCCGGTGCGCGACGTCGACGTCGCGGTGCGCGGGGGGTCGACGCCGTCGAGGACGAAGACCTCGACCGCCTGCCGCGGCGCCTGGAGGCCGGCGTCGACGAACGGTCCCGCCCCGCCGGCGGCGCCCTCCAGCCTCGGGCCGCCGCCGACGACCGGGCCGAAGCCGGCCGCGCGCCGCACGCCCGGCGTGCTGAGCAACGTCGACCGCACGGTCTCGGGCGACAGCACGTCGCCGGAGCGGGAGACGTCGAAGCGGACCACGAACGTGCGCACGCCGGCGCGTCGCAGGGTCGCCGCGAGGCCGGCGTCGCCACGACCGGACTCGAGGGCGGCCGAGACCGCGTCCATCCACTCGATCGTGCCGCCCGGGGTGAGCGGGATGACGTTGCGGACCGCCCACGGCGACCGGGCGAGCGGCTGCAGCGGCTCGTCGTTCGTGCGACCCCACGCGTACTCGCCGAACGTCGTCGCCGGCAGCAGCAGCGACCGACCCGGGGCGTGGTCGGCGAGCCAATCGGCCGTCTGCGTCCAGTACTGCGGCACGTCGACGTAGCTGCCCCGCGGCGCGACGTGACCCGTCCACGCCGGTGCCGTCGCACCCGCGAGGGCCGCGCAGGCCAGCACGGCCACGCCCACGGCGTTCGTCCGTCGCACGGCCCCCGACCCACGGGCCAGGAGCACCCCGAGCAGGTGCGCCAGCCCCAGCACGAGCGGGAGGCGCACGAGCACGTCGAACTTGTGCGTGTTGCGCACCGGCGACAGCACGCCGTCGAGCAGCGCCTGCACGTCGGTCGCGCCGACGCCCCGGGGGGCCCCGACGTGCCCGGCCGTGACCGCGACGAGGCCCAGCACCAGCCCGGTGACGAGGTAGCGGCGGTGCGGCAGGTCGCGGCGCACGAGCCCCACGAGGCCCAGCGCCAGCACGAGCATGCCGTTGAGGATGAGCAACCGGTCGGTCACGAGGAGCCGGCCGGCGTCGGACCAGAGGTCGACGTAGGGCACCCAGTTGGTCGTGCCGCGCAGCGCGTCCAGCACCGTCGCCGCGAACGTCGTGGTCGGGGCGGACTCGATGTAGTCGAGGAAGGGCGGGCTGTAGCGGCCCAGCAGGAGGAGCGGCAGGATCCACCAGCAGGTGACGGCCAGCACGAGCGGCGGCCACCACAGCAGCATGGCGCGGCGGCGCGGGCCGCTCGCACCGACGAGCAGGTACCAGCCGGCGAGCGGCACGACCGCGAACGTGGCGACCGCGTTGACGCCGCCGACCGCTCCCACGGCGAGCGCGCTGAGCGCCGCGTACCGGCGAGGGTCACCGCGGCGCGCGCCGAGGACGAGCGGGAGGATCACCCACGGGGCCACGGCCGACGGCCACACCTCGATGGACGACGGCCCGAGCACCGACAGCATGCGCGGCGACAGGGCGAACGCGAGCGCCGCGACGATGCGCGAGGCGTCCGAGCCGATCCCGAGCGCCTCGGCCAGCTTCACGACCCCGGCGAACGCGACGACCAGCACCACGGCCCACCAGGCGCGCTGCACGACCCACGGCGGCAGCTGCGCCAGGTCACCCAGGCCGAAGAACGGGCCCATCGGGAACAGGTACCCGTAGGCCTGGTTCTGCACCTGGCCGAACGCGCCCGACGGGTCCCAGAGCGTCAGGGCGCGGCCGAGGAAGCCCCACGGGTCGACCGTGAGGTCGAGCTTGGTGTCGGTGACGACCCGACCCGGTGCCTGCGCGAACGCGAGCGCCACGAGCACCGCGGACCACGCGACCAGGCGCGTGCGTCGGCGACCGTCCCCCCTCAGCGTCTGCGCAGCACGATCGCGAGGTTCCACGTCACCACCTCACGCACGACGGGGACGCGCAGGACCCACCACGCCCAGCGCGGGAGGTAGCGCGGCACGAGCGCGAGCACCTCCACGTCGGGACGCGACCGCGCCCAGCGCAGACCGGCCGTCGCGGTCACCGCGAACAACGAGGTGCCGAACACGTTCTTCGGCGGGTGCCCCTCCCGCCGGGCGTAGCGCCGGGCGGCGCGGTGGCCGCCGAGGTAGTGCCAGGGCGCGGTCTCGTGCCCGCCCCACGGCCCCCACCACAGCGTGTAGGAGCAGAAGACCAGCCCGCCGGGACGGGTGACGCGGACCATCTCGTTGGCCATGAGCCACGGGTCGGGGACGTGCTCGAGGACGTTCGAGGAGTACGTGACGTCGAAGCTCCCGTCGGCGAACGGCAGCTGCATCCCGCTGCCGAGCACGGTGCCCGGCTCCGGCGAGCCGAGACCGGAGAGCTCGCCGAGGTCGGCGTCGAGCGGCGTGTACCGGGCGCCCGCCCCGCGGAAGGCACGGGCGAAGTAGCCCGGTCCGCCGCCCACGTCGAGCACCCAGGCGCCGTCGAGGTCGGCGAAGTGCTGCACGTGCGCGACCGAGTCGGCCGCCAGGGCACCGTAGAAGCGGTCCGGGTCGGTCTGCTCCACCTGGAACGCCCGGAAGAGCCGCCAGGAGCGGCGCAGCGTGGGACGGAACGGCGCAGGCACCAGCGCACGATACCCCCCACGGAGGTCCAGTCCTGACGTAGACTGCGATCACCGTGTTGAGGGACACGGCCGGCGCCCCGGCGTCGAGGGAGCGTCGGCCGCGGCCGGCACGAGGAGGGACCGGCTAACCACGCCGGGGCACACGTGCACATTCTTTTCTGCAACTGGCGCGACACGCGCAACCCCGAGGGCGGCGGCTCCGAGCACTACGTCGAGACGATGGCGCGCGGTCTCGTCGAGCGCGGCCACCAGGTCACGATCGCCTGCGCACGCCACGACGGCGCCCCCGACGACGAGGTCGTCGACGGCGTCCGCTTCGTGCGGCGCGGCAGCAAGCTCGACATCTACGTCCTCACCTTCCTGCGGCTGCTGACCCGCCGCTACGGTCGCGTCGACCTCGTCGTCGACGTGCAGAACGGGCTGCCGTTCTTCACCCGCTGGGCCACCCGTGCCCGTGTCGTCGTGCTGGTGCACCACGTGCACCGCGAGCAGTGGCCCGTGGTCTACCCGGGCCTCGTCGGTCGCGTCGGCTGGTGGATCGAGAGCCGCCTCGCGCCGCGCCTGTACCGCCGCAGCCGGTACGTGACGGTCTCCGCCGCCAGCAAGGCCGAGCTGGTCGAGCTCGGCGTCGACCGCGACCGCATCCGCATCGTCCACAACGGCAACGACCCCGCGCCGCACGTCGACGTCGAGCGTTCCGACGTCCCGCGCCTCGTCGTCCTCGGCCGGCTGGTTCCGCACAAGCAGGTCGAGCACGCGATCGACGCCCTGGTGGCCGTGCGACGCACCCACCCGGGCGCCGTGCTCGACGTCGTCGGGTCCGGCTGGTGGGACGAGCAGCTGCACGCGTACGCCCACGAGGCCGGCGTCGCCGACGCCGTGGTCTTCCACGGCCACGTCGACGACACCACCAAGCACACCCTGCTCGCGCAGGCCTGGGTCATGCTGCTGCCCTCCCTGAAGGAGGGCTGGGGCATCGTCGTCGGCGAGGCCGGCGCCCACGGCACGCCCACCGTCGCCTACGCCTCGGCCGGGGGCACCACCGAGTCCATCGACCACAAGGACTCCGGTCTGCTGGTCGAGGACCGCGACGAGCTCGTGCAGGTCACGTGCGACCTGGTCACCGACCACGAGTGGCGCACGTTCCTCGGCGAGGGCGCCCGCACGAAGGCGGCCACGTTCACGTGGGGGGCCTCGCAGGCGGCCTTCGCGGCGGCCCTGGACGACTGACCGTCGACTCCGCACCGACGCAGCACGCACGACGAGGGGCCCGGTCCGAAGACCGGGCCCCTCGTCGTTGCTGTGCTGGATGCGTCAGTTGCCGTAGCTGACCGTGCTGGTCTGCACGGGCTCGGTGCCCGCGCTCTCCTGCGACTGCACGACACCGACGGCCGTGGCTGCGGCAAGTCCGCATCCGACGAAGAAGGCGACGACGCCGCCCACGATTGAAGTTCCCACGTTTGTCCTCCCTCGAGACCACGTCAGGATACCAGGCACCGGGACCACGCGGGGCCGGACACGTGGCACAGGTCTCGTCGCGTCGGCGTCGCGTGGGCATGCTCAGCCGCGCGGGCGGGTGCCGGGCCCACGAGTGCTGGGCCTACCAGTGTGGGACCTGCGCACCGCACCGGCAGCCGCGCCGACCGTGGCGGCGAGCGCCACGACGACGGCGGCGCCCCACACGACCCAGGCGGCCGTGGTCGCGATCCGGTCGGTGTCGTCGACCTGGCGCGCCCGCGCGTCCCGGACCGCCAGGACGCGCAGGTCGGTGCCGCCGACCCTCTGCAGGCCGCGGACCTGCCGAGCCGCGCGGTCCGCGTCGGGTGCGGTGGTGTCGAGCACCACGAGTCCGACGCCCAAGCGGGCGAGCGCACGCGGCACGTCGCGCGAGCGCAGCGCGCGCCGGACCTCCGCGGCCTTCCGGTCCTCCCCCGCCACCGTGCGTCCGGCCACCACGAGCCGGTCGTCGGTGAGGGTCGTGCGGTCGAAGTAGCGGCCTGCGGGGTCGAGGACGGGGCGTCCGTCGTTCCATGCGGGCGCACGGTAGGCGGTGAACGGGAGGACGAGGACGTCGCCGCGCACCTGCGACCGGGCGACGAGCTCGCGCGCCGTCTCCCAGGACGCCGGGTAGCGGACCGGCTCCAGCCGACCGCCGAGGCCGTTCGCGAGGGCCGGGAGCAGCGCCAGCGGCAGCAGGACCCCCACGACGGCGGGCACCGCTGCCAAACGCCGTCGAGCGGCGACCCGGACGAGCGCGTCGACGCCGACCGCGAAGGCCGCCACGAGCAGCGGCGCGACGAGCGCGAGGTACCGCGAGCCGTCGCGGAGCAGGGCCACCGCGCCCGAGCGTCGCACCAGGTCCTCGAGGACGTCCTGCGCAGCCCAGCCGAGGAGGGCGACCACGAGACCGACGACCGCGACGGGCGCGAGCACGGCCAGCGTCGCGCGGTCGGTCCGGGCGAGGACGACCAGCCCCGCGAGGGCGACCGCCCAGAGCACGACGGTCAGCACGAGCGAGAGGCCCGTCCCGCGACCGTCGGGCACGACGTCACCGTTCCAGATGCCGCCGAGCGACAGCGCCGTGCCCACGTGCCCGAGCGCACCCTCGGCCCGTAGCGCGAACGCCGTGACGCCGAGCGGGTCGGCGTCGACCGGACCGCGCAGCACCGACGTGACCACCCACGGAGCGTTGAGGACCGCCGCCAGCACCACGACCCGCAGGTAGCCGAAGCGTCGTCCGGCGAGCAGACCCGCCACCAGACCCATCACTCCCCCGGCCGGCGTCAGGGCAGCACCGGCCAGCGCCAGCAGCACCACCCGCGGGCGGGGGTCGTCGCGTCGCAGCTCGCCGACGAGCCAGAGCAGGCCCGCGTAGCCGAGCAGCATCGGCCACTGCCCGATCGCGAGCCGCTCCAGCACGTACGGGTTCCAGACGGCCAGGGTCGCGGCGGCGAGCCGACCGGCCGTCCCGAGCGTCGGGACGAGTCGCGCACCGCCGACGCCGGCCAGCACGAGCGCGCCGAGCAGCACGAGCCGTTGGACCAGCTGGGGGTCGATCGCGGCACCCAGCAGCGCGGCCACGGCGTCGGACGGGACGGCGCGCGGCAGCGCACTGCCGAGACCCCACAGGTCGTCACGGTCGAGCGCGAGGTGCGGCACCCAGACCATGTCGTAGGAGAGGACGTAGCCGGGACGGAACCAGGGCAGGCCGACCAGCACCGCCAGCAGAGCGCTCCACTGCAGGACGATCGCGTCGCGCCACCGGCTCATGGTCCTCCTCGTTCGAGGCTCACCCTAGAGGTCGGGGGTGCCCCTCGCCGATGCTTCCGTCGGGCGACGGGACCAGGGCCTGGCTAGGGTGAGCCGGTGACGAGCACCAGCCACCGCCTCTCGAGCGGCTCGACGGTCGCGCTCGGCATGGTCGGCATGAACGTCGCCATCTACGGGTTCACCGTGGCGGCCGCACGGACCATGGTGCCGGCCGAGCTGGGTGCTCTCGTGGCCCTGCTCGGCGTCCTGCTCATGGGCAACGTCGTCTCGCTCGGCATCCAGGCCGTCACCGCGCGGCGGATCGCCGTCGCGCCGCAGGACAGTGCCGACGTGATCGGCGTGGTCCTGCGGGTGACGGCTGCCGCAGCACTCGCGGTGGGTGCCGTCGTGGCCCTCGCCTCGGTGGCGCTGGTGCCCCTGCTGCGGCTCGACTCGGCCTGGCCCGTCGTCCTCGCCGGTGCGACGTTGGTGCCCCTGACCGTCATGGGCGCCCAGGCGGGCATCGCGCAGGGGTCGGAACGCTGGCGCACCCTCACCGGCATCTACCTCGCCAACGGCTTCGGGCGGCTGCTGTGCGGCACGGTCGCGGTGCTCGTCGTCCCGTCGGCGACGTCGGCGATGGTCGGGATCGCCGTGGGCGCCTGGGCTCCCGTGCTGGTGGGCCTGCCGCTGCTGCGCGGGCACCTGCGTCGCGCGGAGGGGGTGAGCCGCAGGCCGCTGGTCCGGGAGACGGTCCTCGGCTCGCACGCCCTGCTCGCCTACTTCGTGCTGAGCAGCCTCGACGCGCTCGTGGCGCGCAACCGGTTCGAGGCGCACGAGGCGGGCCTGTACGCGGCCGGCCTCATCCTCTCGAAGGCCGCCCTGTTCGCACCCCAGTTCGTCAGCGTCGTGCTCTTCCCCGACCTCGCGCGCGACGAGACCCGCCGCGCGCGGGCGCAGGCCGTCCTCGCCGTCGCCGGCCTCGGGGCCGTCGCCGTCGCCGCCACGGCCCTGCTCCCCCGGCTCGCCCTCGTGCTCGTCGGAGGCGCGCAGTACGAGGAGATCGCCGGCCGCCTGTGGCTGTTCGCCCTGGCCGGGTCGTGTCTCGCCGTCGTCCACCTCCTCGTGTTCGACGCCCTCGCCCGCCACGCACACGGTGTCGTCGTCCTGGTGTGGATCGCCGCCGCCCTCGTCATCGCCATCGCCTACGGCTTCGACGTCCACCTCACCGGCCTCGTCACCACCGTCGCCACCGTCTCCGCCACCCTCGCCCTCGTGGTCTGGTTCGTCCCGGGCCGCACCACCACTCCTCGCTGAGACGACGGGTCCAAGTTCCCTGGGCCCTCGTGGGGCTGCGGCTGCGTCGGCGCGGCTCCACGTTCGGGTGGGGCTGCGTCGGCGTGGCTCCACGGTCGGGTGGGGGTGCGTCGGCGTGGCTTTGACTCGTCCTGCGCTCCGAAAGGGCCTCGACCGGGCGGCTGGGCGGGAGCCGGCTTCGGGTCTCGGGCCGTGGCCCGCGTGGTTGGACGCAAGAATCTGCGTTCGTGCGCTGGGACTCGAAGCATTCTGCGTTCGCTACGGGATCCCGTAGCAAACGCAGAAGCGTTCGGTCTCGTTCACGTGAATGCAGAATCTTGGGTGCCGTTTGCGTTGGGGGGACGAAGGATTCTTCCTTCTCGTGGACCGTTCCACGAGAAGGAAGAATCCTTCACACCCCCAGCCCCCTCAGCGGTGGATCTGCCACCTGAACAGCGCCCATAAGGTGGCAGATCCGCCGCCGGACCGCGCAAACGCAGCATCTTGGGCCAGTCACGCACGAAGGAAGAATCTTGCGTCCCACAGCGGGACCCGCAGCCCGAGAACCCAGCCCAGCACCGTTGCCAGCCGCCCGGTCGAGGCCCTTTCGGAGCGCAGGACGAGTCGAAGCCGCAGCAGCGCAGCCCCACCCGAACGAGAAGCTGCGCCCTCGCGCGCCGCGCGACCGCCGAGCCAGCCGCCCGAGGACGGAGGCCGCTCGATCAGTGGGCCGCCTCGTGCCACGTGCGGCCGGTGCCGACGGAGACGTCGAGAGGGACGGAGAGCTGCGCGGCGGAGGCCATCTGCTCGCGCACGAGCGACTCGAGGGTGGCGCGCTCGCCCTCGGCGACCTCCAGGACCAGCTCGTCGTGCACCTGCAGCAGCAGACGCGACTGCAGTCCCTGCTCGCGCAGCGCCGCGTCGACGCCCAGCATCGCCACCTTGATGATGTCGGCAGCGGACCCCTGGATGGGGGCGTTGAGCGCCATCCGCTCGGCCATCTCCCGCCGCTGGCGGTTGTCGCTCAGCAGGTCGGGCAGGTAGCGGCGGCGGCCCAGGATCGTGGCGGTGAACCCGGTCTGACGGGCCTCCTCGACCACGCCGTGCAGGTACGTGCGCACACCGCCGAACGTCTCGAAGTAGTCGTCCATGAGGCCCTGCGCCTCACCCGTGGAGATCTGCAGCTGCTGGCTCAGCCCGTACGCCGACAGCCCGTACGCGAGTCCGTAGTTCATGGCCTTGATCCGGGCGCGCAGGCCACCGTCGATGTCGGTGGGCTCACGCTCGAACACCTTCGCGGCCATCACCGTGTGGAAGTCGTGGCCGGAGCGGAACGCCTCGATGAGGTCGGCGTCCTCGGACAGGTCGGCCATGATCCGCATCTCGATCTGGCTGTAGTCCGCGGTCAGCAGGGTCTCGTACCCCTCGCCGACGACGAACGCCTCACGGATCCGCCGGCCCGACTCGGTGCGGATGGGGATGTTCTGCAGGTTCGGGTCAGCCGAGCTGAGCCGTCCGGTCGCCGCGATGGTCTGGTAGTAGGTCGTGTGGATCCGGCCGTCGGGCTGCACCGTCTTCTGCAGACCTTCCACCGTCTGCCGCAGGCGCGTCACGTCGCGGTGCGCGAGCAGGTGCTCCAGGAACGGGTGACCGGTCTTGACGAACAGCTGCTGCAGCGCCTCGGCGTCGGTCGTGTAGCCCGTCTTGGTCCGCTTGGTCTTCGGCATGTCGAGCTGGTCGAAGAGCACCTCCTGCAGCTGCTTGGGCGACCCGAGGTTCACCTCGCGGCCGATCGCCTCGTACGCCTCCTCCGCCGCAGCGGTCATGCGACCGGTGAACTCCTCGTGCAGCGCGTCGAGGTGCTCGGAGTCGACGGCGATGCCGGCGGTCTCGGCGGCGGCGAGGACGTGCACGAGCGGCAGCTCGACGTCGCGCAGCAGCGTGATCGCCTCCTGCTGCTCCAGCTCCTCCGCGAGCACGCCCCAGAGGTCGAGCGCGGCGCGCGCACGCTGGGCGGCACCCTCGACGCCGGCGGTGTCGTCGTCGAAGGCGAGCTGACCGGAGTCGTCGGCGGGGCTGAGATCGCGCTTCAGGGCACGCAGGGCGAGGTCGGCGAGGTCGTAGGAGCGCTGGTCCGGACGCACCAGGTACGCGGCGAGCGCCGTGTCGGCCACCAGACCGCCCAGCGTCCAGCCCTGCGCCGCCAGCGCATGCTGCTGCCCCTTCGCGTCGTGCATGACCTTCGGCCGCTGGGCGTCGGCCAGCCACGAGGCGAGCACCGCCTCGTCGGCCGGGTCGAGCGACTCGGGTGCGAGACTCACGGCCCGACCCGCTGCCGTGGCGACGGTCAGGGTGTCGACGCGCGCACCGACCGGACGCAGCACACCGGTCACCTCCACGCCCACCGGCTCGCGACCCGCGTGCTCGTCGAGCCACGCGGCCAACGACCCGGCAGCGGGACGGTCGACGACGACCTCGACCGACGCCTCGTCGCTGCTCGACTCGTCGCCGCCCCCCAGGTACTCGAACAACCGGGTGCGCAGAGCGGCGAACTCCAGCGCGTCGAACACCTCGTGGATGGCGTCGCGGTTCCACTCGGTGCTGAACGCGAGGTCGGTGGGCTTGGCCGGGAGGTCGAGGTCGCGCACGAGCGCGTTGATGCGTCGGTTGCGCAGCACGTCGTCGAGGTGCGCGCGCAGCGACTCGCCGGCCTTGCCCTTGATGGCGTCGACGTCGGCGACGAGCGCCTCGAGCGACCCGTACTGGTTGATCCACTTGGCCGCCGTCTTCGGCCCGACCCCGGGCACGCCGGGAAGGTTGTCGCTCGTCTCGCCGACGAGTGCCGCGATCTCCGGGTAGTGCTCCGGCGTGACCCCGTACTTCTCCTCGACCGCGGCCGGCGTCATCCGCGCGAGGTCGGAGACCCCCTTGCGCGGGTAGAGCACGGTGGTGGTGTCGGTGACGAGCTGGAGCGCGTCGCGGTCGCCGGTGCAGATCAGCACCTCCATGCCGGCCGCCTGAGCCTGCGTGGTCAGCGTGCCGATCACGTCGTCGGCCTCGAAGCCGTCCTTCTCGAACGCGGTGATGCCGAGCGCCGCGACGACGTCCTTGATCAACCCGACCTGGCCCTTGAACTCGTCAGGGCTCTTGCTGCGGTTGCCCTTGTACTCCGCGTACTCCTGCGTGCGGAACGTCTGCCGGGACACGTCGAACGCCACGCCGACGTGCGTGGGCCGCTCGTCGCGCAGCACGTTGATGAGCATCGAGGTGAAGCCGAACACCGCGTTGGTGTGCTGCCCCGTGGTGGTGGAGAAGTTCTCCACGGGCAGGGCGAAGAAGGCACGGTAGGCGACGGAGTGACCGTCGATCAGCAGCAGTCGATCCACGTCGTCGACTCTAGACGCACCGGCTGACAGGGGCCTGGGGCGTGGGGGTATGGGCTGTGCTTGCTGGTGCGCTGCTTCCGGGGGCTTGTCGTGCTGGTGCGCTGCCGCAGGGGGTCTGGGGTTGCTGGTGCGCTGCCGTAGGGGGCCTGGGGTTGCTGGTGCGCTGCCTCGGCCTTCGCTGCGGGTGGTCTCCGAAAGGGCCTCGACCGGGCGGCTGGGCGGGAGCTGGTCTGGGGTCTCGGGCTGTGGCCCGCGCTGTGGGACGCAAGAATCTGCGTTCGTGCGCTGGGACTCGAAGGATGCTGCGTTTGCTACGGGATCCCGTGGTGAACGCAGAAGCGTTCGGTCTGGTTCGCGTGAATGCAGAATCTTGGGTGCCGTTTGCGTTGGGGGACGAAGGATTCTTCTTTCTCGTGGACCGTTCCACGAGAAAGAAGAATCCTTCACACCCCTCGCCCCCTGGGCGGTGGATGCGCCACCTGTAGAGCGCTCAGAAGGTTGCGGATCCACCGCTGGCACGCACGAACGCAGAATCTTGCGTCCACAGCGCGGGCCACAGCCCGAGAACCCAAACCACCGGCCCGCCAGCCGCCCGGTCGAGGCCCTTTCGGAGACCACACCCAGCGAGGGCCGAAGCAGCGCAGCGGCAAGCACACGACCCCCGCAGGCAGCGCACCAGCAACCCCAGACCACCACAGCCAGCGCAGCGGCAAGCACACGACGCGCCCGGCGACGAAGGAGCGCCGACCTCAGACCCGCCCGGAGCGGCGGTCGTCCTGACGACGACGCAGGGTGCGACGGACAGCGATGAGCTTGCCGGTGTCGCGCGAGTGGGTGGCCTTGGAGCTGAGCCGGGAGCGCAGGCGGCTGGCCTGGATCGCGCGGACGGCGGCGACCTGGGTGAAGCCGATCTTGGTCAGGTAGCGGTGCGGCTCGCGCGCCATGAGCGGGATGGCGGCGACCACGATCTCGCAGGCGTTCTCCTCGCCGTACGTCGCGGCCGCCGACAGCAGCGTCGCGGCGACGTTGCGACGACGGTGGCGCGGGGACACCTGGATGTCGGTGACGATGAGGATGGGGGTGAGCGTGATCGGTGTGAGGGTGCTCAGGTCGCACACCGTCGCGCCGACGATCTCGCCCTCGACGAGCGCGACGATGATGCGCTTGCCGGGCTTGGCGAGGGTCTGCTCGATCGCCGACGCCGCCTCCGTGGCGCTCGGCTCACGGAACAGCGACTGGTAGGAGAACGCCTCCGCGCCCTCCTCGTCGCTCACCGCGGCCGACTCCGCCCACAGGGCGACGAGCTCCGCCGCGTCCTCGGGCACCGCGTCGCGCATCACGATCGGCGAGCGAGTGGCCATGACGTCCTCGGCGGGTGTCGGGCGCGACCCGGGTGGACGGCTGTCACCATGGCCCGGTCGGGTCGTGCGATGTTCAACGAGCGAGAGGAGCCTACATGTTCGTGGGTGGCGGCACGCTCACCAACGTGGCCACCGTGCTCGTCGGCTCCGGGTTGGGCCTGCTGGTCGGCCACCGCCTGCCCGAACGCGTCCGCACCACGGTCACCTCGGCCCTCGGTCTCGTCACCCTGCTCATCGCCGCCGACGCCGCCCTCGCGGTCCGCAGCGACGCCCTCGTCGACGCGACGCCACGAGGCGCACCGACGCTGATCGTCCTCGGCTCGCTGCTCGTCGGCGGGGTCGTCGGCTCCCTGCTGCGCCTGGAGGACCGGCTGGAGTCGTTCGGCGGAGTGCTCCAGCGCGCCCTGTCGCGGGGCGACGGCGGCGACCGCGACCGGTTCGTCCAGGGGTTCGTCGTCGCCTCGCTCGTGTTCTGCGTAGGGCCCCTCACGATCCTCGGATCGATCAACGAGGGGCTCGGCCGCGGAGCGGACCAGCTGCTCCTGAAGTCAGCCCTCGACGGCTTCGCGGCGCTCGCCTTCGCCGCCGCGCTGGGCGTCGGGGTGATGGCCTCCGCCCTCGCCGTGCTGGTCGTCCAGGGGTCGCTGACACTGGTCGGGCTGGCGCTCGGCGAGGCGCTGCCGGCCGCCCATCTCGACGCGCTGGGCGCCACCGGCGGGCTGGTCCTCGTGGGGGTCGCGCTGCGCCTGCTCGACCTCAAGGCCCTGCCCGTCGCCGACCTGCTGCCCGCCCTCCTCGTGGCGCCGCTGCTCACGCAGCTCGCTGTCTCGCTGGCCTGAGCGGACTTCACAGAACTGTTACCTGTGGACTCTCACGAAGGGGCCACCTCGGACCCTGGCGGGGATATAGTCCCCGGGACGACGGCGCCACAAGCGCTGCCCGAACTCCAGGAGTCCTGCGTGCGACTGACATCCAAGGTCCTCGTGTCGGCGTTCCTGGCGTGTCTGGTCGTCCTGGTGCCTCTCGGCGCCTCGGCCACCAGCACGCCCACGCCCAGCGCGAGCCCGACGGCGCCCACGGCGCCGGCCACCCCGCCGGACGGCGCCTACATCGGCGTCACGCTGCAGAACAGCGGTGACGACAAGGCCCCGATCCCCGGAGCGACGCTGAGCGTCGCGTCCGCCTCCGGCACCGAGGTCGGCGAGGCGGTGACCGACCCGAACGGACGCGCCTTCATCGCGATCCCGGAGCGCGGCAGCTACGTCGTCACCCTCGACACCGACACGCTGCCGGCGGGGATCCAGTTCGGCGGCAGCAACAAGCGCACCGTCGACGCGCTCCTGGACGGCGGCAACTTCGCCCAGTTCCAGATCGGCGTCGTCGAGCAGGCGGGTCCGTCGCTCGGCGAGCGCTTCTCCGGCGCCATGGTCAACGGCGTCAAGTTCGGGCTGATCATCGCGCTCGCCGCGCTCGGCCTCTCGCTGATCTTCGGCACGACGAAGCTCACCAACTTCGCGCACGGCGAGATCATCACCTTCGGCGCGATCGCCACCTACGTCGCCAACCGCGCGTTCGGGCTGCCGGTCATCCTCGCCATCGTCGTGGCGGTGCTCGCCTCGGCCGCGTTCGGCTGGCTGCAGGACAAGTTCCTGTGGAAGCCGCTGCGCAGCAAGGGCATCGGCATCATCGCGATGATGATCGTCTCGATCGGCTTCGGCCTGCTGCTGCGCAACCTGTTCCAGTACTTCTTCGGCGGCTCGCGCGAGTCGCTCTCGCAGTACGTCAACCAGACGCGCCAGTCCTACGGACCGTTCCAGCTGGCCGACAAGGAGATCGCGATCATGGCGGTCTCGATCGTCGTGCTCACCATCACCTGCGTCGTCCTCATGCGCACGCGGCTGGGCAAGTCGATGCGTGCGGTGGCCGACAACCCGGCGCTCTCGGCGTCCTCCGGCCTGCGGGTCGACGGCGTCGTCCGCTCCGTCTGGGTGCTCGGCTGCGCGCTCACCGGGCTCTCCGGCGGTCTGCTGGCCGTCAACAGCCAGGTCAACTTCCTCATGGGCTTCAAGCTGCTGCTGCTCGTGTTCGCCGCGGTGACCCTCGGCGGTCTCGGCACCATCTGGGGTGCGCTGATCGGGTCGATGATCATCGGCATCATGGTCGAGGTCGGCACCCTGCAGATCGGCATCTGGCCCGGTGTCCCCTCGTCCATCAAGGAGGTCGGCGCCCTCGTGGTGCTCATCCTCATCCTGCTGATCAGGCCCCAGGGCATCCTGGGCCGCGCCGAGCGGATCGGCTGAAAGGGACTCCCATGGACTTCGGAAGCATCCTCAGCGCGGCACTCTCCTCGGCCCTCGGGCCGCAGGCGATCGTGTTCGCCCTGGCCGCCATCGGCCTCAACATCCACTTCGGCTACACCGGCCTGCTGAACTTCGGCCAGGCCGGGTTCATGGCGGTCGGTGCCTACGGCCTCGCCGTCACCGTCGTCACCTACGACCAGTCGTTCTGGCTCGGCGTGGTCGTCGCGCTCGTCGCACCGGTCGTCCTCGCGCTGGTGCTCGGCGTGCCGACCCTGCGCCTGCGCGCCGACTACCTGGCCATCGCGACGATCGCGACGGCCGAGATCCTGCGTCTCGTCTTCGGTGCCGTGGAGACCCGCGAGGTCTTCGGCGGATCCAACGGCCTCACCGGCTTCGCCAAGACGTTCCAGGACCTCAACCCCTACAGCGGCCCCCTGGACCTCGGCATCATCCGGTTCCGTCCCGACGACCTCTGGTCGCTCACGGTCGGCTGGATCCTCGTCGCCCTCGGCTGCCTCTTCGTGTGGCTGCTCATGCGCAGCCCGTGGGGCCGCGTGCTGCGCTCCATCCGCGAGGACGAGGACGCCGTGCGCTCGCTCGGCAAGAACGTGTTCGCCTACAAGATGCAGGCGCTGATCCTCGGTGGTGTCTTCGGTGGCCTCGCCGGTCTGTTCTTCGCCGTGAAGCAGGCCTCGGTGGTCCCGAGCGACTACTCCACCAACATCACGTTCTACGCGTACACCGCCCTGCTCATCGGCGGCGCGGCCCGCGTCCTGGGCCCGGTCGTCGGCGCGATGATCTTCTGGTTCCTCATGGCCGGCATCGGCGCGTTCTTCAGCCAGGCCACCGCCGGCAGCGACCCGCTCATCCCCACCTGGGCGATGAGCGACATCCAGGCCAGCCTGGTCCGACTCATCCTCGTCGGCCTGGGCCTCATGCTCCTGATGATCTACCGACCGCAGGGGATCTTCGGCGACCGGAAGGAGCTGGCGATCGATGCCCGCTGACACCACCCCCACGACCGACCCGCTCGCAGGGGTCGCGAACACGCCCGGTGTGAAGAAGCCCGACGCGATCCTCGTCGGCTCCTCCATCACCCGGCAGTTCGGCGGCCTGAAGGCCGTCGACGTCGAGCACGTCGAGATCCAGCGGGGTGTCATCACCGCGCTGATCGGCCCGAACGGCGCCGGCAAGACGACGCTGTTCAACCTGCTCACGGGCTTCGACGCCCCGGACACCGGCGAGTGGTCGTTCAACGGCCAGTCGCTGCAGAAGGTGCCGGCCTACAAGGTCGCCCGTCGCGGCATGGTGCGCACGTTCCAGCTGACGAAGGTGCTGTCGCGCCTCACCGTCATCGAGAACATGCGGCTCGGCGCGACGGGCCAGCGGGGCGAGCGCTTCTGGTCCGCCCCGTTCCGTGCGCTCTGGTCGGGCCAGGAGGACTCGATCACCGAGCGCGCCGACGAGCTGCTCGCGCGATTCAAGCTCGACGCCAAGCGCGAGGACTTCGCCGGCTCCCTCTCCGGCGGCCAGCGCAAGCTGCTCGAGATGGCCCGCTCGCTCATGGTCGACCCCGAGCTGATCATGCTCGACGAGCCGATGGCCGGCGTGAACCCGGCCCTCAAGCAGTCGCTGCTCGGTCACGTGAAGTCGCTGCGCGACGAGGGCCGCACGGTCCTCTTCGTCGAGCACGACATGGACATGGTGCGCGACATCTCCGACTGGGTCATCGTCATGGCCCAGGGCAAGATCGTCGCGGAGGGCACCCCGGACCAGGTGATGTCCGACCAGGCCGTCATCGACGCCTACCTGGGCGCTCACCACGACACCGACATCACCGAGCTGGACGAGACCGAGCTCGAGCAGGCCACCGAGGCCGAGCTCGACCAGGAGGCCTGACATGTCAGAGATCCACGAGTCGGGCCAGGACGTCGGCCGCGAGGCGGCCCGCGACGCGAACTTCGCCGAGGAGCGCGCGAAGCACGAGGAGGGCGCCGACGGTGCGATCCTGCGCGCCGACGGCCTCGTCGCCGGATACCTGCCGGGCGTCAACATCCTCAACAGCGCCGACCTGTACTGCCAGCCCGGCGAGCTCGTCGGCATCATCGGCCCGAACGGCGCCGGCAAGTCGACGTTGCTCAAGTCGCTGTTCGGCCTGGTGACGATCCACGAGGGCAGCGTGACGCTGAAGGGTGAGAAGATCACCAACCAGCGCGCGGACCAGCTGGTCACGAAGGGCATCGGGTTCGTCCCGCAGACGAACAACGTGTTCCCGAGCCTGACCATCGAGGAGAACCTCGAGATGGGCTGCTACCAGGCGCCGAAGACGTTCACGGAGCGGTTCGCGTTCGTGACCGACCTGTTCCCCCGCCTCGGCGAGCGTCGCAAGCAGCGCGCCGGGTCGCTGTCCGGTGGTGAGCGCCAGATGGTCGCCATGGGTCGCGCCCTGATGATGGACCCGCAGGTGCTGCTGCTCGACGAGCCGTCCGCCGGCCTCTCCCCCGTCCTCCAGGACGAGGTGTTC
This sequence comes from Propionibacteriales bacterium, assembly GCA_026392465.1. GTDB lineage: Bacteria > Actinomycetota > Actinomycetes > Propionibacteriales > Nocardioidaceae > Aeromicrobium. The sequence goes on from JAPLCA010000030.1 coordinate 366,943, forward strand.
GTGCAGACGCGCAACATCAACAAGGCCGGCGTCTCGGTGATCATGGTCGAGCAGAACGCCAAGCGCTGCCTGCAGATCTGCGACCGCGGCTACGTGCTCGACCAGGGCCGCTCCGCCTACTCCGGCACCGGCCGCTCGCTCGGCAACGACCCGAAGGTCGTCGAGCTGTACCTCGGCACGCTGGGCAAGAAGGCGAGCTGACCGCTCCGCACCTGCTCGACCCCGAAGGCCCCCGACGTGAGCGTCGGGGGCCTTCGCACGTGTGCGAGGAGAGATTCCCAGGTCGACCTGGGAATCCCCCGCGAGACACGGTTCTCTCCCCGGCTGCCCGGTTTCCTCCCACGAGGCACGGTTCTCCCAGCCACGCACGGAGACCTTTCCGTGCCTGGCTGAGGAAACCGGGCCTGGCGACCGCGCCGCGCTGCCTACGAGGCGTCCGGCGGTCCTGCGGCGGTGAGATTCCCAGGTCGACCTGGGAATCCCTGACTCACCCCAGGAGTCACCCGCAGGTGAGTGAGGGAGAACCAGGGTGGGCTGCTGGTTCCCATCAGCTCATGGGAACCAGCGAGGTGGTGCCAGACATGACGAGGCCCCCGGGTGGAACCCGGGGGCCTCGTGCGGGACGTGCTCGACGTCAGTGGCTCAGATCGTGCCGCTGATGTAGTCGACCGCCTTGTAGGTGTTGTCGGCGCCGTACTCGTAGATGCCGATGGAGGCGGCCGTCGGGCTGCCCGTTTCACCCAGCTCGATCGGACCGGAGACACCGTCGTAGTCGATGTCCTTGCCGTCCTTCAGGAGCGCGGCGCAGTCCTTGAACGTCGTGCACTTCTCGCCGCCCTCGGTGATGCCGGGGATCTCCTTGGCGATCTTGTCGCCCGCGTCGCTGTCGGCCTTGATGGCCGCGAGCGCCGACACGACGACCGCGTCGTAGGACTCGGCCGCGTAGGAGTAGTCCTTCAGCTTCGGGTCGACCTCGAGGAGGCGCTTCTTGAAGTCACCGGAGGTCTCGGCGCCGGGGATGGTGCCCTTGGTGCCCTTGAGCGTGCCCTCGGGCAGCTTGCCGCTGTAGTCGGCCGTGTTGCCGTCGACGAAGTAGGTCGGGACCTTCTGCGGGCCGACGTCGGCCTGCACCAGCTGCGGGATGATCGTCGTCGTCTCCTCGAAGGCGACCAGCACGATCGCGTCCGGCTTGCTGTCGGCGACCTCCTGGACCTGCGAGTCGTAGGACTGGGCGTTCTCGCCGTAGAAGACGGTCGCGGCGACCTTGGAGCCGGCGCTCTCGAGACCCTTCTTGATCTCCGCGGCGAGCGTCTGGCCGTAGGCGTCCTGGCGGGCCAGGATGGCGACGTTCTGACGACCGTCCTGGACGAGCAGGTTCGCCATCACGGCACCCTGCAGGATGTCCGAGGGCGCGGTGCGGAAGTAGAGGTCGGGCTTCGCGTAGTCGCCCTTGTCGAAGTCGGTCGACGTGTTGGCGGGCGAGAACATGACCGTGCCCGCCGACATGATCTTGTCGATGACCGTCATGGAGACGCCCGAGGAGGCGGCGCCGACGATGACGTCGGAACCGGCGTCGAGCAGCTTGTCGGTCTCGGCGGGTGCGATGCCCGAGTCGGTGTCGCCCGAGTCGCCCTTGACGCCCTTGACGGGCTTGCCCAGCACGCCGCCGTCGGCGTTGATGTCCTTGATCGCGAGGTCGACGCCCGCGAACTCCGGCGGGCCGAGGAACGCGAGGCTGCCGGTCTGCGGGAGCAGGGTACCGATCGTCAGCGTGCCGTCGGCCTTGGAGGCCGAGGCCTTGTCGCCGCTGTCGCTGCTGTCGTCGTCGCTGCCGCTGCCTCCACCACAGGCGGCGAGCACGAGCGCGCCGGCCGCGGCGACCGCGGCGAGCCGCATGGTCCTGGTACTGCGCTTCATTGATCCTCCGGGAACTCTGGTCCGACCCCCGACGGGTCGAGCCGTAGGACGAAACTAGTCGCCGCGGGGGTCGCGCAGGTCGGGCTCGTGTGAAAGTCCTGTTTCGTAGTCAACTTGTAATACGGATCGCTCACTCGGGTGAGGGATCGGTGCCCGGGACCCCGTGCTCCACGACCCGTTCGGCGACGGTGCGCATCGGCATCCGCAGGTCCATCGCGGTGCGCTGGATCCAGCCGAAGGCCTCCGGTTCGCTGAGCCCGAGGGCCGCCTGGAGCTGGGCCTTGGCGCGCTCGACGACCTTGCGGGTGGCGAGCTGGTCGGTGAGGTCCTCGACCTCGGCCTCTAGCGCCGCGAGCTCGGCGAAGCGGCTGCGGGCCATCTCGATCGCCGGGACGAGGTCGGAGGCCGTGAACGGCTTGACCAGGGAGGCCATCGCGCCGGACTCCCGCGCCCGGTCGACGAGGTCGCGCTGGCTGAACGCGGTCAGCATCACGACGGGCGCGATCCGCTCCCCCGCGATGCGGCTCGCCGCGGCGATCCCGTCGAGCCGCGGCATCTTGACGTCCATGACGACCAGGTCGGGCCGCAGCGACGTGGCGAGCTCGACGGCCTCGACACCGTCGGCAGCCTGCCCGACGACGTCGTAGCCCTCCTCCGCGAGCATCTCGGCGAGGTCGAGGCGGATGAGCGCCTCGTCCTCGGCGATGACGACGCGAGGACGGTCGGCGGGCTCGCCCGTCGCAGGGGTCTCGTCGGTGCGGGGCGTCTCGGTCGGTCGGCTGGTCACGTGAGAAGGTTAGCGGGCACGCGCGGCGCGCCGACTTGGCGGAATGGTAGACGCGACGGTCTCAAAAACCGTTGTCCGAGAGGGCGTGCGGGTTCGAGTCCCGCAGTCGGCACCAGCGCGCCCACCGCCCGTCAGTCGGCCCCGCGGCCCGTCTGCTCCTGCAGCCGCTCGATGTGCTCGGAGGCCTCGGCCTTGGTGAGGTCCGCCGACAGCGTCTCGCCGGCGTCGCGGGCGAGCGTGTCGAGGTAGGAGCGCTGCGCACCGGTCATCGGCTCGTCTCCGGTGACCCAGTCCTGCGGGTCCTTCTCGGTGGTGCCACCGGCGTCCGCGCCGATGACGTCGGCGTCCTGCCCGGTGGCCTGCCCCGTCTCCCGCGCAGCGTTCTGCCCAGTCTCCGACGGGGCGTTCGACGACGTGTTCGATTCAGTCATGTCCCCACCGTACGTCCGGGCGCCGACACCCGCTCGTCGAGCGTCGGCGGGACGCTCAGCCCTCCTCGGCGGGGTGCTCGTACGCGGGCACCACGCGGTTGATGGCGTCGCCCATGCGGTGGATCCGCAGCGCGTTCGTGGAGCCGGGGATGCCGGGCGGGGCGCCCGCGACGATGACGACCTCGTCGCCGTGGGAGCACCGCGCCACCTCGAGCAGACGCTTGTCGACCTGCAGGACCATCTCGTCGGTGTGCTTGACCTCGGGCACGAGGAACGTCTCGACGCCCCAGGTGAGCGCCAGCTGGTTGCGCGTCATCGGGTCGGGCGTGAACGCGATCACCGGGATGTGGGAGCGGTAGCGCGACATGCGGCGGGCGGACCCGCCGATGGTCGTGAACGCGACGACGTAGCGTGCGTCGATGGCCTCGGCGACCTGCGAGGCGCCGCGGCAGATGATGCCCGTGCGGGTCTTCGCCTGCCAGGTGTAGGCGGCCATGCGCGGCAGCCCGTGGTCCTCGGTGGACTCGATGATGCGCGCCATGGTGCGCACCGTCTGGATCGGGTACTCCCCCACGCTGGTCTCGCCCGACAGCATCACCGCGTCGGCGCCGTCGAGCACCGCGTTGGCGACGTCCGACGCCTCCGCACGCGTGGGCCGCGGCGCGGAGATCATCGACTCCAGCATCTGGGTGGCGACGATGACCGGCTTGGCGTTGCGCCGGGCCTTCTCGACGATCAGCTTCTGCACGATCGGCACGTCCTCGAGCGGCAGCTCCACGCCGAGGTCGCCGCGCGCGACCATGAAGCCGTCGAAGGAGTCCATGATCTCATCGAGGTTGTCGACGGCCTGCGGCTTCTCGATCTTGGCGATGACCGGACGGTGGATGTCGAGCTCGTGCATGACGCGGCGGACGTCGTCGGCGTCGCGGGCGTTGCGCACGAACGACAGGGCGACGAAGTCGACGCCCTGGCGCAGCGCGAACCGCAGGTCCTCGACGTCCTTCTCGCTCATGGCGGGCACGCTGACCGCCACGCCGGGCAGGTTGATGCCCTTGTTGTTGCTGAGCCGCCCCGCGGTCTCGCAGATGGTGACGACGTCGTGCCCGGTGACCTCGAGGGCACGCAGGCGCACGCGGCCGTCGTCGACGAGGATCTCGTCGCCGGGCGAGACGTCGCCAGGCAGGCCGGAGTAGGTGGTGGAGGCACGCTCGGCGTCGCCGGGGACGTCGTCGGTGGTGATGGTGAAGCGGTCGCCGACGGCGAGGTCGACGGGACCGTCGGCGAAGCGGCCGAGCCGGATCTTCGGACCCTGCAGGTCGGCGAGCACGGCGATCGCCTTGCCGGTGCGCTCCGCGGCAGCCCGCACGTACCCGAGGTTCGCCTCGTGGTCGGCATGGTCGCCGTGGCTCATGTTGAGCCGGGCGACGTCCATGCCCGCCTCGGCCAGCTGGAGGATACGCTCGGCGGTCGCGACGGCCGGTCCGAGCGTGCAGACGATCTTGGCTCTACGCACCCCCCGACCCTATCGACCGCGGGGTGTACCGGCGAGTCACTTTGTCGTTCCGCGCAACAAAAGACGCTGAGAGTTCACCCGACCCCGGAGGCCCCGCACGCGGGCCCTCCAGGGCCGGAACGACGGAGGGGCCGGGAGCACCCGCTCCCGGCCCCTGCGTGCGACGACCTGGGTCGCCGGCACCACGCGTCGCTCAGACCATCAGCGGACGGTCGTTCGGCTTGATCGGCCGCGGCAGCGGGCTGCGCCCACCCGTCAGGTAGGCGTCGACCCCGGCAGCGGCGGAACGCCCCTCGGCGATGGCCCAGACGATGAGCGACTGGCCACGACCGGCGTCGCCGGCCACGAACACGCCCGGCACGGACGACATGAAGTCGCGGTCGCGCACGATGTTGCCGCGCTCGTCGAGGTCGACGCCGAGCTGCTCGACGAGGCCCTCGCGCTGGGGGCCGGTGAAGCCCATCGCGAACAGGACGAGCTGCGCGGGGATGACCTGCTCGGAGCCGGGCACCTCCTCGAAGCGACCGTCCTTCATCTCCACCTCGACGATCCGCAGACCGGCGACGTGGCCGTCGTCGTCGCCCACGAACTCCTTGGTCGAGACGGCGTACTTGCGGTCGCCGCCCTCCTCGTGCGCCGACGCGACGCGGTAGACCATCGGGTACGTCGGCCACGGCTGCGTCTCGGGCCGGTCCTCGCCGGGCTGCGGCATGATCTCCAGGCTGGTGACCGAGCGTGCGCCCTGGCGGATCGAGGTGCCGAGGCAGTCCGCGCCGGTGTCGCCGCCACCGATGATGACGACGTCCTTGTCGGTGGCGAGGATCTGTCCCTCCACCTCCTCGCCGACCGCGACGCGGTTGGCCTGGGGCAGGAACTCCATGGCCTGGTGGATGCCGGCGAGCTCACGTCCCGGGGCGGGGAGGTCGCGGCGCACGGTCGAGCCGATGGCGAGCACGACGGCGTCGTAGCGGTCGCGCAGCTGGCTGCCGGTGAGCGTGTCGCCCACCTGCACTCCGGTGCGGAACACGGTGCCCTCGCGCTGCATCTGCTCGATGCGGCGGTCGACGTGCACCTTCTCCATCTTGAACTCCGGGATGCCGTACCGGAGCAGGCCGCCCGCCTTGTCGTCGCGCTCGTACACCGCGACCGTGTGACCGGCGCGGGTCAGCTGCTGCGCGACGGCGAGACCTGCGGGCCCGGAGCCGACGACCGCGACCGTCTTGCCGGTCAGGTACTCCGGCGGCTCGGGGCGCACGTTCCGCCACTCCCACGCGCGGTCGATGATCGAGACCTCGACGTTCTTGATCGTGACCGGCTCCCGGTTGATCCCGACGACGCAGGCCGTCTCGCACGGTGCCGGGCAGAGCCGGCCCGTGAACTCCGGGAAGTTGTTGGTCGCGTGCAGCCGGTCGATCGCCTCGATCCAGTCGTCGCGCCAGACCAGGTCGTTCCACTCCGGGATCAGGTTGCCGAGCGGGCAGCCCTGGTGGCAGAACGGGATGCCGCAGTCCATGCAGCGTCCGGCCTGCTCCGTGATGATCGGGAGCAGCGCCTTGCCGGGCCCACCGGGGTAGACCTCGTTCCAGTCGTTCACCCGCTCCTCGACGGGGCGGCGCGGGGCCACCTGGCGGGGGGTCGTGATGAAACCTCGGGGATCAGCCACGTGCGGCCACCTCCATCATGCGTGCGGTCGTGTCGTCCTCGGACAGGCCCTCGGCCTCGGCCTCGGCCTTGGCGTCGAGCACCTTGCGGTAGTTGACGGGCATGACCTCGGTGAAGCGGGCGAGCGACTGCTCCCACGCGCCGAGCAGCTGCTCGGCCACGGCCGATCCCGTCTCCTCGTGGTGCTTGACCACCAGGGCGTGCAGCGCCTCGGCCGCCTCCGACCCTGCCTCGACGCCGTTCAGCGCGACCATGTCGGGGTTGACGAGGGAGTGGTCGAGGTCCAGGACGTAGGCCTGACCACCGCTCATGCCGGCCGCGACGTTGCGACCGGTCGGTCCGAGGATCACCACGGTGCCTCCGGTCATGTACTCGAGCGCGTGGTCGCCCACGCCCTCGACGACGGCCGACGCACCGGAGTTGCGCACGCAGAACCGCTCGCCGACCTTGCCGCGCAGGAAGATCTCGCCGCTCGTCGCGCCGAAGCCGATGACGTTGCCGGCCACGATCTGCGCCTCCGCCGCGAACGTCGCGTCGCGCGGGGGTCGGACGACGAGCCGTCCGCCCGAGAGGCCCTTGCCGACGTAGTCGTTGCCGTCGCCCTCGAGCCGCAGCGTGATGCCGCGCGGCACGAACGCGCCGAAGGACTGGCCCGCCGACCCGAGGAAGGTCAGGTCGATGGTGTTCTCCGGCAGGCCCTCGCCGCGGTAACGCTTCGTCAGCTCGTGGCCGAGCATGGTGCCGACCGTGCGGTTGACGTTGCGGATGGGCAGCTGGGCCCGCACCGGCTCGCCCCGCTCGAGCGCGTCGGCGCTGATGCGGATGAGCTCCGCGTCGAGCGCCACGTCGAGACCGTGCTCCTGGCCGGTGGTGTTGCGCAGCGACGCGCCCTCGGGCAGCTCGGGCACGTAGAGGATGGGCGACAGGTCGAGGTGCTGGGCCTTCCAGTGGTCGACGGCCTGGCGGACGTCGAGCACCTCGGCGTGGCCGACGGCCTCGTCGATCGAGCGGAAGCCCAGCTCCGCGAGGTACTCGCGCACCTCCTGCGCCAGGAACTCGAAGAAGTTCACGACGTACTCCGCCTTGCCCGAGAACTTCTCGCGCAGCTGACGGTTCTGGGTCGCGACGCCGACCGGGCAGGTGTCGAGGTGGCAGACGCGCATCATGATGCAGCCGCTGACGACCAGCGGTGCGGTCGCGAACCCGAACTCCTCGGCCCCGAGCAGCGCCGCCACGACGACGTCGCGCCCGGTCTTGAGCTGGCCGTCGCACTGCACGACGATGCGGTCGCGCAGCCCGTTGACGAGCAGGGTCTGCTGGGTCTCGGCCAGGCCGAGCTCCCAGGGGCCGCCGGCGTGCTTGAGCGACGTCAGGGGCGACGCACCCGTCCCGCCGTCGTGGCCCGAGATCAGCACGACGTCGGCCTTGGCCTTCGAGACGCCCGCCGCGACCGTGCCGACGCCGACCTCGGAGACCAGCTTGACGTGCACGCGGGCCGACGGGTTGGCGTTCTTCAGGTCGTGGATGAGCTGCTTGAGGTCCTCGATCGAGTAGATGTCGTGGTGCGGCGGCGGCGAGATGAGGCCCACGCCCGGCGTCGAGTGACGCGTCTTGGCCACCCACGGGTACACCTTGGGTCCGGGCAGCTGGCCGCCCTCGCCGGGCTTCGCGCCCTGCGCCATCTTGATCTGGATGTCGTCGGCGTTCGACAGGTACTCGCTCGTGACGCCGAAGCGTCCCGACGCGACCTGCTTGATCGACGAGCGACGCTCCGGGTCGTAGAGCCGCTCGGGGTCCTCGCCGCCCTCGCCGGTGTTGGACTTGCCACCGAGGCGGTTCATCGCGATGGCGAGGGTCTCGTGCGCCTCCTGGCTGATGGAGCCGTAGCTCATCGCGCCGGTAGAGAACCGCTTGACGATCTCGCTGACCGGCTCCACCTCCTCGATCGGCACGGGCGGGCGCACGCCCGCCTTGAAGGTGAACAGGCCGCGCAGCGTCATGAGCCGCTCGGACTGCTCGTCGACGCGCTCGGTGTACTTCTTGAAGATGTCGTAGCGGCCCGAGCGGGTGGAGTGCTGCAGGCGGAACACCGTCTCGGGGTCGAACAGGTGCTCCGGCCCCTCGCGACGCCACTGGTACTCGCCGCCCACCTCGAGGACGCGACGGCGACCGACGATGCCCTGGGTCGGGTACGCGCGGGCGTGCCGCGACGCGACCTCGTCGGCGATGACGTCGAGGCCGATGCCGCCGAGCTTGCTCGACGTGCCCGTGAAGTAGGCGTCGACCACCTCGTGCGACAGACCGACGCACTCGAAGATCTGCGCACCGGTGTACGACGCGACGGTCGAGACGCCGATCTTGCTCATGACCTTGAGGACGCCCTTGCCGAGGCCGTAGACGACGTTGCGCACGGCCTGCTCCGGCTTGACGTCGCGCACGAAGTTCGCCTCGCGGGCGAGGTCCTCGGCCGACTCCAGCGCCAGGTAGGGGTTGACGGCCGTCGCGCCGTAGCCGATGAGGAGCGCGACGTGGTGCACCTCGCGCACGTCGCCGGTCTCGACGAGCAGACCGGCCTGCGAGCGCAGCTTCTCGCGCACCATGTGGTGGTGCACGGCGGCCGTGAGCAGCAGCGACGGGATCGGCGCGCGCTCGGAGTCGGAGTGCCGGTCCGAGAGCACGATGATGCGGGCGCCGTCGGCGACCGCACGCGACACGTCGGCGCAGATCTCGTCGAGCTTCGCCTTGAGCGCCGCACCGCCGCCGTTGACGTCGTAGAGGCCGCGGACCACGTGCACGCTGAACCCCGGCATGTCGCCGTCCTTGTTCATGTGCCGGATCTTGGCGAGCTCGTCGTTGTCGATCACCGGGAACGGCAGCTGCAGCATGCGGCAGGAGGCCGGGCTCGGCTCGAGCAGGTTCGCCTCCGGGCCCATCGTGCCCGCGAGGGACGTGACGACCTCCTCGCGGATCGCGTCGAGCGGCGGGTTGGTGACCTGCGCGAACAGCTGGCTGAAGTAGTCGAACAGCATGCGCGGGCGCTCGGAGATGGCGGCGATGGGCGTGTCGGTGCCCATGGATCCGATCGCCTCCGCGCCGGTGCGGGCCAGCGGGGCGAGCAGGATCCGCAGGTCCTCCTCGCTGTAGCCGAAGACCTGCTGACGACGCGTCACGGACGCGTGCGTGTGGATGATGTGCTCCAGGTCGGGCAGGTCCTCGAAGCGGACGAGACCGGAGTAGAGCCACTCGTCGTAGGGGTGCTCGTTGGCGAGCCGCGACTTGATCTCCTCGTCCTCGACGACGCGGTGCTCGTCGAGGTCGAGCAGGAACATCCTGCCCGGCTCGAGACGGCCCTTGCGGGTGATCGTGGCGGGGTCGAGGTCGAGCACGCCGGCCTCGGACGCGAGCACGACGAGGCCGTCGTCGGTGATCCAGAAGCGACCGGGGCGCAGGCCGTTGCGGTCGAGGACCGCGCCGATCTGGGTGCCGTCGGTGAAGCAGACGCAGGCGGGCCCGTCCCAGGGCTCCATGATCGAGGAGTGGAACTCGTAGAACGCCCGGCGGGCGGGGTCCATGACGTCGTTGTTCTCCCACGCCTCGGGGATCATCATCATCACGGCGTGCGGCAGCTCGCGGCCGCCGAGGTGCAGCAGCTCGAGCACCTCGTCGAGCGAGGCGGTGTCGCTGCCCTCGGGGTCGCAGATGGGGTACAGGCGCGAGAGGTCGCCGGGGATCAGCTCGCTCTCGAGGGTCGCCTCACGGGCGCGCATCCAGTTGCGGTTGCCGCGCGCGGTGTTGATCTCACCGTTGTGCGCGACGAACCGGAAGGGGTGCGCGAGCGGCCAGCTGGGGAACGTGTTGGTCGAGAAGCGGCTGTGCACGATCGCCAGGGCCGACTCCATGCGCACGTCGAGCAGGTCGGGGAAGAACGCGTCGAGCTGCTCGGTCGTGAGCATGCCCTTGTAGACGAGCGTACGAGCCGACAGCGACGGGAAGTACACGCCGGTCTCGTGCTCGGCGCGCTTGCGCAGGCAGAACGCGAGCCGGTCGAGCTCGAGGCCGGTGCGGGGCTGGCCGGCCGACTCGACGTAGAGCAGCTCGAACGACGGCATCGCGCCGCGGGCCATGGAGCCGAGGATGTCGGGCTGGACGGGCACGGGCCGCCAGCCGAGGACGGTCAGCGACTCCTCGGCCGCGATGGCCTCGACCCGCTGCTTGGCCTCGGCGGCCGCGTCGGGCTCGGCCGGGAGGAACGCCAGGCCGACCGCGTAGCTGCCGGCCTCCGGCAGGTCGAAGCCCTGCTCCTGCGCGACGCCGCGGACGAACCGGTCGGGGACCTGCAGCAGGATCCCGGCGCCGTCGCCGGTGTTCTCCTCGGCGCCGACGGCGCCGCGGTGGTCGAGGTTGCGCAGCGCGGTGAGACCGTGCTGGACGATCTCGTTGCTCGGCACGCCCGAGAGGGTCGCGACGAACGCCACGCCACAGGCGTCGCGCTCGTGCATCGGGTCGTAGAGGCCCTGCGCGGCCGGGAGGGCCGAGAACTTCGGGCCGGTCGTCCGCTGCAGCTCAGGAGGGGTGGATGCGCTCACCGAGAGTCCCTTCTCGCGTCATCATGATCGGGTGCTGGACCACCGCGGGGGCGGTCCGACCCTGGGACGACGTTGGCCCAGGACAGCATCCCCACTGTACAGGGCTCGGCCGCCGGGCGACGAGGAAGGCGACCCTGTGCCGCAGGCGTGCGTGCGGAAGGTCAGCCGACGCCGGTGCCCACCGCGTGGCCGATGAGGTACGTGACGCCGGCGGCCGCGCCGCCCAGGACGAGCTGACGCAGCCCGCCGTACCACCACGGCCTGCTGGTGACGCGCGTGACGACGGCGCCGCACGCGAACAGCGCCAGGAGCGAGAGCACGATCGTCGGCACCGACGACGTGGCGCCCAGCACGAGCGGCAGCAGGGGCACGACGGCGCCGGCCGTGAACGCGAGGAACGACGACACCGCGGCGACGACGGGCGACGGGAGGTCGTCGGGGTCGATGCCCATCTCCTCCGCCGCGTGCACCGCGACGGCGTGGTCGAGGTCGCGGTGCACCTGCTGCGCCACGTCGCGAGCGGTGTCCTCGTCGATGCCCTTGGCGACGAACGCGGCGGCGAGCTCGGCCTGCTCGGCCGGGCCGTTGCGCACGATCTCGTCGCGCTCGATGGCCACCTGGGCCTGCGCGAGCTCGCGCTGGCTGGCGACGGACGTGTACTCCCCCGCCGCCATGGAGAAGGCTCCGGCGGCGAGTCCGGCCAGGCCGGCGACGATCACCGGCGTGCGGTCGCTGCTGCCGCCGGTGACGCCCATGATGAGCGCGAAGTTGGAGACGAGGCCGTCCATGGCACCGAAGACGGCCGGTCGCAGCCAGCCTCCGGTGACGTCGGGGTGCTCGTGGGTGACGGCGCCCGGGTCGGGCAGCGGCTCAGGGGTGCTCACGGCACGAACCTAGGCCGGGATCACGGTCCTGTCACGGCAGCGCAGGCTGCCCTGCCCGTGCTCAGGACGCGGTGGCGTCCTCGTCGGCGGGCGTGCCGTCCTGGGCGCCGCGGTCGCGACGCCGGCTCCACAGGAAGTACGCCAGGGCCGCCACGAAGACGATGACGGCGGTGAACACGTTCAGCCGGACGCCGAGGACGTGGTTGGCGGTGTCGATGCGCAGCTGCTCGATCCAGAACCGGCCCGCGGTGTAGAGCATGACGTAGAGCGCGAACGCCCGACCTCCCGTGAACCGCAGCCGACGGTCGAGCAGCACGAGCAGCGCCGCGGCAGCCAGGTTCCAGAGCAGCTCGTAGAGGAACGTCGGGTGGAACGTCGCGAACTGCTCGTACCCGGCCGGACGGTGCTGGGGGGCGATCTCGAGCGCCCAGGGCAGGTCGGTGGGGCGGCCGAACAGCTCGGAGTTGAAGTAGTTGCCGATGCGACCCACGGCCTGCGCGACGAGCAGCCCGGGGGCGAGGGCGTCGGCGACGGCCAGGAACGAGACGTCGTGGCGGCGGCAGGCGATGTACGCGCCCACGGCGCCACCGGCGATGGCGCCCCAGATGCCGAGCCCGCCGTTCCAGATGTAGAGCGCCTCGATCGCGCGCCGGCCCTCGCCGAAGTAGAGCTCGGGGTCGGTGGCGACGTGGTAGATCCGCGCCCCGACGATGCCGAACGGGATCGCCCAGATGGCGACGTCGCTGATGAGTCCCTCGCGTCCGCCGCGGGCGACGAAACGTCGCTCGCCGATCCAGATCGCGAGCAGCGCGCCGACGATGATGCCGAGCGCGTAGGCCCGCAGCGGGAAGGGCCCGAGGTGCCAGACGCCCGTGGAGGGGCTGGGGATGTACGTGACCAGACCGGCGCTCGTCACCAGGCTCATCGGACGACTCCTTCTCGCAGCTCGCGGGCGAGCTCACGGACCGACTCGACACCGCCGGCCGTGTCGGGCGCGTCGAGCAGACGGCGCACGAACGCGGACCCGACGATGACGGCGTCGGCGTACTGGGCGATCTCGTGCGCCTGGGCACCGTTGCTGACACCGAGACCGACGCCGACGGGCTTGTCGGTCACCTCGCGCAGCCGCGCGACGAGCTCGGGCGCCAGCGAGCTGGTCTCCTGCCGTGCTCCCGTGACGCCCATGACGGCCGTCGCGTAGATGAACCCGCTCGCGGCGTCGGCGGTCATCGAGAGCCGGCGGTCGGTCGAGGACGGCGCGACGAGATACGTGCGGTCGAGCCCGTGCGCGCGCGACGCCTCCTCCCACTCCTGGGCCTCGTCGGGGATGAGGTCGGGCGTGATGAGCCCCGCTCCCCCGGCCGCGGCGAGGTCGGCGGCGAAGCGGTCGACGCCGTAGCGCTCGACCGGGTTCCAGTAGGTCATGACGACGACGGGTGCGCCGGCGTCGGCGACCCGACGCACGACGTCGAACGTGTGGCTCGTGCGGAACCCGTTCGCGAGGGCCGTCTCGGCGGCCTCCTGGATGGTGGGGCCGTCCATGACCGGGTCGCTGTACGGCAGCCCGATCTCGACGAGGTCGCAGCCGCCCTCGATCATCGCGGTGAGGGCCGCGACGGACGTCTCGACGTCGGGGAAGCCCGCGGGCAGGTAGCCGACGAGCGCGGCGCGCCCCTCGGCGCGGGTGCGCTCGAAGAGCGCGTCGATGCTGCTGCTCACTCCTCGACGCCTTCCTCGAGCACGACCGGGCCGTCGATCAGGCCGAAGTACTCGGCCGCGGTGTGCACGTCCTTGTCGCCGCGGCCGGACAGGTTGACGAGGATCGTGGCGTCGGGGCCGAGCTCCTTCGCGAGCTCCACGGCACCGGCCAGCGCGTGCGCCGACTCGATCGCCGGGATGATGCCCTCGGTCTTGCAGAGGAGGTCGAACGCCGACATCGCCTGCGCGTCGGTGGCGGGCACGTACCGGGCCCGACCGATCGACGCGAGGTAGGAGTGCTCCGGGCCGACGCCGGGGTAGTCGAGCCCGGCGGAGATGGAGTGCGACTCCATGGTCTGGCCGTCCTCGTCCTGGAGGAGGTAGGAGCGGGCTCCGTGCAGCACACCGACCTCGCCCGCGGTGATGGGCGACGCGTGCCGACCCGTCTCGTAGCCGTCGCCCCCGGCCTCCACGCCGAGCAGCTGCACGTCGGCGTCGTCGATGAACGCGGTGAACAGCCCGATGGCGTTGGACCCGCCGCCCACGCAGGCGACGGCGGCGTCGGGCAGGCTGCCGGTCAGCTCGAGCACCTGGCGACGGGCCTCGTCGCCGATGCCGCGCGTGAGGTCGCGCACCATCGTCGGGAACGGGTGCGGACCCGCGGCGGTGCCGAACAGGTAGGAGGTGTGGTCGACGCTGGCCACCCAGTCGCGCAGCGCCTCGTTGATGGCGTCCTTCAGCGTGCGGCTGCCGGTGGTGACCGGCACGACCTCCGCGCCGAGCATCTTCATGCGCGCGACGTTGAGCGCCTGGCGCTCGGTGTCGACCTCGCCCATGTAGACGGTGCAGTCGAGGTCGAGGTAGGCGCACGCGGTGGCCGACGCGACGCCGTGCTGTCCGGCGCCGGTCTCGGCGATGGCCCGGGGCTTGCCAATGCGCTTGGCGAGCAGCGCCTGGCCGAGCACGTTGCGGATCTTGTGCGCGCCGGTGTGGTTGAGGTCCTCGCGCTTGAGCAGCACGCGCGCGCCGACGGCCTCGGAGAACCGGGTCGCGTCGTAGAGCGGGCTGGGCACGTTCGCGTACTCGCGGAACATGCGGTCGAGCTCGCCGAGGAAGGACGGGTCGGCCTGTGCGTCGGCCCAGGCCTCCGCGAGCTCGTCGAGCGGGGCGACGAGCGCCTCGGGCATGAAGCGGCCGCCGAAGCGGCCGAAGTGGCCGGTGGCGTCCGGCTGGGCGTAGACGGTCATGGGTGTCTCCCTGGCGTGGCGGGGTGCAGAGGGGTCGGTGGGGCGGGCGCGACCGTCACCATCGCCGCGGGGCCGTGGCGACCACGTCAGGGCCTCTGCTGCAGCGCGGGGTGGGCCCCGGCCGCGACCAGGTCGGCCACGCTGGCGCGCGGGTCGTCACCGCGGACGAGCGTCTCGCCGACGAGCACGACGTGGGCCCCGGCGCGCGCGTACTCCAGCACGTCGTGCGGGCCGCGGACGCCGGACTCGGCCACCCGGACGACGCCGTCGGGGATGCGCGGCGCGAGCCGCTCGAAGGTGTCGCGCTTGACCTCGAGCGTCTTCAGGTCGCGGGCGTTGACGCCGATCAGCTCGGCGCCGGCGTCGAGGGCGCGGTCGACCTCGTCCTCGTCGTGGACCTCCACGAGCGGGGTGAGGCCGATCGACCGGGCGCGCTCGATGAGGCTGACGAGCGCCTCCTGGTCGAGCGCCGCGACGATGAGCAGCGCCATGTCGGCGCCGGCCGCACGCGCCTCCCAGAGCTCGTAGGAGGTCGTGATGAAGTCCTTGCGCAGCACCGGCACGTCGACCTGCGCGCGGACGGCGCGCAGGTCGTCGAGGCTGCCGTCGAAGCGACGACGCTCGGTGAGCACGCTGATCGTGGCAGCACCGCCGGCCGCGTAGTCGCGGGCCAGGCCCGCGGGGTCCTTGATCGCCGCCAGGGCGCCCTTGCTGGGGCTCGCCCGCTTGACCTCGGCGATCACGCTCACGCCGTCGGCGCGGAACGTCGGCATCGGGTCGAGGGCGGGCGGCTGCAGCCGCGCCTGCTCCTTGAGGTCCTCGAGGGAGCAGGTCGCCTGTCGGGCGGCGCGGTCCTCCGCGACGCCCGCGAGGATGTCGTCGAGCACCGTCATGGCCACCTCCTCGTCAGGGTTCGAGCTGCTGCACCGAGGGTACCCGCGCTGCGGGCGGTCGGCGGCCCTGGGTCCTGGGGTCCGCACGCACGACCGCCCCGGTCCGACCGTGCAGCGTCGGACCGGGGCGGTGGGCGTCCGGCTCAGGCCTTCTTCTTGAAGTACTCGTTCGAGTCGGGGCGGTAGAGGAACACGACGATGGCGATGCCGATCGCGAGGCTGACGAGCGACAGCACCAGCAGGACGGGCGGCTGGTTGCCGAGGCTCGTCAGCGACCCGATCACGCCGATGACGATGAGGACCGTGTAGACGATGCGCGCCCAGTTGGCCCCCTTGCCGATGAAGTAGGCGAACAGGGCGGCGAAGGCCACGCCGAGGACGATCGAGAAGAGGACCGCGCCGATCGCGGAGACCCGCGCGGTGTCACGGTCGATGGTCGAACCGGCCGGGGCGTTCGCGACGACCTGGTCGATGATGTCGTCCAGGAAGGCGAAGGACAGCGCGGCCGTCACGACGCTGAGGGCCACGTTGGCCCAGATGAGCTTGACGGCGGTGGCGACCGACGCCGGACGCGGGCCCTTGCCCTCGGGTCGGTACTCCGGCTCGGGACTGGCGGGGAACGGCTCCATGGATATCTTCCTCCGGTCGGGCCGGGTGCTGCCCCGGCTCTGCACCCATCCAAGCGTGGTCGGGACGGCCCCGTCCAGCCGAGCCGTGCGTGGCGCGTCGACGTGTCGGGTGTCCCCCGCCGGTCAGGTCCGGATCGGGAAGGTGCCGACGGCGAGGTCGTGGATCGTCTGCTTCGCGTCGTTGCCCAGCGGCCACAGCAGGTCGACGAGCAGGCCGACGAACGTCCACTGCAGGAACAGGCTGATCATCCACCGGAAGAAGCCCTCGAGGGCTCCGGTGACGGTGCCGTCGCGGCGCACGATGCGCACCCCGACGAGCTGCTTGCCGAGGCTCTCGCCGCGGTACCCCACCCGCAGGCCCCGGTTCCAGGCGTCGAGGGCGAGGAACGCGACGACGGCGAGCCCGGTGATCACGAAGCCGCCCGGCTCGACGTCGGTGAAGGTGTCGGTGGCCTCGTCGTACCGCGAGCCCGAGAAGGCGACCACGAACCCCGCGACGAAGGGCACGCACGTGAGGGCGAACGGGACGAGGAAGTCCACGAACGCCGCGGCCACCCGGATCCACCACCCGGCTGGCTCGGCCACCGGTGCCACCGGCGGGGCGATCGGCAGGGCCGGGGACGGACCGGACGGGACGGGGGCCGCGTGCTGCTGCCCGCCACGGGCAGTGGCCTCGGGCGCCTGGCCCGGGTACGTGGGGTACCGCGGAGCAGGGGCCGCGGCCGGCGGCGGCTCGTCCGGCTCGGGCCGCTCGCCCCAGGCGGGCCCGTCGCTGCTCACGTCGTGGTCAGTCCGTGACGCCGCGGTGCTCGTCGACACCCTGCGCCGTCGCACCGTGGCCGGCGGCACGCTCGGCGCCGAAACCCATGCGCGACATCACCAGGCCGAGGGGTCCGGCGAGCACGGCGAGCGCAGCGCCGATCGTGAAGGGCACCCAGTGCGGCTCGGGGATCAGAGCGATCCCGCCGATGGTGAAGCCGGCGAGGCAGACCAGGACGGCGGTCCAGGACGCGGGCGACGATCCGTGCGACATGCAGCTCTCTTCTCCTGCGAGGGGGACGACTCCGACAGCCTACCGGGGGGCGGCGGCGCCCCTGGCGCGACCTCCCGCGGAGCGTGCCGAGCCGGCCGGCGCGAGCGCGTAGGAGCGCGAGCGGCCGGAGTGGCGGGCGATGAGCGCGTGCACGGCGCGGGCGTCGCGGTCACGGCCGACGCCCAGCACGCCGAGGATCGTGGCGGCGAGGATGACGACGTCGAGACGCGCCTGGTAGCCGTTGAGGCAGGCGCGGCAGTAGGCAGCCTCGAGGTCGAGGCGCTCCGCGTCGCCGAGCGCCTCGCGACCGACCAGCTGCGCCGGCCCGGTCAGCCCCGCGCGGGTGAGGAAGCGCTCGGAGACCTGCGGGAACTCCTCGCGCAGGCAGTCGATGACGTTCTGCGGGAGCGGGCGGTTGCCGACCACGCTCATGTCACCGCGCACCACGTGCCACAGCTGCGGCAGCTCGGTGAGCGCGAAGCGCTCCACGAACCGGCCGATGCGGGTGTACAGCGGCGAGTCCGCGGGGATGTTGAGGAAGCGGGTGGTGTCGTCGACCGGGACGGTGTCACGGTTCACGAGCTTGTCGGCGTTGCGCACCATCGTGCGGAACTTGGTGAGCAGCACGACCTCGTCGCTGCTGACCCGACGGCGGGAGCGGTAGAACACCGGACGCCCCTCCGCGAGCAGGATGCCGGCCGCGACGGTGAGGACCACCGGCACCCAGACGATCGCCCCGGCGACGGTGAGGAACAGGTCGAGTGCGCGCTTCTTCCACATCAGGGGGCCACCTTCTGGTCGACGAGCTCGGGGGACGGATCGACGCGTCCGGGCCGGACGGCCTGGACGACGAGGGAGAGTGACCGCACCAGCAGCCACAGGCGGGCGTCGAGACCGACGACGCGACGGCGGCCGACCGGCTGCGACGACCGCAGGGCCTGCTCGACGAGGGCCGCGACGCGGTCGAACCGCGCGTGCAGCCGGTGCCAGGGCCGCGTGCGCTCCCCCGCGGCCAGGAGCCGCCCGGGGTAGAGCACGTCGAGGCGGGCGTGCGGGTGCGCGGCGACGAGCTCGAGGAGCAGCTGCTCGACGAGGCTCTTCGCGCCGCCGTAGTAGCGCCGGTCGGGCGTGGGAGCCAGGGCGACCACCGAGGACACGAGGACGATGCGGACGGGGCGTCCGTCGGCGGCGCCGAGCACCCGCCGCAGGAGGCCGAGGTCGCGACGCAGGCCCGCGACGTCGCGGTCGTGGTCGGGGACGCCCGGGTGCACCGGGCCCAGCGCGCACACCGCGACGTCGACGGCGGGCGCGCCGGCCAGCCGCGCGTCGACGTCGTCACCGGCGACGTCCAGCACGTCGGCGCCCTGAAGCGCCGCCGTGTCGGCGGCGTCGCGCGAGACGGCGAGCACGGGTCCCTCGCGGAGGGCCAGCAGGCTGCGGCCGACCCGCGTGCGTGGGCCGACGAGCACCAGCGGCACGGTGCTGGCGAGGTCGGTGCCGGGGTCGGTGTCGGGGAGGTCGGGAGAGGCGTCCGTTCGCAGGGCGGCACTGCTGGAGGTGGCGGTCATCGCGCACCTCGCTGCAGGACGGCCTCGAACCGGTCGGCGCAGCCCGCCAGGGAGAACTCCTGCTCGGCGAGCTCGCGCGCCTGGGCACGCACCGCGTCGCGTCGCTCGTCGTCGCCGAGCAGGGCGTCGACCCAGTCCGCCGCCGCGGGCAGCGAGGCCGCCTCGGGGCGGCCGACGTGGCCCCCGGCGCGCTCGACCAGGTCGGAGGCGGCGTTCTCCTCCGGCATCAGGCCGACGACGGGGCGGCCGGCGCACAGGTACGACAGCGTCTTGGACGGCACCGAGAACGCCCCGGCCTGCTGGTCGAGCAGGACGACGAGCACGTCGCCGCTGCCGAGCACCTCGGGCAGACGCTCGTAGGGCTGGAACGGCAGCAGGGTGAGCGGCACGTCGAGCCGGTCGGCCTCGGCGCGGATCACGTCCGCCGCCGGCCCCTCGTTCACCACGACGAGGCGCACCGGGCGACCCCGCTCGCGCACCGCCGCCGTGAGCCGGACCAGCAGGGCGGGGTCGTGCTTGAGGCCGAGGGTGCCGGAGTACAGGAGGGTCTGGATCTCGTCGAGCTCGTGCTCCACGGCCCAGTCGTTCTTGCGCTGGACGGGCACGATCTCGTCGAGCGGGGCCCAGTTGGCGATGACGGTCGTCTTGTCCGCCGTCCCCCACCGCTCGTGCACCGGCACGAAGGAGTCGGCGATGACGACGACCTGGCTGGCCCGCCGTGACGTCCAGCGCTCCGCCAGGTCGAAGGCGAGCGCGACCGCGCGGAACGAGCGCGACAGCTTGGCGCCGGCGAACGACCGGACGGCCACCGAGTAGACGTCCTGGTGCCACAGCACCCACGGCTGGCGGAACAGGGCCATGGCGGCGGCGAAGACGACGAGCGTCGGGATCTGCACGTTCGACATGAGCGCGACGTCGGGACGGACGCGGCGCACGTGGCGCACGAGCTCGATCCCGAGGCGCACCTCGAGCAGCAGCCGCTGCACGAACCGGCCCTTGTCGAAGACGATGCCGTCGCCGACGGTCTCGAAGCGGATGGTCTCGCCGGGCTGCGCCTCGAGGCGTCCCTTGCCGGAGACGTAGGCGTTGCAGGTGGAGTGCGTCACGTCGTGCCCGCGCCGGGCGAGCTCGCGGCTGAGCTGGGCCTGGAACGGGTGCCCGCTGTAGTCGTGCACGAGGACGCGCATTCGACCTCCACTCGTGGTCACCGTCTGTCGGTGTCGCACGGGTCAACGAGGCGCCGCACCCGGGGTTACGTCGGCGACGGCTCGTGGAGGGACTTTCGTCACACGGTGGGGTCGCGTCCTTCGTCGAGCGCCTTCCACGGGTCCTCGACGACGGGGCGACGCGACGGCGCGTCGTAGCGTCCGCTCATCCCCGGCCACGAGCGTCCGTGCCGCAGGACGACGAGGCCGAGCAGCGCGGCGAGCGCGAAGGCGCCCGCCGCGACGAACGGCCACGGCGAGGTCGCGATCCGGCCGAGGTCCTGGCCGGTGAACGCCGGCGACTGCTCCGCCGCGGACGTCAGGGCGTCGTGGGCGCCGCCACCCGTGCCGCCGAGCACGCTGAGGACCGCCCCGCCGAGGCCCAGGAGGACGACGAGCACCCCCACGACCCACCTCCCGCGGCCGCGCGTGGCCAGCACGGCGAGCGCCGCGGTGACGACCACCACGGCCAGCGCGGCGGCCAACGGCGCGACGTCGCGGCCGGTGACCACCACGTCGGCGGGCGGCAGGCCCTGCGGAGCGAGACGGGTGCCGGCCCAGGTGCGTCCGAGGGCGAGCCAGGCCACCCCACCCGCGACCAGCAGGCCGAGCACCGTCGGGGCGTACAGCCGACGGCCGGGTCCCGCGGCGACGGGTGAGGTCACAGCAGCCGGTCCTCGTCGAAGCAGGTCGTGGCACCGGTGTGGCAGGCGGGGCCCTCCTGGTCGACGACGACGAGCAGCGTGTCGCCGTCGCAGTCGAGCCGGACCTCGCGCACGTGCTGCACGTGGCCGGAGGTCCCCCCCTTCACCCAGTACTCCTGCCGGCTGCGGCTCCAGTACGTCCCGCGGCCGGTGGTGAGCGTGCGGTGCAGCGCCTCGTCGTCCATCCAGCCGACCATGAGCACCGCGTGCGTGCCGGCGTCCTGGACGACGGCCGGCACGAGGCCGGCGGGATCGCGCTTGAGCCGTGCGGCGACGGCGGGGTCGAGGGAACTCACGGGTCCATCCTCCCAGAGGGTCAGTCGGCGACCGGCGCGATGCCGAGCGAGGCCTGCGCCACCCAGCTGGCGTGCAGCCGGGCGTACACGCCGCCCGCGTCGACGAGCGTCGCGTGCGACCCGTCCTCCACGAGGCGGCCGGCGTCGAACACGAGCACCCGGTCGGCGTTCTCGGCCGTGGTCAGGCGGTGGGCGATGGTGACGCTCGTCCGACCCTCGAGGAGGGTCTCCAGGGCGCGCGTGGCACGCAGCTCCGTCTGGGGGTCGACCGCGCTGGTGGCCTCGTCGAGCACGAGGAAGTCGGGGTCGGCGAGCGCCGAGCGCACCAGCGCCACCAGCTGCCGCTCCCCCGCCGACAGCGACTCCCCGCGCTGCCCGACCGGCGTGTCCAGACCTCGCGGCAGGGTCGCGAACCAGTCGGCGAGCCCCAGGTCGTCCACGGCGGCGACGAGCACCTCGTCCGACGCGTCACGACGGCCGTACCGCAGGTTCTCGCGCAGCGTGGCGTCGAACAGGAACCCCTCCTGCGGCACCATCAGGACGTGCCGCCGGAGCTCGTCGAAGGCGACCTGCGTGATGTCGGTGTCGCCCAGGCGCACCGTGCCGCGGGTCGGGTCCATGAGGCGGGTCAGCAGCTTCGCGAACGTCGTCTTGCCCGACCCGGTCTCGCCCACGACGGCGACCCGCTGCCGCGGCTCGATGACGACGTCGACGTCGGAGAGCACCTCCGGCCCGCCGGGGTAGGCGAACCCGACGCCCTCGAAGCGCGCGCCGAGCACCTCGTCCGGGAGCGCGAGCCCGTCGGGCCCGGGGTCGACGACGTCGGCGGGCGTGTCGAGGAGCTCGATGACGCGCCGCCAGGACGCGATCGCGTTCTGCGCCTCGGTGAGCACCTGGGTGGCCATCTGCGCCGGGCCGACGAGCAGTCCGACGAGGAACGCGAAGGCGATGACGGTGCCCATCGAAAGCCCGCCCGCCACGCCGATCACGACACCGGCGGCGATCGCACCGGCGTTCGCCAGGCCTCCGGCGAGCCCGGCCGACGCGAACGTGACGGCGACCAGCTTCTGCGCACGGACGTTGGCGTCGAGGTTGCGCTGGATGCCGTCGTCGACGCGCTGCTGCGTGCGCTCCTCGATCGCGTGCGCCTTGACGACCGACGCGCCGACGACCGGCTCGGCGACGACGGCGAGCATCTCGCCGACCGTCCGGCGGACGGTGTCGTAGGCACGACTGAGCCGGCCGGCGAAGAACTTCAGGCTCACGGCGAGCGGCAGGAAGCACACCCAGACGACGATCGTGAGCTGCCAGGAGTAGAACGCCATGATGATCGTGGCCACCAGCATCTGCCCGATGCTGAGGACGATCGTGATGCCCGTGAACTGCAGGAACAGCGACACCTGGTCGACGTCGGACGTCACCCGCGAGACCAGGGCACCGCGACGCTCGGCGTTCTGCGTGAGCATCGACAGGTCGTGGACGTGCCGGAACGCGGTGACCCGCAGCTCCGCCAGCCCGCGCTCGCTGGCGACGAACAGCCGCACCCGCATCCAGTAGGCGACGACGGCGGTCAGCAGCACGAGGACGAGTGCGCCGAGGAGGTAGGGCCCGATCGCGGACAGCGACGTCGTGCCGCCGTCGCCGAGGCCGGAGTCGATGGTCCGTTGGATGACGACGGGGACGACGGAGCCGCCGACCGTGCTGAGCACGGCCAGCAGGAGGGTCAGCCACAGGCCGTCGCGGATGGCCGGCGAGAGCGCGAGCCCACGGCGCACGATCTGGCTGCCGGTGGCGCGCACCGGCGTGACGCCGGGCAGGGTGGTGTCGCTGCTCATGCGCTCGCCTCCCTCGCCTGGTCGTACGCGTCGACGAGGTCGCGGTAGACGCTCGACCTCCGCAGCAGCTCCTCGTGGGTCCCTCGCTCGGCCACGCGACCGCCGTCGAGCAGCACGACCTCGTCGGCCAGGGAGATGGTGGCCTTGCGGTAGGCGACGACGAGCACGGTCGGGCCGCTGCCGTCGGACGTGCGCTCCGCGAGCGCCCGCAGGATCCGCTGCTCGACCTCGGGGTCGACCGCGCTGGTCGCGTCGTCCATGACGAGCAGCCGCGGCCGCCGCACCAGGGCACGGGCGAGCGCGAGGCGCTGGCGCTGGCCGCCCGAGAGCGTCGTGCCCCGCTCCCCCAGCTGCGTGTCGAGGCCGTCGGCGAGGCGTGCCACGAACCCGTCGGCCTGCACCGTGCGCAGCGCCTCCCACACCTCCTCGTCGGGGACGTCGAGGCCGAGGGTCACGTTCTCGCGCACCGAGTCGTCGAACAGGAAGGTGCCCTGCGGCACGACCGCGACGGTGCCGGCCAGCGCCCCGTGGTCGAGCGTGCGCAGGTCGAGGCCGTCGACCTCGACGGAGCCGAGTCGCGGGTCGACGAGCCGCGACAGCAGGGTCGTGAGGGTGCTCTTGCCGCTGCCCGTCGCGCCGACCAGGGCCGTGACGCTCCCGCGAGGCACGTGCAGGTCGACGCCCTGGAGCACGTCGTGCTCCGCGTCGTCGAAGCGGTGGGCCACGCCGCGCAGCCGCAGGTCGACCGCTCCGGTGCCCGGGACCGTGCCGTCGCCGTAGGCCATCGACCCGGTCGCCTGGAGCACGTTGTCGACGCGGTCCCAGCCGACCACGCTGCGCGGCAGCTCGCCGAGGACCCAGCCGATGGCGCGCACCGGGAAGGCGACCACCGTGAAGAGGTACGCCACCTGCACGACGTCGCCCGGCTCCGCCGCCCCGCTGGCGACCCGGCCGACGCCGAGCACGAGGACCAGGAGGACGCCGAGGTTCGGCAGCGCCTCCAGCAGCGGGTCGAAGATGCTGCGGATGCGGCCGACCGCGATGTTCGCGTCGCGCAGCTCGTGCGTGGCCCGGGTGAACCGCTCGGTCTCCTCGGCCTCGCGGCCGAGCGACTTGACCACGAGGGCGCCGTCGAAGGACTCGTGGGCGACCGCGCTGACGTCGCCGCGCAGCGCCTGCGCGTGGGCCACGCGCGGCGACAGCCAGCGCTGGTAGAAGACGTTGATGCCGAACAGCGCGGGGAACACGACGAGGCCGACGATCGTCAGCACCCAGTCGGCCTCGACCATCGCGACGAGGGCGGCCGCGAGCATCGCGACCACGCCCACCGCCATCGGCAGCGGCATGAACACCGCCCAGGCAGCCTCGACGTCGGCGTTGGCGTTGGAGAGCAGCTGCCCCGTGGGGTGACGGTGGTGCCACGACATCGGCAGCGCGAGGTACTGGCGCGTGACCTTGCGGCGGTAGGTGGCGACGAGCCGGTAGTAGACGATGCCGCCGATCAGCCGACGGGCGATGACGCCGAGGGCGCGCAGCGTCGCCACGCCCAGGAACAGGCCGACGGCGGTCCACAGCGCCCCCTGGACGACCTCACCGCGTTCGAACGAGGGGCGGATGACGTGGTCGGTGGCCCACCCGAGCACCCAGGCGTCGGCGACGGTCATGGCGCCGAACAGGACGCTGCCGACGGCCGAGATCGCGAAGAGCGCCTTCTGCTCGACGATGCCGCGCCCGAGGAGGCCGAAGCCCCGGCGCATCATCCGGTCCTGCTGGGCCGACCCGAGGTCGCTACCTGACACGGTGTCCAGCTGCTCGCAAGGTCTCTTTCACCTGTCCGATCGTGAGCTCGCCGAAGTGGAACACGCTCGCGGCGAGCAGGGCGTCGGCACCGGCCTCGACCGCGGGAGCGAAGTGCCCGAGCCGTCCGGCGCCACCACTGGCGATCAGTGGCACCTGGGTAACGCTGCGGACCGCCCGGATCATTTCCAGGTCGTAGCCCGCCTTCGTCCCGTCGGCGTCCATGGAGTTCAGCAGGACCTCCCCGACACCCAGCTCCTCAGCACGCCGCACCCACTCGACCGCGTCGAGACCGGCGCTGCGCCGACCCCCGTGCGTGGTCACCTCGTACCCGCTCGGCTGCGCGCCGTCGCCGCTGGTCGGGCTGCGCCGTGCGTCGACGCTCAGCACCAGCACCTGGTTGCCGAAGCGGTGCGCGATCTCGGCGATCACCTCGGGACGCGCGATGGCGGCGGTGTTGATGCCGACCTTGTCGGCGCCGGCGCGCAGCAGCCGGTCGACGTCGTCGACGGTGCGCACCCCTCCCCCGACGGTCAGCGGGATGAAGACCTGCTCGGCGGTGCTCCCCACGATGTCGAACGTCGTGGCACGGTCGCCGCTCGAGGCGGTGATGTCGAGGAAGGTCAGCTCGTCCGCGCCCTCGGCGTCGTACACGCGGGCCATCTCGACCGGGTCGCCCGCGTCGACCAGGTCGACGAAGTTGACCCCCTTCATGACACGTCCCGCGTCGACGTCGAGGCAGGGGATGACACGCACGGCGAGGCTCACCCAGCGAGACTATCTGCACCTATGGTGACCCCGTGGCCACCACCTACCAGTGCTTTCTCTGCCGCGGCACGATCGACATCACCTCCGACGACGCGATGGTCGTGAACGTCCACCGCCGCATCTCCGAGGACGAGTGGGGCGACGACTGGTTCGTCGACGCGGCGAAGGACACGTTCCGGTTCTGCTCGCAGGCGCACCTCGCGGAGTACATGGAGCGGTTCCCGCTCCCCCCGCCGAACGGCGGGGTCGACGACGACGACGAGATGTCGTTCGGCGACTGGGTCGGCTGCCTCGCCCTTGCCCTGCTCCTGCTCGCGCTGCTGGCCGGGGCCGTGTACGGGTTGGTCGGCCTGGTGTCGCGCCTGACCTGATCTCAGTCCTCGCCGCGCCGACCACGGCGCACGGATCCCGCGACCACGGTCAGGACTCCGGTCGGGCCTGGCCGCGGGTCAGGGCGAGCGCGTCCTCGAGCGTGAACTGTCCCGTGTACAGCGCAGTGCCGGCGATGGCGCCCTCGACGCCGAGGTCGACGAGCCCCATGAGCGCCTCGATGTCGGCGAGCGTGGTGACGCCCCCCGACGCGACGACGGGGCGGTCGGTGCGGGAGCAGACGTCGCGCAGCAGGTCGAGGTTCGGGCCCTGCAGCATGCCGTCCTTGTTGACGTCGGTGACGACGTAGCGGGCGCAGCCCTCGGCGTCGAGGCGGGCGAGCGTCTCGTAGAGGTCGCCGCCGTCGCGCGTCCAGCCGCGCGCGGCGAGCGTCGTCCCGCGGACGTCGAGCCCGATCGCGACCCGGTCGCCCCACTCGGCGATGACCTTGGCGCACCACTCGGGGTTCTCGAGCGCGGCGGTGCCGATGTTGACCCGTCGGCAGCCGGCCTCCATGGCGGCCGTGAGCGACTCGTCGTCGCGCATGCCGCCGGACATCTCGACGTCGATGTCGAGGGTGCCGACGATCCGCGCCAGCAGGTCACGGTTGTGCCCGTGGCCGAACGCGGCGTCGAGGTCGACGAGGTGGATCCACTCCGCTCCCGCCGACTGCCAGCGCAGCGCGGCCTCGACGGGGTCGCCGAACCGCTTCTCCGAGCCGTCGACCCCCTGCACCAGCTGGACGGCCTGGCCGCCCTTGACGTCGACGGCGGGCAGCAGCTCCAGGTAGTCACTCACGCGGCGATGCTATCGACGCCCGCTCGCGCACGGCCGCGCACCGGGTCATCGGGGTCGGTACTCGATGTGTGCGGGGCGGGTGTGGTGGATCTCGACGAGCTGGAGGGTGCGGGGTCGCTGGTTCCAGGCGCGGGTGAACGCGGTCTGGGCGGGGATGGTGCGGGTGGGTAGGTGCCAGTGGGCGTTGCCGTGCTCGTCGTGGCTGACCGATAGTGCTCCTCGGGTCTTGAGGCCGTGGTGGGGTGGGCACCGGTGGTGCAGGTTGCTTGCGGTGGTGGGTCCGCGCTGTTGGCCGGGTGGTGGGTCGGGGTCGTGGGGGATCTGGTGGTCGAGGTCGCAGGCGATGGCGGGGCGGGTGCAGCCGGGAACGTCACACGTGCCGTCCACCAGGTTGAGCGCCCGGCGGAGGGGCTGGGTGGGGAAGCGGCCGAGCTCGGTGACGTCGAGGATCCCGCCGTTCTCGTCGGTCAACAACCGCGAGAAGAGCGTCCCCTCTTGGGTGGCGAGCTCGGCGAGCAGGGCAGGGTCGAGGACGTGCTGCCCATCGGCCGACACAGCCGGCTCGCTCGAGACACCGAGCAGGGTGGCGAGGGAGACGGTGACGCCGAGGTGGAAGCGGCCCCGCCCTGACGTGGTGCTGGTGTCGTCCTTGCGCAGAAGGGTGTCGACGAGTGCGTCGGCGCGGGCCTGCGCCAACGTCCGGTCATCATCGGGGCTCTGACTGCGGGAGGCCTTCGCCGCGAGGGTCAGGTCACGATCGATCAGCACCGCGTCAGCGGTGGGGATGAGGGCCTGCAGGAGGCTCATCCCGTCATCCAGGGCGGTGATGGTGACGGTGCGGTCCGCTTGGGCGGCCGTGCGGCGCGCGGTGGCGTGGTCGGGTTCGACCCGGACGAGGAACCGGCGTAGCCAGCTCTTGAGCTGGCCCAGGGTGTGGCTGGTGGCGTAGGCGAGCACTTCCTCGTCCAGCCTGGTGATGTTCTCGGGGTGGTGGAGCTTCCAGGCGGTCGAGGCGATCTCGCGGGCCTTGGCTCGGTCGACCTCACCGGCCTGGTGCGCAGCCCACACGGTGGGCAGGTCCATCACCAGGGTCCGGGTCGCGGAGACCAGGTTCGCGACCAGCCCCTGCGC
Organism: Propionibacteriales bacterium; assembly: GCA_026392465.1. Lineage (GTDB taxonomy): Bacteria > Actinomycetota > Actinomycetes > Propionibacteriales > Nocardioidaceae > Aeromicrobium. Next base: position 394,694 of record JAPLCA010000030.1, read on the forward strand.
GAGGTTGAGCTCGACGCCGATCTCGAGGATCGCGACCTGACGGGCGTCCTCCACCTGCCGGGCACTCAATCCTTGGGTGAGGGCGTCGGTGCGGCGGGTCTCCACGAACCGCAGCACCGCCCGAGCCTGCTCAGCCTCCGCAGCCCACACCCGACGCGACGCATCCATCGCGTCGGCCAGGAGGGTGTCGGTGGGGCTCATAGTTCCAACCTAGGCACCCCCTCCGACACCACCCTCCACCCCAGAAAACCCTGTGGACGCGGGGGTTGCGGCTGATTCACGCGGGACTGTTGCCGGGTGGTCTCGATACGTCCGACCGAGCTCCTCCGTCGCCGGTCGGCCTACTCGACCAGCGGAACCCTCCGCTGGTCGAGTGCCTCGACGAGCGCCAGCGAGGAGAGGTGTATCGAGACCACTCTGGGCTGACGCTGGGAGCCGGTCCACGCTGATCCGTTGCCGGGTGGTCTCGATACGCACCGACGAGCTCGCTGGCGCTCGCCGTCGCTACTACTCGACCAGCGGAACAGCTGCCACTCGACCGGCGGAACAGCGGCTCCTCGACCAGCGGGGGCGGGTCAGAAGGTGGCGAGCCAGTTCTCGAGGAGGCGGCGGCCGGCGTCGCTGGACTTCTCCGGGTGGAACTGCGTCGCCCAGAGCGGTCCGTTCTCGACGGCGGCCACGAAACGGTCGCCGCCGTACTCCGTCCACGTCACCCGCGGTGCGGCGAACGAGGTGCCCTGCACGTCGAGCTCCCAGCGGCGCACGCCGTAGGAGTGCACGAAGTAGAACCGCTCGTCCTCGAGACCCGCGAACATCCTCGAGCCGTCGGGCACCTGGACCGTGTCCCAGCCCATGTGCGGGACGATCGGCGCCTGGATGCGCTCGACCGTGCCGGGCCACTCGCCGCAGCCGAGGGAGCGGACACCGTGCTCGATGCCCTCGCCGAAGAGGATCTGCATGCCCACGCAGATGCCGAGCACGGGACGGTTCGCGATGAGCCGACGCTCGATGATGCGCTCGCCGTCGACCGCCCGCAGACCCTCCATGCACGCCGCGAACGCACCGACGCCCGGCACGAGCAGGCCGTCGGCGGACTCGGCGACGGCAGCGTCTGACGTCAGCACGACCTCGGCACCCGCGCGCTCGACCGCACGGACGGCCGAGCGCAGGTTGCCGGAGCCGTAGTCGAGCACCGCGACCGTGGGCCGCGACGTCGCGGTCGGCACTACAGCGCTCCCTTGGTCGACGGGATGCCCGTCTCCCGCGGGTCGAGGGCGACGGCCTCGCGCAGCGCCCGCGCGAGCGCCTTGAACTGGCACTCGGCGATGTGGTGCGGGTCGCGGCCGGCGGTGAGCGTCATGTGCATCGTCAGGCCCGCGTGGTGCGCGATCGACTCGAACACGTGCGAGGTGAGCGAGCCGGAGTAGTCGCCGCCGATGACGACGGTGATCTGCCGCTCGGGCTCGCCCGTGTGCACGAAGTACGGCCGGCCGGACACGTCGACGGTGCAGGTGGCGATGGCCTCGTCGAGCGGGACGGTCGCGGTGCCGTAGCGGCGGATGCCGGCCTTGTCGCCCAGCGCCTCGCGCAGCGCGTCGCCGATGCCGATCGCCGTGTCCTCGACGGTGTGGTGGGCGTCGATGTGCAGGTCACCCTCGGTGCGCACCGTGAGGTCGATGAGCGAGTGCCGCGACAGCGCCGTGAGCATGTGGTCGTAGAAGCCGACGCCGGTGGAGATGTCGTGCGTCCCGGTGCCGTCCAGGTCGAGCTCGACGACGACGTGCGACTCCGAGGTCTTCCGCTCGATGCGGGCAGTCCTGCTGCTCATGCGATGACCTCCTGGAGTGCCGTGAAGAACGCGTCCATCTCGGACGGCGTCCCGATGGAGACGCGCAGCCATCCTAGGGGCCCGGTCTCCCGGATGAGCACGCCACGGTCGACGAGGGCCTGCCAGGTGGCGTGCCGGTCCTCGAAGGTGCCGAAGAGGACGAAGTTGGCGTCCGAGTCGGCCACGGTGAGGCCGAGCTCGCGCAGCCGGTCGGCGGTGCGGTCGCGCTCGACCCGTAGCGCGTCGACGTTCGCGAGCAGCTCGTCGGTGTGCCGCAGCGCGGCCAGCGCCGTCGCCTGGGTGACGGACGACAGGTGGTACGGCAGCCGGACGATGCGCAGCGCGTGGACGACGTCGGCGTGCGCGGCAAGGTAGCCGAGGCGGCCACCGGCGAGCGCGAACGCCTTGCTCATCGTGCGGGTGACGACCAGCCGCGGGTGGTCGGCGAGCAGCTCCAGCGCGCTCGGCGTACCGGCGCGGCGGAACTCCGCGTACGCCTCGTCGACGACGACCATGCCGGGTGCGGCGTCGAGCACGGCCCGGGTGTGCGCCGGGTCGAGCGCGGTGCCCGTGGGGTTGTTGGGCGAGGTCAGGAACACGACGTCGGGCTGCTCGGCGTCGATGAGCGCGACCGCGGCGTCGACGTCGATGCCGAAGTCGTCACGGCGCCGTCCCGCGACCCAGCGGGTGTGGGTGTTGCGCGCGTACTCGGGGTACATCGAGTAGGTGGGCGCGAAGCTGAGCGCGGTGCGCCCCGGTCCGCCGAAGGCCTGCAGAACCTGCTGCATGATCTCGTTCGACCCGTTCGCGGCCCAGACGCGGGACGCGTCGAGGTCGACGCCGGGCGTGTCGCGCGACAGGTAGCCGGCGAGCCCCTCGCGCAGCGCCGTCGCCTCGCGGTCGGGGTAGCGGTTCAGCTCGAGCGCGGCGGTCCGCACGGCCTCAGCGACGTCGGCGGCCGCCGCCTCGCTCGGCCCGTACGGGTTCTCGTTGGTGTTGAGCCGCACCGGCACGTCGATCTGCGGCGCGCCGTACGGCTCCTCGTCGCGCAGCTCCTCGCGGATCGGGAGCCACTCGGCGGGGGTGCCGGGCCGTGGGCGGCGATCGGGCCCCGGGACACTCATCGACTCGTGCGCACGGCGACGGCCGCACCGTGGGAGGGCAGGTCCTCGGCGTCGGCGAGCACCTCGACGTGGTGCCCGACCTCGCGCAGGGCGGCCTCCGTGTAGGTCACGACGTGCACGTTCTTGCAGAACGCGCGCACCGACAGGCCCGAGGAGTGGCAGGCGCAGCCGGCCGTGGGCAGCACGTGGTTCGAGCCGGCGGCGTAGTCGCCGAGGGAGACCGGCGTCCACGCGCCGACGAAGATCGCGCCGGCGTTCACGATGCGCGCGGCAACGCCGGCTGCGTCAGCGGTCTGGATCTCGAGGTGCTCGGCGGCGTAGGCGTTGGCGACGTCGACGGCCTGGTCGAGGTCGGCCACCAGCACGATCGCCGACTGCGGTCCGGCGAGCGAGGTGCTGATGCGCGCCTGGTGCGTGGCGGTCGGCACCTGCCGCTCCAGCTCGGCCGTCACCGCGTCGGCGAGCGCGTCGCTGGGCGTGACGAGCACGCTGGCGGCCATCGGGTCGTGCTCGGACTGGCTGATGAGGTCGGCCGCGACGAACGCGGGGTCGGCGGTGTCGTCGGCGATGACGGCGATCTCGGTGGGACCGGCCTCGGAGTCGATGGCCACCGTGCCCTGCAGGTAGCGCTTGGCGGCGGCCACGTAGATGTTGCCCGGTCCGGTCACGAGGTCGACGGGCTGCACGCTGCCACCGGTGGCGACGCTGCCGTAGGCGAGCAGCGCCAGGGCCTGCGCTCCCCCGGCCGCGTACACCTCGTCGATGCCGAGCAGCGCGCACGCCGCGAGGATCGTCGGGTGGGGCAGTCCGTCGAACTCCGCCTGCGGCGGTGAGGTGAGGGCGATCGAGCCGACGCCGGCCACCTGCGCCGGGACGGTGTTCATGACCACGGTGCTGACGAGCGGGGCGAGGCCGCCGGGGACGTAGAGACCCACCCGCTGCATGGGCACGATGCGCCGCTCGACCGTGGCCCCCGGGGCGACGGTGGTGACGACCGTCTGCTCGAGCTCGGCCTCGCACGTGGTGCGCAGCCGGGCGATCGACTCCTCCAGACCGGCGCGGATCGCGGGGTCGAGGTCGGCCAGCGCCTTCTCGAGGTACTCGGGCGCGACCCGCAGCGACGCGGGACGCACGCCGTCGAAGCGCTCGCCGTACTCGAGCACGGCCTCCTCGCCGCGCTCCCGGACGTCGTCGCACAGCGGCCCGACCACGTGCAGCGCGTGCTCGACGTCCTGCTGCGCGCGGGGCAGCTCGGCGGTCGGGTCGGTGCGGAGGTCGAGGCGTCTGATCACGCCCTGATTCTAGGGACCGTCCCTGCGCCTAGGATCAGGCCCCGTGACGTCCCGTGACCTGCAGCAGCCGATCGTGGCCGGCGTGGTCACCGCGGTGGTCGGGTTCACGTCGTCGTTCGCCGTCGTGCTCGCCGGCCTGCGGGCCGTCGGCGCCTCCCCTGACCAGGCGGCCAGCGGGCTCCTCGCGCTCACGGTCGCCTTCGGGCTGCTCATGTCGGGCCTCGCGCTGTGGACCCGACTCCCGGTCACGCTGGCGTGGTCCACGCCGGGCGCCGCGCTGCTCGTGAGCACCGGGCCGGTCGAGGGCGGCTGGGCCGCCGCGGTCGGCGCGTTCCTGCTGACCGGCGTCCTGCTCGCCCTCACCGGGCTCATCCCCTGGCTCGGCCGGCTCGCGGCCGCCATCCCGGTGCCGCTGGCCCAGGCGATGCTGGCGGGCGTGCTGCTGCAGCTGTGCCTGGCACCGTTCACCGCGTTCGCGGACGCGCCCGCCGCGGTCGGTCCCGTCGTGCTGGTGTGGCTGCTCGCCACCCGGTGGGCCCCGCGCTGGGCGGTCCCGCTGGCGCTGCTCGCCGCGTTCGTCGTCATCGGCGTCACGCTGGCGACGACGGACACGACGGTGCCGACCGGGCACCTCCTCCCCCGCCTCGAGCTCACGACCCCGACGCTCACCGTCGCCGCGGTCGTCGGCATCGCCGTGCCGCTGACCGTCGTCACGCTGGCGTCGCAGAACGTGCCGGGCGTGGCGGTGATGCGCAGCTTCGGGTTCGCCGTGCCGTGGCGCGCGTCCATGGTCACCACCGGCACCGGGACGTCGGCCGCGGCCGTGTTCGGCGGTCACGCCATCAACCTGGCGGCCATCTCCGCCGCGCTCGCGGCGGGCGACGGGGCCGGTCCACGCGAGCGCCGCTGGGTGGCGGCGTTCACCGCGGGGCTGGTCGCCCTGCTGCTGGCCCTCACCTCCGGCGCCCTGGTCGCGGTCACCGAGGCCGCGCCGGCCGGCATCGTCGAGACGGTCGCCGGCCTGGCGCTGCTCTCGACCTTCGCCGCGTCGATGGTCGCGGCGCTCGCCACCGACACCGGACGCACGAGCGCCACCGTCACGTTCCTCGTCGCCGCGTCAGGTCTGCAGCTGTTCGGCGTCGGGGCGGCGTTCTGGGCCCTGGTCGTCGGCCTGGTCGTGCGGGCGACGCTGGAGCGTCGCACCGCGACGCCCGCGGAGCAGGAGGAGGCCGCCGATGGCGCGGAAGACGTCGGACGCTGAGGCGACCCCGGCGCTCGCCGCCGTGCTGCGCGCCGGGGTCAAGCACCAGGTGCACCGCTACGTCCACGACCCGCGGTCGACGTCGTACGGCGGGGAGGCCGCCGAGGCGCTCGGCGTCGACCCGGACCGGATCTTCAAGACGCTGCTCGCCGACGTCGACGGCGAGCTGTGCGTCGGGGTGGTGCCGGTGACCCTCCAGCTCGACCTCAAGGCGCTCGCCGCGACGCTCGGCGGCAAGCGGGCCGCGATGGCCGACCCGGCGCGGGCCGAGCGGGCCACCGGCTACGTCGTCGGCGGCATCTCCCCGCTGGGCCAGAAGCGGGCGCACCGCACCGTGGTCGACGAGACCGCCGAGCTGTGGGACACGGTCCACGTGTCCGGTGGGCGGCGGGGGCTCGAGATCGAGCTCTCCCCCGCCGACCTGCTGCGGCTCACGGCTGGAGTGCCGGGTCCGATCGCTCGCTGACGTCGGGGCGCCGGCCGGCCGCCCAGGTGACGACGAAGACGCCGACCAGCCCCGCGATCGCCCACACCACGAACGACGCCGGCGAGTCGACGGCCAGCCGGGCGGGGATGCTGTCGCCGAGCTGCGGCGAGCGGACCGCCTCCGGGCCGTCAGGTCCGAGCAGGACGCCGAGACGCCAGGTGAGCACGGACGCCGCGAGCGTGGCCGCGACGGTCAACGGCACCACGACCCAGCCGAGACGCCGCAGCACGAACCCGGCCACGAGGCCCCAGACCGCGGCCACGGCCGCGCCGAGGGCGACGAACAGCAGCTCGACACCGACCTGGGCACCCGAGGCCTCCTCGGTGAGCACGACCCCCTGTTGCGTGACCCGCCACTGCGGCGGGGACGCGAGCGCGACCCACAGCACCGCGACCCCCGCGGCGAGCACGAGCAGACCGACCACCAGGGCGACCACCTGCGTGACCGTGCGCCTCATACCTGATCCCTTCATCCCAGGCAATGCGGCCCCAGGAGCTCCTTGAGGTCGGCGATGAGCGACGAGGACGGCTTGACCCGCAGGCTGTCGTCGAGGCGCATGACCTTCGTGGTGCCGGTGCCGACGAGGCGCAGGTGCACCTCGGTCATGCCCGGGTGGCTGCCCAGCACCTGCTTGAACGTGCCGATGGTGTCGCTCGTGCACCGGGCGACCGGCAGCGTGACGACCACGGGGGCGTCGGCCTGCCCGCCCGACCCCATGGCCGGCATCGTCACCTCGAGCGCGTTGAGCTCGACGCTGTCGTCCTTGCGGCGCAGCCGTCCCTTGACGACCACGACGGTGTCGGGCACGAGCACCGGGGCGGCCAGGTTGTACGCGCCGGGGAAGACCATCACGTCGATGCTGCCGTCGAGGTCCTCGACCGTCACGAGCGCCCACGTGTCGCCCTTCTTGCTGAGCCGGCGCTGCACGGCGGTGATGAGCCCGCACACGCGCACGGTGGTGCCGTCGGGGCGCTCGGCGTCAGCGATCAGGTCGCCGATCGAGCAGTCGCTGCTGGCCTTCAGCACGTGCTCCAGACCCATGAGCGGGTGGTCGGAGACGTACAGGCCGAGCATGTCGCGCTCGAACGCCAGGAGCTGCGTCTTCTCCCACTCCGGCATGTCCGGCACGCTGACGGTGACGCCGGTGAACGCGTCGTCCATCCCGCCGAACAGCGAGTCCTGGCCGATCGCGGCGTTGCGCTTGAGGTCGATGTACTGGTCGACCGCGTCCTCGGCGATCGTCGTCAACGCGCGACGACGGTGGCCGAGCGAGTCGAAGGCGCCCGCCTTGATGAGGGAGTCGAGGACCCGCTTGTTGCAGACGTGCGTGGGCACCTTGTCGAGGAAGTCGGTGAAGTCCTTGTACGGCCCGTTCTCCTCGCGGCCCGCGACGATGCCGGCCACGACGTTCTCGCCGACGTTGCGCACGGCGCTGAGGCCGAAGCGGATGTCCTCGCCCACCGACGCGAAGTTCGAGACGGAGTCGTTGACGTCCGGGGGCAGCACCTGGATGCCGAGCCGGCGGCACTCCGCAAGGTAGATGGCCGACTTGTCCTTGTCGCCGCGCGTGCTCGTGAGCAGCGCCGCCATGTACTCGGCCGGGTAGTTGGCCTTGAGGTAGGCCGTCCAGTAGGAGATGACGCCGTACGCGGCGGAGTGCGCCTTGTTGAAGGCGTAGTCGGAGAACGGGAGCAGGATCTCCCACAGCGCCGTGATGGCGGCCTGGGAGTAGCCGCGCTCGAGCATGCCGGCCTGGAAGCCCGCGTACTGCTTGTCGAGCTCCTCCTTCTTCTTCTTGCCCATCGCACGGCGCAGGTTGTCGGCCTGTCCGAGGCTGAAGCCGGCCAGGACCTGGGCGATCTCCATCACCTGCTCCTGGTAGACGATCAGGCCGTACGTCTCCCCCAGGACGTCCTTGAGCGGCTCCTCCAGCTCGGGGTGGATCGGCTCGATCGCCTCGCGGCCGTTCTTGCGGCGCGCGTACTTGTTGTGCGAGTCCGCGCCCATCGGGCCGGGGCGGTACAGCGCACCCACGGCCGAGATGTCCTCGAACTTGTCCGGGCGCATGCTGCGCAGCAGCGCCCGCATGGGTCCGCCGTCGAGCTGGAACACGCCCAGCGTGTCACCGCGCGACAGCAGGTCGTACGTGGCCGGGTCGTCGAAGGTGAGGTCCTCCAGGACGACGTCCTCGCCCCGGTTGGCCTTGATGTTGACCAGCGCGTCGTCGAGGACGGTCAGGTTGCGCAGACCCAGGAAGTCCATCTTGACCAGCCCGAGCGACTCGCACATCGGGTAGTCGAACTGGGTGATGATCGCGCCGTCCTGCTCGCGCCGCATGATCGGCACGATGTCGACGAGCGGCTCGCTGCTCATGATGACGCCGGCCGCGTGCACGCCCCAGTTGCGGATCTGGCCCTCGAGCCCGAGCGCCGTCTCGTAGATCTTGCGGACCTCGGCGTCGCTCTCGTGGAGCTCGCGGAACTCCTTGCCGTCGTTGTAGCGCTTGTGGCTCGGGTCGAAGAGCTGCTTCAGCGGCACGCCCTTGCCCATGATGTCGGCGGGCAGCGCCTTGCTGATCCGCTCGCCCATGCTGAACGGGTAGTCGAGGACGCGGTTGGCGTCCTTGATGGCGGCCTTGGACTTGAGCCGGCCGAACGTCGCGATGTAGGCGACGCGGTCGTTGCCGTACTTCTCGCTGACGTAGCGGATGACCTCGGCGCGCCGACGCTCGTCGAAGTCGATGTCGAAGTCGGGCATGGACGGGCGCTCGGGGTTGAGGAAGCGCTCGAAGATCAGGCCGTGCGTGAGCGGGCACAGGTCGGTGATGCGCAGCGCGTACGCGGCGATCGAGCCCGCGCCCGACCCGCGGCCGGGACCGACGCGGATGCCGTTGTCCTTCGACCAGTTGATGAAGTCGGCGACCACGAGGTAGTAGCCGCAGTAGCCCTTGGTCTTGATGACCTCGAGCTCCATCTCGACACGGTCGCGCACCTCCTGGGTGAGCGCGTCGCCCGGGTAGCGCGACTCGATGCCGCGCCACACCTCCTTGACGAACCAGCTCTCCTCGGTCTCGCCCTCGGGCACGTCGGCGCGCGCCATGTAGCCGCCGGTGTTCTCGGAGAACTCGACGTCGCAGCGCTCGGCGATGAGCAGCGTGTTGTCGCACGCCTCCTTCATGCCGTAGCGGTCCTCCCACAGCTCGCGCATCTCGGCCGCGGACTTGACGTAGTAGCCGCCGCCGTCGAACTTGAGCCGCTTGGGGTCGGCGATGGACTTGCCGGACGCGACGCAGATGAGCGCGTCGTGGGCGTCGGCGTCCTCGGGGTGCGTGTAGTGGCAGTCGTTGGTGGCCACGGGCGGCAGCCCGAGCTGCTTGCCCAGGCGCAGCAGGTCGTCGCGGACCTCGCGCTCGATCGGGATGCCGTGGTCCATCAGCTCGAGGAAGAAGTTCCCCTTGCCGAAGATGTCCTGGAAGTCCGACGCTGCCTGGACGGCCTCGTCGTACTGGCCGAGCCGCAGCCGGGTCTGCACCTCGCCCGACGGGCACCCCGTGGTCGCGATGAGACCGTTCGCGTACTCGGCGAGGAGCTCGCGGTCGGCGCGCGGCTTGTAGTAGTAGCCCTCGAGGCTCGAGCGCGACGACAGCCGGAAGAGGTTGTGCATGCCCTCCGTCGTGGAGGCCAGCATCGTCATGTGCGTGTACGCGCCGCCGCCTGCGACGTCCTTGCCGCCCTCCTCCTCGTCGCCCGTGAGGCCACGGCCCCACTTGACCTTGCGGCGCTCGCTGCGGTGGGTGCCCGGCGTCAGGTACGCCTCGATGCCGATGATCGGCTTGACGCCGTGCTTGCGGGCCTTGGACCAGAAGTCGTAGGCGCCGTGCACGTTGCCGTGGTCGGTCATCGCGATGGCCGGCATGCCCAGCTCCGCGGTGCGCGCGAACATGCCGTCGAGCAGTGCGTGACCGTCGAGCATCGAGTACTCCGTGTGGTTGTGCAGGTGCACGAAGGACGAGTCGCTCGGCATCGGGTGATGCGCCTCCAGACATGGCGGACGGACGGCCCCGGGGGGCGGTGGAGGGGAAGGGTGCCAGCCTACGCGAGGGTCCCCGCTCGTCCCGCAGCACACGCGGGACGAGCGGGGACCAGAGGTCAGCGCGCGCCGGAGACCCGGTAGCGCCGGATAGAGAGCGGCACGAAGACCACGAGGATGAGCACCACCCAGAGCAGGGTGTAGAGCACCGGGTGCTGCAGGCTCCAGGCCGAGCTGTCGACGGGGCCGGCAGGCACGTTGCCGAACAGCTCGCGGCACCCCTGGGTGACCGCCGAGACCGGGTTCCACTCCACGAACGGGCGCAGGAAGGAGTTGAAGTCCTTCGTCGGGACGAACGCGTTCGACACGAAGGTGAGCGGCATGATGACGATGAACGACGCGTTGCTGATCACCTCGACGCTCGGCACGATCAGCCCGACGTAGGCCATGACCCAGCTGACCGCGTAAGCGAACAGCAGGAGCAGCAGGAAGCCGGCCAGCATGTCGACGACCCCCTCGCGCGCCCGCCAGCCGACGAGCAGCCCCGTGAGCGCCATGATGACCAGCGACAGGACGTTGTAGATGATGTCGGACGTCGTGCGGCCCACGAGGACGGCCGACGGTGACATCGGCAGCGACCGGAAGCGGTCGATGATGCCCTTCTGCATGTCCTCGGCCAGGCCCGCGCCCGTGAACGTCGCCCCGAACACGACGGTCTGGGCGAAGATGCCGCCGATGAGGAACTCGCGGTAGTTCAGGCCCTGTCCCGCGTCGATCGCCCCGCCGAAGACGAACGCGAACAGCAGGACGAACATGATGGGCGAGATCAGGACGAACACGAGGATCTCGGGGACCCGCTTGATCTTGATGACGTTGCGCTTGGCGACGACCCAGCCGTCGCTCACGACCCGGGTGGCGTTCATGCGGTGGCCTCGTCCTTCTGGTCGGTGGTGGCGGCGTCCGACGCGGTCGCGTGACCGGTCAGGCTGAGGAAGACGTCGTCGAGCGTCGGGCGGCGCAGCCCGACGTCGACGACGGCGAGGTGCTGCTCCTGCAGGGCCTGCAGGACGGTGGCGAGCCGCGCGACGCCGTCGGTGACGGGTGCGGACAGGCCCCGGCCGTTGGCGTCGACCTGCACCTCGCCCGTGGCGACGGTGGCGAGGACCCGGGCGGCGGCGTCGCGGTCGGCCGGGTCGGCGACGACGACCTCGACCCGCTCCCCGCCCGTCCGGGCCTTCAGCTCGTCGGCGGTGCCCCGGGCGATCGCCCGTCCGGAGTCGATCACGACGATCTCGTCGGCGAGCACGTCGGCCTCCTCCAGGTACTGGGTGGTGAGCAGCAGCGTGGCGCCGGAGCGGACCAGCTCCTGGATGACTCCCCACATCTGCTGCCGCGCACGGACGTCGAGCCCGGTGGTGGGCTCGTCGAGGATGATCACCGGCGGGGCCGCGACGAGCGCCCCGGCGAGGTCGAGGCGACGCCGCATGCCGCCGGAGTAGGTCTTGGAGGGCCGGTCCCCCGCGTCGGCGAGGTCGAAGCGCTCGAGCAGCTCGCGCGCGCGGTCGCGGGCCTGGGTGCGACCCATGCCGTACAGCCGGCCGATCATGTCGAGGTTCTCGAAGCCGGTGAGGTACTCGTCGACCGCGGCGTACTGGCCGGAGAGGCCGATCCGCGCCTTGACGCCCTCGGGATCGCGCGCGACGTCGACGCCCGCGACCTCCGCGGTGCCGCCGTCGGCCTTGAGCAGGGTCGCGAGGATGCGCACCGCGGTGGTCTTCCCCGCCCCGTTGGGGCCCAGCAGGCCCAGCACGGTGCCCTCGGGCACCGACAGGTCGAGACCGGAGAGGGCCTCGACCCCCTTGTAGCGCTTGACGAGCCCGGTGGCCCGGATCATGTCGGCCATCAGCCACTTCTCCGCCCTGGTGTTCCGGGGTGGAACACCTCGCGACGATCATGCCCTGTCGCGCCGACAGAACTCATCGTCCGAAGGGATGAGATCCGACCGCCGTCCGGTCTCAGTGCTGGCGGTAGCTCGCGAGGAAGTTGCCCAGGCGCTGGATCGCGTCGCGCAGGTCCTGCGCCCACGGGAGGGTGACGATGCGCAGGTGGTCGGGGTCGGGCCAGTTGAAGCCCGTGCCCTGCGTCAGCAGGATCTTCTCCTTCAGGAGCAGGTCGAGCACGAGCTGCTGGTCGTCGCGGATCTCGTGCACCTCGGGGTCGAGCCGCGGGAACACGTAGAGGGCGCCCTTGGGCTCGACGACGGACACGCCGGGGATCGCGTTGAGCTCCTTGACGGCGGTGTCGCGCTGCTCGACGAGACGGCCGCCGGGGAGCACGAGGTCCTTGATGCTCTGGTACCCGCCGAGCGCCACCTGGATGGCGTTCTGGGCCGGGACGTTGGGGCACAGGCGCATCGAGGCGAGCAACGTGATGCCCTCGAGGTAGTCGCGCGCGCCCTCCAGCGGGCCGGTGACCACGAGCCACGCCGCCCGGTAGCCGCACACGCGGTACGCCTTGGACAGGCCGTTGAAGGTCAGGGTGAGGACGTCCGGTGCGAGCGTCGCGAGGGAGACGTGCTCGGCGTCGTCGTAGAGGATCTTGTCGTAGATCTCGTCGGCCATGAGGACGAGCCCGTGCCGGCGCGCGAGGTCGGCGATGCCGGCGAGCGTCTCCCGCGAGTAGACCGCACCCGTCGGGTTGTTCGGGTTGATGACGACGATGACCTTGGTGCGCTCGGTGATCTTGGACTCGAGGTCCTCGAGGTCGGGGTTCCACTCGTTCTGCTCGTCGCACCGGTAGTGCACGGGCGTCCCGCCGGCGAGGTTCGTCACGGCCGTCCACAGCGGGTAGTCCGGGATCGGGATGAGCACCTCGTCGCCGTTGTCGAGCAACGCCTGCAGGGCCATCTGGATGAGCTCGGAGACGCCGTTGCCGATCCACACGTCGTCGACGTCGAGCGCCGGGAAGCCGTCGACGAGCTGGTAGTGGTGCACGACCGCGCGGCGGGCCGACTGGATGCCGCGCGAGTCGGAGTAGCCCGCGGAGTCGGGCAGGGCGGCGATGACGTCCTGCAGGATCTCCGCCGGCGCGTCGAACCCGAACGGCTGCGGGTTGCCGATGTTGAGCTTGAGGATCCGGTGCCCCTCGGCCTCCAGGGCGGCGGCGCGGGCGCTCACGGGTCCGCGGATGTCGTAGAGGACGTCCCTCAGCTTCTCGGACTGGCGAACACGCTGGCTGGGCATGGCGTCATCCTCCCAGACGCCCCTCCCCTCCCCGCTGAGTGTGACGCCCCCTCCCCGCTGAGTGTGACGTTTGCGGGCCGAGATCCGGAAGATCGGCCCGCAAACGTCACGCTCAGCGGGGTGTGGACGGGCGGATGACCGCCCGCCCCGTCGACGCGACGGTGATGCCATGCACGCACGTCGCACCGCGCACCACCTCCGGGCGGGCCTCACCCCCGACGTGGCCCGGGGGCCGACGATGGAACGCCGGGCCCACGGCCTGCTGCGACCGACCGGTCTCGATGCTCCCGCGCACGTCCAACGGGTCGACGACGCCGTCGGGCTCCTCCTTCCCGGCACCGCCCTCGGCGGCTGGGCCTCGTTGTTCCTCCAGGGCAACGACTGGTTCGACGGGTGGGCCGGCGACGGGGTGCGACCTGCGCTGGTCCACTGCTCGCCCGGCACCCAGCTGCGCCGTCGCGACGGGATCGAGCCGTTCCGTGGACGGGTCCTGCCCGAGGAGCTCACGACGGTCGACGTCGGGGAGCGCATCGACACCACGACCCTCGCTCGAGCCGTCTTCGACGAGGCCAGGACGGCACCGGACCTGCGCGCCGCCGTGGTCGCGCTCGACATGGCGGTCAGCAGCACCCACCGCCTGCCCCGCACCACGCTGGACGCCGTGCGGCGGGTCGAGGCCCGTCACGTCAAGGTCCGCGGAGTCGTGCAGGTCCGCAAGGCCCTGCTCCTCGCGTCGGAGCGCTCCGCCAGCCCCGCCGAGACCCGCACCCGACTGGTCGCGCAGCTCGACGCGGGGCTGACCGGCCTGCGCGTGAACGCGCCGCTCTTCGACCTGGACGGTGCACTGCTCGGGGTCGCCGACCTCGTCGAGCCGGGCACCGGGCTCGTCATCGAGACCGACGGGGCTGGGCACCGCGAGATCGAGCAGCACACGCTCGACAACCGCCGGGAGGAGTCCTTCGAGCGCGCCGGGTGCGTGGTGGTGCGGGCCACGGCCCTCGACCATCGCGACCGGTGGGCGCTGAGCGCACGCATCGTCCGAGCGCAGCTCGACGCGACCAGGACGTCTCGACGTCGCTGGACGCTCGACCCTCCCCCGTGGTGGTCCACCTGGCCCGGTGCTCGACCCTGGCTCTGACCCGCTGAGTGTGACGTTTGCGGGCTACGAAGGGCTCAACTACCCCGCAAACGTCACACTCAGCGGGGTGGGGGCGACGGTGGGGTGGGTGGGGTGGGGCTTAGTGGGCGTCGCGGACGACGTCGAGGGCGCGGGCGAGGTCGGCCGGGTAGGGGCTCTCGAAGTCGACGCGCTCGCCCGTCGTCGGGTGGTCGAAGCCGAGGTGCACGGCGTGCAGCCACTGGCGGTCGAGCCCGACCCGGGCCGCGAGCGTCGGGTCGGCGCCGTACTGCAGGTCGCCGACGCAGGGGTGGTGCAGCGCGCTCATGTGCACACGGATCTGGTGCGTGCGGCCCGTCTCGAGCTTGATCGTCAGCAGCGACGCGAAGCGGTGCGCCTCGAGCGTGTCGTAGTGCGTGACGCTGGGCCGGCCGTCGGCGCGCACCGTGAACTTGAAGTCGTGCTTCGGGTGCCGGGCGATGGGCGCGTCGATCGTGCCGGTGTGCGGGTCGGGGTGTCCCTGCACGAGCGCGTGGTACGTCTTCTCGACCGTGCGGTCGCGGAACGCCTGCTTGAGGACGCTGTACGCGCGCTCGGACTTCGCGATCGTCATGAGACCGCTCGTGCCGACGTCGAGCCGCTGCACGATGCCCTGCCGCTCGGGCGCGCCCGACGTGGAGATGCGGACGCCCGCACCGGCCAGGTGGCCCACGACGGTCGGCCCCTCCCACCCGACGCTGGGGTGGGCCGCGACGCCGACGGGCTTGTCGACGACGACGATGTCGTCGTCCTGGTAGACGATGCTCATGCCCTCGACCTGCTCGGCGACGACGGTCGCGACGCGGGGGGCGGGGATGGTGGCCTCGAGCAGCGCACCGGGCTCGACGCGCTCGGACTTCTGCGGCACCTGGCCGTCGAGCAGCACGTGGCCCTCGGCGACCAGCTCGCTCGCGCGGGTGCGCGACAGTCCCAGCAGGCGTGCGAGGGCGGAGTCGACGCGCTCGCCGGCGAGACCCTCGGGCACGGAGATCACGCGGTGCTCCTGGCCGACCTCGGCACTCATGCGGGGTCCTTCGCGCCGGACTCGTCCGCCTCGGCGCGGGTGCCGTCGATGCCGACGCCCTGCCAGGTGCGGATGACGACGAGGACGGCCGCCACGGTCAGGTAGATGTCGGCGACGTTGCCGACGAAGAAGCCCCCGTAGTCGATGAAGTCGACGACGTGGCCGCGGAAGGGTCCGGGCTCGCGGAAGACGCGGTCGGTGAGGTTGCCGAGCGCACCGGCGAGCAGCAGCACCAGCGCGACGGTCCAGACCCGGTCGCGCAGCCGGGCCGCCAGCCGCACGACCGCCACGCAGACCGCGACGGCGACCAGGCTGAGCAGCACCGTCATGGAGGCGCCCATGCCGAACGCCGCGCCGGGGTTGCGCAGGAACGTCAGCTCGAGCACGCCGGGGACGAGCCGGATCGGCTCGGCGCGGTCGGCGAGGCGGTCGACGGCGAGCACCTTGGTGAGCTGGTCGAGGGCCCAGGCGACGGCGACGACGGCGAGGAACAGCGGCACGACCCGACGACGGGGCGCGGGCCCGGAGGCCGCTTCGGAGGATTCAGGCATCGCCGCCATCGTCCCACGGGGGCCCACGCGCAGGGTCAGCGACGCTCCTCGCGCTGCTTGCACGACTTGCAGAGGGTGGCGCGCGGGAACGCCTGCAGGCGCAGCTTCCCGATGGGCTCGCCGCACGTCTCGCAGACCCCGTAGGTGCCCTTGCCGAGCCGCTCGAGCGCCTTCTCGGTCTGCAGGAGGAGCACGCGCTGGTTCGCGGCGAGCGACATCTCCGCGTCCCGCTCGAGGCTCGTGGAGCCGACGTCGGCCTGGTCGTTGCCGGCGCCGTCGACGCCGTCGCGCAACAGGTCCTGCAGCTCCTTGGCGGAGAGGTCGAGCTCCTTGCGGAGCCGGACGAGGTCGTCCTCCAGCTCGGCGCGGACGGCCGCGGTCTCGTCGGAGGTCCAGGGATCCTCGTCGCCCCGCACGGCCAGCGTGGTCTCGGTCATGCGGGAACAGTAGACCCGGGCCCCTAGCGACACAACCTCGCCCACGGCGCGGTCGGGCCGGCGGGCGGAGTACGCTGGCCCCAGCAGCGTCCGAGCCGTCATCAGCGGCGAGCTTCCGGAAGAACCGGCCTCCTCGGAGGCCTCAGTAGAACCGGACGGGTGGCCCGTCACAGCCGTTCGACGAGTGGTCGCGGTCGGCAGGTCCGGCGGCGGCAACCGAGGTGGTACCGCGGTCCTCCCCAGGGTCGTCCTCGAGGCAGAGAACGATCCCTCCAGGAGCATCCGCATGACGTACCCCAAGGCGCAGACGGGCCTCGACCAGCCCGCCGGCGACGTCCCCTCCACGCCACGCTTCCCCGACATCGAGGAGCGCGTCCTGGCGTACTGGAAGCAGGACGGCACCTTCCGCGCGAGCGTCGACGCGCGCGACGCCGGCGAGGACGGCTCGAACGAGTTCGTGTTCTACGACGGTCCCCCGTTCGCCAACGGCCTGCCCCACTACGGGCACCTGCTGACGGGCTACGTGAAGGACCTCGTGCCCCGCTACCAGACGATGCGCGGCCGCAAGGTCGAGCGTCGGTTCGGCTGGGACACCCACGGCCTCCCCGCCGAGCTCGAGGCGATGCGCCTCAACGGCATCAAGACGACCGACGAGATCGTCGAGATGGGCATCGACCGGTTCAACGAGGCGTGCCGTGCGTCGGTGCTGAAGTACACGGGCGAGTGGGAGGCGTACGTGACGCGCCAGGCCCGCTGGGTCGACTTCGAGCACGACTACCGCACGCTGAACCCGGAGTACATGGAGTCGGTGATCTGGGCGTTCAAGCAGCTGCACGAGAAGGGCCTCGTGTACGAGGACTTCCGCGTGCTGCCGTACTGCTGGAACGACGAGACACCGCTGTCGAACCACGAGCTGCGGATGGACGACGACGTCTACCAGAACCGTCAGGACCCGGCAGTCACGGTCGGCTTCGAGATCACGACGCCGGGCGAGCTGCAGGGCGCGCGCCTGATGATCTGGACCACCACGCCCTGGACGCTCCCGAGCAACCTGGCCGTGATGGTCGGCACCGACATCGACTACGTCGCGGTGGAGCACGAGCCCGGCGGGGGTGCCGGGCCGCGGGCGGCGGGCGACACCGCGCGCCTCGTCCTGGCCGAGGCGCGCCTCGGCGCGTACGCCCGCGAGCTCGGCGAGGAGCCGACCGTCGTGTGGCGGGGCACGGGCGCCGACCTGGTCGGCCTGGTCTACGCGCCGCCGTTCTCCTACTACGCCGACCACGCGAACGCGTTCCGGGTGGTCGCGGCCGACGAGGCCGTCACGACCACCGACGGCACGGGGCTGGTGCACAGCGCCGGCGCGTTCGGCGAGGTCGACAAGGAGGTCACCGACCGCGAGGGCATCGCGCCGGTCATGCCGGTGGCGAAGGACGGCCGGTTCACGGAGCCGGTCAGCCACTACGCCGGCATGCAGGTCTTCGACGCGAACCCGCACGTGATCGACGACCTCAAGAACGGCACGGGCGCGGTCACGTCGGGCACGCTGCTGCTGCGTCGCGAGACCTACGACCACTCCTACCCGCACTGCTGGCGCTGCCGCCAGCCGCTGATCTACAAGGGCGTGGAGTCCTGGTTCGTCCGCGTGACGGCCTTCAAGGACCGCATGGTCGAGCTGAACCAGCAGATCCGCTGGGTGCCCGACCACATCCGCGACGGCCAGTTCGGCAAGTGGCTGGAGAACGCCCGCGACTGGTCGATCACCCGCAACCGCTTCTGGGGCTCCCCCGTCCCGGTCTGGAAGAGCGACGACCCCGCCTACCCGCGGATCGACGTGTACGGCTCGTTCGAGGAGATCGAGCGCGACTTCGGGACGCTGCCCCTCAAGGACGGCGTGCCCGACCTGCACCGTCCGTACGTCGACGACCTGGTGCGTCCGAACCCCGACGACCCGACCGGCCGGTCGATGATGCGCCGGGTGCCCGACGTGCTCGACGTCTGGTTCGACTCCGGCTCGATGTCGTTCGCGCAGAACCACTACCCGTTCGAGAACGGCGAGTGGTTCGAGGGGCACTTCCCGGCCGACTTCATCGTCGAGTACATCGGGCAGACGCGCGGCTGGTTCTACACGCTGCACGTGCTCGCGACGGCGCTGTTCGACCGGCCCGCGTTCGAGGCGTGCGTCAGCCACGGCATCGTCCTCGGCTCCGACGGCAACAAGATGAGCAAGTCGCTGCGCAACTACCCCGACGTCTCCGAGGTCTTCGACCGCGACGGCGCCGACGCGATGCGCTGGTTCCTCATGGCGTCGCCGATCCTGCGGGGCGGCAACCTGGTCGTCACCGAGCAGGGCATCCGCGACAGCGTGCGCCAGGTGATGATCCCGCTGTGGAACAGCTGGTCGTTCCTGGGGCTGTACGCGAACGCGGCCGGGTACGACGCCCGCCCGCTGGACGCGGCTCCGGCGGACCCGCTCGACCGCTACGTGATCGCGAAGCTGGGCCGCTGGGTGCGCGAGATGACGGCGTACCTCGACGACTACGCGATCGCGGAGGCGTGCGAGTCGACGCGCGAGTTCCTCGACGTGCTGACGAACTGGTACATCCGGCGCTCGCGCGAGCGGTTCTGGCTGTCCGACGCCGAGGGCGAGCTCACCGACGAGCAGCGTGCGCCGTTCGACACGCTCTACACGGTGCTCGAGACGGTGTGCCGGGTCGTGGCGCCGCTGCTGCCGCTGGTCAGCGAGGAGATCTGGCGCGGCCTCACGGGTGGGCGCTCGGTGCACCTGACCGACTGGCCCGACGCCGACGCGTTCGTCGTCGACGACGCCCTCGTCGACGCGATGGACCAGGTGCGCGAGGTCTGCTCCGCGGGCTCGGCGCTGCGCAAGGCCGCGGCGCTGCGCGTGCGGCTGCCGCTGCCGCTGCTCGAGGTCGCGGTGCCCGACCCCGCGGGACTGTCGGGCTTCGAGGACGTGGTCGCCCGCGAGCTGAACGTGCGCGAGGTGCGCTTCGTCGCGGCCGACTCCGAGGAGGCCGCCGCGCACGGGCTGACGTCGCGGCTCACCGTCCACGCGCGCGTCGCCGGTCCGCGACTCGGCAAGGACGTGCAGCAGGCGATCAAGGGGTCCAAGTCGGGTGACTGGTCGGTGGCCGACGACGGCACGGTGACCGCCGGCGGCATCGCGTTGCAGGACGGCGAGTTCACCCTGGAGCAGGTGGCGGGCGGGTCCGGCGGGACGGAGATCGCGGTGCTCCCGCGCGGCGGCTTCGTCGCGCTGGACACGACGGTCACCCCCGAGCTGGAGGCCGAGGGGCTGGCGCGCGACGTCGTCCGCGGCGTGCAGCAGGCCCGCCGTGACGCCGGCCTGTCGGTCTCGGACCGGATCGTCCTGCACGTCGACGGCGACCCGGCCGTCCTCGACGCCGTCCGTGCCCACGAGGCGCTCGTGGCGGGCGAGACGCTCGCGACCGCGGTGCACCTGGGCGACCTGGCCGAGGGCACGAGCATCGACGTCACCGGCGCCAGCGCCCGCGTCGCCGTGGCCCGGGCCTGACGCCCTGGCAGCGCGGTGGGGAGATTCCCAGGTCGACCTGGGAATCTCCCCACCAGGCACGGGAATCTCCGCCAAGTACGGCTTGCTCTCCGCGCTTGGCTGAGTTTCCCGTGCTCCGCGGAGGTTCCCAGGTCGACCTGGGAATCTCTCGTCCGAGACGACGAAGGCCCCCACCGTGACGGTGGGGGCCTTCGTCGTGCTGGTCTCAGAGCGAGGCGTTGCTGTCCTCGTCGCCGAGCAGGGAGCGCAGGCGGCGGGGCGACCCGTCGTTCTGGCCCTGGTTGGCGGCAGCCGGCGTGTTCTCGTTCGCGGCGAGCTGGTCGAGCTGGCTCTGGAAGTAGTTCTTGAGCCGGGCCCGGTACTCGCGCTCGTAGGCCCGCAGGTGCTCGACCTCGCGCTGGAGCTCGTAGCGCTCCCGCTCGATGGCGGCGACGGCCTGCTGGCGACGCTCGTTGGTCTCCTCGTCGAGCTTCTGCGCGCGGATGCGGGCGTCGGTCTCGAGGCGGTCGGCCTTGCCGCGCGACTCGTTGGTCAGACGCTCGGCCTTGGTGCGGGCCTCGCCCACGATGCGGTCGGCCTCCTCCTTCGCCTGCTCCATGAGCTGGTCGGCGTTGGTGGACGCGATCTCGAGCAGGCGCGCGGCGGCGGTCGACGCCTCGCCGATGCTGCTCGCGCGGGTGGTGACGGGCTCGGGCGTGGCGGCCACGACCGGCGCGGGGGCCGGGGCGGGAGCGGGCTCGGGCGCCTTCTCGACGACCGGCTCGGGCTCCGGCTCGGGCTCGGGCTCCGGCTCGGGGGTCGGCGTCGGCGCGGGCTCCGCCTTGACGGCAGGGATCAGACCGGTGGGCTCGCCGGTCGAGGCCGCGGCGACCTTGGCGCGCAGCTCCTCGTTCTCGACGGTGAGTCGCTCCAGCTCGGCCTCGACCTCGTCGAGGAACTGGTCCACCTCGCCCATGTCGTAACCCTCGCGGAGACGTACCGGAGTGAAGCGCTTGTTGCGCACGTCCTCTGGCGTCAGGGGCATGAGTTCACCTCGTGTCGTGGTTTCGTCTCGAAGACTGTGGTTCTGACCCACCGTACTCGGTCACCGTTCACTGCTGCCACACGCGTCCCGTCCACGGACGCCGTGTGCTGTTCACCGACCGACGAGCGTGTTGTTCACGATCGCCTGGAGGATGTAGATCCCGATCAGGAGCACCATCGGCGAGAGGTCGAGCATGGCCGAGCCGAGGCGGACCGGAGGGATCACGCGACGCACGGCGCGCAGCGGCGGGTCGGTGACGGTGTAGATGCCCTCGCACAGCACGGCGACGAACCCGGTCGGTCGCCAGGACCGCGCCAGGAGCTGGACCCAGTCGAGGATGAGCCGTGCGATGAGCACGAGGATGCAGACGAGCAGGACGAAGCTGAGGACCTGCCCGATGGTGGAGAGCGCCATCAGACGTTGTTGTAGAAACCGCCCGCGGCGATGCGCTGCTTGTCCTCGTCGGTCACCTCGATGTTCTCCGGCGAGAGCAGGAACACCTTGGACGTGACCCGGTTGATCGTGCCGCGCACCGCGAACACGAGACCAGCCGCGAAGTCGACCAGGCGCTTGGCGTCGTCGTCGTCGATCTCGGAGAGGTTCATGATGACCGGCACGCCGGAGCGGTAGTGCTCGCCGACCGTGCGCGCGTCGTTGTAGGTGCGCGGCGTGACGGTCTCGATGCGGGCGAGCATCGACGGCGCCGGCTCGACGGCGCGGGGCGTGCGACGGTGGTCGTCGATCGACGCGACCTGCGCCCGACGCTCGGGGGCGCGCACCGCGGGTGCCCGCTCCTCCTCGCGACGGACGGCCGGCACCGGACCGGTGGGCTCGTCGTCGTACTCGTCGAAGTCAGCCTGCTCGACGAGGCCGAGGTACTCGCCTACTTTTCGCATTGCGCCAGCCATGATGTCTCCGTCGGGTGCGGGTGAGCGGGGGCTCGGAGGAAGAAGAAGGTGTCGGTGAACGACACTGGTGAGATTACCGGAGCGGAGGCCGCTCGCCGAGCACCGCGCGCCCGATCCGCAGGTGTGTCGCGCCGGCGGCGACCGCGTCCTCGAAGTCGCCGCTCATCCCGGCCGAGACGACACGGGCGTCGGGGTGCTGCGCGCGGACCTGCTCGGACAGCTCGCGCAGACGCTCGAAGACGGGCCGGGGCGCGACGCCGAGCGGGGCGACCGTCATGAGGCCGCCGAGACGCACCCGGGGCAGGTCGGCCACGAGGTCGGCGAGGGCGGGCACGTCGGCGGGGGCGGCACCGGAGCGTCCGGGGTCCTGCAGGTCGAAGTCGACCTGCACGAGCAGCACGAGGTCGCGGTCGGCGGCCTCGGCGCCCCGGGACAGCGACCGGGCGAGCTTCGCGCGGTCGACGCTCTGGACGACGTCGGCGTAGCGCGCCACGGCGCCCGCCTTGTTGGTCTGCAGACCGCCGACGAAGTGCAGACGCGGTGCGGCGACGCCGTCGGCCAGCAGCGACGGCAGCTCGGCGGCCTTGTCGCCGGCCTCCGGGTGGCGGTTCTCCCCCACGTCGGTGACCCCCAGCCCGGCGAGCGTGGCGACGTCAGAGGCGGGGTAGGTCTTGGTGACGACGATGGTGGTGACGTCCTCGACCTGGCGACCGGCGGCTGCGCAGGCCTGCTCGACCCGGGCCCGCACCTCGGCGAGGTTGGCGGCGAGCTCGTCGCGGCGGCTCACCGGTCAGCCCCTGCGGCCAGGACGACGACGCCGCCCATGCGACCTGCCCGCTCCCCCTGGCGACGGTGCGACCAGAACCGGTCGTCCTCGATCGTGCAGGCCCCGGCGCCGACGTCGTGCACGGTGACGCCCAGCGCCTCGAGCTGCGCGACCACGCCGGCACCGACGTCGACCGCCGGGGTGCCCCACGAGGTCGTCGACCGGGTGCCCGGCACGGCGGCGTCGACCGCGTCGGCCAGGTCGGCCGGCAGCTCGTAGCAGCGACCGCACGCCCGCGGTCCGACCCAGGCGTGCAGGGGCGCGCCCACCCCGTCGGCCACGGCACGCTCGACCGCACGGGGCACGACGCCGCGCACCAGGCCCTCGCGACCGGCGTGCACCGCGGCCGCCACGGCGCCGTCCTCGCTGGCCAGCAGCACGGGCGTGCAGTCGGCGACCCGCACCACCAGCGCGACGCCGGGCGTCCGCGTGACCAGCGCGTCGGCGGTCGGGGTGGCCGCGTCACGGCCGACGAGCACCGCGTCGGGTCCGTGGACCTGGTGCATCGACACGACGTCCAGCCCGACCTCGAACCCGGCATTGGATCCGCCGGCCACCGCGTGCGCGGCTCGACGCCGCGCCTGCACCGACTCGACCGCGTCGGTGCGGCCGAGGTCGGTGGTGGCGTCCGTGAAGCCGACCTGCGCCCAGCCGAGGTCCTGGTGGAAGAACACGTCGTCGACGGTAGCGCGGGCGGGTGACGCCGGGCTCAGCGCAGGAAGTCGGGGATGTCGAGGTCGTCGCCGTAGGGCACCTCGCGCGGCTCGCGCGTGGGGACCGAGCGCGGGTCGCCCGAGGGCAGCGGGTCGGCCTGCGTCGACGAGGAGTACTTCTGCCCCGAGTAGGTCTCGGCGGTCGGCGGCGGCGTGCTCGGCGTGGCCGGCTCCTGTGCCGCCTGCTCCTTGAGCAGCGCAGGCTGCGAGGCGTCGCGCGCCTTGGGCTCGCCGCCGTCGAAGCCTGCCGCGATGACCGTCACCCGCACCTCGTCACCCAGGGCGTCGTCGATGACGGCACCGAAGATGATGTTGGCCTCGGGGTGGACCGCATCGGCGACGAGACCCGCGGCCTCGTTGATCTCGAACAGACCGAGGTCGGAGCCACCTGCGATCGACAGCAGGACACCGCGCGCGCCCTCGATGGACGCCTCGAGGAGCGGGCTGGAGACGGCCATCTCGGCGGCCACGGCCGCACGCTGCTCGCCCCGGGCCGAGCCGATGCCCATGAGGGCGGACCCGGCGTCGGACATGACGGACTTGACGTCGGCGAAGTCGAGGTTGATCAGGCCGGGGGTCGTGATGAGGTCGGTGATGCCCGAGACGCCCTGGTGCAGCACCTGGTCGGCCTGGCGGAAGGAGTCGAGGAGGCTGACGTTCGGGTCGCTGATCGACAGCAGGCGGTCGTTCGGGATGACGATGAGGGTGTCGACCTCCTCGCGCAGCGCCTGGATGCCCGCGTCGGCCTGGCCGGAGCGGTTGCGGCCCTCGAACGTGAACGGACGGGTCACGACGCCGATGGTCAGGGCGCCGAGCGACCGCGCGATGCGCGCGACGACGGGTGCGCCGCCGGTGCCGGTGCCGCCGCCCTCGCCGGCGGTGACGAAGACCATGTCGGCGCCCTTGATGGCCTGCTCGATCTCCTCGGCGTGGTCCTCCGCGGCGCGCTTGCCGATCTCGGGGTTCGCCCCGGCGCCGAGGCCGCGCGTGGAGTCGCGGCCGACGTCGAGCTTGACGTCGGCGTCGCTCATGAGCAGCGCCTGTGCGTCGGTGTTGATGGCGATGAACTCGACGCCCTTGAGGCCGACCTCGATCATCCTGTTCACGGCATTGACGCCGCCGCCGCCGATGCCGACGACCTTGATCACGGCGAGGTAGTTCTGGACCGCCATGTGCGATGCCTTTCAGGAGGAGGGCTGGAGGGGGTCTCCCTCAAGTCTGAACGTGAACGTCAGGGTTATAGTTATGTCAACCTGCTGTCCGAGGATCACGCTACGCGGCGCGCGGACGCCGCCGCGGACGACACGCCGCGCGTCACGCCGCTCCTGGCTCACGCTCGTCGCTCGCCGCAGGCCCGGCGCGTCCGAGCAGGTCGGGGCGGCCGTCGGCGCTACTGGCGCGTGGTGGGCTGCTCGGGCGCGCTGACGTCGTAGCCCCGCGCGCGGATGCGCAGCAGCGCCCGCAGGACCTTGAGCTTCTGCTCGGGCTTGGCAGCACTCCCCCACGTGACCGTGCGGTCGCGCGAGAGCCGCAGGGTCACCGCGTCGCGGCTGGGCGCCTCGACCGCGCGGACGGCCTTCACCAGGTCGGGATCGTCCTTCTCGAGCCGGGCCACGACCGCGGCCGCGGCGACGACCGCCAGCTGGCGCTGCCGCGGGTCCGTGGCCGTGGTGCTGACCTCGACCAGGCCCCGGGGCGGCCGGCGCAGGGTCCGGTAGTCGATGCCGAAGCGGTCGAGGGCGCGCACGTCGCCGTCGACCCGGGTCCAGGCCACGGCCGTCCGCTCGGTGACCTCGACCCGGACGGTGCGCGGCCAGCTGCGCCGGACCTCGACCCGCTCCACCGCCGGCAGGCCCGCCACCCGCGCCTCGACGGCCGCGGTGTCGAGCCTCGCCAGGGGCGTGCCGAGACGGACGTCCGCGACCGCACGCACCTGCTTGACCCCGAGGGTCCTCGTGCCCTCCACCTCGACGTCGCGGACGCCGAGCACGTGGGAGAACCAGACGAGCCAGACGAGCACGCCGACGAGGACGACGGTGCCGACGCCCCCGGCCCAGCGGAGCAGCCGCTTCCGGCGGTCGCGTCGACGCCGCTCGTGGAAGCGCTGCTCGGTCATGCCCCGCCCGTCCCGCGGGAGCGCAGCGCGTCGAGCAGCCGCGGACCGACCACGGTCACGTCGCCGGCCCCGAGCGTCAGGACGAGGTCGCCGGGCCGCACCTCCGGGAGGAGGACTTCGTGGAGGTCGGCCACCGGTCCGCCGACGGAGGCAGGCGGGCCGTCGACGGCCTCGACCACGAGGGCCGACGTGACGGCGGGGTCGGGGTCCTCGCGGGCGAGGTACAGGTCGGCCACCAGGACGAGGTCGGCGGCCGACAGCGCCCGGCCCATCTCCGCCCCGTACAGGCGGGTGCGGCTCACCAGATGCGGCTGGTAGGCCACGACGAGCCGCCCCTCCCCCGCGATCGACCGGGCCGCCGCGAGGTCGGCGCGGATCTCGGTCTGGTGGTGGGCGTAGGAGTCGTAGACGACCACGCCGTCGACCTCGCCGAGCCGCTCCATCCGTCGCCGGGCACCGCCGTAGGCGGCCAGGCCCTCCACGAGCGACTCGGCCGGGTGCCCGAGGCGCAGGCCCACCGCCAGAGCGAGGAGCGCGTCCTGGGCGTAGTGGGCACCGGGCACGGCCAGGCGGACCGGCAGGCCGGTGAGGCCGAGCCCGTCGACGACGAAGGTCGTCGCCCCCGCGACCACCTGAACGTCGCGGGCCCGCAGGTCGTGACCCTCCCCCAGTCCGGTGGTCACGACGTCGAGGCCGCGGGCGGACCCGGCAGCGGCCAGGGCGGCGGCACCCGGGTCGTCGGCCCCGAGCACGAGCACCTCGTCGACCGTGCCGACGAACTGCTCGAACGCGGCTGCGTAGGCCTCCTCGGTGCCCCAGGTGTCGAGGTGGTCGGCGTCGACGTTGGTCACCACCGCGAACGCGGGGTCGTAGTGCAGGAACGCACCGTCGCTCTCGTCGGCCTCCGCCACGAGGACGTCGCCGGTGCCCAACCGCGCGTTGGTGCCGAGGCTCGCGACCTCCGCGCCGATCGCGAACGACGGCTCGGCTCCGGCGGCCACGAGGGCGCAGGTCAGCATGGCGGTGGTGGTGGTCTTGCCGTGCGTGCCCGCGACCGCGACCGTGCGGCGGTCGGTCATGACCGACCGCAGGCCGGCCGACCGCGGCCAGAGCCGGGCGCCCGACGCCGTCGCGGCCACGACCTCGGGGTTGTCCTCGCGCACCGCGGTGGACACGATCACGGTGTCGGCGCCGTCGACGTGATCCGCTGCGTGCCCGACGTGGACCGTGATGCCCTCCTCGCGCAAGGCCCGCACCACGGCGCCGTCCGCGGCGTCACTGCCGCTGACGGTCACACCCTGCTGGACGAGCAGGCGCGCGATGGCGGACAGCCCCGCCCCGCCGATGCCGACGAGGTGGACCCGGCCGAGGTCCTGCGGGCCGGGCACGTGGTCGGGTACGGGGACCCTCATCGGGCGAGCTCTCGACCCGCGGCGGCCAGGACCATGCGAGCGAGCCGGGCGTCGGCGTCGCGCGGCACCAGGTCGGTCGCCGCCGCCGACATGACGGCCAGGCGCTCGGCGTCCTGCACGAGCGGTACGACGACCTGGTCGACCCAGGCGGGCGTCATGGCCTCGTCGTCGATGAGCAGCCCGCCGCACGCCTGCACGACGGGGTGCGCGTTGAGCGCCTGCTCGCCGTTGCCGATCGGCAGCGGGACGAACGCGGCGGGCAGGCCGACCGCTGCCACCTCGGTGACGGTGTTGGCCCCGGCGCGGCAGACGACGAGGTCGGCCGCGGCGTAGGCGAGGTCGATGCGGTCGATGTACTGCTCCACGACGTACGGCGGGGCGTCGTCGGGGCGGTCGAGCACGACCTCCTCGGGGCGTCCGGCGGCGTGGAGCACCTGGACACCGGCCTCGGCGAGGTCACGTGCCGCACCGCTGACCGCCTGGTTGATGCGGCGGGCCCCCTGCGAGCCGCCCGTGACGAGCAGCGTGGGCCGGTCGGGGTCGAGCCCGAAGTGCGCGCGGCCCTCGGCGCGCGCGGCGGCCCGGTCGAGCCCGGAGATCTGGCGCCGGATCGGCAGGCCGACGTACTGGCCGTGCCGCAGCGGCGTGTCGGGGAAGCTGGTGGCGACGTGCTCGGTGAAGCGCGCACCCAGTCGGTTGGCGATGCCCGGCTTGGCGTTGCCCTCGTGCACGACCAGCGGCACGCCACGACGTCGGGCCACGAGGTAGGCCGGGACCGAGACGTAGCCGCCGAAGCCGACCACCACGTCGGGCTGGACGCGCTCGAAGACGTCGTGGGTGGCCCGCACCGCCGCGCGGAGGCGTCCCGGCACGCGCAGCAGCGCGACGCCGGGGCGTCGGGGCAGCGGGACCGGCGGCACCAGCTCGAGCGGGAACCCCGCCTCCGGGATGAGGGTGGTCTCCAGGCCCCGTGGGGTGCCCAGACAGGTCACGTCGACCCCCTCGTCGCGCAGCACGGCGGCCGTCGCGAGGAGCGGGGAGGTGTGGCCGGCGGTGCCACCGCCGGCGAGGAGTGCACGCACGGTCAACGCCTCCGGGCGGCGCTGCTGCGCGCGCGGCGCGCCTTGCCGGCGGCCAGCGCGCGGGCGGCGCCTGGTTCGGTGGTGGCGCAGCGCAGGAGCACGCCGCAGCCCACCAGGGTCACGAGGACGCTCGAGCCGCCGTAGGACAGCAGCGGGAGCGGGATGCCGATGACGGGCAGCAGCCCGAGCACCATGGCGATGTTGATGGCCGCCTGCGCGGTGATCCACACCGTGACGCCGGCCGCGGCGTAGCGCGCGAACGGGTCGCGGCTGCGCGTGGCGATGCGGACGCCCGCGACGGCCAGCAGCACGAAGAGGACCAGCACGACGAGGCTGCCGAGCAGCCCGAGCTCCTCGCCGACGACGGCGAGGATGAAGTCGGTGTGCGCCTCGGGGAGCGAGCCCCACTTCTGCCGGCTGCCACCCAGCCCGACACCGCCGAAGCCGCCGCGCGCGAAGCCCATCATCGCGTGGACGGCCTGGTAGCCGTCCTTGTCGGGGTCGGCCAGCGGGTTCAGGAAGCTCAGCATGCGCGCCACGCGGTGCGGCGCGGTGGCCACGAAGAACACGAGCAGCACGCCCACGAACGCGACGATCGCGCCCAGGAAGCGTCCCGGCAGGCCGACGACCCAGAGCATGCCGACGATCACGGCGAACAGCACGAGGGCGGTGCCGAGGTCGTTCTGGGCGACGACCAGAGCGGCGCAGAAGCCGGCGACGAGCGTCATCGGCAGCAGCACGAGTCGCGGGTTGTCGAGGTGCTTCTGGCGGCGCGCGTAGTGGTCGGCGATCCAGAGCACGAGGGTCAGCTTGAGGAACTCCGACGGCTGCAGGCGGAACCCGGCTGCGACGGGGATCCAGTTGGTGTTGCCGTTGACCTCGACGCCGACCCCGGGGATGAAGGTGGCGAGCGTGAGGGCGATCGAGACCAGGAACCCCGGCAGGATCAGGCGACGCAGCAGCGTCATGGGCATGCGCGTGACCGCGTAGGCACCGGCCAGACCGGCGGCCGCGAGCACGAGCTGGCGCTGCACGATCGCGAAGGAGCTGCCGTAGACCTGCAGCGAGAGCACCGAGCTGGCACTGAGCACCATGATCAGGCCGAGGCCGAGGAGCAGCGCCGTGGTGCCGAGGACGAGCTGGTAGGACGCGAGCGGGCGGTCGAGCAGGCGCTGCGCGCCGGCGACCGCGCTGCCGGACGAGCGCGGCGACTTGTCGGTGGTGCTCATCGCAGGCTCACGCGGTGGGCAGCCGGCGCACCGACGCGGCGAAGGCGTCGCCCCGCGCGGCGTAGTCGCGGAACTGGTCCATGGACGCGCACCCGGGCGCCAGCAGCACCGTGTCACCCGTGCGCGCGAGGGCGGCCGCTGCCGCGACGACGTCGTCCATGAGGCCATCCTCCCCGCCGACGACCTCCGTCACGGGCACATCCGGCGCGTGTCGGGCGAGCGCCTCCGCGACCACGGCGCGGTCGGTGCCGATGAGCACCACGCCGCGCAGCCGCTCGCGGGCGGCCTCGACGAGCTCGTCGAAGCGGGCGCCCTTGGCGAGTCCTCCCGCGATCCACACGGCCGACTCGACGCCGCGCAGCGAGGCGAGCGCCGCGTGGGGGTTCGTGGCCTTGGAGTCGTCGACGTAGCGGACGCCGTCGACCTCGGCGACGAGGTCGGCGCGGTGCGGTCCCCGGCGGAAGCCGCGCAGGCCGTCGCGCACCGCCTTCGGCTCGACCCCGTGCGCGCGGGCGAGCGCCGCGGCGGCGAGCGCGTTGGCGACAGTGTGCGGCGCGTCGTCGGGCAGGTCGGCGACCGAGCCGAGCTCGGCGGCGCTGGTCTGGCGGTCCGGCGCGAAGGCGCGGTCGGCGAGCAGGCCGTCGACGACGCCGAGCATGCCGGGTGCCGGCACCCCGAGGGTGAACCCGATCGCCCGCGCACCCTCCTGCACGTCGGCGTCGCGCACGAGCTGCTCGGTGCGGGGGTCCTCCACGTTGTAGACGCACGCCCGCTCGACGTGCTCGTACACGCGACCCTTGGCGTGGGCGTAGGCGTCGAGCGTGCCGTGCCAGTCGAGGTGGTCGTCGGCGATGTTGAGCACGGCCGACGCCTCGGCGGCGAGCGAGGAGCTCCAGTGCAGCTGAAAGCTGGAGAGCTCGACGGCGAGGACGTCGAGCGGCTCGGGGTCCATCACCGCCTCGACGACGGGTCGTCCGACGTTGCCGACCGCGGCGCTGCGCAGGCCGGCGGCACGCAGGATCGCGTCGAGCATCTGCACGGTGGTCGTCTTGCCGTTGGTACCGGTCACGCACAGCCACGGCGGCGCGTCGGGGCCGCGCAGGCGCCACGCGAGCTCGACCTCGCCCCACACGGGGACGCCCCGCTCGGCGGCGGCGCGCAGCGCGGGCGACTCCGGACGCCAGCCCGGCGAGGTGACGACGAGGTCGACGTCCTCGGGCAGCGTGGCCGTGGCGCCCGGCTCGAGACGCAGCGTGACGCCGAGCGTCTCGAGCAGCGTGGCCTGCTCGGCGCGGGCCGACCCGTCGTCCGGGACGCGCTCGTCGACGACCGTCACGCTCGCCCCGAGGTGCTGCAGGGTGTCGGCCGCGGCGAAGCCGCTGACGCCGAAGCCGGTGACGACGGCGCGCACACCCGTCCAGTCGTCGCCGACGCCGAGGGGCTCGACGTCGCGACGCGGCTGCTCCGTGCTCATCGGAAGGCGAGCCATTCCCAGTAGAAGACGCCCAGACCGGCGGCCACGCACAGCCCGCTGATGATCCAGAACCGGACGACGATGGTGATCTCGGCCCAGCCGAGCAGCTCGAAGTGGTGCTGCAGGGGGGCCATGCGGAAGATCCGCTTGCCGCCGGTGGCCTTGAAGTACGCGACCTGCAGGATGACCGAGAACGTGATGGCGACGAACAGGCCGCCGATGATGACGAGCAGGAGCTCGGTCCGGGTCATCAGCGCGAACCCGGCCATCGCACCACCGAGGGAGAGCGACCCGGTGTCGCCCATGAAGATCTTCGCCGGCGAGGCGTTCCACCACAGGAAGCCGAAGCAGGCCCCGGTGATGGCCGCGGCCACCACCGCGAGGTCGAGCGGGTCCCTTACCTCGTAGCAGCGGCTGACCTGCTCGGTGGCGCAGCTCTGGTTGTACTGCCAGACGTTGATGACGACGAACGCGCCGAAGACCATGACGGACGCACCGGTGGCCAGGCCGTCGAGGCCGTCGGCGAGGTTCACGCCGTTGCTGGCGCCGGCGATCATGAGCAGGACCCAGACGACCAGCAGCACGGTGGGCAGCTGCGTGCCCGGGATGTCGCGCACGAAGGAGATCGCGTGCGAGATCGGGGTGCGTCCGTTCTCGTCCTCCCAGCCGATCGCGAGCACCGCGAACACGAGCCCGACGAGCACCTGGCCGATCATCTTGGCCTTGCTGCGCAGGCCGAGGCTGCGCTGCTTGGAGATCTTGATGTAGTCGTCGAGGAACCCGATGAGGCCCAACCCGGCGAACAGGAACAGCAGGAGCAGGGCCGAGGCGCTGGGCGGGTAGCCGGTGACCAGCTTGGCGATCGCGTAGGCGAGCAGCGACGCCAGGATGATGACCGTGCCGCCCATGGTGGGCGTGCCGCGCTTGACGTGGTGCGACGTGGGGCCGTCGTCACGGATCAGCTGCCCGTAGCCCTTCTTGACCAGCACGTTGATGGCCACGCGCGTGCCCAACAGGGTGCCCACGAGGGCGACGGCTGAGGCGATCAGGACGGCGAGCATGCGGGCGGTGGTCCTCTCGGGGGGTTCGGGCGGGGCGCGAGGCCGGGGGCGGCGCGGGGCTGGTCCGGGTGGGGGTGGTCCGGGTCGAGTATGCCGGTCAGGGCTCGAGCAGGCGCGTCGTGACCCGCTCGAGGCGGGCACCCCTCGATGCTTTCACGAGGACCGCGTCGCCCGGGGCGAGCCACGCCCGGAGGGTGTCGAGGGCCACGTCGACGTCGGGCACGGCCCGGCCGACGTCGCCGGCGCCCTCGGCGATGCCGCGCGCGCCGTCGCCGACCGCGACGACGAGGGACGTGCCGAGATCGGCCGCGGCACGCCCGACCTCGACGTGCCGGGCGTGGGCGTCCTCGCCGAGCTCCAGCATCTCGCCGAGCACGGCGACGCGGCGACGCGCACCGAGACCCGCGAGCGCCTCCAGCGCGGCGCGGACCGACTCCGGGTTGGCGTTGTAGGAGTCGTCGAGCACCACGACGCCGTCGGCGCGCTCGTGGCGCTCCAGACGCTGCGCCGTGGCCGGCGCGTAGTCGTCGAGCAAGGTTCCGGCGACGGGCAGCCCCAGCCCGGCGAGCAGCGCGAACGCCGCGGCGGCGTTGGACGCCTGGTGCGCACCGAGGAGCGGCACGTGCGTCGTCCAGCGCTCCGACCCGTGCTCGAGCACGACGTCGGGCTCGCCGTGCGCGTCGAGCGTCACGTCGACCACGCGCACGTCGGCGGGACCCCGGGCGGCCGCTCCGAACCGCAGGACGTCGCACCCTGCGGGGACGCGCGGCTCCATCGCGTCGACGCGCACGTCGTCGGCGTTGAGCACGGCGGTGCCACCGGGGCGCAGGCCCTCGACGATCTCGCCCTTGCCGATCGCGATGTTGTCGACCGACCCGAACTCGCCGACGTGGGCGCTGCCGACGTTGAGGACGGTGGAGACGTGCGGCGGCGCGACACGGCAGAGGCGGGCGACGTGCCCGATCCCCCGCGCCCCCATCTCCACCACGAGGTAGCGGGTGGCGAGGTCGGCGCGCAGGACGGTCAGCGGGACGCCCAGCTCGTTGTTGTAGTTGCCGGCCGTGGCCACGGTCGGTCCGATGCGACCGAGCAGGTGGGCGAGGAGGTCCTTGACGCTGGTCTTGCCCTGCGACCCGGTGAGGGCGACGACCTGGACGTCGAGCCGGTCGAGGACGTGCCGGGCGAGCCGGCCGAGCGCCTCGGTGACGTCGTCGACGACGACGGTCGGCGCCTCGACGGGGCGCGAGGCGAGCACCGCGACCGCGCCGCCCTGCAGGGCGGCGCCGACGAAGTCGTGCCCGTCGACCCGCTCCCCCGCCAGGGCGACGAAGAGTCCGCCGGGCGTGACGGCACGCGAGTCGAGGGTGGCGGGCGCGGTGACGACGACGTCGCCGTCACCGTGGACGACGCCGCCGACGGCCTGGGCGACCGCGGCGAGGCTGAGCGGGATCATGCGTGCTCCTCGATGAGGCGGCGCAGCACCTCGCGGTCGTCGAAGGGGTGCACGACGTCGCCGACCTCCTGGCCCTGCTCGTGGCCCTTGCCGGCCACGACGACCGTGTCCCCCCGACGGGCGAGGGCGACGGCGTGGGCGACGGCGTCGCGTCGGCCTGGAACCTCGACGACCTCGGCGGCGCCGCCCTCCGCGCCCGCGAGGACGGCCCGCCGGATGGCTGCGGGGTCCTCCGTGCGCGGGTTGTCGTCGGTGACGACGACGACGTCGGCGTACCGGGCGGCCACCTCGCCCATCAGGGGACGCTTGCCGTGGTCGCGGTCGCCGCCGGCGCCGATGACGACGACGAGCCGGCCGGGGGTGACCGGGCGCAGCGCGGTGAGGACGGCCTCGACGGCGTCGGGCTTGTGGGCGTAGTCGACGACGGCGGTCCACTCCTGCCCGGCCTCGACGCGCTCCATCCGCCCGGGGACGCCGGGGCTGGTCGCGATGCCGGCGGCGAGGTCGGCGGGGTCGTGCCCGACCGTCGCGAGGGAGGCGATGACGGCGAGCGCGTTGGCGACGTTGAACACGCCGGGCAGCGGCACGTGCAGGTCGAGCTCGAGCCCGTCGGGGCCGAGGACCTCCAGGTCGGTGCCGAGCCGGTGGGGCCGGACGTTGGCGGCCCGCCAGTCGGCGACGCGGCCGGCGGTGGAGAACGTGGTGACGGGGAGCGGGGTGAGGTCGACGAGGCGCCGGCCGTGCTCGTCGTCGACGTTGACGACGGCCCGCTGGGCGTGCTCGGGGGTGAAGAGGCTGGCCTTCGCCGCGAAGTAGTCCTCGAGGTCGCGGTGGAAGTCGAGGTGGTCGCGCCCGAGGTTGAGGAACGCGGCGACGTCGAAGGCGAAGCCGTCGACGCGGCCCTGCACCAGGGCGTGGCTCGAGACCTCCATGGCGCAGAGCCCGACCTGCTCCTCGCGCATGACCGCGAACAGCGCCTGGAGGTCGGGCGCCTCGGGGGTGGTGAGCGCGGAGGCGGCGGGGACGCCCTTGACGCGGGTGCCGATGGTGCCGACGACGGCGCTGCGGGTGCTGCCGACGGCGGACTCGGCGAGGTAGGTGGTGGTGGTCTTGCCCTGGGTGCCGGTGATGCCGAAGGTGGTGAACGCCCGCGTGGGGTGGTCGTGGAACCAGGCGCTGAGCTCGGCGAGCCGCGCGCGGGGGCGGTCGACGACGACGGTGGGCAGACCTGCGGTGCGGGTGGCACCGTCGGCGTCGGTGAGCACGGCGACCGCGCCGGCGGACGCGGCCGCGGCGGCGAAGTCGGCGCCGTGGACCCGGCTGCCGGGCAGGGCGGCGTAGAGGTCACCCGGCTGCAGGGTGCGGGTGCTGAGGCTGATGCCGGTGACGACGGGGTCCTCCCCCGTCGCCGGCGGGACGTCGAGGTGTCGCGCGACATCGCCGAGCGTGCGCCGCGCCACCTCGCGTGGCCGGGTCCGCATGGTCGTCGGGAGGTCCTCGCTGTCGGTCACCGGTCCAACGTAGCGACTCCGCGCCATCCCCTCACCCCACCCCGGAACCCGTTCCACAGACACCCTGTGCAAACCGTGCCGACCATGGACCCACCTCAACGGCGAACGAGCGCCAGCGAGCGAGCCGAGCCGGGCAGCGGCGAGGGAGCGCCAGCGACCAAGCCGCTCAGGAGCGCGAGGAACGAGCGCGATCCGGCTACTACCATTCCTGCGCCACCTTCGGCGACCGCGACCCGGTGGGCGCGACGCCGAAGCGCTCGAGGGCCATCGACATGATGTCGTGGAAGACGGGCGCGGCGGTCGAGCCGCCTCCGGCGTTGGCGAACGGCTTGTCGAGCACGACGTAGGTGATGAACCGGGGCTCGTCGGCGGGTGCGAAGCCGATGAAGGAGACGGTGTTCTGGCCGCGGACGTAGCGTCCGGTGACGGGGTTGACGCGCCAGGCGGTGCCGGTCTTGCCGGCGACCCGGTAGCCGGGGATCTGCGCGGCGGGTGCGGTGCCGTCGTCGGCGGTGACGGCCTCCATCATGCGGGTGACCTCGGCGGCGGCCTTCTTGGAGACGACGCGGCGGGAGGGGACCTCCTTGGCGTCGGTGCGGTGTCCGTCGGCGTCGACGAAGCCGCTGACGACGGACGGGTCGACCATGACGCCGCCGTTGGCGATGGCGCCGACGGCGCGGACGACCTGCAGGGCGGTGACGGAGATGCCCTGGCCGAAGGAGATGGTGGCGTGGTTGGCCTTGGTCCAGCTGGCGGCGGGCGCGAGGATGCCGCGCGACTCGCCGGGGAGCTGGACGCCGGAGCCGACGCCGAAGCCGAACTTGCGCAGGTAGTCGTGCATCGTCTGGTTGCTCATCTGCTGCGCGGCGACGATGGTGCCCAGGTTCGACGACTTGGCGATGACGCCGGCGGCGGTGAGGTTGAGGGTGCCGTGCTGCCAGTAGTCGCCGATGGGGAACTTGTCGATGACCATCTTCCCGGGCACGCTGATCTGCGTGTCGGGGGTGATCTTGCCCTGGTCGGCGAGCGCGGCCATGGTGATCGTCTTGAGCACGGAGCCGGGCTCGTAGACCGTCTGCACGAACCGCGAGACGGTGTTGGAGTCCTGCATGGTGGCCTTGGAGCCAGGGTCGAAGGTGGGGGCCTGCGAGAGCTGGACGACCTGTCCGGTGCGCACGTCCATCGTGATGGCGAGGCCCCAGTCGGACCCGGAGGAGCGCACGGCGTCGGCGAGGCGCTGGTCGGCGTACCACTGCAGGTCGCGGTCGATGGTGGTCTGGACGTCCTGGCCGGGCTTCATCGGCACGACGGTGCTGTCCGCCATGGGGATCCGCTGGCCGGTCGGTGACACCTCGTAGGTGGCGGAGCCGTCCTTGCCGGTGAGGAGGGAGTCGTACTGGCGCTCGATGCCCTGCACGCCGACGGGGGTGTCGGAGTCCTTGGTCTGGCTCATGTAGCCGACGAGGTTGGCGGCGAGACGGCCGCCGGGGTACGTGCGCATCGTGGTCTTCTGGCTGAAGACGCCGGCGGCGCCGGCCTTGCGGAGCGCCTGGAGCGCCTTCTGGCCCTTCGCGGCGGGGAGGTTCTTCTCGAGGACGACGAACCGGGTGTCGGGGGTGCGCAGCTTCTCGATGAGGTCGAAGTAGTCGACGCGGTCCTCGCCGAGGCTCGAAACGAGGATCCGGGCGATCTGCGGTGCCTTCTTGGTCGTCAGGGTGGGGTCGGCGGTGAGGGTGAGCGAGTCGACGCTGGTCGCGATGACCTCGCCGTTGCGGTCGAGGATGTCGCCGCGCGGCGCGGGCACGGTCACGGGCTGCGTGCTGGCGTTGCGCGCCATGGCGGCGTACGCCTGGGCGTCGAGGCCCTGGATCCAGAAGAGGCGGACGCCGAAGAGCATGAAGAGGCTGACGACGAGCAGGAGGCTGACCCGCAGCCGGGTGCGGGAGAGGCGCTGGCGCTTCATCGGTCGACCCTCTCGACGTTGCTGCGGGGCTCGGCGGGCACGGGGTCGCCGACGACCTTGCCGTCGCTCGAGCGCAGGAAGACGGGGTTGGTGTTGGGCACCATGCCGAGACGGACGGCCCGTTGGGCGAGGTCGGCGGGCGCCTGGAGCCCCTCGACCTCGCGACGCAGGTCCTGCTCCTGCACGGTGAGCGCGTCGGCCCTGGTCTGCAGCCGCGCGATCTCGAAGGCCTGCGCCTGCAGGACGGTGCTGAGGAGGATCAGCCCGACGAGGCCGATGCCGAGCACGGTGAGCACGACGACCACGAACGGGGCGCGG
This sequence comes from Propionibacteriales bacterium, assembly GCA_026392465.1. GTDB lineage: Bacteria > Actinomycetota > Actinomycetes > Propionibacteriales > Nocardioidaceae > Aeromicrobium. The sequence goes on from JAPLCA010000030.1 coordinate 431,768, forward strand.
CCGGCGCGGCTGCGCACGGGCGCGACGAGCCGCAGCGGGAGCGTCGTGGGGCGGGCCTGGCGCGCCTGCCTCTGCCGTGGACGCGCGGCGTGCATGGTGCTCATGCGGCGACCCTCTCGACGGCGCGCAGCCGGACGGACCGGGCGCGGGGGTTCTCGGTGGACTCGGCCGGGCCGGCCTGCTCGGCGCCACGCGTGAGCAGACGGAACCGCGGCTCGAGCTCGGCGGGCACGACCGGCAGCCCGTGCGGGACGTCGAGGGTGGTGACCTCGGCGAGCGCTCGCTTGGTGATGCGGTCCTCGAGCGAGTGGTAGGAGAGGACGACGACCCGTCCGCCGACGGCGAGGGCGTCGAGCGCGGCGGGCAGGGCGCGGGCGTAGACCGCGAGCTCGTCGTTGACCTCGATGCGCAGCGCCTGGAAGGTCCGCTTGGCCGGGTGTCCCCCGGTGCGCCGGGCGGCGGCGGGGATGCTGTCGCGGACGAGCTCCACCAGGCGGGCGCTGCGGGTGAACGGCTCGCTCTCGCGTGCAGCGACGACGGCGTCGGCGATCCTGCGCGCGAACTTCTCCTCGCCGTGCACGCGCAGGACGCGCGCCAGCCGGTCGGCCGGGTACGTGTTGAGGACGTCGGCGGCGGTCGGTCCCACGCCGGGCGTCATGCGCATGTCGAGGGGGGCGTCCTGCGCGTAGGCGAACCCGCGGTCGGCGAGGTCGAGCTGCATCGAGGAGACGCCGAGGTCGAACAGCACGCCGTCGACGCGGCGCAGCCCGGCGTCGGCGAGGACGTCGGGCAGCTCGTCGTACACGGCGTGGGCGTAGGTGACGCGGTCGCCGAAGGGTTCGAGGCGTTCCCGTGCCCGGGCGAGAGCCTCGGTGTCGCGGTCGATGCCGACGACGTGCACGTCGGGGAAGCGTCGGAGCATCGCCTCGGTGTGTCCGCCCAGGCCGAGCGTGGCGTCGACGACGACGCGGTGGCGCTCGCCAGGAGCGGTCAGCGCGGGCTCGAGCAGCTCCAGGCACCGGTCGAGGAGGACCGGCACGTGCCGGGCGTCGGGGGTGCCCACCCCGTCGTCCTGCGTCACGCGGCACCGGCCACGATGGTGACGGCCAGGCCGATGAGCAGGGCGAGGGCGACGGAGACGCCGGCGGAGAACGCCATCAGGACGGCGGCGTCGGCGAGCTCGTGCCGGACGCGTCGGGGCTGGTGCATCGCACCTCCTCGGGTGCTCGGGGCTCGGTGGGAGCGGGCTGTGGGGGTGGACGGTGGTGCGGGGGGCGACCGTGCGGCCTGATCCCCGTCCGTACGGCTCTGGCACCGGGGAAGTGATGCCAGGACCGGACAGGCGGAGGTCGGACCTCGCGGGCTCAGAAGATGCCGGGCATCACCTCGTCGGACATGTCGGCGAACTGCTCCTCCTGGCCGGCGGAGTACTCGTCCCAGCGGCGGGCGTCCCAGATCTCGATGCGGTCCATCGCGCCGACGACGGCGACGTCACGCTCGAGCCCGGCCCAGGTGCGCAGCACCGGCGGGATGGAGATGCGGCCCTGCTTGTCCGGGACCTCCGAGGAGGCGCCCGAGTAGAGCATGCGCACGAAGTTGCGGGCCTCGCGGTTGGTGAACGGCGTCTCGCGGATGCGGTCGGTGAACGCGCCGAAGGCCTCCGTCGTCCAGCCGTAGATGCAGTTCTCCTGCCCGCGGGTCAGCACGATGCCGCCCTCGAGCCGTGGACGGAACTTGGCCGGGAGGAAGAGCCGGGACTTGTCGTCGAGGCGGGGCGTGTAGGTGCCGAAGAAGTTGTCCGCATCGATGCCCACCTCCCCTCACCTCGTCTCCCGCGTCGGGTCCCCCACCGTCGCGGAAGGATCCCTGTGTGCTCCATTTCGCACCACACTACCCCACCTTCCCCCACCGTCAATGCGACACCGCCGAAGTTCCGGCGAATTCCTGACGTGTCGCAGTGCGCCGCGAGCAGCGTCCAGCCCCGTCGTTGCAGGACTCAACACCCCTGGAGCCGCCGCGGTGGAGCGAAGTGGAGCGTCGGCCCGCCGTCTTCCCGCGTGGTGGGGCTCTGGCGGCGAGGCGGACCGTGCGTCGCGGCGTCCGCAAGCACGGGGCTGCCCGCGGACGGAGGGATGGAAGGGGTGCGTGGAACGAGGACACCGGGTCCCGCTGCTGCGGAACCCGGTGTGGGGAGGTGTGGGGGGCGGACCTCAGGGGGTCCGCGGGAGGGTCAGCGGTCGTCGCCGTCCTGGCGTCGCTGCCAACGCTCCTCCATGCGGTCCACGAACGAGCCGGACGGCTTGGGGCCCTTGGTACCGGAGGAGCGGACCGGGCCGGCGTCGGGCGTGGCGGTCAGGCCGTGGCGCCACGCGGTGACGAAGAAGTAGCCGCCGGCGAGCATCACCACGAAGCCGAGCACGCCGAGCCAGGTCAGCGCGGAGACCGCGCCGGCGAACAGGATGCCGAGACCGACGACGAGCCCGAGCCCGGACAGCACGGCGACCTTGCGGTTGCGCGCGGCCTGCTTGGAGCCCCGGAGGGTCGACGCGAAGTCGGGATCCTCGGCCGCGAGAGACTGCTCGAGCTGCTGGAGCAGGCGGGCTTCTTCGTCGGAGAGTGGCACCGGAGGCCTCCTGTGGGTGGGTCTAGACCAAGTCTAGGCGGGCGATGGTGTGCAGACCAGCCGAGATCCCTGAGAACTCGCTGGACGTCCGGACCAGACGCTCCAGAGCGTACAAGCGTTCGCGGGCTCCCGGTTCCGTGTCCACGACGGCGCTCGGCACGAGGTCGGCGAACGTGCGCAGCCCGGCGTGCGCCAGCACCCCGAAGCCCGCCGCCGCGAGCTGCTCGTGCAGCTCCTCCGGCACGTACCGGCGCGGGCCGTGCGTGCGCAGGTCCCAGCCCTCCACGCGTGCCTGCGCGAGTGCGGACGCCGCCTCGAAGTCGCCGGCGAGGGTGCGGGCGAGGACGGCAGCGGGCCGCCCCGCGACGACGACGCTCAGCACGCCGTCGGGTCGCAGCGTGGCCGCGACGGTGCGCAGCGCCTCGACGGGGTCGTCGACGTGCTCGAGCACCCCGTGCAGCAGCGCGAGGTCGGTGCCTGCAGCGACGACCTCCTCCCCCAGGTCGCCGGTGTCGCCGAGGACGCCCACCACCTGGCCCTGCACGCCCGCCTCGGCGGCGCGACGGTCCAGCGACGCCAGCGCGTCGGGACTCGGGTCGACCACCGTGACGCGGTGCCCCAGCCCCGCCAGGCGCACGGCGTCGCCCCCCGTGCCGCCGCCGACGTCGAGCACGTCGAGCGGACCGCTGCGCTCGAGGGCCGCGACCGCGTCGAGCACGGCCTGCCACATGATCTCCTGACGCACGGGACGCATGGCGTCACTGTGTCACAGCGTGGCCGCCGGGCCGGACGCTCCCGGCCCTCGCCGCCGCTCGCTAGGGTCGGCACATGGCGCGCGTCGTGGTGGTGGGCGGTGGATTCGCCGGTACGTCGCTCGCGGCGCGGCTCGCGAAGCTGCGGCACGAGGTGGTGCTGCTCGAGGCCGGCGACCGGCTCGGAGGTCGCCTCCGCGGCCACCGGGCGGGCGACGGGCTCTGGCAGCTCGACCTCGACACGTTCACGCTGCCCGGCGTCCTGCGCGACCTCTTCCGCAAGTCCGGGCGGCCGCTCGACGCGGCCCTCACGCTGCGCACGCTCCCCGGGCGTCGGCACGTGTTCGCCGACCGGAGCGTGATGGACCTGCCGATGGGCCGACGCTCCGGCCAGGTCGACACCGTCCTCGAGACGTTCGGCGAGGACCCCTGGAGCCCCTGGCTCGACCCGATGACCGAGCCCTGGGACCTCGTCCGACGACGTCTGCTCAACCAGGTGCCCGGACCCGACTCGCTCGACCGGGCCACCCGCCGCGCGCTCCGCGCGAGACGTCCCCTCAGCCGCGAGGTCGCGCGGACCTTCGACGACGACCGGATGCGCCGCATGGTGCTCGACGACGTCGTGCTCGGCGGCGACGACCCGCGCGCCGTCCCCGCGGCGACCGCGGTGCGCCACCAGGTCGAGCGGAACTTCGGGCGCTGGGAGGTCGAGGGCGGGATGCCGGCGCTCGCCGACGCACTCACCCGGCGCCTCGAGGAGCGCCGCGTCGACGTGCGCACCGGGTGCTCCGCGTGGGGCGTCGAGCGCGACACGTCCGGCGTCACCGGCGTCCGCACCGACGACGGGGTGGTCCCGGCCGACGTCGTGGCCTGGTGCGCGCCGACCTGGCCCGACGGGCTCCCGGAGCCGGCCCTCCTGCCGTGCATCCCGGCCCACCGCACGCTCGTGCGCCTGTCACCGGACGCCCCCGCTCCCGACCTCGCGCGCGACGTCGCGGTGCACGCCGACCCGCCGCTGCACCTGTGGGAGGGCTCCCCCGGCTGCTGGACGATCGCGCACCACAAGGCGGAGAACCCGCTGGTGGCGCTCGTGCGCGTGGGGATCGACCTGCGCGACCTGGTCGTGGAGCGCCACGACCTCGCCCCGGCCGACCTCGTGCGCCTGGGTCACTGGGGCTGGCAGTGGCGCGGCTGGCGCACGGTGCTGCAGCGCCCGGGCCCGGCGCTGCCGCCCGGCGTGGTCATGGCCGGCGCGCACGCGCACCCCGGACCCTCGCTCGAGGGGATCGGCCTCGCCACCGAGGCGCTCGCCGAACGTCTCGGCGCGGTCCCGCGTCGCCCGGCGACCCCCGCCTGAGCCGGACCGCGCGACCCCGGGTCAGACCAGACCCTCGCCCCGCAGCGTCTCGAAGATCTCGCGCGTCGCCTTGGAGCGGTTCAGCGTGATGAAGTGCAGGCCCGGCGCGCCCTGGGCGAGCAGGTCGCGGCACAGCTGCGTGGCCAGCGCGATGCCGCGCTCACGGACGGCCGCCGGGTCGTCCTGGACCGGCTCGACGACGTCGAGCACCTCGCGCGGGATCGCCGCGCCCGACAGCTCCGCCATGCGGGCGACCTGCGAGAAGTTCAGGATCGGCATGATGCCCGGGACGATCGGCAGGTCGCTGCCGCGGGAGCGCACGCGCTCCACGAGGTCCACGTAGTCCTGCGCGCGGAAGAACAGCTGGGTGATCGCGAACTCCGCGCCGGCCCGGTGCTTGGCGACGAGCACGTCGGCGTCGGGCTCCAGGCCCCCGGCGTCGGGATGGCCCTCGGGGAACGCCGCCACGCCGACCGTGAAGTCGCCCAGGTCGCGGGCGAGCTCGACCAGCTCGACGGCGTGGTCCATGCCGTCGGGATGGGTCTCCCACGGGGCGCGGGGTCCGCCCTTCGGGTCGCCGCGCAGGGCCAGGACGTGCCGGATGCCGGAGGCCGCGTACTGCTTGAGGACGGTCTCGATCTCGCTGCGGCTCTGCCCGACCAGGGTCAGGTGGCCGACGGCGCGGATGCGGGACTCCTCGGCGATCCGCGACGTCACGCGGACCGTCCGGTCCTGGCTCGTGCCGCCCGCACCGTAGGTGACGGACACGAACGAGGGCCGCAGCGGCTCGAGGTCGGCGATGGTGCGCCAGAGGACCTCCTCCCCCGCGTCGTCCTTGGGCGGGAAGAACTCGAACGAGACGCAGGGACGCTGGTCGCGGAGGTCCTCCACGATGGAGCGGGAGGGCACGGGCGCGGGGGCGTCGGTCACGGGCCAACGGTATCGTCCGCGACGTGGTAGCCGCCGAGCTTGTCGAGTTCCGAGACGCCGTCGCCGACGAGCTCGACCGCTTCGCGCGTCGACGCCGCGCCGAGCTCGCCGACGTCGGCACCGACCTGGCCCCGTTCCTCGACAGTGCCGTGGCCTTCGTCGCCGGCGGCAAGCGGCTACGACCGCTCTTCTGCCGCGCGGGCTGGCTCGTGGCCGGCGGCGACCCGGACGACCCCGCGATCGTCACGGCCGCGGCGTCTCTCGAGTGGCTGCAGGGCAGCGCCCTCGTCCACGACGACCTGATGGACGGCTCGGACACCCGGCGCGGGCACCCGAGCGTGCACCGCGACTTCGAGGCACGGCACCGGGCGGTCGAGGGATCCGTGGGCGACGCGGCGCGCTTCGGCCAGGCCGCCGCGGTGCTGCTCGGCGACCTCATGCTCTCGTGGGCCGACGAGCAGCTGCGCTCCTCCGGGCTGCCGCGGGTGCCCGAGGCGCTGCACTACCTCGACCTCTGCCGCTCGGAGGTCGTCGCGGGCCAGTACCTGGACGTCCTCGCGCAGACCCGCGCCAGCGTGACCGTCGACGAGGCGATGACGATCGTGCGGTTCAAGGCCGCCTCCTACACGGTCGAGCGCCCGCTGCACATCGGCGCCGCGCTGGCGGGCGCCGACGACGCACTGGTGGCGGGGCTCAGCGCCGTGGCCGTGCCGCTCGGCCAGGCGTTCCAGCTGCGCGACGACGTGCTGGGCGTCTTCGGCGACCCGGCCGCGACCGGCAAGCCCGCGGGCGACGACCTGCGCGAGGGCAAGCGCACGGTGCTGGTGGCCCGGGCCCTCGAGCTGGGCTCGGACGAGGACCGGGCACTGCTCACCCGCCTGCTGGGCACGCGCGAGGGCGTGGAACCGCTCACGGACCTCATGACCCGCACCGGCGCACTCGCCGCCGTCGAGCGCGACATCGCCCGGCTCGAGGACGAGGTCGACAAGGCGATCGACGCGCTCGGCCCGGCCGCACGCGAGGTGCTGGCGCCGCTCGCGCTCAGTGCGACGCGCCGCTCCTCGTGACCGCCGCGCCCTGACGCCTCGCAGGCAACTCCCGACGAGGACACGGCCGCGCAGCGCCGTCCGCGCGAGGCTGTTCTCTACACTCGTCCCAGGGTCAGCCGGCCTGTGGAGCCGACGTGAGGAGGTCCGGCGTGACGGTCACGCGTGATGATGCGCTCGTCGGTCGCGTCCTCGACGGTCGGTACCGGGTGGCGGAGCGGATCGCGCGGGGCGGCATGGCCAGCGTCTTCCTCGGGCACGACGAACGACTCGACCGCCCGGTGGCCGTCAAGGTCATGCACGCCGGACTCGGCGACGACGAGGAGTTCTCGCAGCGGTTCGAGCGGGAGGCGCGTGCAGCGGCCAAGCTCAACCACCGCGGGGTCGTGGCCGTCTTCGACCAGGGCCGCGACGGTGACATCACCTACCTGGTCATGGAGTACGTGCCCGGGCGCACCCTGCGCGACGTCATGCGCGAGGAGGCACCCATGCGTCCACTCCGGGCGCTGCGTCTCCTGGCCGACGTGCTGACGGCGCTGTCCGCGGCGCACCGTGCGCACCTGGTGCACCGCGACGTGAAGCCCGAGAACGTGCTCATCACGCCCGACGGCGAGGTGAAGGTCGCCGACTTCGGCCTCGCCCGCGCCGTCAGCGCCGCGACCACCGCCACGGGCGGCACGCTGATCGGCACGGTCTCCTACCTCGCCCCCGAGATCGTCGTCAACGAGGGCGCCGACGCCCGTTCCGACGTGTACGCGTGCGGAGCCCTGCTGTACGAGATGCTCACCGGCGTCAAGCCGCACACCGGCGACTCGCCCATCCAGGTGGCCTACAAGCACGTCCACGAGGACGTCGCGCCGCCGTCGCTGCTGCGCCCGGAGCTGCCGCCCTACGTCGACGCGCTCGTCGCACGCGCCACCGTCCGCGACCGCACGCAGCGCTCGCAGGACGCCGGGGTGCTGCTGCGGCAGGTCCGGCTCGTCGAGCGGGCCCTCGTGGAGGGCCTGGCCGACGACCCCGACCTCACCGCCGACCTGCTGCCGCGCACCACGGCCCCCGACGACGAGCCGACCCGTCCGGTCGTCCTCGAGCACGATTACCCCGACGGTGCGCTGTCGGGGCCGATGTCGCCGGCGGCGGCCACGGCCCTCGACGACGACGGTGGCGAGACCGTCCTCGTCGACCGCGAGACCGGCGAGGTCGTCGCCCGCGCGGAGCCGACGATGCGCTGGAGCAGCGACACGTGGTCGCGCACCCCCGCTGCCGCAGCGGCTCCCCCGCCGCAGGAGCCGCCGGTCCGCACGCGCGACGACCGCGCGCGGCGACGCGGCCGGCTGCTGCTGGTGGCCACGCTCCTCGCGGCGCTCGTCGCGGCCGGTGCCGGCTACTGGCTGGGCTTCGGCCGCTACGAGACCGTGCCGCAGCTGGTCGGCCAGGCCGAGGCGCAGGCGGCCGAGGAGGCCAAGGACGCGGGCTTCAAGCTCGACGTCACGCGACGCGCCTTCTCCGAGACGAAGCCGCTCGGCACCGTCATCTCCACCAAGCCGGCCGTCGGCGAACGGCTGCTGCCCGGAGAGACGATCACCGCGGTCGTGTCCAAGGGCAAGGAGCGCTACGCCGTGCCCGACCTGTCGGGTCGGACCCTCGACGACGCCCGCGCCGCGCTCGAGCGACGCAACCTGCAGGCGGGCGACGTCACCGAGCGGTACGACGAGACCGTCCCCCAGGGGCAGGTCGTCGCCGTCTCCGGCGTCAAGGTCGGCCAGCAGGTCCGGCGCGGCACCGTCGTCGACCTCGTGGTCAGCCGGGGCCGCGAGCCGATCCAGGTGCCCGACCAGACCGGCCGCACCCGTCAGGAGGCACGTGCGGCGCTGGAGGAGGCGTCGTTCGCCGTCACGGTGCGCGAGTCCTTCTCCGACGACGTCCCGAAGGACCGCGTCATCAGCCAGTCGCCGAAGGACGGGACCCTGTTCCGCGGCGACACCGTCACGATCGAGGTCTCCAAGGGCCCGGAGTCGGTCGACGTGCCCGACGTGCTCGGTCGGCCGCGCGACGAGGCCGTGAAGGCCCTCGAGGAGGCCGGCTTCGAGGTCGACGTGCGCAACCGCATCCCCGGCTCCGACCGCGTGGTCTTCCAGGACCCGGGCTCGGGCAAGGCCAAGGTCGGCTCGACCGTCGTCATCTACGTCTGAACGACCGACGCCCCCGGACCTCGTCCGGGGGCGTCGGTGTCGGCAGCAGCCGCGGGATCAGCGCTGGTGCAGCATGTCGGCCACGAGGAAGGCCAGCTCGAGCGACTGCTCGCGGTTGAGGCGCGGGTCGCACAGCGTCTCGTAGCGCGTGGCGAGGTCCTCGGCCGAGACCCGTCGACCGCCGCCGACGCACTCGGTGACGTCGTCGCCCGTCAGCTCCACGTGGATGCCGCCGGGCCACGTGCCGAGCGCGCGGTGCACCTCGAAGAAGCCGCGGGTCTCGTCGATGACGTCGTCGAACTCGCGGGTCTTGTAGCCCGTGGAGGCCTCGAAGGTGTTGCCGTGCATGGGGTCGCAGACCCACGCGACCTCGAGCCCGGCGGCGGTCACCTTCTCGACCAGCGGCGGGAGGAGGTCGCGGATCTTGTCGGCACCGAAGCGGGTGATGAACGTGATCCGACCCGGCTCGCGCTCGGGGTTGAGCTTCTCGTACAGCGCGATCGCGTCGTCGGCCGACGTGGTCGGGCCGAGCTTGACCCCGATCGGGTTCGCGATGTGGCTCAGCAGCTCCACGTGCGCACCGTCGAGCTGACGCGTGCGCTCGCCGATCCAGACGAAGTGGCTGGACACGTCGTACGAGCGCTGGGTGCGCGAGTCGACACGCGTGAGCGCGTGCTCGTACTCGAGGATGAGCGCCTCGTGGGAGGAGTAGAAGTCGACGGAGCGGAACGCGTCGGGCTCCACGCCGATGGCGTCCATGAACGCGAGGGCGCGGTCGATCTCGCCGCCCACCTGCTCGTAGCTGACGCCCACCGGGCTGTTCTTGACGAAGTCCTTGTTCCACTCGTGCATCTGCCGCAGGTCGGCGTAGCCGCCCGTGGTGAAGGCGCGCGCGAGGTTCAGCGTGGCGCTCGACGCGTGGTAGACGTCGACGAGACGCTGCGGGTCGTGCACGCGCGACTCCGGCGTGAAGTCGAACCCGTTCACGGCGTCGCCGCGGTAGGCCGGCAGCGTGACGCCGTCACGGGTCTCGGTGTCGCGGGAGCGCGGCTTGGCGTACTGCCCGGCGAGCCGGCCGACCTTGACCACGGGGACGCTGGCGGCGTACGTCAGGACGACGGCCATCGACAGCAGCACCCGCAGCTTGTTGCGCACGTTCTCCGCGGTGACGCCCTCGAAGGTCTCGGCGCAGTCACCACCCTGGAGCAGGAACGCCTCGCCGCGGGCCACCGCGGCCATGCGGTCGCGCAGGTCGTCGCACTCGCCGGCAAAGACCAGCGGCGGCATCCGGCGCAGCTGCTCGAGCGCGCGCTCGCGGGCAGCGGGGTCGGCGTAGGTGGGCTGCTGGGCAGCTCCCATCGCGTGCAGGTCGTCGAGGCTCGGAATGCTCACCAGGAGAGTCTAGTGCGGCTCCCCTGCCGCCTCGAAACCCGTCCAGCGAGAGGCGCCCGGGACACGGGCGCTCGGCACAGGCTGTCCGGCACAGGCTGTCCGGCAGGGGCCGGCTCACCAGTGCAGCGTGCCGGGCGCGCCCTTGAACGGTCCGCCGACGCGCGAGGTGATCCAGCCACCGTAGAAGTCGCCGTCCTGGGCCTGCACGACCTCGCCGTCGACGGTGCAGCGGTCCATCCGCGCGGGGTACAGCGCCACGTGGTCCAGCAGCACCTCGTACCCCGCGGTCGGCGCGGGGTAGGTCCACGCGCCCGCGGGCACCACCCGGTCGCCGGCCACGAGGTCGAAGTACGCCGCCTCCCCCTTGTACTCGCACCACGTCCGACGGGCGACAGGTCTCAGGACGCCGTCACGCACGTCGGCGACCGGCAGGTAGTACGTGGGCGGGTGGCTCGTCTCCAGCACGCGGAGGGCCGACGTGGTCCGCACGATCTCGACGCCGCCGAGCTCGACCACCACCGTCTCGGAGCTGGGGACGACGGCGGGCGGGCGCGGGTAGGACCAGACGTCCTCGACGTCGGGCCGCCGACCCTCCTGCCGGTCCCCTGGGTGACCCTCGTGGGCGCTCATGCCGGTCGTCCTCCCGTGGTCGTGGACCCGGCACGTCCCGGGCCCTGCCCCCATCGTCGTCGGCAGGCACCCGTCGCGCACGACGAGCGCAGGACGGCGGCGACGGGCGTCACTCCGGCTTGATCTCGTCCCAGACCTCGTCGGACTCCGCGCGCTCGGCCGTCCTCGCCGCCTCGCGCTCGGCCTCGCGGTCACGCTTCTTGGCGTCCTGCGCGTACAGGTCGACGTACTCCTGGCCGGAGAGTCGCATGATCTCGTACATGATCTCGTCGGTGACGGCCCGCAGGATGAACCGGTCGCCCTCGAGCCCCTCGTAGCGGCTGAAGTCGAGCGGCTCCCCGAAGCGGACGCCCGGCCGTGCCATGCGGCCGAACACCTTGCCCGGCGGGGCCACGACGTCGGTGTTGATGACCGCCAGCGGGATCACCGGCACACCGGACTCGAGCGCGATGCGCGCCACGCCCGTGCGCCCGCGGTAGAGCCTGCCGTCGTGGGAGCGGGTCCCCTCGGGGTAGATCCCGCAGACCTCCCCCTCCGACAGCAGCCGCAGCTGCGTGGCGATCGCCCCCGCCGCGGCCGACCCGCTCGAACGGTCGATGGGGACCTGCCCGGCGCCGGAGAAGAACTTCTTCTGGAACCACCCCTTGATGCCGGGGGTCTCGAAGTACTCCGCCTTCGCCACGAACGTCACCCGACGCGGGATCACCAGCGGCATGAACAGCCAGTCGCTGTAGGAGAGGTGGTTGCTCGCAAGGATGACCGCACCCTCCTTGGGCACGTTCTCGGTGCCCTCGGCCCACGGCCTGAAGATCAGCTTCAGCAGCGGACCCAGGGCCAGGAACTTCAGGAACCAGTAGAACAACGTCGCCTCCTCAGCGTCACCCGGACACTACCGCGATCCGGGGGGTGTGCGGCGGCGACACCGTGGGAGAGGATGGTTCCATGAGCCCGTCCCCCTCCGTCGTGCCCGGAGCCGAGCCCTTCGCCCACGACGCCGGCCGAGTCGGTGTCCTGCTCAGCCACGGCTTCACGGGTTCGCCCGCGTCGATGGTCGACTGGGGCCGCGACCTCGCCGAGCGCGGCTACACCGTGCGGGTGCCGCGGCTGCCGGGGCACGGCACCACCTGGCAGGAGATGAACCGCACCACCTGGCGCGACTGGTACGGCGCGCTCGACCGCGAGCTCGACGTCCTGCGGGAGCGGTGCGACGCCGTCGTCGTGGCCGGACTGTCGATGGGCGGCTGCCTGGCGCTGCGCCTGGCGGAGCAGCGCCCCGCCGACGTCGCCGGCGTCGTGCTCGTCAACCCGGCCGTCGCGTCGCGCGACCCCCGGCTCAAGGCCGTGCCGCTGCTCAAGCACGTGCTGCCGTCGATGGCCGCGATCGGCGGCGACATCAAGAAGCCCGGGGTCAGCGAGGGCGCCTACGACCGCACGCCGCTGCGCGCGCTGCACTCGATGATGCAGCTGTGGGACGACGTCCGCGGCGGGCTCGACCGCGTGCAGTCCCCCGTGCTGTTCTTCCGCTCCGTCGAGGACCACGTCGTCGACGACAGCACCCTGGCCCTCGTGCGCGAGGGCGTGCGCCCCGACCTCCTGACGGTGGTCGAGCTGACCGACAGCTACCACGTCGCGACCGTCGACCACGACGCCCCGCTGATCCGGGAGCGGTCGGCCGCGTTCGTCACGGAGATCACGGGCGGGGTCACGGGTGGGGACACGGGCGGGGCCGGCCGTGGCTGAGCGCGACGACGGCACTCCCGACGACGACGGCGAGGCACGGCGCGGCAGCGACCGCGACGCCTTCGACGCGATCGTCGAGCGTCTCGACCTCGACCTGCCCTTCCCTCTCGGGGTGGAGCGGCCGGTCGAGCCGGAGCCCGACCCCGAGCCGGTCGAGCTCGACGACCTGCCCGACCCCGTCGACGAGCAGTTCTACCGGAACGTGCGGCCGGGGCCCGCGCGTCCGCTGCACCGCGGGCGTGCCGCCGCATGGGCGGGCCTGGCGGGCTCGCCGCTGCTGCTCGTGCTCGCGACGGTTGGCGGCAGCTGGTTGTCGCGCCCGGTGCTGCTGGGCGCGGCGCTCACCTTCGTCGCTTCGGCGATCTACCTGATCGCGCAGCTGCCCGAACACGGACCCGGGCAGCAGGATTGGCCGGACGACGGCGCCGCGCTGTGAGGCGGGCCATGTCGGCCGCACCGATGAGCCCCGCCTCAGGTCCGAGGTGGGCGCGGACGATCCGCGCCTCCGAGCGGTAGCCGCGGCCCGTCAGGGTCCGCGAGTACGCCTCGCGCGCCGGGCCGAGGAGCATCTCGCCCGCGTCGCTCACGCCGCCACCGACCACGAAGAGGCCGGGGTCGAGCGCGGCGGCGAGGTTCGCCATGCCGACGCCGAGCCAGTCGCCGACCTCGGCGATCCAGGCGACCGCCTCCTCGTCGCCGGACTCCGCCAGGGGCGTGACGTGGGCGCCCTCGACCCGCTCCGGGCCGCCGGCCGCCTCGGCCAGCCGCCGGCCGATCGGCGTGCCCTCCGCCACGGCGGCGGTGGCGCGTCGACCGAGCACGCGACCGCTCGCGTACTGCTCCCAGCAGCCGAGGTTGCCGCACTCGCAGGCGTTGCCACCCGGGACGACCTGCATGTGCCCGAACTCCCCGGCGATCCCGAAGTGTCCGCGGTAGGGCAGGCCGTCGATGACGAGCGCCCCGCCGATGCCGGTGCCGAGCGTGATGAGGACCAGGTCGGGCTCGTTCTGGGCCGCCCCGAAGCGCCACTCCGCCCAGCCGCTCGTGTTGGCGTCGTTGTCGACCATCACGGGCAGCATCGTGCGACGTGCGACCCGGTCACGCAGCGGCTCGTGCCGCCAGGCGAGGTGGGGCGCGAAGAGCACGGTCGACTGCGACGCGTCGACGAAGCCGGCAGCGCCGATGCCGACGGCCTTGACCGGCAGCTCGGCACGGAACTCGGACGTGATCTCGACGATCGCGTCGAGCACCGCCTCGGGCTCCGTCGTCGGGGTCTCGCGCCGGGTGCGGGCGATGACCCGGCCGTCCTCGTCGACCACGCCGGCCGCGATCTTGGTGCCGCCGATGTCGATGCCGACGGCCAGCCTGTCCGCCACGTCAGTCTCCTGTCCGGTCGGCCGAGGCCGACGTCCTGGTGGTGCGGTCGGACGCGGCGCGACCGAGGTCGGCCGCGCCCACGATGCCGGCCTCGTTGCCGAGGGTCGCGAGCCGGACCTGCGCCACACGTCGGTGGAACCGCGCGGGCAGGTGCTCCTCGAAGGCCGCCTTCACCGGACCCAGCACCAGGTCGCCGGCCGCGCCCACGCCCCCGCCGATCACGATGACGGTCGGGTCGAGGACCGCCGCGAGCGAGGCGCACCCCTCGCCGATCCAGGTGCCGAGGTCGTGCAGCAGGTCCACGCACAGGGCGTCGCCCTGCTGGGCGAGGTCGGTGACCATCGGACCGGTGATCGCCTCGACGCCGCCCGCCCGCGACACCAGGGCCGCCGCCGCGGGGTCGTCGGACGCCGCGCGCTCCCGCGCGTCGTGCACGAGGGCGCTGCCGCTCGCGTACTGCTCGAAGCAGCCGTGCTGGCCGCAGCCGCACAGCCGGCCGTCGCGTACGAGCCGCAGGTGGCCCACCTCGGCGGCGGCACCGAAGCCGCCGCGCACGAGGTCACCGTCCTGGATCACGCCGCCCCCGACGCCGGTGCCGATGGTCACGAGCAGCAGGTCGTCGGAGTCCGCGCCTGCGCCGAACCGGTACTCGCCCCACGCGGCGGAGTTGGCGTCGTTCTCGACGACCACCGGCAGGTCGAGCAGCCGCGCGATGTCGGCGCCGAGCGGCTCGTCGCGCCAGTCGATGTTCGGCGCGAACGTCACCGTCGAGCGGTCGGCGGAGACGAAGCCCGCCGCACCCACGCCGATGCCGGCCACCGGCGCGACGGCGCGGTCGCGCAGCCGGTCGACGAGGTCGGCCACGAGGGCCGCGATCTTGCCGCCGGCCGGGGTGGGCTCGGAGACGCTCTCGAGGATCGTGCCGTCCGCGTCGACGAGGCCGGCGGCGACCTTCGTGCCGCCGATGTCGACGCCCACGCCGAGGGTCGGCGGGCGGTCCGTGCTGCGCTGACCCGTCATGGGCGCGTCTCCTCCTCGTCGTCGGCCGGTGCGGCCGTGCGGGTGGCGGCCTCGAAGGCGTCGCGCACCGTCCGGGCGAGGTGGAGGGCCGCCAGCGCGACCTCCTCCACCACCTCGGGGTTGTCCTTCACGAACCCGACCACCTGGCACACCGGGCACCAGCTCGTCGTGCAGACGTGCTGCGACCCGCGCCCGGCATCGGTGTGCGGGCTGTCGGTGTCGGGGGCGTCGGCGTCGGGGGCGTCGGTGTCGGGGACGTCGCGCGCGGCGCCGGCGACCGCCTCGGTGTCGACCGCGAGCGCGCGCAGCAGCTTCAGGGTCTCCTGCCCGAGGGATCCGACCTCGTCCTCAGGCAAGGCTCTCGACCCGCTGCTTCAACCCGCTCAGCGCCGCGTCGATGATGACCTTCTCCGCCTTGCGCTTGAGCGTGCCGAGCAGGGGCACGGCCACGTCGACGGCGAGCTGGTAGGTGACCCGCGTCCCGCCGTCGACCACGGCGAGCGCGTAGGTGCCGTCCAACGCGGTGAGGACCGTGGCCTTCTCGGCGAGACGCCACGACACGGACCGGTCGCCGTCCCAGCTGTAGAGCAGCTCGTAGGTGTCGCGGATCGGGGCCGCGTCGAGCGTGAAGCGCACGTGGTCGGCGCGCCCGTCGGCCCCCGTGGCCAGCACGTCGGCCCGGCGCACGCCCGTGGCCCACACGGGATAGGCGTCGAAGTCCGCGATGACCGCCATGACGGCGGAGGGCGCGGCATCGATGACGATGTCGCTGGTCGTGCGCGCCATGCAGCCCTCCTCGGTCGGTCGGATCCTCATCGTAGTGGGACGGTGCGTCGCCGCCGCCCCACGCCTCCGGTGCGGCGCCGACCGCGAGTAGCCTGCACTACGTGACTGCTGCGGACGATGCCACCCGAGTCCCCGCCGCCTCGCCGGCGTCGACCGACCAGGGCAACCTGACCGACGACGTCCTCGACCGGCTCGCCCGCGACCCCGACGCGGTCGCCCTCGCACGGCGCGGACCCGGCGGGTGGTCCGACGTGAGCATCGGCGCGTTCCACGCCGACGTCGTCGAGGTCGCCAAGGGCCTGCTCGCGTCCGGTGTGCGGCCCGGGGACCGTGTGGCGCTGCTGTCGCGCACCCGGTACGAGTGGACCCTCGTCGACTACGCGATCTGGTGGGCCGGTGCCGTCACGGTGCCGATCTACGAGACGTCCTCGGCCGAGCAGATCTCCTGGATCCTGTCCGACTCCGGCGCCGTCGCCGCCGTCGTCGAGAGCCCGCGCCACCGCGAGCGCGTCGACTCCGTGCGTGACGCGGCGGCGGCCCTGCAGCACGTCTGGTGCCTGGACGACGGCGGCCTCGAGGCCGTGCGCGCGCAGGCGTCGCAGGTCGACGACGCACGGCTCGAGGAGGCGCGCGCGACGCTGACGTCCGACTCGCTCGCCACCCTCATCTACACGTCGGGCACCACCGGACGACCCAAGGGCTGCCGTCTCACCCACGGCAACTTCCGCGCCGAGCTGGGCGGCGCCCTCGAGCGGTTGCCGGAGCTCTTCGGCCGCGAGGGGGCCTCGACCCTGCTGTTCCTCCCGCTCGCCCACGTCTTCGCCCGCATCATCCAGGTCGGCGCCATCCGGTCCGGCGCACGCCTCGGGCACACCGCCGACGTCAAGGACCTCGTGGCCGACCTCGGGGAGTACCAGCCCACGTTCGTGCTCGCCGTGCCGCGCGTCTTCGAGAAGGTCTTCAACTCCGCCAGCACCAAGGCGTACGCGGACGGCAAGGGGCGCATCTTCGACCGTGCGGTGGCGACCGCCATCGCGTACAGCAAGGCGCAGGACGCGACCACGCGTCGCGGTGCACCGAAGCGCGTCGGGCCGGTCCTCGCGGCGCGGCACGCGCTCTTCGACCGCCTCGTCTACGGCAAGCTGCGGGCCGCGCTCGGCGGCCACGCCGAGTGGGCCATTTCCGGCGGCGCACCCCTCGGCGACCGGCTCGCACACTTCTACCGCGGCATCGGGGTGACCGTCCTGGAGGGCTACGGCCTGACCGAGACCACCGCCGCCCTGTGCGTCAACACCCCGACCGCGCAGCGCGTCGGGACCGTCGGCCGGCCGTTCCCGGACACCGAGGTGCGGGTCGCCGACGACGGCGAGCTGCTGTTCCGTGGCCCGCAGGTCTTCCGCGGGTACTGGGAGAACGACGAGGCCACGGCCGCCGCCCTCGACGCCGACGGCTGGTTCGCCACCGGCGACCTCGGTGACGTCGACGACGACGGGTACGTGCGCGTCACCGGCCGCAAGAAGGAGATCATCGTGACCGCGGGCGGCAAGAACGTCGCCCCGGCCGTGCTCGAGGACCGGGTCCGGGCGCACCCCGTCGTCAGCCAGTGCCTCGTCGTCGGCGACGGCAAGCCGTTCATCGCCGCGCTCGTCACCATCGACCGCGAGGCGTGGGACGGCCCGCTGGACTCCCCCGAGCTGGAGGCCGCCGTGCAGTCAGCGGTCGACGACGCGAACTCGCTGGTCTCCCAGGCCGAGTCGATCCGCAAGTTCGTGGTCCTCGACGAGGACTGGACCGAGGAGAACGGATACCTCACGCCGTCGTTCAAGGTGAAGCGCACCGCCGTGCTGCGCGACCTTCACGACACCGTCGAGGCGCTCTTCTCCAGGTAGTCCCGCCACTGCTCGGTGATCTGCGCGACGCTGAGCCCCAGGTGACGCCGGGCGGCGGCGTCGACGTCGGCGCCGTCGCGCACGGACTCGTAGAACGCCACGATGCGCGCGTTCGAGCGCTCCTGCGCGAGCATGCGGAACACGAGCCACGCCGACTCGTACACGGCGCCCAGTCCGTGCCCACCCGCGGCGGCGAACGTGTCGGCGTCGGGCAGGGCGCGCGGTGGACCGTCGGCGCGCACCTGGGCGAGCGCCTGCCCCGCACTGACGGCGAGCGGGGCGTCGTCGCCACGCAGGGCCACGTAGTCGGCGAAGCCCTCGGCCACCCAGGTGACCATCGACGTCCCGACCGCCCCGGTGAGCAGGTGGGCCGCCTCGTGGGTGATGACGACCTGCCGGGCACGGGGGTCCATGTCGGCGAAGAGGTCGGGGTTGAGCACGATGACCCGCGCGGTGCCGGTCGTGCCGTCCACGGTCGTCGTCACGCCGGCGATCGGGGCCACCTGGTCCTGGGTCTCCCCCACCAGCGCCGCGGTGGTGGCCCGTGAACGGGGCGCGACCACGGTCAGGCGTCCGTCGGCGTCGGCGACGGTCTCGCGCACGGCCCGGTCGGCGCGCGTGGCGGCGGCGAGGGCGTCGAGGTCCGGCACGCCGCCGTCGACGCTGACGACCCGCACGTCGTCGGGCCCCTCGCTGACCCGCACGTCACCGGCCAGCCACAGCGGCAGCCGGTCCTGCCCGACGTTGGTGGCGCTGCGGACCGCGAACGTCCCGTCGCGCTGCGGGTCCAGCCGCAGGCCCACCCGGCTCGACCGCACGGCGGTCCCGGCCACGGGCGAGTCGTCTCCCGCGCGCCAGGACACCTCGACGGTGGCCAGCGTCGAGCCGTCGGCACGGTCGGCGACGTCGCCTCCGGACAGGTAGCGCAAGGACACCGACTCCACGCCGAGGTCGCGGCGGGCGTCCCACGCCTCCTGCGCGAAGGTGCGCGCCCGTGGGGTGGAACCCGCGGCGTCGGCGAAGGCCTGCTCGGTGGAGGCGTCGGACAGCGCCTGCAGCTGGTCGGCCAGCACGGCACGCGCGTCGGCGGGCACCGCGGCCGGTCCTGACCCGGCCACCGGGTCCCCGGCCCACGGTCGCTGCCACAGCAGGACCACTGCGGCGACGGCCACGAGGACGGCGACGGCCACGACGTTGGCCGACGGCCTCCTCATGGCCGACGCGGGTGGGTCATCAGAGAGGTCAGCCGACGCGGCCGGCCATGGTGAAGCCGATGGACAGCGTCGTGATCTCGACCGTCTTGCCGGGTCGCGGCGCGTGGATGACCTTGCCGTCGCCCAGGTAGATGCCGTCGTGCGACATGTCGGGGAAGAACACGATGTCGCCAGGCTGGACCTGGTCGATCGGGACGGGCTGCGACGCCTGGTACTGCGGGCCGACGACGCGCGGGAGCGACGCACCGGCGGCCTCGAAGGACTTCATGACCAGCCCGGAGCAGTCGTAGCCCTCGGGGCCGACGCCACCGTAGATGTACGGCTTGCCGAGCTGCGCCATCGCGAACTGGATGGCGGCGGCCCCGCGTCCGCTGGCCTCGACCTTGAAGTCGACGGTGGTGTCGCTCTTCGTGAGCGTCTTCTGCTGCGGGGCGGACAGTCGCGACAGGGCCGTCTTGGCCTCCTGGTAGCGGCTCTCGATCTCGTCACGCTTCGCGTCGGCGCGCTCGCGGTCGCGGTCGAGCTCGGCCTTGCGCTCCTTGAGCAGCGTGCGGCGGTTCTTGAGCTCCTGCGCGGTCGCGGCGAACGCCTCGACCGCATCGGCGCGGGTGCTGTTGAGGGCCTGGACGGCGCCGAGCCCCTCGAGGAACTGCTGCGGGTCCTTGCTGCCGAAGAGGCTCGCGGTCGGGCCGAGCGGGTTGTCGAGCTGCTGCTGGACGACGGACGCGCCGAGGGCCTTGCGCTGACGCTCGTACACGGCGAGCTGGTCGGCGATGTCGGCGTCGAGGTCGGCGATCTCGGCGCGCGCCTCCTTGACGTCCTCCTCGAGCTGGTTCGCCTGCTCGTTCGCGACCTCGGCCTCGTGGAACGCCTTCTCGACGTCGGCGGGCGTGACGCGGTCGGCCTGCGCGGGGCCGACGACGCCGAGCGTCGCGCCGACCGTCAGGACGGCGACCGCGGCGGCGGTGCGATGGGTGCGGGTCGTCCGGGGCATGCCTCGTCGGTGCACGTGTGCTCTCTCCAGTGTCCTCGTCGCCTACCGGGTGAGCTGACGGGTTCGGGCCAAGGTCTGCCCTACACGGCACCGTGCGGGACGGCGTCGCGATTCACCCCAGGAACATGGTTCCCCGGTCCGGCCTGGACGTCTTCCCCACGTCCGGGCCAGTTCGGCGGTGCGTCCGATGCCGCTCAGGGTGAGCAGCATGCTCCGGACGCACAGTGGCCGAGTCTAGCCGACGGGAGGTCGCGTCGAGGAGGGGTTCCCACGGCGAGCCGCGTCACCCCGCCTGCACGTCGGGACCCGACAGCGGGGTCACCAGCCGCAGCGGCGGCACGAGACCCTCGTCGGCGAGGGCCGTGAGCGCCGCCATCTCCTCCGGCGCCACCTCCACGCCCTGCGGCGGCCCGCCGAGCAGGACGCTCACCACGCAGTCGCCGCACGCGCTGGCACTGCGCACCAGGCAGCTGTCGCAGTCGATGACGACGGATTCACTGTTCATGCCGACGACGCTAGACAGCAGTCCCGACAGAAACCCGCCGTCCCGGAGCTGTCCGCCCGCGCCGGCCCGGTCCGACGCGTCGTCGGCCTGCGGGTGCGGGGGGCGGCTTCTATCTCGGGCGGGGCTGCGTCGGCGCGGCTTCTCGGTCGGGTGGGGCTGCGTCGGTGCGGCTTCTCGGTCGGGTGGGGCTGCGCTGGCGCGGCTCACTGCTCGGGTAGGGCTGCGCTGGCGCGGCTTGACTCGTCCTGCGCTCCGAAAGGGCCTCGACCGGGCGGCTGGGCGGGAGCCGGCTTCGGGTCTCGGGCTGTGGCCCGCGTGGGACGCAAGATGCTGCGTTCGTGCGCTGGGACTCGAAGGATTCTGCGTTTGCTACGGGATCCCGTCGCGAACGCAGAAGCGTTCGGTCTCGTTCGCGTGAATGCAGAATCTTGGGTGCCCTTTGGGTTGGGGGGACGAAGGATTCTTCTTTCTCGTGGACCGTTCCACGAGAAAGAAGAATCCTTCGTCTCCCCAACGCAAAGGGCACCCAAGATTCTGCATTCACGCGAACGAGACCGAACGCTTCTGCGTTCGCGACGGGATCCCGTAGCAAACGCAGAATCCTT
>JAPLCA010000035.1 GCA_026392465.1 Propionibacteriales bacterium
CACCACCAAACCCGACGGCACCCCCCAGAAGCTCCTCGACGTCACCCAGCTCGCCCAGGCCGGCTGGAGGGCCCGCACCACCCTGCGCGACGGCCTCGCCGCCACCTACGCCTGGTACCTCCAGAACGCCGACCACCTCCGCTCATGACGTCCTCCCTCCCCGACGACATGTGGGCCACGGTGCAGGCCTCCGTGCCCGTGCTCTGCGTCGACGTCGTCCCGGTCCGCGGGGAGGGCGACGGGCTCGAGGTCGGGCTGATCCGTCGGCGGTTCGCGGACACCGGCGCCCCCGTGTGGTGCCACCTCGGCGGACGCGTCCGGCACGGCGAGACGACCGACGAGGCGCTCGGCCGCCACGTGCACGAGACGCTCGTCGGCGCGGAGCTCGAGCTGCCCACCGACCCGCAGCCGCACCACGTGGTGCAGTGGTTCCCCCGCGCGGTGCGCAGCGGACCGACGTACGGCGACGACCCCCGCAAGCACGCCGTCAGCCTCTGCTGGGCCCTGCCGCTCGGCCCCGACGTCACCGCGCGCGCGGGTGGTGAGGGCTCGGAGCTGCGCTGGTTCGACCACCGCCTGGCCGACCTGCCCGACGACGCCCTGTGGCCCGGCACGCGACATCTCGTGGCCGCGACGCTCGGCGGCGCGCGGAGCGGGGCCTGAGGTGGGTCAGCCGACCGGACGCGCCGGGACCCCGACCACGGTCGTGCCGGCAGGCACGTCGTCCAGCACGAGCGAGTGGGCCGCGACCACGGCCCCGTCACCGACCGTCACGGCACCCAGCACCGACGCCCTGGCGCCGACGAAGACGTCGTCGCCGAGCACCGGGAAGTCGGCCGCCGACGTCGCGAGCGACTGGCGCACGCCCAGGGTCACACCTTGGGCCAGGGTCGCGCCGGAGCCCACCACCACGCCGCTGCCGATGACCACGCCGACCGGGTGCTCGAACCAGACGCCCGGCCCGATCTGCGCACCGGCGTCGACGTCGATGCCGACGGTCACGACACCCACGCCCCGCAGCAGGGCAGCCGCCCTGCGGTGCCCGCGCGCGTGCAGCCGCTGCTGGGCACGCACGACCAGCGTCGCCCAGAGACCCGGGCGGCTGAGGCCCCGCGGCACCGCCGTCCACCACGGCGCCTCGCGCCCGACGTACCGGGCGAGGTCCGAGGACACGAGCGTCGAGAAGGTGGCGCGGCTGTCGGAGGGCACGCACCGCATCGTAGTCCCGAGCAGGAGGTTCCCGTGAGCACCGAGACACTGCCCGTCCGCATCCTCTACAAGGGTGCGTCGACCGTGATGTGGCAGTCGACGACCGACCGCCGACCCCCCGGTCTCCTGCCCTACCCCCGGGTCGTCGAGCAGGTGCTGCGCAGCCGCGGCCACGACGTGCACACGTCCGTCGACGCGATGTCCGCCGTGCGCACCACGAGCATCCTGCGCACCTGGGAGCAGCAGGCCACGAGCGTCGCGCCCGACGTGGTGGTGCTCCACTTCGGCCACATGGAGACCATCCACGCGCTCATCCCCCGCTGGCTCGAGCGGCACGCACGCAGCGCGCGCAACCTGCCGGGACCGGTGCGCGACCGCTACCGCCAGCACCTGGTGCGTCCGGTGTGGAAGGCACTCGCGGTGGGCCAGCAGCGGCTCGACCGGGCACTGCCCGAGGTGCTCGCACGTCGCCTCGCGCGGCGTCGGGCCGAGAAGGTCGTGGCCGTGCTCGAGCGCTACGTCTCCCACCTCTGGCGGCTGAGCAGCCCGCTGGTGGTCGTGGTGGGGCTGATGGAGCCGGGACGCTTCTACGCCGACTGGTTCCCGGGCACCGTGCGCCGCATGCCGGTGATGGACCAGGCCCTGCGGGCCATGGTCGCGCGCGCCGGCACGGCCTCGCTGGTCTACGTCGACCTGTGGGACGAGGCCACCGCGTGGGACGAGCGTGGCACGGACCCACGCCCCGACGGGGCGCACTACACCCCCGAGTTCCACCGGCTGGTCGGCGAGCGCGTGGCCGACGTCGTGGACGGGTGGGCGGCTACGCAGCCGCACCTGCGCGGCTGACGTCGCGGCGCCGGGCCGGCGACGTCAGGCGCAGCGCCACCGTCAGGGCGGTGACGCTGGCGACCGCCGTCACGAGCATCGCCACGCCGACCGCCTCGACCGCGTCGGCGCGGGCGGCGAGCACGATCGCGACCACGAGCACGGGGGTCAGGGCGAGCTCGATGCGCGACGCGACCGCCCCGCGGTCGCGTCCCTGCAGCACGGCCACGAGCACCCGGCGCAGGCCGAGGAGGCCGCTCGCCGCGACGAGCCAGTGCGCGACCGGCACCGCCGACTCGAAGGCCCGCCCGAACGCCAGCACGATGATCCAGTCGGCGCTGAGCACGAGCACGACGGTGAGGGCGCCGAGGACCGCCGTGGCACCGAGGACCCACCGACGGACGAGTACACGCTCCTGCACGGGGTCGGCCTGGACGGCGGCGATGCGCGGGAGCAGCACGGCGGCGATCCCCGTGCCCATCATCCCGGGCAGCGACGCCAGCGCCGCGGCGGCCGAGTACAGCCCCAGGGCCACCGTGCCCATGATCGCCCCGACGAGCGTGCGGTCGAGCGCCAGGCCGTCGATCGGGCCGATGCTGCCCACGTAGGTGGCGCGCGTCAGGCGCCACAGGTCCGGACCGTCGAGCCGCTCGTCGGCGTCGACGGGGCGCGCCGCGAGCAGCCCCACGGACACGACCATGCCGACCGTGAACGCCCCGATCATCACGCCGGACAGCACGAGCGGCGTGGTGCGGTCGACGGCGACGAACATCACCGCCATCACGAGGGTCACGAGGGTCTGGGGCAGCAGGGTCGCGAGGGCGATGCGGGGCATCGGCGCGGCCTCGCCGAGCAGCCCCGCGAGGACGAGGCGGTAGCCCATGTTCAGCAGGGCGAGCGCGACGACCGCCGCGCCCAGCCACCACACGCCGGGGTCGCCGACCTCGCCGTGCAGCACCGCGAAGAGGACCCCGAACGGGAGCGCCACCGCGACCGCGAGCACGGTCCACGGCCGGACGAGGTGGCCGACGCCGCCCCGTGCGGTGAGCCCGCGGGCCGCGAGCCGCGCGGTGACCGCGTTCGGCAGGCTGCCGCCGAGCGTGAGCTGCGCGGCCATGGCCGACAGCGCCACCACCAGCGCCAGCTCGCCGCGCCCCTCGACGCCGAGCAGCCGCGCGGAGATGATCCCCGTGACGGTGAGCAGGCCCTGGACGACGAAGCCCCCGCCGACGACGAACAGGGCCGCGATGCGCTGCGTCACGGACGCTCCCCCAGCAGGGTGCGGCAGTACCGGTCGACGGCAGCCCAGGGGTCGGCCGTGCCCGTCCGCAGCACGACCTCGCCGGCCAAGACCGCCCGTATCGCCTCGGCGAGCGCGGGCACCGTCAGGTCGCACGCCAGGCCGCCCCCGAGCGCCTCCACCTCGCGCGCCCGCACGGTCGACCCGGCCGTCACGACCGCGACGCCGGCGGCCTCCGCCTTGCCCATGATGCCGCTGGGCCCGTTGTTCGTCAGCGGCACGGGGATGACGTCGACGGCGGCGACGAGCTGGTCCAGCGTGTCGTTGTCGAGGTAGGTGTCGCGGGCGACCACCCGCGCACGCCGCTCCGGCGCCAGGCCGTCGACCCAGGCCCGCACCTCCGGCGAGAACGCGCCGGCCACCACCAGCCGGGCGTCGATCCCGCCCGCCTCGAGCGCCTCCAGCACCATCGGGGCGTTGCGCCGCTCGGAGATGAGGCCGAACACGCCCACGAGCGCCTCGTCACGGGGCAGGTCGTGCCGCTCGCGCCAGCGGTCGCGGTCGCGGGCGTGCGCGGTGCAGAACTCCGGGTCGTTCACCCGCGTGACCACCCAGCCGCGCTGGGTGTCGCCGCGGCCCTTGTAGCCGACCACGCGCTGCAGGGCGCCCGTGAGCCGGCCGGCCACCACGAGCAGGCCCTTGGAGACGCGCAGCCGCCAGCCGGTGCGGTCGAGCAGCGGCACCCGCGCCGGGTAGCGCGTCAGCATGAACACCACCCGCGGACGCACGGGCAGGTGGCGCAGCACCCGTGGCGCGGCGTACCACCAGCGCTTGAGGGCCTGGTCGCCGTCGAGGTGCACGACGGTGCGCACCGGGACCGCGTGCTCCGCGCGGCAGCGCGCCTCGACCTCGCGGACCAGGTCGGCCGTGCTCGGGCTCGAGCCGTCGAAGACCTCCGCGACGGCGAGCCGACCGGCCGCCAGGTCGTCGCCCAGGTACTCGGCGTAGGCGGGATCCTCGGACGCGCCGCGGCGGGTCAGCAGCACGACCGGGCCCGCGGGAGCCAGGTGGCGGGTCAGCCACGACACCGACTGCAGGTGGTGCCCGTCGCTGCTCGGGTCGACCAGCAACGTCGTGGAGGGCTCGCCCACCGTGCATCACTCCCGTCCCGCCCCGTTCGTGCCCAGCTCGTGCACCCGGCCGTCCGCCGGTCCGTCCACCGTGCCGTCCAGAGGGGAAACGACGACCGCCAGCCTAGGTCACGCGCCACGCGCGGAACCGTCCCCGAGCCGTTCCCGGCCGCGGTACGGTTCCCCCGTGTCAGGGATCAGCCACGTGGTGATGCGCCAGCTGGCGCGCCGGGGACTCGTCGTGCGCCGCCACCCGGCGGCCCGGAGGCAGCGTCTGCTCGTCGACCGGGGTGTCGACCTCGTGCTCGACGTCGGAGCGGCGCGTGGCGGCTACGCCACCGAGTTGCGCGAGTTCGGGTACACCGGACGCATCGTGTCGTTCGAGCCCCTCGCGGCCGCGCACGCCGACCTGGTCCGCGCCGCCGCCGCGGATCCGCGCTGGGAGACCCGGCACACCGCGCTCGGCGACACGACCGGCCGCCAGGAGATCCACGTGGCCTCCAACAGCGACAGCAGCTCGCTGCTGCCCATGGCCGAGCAGCACCGCGCGTCCAGCCCCGACATCGGCTACGTCGGCACCGAGACGATCGAGGTCAGCCGCCTCGACGACGTCGCCGCGGAGGTCCTCGCCGACGCCCGCACGCCGTTTCTCAAGATCGACACGCAGGGCTTCGAGCGGGCCGTCCTCGAGGGCGCCGAGGCCACCGTGCCGCGTCTCGCCGGCCTGCAGCTGGAGCTCTCGTTCGTCACCCTCTACGAGGGCGGGATGCTCGCGGACGAGGCCATCTCGTGGGCGTACGACCACGGCTTCGTGCTCGTCGGGCTCGACCAGGGCTTCACCGACCCGGGCGGCGCCGTCCTCCAGGCCGACGGCGTCTTCCTCAGGCCGTGACCCCGGCCGCGTCCCGTTCGTTGTGGCAGCTGACCAGCTCTTCCCCCAGCACTTCCTCTCCGAGAGGCGCGCAGTGAACCCTCGTCTGAAGGCCGCGATCCGACCCGCGGTCCTCGCGGCCAACACCCCGGTGGCCCGCCGCCGGGCCCTCAAGGAGCTCGCCTCCGCCCCGCGCCCCCTGCGCCTGGAGCTCGGCGGCAACGCCCCGCGCGAGGGCTGGGTGGTCACCAACGTCGGCCCGACCACGCGGCTCTACATGGACGCCACGGAGCGCTGGCCGCTCGGCGACGGGGAGGTCGAGGCCATCTACTCCGACAACGTCATCGAGCACATCCCGCTGCACCCGGCGCGGACGCTCTTCGCGGAGGCCTACCGCTGCCTGCAGCCCGGCGGCGTCATCCGCTTCGTCACGCCCGACCTGCGCGCCCACGTGGAGCGCTACCTGACCGGCCGCGCGCCGCAGGGCGACCCCGAGGCCAAGGTCTACGAGGACTGCGGGCTCGTCGTCGAGCACCCGGTCGACTGGGTGCAGATCCCGATCGCCTCCTTCGAGCACCACCTGGGCTACGTCTACGACTTCGAGACCCTCGCGGCCGAGCTGCGCCGGGCCGGCTTCGGCGAGGTGCACCGACGCGAGCTGAACGAGAGCCCGGTGCCGCACCTCGCGGGACTCGACCTCCGGGCCGCCGAGGGCGGCGCGCAGATGGCCGTCGAGGCGGTGCGCTGACGTCCATGCGCGTCGCGATCCTCGCCACCGGCTGGGCCGGGTTCAACGACGCGGCCTGCCGCGAGCTGGCCGGCCGCGGGGTCGAGCTGCTCGTCGTCACCGAGAGCGAGACGTCGGACACCGCCTACACGTCGCACCGGTTCCGCGAGTACGCGCAGGTGCACCTCTGGCACGGGGCTCCCGCCGACGGCGAGGTCCGTGACGTCGTGGCCGCGTTCGCCCCGGACGCGGTGCTCATGCACTCCTGGCACTACGGCCCCTACCGCGAGGCCGTGAAGGCGCTCCCCCCGGGGACGCTGCGCGTGCTCTGGATGGACAACGTGTGGCGCAACATCCCGAAGCAGTGGCTCGGCCGTGCCGTGGCACCGTGGTGGGTCCGCTCACTGTTCGACTGCGTGATGGTGCCGAGCGACCGCACGGAGTTCTTCGCCCGCCGGCTCGGGTTCGGCGAGGGCGACGTCGTCCGGGGGTCGCTCAGCGCCGACACCACCGTCTTCGGCTCGCCGCCGCGCAGCGGCGAGGAGCTGGCCGGCCGGCGACGCTTCCTGGCCGCGCTGCGCCTCGTGCACCACAAGGGCGCCGACGTGCTCGCCGACGCCTACCGGCTCTACCGCGACCGCAGCGACGACCCGTGGGACCTCGACGTGGCCGGCATCGGCCCGCTCGCGGACGCCTTCGACGGCGTCCCCGGGGTGCGGATGCTGGGCTTCCAGCAGCCCGACGAGGTGGCGCAGCGGATGCGCGAGGCGTCGTGCCTCGTGGTCCCCTCCCGGGAGGAGCCCTACGGCGTCACGCTCCACGAGGGCGCGCTGAGCGGGCTGCCGATCCTCACCACCTACTTCGTCGGGGCCGCGCCGCCGTTCGTGCAGGACGGTCAGAACGGCTGGACGGTGCCCGGCGACGACGTCGAGTCGCTCACCGAGCGGATGCTGCAGGTCGCGGCGCTCGACCACGAGCGGCTCGGGCGCATGTCGACGATCAGCGTCGGCCTCGGGTCGCGCACGAGCTCGGCCGGCTGGGCCGTGCACCTGCACGAGGAGCTCGTCCGCCGGCACCGCGCCCTCCGCCGCTGACGGACGCCCTCAGCTCGCTCCGAGCAGGTGGTCGAGGAGGTCCGCCCGCGCCTCGAGTGCCCGCTCGCGACGCGCGGTGAACCGGGCCCGCGCGTCGGCGCCGTCGGGTAGCCCCGTCCGCAGCAGGTCGAGCACGACGCCCGGCAGGTCGCCGTCCAGGGGGACGACGAGCCCCGGCGCCGCCAGCTCGGACAGGCAGCCCACGTCCAGGACGACGGCCTCCACGCCGTGGCGCAGGGCGTCGAGCACGACCAGCGGCTCCGCCTCGTTCCGGTAGCGGCTGGGGAAGAGGAACAGGTCGACGTCGGCGTAGAACCGCTCCACACCGGCCTGGTCGAGCGGACCGGTGACCACGAGGGCGTCACCGAGCCGCTCCCGGGCGTCGGCGACCACCGCACGCGCCGCGTCGTCGACGCAGGGTCCGGCCAGCACGAGCGTGCAGGCGATCCCGCTCGCCTGCGCCCGCAGCGCGGTGTCGACCACCTCGCGCAGACCCTTGTCGAGCGTGAGGTTGCTCAGGTGTCCCAGCACGGGACGGTCCCGCTCGCGTGCGGGCGACGGCGGGCCGGCGGCCGCCAGCAGCGCGGCGTTGGAGCACACCACGACGTCGGTGGCGCCCGGGTAGGTGCGACGCAGCCGCTCGGCCATGACGTCGCCGAGGACGACGTGACGCACGCCGGGGCCGCCCCACCGCACGAGCCGCTCCATGGCCGGCTGCGGCTCGTCGAGGTAGCTCGAGTTGTGGTGGTGGAAGACGACGCGCAACCCGCGACGTCGGGCGATCGCGACCACGAGCGCCTGGTAGTGCAGCAGCTCGCCCCCCGCCCCGCCGACGTAGACCGACCCGCGCCGCGCGACGAGCAGCCGCAGCAGACCACGCAGCAGACGCCACGCCCGCCGCGGCGCGCCCACCGCGTCGTTCGAGTCGTTCAGCTCCAGGCGTGCGCCGCGCGAGCGCAGCTCCTCCGCCACGAGCGCGGTGACCCGCGCGGCACCGTGGACCGGCGGCGGCAGCGGGCCGTGCACGCGGACCGGGGCCCTCTCCACCATCTCTGCTCCGCTCTGGACGACTGCGCCGAGGATACGGCCCCCGGACCGTCCGGAACGCCCGAGGCGCGGCGTGCGATGCCCTAGGGTGGGCACGCCCCGCCACCGGCACCCCCGTCGACGGAAGGAACCCCGTGCGCTCCACCGTCCTCGGCCTCGTCGTCGGACCGTTCCGGGCCTCCCTCGTGCGCACGCTGCGCGCGACGCTGCGCCACCGCACGCCCGTCGTCGTCGGAGGCCGCTTCCGGATCGTCGGCGCCTCGCGGCTCACCGTCCGGCGCGGCTCGCGCGTGTTCCTCGGCGCAGGCTTCTACGGCTTCCTACACGGGCGCGAGCGGTCGGTGCTGCGCCTGCGCGGCCGCCTGACGTTCGAGGGCAACGCCGCGATCGCCGCGGGCAACCGCTGGGACGTCGGGCCCGACGCGGTCGTCACCGTCGGGCCACGCACCTACGTCTCCCCCGACTGCACGGTCGTCTCGACCCGGGGTATCAGCATCGGCGCGGACTGCGCCATCGGCTGGGGCGTGCAGATCGTCGACGACGACTTCCACCGCCACGGCAGCGGCGGCCACGTCCCTGACGGTCCGTCCGGCGCCCCCATCGCGATCGGCGACCACGTGTGGATCGGCAGCCGCGCGATGGTCTTCAAGGGCGTGACGATCGCCGACGGGTGCATCGTCGCCGGAGGCGCCGTGGTCACGCGGTCGGTCGAGGAGCCACGGTCCATGGTCGCCGGGTCCCCGGCCCGGGTGGTGCGCTCGGACGTCGACTGGACCTGAGCCGGGAACCACCCGCGACCTCGCCCGTACACTTCGGGGAGTGGAGTTCCTGAACGGCCTGCAGCCGACGCACGACCTGACGTACAACGACGTGTTCATGGTGCCGCGGCACTCGGCCGTCACCTCGCGCTTCGACGTCGACCTCTCGACGAACGACGGCACGGGCACGACCGTCCCGCTCGTCGTGGCGAACATGACCGCCGTCTCCGGCCGCCGCATGGCCGAGACGATCGCCCGCCGCGGCGGCATCGCGATCATCCCGCAGGACATCCCGGCCGACGTCGTCGCCTCGACCGTCGCGCGGGTCAAGGCCGCCCACACGCTGTACGACACGCCGGTCACGGTCCCCCCGAGCACCACCGTCGGCGAGGCCCTGAGCCTGCTCCCCAAGCGCTCGCACGGCGCCGTCGTCGTGGTCGAGGACGGCAAGCCCCTCGGCGTCGTCACTGAGCGCGACGGTGCCGAGGTCGACCGGTTCGCGCAGGTGCACGAGATCATGTCCACCGACGTGCGCACGGTCGAGGCCGGGCTCGAGGCCCGCGAGTACTTCGACGTGCTCGCCGGGAACCACCTCTCGCTGGCGCCCGTGCTCGACGGCGGCGAGCTCGTCGGCGTCGTCACGCGCAAGGGTGCGCTGCGCTCCACCATCTACACGCCGGCCGTCGACCCGGACGGCCGGCTGGTCGTCGGCGCGGCCGTCGGCATCAACGGCGACGTGCGGGCCAAGACCGAGGCGCTGCTCGCGACGGGCGTGGACGTGCTCGTCGTCGACACGGCGCACGGCCACCAGCAGAAGATGCTCGACGCGCTGCCCGTCGTCCGCGGCGCGCGCGACGCGCACGAGGCCGCGACCGGACGACGCGTCCCCATCGCGGCGGGCAACGTCGTGTCCGCCGACGGCGTGCGCGACCTCGCCGCCGCGGGGGCCGACATCCTCAAGGTCGGCGTCGGCCCGGGCGCCATGTGCACCACCCGCATGATGACCGGTGTCGGACGCCCGCAGCTCTCGGCCGTGCTCGAGTGCGCGGCGGCCGCGAGCGAGGTCGGCGCCCACGTGTGGGCCGACGGCGGCGTGCGCTACCCGCGCGACGTCGCGCTCGCGCTGGCGGCCGGAGCGGCCAGCGTCATGATCGGCTCCTGGTTCGCGGGGACGCACGAGAGCCCGGGCGACCTGCGCCACGACGCGGACGGGCGGGCCTACAAGGAGTCCTTCGGCATGGCCAGCTCGCGCGCGGTCGCGAACCGCACCCGCGACGCCGCCGGCTTCGAGAAGGCGCGCATGGCGCTGTTCGAGGAGGGCATCTCGACGTCGCGGATGTACCTCGACCCCGAGCGCCCGGGCGTGGAGGACCTCGTCGACGGCATCACCGCCGGCGTGCGCTCGAGCTTCACCTACGCGGGGGCACGGAGCCTGGCCGAGTTCGCCGAACGGGCGGTCGTGGGGCTGCAGAGCACCGCGGGCTACGACGAGGGACGTCCGCTGCACCGCTCCTGGTGACACCGCCGCCCTCACGGGCGTGGAGGGTCAGCGCAGGATGATCGCGAGGCCGCGCTCGAACGAGGCGTCGAGGTCGGGGTCGGCCTCGACGATCCCGACGGCGGCGGCCTGCCGGTGCAGCTGCGTGGCCTGGGTGTGCCCGACCACGTAGAGCAGCAGCGTCCGGGCGACGTCGCGGTCGCTGTGGTCGGCCAGCGCGGTCTCGAGCGCGAACTGGCCGAGCCGGAACGCGGCCGTCGTCGCCACGACCTCCGCGCCGTCGCGCACCGCCAGCATGGCGGTGCGCAGCCGCTGCGACGTCGCCGCGAGGTCGGCGTCGACCTCGACCGGCGCGACGACCCGGTCGGCCATGAGCCCGAGCAGGGTCTGCTTGTCGGCCACGTGGTGGTAGAGCGCGCTGGGCTGCACGCCCAGCTCGCCGGCGACCCGGCGCATCGTGCAGTACTCCAGGCCGTAGGCGTCCAGGACCCGCAGCGCACCGGAGACGACGTCGTCCAGGCTGTTCGCCACGTGGTTGCCCCTCCCGCTCGGTCGGCCGGTGTGCCACACTACCGAACGGCGTTCACCTGAACGTCGTTCAGGAACGAAGGACGCACCCCCCATGAGCAGCACCACGACCGCCCGCCGACGCGGCCTCACCACCACCGACCTCGCCCTCGTCGCCGTCTTCGCCGCGCTCGTCGCGGTGTGCTCCGTCGTCGCAGCGCTGCCGTTCGGCGTCAACGGGGTGCCGGTCACGCTGCAGCTCTTCGGCGTCTTCCTCGCCGGTGCGGTGCTCGGACCGGTGCGCGGCTTCCTCGCGGTCGCGCTGTACCTCGCCGTCGGCGCGGTGGGGGTGCCCGTGTTCGCCGGACCGGTCGGCGGGCTGGCACCCTTCGCCGGACCGACGGCCGGCTACCTCGTCTCCTTCCCGCTCGTCGCCCTCGTGGTGGGCCTCGCGGTCCAGCGCGCCCGCGCGGCGGGACTCGCCGTGACGACGGCCGTCGTCCTGGTGGGCGGACTCGTGGGCGAGGTCGTCTGCTGGCTCGTCGGTGCCCTCGGCATCGCCCTCTACAGCGACACGCCCTACCTGCCGACCGTCAAGGCCACCGCCGTCTACGTCCCGGCCGACCTGGTCAAGCTCGCGCTCGCCGCCGTCGTCGCCGCGGCGGTGCACCGCGCCTTCCCGCAGCTGCTGGCCCGTCGCTGAGCGACCCCGCCCCCGGGTGGGCGAGACTGGCGCCATGGCGACCATCGAGCTCGACGACGTCACCGTCACCGCTCCGACGGCGGACGGCGAGGTCGTGCTCCTGCGCGACGTCACGGCGCACCTGACGGAGCGTCGGGTCGCGGTGGTGGGCGCCAACGGCTCGGGCAAGTCGACGCTCGCCCGGCTGGTCAACGGCCTGGTCGGCGCGGCGTCGGGGTCGGTCCGCGTGGACGGCCTCGACGTCGCGACCGACGGACCCGCGGTGCGCCGCCGGGTCGGGTTCGTGTTCACCCAGCCGGCCGCCCAGCTCGTCATGCCCACCGTGCTGGAGGACGTCGCCCTCTCACTGCGGCGGCACGTGAAGGACAAGCGGGAGCGGGAGACGCGGGCGCGGGCGGTGCTGGCCGACATCGGGCTCGCCGACCGCGCCGACACCTCCGTGCACGCGCTCTCCGGCGGCCAGCAGCAGCTGCTCGCCATCGCAGGCGTGCTCGCCTGCGAGCCCACGGTCGTGGTCGCGGACGAGCCGACCACGCTGCTCGACCTGCGCAACGCCCGCGCCGTGCAGGAACGTCTGCTGTCAATGGACCAGCAGCTGCTGCTCGTCACGCACGACCTCGACCTGGCGCGGCGCTGCGACCGGGCGCTGGTCGTCGAGGACGGCCACGTGACCTGCGACGACGACCCCGAGCGTGCGGTCGCGCACTACGTCGAGAGCACGCTCTCGTGAGGCGCACGGCGTGAGGACCCTCCCGCTCGGCCTGCAGGTCCCCGGGGACACCGTCTGGCACCGCCTGCCCACGGGCCGCAAGCTCCTGGGTCTCGTGCTGCTCGGTGTCGGGGTCGTCGCCCTGCAGGGCCCGTGGCTCCCCCTGCTGGCCCTCGCCGTGGCCCTGGCCGTCGCCCTCCACGCGGGCGTCCCCGCGCGGAGCCTCGTGCTCGGCGTCCGACCCCTGCTCGTCCTGCTGGCCGTCGTGGCCGCCCTGCAGACCTGGCAGCGCGGCTGGCCCGTCGCGGTGGAGGTCGTGGCCACCACCCTCACGCTCGTCGTGCTCGCCACGACGTTCACCGCGACGACGCCCACCGACGACCTGCTCGACGCCGTCGTCCGAGCGGCCGGCGTGCTGCGTCCCCTCGGCGTCGACCCCCAGCGCGTCGCGCTGACCTTCTCCCTCGCGATCTCCTCGATCCCCGTCGTCGCGACGCTGTTCACGCAGACGCGCGAGGCGGCCAAGGCCCGCGGCCTCGAGCGCAGCCCGCGCGCCACCCTGACCCCCTTCGCCGTGCGCACGGTCGCGCACGCGCACGCCGTCGGCGACGCCCTCGCCGCCCGCGGCCTCGGCGACCCCGACTAACCGTCCCCCTCCCCTCCCTCCCCTCCCCTCCCCGCGTTGTGTGGACCTGATGACGAGAACCAGCGAGGAAACCGTCGCCACGTCCACAGAACGCGGGAAGGGAGGGGCGGGGCCTACACTCCCCCGCATGGACGAGCCCCCCACCGCGCTGCGCACCCTCGTCGTCGACGACGAGCAGCCCGTGCTCGACGAGCTCGTCTACCTCCTCGAGCGGGACCCACGGGTCGGTGCGGTGCACACCGCACGCTCGGGCGCCGAGGCGCTGCGCCGTCTGGAGGGCGGGGCCGTCGACCTCCTCTTCCTCGACATCGCCATGCCGGGACTCTCGGGCATCGACATCGCCCGGGTCGTCGGGCAGTTCCGCACCCCGCCCCGCGTCGTCTTCGTCACCGCCCACGAGGGCCACGCGCTCGAGGCGTTCGAGCTCGGCGCCCTCGACTACCTCCTCAAGCCGATCCGCGAGGAGCGGCTGCGCGAGAGCATCCGGCGGGCCGTCGACCAGGGCGACCCCACGCCCGACGCCGACGAGACGATCGCGGTCGAGCTCGGTGGCGTCACCCGCTTCGTCCGGCGCTCGACGGTGACCCACGTCGAGGCCCAGGGCGACTACGTCCGGCTGCACACCGCGGACGGCACGGGCCACCTGGTCCGGACACCCCTGACGGGCCTGGTCTCCGACTGGGAGGACGTCGGCTTCGTGCGCATCCACCGCAGCAGCGCCGTGAACCTGGCGCACGTGCGCGAGGTGCGCATGCAGGCGGGCCGCTGCAGCGTCGTCGTGCCGCACGGCGACGGCGTCGTCGAGCTGCAGGTCTCGCGCCGCCACACGCCCACCCTGCGCGACCTGATCCACGAGCGGGGCCGGTGACGTGCCCGATCGTCCCGGCGAGCCGGGCGGTCGCGTCCGGGTCACGAGCCCGCTGACGTCCGCGGCCGCGCCCCACGGCCGACGCAGCGCCCGTCAGGAGATCGACGAGGAGACCGGGGTCGGCGACGTCTACGTCCGCTCGCTGGTGTCCACCCAGCTGCGGTCGGCGCTGGCCGTCGTCGCCGCCCTCGCGCTCGGCCTCGGGAGCCTGCCGCTCGTCTTCGCCCTCGTGCCCGACGTCGCCGACGCCCGCCTCGGACCGGTCCCGCTGCCGTGGCTGCTGCTCGGCTTCGTGGTCTACCCGACGCTCCTCGCGCTCGGCTGGGTGTACGTCCGGCGCTCCGAGCGCGCGGAGGCCGACTTCACGGACCTGGTCGACCCCAGGTCGGTCGAGGACGTGCCCCGGTGAGCACGACGCACGCCGCCGTGGCCGTCGCGCTGGTCTCGCTCGCCACGCTCGGCATCGGCGCCTTCGGCCTCCGGGTCAGCCGCACCACCAGCGACTTCTACGTCGCGTCGCGGTCGGTGTCACCGTCGCTCAACAGCTCGGCGATCGGCGGGGAGTACCTCTCGGCCGCGTCGTTCCTGGGGGTCGCTGGGCTCGTGCTGACCTCGGGTCCGGACGTGCTCTGGTACCCGATCGGGTGGACGGCCGGCTACCTGCTGCTGCTCGTGCTCGTGGCGGCACCCCTGCGTCGCTCGGGGGCGTACACGATCCCCGACTTCGCCCAGGTACGGCTCCAGTCGGTCGCGGTGCGCCGGGCAGCCACGCTGCTCGTCGTCGGTGTCGGCTGGCTCTACCTCATGCCGCAGTTCCAGGGCGCGGGACTGACGCTGCGGACGGTCTCGGGCAGCCCCGGCTGGGTCGGCATGGTGCTCGTGGCCGGGATCGTCGTCGTGAACGTGGTGGCCGGCGGCATGCGCAGCATCACGTTCGTGCAGGCGTTCCAGTACTGGCTGAAGCTCACCGCGCTGCTCGTGCCCGCCGTGTTCCTGCTGCGTGCGTGGGCGCTCGACGGTGCACCGTCGCCGGTGGCGCCCGACGCCTGGTTCGCCCCCTGGAGCACGAACGACGCACAGGGCCTCTACACGACCTACTCCGTCCTCGTGGCCACCTTCCTCGGCACGATGGGCCTCCCGCACGTCGTCGTGCGGTTCTACACCAACCCCGACGGCCACGCCGCGCGCCGCACGACGCTCATCGTGCTCGCCCTCATCGGCGGGTTCTACCTCCTGCCGACGGTCTACGGCGTGCTCGGCCGGGTGTACGCGTCCGACCTCGTCGCGGCGGGTCGCGCCGACACGGTGGTGCTCGAGCTGCCGGCCCGCGTCCTGGGCGGTGGCCTCGGCGACGTGCTCTCCGCCCTCGTCACCGCCGGTGCGTTCGCGGCCTTCCTCTCGACGTCGTCCGGGCTCACCATGGCGATCGCGGGGGTCGTCGGGCAGAGCCTCGCCTCCGGCCCGCTCGCCGGACGCCTGTCCCCCATCTCCTCGCTGCGGCTCGCGGCCGCCGGCTGCGTCCTCGTCCCGCTGGGCCTGGCGCTCGCCGCCGAGCCGATCCCCGTGGCGACCTCCGTGACCTTCGCGTTCGCCCTCGCGGCGTCGACGTTCTGCCCGCTCCTCGTGCTGGGCATCTGGTGGCGCGGCCTCACGGCCCCCGGCGCGCTGGCCGGCATGGCCGGCGGCGGGCTCGCCGCGCTGCTCGCCACCGTGCTCGCCCTCTCCGACCGTCCCGGCGGCTGGACCGGCACCCTGGTCGGTCAGCCGGCCCTGTGGACCGTGCCGCTCGGCTTCGGCCTCATGGTGGGGGTGTCCCTCCTGACGCGTTCGCGCGTCCCGACCACGGTGGCGCGGACGATGGTGCGTCTGCACACGCCGGAACGGGTCGACGTCCAGCGTTGAGCGTGCCGCTCGTCGCGCCGCACCGACCGTTCGTCGAGGGCGACGCACCGCAGGGCGCACCCGACACCGCCTCGGGCGCACGAGGCGCGCTGTGACCTGGCGCACAGTTCGCCGGCTCTCCTAGCGTCCTGCGGTGGGACGCGCGTCACACCCGGTGCGCGACGGTCCCGAGAAGCGAGGTGTCCCCCGTGGCCGAGAAGCTCACGCCCGAGGTCCATGCGGCCTACGAGCGCATCCACGACTCCGAGGAGTTCACGCAGCTCCGCAGCAACTACCTGAGGTTCGTCGTCCCGATGACGGTCGGCTTCATGCTCTGGTACCTCCTGTACGTCGTGTGCTCCAACTGGGCACCCGGCCTGATGGGGACCCAGGTCTTCGGGACGATCAACGTGGCGCTCCTGTTCGGGCTGCTGCAGTTCGTCACGACCTTCGGCATCGCCTGGGTCTACGCGCGCTACTCCGCGCGGGCCATGGACCCGATCGCCGCCGGACTCCTCGAGGACTTCGAGCGGGAGGTCGGGCGGTGAACCGGTCCGACGCGCTCCTCGCGGCCTCCGACTCCGGCAACCACCAGGCGCTCACCGGCACGCTGTTCGTGCTCGTGGTGCTCCTGACCGTCGGCATCACCTTCTGGGCGAGCCGCAACACCAAGACGGCCGCCGACTACTACGCGGGCGGCCGCTCGTTCAGCGGCTTCCAGAACGGCTTCGCCATCGGTGGCGACTACATGTCGGCGGCGTCGTTCCTCGGCATCTCCGGCGCCATCGCGCTGTCGGGCTACGACGGCTTCCTGTACTCGATCGGCTTCCTCGTCGCCTGGCTGGTGGCGCTGCTGCTCATCGCCGAGCTGCTGCGCAACTCCGGCCGGTTCACCATGGCCGACCAGCTCGCCTACCGCATGCGCCAGACGCCGGTGCGCACCGCCGCGGCGACGTCGACCATCGTGGTCTCGATCTTCTACCTGCTGGCGCAGATGGTCGGCGCGGGCGCCCTCGTGGCCCTGCTGCTCGGCGTCGACTCCGCCGCGGCGAAGAACCTGACGATCGCGGGCGTCGGCGTGCTGATGATCGTGTACGTCGTCTTCGGCGGCATGAAGGGCACCACGTGGGTGCAGATCGTCAAGGCCGTGCTGCTGATGTTCGGCACGATCCTCATCTCGGCGCTCGTGCTGGCGAAGTTCGACTTCAACCTCTCCGACCTGCTCGGGACCGCCGCCGAGAACAGCGGCCAGGGCAGCGCCTTCCTCGAGCCCGGCCTCAAGTACGGCGTGAGCCTCACGAGCAAGATCGACTTCGTCTCGCTCGGCATCGCGCTCGTGCTCGGCACCGCCGGCCTGCCGCACATCCTCGTGCGGTTCTACACCGTCCCGACCGCCAAGCAGGCCCGCGTCTCCGTGCTGTGGGCCATCGGCATCATCGGCACGTTCTACCTGCTGACGCTCATCCTCGGCTTCGGCGCCGCGGCGCTCGTCACGGGCGACGCGAAGGAGCGCGTGGTCGAGTCGGGCGGCAACCTGGCCTCGCCGCTGCTGGCGGAGGCCGTGGGCGGCGGGTCCGGCACCACCGGGGGCGCGATCCTGCTCGCGCTGATCTCCGCCGTGGCGTTCGCGACGATCCTCGCCGTGGTCGCCGGCCTCACGCTCACGTCGGCCTCCTCGGTGGCGCACGACCTGTACGCCAGCGTGATCAAGAAGGGCGACGTCACGGGCGAGCAGGAGGTCAAGGTGGCCCGCATCGCGGCGTTCGTCATCGGCGGTGTCGCCATCGCCCTCGCCATCCCGGGACAGAGCCTGAACGTCGCGTTCCTCGTGGCGCTCGCGTTCGCCGTGGCGGCGTCGGCCAACCTGCCCGCGCTGCTCTACAACCTGTTCTGGAAGCGCTTCAACACACGCGGCGCGACGTGGAGCATCTACGGCGGTCTCGTGTCGGCGGTCGGGCTTGTGGTCTTCAGCCCCGTCGTGTCGGGCTCGGAGACCGCCCTGCTGACGGACGTCGACTTCGCGTGGTTCCCGCTGCAGAACCCGGGCATCGTGTCGATCCCCTTCGGCTTCCTCATGGGCTGGCTGGGCACCGTCACGTCGAAGGAGACCGAGAGCGAGGCTCGCTTCGCCGAGCTGCAGGTCCGGTCGCTGACCGGGGCCGGCGCCGAGAAGTGAGCC
Source organism: Propionibacteriales bacterium (assembly GCA_026392465.1). Taxonomy (GTDB): domain Bacteria; phylum Actinomycetota; class Actinomycetes; order Propionibacteriales; family Nocardioidaceae; genus Aeromicrobium. The sequence goes on from JAPLCA010000035.1 coordinate 17,893, forward strand.
GCCGACCCTGAGGAGCGCGCCGACGGCGGCACCGGGACGCCCCGCGCGTCCCGGTGCCCGCCGGCGTCCGACGTCGAGCGCCTGGCGTCCGGCGTCCGGCGTCTGGCGCCTGGCGCCTGGCGGGACCAACCTCCCCGCAACCCCAGTTGAACGACCCTGTGACGTGCGCAACGATGCAGAGGTATCCCCCACCCGAGGAGAACTAGTGAGCGAGCACGGCATCAGCAACCTGTCCCGCGAGGACCGCGTCTTCGAGCCGCCGGCCGACCTGGCCGCGCAGGCCAACGTCACCGCCGACGTCTACGACCGTGCCGCGCAGGACCGGCTCGGCTTCTGGGCCGACGCCGCACGCCGCCTGACGTGGGGCACCGACTTCGACGAGGTGCTCGACTGGAGCAACCCGCCGTTCGCGCAGTGGTTCGTCGGCGGGAGGCTCAACGTCGCCTACAACTGCGTCGACCGCCACGTCGACGACGGGCACGGCGAGCAGGTCGCCTTCCACTGGGAGGGCGAGCCCGGCGACTCCCGCACCCTCACCTACGCCGACCTCAAGCGCGAGGTCAGCAAGGCGGCCAACGCCCTGGTCGAGCTGGGTGTCCAGGCGGGCGACCGCGTGGCGATCCAGCTGCCGATGATCCCCGAGGCCGTCATCTCGATGCTGGCCTGCGCACGCCTCGGCGCGATGCACAGCGTCGTGTTCGGCGGGTTCTCCCCGGGCGCGCTCAAGGCGCGCATCGAGGACGCCGAGTGCAAGCTGCTCATCACCTCCGACGGGCAGTTCCGGCGCGGCAAGCCGGCCCCGATGAAGGAGAACACCGACGAGGCGGTGGCGCAGACCCCGACGATCGAGCACGTGCTCGTCGTGAAGCGCACCGAGACCGAGGTGCCCTGGACCGAGGGCCGCGACGTCTGGTGGCACGACATCGTCGACCGCCAGTCCGACTCCCACGAGGCGCAGGCGTTCGACTCCGAGCACCCGCTGTTCATCCTCTACACCTCGGGCACCACCGGGAAGCCGAAGGGCATCCTGCACACCTCGGGCGGCTACCTCACGCAGGCCGCGTACACCCACCACGTCGTGTTCGACCACAAGCCCGGCGAGAGCGTCTACTGGTGCACCGCCGACATCGGCTGGGTCACCGGCCACAGCTACATCGTCTACGGGCCGCTCGCGAACGGCGTCACGCAGGTCATGTACGAGGGGACGCCGGACACCCCCCACCAGGGCCGCTGGTGGGAGATCGTCGCGAAGTACGGCGTGACGATCCTCTACACCGCGCCCACGGC
>JAPLCA010000027.1 GCA_026392465.1 Propionibacteriales bacterium
GGTGCGCCTGAGACAGATAGGCCGCCGCGCGGCGCAGGACCTCATTTTCCTGCTCGAGCAGCCTGATCCGCTTCCTGGCCTCACGCAGCTCGGCGTTGTCGGCGGCGGTGGTGCCGGGTTTCAGTCCGTCCTCGACGTCCGCGGTCTTCATCCAGTTCGCCAGGCACGACTCGCTGATCCCGAAGTCGGCGGCGATGTCCCTCAACAGCACTCCTGGCTCGCGGCTCCTAGCGACCCGCACGACGTCCTCGCGGAACTCTCGGGGATAGGGCTTGGGCATGATGCACATCCTTCCAGCGGTGCCTTCGACACCACAGATCAGAGGTCACCTATTCGTGCAGCAGTCCCTGGTCTCCGAAAGGGGCCTCGACCGGGCAGCTGGCGACCGCGCTGGTCTGGGGTCTCGGGCCGTGCCTTGGCGCTGTGGGTGGACGCAAGATTCTGCGTTCGTGTGCGGAATGGCCAAGGATGCTGCGTTTGCCACGGGATCCCGTCGTGAACGCAGAAGCGTTCGGTCTCGAACGCGCGAAGGCAGAATCTTGGGTGCCCTTGGCGTTGGGGGGACGAAGGATTCTTCCTTCTCGTGGAACGGTCCACGAGAAGGAAGAATCCTTCACACCCCTCGCCCCCTCAGCGGTGGATGCGCCACCTGTAGAGCGCTCAGAAGGTGGCGGATCCACCGCCGGCACGCGAGAACGCAGAATCTTGGGCCGAGAACGCGCAAAGGAAGAATCCTGCGTCACCCCCGGGCCCAGACCGGACCCCGAGACCCGAAGCCATCCCCGGAACCGCTGCCGGTCGAGGCCCTTTCGGAGATGACACCCAGCGCCAGCCGACGCAGCGCACCAGCAAGCACAGACCCCCGCAGGCAGCGCAGCAGCAACCCCAGACCCCCCGCAGGCAGCGCACCAGCACGTCGAGACCCCCGCAGGCAGCGCACCAGCAGGACGAGCCCCCAGGCAGCGCACCAGCGTTCGCCCGACCGCAGGGGGCCGTCACGAGCGCGGGTAGTCTGCGGTCGCGCAGCCACACGGCGAGGGAGGAGGCGGCGTGCGATCGACGTACGGGCGGGTCCTGGCGCTGCCGGGTGCCGCGCTGTTCAGCCTGACCGGGCTCGTGTCCCGGCTGCCCCTGTCGATGGCGTCCCTCGGGCTGGTGCTGCTCGTGCGGGAGCACGGTGGCGGGTACGGAGCCGCGGGGCTGGTCGCCGCCGCCTACGTGGCTGCGGCCGCGGTCGTCGCGCCGGTGCACGGCCGGCTGAGCGACCGCTGGGGGCAGCGCGTCGTGCTGGTGCTCGCCGGGGCGGGGTACGCGGTCGGCGTGGCCGCCGTCGTGCTGGCCGTCACGCGCGACGCCGCCGCTCCCCTGCCGCACCTCGCGGCCGCCGTCGCCGGGGTGTTCACCCCGCAGACCGGGTCGCTGGTGCGGGCACGCTGGACCCACCTGCTGCGCGACGACCGACCGCTCCTGACCACGGCGTTCGCCATCGAGGCCGTCATCGACGAAGCGGTCTTCATCGTCGGTCCGGTGCTGGTCACCTTCCTCACGCTCCAGGTCGCCGACGTCGCCGGCCTCGCGACAGCTGCCGCCGCCGCGACCCTGGGCAGCTGGGCCCTCGCCGCGCAGACCAGGACGGAGCCGCCCGCCGGGGGCCGGCGCGCGGGCCCCCGCGTGCCGATGGGCTGGTCCGTGCTGGGCCCCGTCCTCGCCGCTGCGGTCGGGATCGGCGTCCTCTTCGGGTCGACCGAGGTGCTCGTGGTGGCCTTCACCGAGGCACAGGGCGAGCGCGGGGCGGCGGGGGTCGTGCTCGCCGTCTGGGCCGCCGGCAGCCTGCTCGCCGGCGTGGTCGTCGGGGCTCTGCCCGCACCGGCCGACGCCGTCGTGCGGCTGCGGTGGACCGTGCTCGTGCTGGGCCTGCTGTTCGCGCCCCTGCTGCTCGCTCCCACGACGCCCTGGCTCACGGCGGGACTCTTCCTGGCCGGCGTCATGATCTCCCCGACCATGATCGCCGCCACGAGCGTCGTCGAGGAGTACGTCCCCCCGGCACGCCTGACCGAGGCGCTCACCTGGACGAGCACCGGTCTCGCGGTCGGCGTCGCCCCCGGCGCGGCCGTCGCCGGTGCCGTCGTGGACCGGTTCGGGGCGTCGGCGGGGTTCGTCGTGCCCCTCGTGGCGGGCCTCGCGGCGGCAGCGGTCGCGTGGTGGTTCCGGCCGCCACCTCGACCCGACCGCGCCCTCGTGCCCGGGGCCGTGGCGGACTAGGCTGTCCCGGGAGATGAGCTCCTCCGCCGCACCGCCTCCCGACGCCCTGCTCGACGACGCCCCGCTGGACGAGCGAGCCGTCGCGCTCGTGCGACGGTGGGTCTCCACCGCCGGCCGCCGCCGCACCGACCCTGCCGCTCGACGGCTGGCGACGCTGCTCAAGGACCCGGCCGGCCTCGACTTCACGATCGGCTTCGTGGACCGGGTCGTGCGTCCGGAGGACGTCGACGTCGCGGCCCGCAACCTGCGCGACCTGACCAGGTCGCTGCCCGCGTTCCTGCCCTGGACCCAGAGGTTCCTGCTGCGCCTGGGCGCCGTCGTCTCGGTGGTGATGCCCGGCCTGGTGGTCCGGACGGCACGGGCCACGCTGCGACGCATGGTCGGCCACCTCGTCGTCGACGCGAGGCCCGAGAGGCTCGGCAGGACCATCGCGACGCTGCGTCGTCGCGGCGACCGACTCAACCTCAACCTGCTCGGCGAGGCCGTGCTGGGCGAGGTCGAGGCGGTCCGCCGACGCGACCGCACGCTCGAGCTGCTGCGCCGCGACGACGTCGACTACGTGTCGGTCAAGGTCTCCGCCGTGGCCAGCCAGCTGTCGATGTGGGCCTTCGACGAGACCGTCGACCGGGTCGTCCAGCGGCTGGAGCCGCTGTACGACGTCGCGGCCGAGCGCGGCGCGTTCATCAACCTCGACATGGAGGAGTACCGCGACCTCGACCTCACCGTGGCGGTGTTCACCCGCGTGCTCGAGTCGCACCCCCAGCTCGAGGCGGGGATCGTGCTCCAGGCCTACCTCCCCGACGCGCTGTCCGCGATGCAGCGTCTGCAGGGCTGGGCCCGGGCCCGGCGCGAGGCGGGCGGGGCACCCGTCAAGGTGCGGGTCGTGAAGGGCGCGAACCTGGCCATGGAGCGCGTGGACGCGACGATCCACGGCTGGCCGCTCGCCACCTGGGGCACCAAGCAGGAGACCGACACCCACTACAAGCGGGTCCTGGGCTGGGCCCTCACACCCGAGCGGGTCGACGCGGTCCGGATCGGCGTGGCCGGCCAGAACCTGTTCGACGTCGCGTACGCCTGGCTGCTCGCCGGCGACCGCGGGGTGCGCGACGCGATCGACGTCGAGATGCTGCTGGGCATGGACGCGGGCCCCGTCGCTGCAGTCCGTGACGACGTCGGCGCGCTGCTGCTGTACACCCCCGTCGTCCACCCCGACGAGTTCGACGTCGCGATCTCCTACCTCGTGCGCAGGCTCGAGGAGAACGCCAGCCCCGAGAACTTCATGTCGGCCGCGTTCGACCTCGCCGACGACCCCGAGGCCTTCGAGCGCGAGGCGGGCCGCTTCCTCGACTCCGTCAAGGCCCTCGACGACGTCGTGCCGCCGCCGCACCGTGTGCAGGACCGACGCACCGACGCGACGGACCACCACGTGCATGCACACACGGACGGCTTCTCCAACACCCCCGACACCGACCCGTCCACCGCGGGCAACCGGGTGTGGGGACGTCAGGCGCTGTCCCGCTCGACCTACACGCAGGTCGGCCTGTCGACCATCGAGACCAACCGGGTCCACGGTCCCGCCTCGCTCGAGACCCTCGTCGTCGGTGCGCGCGAGGCCGGTCGCGACTGGGCCGCCCGCGGCGCCGAGGTGCGGGCCTGGATCCTGCACCAGGCAGCGGCGGCGCTCGAGACACGACGTGGCGACCTCGTCGCCGTCATGGCCGCGGAGACCGGCAAGACGATCGCCGAGGCCGACGTCGAGGTGAGCGAGGCCATCGACTTCGCCCACTACTACGCCGAGTCGGCCCGCCGGCTGGAGGTGGTCGACGGTGCGCGGTTCGAGCCGGTCGCCCTCACCGTCGTCACGCCGCCGTGGAACTTCCCCGTCGCCATCCCCTGCGGCTCGGTCGTCTCCGCGCTCGCGGCCGGCAGCGCCGTCGTCATCAAGCCGGCACCGCAGAGCCCGCGCTGCGCGGCCGTCATGGTGGAGGCGCTCTGGCAGGGGGGCGTGCCCCGCGACGTCCTGCGCTACGTCACGCTGGAGGAGGGCGAGCTCAGCAGGACGCTGGTGTCCCACCGGTCCGTCGACCGGGTCATCCTCACCGGGTCGTGGGAGACCGCCGCCCTGTTCCGGTCCTGGCGGGCCGACATGCCGCTGATGGCCGAGACGAGCGGCAAGAACGCGCTGGTCGTGACGCCCAGCGCCGACCTCGACCTCGCCGTCGCCGACCTCGTGAAGAGCGCCTTCGGGCACGCCGGCCAGAAGTGCTCCGCCGCCAGCCTCGGCATCCTCGTCGGGTCGGTCGCGACGTCCGAGCGCTTCCGTCGCCAGCTGGTCGACGCGGTCACGTCGCTCAAGGTCGGCTGGCCGGACGACCCCGACGTCTCCGTCGGTCCTGTCGTCGAGGCGCCGTCGGGCAAGCTCCTCGACGCGCTCACCGTGCTCGGGGAGGGCGAGGAGTGGCTCGTCGAGCCGCAGCGCCTGGACGAGACGGGGCGGCTGTGGTCGCCCGGCGTCAAGGTCGGCGTCCGCCCAGGGAGCACCTACCACCGCACCGAGTACTTCGGCCCGGTGCTCGGGCTCATGCACGCCGCCGACCTGGACGAGGCGATGGCGTGGCAGAACGCCACCGACTTCGGACTCACCGCAGGCATCCACTCCCTCGACCCCGACGAGGTCAACCGCTGGCTCGACACGGTCGAGGCCGGGAACCTGTACGTGAACCGCGGCATCACCGGCGCGATCGTGCAGCGACAGCCGTTCGGCGGCTGGAAGCGCTCGAAGGTCGGTGTCACCAGCAAGGCCGGCGGTCCCAACTACCTCTGTCACCTCGGCACCTGGCACCGGCGTCCGCTGCGTCACGTCCCCGCCGACGTGGCACTGTCGCCCGAGGTCGGTGCGCTGCTCGACGCGGTCGCGCCGCACGTGCTCCAGGACCCGCTCGCCCAGCTGCGCGCCGCGGCAGGCTCCGACGAGCTGGCCTGGGAGCGGGAGTTCGGCCGCGAGAAGGACGTCAGCGGGCTCGGCCTGGAGCGCAACGTGTTCCGCTACCGGCCCGGCACCGTCCACGTGCGGCTGGGCGACGACCTCGTCCTCGCCGCTCGGGTGCTGCTCGCCGCGCGTCGGTCGGGTGCGACGATCACGGTCTCCTCCCCCGTCGTGCTGCCCGACGGCCTCGCCGACCACGTCGTCGAGGACGCGGCCGCCTGGCTGCTCCGGATGGCCGACGAGCGACCGGGCGTCGTGCGCCTGCTCGACCCGTCCCTCGCCCAGCCGCTCGCCGAGGCCGTCGAGGGTGACCCCGACGTCGCCGTGCACGCCGACGAGGTCACGTGGTCCGGCCGGGTCGAGCTGCTGCCGTTCGTGCGGGAGCAGGCCGTGACGATCACCGCGCACCGCTTCGGCAACCACGACCCCGCGTTCGACCGCGTCCTGCCCCGGTCCTGAGGGCTCAGCCCTGCTGCAGCCCCGGCGGCAGCGGAGCCCGCCAGCCGCGCCAGAGGGCCAGCAGCCGCCAGCTGACGCACAGCGCCCCGGCGCCGACGTAGGCCCACCAGCCCAGGTCGGCCCGGTGGGCGAGGACGGCGAGCAGCGCCCCCGCGAACGCCGGGGTCGCGTACAGCTCCTCGCGGAAGATCACCGGCACGCGACCGGCGAGCACGTCGCGCAGGATCCCGCCGCCGATGGCGGTGACCATGCCGAGCAGCGCCGCGGGCAGCACCCCGAGGCCGTACTCGGCCGCCTTGACCCCACCCGCGACGCAGAACAGCGCCGCCCCGACGGCGTCGAGCACGGTGATCTGCGACTCCCGGCGTCCGAACGTCGGGTGGAAGACGAACACCACCACCGACGCGACGGCCGGCACGAGCAGGTAGCGCCAGTCGAGCAGGGCCGCGGGCGGCACCGCGCCGATCAGCACGTCGCGCAGCACCCCGCCCCCGAGACCGGTCACGAGGCCGAGCACCGCGGCACCGAAGACGTCGAGCTCCTTGCGCACGGCGACGATCGCGCCGGTGCACGCGAACACCGCGATCCCGACCAGGTCGAGCGTCACGATCCACACGTCGGGCACGGGGAGAGCCTAGGACGTCGTGCTGCGACCGGGCGAGCGTGTCGCCGCAGCGGGGCACCGGACGCCACCTACGATGGCGGTGCAACCAGTGGGAGGACGCTCGATGCGCGAACTCGGCCCCGATCGGCTCAGCGACGACGGACGGTACCTCGTCCTGCGCGAGCCCGGTCGTCCGGAGCTGTTCCGCGTCCCCATCGACCGGCGGCTCGCCGCCCTCGTCGAGGCCTCCCCCCGTGCCCGGGGCCGTGCCCACGGCCAGATGGAGATCACGATGGAGAGCAGCCTCAGCCCGCGCGAGATCCAGACCCGGATCCGGCGCGGTGAGTCCCCCGACCAGGTCGCCGAGTCCGCTGGCGTGCCCACCGAGCAGATCGAGGGCTTCGCGACCCCGGTGCTCGCCGAGCGTGCCTACATGGCCGAGCAGGCCCGCACCACGACCATCCGTCGCCGTCACGCGGCCGGACCGGGCGTGCTCCTCGGCACCGCCGTCGACGAGAGCGTCGCGGCCCAGGGCGGCGTGCCCGAGGACGCCGTGTGGGACGCGTGGCGGCGCGAGGACGGTCGCTGGACCGTCCAGGTCTTCGCGCCCGACGCGCTCGAGCCGGCGCGGTTCTGCTTCGACGCCAAGAGCCGCTACGTCCTGCCCGACGACGAGGCCGCCCGCCTCCTCGTGGGCGACGTCGCCGCGCCCGAGGCGACCGACATGGCGATCGCCGATGCGCTGCGTGCCGACGAGGAGCGCGTCGAGGAGCCGTCGACCCCCGACGCCGCACCGCAGGAGCAGCTGCTCGTCCACCTGCCCGACGAGGCGCCGCACGCCCTGGTGCACTCGCTGAAGGAGGCCCGCGACCGGCGGGCGATGGAGCAGCTGTCGCTGACCGACGAGCCGGCACCGGAGCCCGCACGTGACCCGCAGGGTCGCGAGGAGGCCCAGGGTCGTGACGAGCCTGCGACCGAGGCGCGCGAGCCGGAGGTCGCGCAGGTCGACGACGACGTCGAGGAGCACGTGGCCGTGCCCGACACCGTGGCGCCGCGCGGCAAGAAGCGTCCCGAGCGTCGACGGGTGCCCAGCTGGGACGAGATCATGTTCGGCGGCCGGCCGGAGTAGTCGCCCGCTCCCTCCGTCAGGGGAACGGCAGCACGTCGGGCGAGAGCGCCGCGGCCTTGGCCGTGGCCGCCGTCATGCGGCGGCGGTGGTGACGTCGGCACAGCACCTCGTAGCCCACCGACGGCGTGGGCCGGTCGGGGTCGTCCACGTCGCCGACGACGATGACCTCGCCCTCCGTGACCATCACGCCGTCCTCCGTCCGGGCGTTGTGGGTGGCGCGCTCACCGCACCAGCAGAGCGCCTCGACCTGCAGGGGCAGGACCCGGTCGGCGAGCTCGACGAGCCGGGCGGCCCCCGGGAAGAGCCGGGTGCGGAAGTCGGTGAGGATGCCGAAGCAGAACACGTCGATGTCGAGCTCGTCGGCGATCTTCGCGAGCTGGTCGACCTGCTCGGGCGTGTAGAACTGCGCCTCGTCGCACACCAGGTAGTCGATGCGCCCACCGCGGGTCAGCTCGTCGACGACGTGCTCCCAGAAGTGCAGGTGCTCCTCGACCTCCGTCGCGGGCACCGACAGGCCGAGCCGGCTGGACAGAGTGGCCTCGCCGGCGCGGTCGTGCGAGGCGAACACCCGTCCGACCCGGCCACGGGCGCGGTGGTTGTGGTCGAGCTGCAGGGCGAGGGTGCTCTTGCCGCAGTCCATCGTGCCGGAGTAGAAGATCAGGTCGGCCACGGGCTCATCCTCCCAGCCGGGTCACGTCGCGAGCAGCACGGGGATCCGGAGCTCGGCCTCCGTGACCGAGCCGTGGAACCCCTTCATGCGCATCTCGAGCGGGAAGTCGTCGGTGCTGAACACGCCGAAGTCGCCGAGCGACGCGACGACGATGTCGCCGACCCGCCCGGCGACCTCGGGTGCCAGGGGTCCGAACCAGTCGTCGAGCTCGTCGCGGGTGCGCACGACCGCCCGGTCGCCGCACGCGGCGCGCCAGCGGTCGGCGACGGCGTCGCGGTCCTGACGGGCGGTGTACAGGTGCCGGAAGCGTGCCTCCCCGGCGAGCAGGTCCACGCCCTCGAGCAGCTGCGGGTGGTCGGCGACGTCGAACCGCCCGTCGACGGGCAGGTCGACCATGCCGTGGTCGGCGGTCACGAGCAGGACGGTGTCGTCGGGCAGCAGGTCGCGCAGCTGCGCGGTCTCGCGGTCGACCGTGACGAGCACGTCGCGCCACTCCTGGGACGTGGAGCCGTGGGCGTGGCCGGCGTGGTCGAGCCGCGACTCGTAGGCGTAGACGAGGGAGCGGTCGGCGTCCTCGGTGACGTCGGCGACGACGTCGAGGCGCTCCCACACGGAGCCGACGCCGTGGAACGGCGCGCCGCGCTGGCTGCAGAGGGTGAGCCCCGAGCCCTCGAACCGCGACTCGTTGACGCTGGCCGCGTTGAGGCCCGCCTCGTGCAGCCGCTGGAGCACGGTCGGGTGACGCTGCCACTGCAGCGCGTCGACCGGCTGGTCCCAGGCCAGGGCGTTGAACCGTCGGCCGGTCTCGGGCACGCGGGAGGTGTAGCCGACGACGCCGTGCGCGCCCGCGCGCAGCCCGGTGCCGAGCGACGTTAGGCTCGTGACGGTCGTCGACGGTACGCCGCAGACCACGTCGGGGACCGACGGGAGGGACGACAGGAAGGGGGCGAGCTCGGCGTGCTCGCGCAGCAGCTGCTCCCCCATGCCGTCGATGAGCAGCACGACGTAGCGCCGAGCCTCGGGCAGGCCCAGCGTGTCGTGGAAGCCCAGGTCGGGCCCGGCGACGACGGCGGCTGCGGACGTCATGACCTCATGCAGGCCGGGTCGGCCTGCTGGTCCGGGTCGACTCATGCGGTGCCGCTCGTGGCGGCCGAGAGCCGGCGCGCGAACTCCAGGAGACGCTCCACCGCGTCACCGCCGTCGGCCGCGGAGCTGAGCCGCAGCGAGAAGTCGTCGCCCGTCAGGTTGCCCGTGTAGCCGTGGTCGGCGTCGCAGTCGGGGTCGCTGCACTGGGCCGGCTCGAGGTCGAGGTGGGACACGGCGCCCCAGCCGATCGTGACCACGGCCTCCTCGAGCTTGCCGGACGTCGCGACCATGCGCGTGACGACGACCGAGCGGATGCGGTGGATCGACACCGCCTCGCTCGTCGTCGACGTGTAGGGCTTCGGCAGCAGGTCGTCCGGCGGGTGCTCGTCGGTGTGCACCAGGACCACGCGCGACGGCGTCATGACGAGGACGGTCATGTGGCGGCGGATCTCGTCGCGCTCGAACGTCGGCTCGTGGTGGACGACGTGCGCGAGGACGTCCTCACCGGCGAGGGCGTCACGGAGCCCGGCGGTGACGATGTCGGGGTAGTAGCCGCTGCGGGCGATCTCGGTGAAGACGTCCGAGCTCGGACCGGCGGGGCGCTCGCGTCGCATCAGGCCAGCGTATCCCTGCTGGGGGTGCTGAGTCGCCGCACGTACCGCTCCTCGCGCCGGTCGGTGGCGGGCACGATCTTGGCGCGCGCGCTGAGTGCCGTGAGACCGCCCTCGTGGACGAGCACCGGCTCGAGGTCGAGCTCGGCGACCTCGGGCAGGTCGTCCTTCAGCGCTGCCAGGCGCAGGATGACGTCCTGGATGGCGGCGGTGTCCACCGGTTCCGACCCGCGGTAGCCGTAGAGCAGTGGCGCGGAGCGGAGGTCCTGGATCATCGACTCGGCGTCGACGTCGGTGAGCGGCGGGATGCCGTAGGCCCGGTCACCGAGCAGCTCGCTCGACGCGCCGGCCAGGCCGAACGACACGAGCGGGCCGAACAGCGCGTCCTCGGTGACCGTGAACGAGAGCGGGATGCCCGCCGGTGCCGACCGCTGCACGAAGAACCGGGTGTCGGCGCGCATGCCGGGCCAGGAGGTGAGCTGGTCCCAGGCCTCCGTCATGTCCTGGCGGTCCTGGATGCCCCGCCACACGTGCGCGAGGTCCGGCCGGGCCCGCAGGTGCTCGCTGCCCGCCTTGAGGACGACGTCCCAGCCGAGCTGCTCCGCCGCGGCGATCGCCTCCTCCGGGTCGTGCACGTTGATCCACGTCCAGAGGTCGATCCCGTAGCACGCGAGCAGCGCGTGCACCTGCTCCGTCGACAGGATCGCGCCCCGGGGGGCGTGCGAGAGGACGTCGCGCACGAGAGCGCGGGCGTCACCGGTGCGGATGTCGGTGTGCGCCCGGAACTCGCCGTGGTCGCGGGCGGCCCACTCGGCGTAGGTGACGACCCGGGCGAGGGCGCGGACCGCCGACTCCGGCGCCGGGTACGACGGGACGGAGCCGCGTCCGGCCGAGCCGCCCTGCACGTCGGGGACGCGCAGCAGCTCGGGGATGCCCTCGGTGCCGAGGAAGGTGGACACGATCGGCTTGTCGGACTGCTCGCCGATCGACGCCAGCACGTTCGCGACCTCCTCGCCGGAGGTGTTCAGCGGCGGGATGTAGACGACCATGAGCGCGTCGATGTCGTCGGACGCGAGGGCCGTCTCGATGGCGACCTCGAAGTCGTCGGCGCCGGCGTCGGCGCCGAGCGGGACGGAGTCGGCGACCTGCAGCCCCGTGGCCGTGGCCGCGTCGGCGACCAGCAGGCCCATCGCGTCGGAGTTGCCGACGACGCAGATCCGGTTGCCGCGCGGCAGCGGCTGGTGCGCGACGAGCTGGCCGACGTCGAACATCTCCTCGAGCGTGTCGACCTGCACGACGCCCGCCTGGCGGAACATGGCGTCGACGGCCGCCTGCGGTGCCGTGCTGCGCTTCACCGCGTGGCCGACCGGGACGCCCTGCGTCGAGCGCCCCGACTTCACGGCGACGACGGGCTTGGACTCCGAGACGCGACGCGCGATGCGCGAGAACTTGCGGGGGTTGCCGATGGACTCGAGGTAGAGCAGCACGACCTCGGTGTCGTCGTCCTCCTGCCAGTACTGGAGGAGGTCGTTGCCGGACACGTCGGCGCGGTTGCCGGCCGACACGAACGTCGAGAGGCCGAGGCCGCGTCGCGACACCGACTCCAGGATCGCCGTGCCGAGGGCGCCGGACTGGCAGAAGAAGCCCACACGGCCCTGCGGCGGCATGGCGGTGGACAGCGAGGCGTTCAGCTGGACGGCGGGCGCCGTGTTGATGACGCCGAGGCAGTTGGGGCCCACCAGGCGCAGGCCGTAGGAGCGGGAGAGGTCGAGCAGCGTGCGCTGGCGCTGACGACCCTCCGGACCCTCCTCGGCGAACCCGGCCGAGATGACCACGAGTCCGTGGACGCCCTTCGCGGCGCAGTCGAGCACGACGTCGTTGACCGACTCGGCGGGCACGGCCACGATCGCGAGGTCGACCTCGTGCGGGATGTCCTTGACGCTCTTGAACGCCGGCAGGCCGGACACCGCCTCCGCCTGGCTGTTCACGGCGTACACGCTGCCCTGGTAGTCGCCCAGCACGAGGTTGCGCACGATGGTCTGGCCGATGGAGCGCTGGCGCCGGCTCGCGCCGACGACGGCGATGCTGCGGGCGGCGAAGATCCGCTCGATCGAGGCCGCCTCGGCCCGCTGCTCGCGCGAGCGCATGACGCCCACGGCGGAGTCGGTGGGGTCGATGCGGAACGAGAGCTGCTGCACGCCGTCCTCGACGACGCCTTCCACGGAGTAGCCCATCTCGCGGAAGACCTGCAGCATCCGGTTGTTGCTCGGCAGCACGTCGGCGGTGAACCGCTTGATGCCACGCTCGCGACCGGCCTGCGCGAGGTGCTCGAGCAGCAGCTGCCCGACGCCGCGACCCTGGTGCGCGTCCTCGACCAGGAACGCGACCTCGGCCTCGTCGTCGCTGGTGGCGTCGTAGCGTCCGACCCCGATGATGTCGTCGTGCAGCGTCAGCACGAACGCGACGCGGCGGTCGAGGTCGACGTGGGTGAACCGCTCGACGTCGCGGGCGGACAGCGTCGGGTAGGGCGCGAAGAACCGGTAGTACTTCGACTCGTCGGAGACCCGGGAGTAGAAGGCGACGAAGGCGTCGGTGTCCTCGGGCGTGATCGGCCTCAGCTGCGCGACGCGACCGTCCTTCAGGAGCACGTCCGCCTCCCACACCCGGGCGCGCTCGGCGGGCGGATTCGGGGCGTCGGACGTCACAGGCCCAACCTACCGCCCTCGCGGACGCGTGACGGCGAGGGAGCGGCGTGGGCGGGGCCACGGGTCCCCTGGCGGCGTGGCGGCTGTGCCCGCGGCGCGGCGACCGGGAGAATCAGGAGGTCACGCCCAGCCGCGCACCGCCGGCGACCCCCGTGAGCCAAGAGAGGATCCATGGCCCGCAGCAGCACCCCGAGCCCCCCCGAGGAGTTCGACGAGCACATCATCGACACCGACATCACGGACGAGATGAATGCCAGCTACATCGAGTACGCGTACTCGGTGATCTACTCGCGGGCCATCCCCGACGCCCGCGACGGCCTCAAGCCCGTGCAGCGTCGGACGCTCTTCACCATGGACGACATGGGTCTGCGCAGCGACCGCGGCCACGTCAAGAGCGCGCGCGTGGTCGGTGAGGTCATGGGTCGGCTCCACCCGCACGGCGACAGCGCGATCTACGACGCGCTCGTGCGGCTCGAGCAGTGGTGGTCGATGCGTCTCCCGCTGGTCGACGGGCACGGCAACTTCGGCTCGCCGGACGACCCGCCGGCCGCGATGCGGTACACGGAGTGCCGCATGGACGCCGCCGCAGAGGCCATGACCGCGTCGATCGACGAGGACACCGTCGACTTCCGGCCCAACTACGACGGCCGCGAGCTCGAGCCGAGCGTCCTGCCGGCGTCGCTGCCGAACCTGCTCGTCAACGGCGCGTCGGGGATCGCCGTGGGCATGGCCACGAACATCGCACCGCACAACCTCGTCGAGGTCGTGCAGGCGCTGCGCCACCTCATCGAGCACCCGACGGCCGACCTCGACGACCTCATGCGGTTCGTGCCCGGTCCCGACCTGCCCACCGGCGGCAAGATCGTCGGGCTCGACGGCATCCGCGACGCGTACGCCACCGGCAACGGCTCGTTCCGCATGCGCGCCACCACGCGGATCGAGAACATCACGCCCCGCCGCAAGGGCATCGTGGTCACGGAGCTGCCCTACAACGTGGGCACGGAGAAGGTCGTCGAGGCGATCAAGAAGCTGGTGCAGGCCAAGAAGCTGCAGGGCATCTCCGACATCAAGAACCTCACCGACCGCCACAAGGGCCTGCACCTCGTGATCGAGGTGAAGAACGGCATCGTGCCCGAGGCGCTGCTCGAGCAGCTCTTCAAGCAGACGCCGATGGAGTCCTCGTTCTCGATCAACGCGGTCGCCCTCGTCGACGGGCAGCCGCGGACCCTGGGGCTCAAGCAGATGCTCGAGGTCTACCTCGACCACCGGTTCCAGGTCGTGCGGCGCCGCAGCGAGTTCCGCCGCGCGAAGGCCGCCGACCGGCTGCACCTCGTCGAGGGGCTGCTCGTGGCGATCGTCGACATCGACGAGGTCATCCAGCTGGTCCGCAGCAGCGACAACCGCGGCGAGGCGCGCACCCGCCTGATGGGGGTCTTCGACCTCAGCGAGGCGCAGGCCGACTTCATCCTCGACCGCACGCTCGGCAGCCTGACCCGCTTCTCGCGCCTGGAGCTGGAGAAGGAGGCCGACGAGCTGCGCGCCACCATCGAGCAGCTCGAGGAGATCCTCGGTGACGACGCCGTCCTGCGCGGTGTCGTGTCCGACGAGCTCACGGAGGTGGCCCAGAGCTTCGGCACGCCGCGCCGCACCGTGCTGCTCGAGTCGGCGGGCCAGACCGTCACCAGCACCGCGTCGCTGGAGGTGGCCGACGACCCGTGCTTCGTGCTGCTGTCGGCCACCGGCCTGCTGGCCCGCACCACCGACGCGACGCCCTTCGGCGACGTCGGCAACCGGGCCAAGCACGACGTCGTGGTGTCCGCGGTCGCGGCGACCGCCCGCGGGCAGGTCGGCCTGGTGACGCAGGACGGCGTGGTCCACCGGCTCGACGTCCTCGACATCCCCGCGCTCCCGCCGACGGCGTCGGCACCGCACGTGCAGGGCGGCATCCCGTTGCGGGAGCTGCTGTCGACCACGGCCGCTCCCGTCACGCTGATGTCGTTGTCCGAGGAGGGCCCCGGCATCGCGCTCGGCACCCGCGCCGGCGTCGTCAAGCGCGTCAAGCCCGACCACGTGCTCACCCGCGACGCGTGGGAGGTCGTCAGCCTCGCCGACGGCGACATCGTGATCGGTGCCGCGCCACTGGCGACAGGCGACGAGCAGCTGGTCTTCGTGACGTCCGACGCCCAGCTCCTGCGCTTCGAGGCCGGCCTCGTGCGGCCTCAGGGCCGGGGCGGCGGCGGCGTGGCAGGTGTCAAGGTCGCGCCCGGTCAACGGGTCGTCGGCTTCGGCGTCGTCAGCGACGTCGACACGGCGCACGTCCTCACCATCGGAGGCTCCGGTGACGCGCTGCCGGGGACACAGACGGGGGCGGCGAAGCTCACGCCGCTGTCGGCCTTCCCGGCCAAGGGTCGCGCCACGGGCGGTGTGCGCTGCCAGCGGCTGCTCAAGGGCGAGGACGGGCTCATCCTGGCGTGGGTGGGCGACGGCATGCCGCTCGCCTGCGCCACGAGCGGGTCGCCGGTCGACCTGCCCGCGGTGGACCCGCGACGCGACGGCTCCGGGGTGCCCGTGGCACAGCCCGTGCTGGCGGCCGCGTCGCCCGCTGCGCTCCTGCCGGGACTCCAGGTCGTGCGAGACTGAGGCCGTGCGCCCTCTCACCCGAACCGCGTCCACCTCGCCGCTCCGGGCGGTCCTGCTGCCCGTCGCGCTGGTCCTCGCCGTGCTGC
This sequence comes from Propionibacteriales bacterium, assembly GCA_026392465.1. Lineage (GTDB taxonomy): Bacteria > Actinomycetota > Actinomycetes > Propionibacteriales > Nocardioidaceae > Aeromicrobium. The sequence continues at coordinate 15,239 of JAPLCA010000027.1, forward strand.
TCGCCGGCTGCACCGGAGGCAGCGACGACGCCGGCTCCACGGACACCGCCGCGGTGCAGAAGCGTCTCGACGCGGCCAAGAAGACCATCGACGACGCGGAGACGGTCGACGTCTCCCTGACCACGTCGTCAGTCCCCGACGGCGTGTCCGGCCTGCTGTCCGCGAAGGGGAAGGGCAACCACTCCCCCGCGTTCGAGGGCGACGTGAAGGTCTCCTCCGGCGGCGCCACGCTGACCGCCAAGGTGATCGCCGTCGACGGCACCGTCTACGCGAACACCGGCATCACCCCGGGCTACCTCACGATCAACCCCGCGTCGCTGAAGGCACCGGACCCGGCGGGTCTGCTCGACCCCGACTCCGGCCTCACGAGCATCCTCGCCTCCACCGAGGACCTGAAGACGGGCGACCAGTCGCGCGACGGCCGTGACGTGCTCACCTCCGTGACCGGGACGCTCCCCGGCTCGGTCGTGGCCGACATCATCCCGTCCGCCTCGCGGCAGGGGACGTTCGCGGTCACCTACCGGCTGACCGACGACGACGAGCTGCGCGACGCGAGGATGACCGGGCCGTTCTACGGCGGGGGCTCGAAGGTCACCTACACGGTGCGTCTCGCCACGTCGGACGAGCCGGTCACGATCACGGCCCCCGCCGCGACCGGCGGCCGCTGACCCGTGGCGGAGCCCCGCGACACCGGCGACGTGCGGCTGGCGTCGCGCACCCTGCTCGGCCTCGCGGCGGTGGCGATCGCGTTCGCGGCGGCCGACACCTACGTCGTCGTGCTCGCGCTGCCCGACATGATGTCGGCGAGCGGCCTCGACGTCGACGAGCTCCAGCGCGCGGCCCCGATCGTCTCGGGCTTCCTGCTGGGCTACGTCGGCGTGCTGCCGCTGATCGGCCGGATCTCCGACCTGCGCGGACGCGTGCCGGTGCTGCTGGGCTCCTTGGTGGTCTTTGCTGTCGGGTCACTCGTGACCGCCGCGGCCTACGACCTGGAGACGATCGTCGCGGGACGTCTGCTGCAGGGCGTGGGAGGCGGTGGACTCATCCCGCCGACCCTCGCCCTGGTCGCGGACCTGTGGCCCCCGAAGCGGCGCGGACTGCCGCTCGGCGTCGTGGGTGCCGTGCAGGAGCTCGGCAGCGTCCTCGGGCCGCTGTACGGCGCGGTGGTGCTGGCGTTCGGGTCGTGGCGCGACATCTTCTGGTTGAACGCCGCCGTCGGTCTGCTCCTCGCCGCCGTGATGCTGCGGCTGCGCGACGCGGCTCCTGCCACGGACGGCGACGCGGCGGCCGAGCGTGGTCGCCCCGACGTGGTGGGCGCCGCCCTCCTCGCCCTCTCGCTGCTCGGGCTGTCACTCGTGATGCTGGAGCCGCAGCGGCTCGTCACCGGCGTCACCTCCGGCCTGGCGTTCCTGCCCGTCACCGGGGAGTCGCGCTGGCTCACACCGGTCGCCCTCGCGACCTACGTGCTCGTCGCGCTCCTCCTGCTGCGCCAGGCCACCGCCCGACGACCGCTGGTGCAGTGGCGCAGCTGGGGCGAGATCGCGCGGAGCACCGACCTGGTCGGGGCGGGCCTGCTCACCCTGGCGCTGGCAGCCGTCATCGTCACCTTCGCCTCGGCCGAGCCCGAGTCCGGGGCGATCTCCCCCGCGGCGCCCTGGCTGCTGCCGGTCGCCGCGGCAGCCGCTGCGGGCTTCGCCTACCGGCAGCGGACCGCCGCCACGCCGCTCGTGCCGCGCGGCGCCCTGGCGGCCCGTCCGGCGTGGGGCGCCCTCGTGGTCTCCTTCGTCGTCGGCGCCTCGCTCATCGCGGCACTCGTCGACATCCCGTTCTTCGCGCGTCTCACGGTCTACCGCGACTCCCAGCTCGATGCCGCCCTCGTGCTCGTCAGGTTCCTCGTCGCGCTCCCCGTGGGCGCCGTGCTGGGCGGCTGGCTGCTGCGCCGAGTGCCTGCCGCGTGGATCACCGCGGCGGCGATGCTCATGAGCGCGCTGGCGTTCCTGCACATGGCGACCTGGGACGCCCAGTCGCTCGCGAGCGGCTGGGAGACGCTCTCGCTCGTCGCCGCCGGTCTCGGCTTCGGGCTCGCGATCGCACCGGTCAACGCCGTGCTGCTCGAGCACACGGCCGACGCCGTGCACGGGGTGGCGAGCGCGCTGCTCATCGTGGCGCGCATGGTGGGGATGCTCATCGGCATCTCGGCGCTCACGACCGTCGGGCTGCGCGCGTTCTACGCGGCGTCGGAGAAGATCCCGCCGGCGTCGGAGGTCTGCTCCGGCGCCGTCCAGCTGTGCCAGGCGTACCGCGACGAGGTCCGCGACGCGGGGATCGCCCAGCTGCACGCGGTCTTCGTCGGAGCCGCCGTGTGCGCGGCCGTCGCCGCCGTCCTCGCGCTGTGGTTGTTGCGTGAGGCACCTCACAGGCGCGCACGAAACACCGGCGGTAGGATGCCGGTGTGACGGACTTCGACGACCTCCTCGCCGCCAACCGGACCTTCGCCGACTCCTTCTCGCTCACCGGCTTCGACGGCATCGCACGTGCCGGTGTCGCCATGGTGACGTGCATGGACTCGCGCATCGACCCCCTCGGCATGATCGGCCTCCGACCCGGCGACGCCAAGATCCTGCGCAACCCGGGCGGTCGCGTCAACGACCAGGAGCTCGTGGCCCTCGTCCTCGGCGCGCACCTGCTGCAGGTCGAGCGGGTGCTGGTCGTCGAGCACACGCGCTGCGCGATGGCCTCCTCCACCGAGGAGCAGATCCACCAGCGGGTCTCGGACAGCGCCGGCACCGACGCCACCTGGATGTCCATCGGACCGATCACCGACCAGAAGCGGCAGATCCGCGCCGACGTGCACCGTGTGACGTCCCACCCGCTCATCCCCGAGAGCGTGGAGGTCGGGGGCTTCATCTACGACGTCGACTCCGGTCTGCTCGAGCAGGTCGTCTGACGCAGCTCCCTGACCGCGCAGGTCACTCGATCGGTGTGCCGTCGAGGGCGAAGGTCCCGCGGGTGGTCGTGGAGCCGTCGGTGACCTCGACGACCAGCCTTGGGGCGCCGCCGCTCGTGACGACGTGCAGCTGGACGTCCGGCGACGCGTCCGGTCCCACCTGGAGGAGCGTGGTCTCCACCACGTCCTGCACGACGGTGGGATCGATGTCGGCCAGGTCGACGGGAGACGCAGCGGGGTCGAGCATCCCCGGCTCGCCCACCGGCTCCCACGCCGCCCCGGCGAAGACCCACTGGCGAGTCGTCGTCCCGTCGACGACGGTGGCGACGCCGCTGCCGTCCCTCACGTCGAACGCCGTCACCGTCGCCGCGCCGACGGAGTCGTCGAGCTCCGTCACCTGCGTGTCCCACCAGGCGGCGGCGTCGGGCACCGTCACGCCGTCCTTCTCGGTGTACCCGCCGTCGTCCGCGACGACGATGTCGTCGGAGGAGCCGGAGTCGAACCCGCCGTCGAAGGAGCGCGCGACCCCGAGGAACACCACGACGGCGATGACGAGCGGCACCAGGAAGATCGCGATGACCGCGACGACGCCACAGCCGATCGTGCGCTCCGTCGTCCACCCGCCGGTCCGCCGTCCTGACCCCGAGCCCGAGTCCGAACCCGAGCCGCCGTAGGACGGCGGGGCCCAGCTGGGCCCGCCGGAGCCAGGGGTCGACGCGGGCGCGGAGGACGTGACCGGTGGCAGGGTCGACGGGGCCGGCGGGGTGGTCGGGGCTGGCGGGGTGGTCGCGGCGACGGGGTCGAGATCGGCCACCGGCGCGGGCATCCCGAACGGCGGCGCGCCCAGGTCCGGGGACGTCGACGACGGTGGGCGCCCCTCGAGGTCGCGCAGGACCATCGCGAGGTCGCCCTTCGTCGCCGCTGCGTCGATCTGCTCGAGGCGCAGCGCCCGGTCGGCCGCCGTGATGCGACCCTCCGCGTACGCCTCGTCCACCATGCGTCGAGCCCGCCGACGGTCGCCGCGCCCGGCGCCGCTCGGGTCGCTGATGTCGCTCACGGCGGCAGCGTAGCGGGACGGACGTCCGGCTCCGGTCAGGCGTCGATCAGGTCGGAGTCGACGTCGTAGGCGCTCTGCACGATGAACTCCTTGCGCGGGGCGACCTCGTTGCCCATGAGGAGCTCGAAGACCGCGGCAGCCCGCTCGGCGTCGTCGACGGTGAGCCGGCGCAGCGTGCGGTGCCGCGGGTCCATCGTGGTCTCGGCCAGCTGGTCGGCGTCCATCTCTCCGAGGCCCTTGTAGCGCTGGATGGGGTCCTTCCAGCGGACGTTGCGCCGCTTCAGGTCCGCCAGCGTGCGCTGGAGCTCGGCGTCGGAGTAGGTGTACTGGTACTTGTCCTGGCCCTTCTTCGGGTTGGTGAGCTCGATGCGGTGCAGCGGGGGCACCGCCGAGAACACCCGACCCTCCTCGACGAGCGGACGCATGTACCGGAAGAAGAGGGTGGCGAGCAGGCACCGGATGTGCGCGCCGTCGGAGTCGGCGTCCGCCATGAAGATGATCCGGCCGTAGCGGGCCTGGTCGAGGTCGAACGTGCGTCCTGACCCGGCGCCGACCACCTGGATGATCGAGGAGCACTCGACGTTCTTGAGCATGTCGCCGACGCTGGCCTTCTGGACGTTCAGGATCTTGCCGCGGATCGGCAGCAGCGCCTGGAACTCCGAGTCGCGCGCGGACTTCGCCGTCCCGAGCGCGGAGTCGCCCTCGACGATGAACAATTCGGTGCGGTCGGCGTCGGCCGCGCGGCAGTCGGCGAGCTTGGCGGGCAGGGCGCTGGACTCGAGCGCGTTCTTGCGCCGCTGGTTGTCGCGCTGCTGACGCGCCATGAGACGGGTCCGCGACGCGGCGACGACCTTCTCCATGACCTGTCGCGCCTTGGCCTTCTCGGCCGCCTTGGTCGACGTCAAGAACGCCTTGAGCTCGCGGGAGACGACCTGGTTGACGATGCGCGTGACGGCCGGGGTGCCGAGCACCTCCTTGGTCTGCCCCTCGAACTGCGGCTCGGCGAGCCGTACGGTCACGACCGCGGTGATGCCCTCGAGCACGTCGTCCTTCACGATGTCGGCGTCACCGGACTTGAGCAGCCTGGTGTTCCGCAGCGTGTCGTTGAAGGTCTTCGTGACGCCCCGCTCGAAGCCCTGCACGTGCGTGCCGCCCTTCGGCGTGGCGATGATGTTGACGAACGAGCGCAGCTCGGACTCGTAGCCGGTGCCCCAGCGCAGGGCGACGTCGACGCCCAGCTCGCGCTCGACCTCCTGCGGCGTCATGTGCCCCTTGCTGTCCAGCACGGGCACGGTCTCCGTGAAGGAACCCTCGCCCTGCAGGCGCAGCACGTCGCTGACCGGCTCGTCGGCTGCCAGGAAGTCGCAGTACTCGGTGATGCCCCCGTCGTGCTTGAACGACTCCTCGAGGGGCTCGTCGCCACGCTCGTCGCGCAGCACGATCTGCAGGCCCGGCACGAGGAACGACGTCTGCCGCGCGCGGTTGACCAGCTCGTCGTAGGCGAAGGTGGCGGTCTTGATGAAGATCTGCGGGTCCGCCCAGTAGCGCACGCGGGTGCCCGTGACCGTCTTCTTCACACGACCGCCCTTGTGCAGGGTGTTGTCGGGCGTGAAGTCCGCGGCCGGGCCGTCGCCGGCGAAGACGCCGGGCTCGCCGCGGCGGAACGACATCGACCAGGTGGCGCCGGACTTGTCGACCTCGACGTCGAGCCGCGAGGACAGCGCGTTCACGACCGACGCGCCGACACCGTGCAGGCCACCGGTCGCGTTGTAGGACCCGCCGCCGAACTTCCCGCCCGCGTGCAGCTTGGTGTAGACCACCTCGACGCCCGTGAGACCGGTCTTCGGCTCGATGTCCACCGGCACCCCGCGGCCGTTGTCGCGCACCTCGACGGAGCCGTCGGCGTGCAGGACGACGTCGATGCGGTCGCAGTGCCCGGCCAGGGCCTCGTCGACGGAGTTGTCGATGATCTCCCAGAGGCAGTGCATGAGCCCGCGCGTGTCGGTGGAACCGATGTACATGCCCGGACGCTTGCGCACGGCCTCGAGGCCCTCGAGGACGAGCAGGTTGCGAGCGTCGTAGGTCGACACGTCCGGGACCTCCGTGGAAGACGTTGGGGGGTGGGTCGGGCGTCCGCGGACCCGCTCTGCGCGTCGGGGGCGTCCCGCCGTCAGCCTAGTCAGCGGCTCGTCGGTGACCCGTCTGACACGCGGCACGCCGACCGGCGTCCAGCCGTTTGACCCCGGCGGGCAGTATCTATGTCGTATGTCACCTGGGCCTGTGCGGAACAGGCCGCCGTGGTTGGATGTTGTGACAGACGTACCCCCGACGCCGCTGAGGAAGAGAGAACATCATGGCTGCAGTCGCCGAGCTTCCCGGTCTGAACGCGACCGACCGTTGCGACCGGTGTGGAGCACAGGCGTACGTCCGCGTCGAGCTCGCCGGCGGAACCGAGCTGCTCTTCTGCGCACACCACGCCCGCGAGCACGAGGACAAGCTGCGTGAGATCGCCGTGTCGATCCACGACGAGTCGGGCCGCCTCGCCGGCGTTCCGGCCTCGGCCCCCGACGTCGAGGTCTGAGACCAGGTCCTGACAACCGGCTTCACCGGGAGCCCCTTGCCGCACTGCGGCGAGGGGCTCCTGCCGTCTCGAGGTGCGGAGTCGGTCGACGGGTGCCACGCTCGCCGCACGAGGTCGGCATCACGTCGACCACTGTCCGAGGAGTCCTCATGCAGATCGGTACGTCGCTCTTCCTGCTGGCAGTCGGCGCGATCCTGTCCTTCGCCGTCCAGGACCGCATCAGCGGTGTCGACCTGACGATGGTCGGCTACATCCTCATCGCGGTCGGCGCGCTCGGCCTCGTGCTGTCGCTCATCCTCGGCACGCGCACCCGTCGCGACCTGCCGCCGCCCCGCTGACCGTACTCGCCGTCCCGAGAGCCTGGTCAGCGACGCGAACCCGTTGCTAACGTCACCTTCATGAGTGCCGGGGAGGGGCCTGTGGCCCAGGATCCGTTCTGGGACGTCGTGCGCCGACGTCATCCCGACGTCGACCTCGTGCTCCTCACCGGCCGCTCCCCGCTCGACCCGCCGGCGGCCGAGCCGGACGACGCGATCACCCTCGACGAGGCGCGGAGGATCGAGCGCGGCGTCGACGACGCGTACGGGTCGATCCGTCACCTGCTGCCGCCGGACACGCCCGCTCCGACCCGTCTGTGGCGTGCGGCCGACGGCGGGCACGCGTACCTGAACGAGAAGGCCCTGCGGGGTCTGGCGGGCCCGCGGGCCGTGGTCACGCTCCGGTCCCTCGCCCGCGCCCTGCAGGAGCGCGGGTGGGCGGTCGAGGCGGCCGGCGACGAGGACCGGCCGCGCCTGATGGCGACCAACGGTTGGATCGACCTCGACGTCCGCAGCGGTGCGGCGGCGACGCAGCTCCTCATGGCGGGTCCGGTCGTGCCGGTGCGCGCCGACGACCTCGCGACCCTGAAGGCCGAGCGGTGAGCGGCGTCGAGGCGGACTGGAACGCCATCACCGCCGCAGCCAGGGTCTGGGACGGCGCGGCCGACGGGCTCGACGGTGCGTGGCGACGGCTGCACGGCACGACCGGCTCGCCCATGGCGCCCGACGTCGTAGCGGCTTTCGAGACCTTCCGCGAGGCGTGGGTCGACGAGGTCAAGGACGTCGCGACGACCGCGCAGGCGCACGCGGAGTCCCTCGACGACGCTGCCGCGACCTACTCGGCGGTCGATGACGCCGCCTACCAGCGCATCAGGTCGCTGATGCCGTGGTCGTACCGCGACAGCACGATCGACCCCGACGGTGGCCCGCCCCCGATGCCGACCCCGTCCCCCGGCCCGAGCCCGTCGCCCCCTCCCCCGAGCGACTCGGCCCCGGCCACGCCCCAGCCGTCCCCTGGACCGTCGCCCACGCCGTCACCGAGCCCGACAGGAGGTGACTGACGTGGCACTCGTCCGGGTCAGCCAGCCCGACCCGCTGCGCACGACATCGGCCGCAGCGGCGTCGGCCACCACCGGCGTCCGAGCCACCGGCGAGAGCGTGAGCGATGCGCAGGAGTCGCTGGCGTCACAGGGCACGCCCGCGTCGTGGACCGGTGACGCCTCCGAGGCCGCCGAGAACGAGTTCACGGCGCTCTCCGCGCGTCTGGACGCCGCGTCCGCCGCGTTCGTGCGAGCCGTGACCGTGCTCGACGCGTTCGACGACACCCTCCAGACGCTCAGCTCCCGGCGGATCGACCTGGTCGAGAGGGTCTCGGAGCTCAACGGACGGATCGATACCTACGATGCCGACGTCGCCGCGTCGGATAAGGACGACGCGACCGCGCAGGAGGCGCTCGTCCAGAGGTCGGCCAACCTCGAGCGCGAGGCCACGGCCCTCCAGGCGGACGTCGACGCGTGGAACCGCGACCAGGAGTCGGCCGAGCAGACCGTGGTCTCCGGGCTGCAGGGCGTCGACACCGTGGCCGAGGGGCAGTCGGCAGCCTCGGCACCGAACCGCGCCGACGCCGCCGCGCTGGCGGACCAGCTGCAGCAGAAGGTCGACAGCGGTGACCCCGAGGCCGTCGCCGACTGGTGGAGCGGCCTGAGCCCCGAGCAGGTGGCCGCGCTCGTGATGCACTCCCCGCAGCTGGTCGGGAACGCCGGCGGGGTGCCCAGCGAGGTGCGTGACGAGGCGAACCGCACGTCGATGCTCAGCGACATCGACTACCTCACCCAGCGTCGCGACGACGGCCAGCTGAGCGACCTCGAACGCCAGCAGCTGATGAACGCCGAGGACGCCCGCGACACGCTCGACGACTACCAGGACCGGATCGATCCCGAGACCGGCGAGAACCAGGCGTTCCTGCTCGTCTACCGGCCCGACGCCTTCGACGGTGACGGCGGCGTGGCGATGAGCCTCGGGAACCCCGACACCGCTGACGACGTCACCTCCTTCGTCCCGGGGCTGACCAGCGAGGCGACGTCGCTCAGCGGCAACGTCGAGTCGATGGACCGGCTCATGCAGCTGGCCGACGGGAAGAACGGCGACCGGTCCGTCGCCGCGATCACGTGGATCGACTACGACGCACCCAGCAGCGGCGAGGGGCTGACCGACGATCCCTGGGACTTCCTCCAGGTCGCCGGGCAGGGCAAGGCCACGGACGGCGGGGAGCGCTTCGCCGACTTCGTGGCCGGCATGCGAGCGAGCGACCAGGGTCCTGACGCCCACTTCACGGCGATCGGCCACAGCTACGGGTCGACGACCGTCTCGCACGCCGCCACCGACAACGACCTGCAGGTGGACGACATGGTCCTGATCGGCAGCCCGGGCACCGGATCGGCCGAGACGGCGACCGACCTGATGCCGGAGGGACACCTGTTCGTCGGATCGGCCGACTACGACCCCGTCACCCTGCTGGGCTCCCCCGCCATCGGCGCCCTCGGTCACGACCCCGCCCAGGCCGACTTCGGTGCGCACCGCTTCGAGGTCGACCCCGGCTCCTACCGGGTGCAGGACCTCCTCGAGAACCACTCGTCGTACTTCAACGAGGGCTCGACGTCGCTGGACGCGATGGCCGACGTGGTCGCCGGCCAGACCCCGGACCAGGTCGACGGACGCACGCTCGGCAGCTACCAGACGCTCGACACGCTCGTCGTCGGCAGCTCCGTCGTGTCCGGCGGCGAGCAGATCTGGAACGGGGTCGAGTGGACAGGCGGGCAGGTCGCCGACGCGGCAGGGTGGACCTGGGACAAGGCCAAGGACGCCGGCAGCTGGCTGAACCCGTTCGACTGAGAGGCTGGGATGAGACGTTCGAGGATCGTGGTGGGGATCGTGATGATGGCCAGCCTGTTCGGGTGCGGTGACGGAGGGTCCGGCGACGACTCGGCCGACGCTCAGCGCACCGCCGAGGAGGCCCGGACCGCCGCGACGCAGACCTTCGACGCCGTCGGTCAGGGCGTGGAGGCGCTCGGCTACTCCAGCACCGGCGCGGGACGCTGGGTCATCTGCGGCCAGGAACCGAGCCCCAACGGCGCCCAGTATGTCGCGGAGATCGCCGTCGTCCAGAGCAACGTGCCTCCGTCGCAGTACGGCGAGGTCGTCCGCCGGCAGGCGGAGGCCCAGGGCTGGAGCGTCGAGGAGGTCGCCGGCGACACCCTCGAGGGCCGCAAGGACGGCCTGACGCTGCGCGCCCAGTACGGCGCGGGCGGGATGAACCTCTCGGTCCGCAGCACGTGCCTGGACGTGCCGAAGGACGAGATCCGCCGACTGACCGACCTGCCGAAGGACGACCTCGGCGTCGCACCCCCGTCGTGACGAGGTGGGCAAGGATCGTCGCGGGCGTCGTGACGCTGGGCGTGCTGTCCGGGTGCGGTGGCCCTGGCGACGACGGCGGTGTATCGCGCGAGCAGGCCTCGCAACGCTCCGAGGAGATCCGGACGGAGGCGGCGGACCTCTTCCCGAAGCTGGCCACGAGCATGTCGGCGGTCAGCTTCACGGGCAGCGGCACGGCCCGGTGGAAGATCTGCGGCATGCCGCCCAGCCCGAACGGTGCCGAGTACGTGGCCGAGCTGACCGTCGACCAGGCGAACACAGGCGTCTCTGAGCGTCTCGCCGCAGTCAAGGAGCTTCTCGACGGACAGGGGTGGACCCTCGACGAGGAGACGTCCGGGACGGTCACCTCCTCGAAGCAGGACACGACGCTCACCGCTCGTGTCGCGGGCGGCGGTGCCTATCTGACGCTCTCGAGCGGGTGCGTCGACCTGTCGGGGGACCTGATCGACGAGCTCACCGATCCTGGCCGTCGCGACGACCTCGGCCTGACTCCCCCCTCCTGACCGCTTCCCCGCAGCAACGACGACGGCCCGCCCCGAGGATGCTCGGTGCGGGCCGTCGTCGTGCGTCGGGCTGGGCGTCAGTCCAGGTAGTCGCGCAGCACCTGCGAGCGGGACGGGTGGCGCAGCTTGCTCATCGTCTTGGACTCGATCTGACGGATCCGCTCACGCGTGACGCCGTAGACCTTGCCGATCTCGTCGAGCGTCTTCGGCTGGCCGTCGGTCAGGCCGAAGCGCATCGAGACGACGCCGGACTCGCGCTCGCTGAGCGTGTCGAGCACGGCGTGCAGCTGCTCCTGCAGGAGCGTGAACGACACGGCGTCGGCCGGGACGATCGCCTCGGAGTCCTCGATGAGGTCGCCGAACTCGCTGTCGCCGTCCTCACCGAGGGGGGTGTGCAGGGAGATCGGCTCGCGACCGTACTTCTGGACCTCGACGACCTTCTCCGGCGTCATGTCCAGCTCGAGCGCCAGCTCCTCCGGGGTGGGCTCGCGGCCCAGGTCCTGCAGCATCTGCCGCTGCACGCGGGCGAGCTTGTTGATGACCTCGACCATGTGCACCGGGATGCGGATCGTGCGGGCCTGGTCGGCCATGGCGCGGGTGATCGCCTGGCGGATCCACCACGTCGCGTAGGTTGAGAACTTGAAGCCCTTGGTGTAGTCGAACTTCTCGACCGCACGGATCAGACCCAGGTTGCCCTCCTGGATCAGGTCGAGGAACAGCATGCCGCGGCCGGTGTAGCGCTTCGCGAGCGAGACGACCAGACGCAGGTTGGCCTCGAGCAGGTGGTTCTTCGCCCGGCGACCGTCGACGACGATCCAGTCGAGCTCCTCGCGCGTCTTCTCGGAGATGCGGCCGCCCTTGCCGAGCTTCTCCTCGGCGAACAGTCCCGCCTCGATCCGCTTGGCCAGCTCGACCTCCTCGCCTGCGGTGAGGAGGGAGACCTTGCCGATCTGCTTGAGGTAGTCCTTGACCGGGTCCGCCGTGGCGCCGGCCACGAGGACCTGCTGCACCGGCTCGTCGGACTCGTCCGCCGCCGACAGCGTGAAGCTGGACTCCTCGTCCTCCTTCAGCGTCGGGTCGTTCTTGAGGTCCTTGACGAACTCCTCGTCGGGGATGTCGGGCAGGACCTTCTTGCCCTGGGCGTCGACCTTCGCGGCCTGACCACCCTCCGGCACGTCGAGCGCATCGGCGATGTCGACGGGCGCGTCGGCAGTCTTCTTCGCCGCGGCCTTCTTGGCGGCCGTCTTCTTGACCGGCGCCTTCTTCGCGGGAGCGGGGGCGGCGGTCTTCTTGGAAGTCTTCGTCACGGGCTCTTCTGATCTCGCGGGTGGGCTGGACGATCGTGCTGCGCGCTACCCCGGGCGGTCTCGGCGAGGGGGTCGACGACGGTTCCGGCACGGCGGGACGGCAGGCTCTGACACCTGCGTCCGAGGACGGAACTCACCGAGGACTCACCTCCCTGACCTGTCTGAGGGCGCAACAAAGAGGCCTGCGGTCAACCTCTGCGTGGTCCAGTGTGCCACGGGGACACAACCCGCGTGGCCGGACCCCCTGGACCGTCCGTGGCCCGCGGAAGGTCAGTCGAGCGGCCAGGTGTGCACGGGCTCGTTCGTGTGCATGAGCTCGGCGTACCGGCGGGTGACGGCACGGAGCGCCTCGGTGCGGTCGTCCCCGCGGCCCAGCTCGTGCTCGACGGCCGAGACGAGCCACGTCGCGCCGTTCGCGCCCCGGATGCAGCGCTGCTCCACGACGTCGAGCAGCCGGTCGGAGACCGCGGCGTCGACGCCCATCTGGGCCAGACCCTCGTGCGCGAGCGGCAGCAGGTGACGCAGCACCAGCTCGCGGACCGAGACCGTGCCCACCGACGGCCAGTACTGGTCGGCCTCGATGCCCACCCGCGCCGCCTGGTGGAAGTTCTCCTCGGCCGCCTTGAAGGAGAGCTGCGACCAGACCGGACGCTCGCTCTCGCGCATCACCTGGACCAGGCCGTAGAACAGCGCCGCGTTCGCGACCGTGTCGACCACCGTCGGACCGGCGGGGAGCAGGCGGTTCTCGACCCGCAGGTGCGGACGGCCGTCGCTGACGTCGTAGATCGGCCGGTTCCAGCGGTAGACGGTCCCGTTGTGGAGCAGCAGCTCGGAGAGCGAGGGGACGCGGCCGGCCTCGAGCTCGGCCACCGGGTCCTCGTCGTCCACGATCGGCAGCAGCGCCGGGAAGTAGCGGACGTTCTCCTCGAACAGGTCGAAGACCGACGTGATCCACCGCTCGCCGAAGAACACACGGGGCCGGACGCCCTGGGCCTTGAGCTCCTCGCTGCGCGTGTCGGTCGCCTGCTCGAACAGCGGGATCCGCGTCTCGTGCCAGAGCTGCCGGCCGAGGAGGAACGGGGAGTTGGCGCCCACGGCCACCTGCACGCCGGCGATGGCCTGCGCGGCGTTCCAGGTCGCCGCGAAGTCGTCGGGCTCGACCTGCAGGTGCAGCTGGGTGCTCGTGCACGCCGCCTCGGGGACGATCGTGTCGGCCGTCGTCTCGAGGCGGTCGACGCCGTCGATGACGATCGCGATGTCCTCGCCACGCGCCGACAGGATCTGGTCCGACAGCAGGTGGTAGCGCGGGTTCGGCGAGAGCGACTCCTGGCCGAGGTGCTCCGAGCGCAGGGTCGGCAGCACCCCGACCATCAGCAGCCCCGCCTCCACACGGGCCGCCTTCTCCTGCGCCTCGTTCAGGTCGCGGCGGACCGTGCGCTCCAGCACGGCGAAGCCGTCGCCGCTGGCTGGCTGCGGCGGGACGTTGATCTCGACGTTGAACAGCCCGAGCTCGGTCTGGAACGCCTCGTCGGCGATGGCCTCCAGCGCCTCGGCGTTCCTCATCGCGGGGTCGCCGGCGTGGTCGACGAGGTTCAGCTCGATCTCGACGCCGATCTGCGGCTCGCCCACGGAGAAGTCGTGCTCGGACAGCATCCGGGCGAACACGTCGAGGCAGCGGCGCACCTTCTCGCGGTACCGCGTCCGGTCCTCACGCGTGAAGGTCCTGTCGTCGACGTCCTGACCCATGCGTTCACCCTAGGGGCGACGCCGGTCCCGTGCGCGTCATCGCAGCGAGGCGGCGTCGGAGAAGGCAGCACGCACGATCTTCCTCAGCTGCCGCGGGTGGGTGCCCACGCGGAGCGCGTCGCCGAGGGTGGCCGCCATCGTGTAGCCCGGGTCCGCGGTCCTGGCCCGCTCGAACCCGATGGCGGCCTGCGCGCCGTCTCCGCGCAGGTACGCGAGGTAGCCGGCCACCGTGTACGGCACGGCCGCGTAGACGCCCGGGGAGCGGCGGGCCAGCTCGCGCCACGTGACGAGGCGCTCGGGCCCGCAGTCCTCGAGGGTCGGCCACAGCCCGTCGCGGACCGCCCCCAGCGTCAGCCAGATCCCCAGTCGCAGCAACGACCGCGCCTTGACCGCGTCGATGCCGGAGCGGTCGACGATGCCCACGACCTCCTGCACCTCCTGGAGCCCGGCGACGGCGAGGTCGGTCGGGGCGCGCCACGACTGCTCCACCAGCTCTCGCTCGACCTGCACCACCTGTGTCAGGAGCCACGTCGCGCCCGGTCCGTCGCACGGTCGCCAGCGGTCCTCCAGCGTCGCGCGGTCGGGGAGCACCTCCTGGCCCGCGAGGACCGCCTCCAGCATCGCCGGGTGGTGCGGGCTCAGGTCGAGCGGCGTGCCCGCCGGGTCGTCGTCCGACGTGGTCCAGTAGCGCGACGAGTCGGTCCACGCGGTGACGACCGGTCGGATCCCGCCGAGCGCGCCCTCGACCGCACGCGCCGCCTCCGCTGCTCGCGCGGTCCTGCAGGAGACGACGAGCACGATCGCCCCGTCGGCGCCCTGGCCGCGCAGGTGGCCGGCCACGAAACGGGCGACCTGACGCACGTGGTCGTCCTGGTCCGGCAGGTCCACGCGCATCGTGAAGCCCAGCCTGTGCCGTGGACCGCTCGTCGCGATCGCGCAGATCGACTCCTGCGGTGCGAAGCCGAGGGCAGCAGGGAGGAGGTTGAAGAGGTCGGCCACGTCGTGGGCCGTGTACACGGGCTGAGTCGTCATGGTCCCAACCTGGTGCCGGCGGGGGCGGCGTGGCGGCGTGCGTGCGCGACCTGTGGACAGGACACGGCACGCTCCCCCGGCGGCCGTGGAGGGTGTGGACGGAGCGACCGTCGGCGGTCCGCAGCAGAATGGGCCCATGCGGTCCACGGCGTCGGTGCTCCACCTCGACCTCGACGCCTTCTTCGCCTCCGTGGAGCAGCGCGACAAGCCGTCGTTGCGCGGCCGGCCCGTGATCGTCGGTGGCATCGGCCAACGGGGCGTGGTCTCGACCTGCTCCTACGAGGCCCGCGTGCACGGCGTCCGGTCGGCGATGCGGATGGCGGAGGCCCGCGCCCGGTGCCCGCACGCGGCGTTCCTCTCGGGCCGCTTCGACGCCTACCGCGAGGCGAGCACCCTCGTCATGCGCCGGCTGCGGGAGGAGTCGCCGCTCGTCGAGCCGCTCTCCCTCGACGAGGCGTACGTCGACCTCGCGGCCGGCGCGGACGACGACCTCTCCCCCGACGCCGTGCTGGAGCGCGTCGAGGGGCTGCGCCGCGACATCACCGAGATCACCGAAGGCCTCACGGCGTCCGTCGGCGTCGCCTCCTCGAAGCTGATGGCGAAGATCGCGAGCGAGCTGCGCAAGCCCGACGGCGTGTTCGTCGTGGCACCGGGGACCGAGCTCGCGCTGCTGGAGCCGATGCAGGTCCGGGCGATCCCGGGCGTCGGGCCGGCCACGGCGGAGCGTCTGCGCCGGATTGGGGTCGGCACGGTCGGCGAGCTGCGCGAGCGCGACGAGGACGAGCTGGTGCGGCTGCTGGGCTCCGCGTCGGGACGCTCCCTGGCCCGCCTCGCCCGCGCCGACGACGACCGCGCCGTCGTCGCCGAGCGCGAGGCGAAGTCCATCAGCGTCGAGGACACCTTCCCCGACGACGTCACCGACCGCGCCCGGCTGGAGGCCGTCGTCGACACCATGGCGCGCCGGGTCGGCGGACGGCTGCGGAGCGCTGGGCTGTCCGGACGCACCGTCACGCTGAAGATCCGCTACCACGACTTCGAGACGCACACCCGGTCCACGACCCTCGCGGGTCCCACCGACTCGCCCACGCTCCTCGCCGCGAGTGCGCAGGGCCTGCTCGCCGCCACGGACCTGTCCGGCGGCCTGCGCCTGGTCGGGGTCGGGGTCAGCGGTCTCGCCGACTGGGTGCAGGACGACCTCTTCGCCGAGCCCGAGCCCGAGGCGGCCGACGAGCTCGAGGACGACCCGCCCGCCGTGCCCGACGCCTCCAGCGCGGCCCCGGACCGCTCCCCCGACCCGGGCACCGTCTGGAGCCCCGGCGCCGACGTCCACCACCGCGACCACGGCGACGGCTGGGTCTGGGGCGCGGGCCTCGGACGGGTGACGGTGCGCTTCGAGACGCGCCTCACCGGGCCCGGCCCCGTGCACACCTTCGCGGCCGCCGACGACGCGCTCACCGCCGGCCACACCGGGCCGACCCGCCCCCGTCGGCCTGACGAGCTCGCGGTGCCGAGCGCCGCGGAGCGGTCGGTCGATGGCGGCCTGGGTGCCGGGCGATAGCGTCGCGGCATGACGTCGACGCACGAACCGCCCGTCGCCCCTCAGCACCCGGTCGTCCGCCGCCACCACGGTGACGAGGTCGAGGACCCGTACGAGTGGCTCCGCGACAAGGACTACCCGCGGACGCTCGCGCACCTGGAGGCCGAGAACGCGTACGCGGAGGCGCGCACGGCGCACCTCGCCGACCTGCGCGGTCGGCTGTTCGAGGAGATCCGGTCGCGGACCCTCGAGACCGACCTCTCCGTCCCCGTCCGGCACGGTGCGTGGTGGTACTACTCCCGCACCGTCGAGGGCAGCCAGTACGCCATCCGGTGCCGCACGGCCGTCTCCTCCCCCGACGACTGGGACCCGCCCGTGCTGGTCCCGGGCGAGCCCGTCCCCGGCGAGGAGGTCCTGCTCGACTCCAACGTGGAGGCCGAGGGGCACGAGTTCTTCTCCCTCGGCGGGTTCTCGCTGAGCGACGACGGCACCCTGCTCGCCTGGTCGACCGACGTCGTCGGCGACGAGCGCTACACCATCCGCGTCAAGGACCTGCGCAGCGGCGAGCTGCTCGCCGACGAGATCACCGGCACGAGCGGCGGCGTCACCTGGTCCGCCGACGGGAGCCACCTCTTCTACACGACCGTCGACGACGCGTGGCGCCCCCACCGGGTCTGGCGGCACCGACTGGGCTCCGACGCCGACGACGTGCTCGTGCACGAGGAGACCGACGAGCGGTTCTTCACCGGGGTCGGGCGCACCCAGTCCGAGCGCTACCTGGTGATCGGTGCGTCGTCGAAGATCACGAGCGAGGTGCTCGTCCTCGAGGCCGACGACCCGACCGGGGAGTTCCGCGTCGTGGTGCCCCGCCGCGACGGCGTGGAGTACTCGCTCGAGCACGCGGTGGTCGCCGGACGTGACCTGTTCCTGGTCCTGCACAACGACGGCGCGGAGGACTTCGAGCTCGGTGCACTCCCCGTCGACGCCACCCCGGTCGACGGTCCGCTGCGCGAGGCGCTCGAGACGGTCGTGCCGCACCGCCCAGGCACCCGGCTGGAGGGCATCGACGTCTTCGCGCGGTCGCTCCTGCTCTCCTACCGCCGGGAGGCTCTCACGCGCGTCGCCATCGCGACCGTCGACGAGGACGGTCTGGGCGAGCCGCGCGAGATCGGCTTCGGCGAGGAGCTGTTCACGGCGGGTGTCGGCGCGAACGCCGAGTGGGACCAGCCCGTCATCCGCCTCGGGATGGGATCGCTCGTGACGCCCAGCACCGTGCTCGACCTCGTGGTCGAGACGGGCGAGCTCGTGGTGCGCAAGCAGCAGACGGTGCTCGGCGGCTACGACCCGGCCGACTACGTGCAGCACCGCACGTGGGCCACCGCCGACGACGGCACGCTGGTGCCGATCTCGCTCGTGGCGCGCGCCGACACGCCTCGCGACGGCTCCGCCCCCGCGCTCCTCTACGGCTACGGCTCCTACGAGATCAGCATCGACCCCGGCATGTCCGTGCCGCGCCTCTCGCTGCTCGACCGCGGCTTCGTGTTCGCCATCGTGCACGTCCGCGGCGGCGGGGAGCTCGGTCGGGCCTGGTACGACCAGGGCAAGCTGACCCACAAGAAGAACACCTTCTCCGACTTCGTCGCCGCGGCGCGCCACCTCGTGGCGGAGGGCTGGACCTCGGCCGAGCGGCTGGTCGCCGAGGGCGGGAGCGCGGGCGGCCTGCTCGTCGGCGCGGCGCTCAACCTCGCACCCGACGCCTTCGGTGCCGCCGTGGCCGAGGTCCCCTTCGTCGACGCGCTCACGACCATCCTCGACCCGAGCCTCCCGCTGACGGTCATCGAGTGGGACGAGTGGGGCGACCCGCTGCACGACGCGGACGTCTACGCCTACATGAAGTCCTACACGCCCTACGAGAACGTCGCCGAGGTCGCGTACCCGCCCGTGCTGGCGGTGACCAGCCTCAACGACACCCGCGTGCTCTACGTGGAGCCCGCGAAGTGGGTCGCCCGGCTGCGCGAACGGTCCACCGGCGAGGTCCCCGCCCTGCTCAAGACGGAGATGAACGCCGGCCACGGCGGCGTGAGCGGACGCTACGCGGCCTGGCACGAGCGCGCCTGGGAGCTGGCCTGGATCATCGACGTCGTGGGGGCGCCCCACGAGCCCCGACCGGCCGCCACGGATGTCGGTGCCGACTCGTAGGCTGCTCGCGTGCTCCGCATCGCCACCGTCAACGTCAACGGCATCCGCGCCGCCCTCCGCCGAGGCATGGGCCCCTGGCTCGAGGCCGCCGACGCCGACGTCGTCACCCTGCAGGAGGTCCGCGCGCCCGACGCGCTCGTGCACGAGCTGATGGCCGACACCGGCTACCACGTCGTCCACACCGAGGCCGCCGCCAAGGGTCGCGCGGGCGTCGCGGTGCTCAGCCGCACCGAGCCCAAGGCGCACCGTGTCGGCCACGGCGACCCGTCCTTCGACGACGCCGGACGCTGGGTCGAGTCCGACCTCGTCCTGCCCGACGGCAGCCTTCTCACGACCGTCTCGGCCTACGTCCACTCCGGTGGCGTCGGCACGCCCAGCCAGGACGAGAAGTACCGGTTCCTCGACCAGCTCCTCGTGCGGCTCGCCGAGCTGCGTGAGCACGCCGACCACGCGGTGGTCACGGGAGACTTCAACGTCGGCCACACCGAGCTCGACATCAAGAACTGGAAGGGGAACCTGAAGAAGGCCGGGTTCCTGCCGGAGGAGCGCGCCTACCTCGACCGCGTGCGCGACGAGCTCGGGTGGGTCGACGTCGCGCGGGCGCACGCCGGCGAGGTCGAGGGCCCCTACACCTGGTGGTCGTGGCGCGGCCAGGCCTTCGACAACGACACGGGGTGGCGCATCGACTACCAGCTCGCCACGCCGGAGCTGGCGGCCACCGTCAGCTCCGCTCGCGTCGACCGCGCCGCGAGCTACGCGGAGCGGTTCTCCGACCACGCCCCGCTCGTCGTCGACTACGCCCTCTGACCGTGGCGCTCGCCCGCGTCCTCGGTCCCGTCCGGGCCACCGGCCTCGGGGCCGGGTCGATGCTGGGGGCCGGCGTCTTCGTCGCGCTCGGGCCGGCCGTCGGTCGAACCGGCGTCTTCGTCGTGTGGGCGGTGCTGCTGGCGGCGCTCGTGGCTGGACTCAACGCCCTGGCGTCGGCCCGACTCGCCACCCGCTATCCCGCCGCGGGCGGGACCTACGTGTTCGCGCGGGAACGCCTCGGGGCCACCTGGGGGCACCTGGCCGGCTGGGTGTTCGTGGTCGGCAAGACCGCGTCCTGCGCGGCGATGGCGCTGGCGGTCGGCGCCCACCTGGCCCCCGGACACGCGACCACGCTCGCGGTCCTCGCGGTCGCCGTGCTGACGGCCGTCGACCTCGCCGGCGCCCGCCGTTCGGCCGATGCGCTCACCGTGTCGGCGGTGCTGGTCGTGCTGGTGGTCGGGACGACGTCCCTCCTGGTCCTCGGCGAGGCGCCGCGCGACGACGGGGTCGGCTACACGATCGACCTGCAGGCGGTCCCGCAGGCGGCGGCGCTGCTCTTCTTCGCCTTCGCCGGCTACGCCCGCCTCGCGACCCTGGGCGAGGAGGTGCGGGACCCCGAGCGCACCATCCCGCGCGCCGTGGCCGTCTCGTTCGCGGTGGTCACCGTCCTCTACGTCGTCGCCGGGGCGGCGGTGGCTCGCGCCCTCCCGCCCGACGTCGCCGGCGCCAGCGACCGCGCCGTCGCCGACGCAGTCGACACGCTCGGCCACCCCGTGCTCACCGCCACGGTCGCCGTCACGGCCGTGGTCGCGGCCGGCGGCGCGCTGCTGTCCCTCCTCGGCGGGGTCAGCCGCACCACGTTGGCCATGAGCCGCGACCGACACCTCCCGCGGGTGCTGTCCCACGAGTCCTCCCGTGGCGTGCCCGCGACCGCCCAGCTCGCGGTCGCGGTCGTCGTGGTGGCTGCCCTGCCCTTCGTGGGCGCGGTCGAGGCGGTGGCGGCCTCGAGCGGCTGCGTGCTCGTCTACTACGCGCTCACCAACGCCGCGGCCCTCACGCTCGACGGCACCGTCCTGCGGGTCCTCGCGGTCGCGGGGCTCCTCGGATGCGTCCTGCTCGTCCTCGCCCTCCCCCTCGCCGGCGTGCTCTGGACGATCGCGGTGGTCGTCGTCGGCCTCGCCGCCGGCCGCCTCACCCTCCCCCGCGCCGCGGCCTGAGCCGCCTCCCCCTCCCCGCGTTTCGTGGACATCGTGACGATCTCGGGCGCGGAAACCGTCATGACGTCCACGAAACGCGGGGAGGGGAGGGTGGGCTCGGGCGTAATACATCAGGTGCTGATATAGTTGGTTGCATGCAGCAACCGGATGTCGCACGCCTGACCCAGGCCCTGCGCGATCTGGTGGCGGTCGTGTCCCGCGACTCCGCCACGCGTGGCCTGAGCCGCACCGCGGCCGGGACGCTGTCCGCCCTCGACCGGCACGGTCCGTGCCGCGTCTCGGACCTGACCCGACTCGAGGCCGTCGGTCAGCCCGCGATGACCGGACTCGTCCAGCGACTCGAGGCCACCGGCCTCGTCAGCCGCACGAGCGACCCCAGCGACCGCCGAGCGACCCTCGTCGCGATCACCGACGCCGGACGCTCCGCCCTCGCGGAACGACGCCGGAGCCAGGACGCGCTCATCGCCGCCCGACTCGGCCGCCTCTCACCCGACCGACTCGACGCCCTCGACCGCGCCGTCGACGCGCTCGTCGAGCTGACCCAGGAGGACCATGACCAGCCCCACTGACCAGACATCCGACACCGGCGGCCACGGCTCCGCCCGAGCGAGCCTGCTCGGGCAGCCGAAGGCCGTGTACGCGGTCGCCTTCGCATGCGTGATCTCCTTCATGGGGATCGGTCTCGTCGACCCGATCCTTCCCGCGCTCAAGGAGCAGCTCGACGCCACCGAGAGCCAGGTGACGCTGCTGTTCACCAGCTACCTCGTGGTCACCGCGGTCGCCATGCTCGTGACGAACGCGGTGTCCAGCCGGTTCGGGGCCAAGCGGACGCTCGTGGTCGGCCTGGCCATCATCGTGGTCTTCTCGGCCCTCGCCGGCTCCAGCGGCAGCATCGAGGGCATCGTCGCCTTCCGCGCCGGCTGGGGGCTGGGCAACGCCCTGTTCATCGCGACGTCGCTCGCCGCGATCGTCTCGAGCGCCCGCGGAGGGTTCGCCGGGGCGATCATCCTCTACGAGGCGGCGCTCGGCCTCGGCATCGCGGCGGGCCCGCTGGTCGGCGGCACCCTCGGCAACATCAGCTGGCGCGGTCCGTTCTACGGCGTCGCCGTCCTCATGTCCATCGCGCTGGCCGCGACCGTGCTCCTGCTGCCCTCCACGCCGAAGCCCACCCACGCGACGCCGCTCAGCGCCCCGCTCAAGGCCCTGCGCCACCGCGGCCTGGCGACCATGAGCGTGGCCGCACTGCTCTACAACTGGGGCTTCTTCACCATGCTCGGCTACGCACCGTTCCCGATGGCGCTGTCCATCACCCAGCTCGGCTGGGTCTTCTTCGCCTGGGGCGTGCTCGTGGCGTTCTTCTCGGTGATCGCCGCCCCGTGGCTGCAGCAGCGCTTCGGCACGTCGGTCTCCCTGTACGCAGCCTTCACCCTCTTCGCGGTCGACCTCGCCCTCATGGCCACCGACCCCACCGACCAGCGCCTCATGGTCGGGTGCGTCGTGGCCGCGGGCATCTTCATCGGCATCAACAACACGCTCATGACGCAGGCGGTCATGACCATCTCGCCGGTGGAGCGTCCCGTCGCGTCCGCCGCCTACGGGTTCGTCCGCTTCATCGGTGGCGGGCTGGCGCCCTTCGCCGCCGGTCGGATGGTGCAGGCATGGTCGGTGCACGTGCCGTTCGCCGTGGCGGCGGTCGCCGTCCTGGGGGCGGCGGTCGTGCTGTCCACCGCCCACCGGGCGCTGCGCGACGCCGACGCCGGCCTCGACGAGGACGGACACGTCGTGACCGACCAGGACGACGTCGCCGGCGAGGTCGCCGACGAGTTCGGGGGCGCACCCGGCGCCATCGACGAGGCCCTGCACGCCCGCTGAGCCGGTCCACCACGACGGGGCGCGCACCTGCTGGTGCGCGCCCCGTGTGGCCGGGACCCCGGTCCGGTCGTCCTGGTCAGGTCAGTTGAACCGGACCTTCATCGAGGTGCCCTTCTCCGACAGCACCCGGACCTTGACCCCCGCGGCCGGCAGCTTCACGCCGTGCTGCGGCGCCTCCGCGTAGAAGTACTTCTTCGTGTCGTCGAAGAGCGGGGCGGCGGCCTGTCCACGGATGTACGTGGGCTTGCCGTCCGTGTGCAGGGTCATCGAGTCGGCCTTGCGCATCGAGAACGGCGCGTCGTAGACCTGGACGCGGGCCCGGAACGGCTTGCCCGTCGTCCTGTCGATGATCGGTCGCGGTCGGGCGTCGATCGGCAGGTTCCGACCCTCGCCCGGGTGGGTGATGGTGTTGTTGTCGGCCTGCGACGTGTCCCAGTAGGAGATCAGCAGCCCCTGCTGGTACGCGTAGTGCTCGACCCAGTCGGGACGCGTGCTCGCGAAGCCGAAGTTGTACGGCCCGGTCCGCAGGTACCGGTCGTACGAGACGTACGAGCGGTGGCCCATGACGTAGAAGTTGTCGTAGGCGTCCGTGGTCGTCGCCCCCACCACGCTGAAGCCGTCGAACGTCCACGCGGCGGCACCGTCCTCCGCGCCGTCGGCGAGCAGCGTCGAGCCGGCCGCGGTCACCGCGACGTCGTCGACGAACAGGCCGGGCAGCGCCAGACCGCCGTCCGTCTTGTAGAAGAACCGCAGCTGGACGGTCGTGCCGGCGTACGCGTCGAGCGGGACCGACAGGTCGGTCCACGTCTTCTGCTCCCCGTCGATGCCCGGACGCCCCGAGGTGTCGTCGCCGATCGGCGCGCCGCCGACGGTCCCGTCGAGCGCCGTCCACGTCGCGCCGGCGTCGGTCGACGCCTGGACGTACGCGTAGTCGTAGCCCTCCTCGATCTCGTAGCGCACCTTCGCCTTCAGCACCGCGTCGGTGGCGCCCGCCGGGATGCTGACCTCGGTGGTCATCGCGTTGGCCAGGTCGTCGCCGGAGCCCGAGTGGAACTGCTTCGAGCCGGCGGCCGGGGCGCCGAGGTCACGGGTGACCTCCTTCTTCGGGAGCACGACGACGGCACCCTGCGCCTTCGCCGTGTTGTACTCCTGGGGGCCGAGCTCGAGCGTCCGCTTCTCCTGGGTCCCGACGACCTCGTAGTCGAGCCAGCCGAGCTGCAGCTTCTCCCAGGCACCCAGGTCGCCGGCGCGCTCGCCGAGCGCCTCGCCCTTGGCGTTGAGCCGCGACTGCGCCATGAGGGTCCAGTACTCGTTGCTGTTGTCGCCGCCCGCCGTGCTGTACGCGTCGGGCAGGCCGAGGTCGTGGCCGTACTCGTGGACGAAGACGGAGAGACCGCCGTTCTCCGGCTGCACGGTGTAGTCGCCGATCCAGAGGCCGGTGTCACCGATCTGCGTGCCGCCGAGGCGGTTCTGCGCCGGCCCGGTGACCCCTTGGTCGGTCAGGAAGGCGTACCAGCGGTGCGACCAGATGGCGTCCTCGCCGTACGTCGCGTCACCGTCCTCCTCGCCGTGCCCGGCGTGGACGATCTGGAAGTGGTCGATGTAGCCGTCGGGCTCGTTGAAGTCGCCGTCGCCGTCGTAGTCGTAGCGGTCGTAGACGTCGTACTCCGCGAGCTGCTGCTTGATCTGCGCGTCGGTGCGGCCGGCCTGGCGCTGGTCGGCCACCCACTGCGTCGTGGCGTCCTGGATGAGGTTCCACGTCGAGGCGTCGTCGCGGCCGTAGCGGGCGGTGTTGTACTTGACCTTGACCCAGTCCGACACGGTGCCGTCGATCGTGTACCGGCCCGACGACTGCGTCTCGTAGTACGTCTTGACCGACTCGACGCCCTTGCCCTCCTTGAAGTAGAGGTCCTGGTAGTGCTGCCGGTCGTAGTCGGGCTGCCAGACGGTGGAGTTGTCCTTCGTCCGGTCCGGCTCCTCGATCTGGTTGTGCTGCGGGCCGTCGAACTTCTCGGGTCCGGGCGTGGACGGGTCGGTGTCGGCGTCCGGGTAGTCCGGGTGCCGCTCGTCCCCGAACTCCGCCAGGATGACGAACACCTTGTCGGCACGCTCCTGCGACAGCTCGACGTACTGGTCCTTGCGCTTGCCCTTCGAGGCCTTGGCCTTCGCGCTGCGCGACGCCTTCGGGCTCGCGAGGGTCGCGGCGTCGGCCGGTGCGGCTGCCTCGCCCACCTTGACGACGGTGCTGCCGTTGCGGGTGAGGGGCTTCGCCTCGCCGCTCACGACGGACGCGACGGCCTGCTCGCGCAGCTCCCGACGCTTGTCCTCCAGCGGGTTCGGCAGGTCGTGGTCCTTCTGGACCCGGTCGACCCCCTGCTGCGGCGGCGCCTCGGCCGCCGTGGTCGGTGCTGCGAACGTGAGTCCGAGCGATGACGCGAGCCCGATCCCGAGCACGCATGACGTGACACGCTTCACGTGGTCCCCCCTAGGAACAACTGTTGTCTCGGGGGCCGGTCGGCCCCCTGTCGCGTCGGCGGGCCGGTGGGCTCGTCCGACACGAGGCTCGAGCCAACCTAAACGTTTGCTGAGGACGACGACAGTCTTGACTTCACCGGCGACTAGTACTAAAGAACTAGTTCTCCCCGGCTCCGACGCGGTGGTCGCTGGCACTCGGGCCCGGGAGGTGTGACACTGACGACAGTCCCATCCCTGACGTCAGGACCACCATGCGCACCACCATCGCCGTCGTTCTCACCGCCCTCCTCGTGAGCCTCACGGGAGGCTCCGCGCACGCCGTGGTGCGGGTGAGCGTCTACTCGCAGCAGATCCTCGAGCAGACCAACGGGGTCCGGGCGAAGTTCGACCGGCCGAAGCTCGCGCTCAACAGCTGCATGGACGGGTACGCCGACTCGTGGGCCAAGCACCTCGCCACGCAGGAGAAGCGACTCGTCCACCGTTCGTCCGCGTCGCTCCAGGCCATCATGAAGAAGTGCGGCCTGCGCAGCATCGGCGAGAACCTGGCGTTCGGCTACGCCGACGGTCGCAGCGTCGTCGGTCGCTCCACCGACAAGGTCTGCTCCTCCTCGTGCTCGAAGATCAACTGGATGACGTCCGGCGGGCACCGCGCCAACCAGATGAACGCCGCCTTCCGCCGGATCGGCGTGGGCGCGTGGCGCGACAGCAACGACCGCTACTACTCCGTCGCGCTGTACGGGCAGGCGCGCTAGCCGGCCGCGTCGGGCCGAGCCCCCGACGCGCCGAGGTGGCGTTCGGCCCGGGTCGCGACCGTGTCCTAGGCTGGTGTCGTTGCCGTTGGATTTAACCGTGCCGGCAGCTCGGGGACCGCACATACCGGGCGCTCTGCTCAGCGGGTGAAACGACGGACGACGCGCCCACGACGGTCGTGGACGCACCCGAAGGAGTAGTAGGAAAGATGGCAACCGGAACGGTCAAGTGGTTCAACGCCGACAAGGGCTTCGGCTTCATCGCGCCCGACGACGGCAGCGAGGACGTCTTCGCCCACTTCAGCGCGATCCAGACGAGCGGCTACCGCTCGCTCAACGAGAACCAGAAGGTCGAGTTCGACGTCGAGCAGGGCCAGAAGGGCCTGCAGGCGGCGAACATCCGTCCGCTGGACTGACCTCGGCACCGACGACACGGCCCCGCGAAGCGCACGCTTCGCGGGGCCGTGTCCTGTCACCGGCGCGTGAGGGACACGCGGTGACGGCACCGGGTCCGGTCTCTCAGAGGTGACCGGACTCGTCCCAGGCGTGCTGGGCGAAGTCGGTGCCGCGCTCGCGGACCGCGACCGTGGCGTCGGCGGCGATCGGACGGTGGGTGGCGCCCGACGGGCGACCGGGGAACCGCGCGGACGCGGCGGCGACGTCGGAGGGGCGGAAGTCGAAGGTGAGATCGTCCATGTTCATGAGGCTAGTCTCATGTTTGGGGTGGCGACACCCCTACCGGACGGTAGTGTTCGGCGCCCGCTCAGCGGATCTCGCGGCGCAGCTCGCCCAGGCGACGCCGCACCTCGCCGGCACGGAGGTGGTCGACGTTCAGCGGCGGCTCCAGCTCCTCCACGACGTGCTGGGCGAGCTCACGGATCGCCTCCCGGTCGTGCATGGGCCAGGTGACGACGCGCAGGTGCTGCTGCATCCAGTCGGCGACGGCGGGGTCGTCCAGACCGCGCGCCCGCAACGGCTCGTGCAGGATCGTCGCGAGGGCGGCGCGGAACGTCGAGGACCGCGAACGTCCGTGCAGCTGGACCGTCTGCACGAGGTGCCGCACCGTCGTGACGACGTCGTCGGTGCGGCCCACGGCTCCGGCGTGGCCCACGTGCAGGACGCCCGCACCGACCGGCAGCATCAGGCTGCGGTTCAGCACGCGGGCGCCCTCGGCGTCCACGTGCCACGCGAACACCCCCGCGACCTCCTGGATCGCGTCGAGGTCCTGGGGTCGCACGGCGTGCTCCGCGTTCGCGAGGTGCTGCACCGCGGCCGCCACGGCGTCGCCGGGACCGTCCTGCGACGCAGCTGCCTGCCCGCCCGCGACGACCGACGGAGGACTCGTGACGGTCACCGGCTCGTGCACGGCGTCGTCGGCGACCGCGGGCTCGGACTGGTCGACGACGGCCCTCGGCTCCGCGACGACCGGCACCGGGCGCGGTTCGTCGCCGCCGACCGTGACCTCCGCCCCGGCGTCCTGCAGCACCGCGGCGAGCGGTCCCACGTACGCCTCGGGCGCGACGAGGTGCACCCGCCGACCGCTGACGGGGCCGTCGAGCGACTCCAGGCGCACCAGGACCCACTGGGCCCAGACGCCGCGATAGACCGGGTCGAGGTCGGCGAGCTCGCGCGAGTCGGGCGAGACCCACTCCCCCGGCTCGAGCAGGCCGTGCTCGGCCGAGAGCACGAACCACGTCGCACCGCGCGCCTGCGCCCGCAGCCGTGCGGCCTGGAAGCGGTCGGCACGGTAGACCTCGCGGGCCGGTGCGGGCACGAGCACCCGCTCGCCCGCGCCGGCCAGGAGCAGCACATCCGCGGACTCGGCCGTCGGGTCGCGGACCTCCAGCCGCGGCCCGGCCAGGCCGGCACGCTCGACGATGTCCTCGAAGGTCGCCAGCCGGGCCGACGCCTCCGGCCCGTCGTGCCGCGCCTCGACGTCGGGCTCGGGACGCGCCTGCACGACGGTCGCCTCGGTGAACGCCGACGTCGCGAACCTCGCCTCACGCCGTGCGCGGTCGACCGGTGCGGGCGGGGTGCCAGGTGCGGCCGGGGTGGCAGGAGCGGGCGGCTCGTCGGGGTGGTCGGGCAGGTCGGGGTCCAGCTTGCGCTCCTCGGGAGGGATGACCTCGTACAGTCCGCGCGCGACCCGGCGGAACAGCGGAGACCTCACCGCGAACTGCGGCTGCTTCGGCCGGCCCCCCTCGCACAGGCCCACCAGGTGCGCCCGGATGGTCGCCTGGCTCACCTCCGGGTAGCGGCGGGCGAACCAGCGGTGCACGTGCTCGTAGCCGAACGGATCGGGCATCGCGTCGGCGCACGCGTACATCAGCTGCCACACTGGCTTGTCGTACTTCACCGCACCTCCCGATCCTCGCTGCTGCCGCTCCTCGACAGGTACGCAGAGACGGGCACCCGCGATCCATGACGCGACGGGACGTGGATCACAGGGAATGCGACCGTCCGACGCGTCGTTGACGCCCGGGTACGACCCCTGACGTCTGCGGAAGGAATCCCATGTCGACCATCGACCTCACCGCCCAGAGCTTCGAGGAAGCCGTGACCGGCGAGGGCATCACCCTCGTGGACTGGTGGGCGTCCTGGTGCGGTCCGTGCCGGCAGTTCGCGCCCGTCTACGACGCCGCGAGCGACCAGCACCCCGATGTGACCTTCGGCAAGATCGACACGGAGGCCGAGCAGGAGCTGGCCGGCGCAGCGGGCATCACGTCGATCCCCACGCTCATGGCGTTCCGCGACGGCGTGCTCGTGTTCAGCCAGCCCGGTGCACTGCCCGCGCCGGCGCTCGACCAGGTCATCCAGGCGGTCCGCGACCTCGACATGGAGGACGTCCACCGTCAGGTGGCCGAGGCGCGCGCCGCCGAGCAGCCCGGCACGCCCGACGCGCCCGCCTGACCACCGCCCGATCGCGACGTACCGCCGTCCTCCCCGTCCCGCGGCCCGGACGGCGGACCCGCCGATCGCGCCCTAGGGTCGAGACACCGCCACCGGAAGGGACCCCATGATCCTGATCAACGTCAAGTTCTCCGTGCGCCCCGAGGCCGTCGAGCAGTGGCCGGAGGCCGTGCGCCCCTTCACCGAGGCCACGCGGGCGGAGGAGGGCAACCTCTTCTTCGAGTGGTCGCGCAGCCTGGAGGACGAGAACACCTTCGTCCTCGTGGAGGGCTTCCAGGACGACGCCGCCGAGGCGCACGTCTCGAGCCAGCACTTCGCCGACGGCCTGGAGGCGATGCGTCCGCTGCTCGCGTCCACGCCGCTGATCATCAGCCAGACGATCCCCGTCGACGGCTGGGGTCGCATGGGCGAGCTCCAGGTCGACTGAGCGCGACAGACCCCTGCGCCGTCGCCGGACCGCGTGAGGGACACTAGAGGGATGCCCACGACCACCGACCTGCGCGTGCTGCTGCGTCATCCGGTCGACTTCGTGGTCGCCGAGGACCCGGCCGCCTCGCGGTTCGTGTTCTCGGCGCCCGACGGGGAGCACGAGGTCACGGCCACCGAGGCGATCGGTCCGTTGAGCCAGGGCATCCGCACCATGAACGCCGACCCGTCGGTACGGGCGTGGGCCACGCCGGCGATCCTCGCGCTGCGGCTCATGGCCACCGGCCGGCTCGCCGCCCCGGACTCGACGTCGGCCTCGCAGCTGCAGGACGCGGCGCGCTCCGTCGGCGCCGACGCCGCATCGGGCCAGGCGAAGGTCCGGGGGTTCCTCGCAGCACTCGCGGTCGACGCGCCCGCCGTCGCCACGCAGCCGCAGGACGACGCGTTCCCGGACCCGCAGGGCATGCGGCGACGCACCCGACCGAACGCCGCGACGGCGCCTCCGCTCGTCGAGCAGGCGCCGGTCCGTCCGCGCACGTTCAGCGGCCAGCTGGTCGTGACCTTCCGCCAGTCGACCGACGCCGAGGGGCACGTGGCCGACGTGCGCCTGAAGGTCAAGCCGCTCGACGCGTCGTGGGCGGCCGTCGACGTCGCGGACCTGTGGCGTCGCGACGACCACCACTTCGGTGCCGGCGCGCGGCCCGGGGTCCGGACCCTGGTCAGCACGGCTGCTGCGGCCTGGCCGACCCTCACCCGCATGCTCGGTCGGCTCGACCAGGGGTCCGTGCCGCTCACGGCCGAGGAGGTCGGCGAGCTCGGACGCACCCGTGTCGCCAGCCTGCTGCGCTCCTACCGGGTCGAGGTCCTGTGGCCGGACGGGTTGGTCCGCTCGCTCGACTCGCGACCCACCGTCCGACGGGTCGGCGACGCGATGCCGCACGACCGGCCGCGGGCGTTCGGCCGCTCCCAGGTGTTCCGCTTCGACTGGAACCTCGCCCTCGGCGACGACACGCTCACCGCGGAGGAGCTCGACACCCTCGCCGACGCCCAGCACGGCCTGGTGCGTCTGCGCGAGCGCTGGGTGCTCGTCGACCCGGCTCGCACCCAGGCCCTGCTCGAACGGCGCACGCACGAGCTCACGGCCGTCGAGGCCCTGAGGGCGGCGGTCTCGGGCGAGATCGAGATCGACGACGTGCGTACCGAGGTGTCCACCGAGGGGTGGCTCGACGACGTGCGCCGGCGGCTCGCCGAGCACGGCTCGCGCGACCCGGTCGAGCCCTCGCCGCGGCTGTCCGGGACGCTGCGCGAGTACCAGCGCGACGGCCTGCGCTGGATGGCCCAGCTCGTGGACCTCGGGCTGGGTGGCATCCTCGCCGACGACATGGGCCTCGGCAAGACCGTCATGCTCATCGCGCTGCACCTCCACCTCGAGGACCAGGCCCGCGCGGCGGGGCAGCCCCTCGCGCCGACGCTCGTCGTCTGCCCCGCGTCCGTGGTGGGCAACTGGGTCCGGGAGATCGAGCGCTTCGCCCCGGGCGTGCCGGTCAGACGGCACCACGGCGCCGGCCGCAGCCTGGTCGGGGTGACGGAGGGGTTCGTCGTCACAACCTACGCCACGCTCCGTCGCGACGCGGCCGACCTCGCCGAGCTCGAGCCCGGCTGGGGCGTCGTGGTCGCCGACGAGGCGCAGTACGTCAAGAACGTAAGGTCCGCGGCCGCCCGAGCCCTGCGCTCCATCCCGACGCCGGTCCGGCTCGCCCTGACCGGCACGCCCGTGGAGAACGGCCTGACCGAGCTGTGGTCGATCCTGGACTGGACCACCCCGGGCCTGCTCGGCGGGCTCGAGGAGTTCCGTCGACGGTGGTCTCGGCCGATCGAGCGGGGCCAGGACCGCGACCGCGCGGGCGAGCTGTCGCGCCTCGTGCGCCCGTTCCTGCTCCGTCGCCGCAAGAGCGACCCCGGGATCGCGCCCGAGCTGCCCCCGAAGACCGAGACCGACTACCGGGTGCACCTCACCCGGGAGCAGGTCGGGCTCTACGAGGCGGTCGTCCGCGAGACGATGGCGGAGATCGAGTCGAGCGAGGGCATGCAGCGTCGTGGGCTGGTCGTCCGGCTCCTCACGCAGCTCAAGCAGGTGTGCAACCACCCGGCGCAGCTCCTGCGCGAGCCGCGGGCCACGTTGACGGGCCGGTCCGGAAAGCTCGACATGCTGGACGAGCTGCTCGACGAGATCGTCGCGGCCGACGGGGCCGCCCTCGTGTTCACGCAGTACGCCCAGATGGGCCACCTGCTCACCCGACACCTGACCGAGCGGAGCATCCCGGTGCAGTTCCTCCACGGTGGCGTCCCGGTGCCGACGCGCGAGCAGATGGTGACGCGGTTCCAGGCGGGCGAGGTCCCGGTGTTCGTGCTGTCGCTGAAGGCCGGGGGCACCGGCCTGACCCTGACCCGCGCCGACCACGTCATCCACTACGACCGCTGGTGGAACCCGGCCGTCGAGGACCAGGCCACCGACCGGGCCCACCGCATCGGTCAGACGAAGCCGGTGCAGGTCCACCGGATCATCGCCGAGGGCACGATCGAGGAGTCCGTCGCCGAGCTGATCGCCTCGAAGCGCGCTCTCGCCGACGCCGTCGTGAACGCGGGCGAGAGCGCGCTGACCGAGCTGACCGACGCCGAGCTCGTCGAGCTGGTGCGGCTGCGACGCTGACCCTCCGGCCGGGCCGCCGGACCGTCACCACTTGCCTTGGTACTACCTTTCGTGGCACGCTCACGTGACCTGCCTCACGTCCTGCGTCGCCTCGTTCGGGTGACCGCCGTCCCCTCACGTCCGGAGTCCTCGTGGATCCCATCGACCCCGTGCACGGGACCGGCGTCCTGCTGGCCATCGCGCTCGCCGCCGTCGTCCTCCTGCTCGTCCTCATCATCCGCGTCAAGCTGCACGCCTTCGTCGCGCTCGTCCTGGTCAGCCTGCTCACGGCGGTCGCGACCGGCATCCCGCTCGTCGACGTGCCCACCGCGCTGACGTCGGGCTTCGGCTCGACGCTCGCCTCCGTGGCCCTGCTCGTCGGCTTCGGCGTGATGATCGGGCGTCTCCTCGAGGCGTCCGGCGGCGCCCAGGTGCTCGCCGACACCCTGGTGTCACGCTTCGGCGAGCGTCGGGCCCCGCTCGCGCTCGGCGTCGCGGCGTTCCTCTTCGGGCTGCCGATCTTCTTCGACGCGGGCCTCGTGGTCTTCCTGCCCATCGTGCTCACGGTGGCGCGTCGCTTCGGCGGGTCGGTGCTGGTCTACGCACTCCCCGCCGCCGGTGCCTTCGCCGCGACGCACGCGCTCCTGCCGCCGCACCCCGGACCCGTCGCGGCCGGCACGGTCATGGGCGGCGACCTCGGCGTCGTCCTGCTGGTCAACCTGCCCATCGCGGTCATCGCCTGGTACGTGGGCGTGTACCTCTTCTCCCGGTGGGTTGGGACCCGGGTGCACGTCGACGTCCCGACCCTGCTCCTGGGCGAGGAGCAGGACGGCGGGCCCGGCACGACGCCTCCGCCCGTGGCGATCGTGCTCTCGATCCTGCTCGTCCCGCTCGTGCTCATCGGTCTCAACACCGTCCTGACCACCCTCGTGGCCGGTGGCACCCTCGCCGAGGGGCACCGCTGGGTCGACGCCCTGGTGCTCGTCGGGACCACGCCCGTGGCGCTGCTGCTCACGCTGCTCCTGGCCGTCGCGACCCTCGGCCGCCGCGGACGCTCCCTGGCCGAGACCGGCGCCCTGCTCGACGCCTCGCTCGGTCCGGTCTGCTCGGTCATCCTCATCACCGGCGCGGGCGGGATGCTCGGCGGGGTCCTGCGCACCAGCGGCGTCGGTGCGGCGCTCACCGACTCGCTCGGTGGCCTGGGGGTCCCCCTGCTGCTGCAGGCCTTTCTGCTCGCGGCGGCGCTGCGGGTGGCCCAGGGCTCGGCGACGGTGGCCCTCACCACCGCGTCCGGTCTCGTCGCGGCGCAGACCGCGGACCTCTCCGACGTGCAGGTCGCACTGCTCGTGACGGCCGTCGCCGCCGGGGCGACGGTCCTGTCGCACGTCAACGACTCGGGCTTCTGGCTGGTCAGCCGCTTCTTCGGCCTGGACGTCCGCACGACGCTGCGGACGTGGACCGTCATGGAGACGACCCTGGGCCTCAGCGCCCTGGCCCTCGCCGCCGTCGCCTACCCTCTGGTCGCATGAGTGGCTCAGTCCGGTCGGAGCTGACCGACGACCTCGGCGCAGATCGCGTGCATCGCCGCCCGAGCCGCCTCGGCCTCCCCCGCCGCGACCGCCCGGGCCACCTCGGCGTGCAGTCGCCGCGCCTCGGGCGCGGGCTCGGCCGGCATGAGGTCGTGGTCGGTGCGACCGCGCAGCACCTCCTCCACGACCTCGCCGAGCGCCCGGAACATCGGGTTCCCCGTGCCGTCCAGCAGCAGCCGGTGGAACGTCACGTCGAGCTCGAGGAAGGCCTGCAGGTCGCCAGCGGCCCCCGTGCGCTCCAGCTCGTCGGCCAGCCGCAGCAGCCTGCGGCGCACCTCGGGCGTCGCGTGGGCGGCTGCCAGCGACGCACTGGTGGGCTCCACGGCCGCACGCAGCTGCGCCAGCTGGTGCAGCAGACGTCCGCGGCCGGGTCCGGCGAGCCGCCAGCGGATCACCGACGGGGCGTAGTGGTCCCACCGCTCCTCGGGCATCACGGTCACGCCCGTCCGGCGGCGGCTCTCCACCAGGCCCATCGACGCGAGCACCTGCACGACCTCGCGCGCGACGGTGCGCGAGACCTTGTAGTCCGCGCGGATCGCGTCCAGCGTCAGCGCCTCCCCGGGGGCGAGCAGACCGTCCACGATGCGTGGACCGAGATCGGCCAGGACCTCCTCGTGCGCGGTCGGCATGAGAAGGACTCTAGGGCGTCCGGGGGGCGGGGGTGAGCGGCGCGCTGCAGGTCGTCGTGATGGGCGTCTCGGGCACCGGCAAGTCCGCGGTCGGGTCGCGCGTGGCCGAGCGACTGGGCGTCCCGTACGTCGAGGGCGACGAGCACCACCCGGCGGCGAACATCGCGAAGATGGCGGCCGGGACGCCGCTGACCGACGACGACCGACGCCCCTGGCTCGAGGAGCTCGCCGACGTGCTCGCCAGCAGGGAGACGGCGGGCACCTCGACGCTCCTGGGGTGCTCGGCGCTGCGCCGCACCTACCGCGACCTGCTCCGCGGGACCCTGCCGCCGGGGACCGTCGCCTTCCTGCACCTCGTGGCCGCGCCCGACGTGCTGCACCGCCGCATGGAGGAGCGCGAGCACTTCATGCCGCCGAGCCTGCTGCGCAGCCAGCTCGCCACCCTCGAGCCGCTCGAGCCGGACGAGCTCGGCACGGCGATCGACGTCGACGCCCCGCTCGACGTGGTGGTCGAGCGGGGCGTCGAGGCCGTGCGAGCCCTCGCCGGGCGCGGTGCAGTGCTGCGCTAGAAGGTGCCGCAGTTCGAGACGAACGGCGTGCCGGCCACCCGTCCCTCCAGGAACGCGAACGCGCTGGGGAACCCGGACACGAACCCCCCGACGTGGGTCGGGGTCACCAGGGTCTGGAAGCGGACCTTGGCACCCTGGGAGCACCAGGACCGCGCCATGTCGCGACCCTGCCCGTAGTCGACGACGTCGTCGAGCCCGGAGTGGCTCACCAGGCTCGGCACGGACGGTCGGACCGCCCCGAGGCGGCGCTCGGCGAGCGCGGCGGCGATGTCCGGCCGGCTGAGGTAGTCGGAGATCGGCCGGCCCTCCTTCGTCAGGGTCGAGGTGCGCGTGAACGCACCCGGCAGGATGCCGTCCACGATGCAGGTGTCCAGCACGCGGTCCAGGAACTCCGTGCCCCGCGTGTTCAGCAGGTCCCGGATGCGCAGCTGGGGCTCGGCGTCGTCGAGCGCGGCGACGGCGTACCCGAGGAAGAGCGCGTACGGCGAGCCGTCGAGCTTCGGGGCGAGCCGGGCGAGGTCGGCGGGCACGGCGCCGGCGTAGCCGCCCTTCAGCTTCAGCTCCGGCGCGTACGACGAGGCCAGCTCGAGGGCACCGGCGGCGGCGTTGCCACCCTCGGAGTAGCCCGAGACGAGCACGGGCGCCGTCGACGTGACGATGCCGAGGCGCTGGGCGGCACGCACCGAGTCGAGGACGTTGCGCCCGAGCGACCGCGCGTCGACGTACGGGTGCACGCCCGGGGTGCCGAGACCCTCGTAGTCGGTGACGGCCACCGTGTAGCCGCGTGCGAGGAGGCCCTTGATGAAGGCGCCCTCGTACTCCGTGCCCGCGGCGAGCTGCCGCGAGGGCGCGCACCGGTCGGCCATGCCCTGCGTACCCACGGCGTACGCGACGACGGGACGCTCCCCCACGCCGAACCAGGCCGTCTTGGGCTTCAGGATCGTGCCGGTCACGACCGTGGGGCCCTTGGCGTTGGCGCTGGTGTACATCACCCGCGTGACGTCGGCCGGGGCCCGCAGCGCCTTGAGCGGGTCAAGGTAGAACACCGACGGCTCGCTGCGCAGGACGGTGCCCGGCGCACCCGACGTGTCCGCGGGCGGTGTGTAGAAGTCGTCGGCCGACGCCGGCGGCGCGGCGACGAGGCCCGCGCCGAGCGTGGCGGCGAGAGCGAGCAGGAGACGACGTCCTCGGGACGGACGCCGTCGGGACAGGACGGACTGAGACATGGTGGGACCCCCTCTGCGCGACACCCTCGGTCGCGCTCGCTCAGTCTGGTGGTGAGTTCCATCACAGGTCAACACGGGGGTCGTCGCCGCCGGTCGGACGTGCGCCCCGCCACACCGACGACGGTCTGCGGACCCCTGATTTGCGAACGTCTCCCAGAACCGATTGGGTCCAGGGACCGACCGACCCCAGGAGGATCCGTTGACCACCCTGTTCATCGACGGCCGGTGGCGCGACGCGTCGGACGGCGAGAGCCGCACGATCCGCTGTCCCGCCGACGGACGCACCGTGACCACCGTCGCCGAGGCGACCCCCGACGACGCGGTCGACGCGGTGCGGGCGGCGCGCCGGGCCTTCGACGAGGGGCCCTGGCCCCGGACGCCCGCACCCGAGCGCGCCGCGCTGCTGCACCGTCTCGCCGACCGGCTCGAGACCGAGA
The DNA here is from genome assembly GCA_026392465.1 of Propionibacteriales bacterium. Taxonomy (GTDB): domain Bacteria; phylum Actinomycetota; class Actinomycetes; order Propionibacteriales; family Nocardioidaceae; genus Aeromicrobium. The sequence continues at coordinate 51,492 of JAPLCA010000027.1, forward strand.
AGGAGGACGTCGCACGCCTCGAGGCCCTCGACACCGGCAAGCGCATGGTCGAGGCACGGATCGACGTCGACGACGTCGTCGGCGTGTTCCGGCACTTCGCCGGGCTGGCGCAGGCCGACGCCTGGCGCGTGGTCGACACCGGTCAGCCCCACGTCTCGAGCCGGGTCGTGCACGAGCCCGTCGGTGTCTGCACACTGATCACCCCGTGGAACTTCCCGTTGCTGCAGACGTCGTGGAAGGTCGCGCCGGCCCTCGCGACGGGGTGCACCTTCGTGCTCAAGCCGAGCGAGCTGACGCCGTCGACCGCCATCTGGCTGGTGCGCACCCTCGCCGACCTCGGCGTGCCCGACGGCGTCGCCAACCTCGTGCTGGGCGCCGGGGACCGGGTGGGGCCGACGCTCACCGAGGCGCCCGAGGTCGACCTGGTGTCGTTCACCGGTGGTCTCGTGACCGGCCGGCGGATCATGGCGGCGGCCGCTCCCACCGTCAAGAAGGTCGCGCTCGAGCTCGGGGGCAAGAACCCCAACGTCGTCTTCGCGGACGCCGACTGGGAGGCAGCGGTCGACAACGCGCTCACCGCGGTGTTCCTCGACTCCGGCCAGGTCTGCTCGGCCGGCACGCGGCTCGTCGTCGAGGACTCGATCCACGACCGGTTCGTCGACGAGCTGGTCGCGCGCGCCTCGCGGATCCGCCTCGGCGGACCCGACGACGAGCGGGCCGAGACCGGTCCGCTGATCAGCGCCGCCCACCGCCAGAAGGTCGAGGCCTACGTCGCGGCGGGCGTCGCCGAGGGGGCGGTGCTGCGGGTGGGCGGGGCACGCCCTGACGACCCGGCGCTCGCCGACGGCTTCTACTACCTGCCGACCATCCTCGACGAGTGCTCGGCGGACATGTCGTGCGTGCAGGACGAGAGCTTCGGTCCGGTGCTCACCGTCGAGCGGTTCACCGGCGACGACGCCGACACCCTCGAGGACGCGGCCGTCTCGATCGCCAACGACACGATCTACGGGCTCGCCGGTGCCGTCTGGACGCAGGACGCCGGCCGTGCCGAGCGCGTCGCGTCGCGGCTGCGGCACGGCACGGTCTGGATCAACGACTACCACCCGTACGTGCCCCAGGCGGAGTGGGGCGGCTTCAAGCAGAGCGGCGTCGGCCGTGAGCTGGGGCTGGCCGGGCTCGAGGAGTACCGCGAGTCCAAGCACGTCTGGCACAACACCCGACCCGCGCCGAGCGGCTGGTTCGGCGCCGACCCCGCACCGCGGGACTGACGGAGGTTCGCATGCAGAGCTACGACTACGTGATCGTCGGCGGCGGGTCCGCCGGGTCCGCCCTCGCCAACCGTCTGAGCGCGGATCCCGGGACGAGCGTCCTGGTGCTCGAGGCAGGGCGCTCCGACACCAAGCTCGACCCGTTCATCCACATGCCCGCCGCGCTGCCCTTCCCCATCGGCAGCCGCTTCTACGACTGGCGCTACGAGTCCGAGCCCGAGCCGCACATGGGTGGACGACGGGTCTTCCACGCCCGCGGCAAGGTGCTCGGCGGCTCGTCGTCCATCAACGGCATGATCTTCCAGCGCGGCAACCCGCTCGACTACGAGCGCTGGGCCCGCGACCCCGGCCTCGAGCAGTGGGACTACGCGCACTGCCTCCCGTACTTCAAGCGCATGGAGACCTGCCTGGCAGGCGCCGACGCCTGGCGCGGCGGCTCGGGACCCCTGGTCCTGGAGCGCGGGCCCGCCACGTCGCCGCTGTTCGGCGCCTTCTTCGAGGCCGTCCAGCAGGCCGGGTACCCCCTGACCGACGACGTCAACGGCTACCGCCAGGAGGGCTTCGCGAAGTTCGACCGCAACGTCCACCGGGGTCGTCGGCTCAGCGCCAGCCAGGCCTACCTGGCACCCGTCAGGCACCGTCGGAACCTGACGGTGCACACGCTCTCCCTCGTCACCGGCCTGCGCATGCAGGGCACGCGGGTCGTCGGCGTCGACTACCTGCGCGGTGGCCGTCTCGAGCGCTCCGTGGGCGCCGGAGAGGTGATCCTGTGCGGCGGCGCGTTCAACTCCCCGCAGCTCCTGCAGCTGTCGGGCATCGGCAACGCCGACGAGCTGCGGGCCCTGGGCATCGACCCGGTCGTGGACCTGCGGGCGTCGGCGAGAACATGCAGGACCACCTCGAGGTGTACATCCAGCACGCCTCGAAGCAGCCCGTCTCGATCGCCCCGTGGCTCAAGCACCGGCACAAGCCGCGCATCGGCGCCGAGTGGATGTTCCTGCGACGCGGCGTCGGCGCGTCGAACCACTTCGAGGCCGGCGGCTTCGTCCGCAGCAACGACCGGGTCGACTACCCGAACCTCATGTTCCACTTCCTGCCCATCGCCATCCGCTACGACGGGTCGAAGCCGGCGGGCGGGGAGGAGAACGGCGGCCACGGGTACCAGGTGCACATCGGTCCGATGTACTCCGACGTGCGCGGCTCGCTCAAGATCCGCAGCCGCGACCCGCGGGAGCACCCGGCGCTGCGGTTCAACTACCTGTCGACCGAGAACGACCGGCGCGAGTGGATCGAGATGGTCCGCGCGGCGCGCGACATCCTCGAGCAGCCGGCGTTCAGTGCCTTCAGCGCGGGCGAGATCTCACCCGGGCCCGGTGTCCAGACCGACCAGGAGATCCTCGACTGGGTCGCGCAGGACGCCGAGACCGCGCTGCACCCCTCGTGCACGGCCAAGATGGGCACCGACGACGCCAGCGTCGTCGACCCCGCGACCATGCGGGTGCACGGCACCCAGGGGCTGCGTGTCGTGGACGCCTCGGTGTTCCCGTACGTGACGAACGGCAACATCTACGCGCCGGTGATGATGGTGGCCGAGAAGGCCGCCGACCTGATCGCCGGCAACACGCCGCTCGCCCCGCTCGACGTCCCCTTCTACCGCCACGGCACGGGCATGCCGCTGTGGCCCGAGGGCGACCCGCGCAACGCCGCGCCCGTGCCGGGCACCGTCCGCGCCGACGCGGAGCCGTCGTGAGCGAGCCGGACGCCGCGGGCACCGACGTCGACGTCGTCCCTCCGCCCAGGTCGCGGGTGAACCTGCCCGTCCTCGTCGGGGCGTCCTCCGTGATCCTCGCGGTCACGGCATGGGGTCTGCTCGCCCCGCGCGGCGCCGAGGCCGGACTGGGCACGCTGGTCGGGTTCGCGACCGACTGGTTCGGCTGGTTCTACGTGCTGCTGGCCACGGCGATCCTCGTCTTCGTGGTCTACCTCGCCACATCGCGGTTCGGCCGGACGAAGCTCGGGCCCGAGCACGCGCAGCCGGAGTTCAGCACGTTCGCGTGGGCCTCGATGCTGTTCGCCGCGGGCATCGGGACCGACCTGATGTTCTTCGCGGTCGCCGAGCCGGTCACGCAGTACCTCGCGCCGCCGACCGGCGAGCCCGAGACGGTCGACGCCGCCCGCGAGGCCACCGTGTGGACCCTGTTCCACTACGGCGTCAGCGGCTGGGGCATGTACGCGCTGATGGGGGTCGCGCTCGGCTACTTCGCCTACCGGATGAACCTGCCGCTCGCCGTGCGCTCGGCCCTGCACCCACTGATCGGACGCCGTACCGAGGGCTGGATGGGCGACGGGGTCGACCTCGCCGCCGTGCTGGGCACGATCTTCGGCGTCGCCACCACCCTGGGCATCGCCGTCGTCCAGCTCAACGTCGGGCTGAACATGCTCTTCGACGTGCCCCTCGGACTCACCGCGCAGGTCACGCTCATCGTCGTCGGCGTCGCCATGGCCACGCTCTCGGCCGTCTCGGGCGTCGACCGGGGCATCAAGTGGCTCTCGCAGGCCAACGTCCTGCTGGCGGTCCTCCTGGCGGTCTGGATCCTGGTCACCGGGCGCACGACCTACCTGCTCGACGCGCTCGTGCTCAACGTGGGCGACTTCGTGCGGCTCTTCCCGGAGATGTCGCTGCAGACGTTCGCGCACGAGGACACCGGATCCTGGATGTCGGACTGGACGCTGTTCTTCTGGGCGTGGTGGATCGCGTGGGCGTCGTTCGTGGGCCTGTTCCTGGCCCGCATCTCCCGGGGGCGCACGATCCGGCAGTTCGTCCTCGGCACGTTGATCATCCCGTTCCTGTACCTCCTCATGTGGATCTCGATCTTCGGCAACGCGTCGATCGACCTGGTCCGCCAGGGCAACCAGTCGTTCGGCCAGCTGACGCTGGAGGCACCCGAGCAGGGCTTCTACACGATGCTCGCGCAGCACCCGGGCTTCACCTTCCTGGCCTCCATCGCGACGTTCACGGGTCTGCTCTTCTACGTGACGTCCGCCGACTCCGGCGCGCTGATCATGGCCAACCTCTCGTCCCGCATGCGCGACGTGCACGCCGACGCCGGCGCGGCCCTGCGCATCTTCTGGGCCGTCGCGACGGGCGCGCTGACCATCGCGCTGCTGTCGGTCGGTGGCATCGCGACGCTGCAGTCGGCGACCATCATCATGGGCATCCCGTTCGCCCTGGTGATGGTGGCGGTGATGGTGGGGCTGCACCGTGCGCTCCGCGCCGAGGCGTGGATCGTCGACTCGCGCGACGGCGCCCTGCACGGCGTGCTGTCGAGCCGGAGCGCTCCGGACCGTGGGGGCGCGGGCCAGTGGCGCTCGCGGTTGCGTCGCGTCATGTCGTTCCCCAGCCGCGCCAAGGCCGAGGAGTTCCTCGACCGCGTCGTGGCGCCGGCGTTGGAGGAGGTGGCGGGCGAGCTGGCCACCACGTGCGCGGCGGCGACCGCACGTCGCTGCACCGACGAGGACGGCCAGCCGGGCGTCGAGCTGACGGCCGAGGTCGCGGACGGGTCCACCCCGTTCTGCTACCGCGTCACGCTGCGCGAGGTCCCGATCCCGGTGTACAGCTCCTCGCTCGTGCCCCGCGGCGACGACTACTACGCACGGCTCGAGGTGCACCTGCGCCACGGCGGCCAGGGGTACGACGTGATGGGCTACACCCACGGCCAGCTCATCGACGACGTGCTCGACGCCTACGAGAGCCACCTGGAGTTCCTGCGCCTCGCCGACGGCACGTCGCTCTAGCGAGAGGCGGCAGGACCGGCCCAGGGGAAGCGACCCGGCCCCGCCGCCCGTCCCGAGAGAAGGTCATCCTCCCTCGCCCGCGCCGGTGAGGAGGGCGGCGGACGGCTCTTCCATGAGAACCGACCGTCAACGTCAGGTCAAGGGTCTGAGGGTCACCGGTCGGTGGGCCACGTGTTCTCCGCGACCAGGTCCGCGAGCGGACGCGGGCTCGTCCAGTGCTCCTGCTCGAGCATCGGGCGCTCGTAGAACGCCTCGACGGGGCCGAGGCACAGCAGGGCCACCGGCTCCGCCCCCGCCGGCATCGCGAGCTCGTGCGCGACGACGGCGGGGTCGAACATCGACACCCAGCCCATGCCGTAGCCCTCGGCACGCGCGGCCAGCCACAGGTTCTGGATCGCGCACGACGCGGAGGCGAGGTCCATGTGCGGCATGGTGCGCCGACCGAACACGTGCTCCTCGCGGCCGTCGGGCAGGGCGACCACCAGCAGCTCGGCGCAGTCGAGGAGGCCCTCCACCTTCAGCCGCATGAACTCCTCGGCCCGCTCCCCCATCGCCTCGGCGGTCCGACGACGCTCGGCGTCGACGTGCGCGTGCAGACGCTGTCGCAGCGCGGCGTCGGTGACCCGGACGAAGCGCCACGGCTGCATCAGTCCCACGCTCGGCGCCCGGTGGGCGGCCTCCAGCAGCCGGGCCAGCACGTCGGCCGGCACCTCGCCCCCGGCGAAGTGCCGCATGTCGCGACGTTCCGCGATGACCCGGTGGACGACCTCCCGCTCGTGCGGGGCGTACGCGTGCTGGCTCACCCGGCGACGCTAGCAACCGCGCTCCCCGATCGACGCGTCGGCCGGTCGCCGACTGTTCACCTCCAGGACAGGGACCTCTGCCAGGGTGCGTCGTTGAGATGACCGTGACCTTCTTCCGCCACGGGGTGGCCTCCGGCGACCCCCTGCCCACCGCCGTCGTCCTCTGGACACGGGTGACTCCCACCGCGAGCGCCACACCCGGCTCCGGGCGCGGACCGCGGGCCGACGTGGCCTGGGTCGTGGCCCTCGACCGGGCCTTCCGGCGCGTCGTGCGCCGGGGCACCGTGACGACCACCGCCGCCCAGGACCACACCGTGAAGGTCGACGTCACCGGCCTCGCCCCCGGCACCACGTACTACTACCGCTTCACGCACCAGCGGACGCGCTCGCCGATCGGCCGCACCCGCACCGCGCCAGCCACCGACGCAGCACCCGCACGTCTGCGCTTCGGCGTCGTGTCCTGCGCCAACTACGAGGCCGGCTACTTCAGCGCCTACCGTCACCTCGCGCAGCAGCGGGTCGACGTCGTCCTGCACCTGGGCGACTACATCTACGAGTACGGCACGGGCGAGTACGCCATGGGCCAGAAGAACGTCGTCGTGCGCACGGCCGACCCGACGCACGAGATCGTGTCGCTCTCGGACTACCGCCGTCGGCACGCCCTCTACAAGACCGACCCCGACCTGCAGACCCTGCACCGCTCCGTCCCCTTCATCTGCACCTGGGACGACCACGAGTCGGCCAACGACGCCTGGCTGCAGGGCGCGGAGAACCACGACCCCGCGACGGAGGGGTCGTGGGCGGCTCGCCGGGCGGCCGCCTACCGCGCCTACGACGAGTGGATGCCCGTGCGGCTGAGCGGCACCGCACGGCTCGGTGACGGCACGCAGATCTACCGGCGGTTCACGTTCGGTCGGCTCGCCGAGCTCTCGATGCTCGACCTGCGGAGCTACCGCACCGCACCGGGCGGGGCGTTCACGCAGGTGCCCTCGCGCGACGACGCCGACCGCAAGATCGCGGGCGACGCCCAGATCGCCTGGCTCAAGCGCGGGCTCAGCACGACCGCCTCCCAGTGGAAGCTCGTGGGCAACCCGGTGATGATCTCCCCCGTCCTCGTGCCCCCGCTGCCGAACCGCGTGCGCGACGCCCTCCAGGACTCCGTCGGCCTGCTGCCCGCGGAGGGCGTGCAGTACAACACCGACCAGTGGGACGGCTACACGATCGAGCGTCGCCAGGTCCTCGAGCACCTCGCCGACCAGAACATCACCGACACGGTCTTCCTCACCGGCGACATCCACTCCGCGTGGGCCTGCGACCTGCCGACGAACCCCGGCACGTACCCGCTCAGCACGACCGTCGGCACCGAGCTCGTGTGCACGTCGGTGACCAGCAACAACCTCAAGGACATCCTGGGAGCCCCGCCGCGCACCGCGTCGGTAGGGGTCGAGGAGGCGATCAAGACGGCGAACCGTCACGTCAAGCACCTCGACTTCGACAACCACGGCTTCTCCGTGCTGGACGTGACACCGGCACGCGTGCAGATGGACTGGTACGTCATCAGCAGCCGCGCCGACCAGGCGGCGACCGCCACGTGGTCGACCTCCTACGAGGTCGCGGCGTCGGCCCAGAAGGTCCGCAAGGTCAGCCAGCCCACGACAGGAGCCACCGCATGAGCGCCCCCCAGGTCGACCGACGGACCGTGCTGCGCGCGGCCGCCGCCACGGGCGGAGCGGTCGTCCTCTCCGGCGCAGCCGGTGCGCCGTGGGCCTCGGCCGCGCCGACCACCTCCCAGCGGGTGTACGTGCTCGTCATCGACGGCTGCCGGCCCGACGAGATCACGCCCGAGTCGACCCCGAACCTGCACGCGCTGCGCACCGCCGGACGCTGGTTCCCGCAGGCGCGGTCGATGCCGATCGCCGAGACCATCCCGAACCACGTGATGATGATGACCGGCGTGCGTCCCGACCGCAGCGGCGTGCCGGCCAACTCGATCTACGACCGCGCGCAGCGGAAGGTGCGCACGTGCGGCGAGCCGACCGACATCGTCTTCCCCACCATGCTCGAGCGTCTGCGCGAGCGCGGGCTGACCACCGGGTCGGTCCTCAGCAAGGACTACCTCTACAGCGTGTTCGGCACCCGGGCGACCTACCGGTGGGAGCCGTTCCCGCTGCTGCCGGTGACCAACCACGCGCTCGACGTGTTCACGATGAGCGCGCTGCGCACGATGGTCTCCGAGGCCGATCCGCACCTGGTGTTCGCCAACTTCGGCGACATCGACCGGTTCGGCCACAGCGACCTGACGGGCTCCAACCTGCAGGTGCTGCGTCGGACGGCGCTGACCTCCACCGACGCGCAGATCGGCTCGTTCGTCTCCTGGCTGCGGACCCGCAGCACCTGGGCGTCCACGACCGTCATCGTGCTCGCCGACCACTCGATGGACTGGAGCGACCCCGACCGCCTGATCAACCTGACCCGCGCGTTCAAGGGCAACCCGCTGCTGGACGGCCAGGTCGCGATCGCCGACAACGGCGGGGCCGACGTGATCAGCTACCTCGGACGCAGCGCCGACCGGTCGCGGGCCCTGGCGGAGGCGACGCGGGTGGCGCTGGCGACGCCCGGCGTGCTCAGCGTCCGCACCACGGCGCAGCTGCGCCTCGGCGCCAAGGCAGGGGACCTCGTCGTCTACTGCAAGTCGGGATACCGCTTCTCCGACCCCGACCTGTACTCCAACCCGATCCCGGGCAACCACGGACATCCGGCGACGGAGGCCATCCCGTTCTTCCTCACGGGCGGGGCCGTCCGTCGAGCGGTCCTCAGCGAGCGCGCCGCGACGATCGACGTCGCGCCGACCATCGCGAAGATCTTCGGCCTCGCCGCCCCGCGCGACGGCTTCGACGGCGTGGCTCGGGTCTGAGCAGGTCGGAATCGTCACAACGGCGGCGGGCGGCCCCCGTCGGCCGTAGGATCAGCCGGGTGGTGGGAGCCGTTCGTCGTGTCGGGCCGCCGGTGTCGGTGCTGACGCTGGTGTGCCTCGTGCTGTCCGTGCTCGCCGCCGCGGCCCCGGCGGAGGCGGCGAAGGACCCCCGTCTGACCCGCGCGGTGTACGTCGACCCCACGACGGCGTCGGCGCGGGCGGCGGCGAAGGACAAGCGCTTCGCGCCCATCGGCTCCCGCGCCCAGGCCCTCTGGCTGACCGAGGGGTACCCCGCCTCCAAGGTGGCGGCCGTGGCCTCCGGGTACGCCGACCGCGCCCGCCGTGCGAAGCGGACGCCGCTCCTGGCGGTCTACGCGATCACCGGACGCGACTGCGGCCAGCACTCCGCCGGCGGGCTCAGCCCGACACAGTACAAGGCCTGGATCGACCAGGTCGCCAAGGGTCTGCGGGGACGCTACGCGATGGTGGTGCTCGAGCCCGACGCCCTCGCGCTGCTCGGCGCGTGCTCCGGCCAGGGCGACCGTGCGGCGCTCCTGCGGTACGCCACGCGCAGCCTTGCGCGCGCCGGCGTCTGGGTCTACATCGACGCCGGGCACAGCCGCTGGATCACGCCGCAGGACATGGCGAAGCGCCTGGTGTCCGCCGGTGTCCGCGACGCGCGGGGGCTCGCGACGAACACCTCCAACTTCCGTCCGACGGCCGAGGAGCGCACGTACGGCGCCGCCGTCGTGGCCGAGCTCGCCAAGCTCGGCGTGAAGGGCAAGCGCTACGTCGTCGACACGTCACGCAACGGAGCGACGAAGCCGGTCACCCCCGGCGTCTGGTGCAACCCGCCGGCGGCGCGGCTCGGCCGCGCGCCGACGGTCGTGGACAGCAAGGGTCTCGACGCCTACCTGTGGGTCAAGCGGCCCGGCGAGTCCGACGGACAGTGCGAGGGCGGCCCGACTGCGGGGACCTGGTGGCCGACTGGGGCCCGCCGCCTCCTCGCCCGCTGAGCCCCCGCGTCACGGGACGTAGGGCGCGGCCAGCAGGAAGAACGCCACCGCTCCCCCGGCCGTCACGATCAGCAGGAACGAGAACGCCAGCGCGCCGAGCCGCGGGCGCATCCCGAGGATGCCCCGGAGCCCGAGCACGAGGGCGACCAGCGGCGCGAGCACCCATGCCGTCGTCAGGGCGTCCGCGAAGGGGTCACTCGGGGCGACGACGCCGGCCGCCGTCATCGCGGCCAGCAGGCCGAGGACGTACCACGGCACCAGCAGCGGGAGCGTGCCCACGACCGCGGCCCGGAGGGCCATGCGCACGCCTCGGCCGACACTCGGCGCGAGCGGACCGTCCGGCAGCGGGCTCCCCACCTCCGGGCCCGCGAGGTGCTGGAAGAAGCGGCGACGGCGCACCAGCAGGAGCGTCAGCGCGAGGCCGACGGAGAGCATCCACCACGCGTCGGCCGACATCTGGTCCATCGTCTGCGGGCGCACCCGGGCGGGCGCGAGCTCGAGGCTCGCCCACGCCAGCATCGGCACGACCGTGAGCACCACGGCACAGATCCCGAGGCCCAGCAACAACGAGACGAGCCGCGTCCAGCGCGTCACGGCAGGGCCGGCGAGGGACGAGACCGGCTCGCGCGTGCCGTCGGGCCGCGCGTCACGGGCGGGCACACCGGGTCGGTCGCCGAGGTCGGCGGGGCGGCTCAACGGCCGGACGAGAGGGGCGGCGACGGCTGCCGCCGGTGCCAGCACGACCGGTGGGGTCGCCGCGGGCCGCCCGGACGGCGCGTCCACCGCCGCAGACGCTTCAGGGGCGGCAGGGTCGGCGACGTCGGCGACCGCCGACCTCAGGGCACGCGCCATCGCCGCAACGCCGCTGTACCGCTCCTCGGGCTCGACGGCCATCGCGGTCTGCACCACGGCCGCCAGACGCGGACCGACCCAGGGCGCCGACGCCCGCGGGTCCGGACGAGGTTGCGTGCGGTGCGCCATGAGCTGCGCGGCCATCGTCCCCTCGAACGGTGCGCGCCCGGTGAGGGTCTCGAAGAGCAGGCAGCCGACGGAGTACACGTCGCTGCGCTCGTCGGCGCGTCCGTCGTACTGCTCCGGCGCCATGTAGTGCGGCGTGCCGGCCACCGTGGCCGTGGCGTCCGAGGCTGCCCGCGCGATGCCGAAGTCGACGATCTTGATGCCACCGGAGTCGGTGACGAGCACATTGGCCGGCTTGATGTCGAGGTGGAGGATGCCGGCGCGGTGGCAGGCCGCGAGGCCGTCCAGCACACCGGCGACCACCAGCACCGACCGCGGGCTGGGGCCGCGCAGCGCGAGCAGGTCACGCAGCGAGGTGCCCTCGACGAGCTCCATGACGAGGTGCGGTGTGACCTCGCCGTCGCCGTCAGGCATCCGCACGAGGTCGTGCACCGTGACCACGTTGGGGTGGGAGACGCGCGCGAGGGTCTCGACCTCGCGCGTGATGCGCCGCATCGCCCGCGGGTCGTCGGCCAGGAAGTGGGAGAACCGCTTGATGGCGACCTGGCGGCCCAGGTGCCGGTCGAGCGCGCGGAAGACCACGCCGTGGTTGCCGGCGCCGATGCGGCCCTGCAGCTCGAAGCGGGCGGCGTCGACCTGCGGCTCGATCGTGTCGCGGCCGTCGGGCCCGCCGACGGGCACCGTTCCCGGTGGCGCCACGAGCGGCACGGGCGCGGTCGAGGCGCCGTCGGGCCGCGGCGTGGTGGCGGGGCCGGGCGTCGGCGTCGGGCGACGCCTCCTCCACCGTCGGGAGCGACGGTCGCGCTGGTCGGCCATGGACACCATTGTCACGGCTGACGCGAAACGCCCGACACGGCCACCGTGCCGTGCGTGTCGGACCCGACGGCGACCTTGACCCCCGCGATCGCGAGGACGGCCCCGTCGCGGACCGTCACCCACGTGTCACCGATGCGCTCGCCGTCGACCGAGGTGCCGTTCGTGCTGCCGGCGTCGCGCACCTGCCAGGAGCCCCCCAGGAGCCGCAGCTCGGCGTGACGGTAGGAGATCTCCGGCTCCTCCAGCGGCAGCGGGCTCTCGGGCAGCCGGCCGAGCACGGTGACGCCGTCGCGCGGCACCCGGACGCTGTGGGCGCCCCGGTGCAGGAACAGGTCACGTGGTCCCGCGATCGTCGGAGCCGCGTCGGCCGGCACGAGGACGGGGAAGGCCATGGTCTCCTGCGCGGCCGGCGCGGCGGTCCGCACGGGCAGGGGCGTCGGCGCTGACGGCGCGGTGGACGCGGTGGGCGTCAGGTCGGCCACGACGTCCCAGTCGGGGACGACGGGCTGTCGGTCGGGGCGAGCGGACGACTCGAGGGGGCGTCGCACGGAGGCGCCGGTGCGGCTCCCCCGAGCCGGGGGCACCCATCCGGGGCGCAGCGCCGGGTCGACTTCAACCTCGACCCGCACCTCCTCGGGCGTGCTCCAGCCCTCGCGCTCCGCGTGGGTCAGGTAGAGCTTTGCCGCGTCCTCCCCCAGCCGCTCGACGTCGCCGTCAGGGTCGAGCCGCTCGAGGTCCTCCGGCGACACGCGGACGACGAGCTCGCTGAAGGCGACCCGGTCCCCGCTCGGCATCACCACGTGCTGCCCGGTGAGCGCCTTGACGAAGCGGCGCCGCAGGACGGCTGCCGAGCCGGTCGGGTAGGCGACGAGACGCGCCGCGGCCTCCGTGGCGGCGGCCTTCTTCGAGCCCGTCCCGAAGATGCTCTGGGCGACGCGCAGTCCCACCAGGACCACGCCGACGAAGGCGACGAGGATCAGCAGGTTCGTGGCGATGGAGGTGAGGGTGGTCATGCTGCCATCGTGGGCCGAGCGGCAGGGAACAGGCGAGCCGCGGTGGAACATGTTCCACCGCGGCTCCTCCCAGGGCACGACACGCCCCGGCCAGGACGTGGCGTGCGGGTCCGTCAGTCGTCGACGACGACGATCTGCACGTCGATGTTGCCGCGCGTGGCGTTCGAGTAGGGGCACACCTCGTGCGCCTTGTCGGCCAGCGCCTGCGCCTCGTCGTGCGGCAGGGTCGGGACGGTGACCTCGAGCGTGACGGCCAGGTCGAAGCCGCCCTTGCCGTTGGAGCCGATGTCGACCTTGGCGCCGACGCTCGAGTCGCTCACGTCGGCCTTGGCCTGACGGGCGACGAGCTGGAAGGCACCGTGGAAGCACGCGGCGTAGCCGGACGCGAAGAGCTGTTCGGGGTTCGTGCCCTCGCCGTTGCCGCCCATGCTGGTGGGGAGTGCCGTGTGCAGGTCGAGACGGCCGTCGCTCGTCACGACGTGTCCGCCGTCGCGGCCGCCGCCGGTCGCCAGCGCCTCGGCGGTGTAGATCGCGTCCATGGTTCCTCCTGGAAGTCGGGGATCGGGGCGGCTCGTGCCGCACCCGCCAGCAGTATCATTGCACACGATTACATCGTGTGCAATCTATTGCCTGCGGTGGACCGCAGCGGGCTCCTGGCATGATCGTCGTCGACGACGAGACAGGGACGGGACAGGAGGGACGGAGGCGTGCTGCGCATCGGCTGGTCGGTCGGGCCCGAGTTCTCGGGTCGTACCGTGGTGGAGCCCGGCGGGAAGCTGGTGCTGGCCCGGCGGATGACGCTCCCCGAGCAGCGGTCCGTGGCCGTGGAGGAGATCGCCGGCTCGACGTACGTGTTCGTCCGTCTGCCCTACCTCAGCGACCCGGCGGTGGTCGTGCAGGCCGGCGCGGGCCATCCCGTGCTGCACCGCGGACAGCGGGCGAACGGCGTCGTCGTGGAGGTCGTGACCCCGGACGGAGCCGCCTCGACGCCCGTACCCGGTCAGCGGATGTCGCTGACGGCACCCGGCACCCGGGTGAGCCTGCGCTTCCCGGACCTCAGCATCGACCTCGTCGTCGACTTCGACCCGCCGACGCTGGCGCCCGCGGGCACCGGGACGGTGCAGCTCGACGTCGACGCCCTGCAGCACGACGACGCGTGGCTGGTCGCGGCGATCGCGGTGGCTCTGTCCCCGGAGCACGGCGTGGTCGGTCACGCCCAGCTCAAGGAGGCGTTCGCGCGCTGGCGCGACGAGCCCGAGCGCAGCGACGGAGCGTTCGACCGCAACGTGCTGCGACCCGCCCTGGAGTCGCGCGGCGTCGAGCTGCCGGGACCGCGACTCAACAAGATCCTGTACCTCGTCGAGCGCTGCCGTCGCACGCACGAGTTCCCGGCCCGGGTGCTCGAGCAGGTGCGCGCACGGCTCGACCCACCGGCGGGCTGAGTCGGCCCCGGACGCACGGAGGCCCCGCACGGACTGGTGTCCCGCCGGGGCCCTCCCGACCCTGAGGTCAGCGCTGGTCGTCGGGACCTGAGGTGTGGACGATCTCGTCCTCGACCTCGGGGATGTGCGCGTCGGGGTCCTCGAGCGCCGCAGGGATGCCGGTCTCGTCGCCCGCACCCTGGGCCTTCTGCGCCACCCGCTCGACCGCCTCGGCCGACTCGTCACGCACGTGCTTGGCACCCTGGTGCGTCGACCCGACGGCGTCGGCGATCGCGTCCTCGTCGCTGGAGCGCGGCGCGGCCTCCGCGACCTTCTCGCGCACCTCCCCTGCCTGGTCCGCAGCCTCGTCCTTGACGTCCTTCACCGCGTCCTTGGCCGTGTCGACCGCGTCGGACAGCCCTCCCTCGTCGGCAGCGTCCTTCACGTCCTCGGCCTTCGAGACGGCCTCGTCCTTGACGTCCTTCGCCGCGTCCTTGGCGGTCTCGACCGCGTCGGACAGCCCGCCGTCCGTGGCGTCCTCGACGGTCTCCTTGACCGCCGCGACCGCACCGGTGGCCTGGGCGCGCGCAGTCCCGACGGTCTCCTTGAGCGAGTCGACGACCTCGTGGCGCTTGTCCTCGTCGCGCACGGCCTGCACGGCCTCCTCCGCGAACGACTCCGCCTTGTGCACGGCGTCCTACACGCGCGGGTCGGACTGGAAGCGCTCCGCCGCGTCACGCAACTGCTCGTACCGTTCGCGGCCGGCTCGGGCGCCGAGCACGTAGCCGACGCCGAACGCCAGCGCGTAGACGATCTTCTTCATGGTGTTCCTCCCGAGTCGTGGTCCGTGACCTCCAGCCTGTCAGGGCTCGTGTCGACCTGCATCCCAGGAGGAGGTGTGGCGTGTCGGACGCCAGGCTCACGGAGCGACGACGGCCGCGAGTCGGCGCGCGACGCCGCTGGCGCGCGCGGTGCGGCGTTCGACGGCGCGGCGGAGGACCTCGGGGGTCGCGACGATCGTCAGGCTGGTGCGCGCGCGGGTGATCGCGGTGTACAGCAGCTCGCGGGTGAGCACGAGCGAGTCCTCCTCGGGCAGCAGGAGGGTGACGTGGTCGAACTCGCTGCCCTGGCTGCGGTGCACGGTGCTGGCGTAGGCGCTCTGCACCGAGGAGAGTCGCGTCGAGGAGACGGTCGTCGTCGAGTCCAGGTGCACGACGAGCCGGTGGCCGTCGTCGAGCGTCACGCCGACGTCGCCGTTGTTGACCCGCAGCGACGCGTCGTTGCGGGTGACCAGGACGGGCCGGCCGACGAACCAGGGCCTCGCCGGGTCGGGGAACGTGCGCACCTCTCGCTCCAGACGCTCGTTCCAGTGGCTGACGCCGTACGGGCCGTCACGGTGCGCGCACAGCAGACGGTGCTCACCCAGGGCCGCGAGCGCGGTGGACACGTCGCCGTCGGCCGCCGCGCGCGCGACCGCGCGAGCCTGCTGCGCGGGAAGGCCGGACACGACCTCCTCGACCTCGTCGGGATGGTGCAGGGACACCCCGTCGACCCCGTCGGCGAGCAGGTCGAGCACGCGTGGCGCATCGCCCTCGACCACCGCCGCCGCCAGCGCTCCGATGCCGCCGTCGAAGCGGTGCGACTGCTGCAGGTGGGTGACGACCGGGCTGTCGTCGCCGCCCAGACCCTCCACGACGTCACGCAGCACCGCACCGGCCTCGACGGACGCGAGCTGCTCGGCGTCACCGACGAGCACCAGGCGGCAGCTCGAGGGGACCGCCTGCACCAGGCGCTCCATCAGCAGCAACGAGACCATCGACGTCTCGTCGACGACCACGACGTCGTAGGGCAGCTTCTGCCCCGCGTGGTGCCGGAAGGCCGTCCGGTGGTCGGGGCGCGAACCCAGCAGCCGGTGCACCGTGCCGGCCGGCAACGTCCGCAGCCAGTCGCGCTCGGCCTCGGTGAAGACCGGGTCGGTCGATGCGGCGGCGACCGCCTCGCGCATCCGCGCCGCGGCCTTGCCGGTCGGCGCTGCCAGCCCGACGGCCAGGGGCCGGTCGTGCCCGACCGCGGTGTGCTGGCTCGCGAGGGCGACCAGCAGACGCGCGATGGTGGTGGTCTTGCCCGTGCCCGGACCGCCGGTGAGCACGGTGGTCCACGCGTGGGCGGCGCGGGCCGCGGCAGCACGCTGGTCGGCGAAACCCGGGTCGCCGAAGAGGCGGGCCAGGTCGGCCTCGAGCGAGGTCCGGTCGACGGCGGGAGGTCGCAGGGCGAGCCGCTCCCCCAGCCGTCGACACAGCGAGACCTCGAGCGCGTGGTAGCGCACCAGGTGCAGCAGCGGAGCCTCTGCGACGAGCACACGGTCGCGTCCGGACGTCAACGGGCTGTCCTCGACGCGTGTCCACCAGGCGTCGAGGTCGTCGACGAACGAGGGCCACACGACCTCCGGCGCCTCCAGCCGCAGGTCGTCGACAGCGCCGCTGAGGTCGACGCACGACGACCCCAGCCGCACGCCACGCACGGCGAGCGCCAGGGCGAGCAGCACCGCTTCGTCGTCCTCCCCCGCCAGCCCCGCGACGGTGCGTGTGACGTGGACGTCCGCGGCCGCGAGCACACCTGCGTGGTTCAGGGCGGCCAGCAGCCCGTCGCTCTCGACGTCGAGACCCTGGACCACCTGCCGGTCGAACGGGTCGCCCGACCCGACCTCGACCGCGGGGGGCGGGGACGTGTCGCTCATCGCGGACCTCCGTCGGTCGGGCTGCCGTCGAGCAGCGCACTGAGGTCCAGCACCAGCGCCGACGGGGGTCGCCAGGCGAAGACGCCGAAGGGGCTGCCGTCGGCTCCGCGGGGTCCGTCGGGCCCGGTCATCCCGCGCACGAACAGGTACAGGACCCCGGCGAGGTGCTCGTCGGGGTCGTACCCCCGCAGGCGCCAGCGCAGGAAGCGGTGCTGGGCCACGGCGTACAGCAGGGCCTGCAGCGGGTAGGTCGCGTGCAGCATCGCGTCGGCGAGCCGCTCGGGTGCGTACGCCTCCAAGCCACCACCCGCCTCGACGAGCGCGCCGCTCTCGAGCCGGTTCGTCTTGTGGTCGACGACGAGCGTCCGGTCGCCGTCGAGCCGCAGGAGCAGGTCGATCGATCCGGTGAGGTACCCGCGCAGGGTGCGGCCCCGCAGGCTGGTGTCGCGCAGCTCCGCCGCGAAGGGTCGCAGCGCGTCGTCCGACGGAAGGTGCGCCTCCATGAGGTCGGCGACGTCGGCGAGCGTGCCGGTGCGGCCGGACCGCCGGGCGGTGTCGCCGCCGGCGAGCGGCAGCTCGAAGTCCATCTCGCGGAACGGGCGACGACCCAGGGCGTCGGCGAGCGTGAGGTCGTCGGCGAGGGGGCCGAGCGGGGTGCACAGGGCCCCGACGAGCGCGGGGGCGAGGACGTCCACGTCGACGGCGAGCGGCCGCAGGGTCAGCTCGTCCTCCACCCGGCGACGGACCTCCGCGTCGAGGTCGGCGGCACCGACGTCGACGTGCTCGAGCACGCCGTGCACGAGCGTCCCCAGCGCTGCGCCACCGGCCAGGTCGGCCCAGGGCGAGGGACCGAGCGCGGGTGCCGTGTCGACCTCGGCGACCACCTCCACCTCGTCGTCCGCGGCACTGGACTCCGGCTCGCTCGAGACGCTCGGGCCCTCGTCGCGCCGTACGAGCGAGGTGTACGACGTCCGGGTCCAGACGGTGTCGACCTCTCGACGCAGGTGACGGACCTCGAGCCGTTCGCTCTCACCTGCGGCGGGTGCGAGCTCGTCGTCTCCCGTGACCATCTGCTCGACGACCGGGCCCCCGCGCTCCTGCCAGGCCCGCAGCCGGGCGACCGCGTCGTGGTCGGATGGCACGGCCTGCACGTCGGGGACGTCGGGCTGCGACGGGTCGGGGCGGAACAGCAGACGGTGCAGAGCGCCGTGGCGGGCGTTGAACGTGGGCGACCAGTGCACGACCAGCCGCGACTGGGCGCGGGTGAGGGCCACGTAGAGCAGGCGAAGGGACTCCCCTGCCCGCTCCGCGTCCGACCGTCTGGCGTGGGCGGTCCATGAGGGTCCCGCCCCGCCGACGTCGAGGCAGCGACGGCCGTCGTCGTCGTGCAGGCGGACGATGCTCGGCTCCGGCACCCACCGGTCGAACAGGAAGGGCACGTAGACGACGGGGTACTGCAGTCCCTTGCTGACGAACGTGGTGACGATCTGCACGGCGTCGGCGTCGGTGTCGAGACGGTGGGTGCGGTCGGCGGCCGGGGAGGTCTCGCTGCGGCGGTCGAGCAGCCAGCGTCGCAGCCCGGACAGGCCGAGTCCGTGCTCCCGTGCTGCGATCGCGAGCACCTGGCCGACGTGCTCGAGGTCGGTCAGGCGACGCCGCCCGCCCTGGTGGCTCAGCAGGCGCTCGACGACGGAGGCGTCGGCGGTCAGCGCCTCGACCATGCCGGCGGTACCGCGCTCGCGCTGCAGGTCGGTGAGGTCGCGCAACCTCGCTGAGACGCGATCAGTCACGGCGTCGCCGTCGTCGGCGGCCAGGTCGTCGGCCGTGCAGCCGAGGAACGGACCGAGTGCGGCAGCACGGGTGTAGCCGCTGCGGTGCGGCGACTCCATGGCGGTCAGCAGCGTCACCCAGTCCTCGCCCGCGCGACTCTGCAGCACGTCCGACCCACCGGTGCGCACGGCCGGCACGCCACGACGCTCCAGCTCGGTGTGCAGCAGCTCGGCATCACCGTGCCGCTCGACGAGCACCGCCACGTCGCCCGCCGTGAGCGGCACGGGGCCGGCGCCGTGGTCGTAGCTCGCACCTGAGCCCAGCAGCGCGGCGACGTCGGCCGCGACGTCGCGGGCCACCCGGGGCCGGACGTCGCCGATGCGCAGGGCGTCGTCGGCGGACCCGGCGTCGCTGCGCAGGTGGGCTCGCAGCCGGAAGGGGGCGTCGCCGCGCGGGTCGCTGAGCCGCGACCCGTCGAGCGCGGCGCCGGCCGGACGCACGAGGATCGCCGGGTCGCCGAGCGCGGCACCTCGCAGGACCGCGTCGACGGCGGCGACGAGCGGCGCGTCGCTGCGATGGTTGACGGTGAGGGTGCGTCGGGTGTCGGCCTGCGCGGCGGCCCGTAGGTAGGTGTCGACGTCGCCGCCCCTGAACCCGTAGATGGCCTGCTTCGGGTCGCCGACCAGCACCATCGTGGCGTGCCCCACGAAGGCGCGCTCCAGGATGCGCCACTGCACGGGGTCGGTGTCCTGGAACTCGTCGACGAGCACGACCCGCCAGCGGTCGCGCATGACGGTGCGGGCCGGTGAGTCGTCGGGCTCGAGCGCCTCGGCGAGCCGCTGCAGCAGGTCGTCGTAGGAGAGGGTGCGGGCCGCCAGACGCCGACGCGCCGACTCCTCCCGGACCGCTGCGGCGAACCTGCGACGCAGGTCGGGTGCGGATCCGGGCTCCGCGTCGGTGGGCAGCAGGAACGCCGACGGGTCCTCGACCGCACGCCGGCCGAGCACGGCCGCCTCCTGGTGGTCGAACGGTGGTGTCTGACCTCGGCCGACCGCCCGCAGGTAGAGGTCGGAGACGACCTGGTCGACGATGTCGGTGTCGTCCTCGACGAGCACGGACCCGGGCTCGACGTCGCCGGTGGTCCCGAGGCTGCGCAGCACGGCCTGGCAGAACCCGTGGGTGGTGGTGATCGTGGCCTCGTCGAACCGTGCGACCGCGGCGCGCAGCCGGCGGCGACGGACGCTGCGCTCGGTCTCGTCGACGCCGAGGAGGAGCTGCTGCAGGGGGTCGCGGTCGTCGCCGCGACCGGCGGCGAGGACGGCGTCGGCCTGCACGAGCCGTTCGCGCACCCGGTCCTTCAGCTCGGCGCTGGCCGCCCGACCGAAGGTGACGACGAGCAGCTGGTCGAGGGTGGCGACGCCCTCGGCCACGAGGCGAGTGACCAGCGCGGCGATCGCCCACGTCTTGCCCGTGTCGGCGCTGGCCTCCAGGAGCGTGGTGCCGCTGGGCAGGGGGTCGGTGATGTCGAACTCGGCGACCGGTCGGTCGGTGCTCACGCGTCGACCTCCATCCGGTCGAGGAGCGGGAACCACAGCGTGGAGGCGTGCTGCTCGAAGCCGCGCCCGATCAGGTCGCCCAGTGGCGCGTCGGGCCCGAGCACGAGCCGGTGGTAGGGGTCGGCGACCTCGCCCGGAATGTCGCGGCTGCCGATCCACTCCCGTTCGGCCTTGGCGAGGGCGATCTCCGGGCGCGTGCGCCGCGCGAGGTCGGCGTAGGCCTGGGACGTCTTGACCGGCAGCGGGAGGAAGGTGGTGCGACCGAGGGCGTGCAGGTCGAGCAGCTCGGCGAGGACCGACCGTGCGTCGTCCTGCGCCGGCGCCGCGAGCGTGACGACACCGGGTGCCTTCCGGTAGCCGCTCGGCACACGGCCGACGAGGTGTGCGGGTCGTCCGTGGCCCGCCGCCGCGAGGGCGAGGACGTCGACCCACGCCTCCAGCAGCTGACGTCCTTGCACGGTCGAGGCGGTGACCCGCAGGACGTGGTCGGGGTGCACGCCGGCGACGGTGCCGAGCACGCGCCGACCGTCGCCGAGCTCGACGTCGACGTCGACGCTGCGGGCGGTGTCGGCGCGCAGGGGTGCCGCCAGCGCGAAGAGAGTCCTCACCTCGGGACGCACCCGCTCGAGCTCGGCGTCGCCGAGCGCGCCGGGCGGTAGGAGGCCACGGCGGCGTTCGTCGGCCTCGGCGTCGTGACCGGGGACTCCGGCCAGCACGGCAGCGAGGACGCGGTCCTTGACCTTCCACCGGTCGAGGTGGTCGAGCCCGAGGGGGACGCTGTCGTCGATCGGCTCGTCCTCGTAGGGCAGACGCACGTCGAGTCGGCCGGTGACGAAGGACCTCACCGGGTGACGGACCAGGTCGCGCAGGGCGTCGAGGGTGATGATCCGGTCGGCGTCGCCCGGGAGCGCAGCCGGAAGGAACGGGGGCTCGGCGACCTGCGGACGCACGGTGGCGCGGGCGCCGGCGTAGGCGGCGGTGTCGAAGCTGAAGGAGGAGCCGGGGACCAGGGCGCCCGGGACGAACGAGCGCGCGTCGAAGGCCTGCAACGGGTGCTGCACGAGCACGTGGCTGCGCACGTCGGCGGTCGGCACGGTACGCGCGAGCTGGTCGAGCAGCTCACCGACCGGGGTGGCTGGCGGGAGTGAGCGGCCGGTGTGCTCGCTGGCGCCGGTGTAGGTGATGACGAGGTGCTCGGTGGCCGACAGGACGGCGTCGAGGAACAGCTGGCGGTCCTCCCCCGCTGCGTCGCGTTCGCCGACCAGCGGGGTGCGTGCGAGCACGTCGTCGCCGAGCGGGGTGGGCGTGCGAGGGAAGGCACCGGAGTCGAGGCCGAGGAGGCAGACGACGCGGTGCGGCACCGAGCGCATCGGCACCATGGTGCACACGGTGAGGGTGCCGGTCCGGAAGTTCGCGCGGGTGGGCCGCCCGGCCAGCTGACGACGCAGCATCTGCGTGACGTCGGAAAGCCGCAGCAGGGTGTCCGCCCGGCTCCCGGCGCGGGCCAGGATGTCGCCGAACTCGCGCTCCAACTGGCTGGACTGCCAGG
>JAPLCA010000036.1 GCA_026392465.1 Propionibacteriales bacterium
CAGTACACCCCGTCCGGAGACGACGGAGCCACCTGCTTGACCTCCCAGCACGACGCCGCCGCCGACCCCGCACTCGACCCGTCCGGCACCACCGCCACCGCACTCGCCACCGACGGCACCCCCACCAGGCTCGCGACGACGAGGGCGCAGGCGAGCAGGGCTGTGGACGTGCGGGGGCGACGCATGGGGGTTCCTCTCCGGCGGCACGGTCGTCGGGGGGATGGGGGGACCGCGCTCCACGGGGTAGGAACCTCGAGGATCCCGATCATGACGCGGGTGCGGACTTTCCTGCGTCGCCCTCAGGCGACGGGCGCGAGCGCGGCGGTCTCCTCCTCCGTGAACACCCGCGACCGAATGATGAAGCGGTGCCCCGTGGGGCCCTCCAGGGAGAAGCCGGCACCGCGGCCGGGCACGACGTCGATGGTGATGTGCGTGTGGGACCAGTAGCGGAACTGCTCGCGCGAGATCCACACCGGCACGAGACCCTCGGGGTCGACGTCGCTCGCGCCGACGTCGAGGTCGCCCAGGTGCACGTCGGACGCACCCGTGAGAAAGAACCCCTGGGTGTAGCACATGGGCGCGGACCCGTCGCAGCACCCGCCGGACTGGTGGAACATGAGCGGCTTGCCGTGCGTCTCGCGCAGGCTGCGCAGCAGGTCGGTCGCCGCGTCGGTCACGTCGACTCGTCGGGTGGTCACGTCGAGCACCTCCTCGTCGCTGGTGGGTGGGACGCCCGTGCCCGGCACCTCTCGACGAGGGGCCGGGCACGGGCGGTGGGGCTCAGAAGAAGCCCTGGGCGTTCTGCGAGTACGAGACGAGGAGGTTCTTCGTCTGCTGGTAGTGGTCGAGCATCATCGAGTGGTTCTCGCGACCGATGCCGGACGACTTGTACCCGCCGAACGCGGCGTGCGCCGGGTAGGCGTGGTAGCAGTTCGTCCAGACGCGACCGGCCTGGATGTCACGGCCCGCCCGGTACGCGGTGTTCGTGTCGCGCGACCACACGCCGGCACCGAGCCCGTAGAGCGTGTCGTTGGCGATGCTCATGGCGTCGTCGTAGTCCTCGAAGCCGGTGACCGAGACGACCGGGCCGAAGATCTCCTCCTGGAAGATCCGCATCTTGTTGTGACCCTGGAAGATCGTCGGCGCCACGTAGTAGCCGCCCGAGAGGTCGCCGCCGAGGTCGACTCGCTCGCCGCCGGTGATGACACGGGCGCCCTCCTGCACACCGATGTCGATGTAGGACAGAATCTTCTCCAGCTGGTCGTTGCTGGCCTGCGCGCCGATCATGGTCTCGGTGTCGAGCGGGTTGCCCTGCTTGACCAGCTTGGTGCGGTCGGTCGCGGCGGGCAGGAACTGCTCGAGGATCGAGTTCTGGATGAGCGCGCGGCTCGGACAGGTGCACACCTCGCCCTGGTTGAGCGCGAACATCGTGAAGCCCTCGAGCGCCTTGTCGTAGAACGCGTCGTCCGTGCGCGCGACGTCCTCGAAGAAGATGTTGGGGCTCTTCCCGCCGAGCTCGAGCGTGACGGGGATGAGGTTCTGGCTGGCCATCTGCATGATGAGGCGGCCGGTGGTCGTCTCGCCGGTGAAGGCGATCTTGCGGATCCGGCTGCTGGACGCCAGGGGAGCGCCCGCCTCGGCGCCGAACCCGTTGACGACGTTGACCACTCCGGCCGGCAGCAGGTCGGCGACCAGCTCCATCAGCAGCATGATCGACGCGGGTGTCTGCTCGGCGGGCTTCAGCACGACGGCGTTGCCGGCGGCGAGGGCCGGGGCGAGCTTCCACACGGCCATGAGCAGCGGGAAGTTCCACGGGATGATCTGGCCGACGACGCCGAGCGGCTCGTGGAAGTGGTAGGCGACCGTGTCGTCGTCGATCTGCGACAGGTGGCCCTCCTGGGCACGGATCGCGCCGGCGAAGTACCGGAAGTGGTCGACGGCGAGGGGCAGGTCGGCCGCCATCGTCTCGCGCACCGGCTTGCCGTTGTCCCACGTCTCGCCGACGGCGAGCATCTCGAGGTTCTGCTCGATGCGGTCGGCGATCTTGTTGAGGATGTTGGCGCGCTCGGCGACCGACGTCTTGCCCCACGCGGGGGCGGCCGCGTGGGCCGCGTCGAGGGCCTTCTCGATGTCGTCGGCGTTGCCGCGGGCGATCTCGGTGAACACCTTGCCGTTGACGGGCGAGACGTTCTCGAAGTACTGGCCGCTCGACGGGGCGACGTACTCGCCGCCGATCCAGTGGTCGTAGCGGGGCTTGTAGGAGACGACGGAACCGTCGGTCCCGGGCTGGGCGAACACGCTCATGGAAGTGACTCCTCGCGGGGTGGGATCTGGTGCGCGTGACGCTAGTCACAGGTTCGTTGCAACGACGTTGGGCCGACGTTGCAGCCGTTGCAACCGCACCTCCCCTCGCCGCGCCCGTGGGACGCACTCGCCCCACGACACGTCCCGCTGGTCGAGTAGTCCGACCGGCGACGAAGGAGCACGGTCGGACGTATCGAGACCACCCGGCAACAGCCCAGCGCGGGCCAACCTCCAGCGAAAGCCCGGAGTGGTCTCGATACGGCGACGTCTGCTCGTTCCTCGCGACGTCACCTACTCGACCAGCGACACGCCCCGCTGGTCGAGTAGCGGCCACGCGCGACGAAGGAGCGCCGTGGCTGCGTATCGAGACCACCCGGCAACGGCCCAGCGCGGGCCGACCCCCAGCGACCGCCCAGAGTGGTCTCGATACGGCGACGTCTGCTCGTTCCTCGCGACGCCACCTACTCGACCAGCGAAACCTTCCGCTGGTCGAGTAGTCAGGACGAGCTTGCGAAGTCCTGACGTATCGAGACGGTGAAGATGGTTCCGGGTCGCTGCCGGCGTTCTGACTTGTATCGAGACTGACGCCCGGCTGGGTTGTCCTGAAATGGACGTGTCGGCGGCGGTGGCGGCCTTGCCTGGACGGAGAAGAGGGCCGAGCCGGGCGGGGTTGTGACTTGATAGGAACCTGCCGCGATCTGGCTGGCTCATCACCGTGGTGTCCGCCCGGCTCGGTGAGGTCATCCTCCACTTTCGTGAAGGAGACAGATCGCAGTGACCAGCATGACCACCGCCCCCGCTTCGATGCAAGCAGTCTTCGCCGGGGTCGATACCCACAAACGCACTCATCACGCCGCTGTCATCGATGCTGATGGCCGCCGGTTCGCGGACCGGCAGTTCGCCACCAGCGCGGCGGGACTCGCGGCGCTGGTCGCGTGGCTGGCCCAGTGGCGGGTCGCCGCGGTCGGGGTCGAGCAGACCGGCACCTACGGCGCCGGGTTGTCGGTGGCCCTGGCCGGTGCCGGGCACGAGGTGATCGACGTCAACACTCCCGACCTGCGGGTGCGCGCGAGTCTGGGCAAGTCCGACCCGATCGATGCGGTGATGGCCGCCGAGGCAGTCCGCGTCGGCCGCGCCACGACAGCCGCGAAGGACCGGCGTGGGGTGATCGAGTCCATCCGTCTGCTGCAGGTCGCCCGCAGCTCAGCGGTCAAGGCCCGCACTGCCGCCCTGGTCCAGATCGGATCGGTCGCGATCATCGCCCCACCGGCCCTGCGGGAACGACTCGGCACCAGCAACCGTCAGATCGCCAGGACCAGCCTCGGCCTGCGCCCTGACCCGACCCGCCTGAGCGAACCCGACCAGGCCGCCAAGACCGCACTACGCTCACTCGCCCGCAGGATCGCCGACCTCGACACCGAGATCAGCAACCTCGACGCGTCCCTGACCGGACTCGTCAGAGCCACCGCGCCCCGACTGCTGGCCCGACCCCAGGTCGGCATCCACGCCGCCGCCCAGCTGCTCGTGACCGCCGGTCAGAACCCCGAACGAATCGCCACCGACGCAGCGTTCGCCCGCCTGGTCGGCGTCGCACCCATCCCGGCCTCCTCCGGCCAGAGTCACCGCATGCGACTGCACCGCGGCGGTGACCGCCAAGCGAACAAGACCATCCACATGATCGCCGTCGGCCGACTCCGCCACCACCAGGACGCGATCGACTACCTACAACGACGCACCAGCGAAGGACTCTCCAAAAAGGACACCATCCGCGCCATGAAACGCCACATCGCCCGCGAACTCCACGGAGCCCTCAAAGCCGACCTACGAGCACTTGACGCGATATAGGAACGTCCACCCGGAAACAGCCCAGCGCGACCCAACTCCCAGCGAAAGCCCGGAGTGGTCTCGATACGGCGACGTCTGCTCGTTCCTCGCGACGTCACCTACTCGACCAGCGAAACGTCCGCTGGTCGAGTAGTCCGACCGGCTGGGGGCACCTCCCGCTTGCGGGGGCCGAAGGAGCGCGGTCGGACGTATCGAGACCACCCGGCAACAGCCAGGCGCGAACCGGCGCGAGCGGTGGTGTCAGCCGAAGAGGCGGTCGAGCTTGTCGACGTGGGCCGCGACCTGGGCGTGGCGGGGTGAGGAGACGGGGAGGATCTCGAGCGCCCGCGACCACACGCCGAGGTCCTCGCGACCGTGCGGGGTGTCGGCGAACGACAGGAGCGCGTCGGCGTCGTCGCAGGCCAGGAGGGCGGAGACCAGCTCCAGGTGCAGGTCGTCGCGCAGCTCCTCGACGGCCGGGGCCGACGACGACGGCAGCACCGGACCGCGGTAGGCGGCGACGGCGCTGCGCAGACGACCCTCGCGCAGCAGGTCGCGCACCTCGTCCACGTCGGTCCGCACGGCGCTGCGCAGCCGGTAGGGCCGCGACGCCAGCTCGAGCGGGCCGAGCACGCCGCGCAGCCTCGAGAGCTCGGCGCGGATCGTGACCGGCGCCTGGTCGTCGTCGCTGAGCGCCACGCCCAGCTCGGCGGCCGTCATGCCGTCGGGTGCCCGCGACAGCAGCAGGAGGAGCTCGCTGTGCCGGCGGCTCAGTCGCGAGGTCAGCGGCCCCACCTGCAGGGTGGCGCCGTGCACGCCCAGCACGTCGAGCCGCGGCGCGGCCCACCCGCTCGCCACGTGCACGGGGGCGGTCGTCGGCTGCAGGCGCGCGATGCGCAGCTCGGCCTCGACCGCGGCGGCGGTGGCCCGGACGAAGCCGAGTCCCTGCGCCGTGGCGACCTCGGCGCCTCCCGTGACGTCGAGGACGCCGAGCACGGCACCGGTGTCGGGGTCGTGGATGGGTGCCGCGGAGCAGCTCCACGGCGTCACCTGGCGGCCGAGGTGCTCGGGGCCGAAGATCTGCACGGGCCGGTCGATCGCCAGGGCCGTGCCCGGGGCGTTCGTGCCGGCGCTCGTCTCGCTCCAGTCGGCGCCGGGGACGAAGTGCATCGCCTCGGCCCGCGAGCGCAGCGACGCGGCACCCTCGACCCACAGCAGCTGGCCGGCGGCGTCGCTCACGGCGACGAGCAGGCCCGCCTCCCCCGCCGACTCGACCAGGAGTCGCCGGATGACCGGCAGGCCCGCGGCCAGCGGGTGGTGCTCGCGGATCTCGCGCAGGGCGTCGTCGTCGAGCGTGATGCGCGGCAGGTCGGTCTCCGGGTCGAGCCCGTCGGCGAGGCTGCGCTGCCACGACTCCCGCACGACGTCGCGGACCGGCGCGTCGGTGGCGCCGGACGCCAGGAACTCCTCGTGCGCCCGCCGCAGCCGCCGGGAGAGGGCGTCGGGGTCCGAGCCCGGCGGCATCGCGAGGTCACGTCCGTGGTGCCTCGCGCGCGGCTCGGAGGTGCGTGCCATGCCGCGAGTGTACGTGACGCGGCTCACGCCCAGAAGGGACGGAGCGGGACGCTCAGGCGTCGCGACGCTGGAACGCGACGGTGGCCAGGACGAGCAGCACGACGACGAACACGGCCATCGTGATGCCACCGCCCACGGCCCCGAAGGGCTTGTAGCCGAACACCTGGAACGCGTCGTCGAGCGAGACGCGCGTGTACATCTGTCCGCCCGCGTCGTACGGCAGGAACTTGAGGATCTCCACGATGCCGCCGCGGCTCGTCGGGTCGCTCGAGGACGCCTTGATGGCCAGGACGACCGCCTTGACGATCCCCTCGATCAGCGACGGCACGAGCAGCAGCAGGGCGACGGCGGCGGTCTGGTTGCGGGTGAGCGTCGCGAACGCCAGGCCGGAGAGCGAGAACAGCGTCGTGTACAGGACCGTGCCGAGCGTGATGTCGCGCAGCCCGCCGACGCTCGGCAGGCCGACCCCGAAGAGCACCGCGCTGAGCAGCGCGATGCCGATGCAGACGAGGGCCGCCACGAGCGAGAGGACGGCCGTCGTGACCACCTTGGCGAGCATCACGTGTAGCCGGCTGGGCAGGGCGGTCAGCGTCGCGCGGATCATGCCGTGGCGGTACTCGTGCCCCATGGAGAAGACGCCGAACAGGCCGATCACGTAGGCGATGAACAGCGGCGCCACGCCGAGGGTGGCCCCGACGGTGACGAGGATGGCGAAGGTCTGGTCGCCGCCGGACAGCGGACCGGTCTCGGGCAGGTTCCAGGCGATGAGCACGGTGAGCAGCAGCTGGAACCCGAACGCGACGCCGAGGATCCAGTAGGTGGACCGGATGGTGCGCAGCCGGGTGATCTCGTAGCGGAGGGCGTCGGTCATCGGGCACCTCCCGTCTCGCCGGCCGGACGGTCGGCCGTGATCGCCCCGCGGTACTCCTCGTCGAGGCCGGTGGCGTTGAGGAACGCCTCCTCGAGGGTCGCGCGCCGGACCGACAGCTCGTGCACCCGGGCGCCGTGCTCGTGCGCGAGGTCGCCCACCCGCGCGGCGTCGAGACCGGTGACGCGCTGGAGTCCGTCGGCGTCGGGCGTGAGGGCCCCGCCCGCGGCGACGATGGCCGGCGCGAGGACGCCGAGGTCGGGCGTGCGCAGGAGCACCTCGGCGGTGCCGCCGTGCTCGACGAAGTCCCTGACCGGGCCGCTCGTGAGCAGTCGTCCGCGACCCACGACGACGACCTCGTCGGCCAGCTGCGCCATCTCCTGGAGCAGGTGGCTGGAGACGAAGACCGAGCGCCCCTCCCCCGCGAGGTGGCGCAGCAGCTGGCGCAGCCAGGTGATGCCCTGCGGGTCGAGCCCGTTGCTGGGCTCGTCGAGGATGAGGGTGTGCGGGTCGCCGAGGAGCGCGGCGGCGATGCCGAGCCGCTGGCCCATGCCGAGGCTGAACTTGCGGGGCCGTCCCTTGGCCTGGGCCGCCAGGCCGACGAGCTCGAGCACCTCGTCGACCCGCCGCCGCTCGATCCGGTTGGCCACCGCGAGCATCTGCAGGTGGTGGCGCGCCTGCCGGGTGGGGTGGAAGGGCTTGGCCTCCAGCAGCGCGCCGACGTGGCGCATCGGCTGCTCGAGCTCGGCGAACGTGCGCCCGTCGAACGTCGTGCGACCTTCTCCGCGGTCGAGGCCGAGCATGAGCCGCATGGTGGTCGACTTGCCCGACCCGTTGGGACCGAGGAAGCCCGTGACGCTCCCCGGTTGCACCGTGAAGCTCAGGTCGTCGACCGCTCGCCTCGTGCCGTAGCTCTTGCCGAGCCCTCGTGCCTCGATGACTGCCACGGGCCCAGCCTGCCAGACGTCGGGGCCGCGGGGCTGCGTACCGCGCGCCGAGTCAGGCGACGATGCGGGTGACGGGCAGGCTGGAGTCGACGGGCAGGTCGAGCGACGACGGGGCCACGCCGCGGGCGACGACCTCCGCGCCCAGCGCCGCGACCATGGCGCCGTTGTCGGTGCACAGGCCCGGCCGGGGGATGCGGACCTCGATGCCGGCCGCCTCCGCGCGTGAGAGCACCATCTCGCGCAGCCGCCCGTTGGCGGCCACGCCACCGCCCACGACGAGCGTGTCGACGTCGTGGTCGCGGCACGCCTGGACGGTCTTGCGGGTCAGGACATCGACGACGGCGTCCTGGAAGGAGGCGGCGACGTCGGCGACGTCGATCTGGCGCCCCATGCGCTGCTCGTGCTGCACGTGCCGCGAGACCGCGCTCTTGAGCCCGGAGAAGGAGAAGTCGTAGCGGTAGCGCTCCGCGTCCTTGGCGGCGGTGAGACCACGCGGGAAGGCGATCGCGGTGCCGTCCCCCTCGCGCGCCACCCGGTCGACGTGCGGACCGCCCGGGTAGGGCAGGCCGAGCAGGCGGGCGACCTTGTCGAACGCCTCACCGGCCGCGTCGTCGATGGTGGTGCCGAGCATCGTGATGTCGGAGGCGATGTCGTCGACGAGGAGGATCTCGGTGTGGCCGCCGCTGACCAGCAGGGCGGCGACGCGGCGGTCGAAGCGGCCGTGCTCGAGCTGGTCGACGGCCACGTGGGCGGCGAGGTGGTTGAGGCCGTAGAGGGGCTTGTCGTGCGCCACGGCGAGCGCCTTGGCCGCGGCGACGCCGACCAGGAGGGCACCGCTGAGGCCCGGTCCGCACGTGACCGCGATGGCGTCGACGTCGCGCACGTCGAGACCCGCCTGCGCGTAGGCCTGCTCGAGCGTGGGCACCATCGCCTCGAGGTGCGCCCGGCTCGCGACCTCGGGCACGACGCCGCCGAAGCGCACGTGCTCCTCGACGCTGGAGGCGACCGCGTGGGCGAGGAGCTCGGTGCCGCGGACGATGCCGACGCCGGTCTCGTCGCAGGACGACTCGATGCCGAGGACGAGGGGTTCGCTCACCGGCCCAGTGTCCCAGACCGGCCGCCGACGACGGCCCGCGGCTCAGCCCTGCGGATCGGTCCCACGCTCGGCGGCACGGGCCGCGCGGCGGGCGGCCTTGGCGGCCTTCTCCTCGGCGTCGAGGCGTGCGGCCTCCTCAGGGGTGGGCGCGAGTCCGCCGTACCGGGCGGGAGCCCACCACTGGCCCTCGGGCGGGATCGGGTACTCGCGGATCGCCTTGTCGAGGAGGGCGGCCATGGCCTCGCGCAGCTGCTGGGTCTCCGCGACGGGGTCCTCGCCGGTCACCGGGATCGGCTCGCCCACGTGCAGCGCGATCGTCTTGCCCCGGCCCCAGATGTCGGACTCGTGGTCCTTCGTCTTCAGCAGCTGGGTGCCCCACGTGACCATGGGGATCAGCGGCACGCCGGCCTCGGCGGCCATGCGGACGGCGCCGGTCTTGAGCTCCTTGATCTCCATGGAGCGGCTGATCGTGGCCTCGGGGAAGATGCCGACGATCTCCCCGGAACGGGCGTACTCGACGGCCTTGTCGTAGGACGCCTGTCCGGCGTCGCGGTCGACCTCGATGTGGTGGAACGAGCGCATGAGCGGCCCGCTGATCGCGTGGTCGAAGGCCTCCTTCTTCGCCATGAAGCGGACGAGCCGGCCCGACGGCTGCGCGGCGAGCCCGTCGAAGACGAAGTCGACGTAGCCGATGTGGTTGGCGGCCAGGATGGCGCCGCCCTCCCGCGGGACGTGCTCCGTCCCCGACGTCTGGAACTTCATGCCGAGGACCTTGAAGAGGGTCTTGGCGGTGACGATCACCGTCGGGTACGTGTAGTCGCGCATCGGCTCAGGATAGTGCACAGATGTGCACCCAGGGGTACGAGCGCGGGACCGTGGTCAGACGTCGGGCGTGCCGGCGCTGATGTCGTCGGGGGCGTCCTCGACGACGTGCACGGCGGCCTCCTCGGCGCTCGCGGCTGCGCCGTCGATGCCCACCTCGTCGCCGACGAGAGCCTTCTCGGTGTCCTCGCCGAGACCCTCGTCGGGCGCGACGAGGCGGCCGGAGCGGTCGTCGCCGATCTCGGGGTCGCCCAGCTCGTTGGCGTTGCCCTCGGGGTCGACGTCGGCGTAGGGGTCGACGTCGGGCTCCTCCTGGGCGATGCGCTGGTCGAGCGTCTCCCCCTCGAGGGCCTCGTCCGCGGTGGTGCCGAAGCCCTCGCCCGGGCCCCACTTCTCGGCCGGCGAGTAGCCCTCGTCGAGGACGTCGTCGACACCGCGGTCGACGAGCGTGTCGTCGGGCTGGAGCTGGTCGAGCACCTCCGAGTCGTCGCGGTTCTCCTGGGTGTCGTCAAACTCGAGGGGTCCGTCAGTCATGCGTCCAGCCTTCCACGGCGCCGACGCGACGCAACCGCTGCGACGACCGCGACGAGCACGATCGCCGCGACCGCGACGGCGACCGCCTGGCCCCGGTCCGTGCCGCTGCGCAGCGCCGCGAGGAAGACGCCCGCCCCGACGGTGCTCCAGACGGTGGCCCAGAGCGCCGCGCCGGGCACGAGCCCGACGAGGTAGCGGGGCACGGACATGCGTGCCAGGCCGGCGCCGGCGTTGACGACCGTCTGCGCCCCGACGGTGAGGAAGCTCGCGGTGACGACCGGCGGTCCCCATCGCTCGACGCGGTCGACGGCGGCCTGGAGGCGCGGGCCGGGCGCTCGGCGACGCAGCACGCCGGCGGCCACGAGTCGACCGATGCCGTAGGTGGCGCCTGCACGCAGCAGCACGATCGCGAAGAGCGTGAGCCAGGCCCACGCCCACGGCCAGGAGCGGATCTGCTCGGTCACGGCCGCTCCCCCGTCAGCCCGACCTGCAGCACGAGGGCGTCACGGCCGCCGGCGTAGTAGCCGCGTCGCCGGGAGAGGTGCTCGAACCCGTGCGCGGCGTAGAGCGCGAGGGCGGCCTCGTTGTCGGCGGCCACCTCGAGCAGCATGCGGTCCGCGCCACGGTCGCGCGCGGCGGCCCGGCCGGCCTCGACCAGCTGCGAGGCCAGGCCACGCCGGCGGTGCGTCGACGCGACGGCCACGCGGTGCAGGTCGGCGACGTCGGCCACCACGCCGACGTCGACGTACCCGACCACGGTGGCGTCGGTCTCGGCGACGAGCACCGCCCGGTCGGGGTGCGCGATCTCCGCACGCAACGTCGGCTCGGACCACGCGTCGGCCGCGAAGGCCTGCCCCTCCAGCGCGAGCAGGACGGGCAGGTCGGTCTCGAGCGCCGGCCGGATCACCGCACCGGTGCCGCTGGCTGCGCGTCGGGGCGGCGCAGGTAGAGCGGCTCGAGCCCGAGCACCTCGACGTGCCCCCGTACGACGCCCTCGGCGAGCGCGGCGGCGGACGGGTCGAGCGGACCGTCGGCGGCGTCGAGCAGGTCGGCGTAGAGCGTGGCGCCGCGTCCGACGACGGGCAGGCCGGGGTGGAGCCTCGCGAGCTCGGCGGGCTTGTCGACGTGGGGACCGTCGACCCGGCGCGGGACGCCGTCGGCGTCGGGCACGTACCGCGCCCAGTAGACCTCCTTGCGCCGCGCGTCGATGGCGACGAGGTGCTCGCTCCCGAGGCCGGCGTCGAGGGCGAGGGCGTCGAGCGAGCAGACGCCGTGGCTCGTGAGGCCCAGGGTCGCGGCGAGCGTGCGAGCGGTCACGATGCCGACGCGCAGCCCGGTGAACGGTCCCGGACCCACCCCGACGGCGACGTCGGTGAGGTCCGCGGTGCCGCGCCCGGCGTCGGCGAGGGCGTCGCGCACCGCCGGCGCGAGCAGCTCCCCGTGCGCCATCGTCCCCTCGCCCCGCGCCGACCCGACGACCCGGTCACCGTCGTGCACGGCGACGCTCACCGCAGGTCCGGACGTGTCGATCGCGAGCAGCAGCACACGGGTGAGCCTACCCTCACCTCCCGCCCCGTCCCGTCGGGCCGGAGCTGGAGGTCGGGCCGGCTCGACGTCGTCCTGCGGGTGCGTGGGCGCGGGTCGGCGTCGTGCTGCGGCTGCGTGGGCGCGGCTTCTCGGTCGGGTGGGGCTGCGCTGGCGCGGCTCACTGCTCGCGTAGGGCTGCGCTGGCGCGGCTTGTCCTCGTCCTGCGCTCCGAAAGGGCCTCGACCGGGCGGCTGGGCGGGGGCCGGTTTCGGGTCTCGGGCTGTGGCCCGCGTGGAACGCAAGAATCTGCGTTCGTGCGCTAGGACTCCAAGGATGCTGCGTTTGCTACGGGATCCCGTAGCAAACGCAGAAGCGTTCGACCTGGTTCGCGCGAAGGCAGAATCTTGGGTGCCCTTTGGGGTGGGGAGACGAACGATTCTCCCTTCTCGTGGACCGTTCCACGAGAAGGAAGAATCCTTCACCCGCCTCGCCCGCTCAGCGGTGGATCTGCCACCTGAACAGCGCTCAGAAGGTGGCAGATCCACCGCCGGCACGCACGAACGCAGAATCTTGCGTCCCTCGCGAGCCACAGCCCGAGAACCCAGCCCAGCGCGCCCGCCAGCCGCCCGGTCGAGGCCCTTTCGGAGACCAGACACAGCGAAAGCCGAGGCAGCGCACCAGCAAGGTCGAACCCCCTGCGGCGACGCACCAGCAACCCCAGACCCCCTGCGGCGACGCACCAGCAAGGCCAGACGCCCTGCGGTGACGCACCAGCATGGTCACGACCCCGCCAGGTGGCGCGACAAGAAGACCAGGACGTCAGCCGAGGAGGGTGGAGCGGAGCGGCACGTCGACCCAGCGGGGCCCGTTCGGCTTGATGGTGACGACGCGCGGCTCGGCCTCGTCGGGGTGGTCGCCGTCGTGCTCGGTGCCCAGGGGGTCGATGGGGCGGGCGCCGCGGACCTCGATGCTCACCGACAGCCAGCTGTCGTTCAGCTGCTCGGCCATCCCCTCGCCCCACTCGACGACGGTGACGGCGTCGTCGGAGGCGGTGTCGAGGTCGAGGTCGTCGACC
Organism: Propionibacteriales bacterium; assembly: GCA_026392465.1. Classification (GTDB taxonomy): domain Bacteria; phylum Actinomycetota; class Actinomycetes; order Propionibacteriales; family Nocardioidaceae; genus Aeromicrobium. Next base: position 12,573 of record JAPLCA010000036.1, read on the forward strand.
TCGGCGGCGCTGCCGAGGCGGTAGGCGTCGACGTGGACGAGGGCGGGGCCGTCGACGAGCGACGGGTGGGTGCGGGCGAGCACGAAGGTGGGCGACGTGACCGGTCCGCGGACGTGCAGCGCGTCGCCGAGCCCCTGCGTGAACGTCGTCTTCCCCGCGCCGAGGTCGCCCGAGAGCACCAGGAGGTCGCCGGGGCGGACCAGCTCGGCCACCCGCCCGGCGAGGTGGTGCATCGCGTCGGGGGTCGGCACCTCGCGGGCCAGCCACAGCGTCTTGCCGAGCACCAGCAGCGGACCCTCCTGGCCCACCGGGTGGTACTTGCGGCGGGTCCAGAACCGGACCGTGTCGGGTAGCTCCTCGCGCACGTGCAGCCAGATGCCGTCCTTGCCGCGCTCCTCGGCCGTGTCCTCCGCGACGCCGACCATGGCCGACGCGACACCGCGCGCTTGGATCTCCGGGTCGACCGACACGCGACGCAGGCCGAGCTTGCCGGGCCGGGACTCGTCGAACAGCAGCGCCCCCATCGGCACGCCGCGACGTTCCACGAGCAGCCCGCCGGCGGTCGCGAGGACCTCGGAGACCGACTCGACGGTCTCCTCAAGGGCCGTCGACGGCGGGTCGAGGTCGGGCCGGACGCTGAACGAGCGGTGGATGATGTCGACGATCGCCTCGGCGTGCTCGGGTCCGGCGTCGAGGACGTCGAGCGCCCGCATCACCGGTCGCCCTCGCGGACGGGGTGCCCCACCTCGTCGAGCAGGTCCTCGATGATCCGGGTGACGGCCACGTTCTCCTCGAAGGGCACCATGTGCCCGGCCCCCTCGAACGTCACGAGACGGGCGTCGTCGATGGTGCGCGCGAGACGTCGGGCGTGCTTGAGGGGCGTGAGCAGGTCGTGGTCGCCGCAGGCGACGACCACCGGGACCCGGCCGAGCCCCTCGGCGCCGCTGCGGACGTCGAGGTCCACGAACGCCGGGTAGAAGTCGAGCAGCACGTGGGTCTGGGCGCGCAGGATCATCTCGTCGGACATGTCGGCGTACTTGCGGGGCGCGTCGGGCCCGACCGCCCAGCGCCGGATCACGCTGTAGCTGTTGAAGGTCCGGCCCCAGTCGAGCAGCGGCGCACCGGCGCGCAGGAACGGCAGGATGCGACGCAGCGCCGGGCTCTGCCGCACGAGCCGTCCGTCGCTGGTCGACAGGAGCACCGCGCCCACCACGCGCTCGCCGAACAGCTCGGGCGACTCCGCCGCGAGCTGCTGCACGGTGATGCCCCCCATCGAGTGCCCGACGAGCACGACGGGACCCTCGGGCACGACCTCGTCGAGCACGGTGCGCAGGTCGTCGGCGAGCTGCGAGAAGCTCGACCCCCGGCGCGTGGAGCGGCCGGAGCCGCCGTGCGAGCGCTGGTCGTAGAACACCATCCGCACGAGACCGCGCAGCGCGAGCCGCTGGTAGTGCCAGGTGTCGAGCGTGCACACCCAGCCGTGCACGAACACGACGGTGGGTGCGGTGCCGCCACCGTCGGCCTCGTCGGCCTCGTCGACCTCGACGTTGAGCGGGACGCCGTCGGACGCGACGACGGTGCGGACGGGGCTGTGCACGCTGCCGAACGGGACCTCCTCGCCGCGCTGCTCGCGGCGGTGCTCGCGACGCCGGGTGTCGACGACCTTGGCGGTCACGCCGGCAGCCACGAAGGCTCCGGCGGTCGCGGCGAGTGCTGCCAGGCGGGAGGGGGCGGGGCTCATCACTGTCCTCGGTGGCGGGGCTCGGACGGCCCTCAGCCTCGGTGGGTACGCACGACACGGTCGCCGAGTCGGGTGACGACCTCGTAGGCGATCGTACCGGCGGCGATCGCCCAGTCCTGGGCGGTGGGGGCACCGGGGTCGGCACCGAACAGCGTGACGACGTCGCCGCGACGCGCCGCGCGGTCCCCCAGGTCGACGACCAGCTGGTCCATGCAGATGCGGCCGACGACCGGCACCCGTTCGCCGTCGTGGGCGGCCTCGGCGCGACCGGACGCGGAGCGCAGGACGCCGTCGCCGTACCCGAGGGGCACGAGGCCGAGGGTGGTCTCGCGGTCGGTGGTCCAGGTGTGCCCGTAGGAGACGGCGGTGCCGGCCGGCACCCGCTTGACCTGCGCGAGCCGCCCGCGCAGCGTCATGACGGGACGCAGATCGACGATGCCCGCGACCGCGGGGTCAGGGGCGATGCCGTAGGTGGCGATGCCGGGACGGACGAGGTCGAAGTGGGCGCTGGGCCGGGTCAGCAGCCCGGCGGAGTTGGCGAGGTGACGCCACTGCGGGTCGAGCCCGGCGTCGCTCGCGACGTCGAGCGCGGTCCGGAAGGCCGCCTCCTGCTCGTCGTTGGCCGGGTGGTCGGGCTCGTCGGCGCAGGCCAGGTGCGACCAGACGCCGGTGACCTCGACCCTCCCCGCGGCCTGCGCGCGCGAGGCTGCGGCGACGAGCGCGTCCCAGGCCGGACCGCGGGCACCGTTGCGCGAGAGCCCGGTGTCGACCTTGAGCTGCACGCGAGGTCGCCGGCCCGTCGGGGCGTCGTGCAGGATCTCGTCGAGCTGCTCGACCGACGACGCCGTCAGCTCGACGTCGTGCTCGACCGCGGCGCCGTAGGCGGCGCCGGGTGCCGCGAGCCAGCACAGGACGGGACCGGTGTCGCCCGCCTGGCGCAGCGCGAGGGCCTCCTCGACGGTGGCGACACCCAGCCACGACGCCCCCGCGTCGCGTGCGGCGCGCGCGACCGGGCGCAGCCCGTGGCCGTAGGCGTCGGCCTTGACGACGGACATCAGCGCGGCGCCGGGCGCGTGCGCGGCGAGGGTGGCCACGTTGTGGCGGTAGGCGTCGAGGTCGACGACGGCCTCGGCCTGGGGGCTCACCACGCGCGCACCTGCTCGAGGGTGCCGGCGAGGAACGCGGCCACGGTCTGCCGGAGGGCGGCGGCGACCTCGGACGCCACGAACGGTCCGCCCGGGTTTGCGCGCACGCCCGCGGCGCCGTGCAGGAGGGCCGCGTACCGGCCCGCATCGAACGGGTCCAGCCCGCCAGCGAGCAGCGATGCCGCGAACCCGGCGAGGACGTCGCCCGAGCCCGCGGTGCCGAGCCACGGGGTGCCGGAGAGGTTGACGGCCGCGCGTCCGTCGGGGTGCACGACGACCGTGCGGGCACCCTTGAGCAGCACGGTCGCGTCCCAGCGCGCGGCGGCACGTCGGGCGTGCTCCAGGGGGTCGGCCTCCACGGTCTCGCGCTCGACGTCGAGCAGCCGCGCGAGCTCTCCGGCGTGCGGCGTCAGGAGCGCGGGCACGCCGACGGGTCGCGGCAGGTGCTCGAGCGCTCCGGCGTCGACGACGAGCGGTACCTCGTCGTCGAGGCAGGCGGCCAGCTGGTCGGCCACGTCGTCGCCCGCCCCGGGGCCGACGACCCAGGCCTGCACCCGTCCGCGGCCGTGCACGACCTCCGGGGCGCGGTCGACCACCCGCGCCGCCAAGGTGTCGCTGCCGACGAAGCGCACCATGCCGGCGAGGCCCGACTGCGCGCCGGCGACGCACAGGTGGGCGGCGCCGGCGTAGGCGTCGGAGCCGGCGTCGACCCCGACCACGCCCCGCGCGTACTTGTGCGACGCGGCGCCGGGCACGTGCCGACGGAGGAGGTCGCCGTCGGTCGCCTCGAGCGACGTCACGGTCGGCGCGCCGAGGTGGGGGCCGAGGCCGATGTCGACGAGCGTCGGCGGCTCGCCGCCACCGGCGTCGGCGGCGGGGCCGACGAGCGAGCAGACCTTGAGGGTGCCGAACGTGACGGTGCGGTCGGCGCGGACGTGCCGACCGGGCGTCGCCCCCGTGTCGACGGCCACGCCGGACGGGACGTCGACCGCGACCACGTGGGCGTCGGTGTCGTGGGTCCACGCGGCCCACTCCCCCGCGCGGCCCTCGAGACCGGGGCGCGCGCCGATGCCGAACAGCGCGTCCAGGCACCACCGCTGGTCGCCGGGAGCCGGTACGCGGCGCGCACCGGCCGCCTCGGCCGCGGCGAGTCCCTCGGCGTGGACGGCGTCGGGGTCGAGCAGCGCGAGGTCGACGTGGACGCCGCGCGCGAGCAGGTGGGTGGCGGCGAAGAGCGCGTCGCCGCCGTTGTTGCCGGGGCCGACCAGGACGAGGACCGTCTCGTCGGCCGGCACGACGTCGAGGGCGTCGGCGAGACCACGCGCCGCGCGCTGCATGAGCGCGTCCCAGCCGGTCTCGGCGGCGAGGCGCTCCTCGGCGGCACGGACCTGGGCGACGGTGTGGGCGTTCAGCACGGGGTCAAGCCTCCGCCACGACGAACGCCGTCGCCACCGACGTGTCGTGCGACAACGACACGTGCACCCGCTCGACGCCCACCGAGCGCAGGTGCGCTGCGGCCGCGTCGCTCAGGGCGAGCGCAGGAGCACCGTGCTCGTCGAGCACGACCTCGACGTCGTGCCACGACAGCCCCGTCGGCGCACGCAGCGCCTTCACGAACGCCTCCTTGGCGGCGAAGCGCGCCGCCAGGCGCTCGGGCGAGCCGACCGCGGCCTCGACGGGCGTGAACAGGCGCTCGCGCAGCCCGGCGGTGCGTTCCAGCGACCGCTCGAAGCGGGCGAGGTCGACGACGTCGACGCCCACGCCCCAGATGCCGGCCACGGAGGCCTACTCGACCGTGACGGACTTGGCGAGGTTCCGCGGCTGGTCGACGTCGTGGCCGAGCAGGCCCGCCAGCTCGCACGCGAAGATCTGCAGCGGCACCGTGGCGACCAGCGGCTGCAGCAGCGTCGGCACCTTCGGCAGCCGGATCAGGTGGTCGGCGTACGGCACGACGTCGTCGTCACCGTCCTCGGCGAGCACGATGGTGAGCGCGCCGCGGGCCCGGATCTCCTGGATGTTGCTGACGATCTTCTCCTGCAGCTGGTCGCGGGCCTTCGGCGGCACGACGACGAACACGGGGATGCCGTCCTCGATGAGCGCGATCGGACCGTGCTTCAGCTCGCCGGCCGCGAACCCCTCGGCATGCAGGTACGCGAGCTCCTTGAGCTTCAGCGCACCCTCGAGCGCCACCGGGTAGCCGACGTGGCGGCCCAGGAACAGGACCGAACGGGTGTCGACGAGCTCGGCGGCGAGCTTGCGGACCTGCTCGCCCTCGTCGAGCATCCGCTGGATGCCGGCCGGCAGCTTCTCGAGCGCGGCCATGATGGCGTCGATCTCGTCGCCGTACTTCACGCCCCGCACCTGCGCGAGGTACAGGCCGAGGAGGTAGCAGGCGACGATCTGCGACAGGAAGCCCTTCGTCGACGCGACCGCCACCTCGGGCCCTGCGTGCGTGTAGATGACCGCGTCGGACTCGCGCGGGATCGTGGAGCCGTTGGTGTTGCAGATGCTCAGCACCCGCGCCCGCTGCTGACGGGCGTAGCGGATGGCCATGAGCGTGTCCATCGTCTCGCCCGACTGGCTGATCGCCACCACGAGCGTCGAGCGGTCGATGATCGGGTCGCGGTAGCGGAACTCCGACGCCAGCTCGACCTCGCACGGGATGCGCGTCCAGTGCTCGATCGCGTACTTGGCCACCAGGCCGGCGTACGAGGCCGTGCCGCAGGCGATGATGATGATCTTGTCGACGTCGCGCAGCTCGTCGTCGCTGAGCCGCATCTCGTCGAGCTGCAGCCGGCCGGACCGGCCGTAGCGGCCCAGCAGCGTCTCGGCGACGGCCTGCGGCTGCTCGTCGATCTCCTTGAGCATGAACCAGTCGTAGCCGCCCTTCTCGGCGGCCGACACGTCCCAGTCGACGTGGTAGCTGGTCGTCTCGGCGGGCGCGCCGTCGAAGTCGGTGACCGTCATCGAGTCGCGCGTGATGGCCACGACCTGGTCCTGCCCGAGCTCGACGGCCTCGCGCGTGAACTCGATGAACGCCGACACGTCGGAGCCGAGGAAGTTCTCGCCGTCGCCCCGGCCCACCACGAGCGGGGAGTTGCGCCGCGCGCCGACCACGACGTCGGGCTGCCGCGCGTCGGTGAAGACGAGCGTGAACGCGCCCTCCAGGCGCTGGCAGACGGCGCGGACGGCGTCGTCGAGGGCCGGGGTGCGCTGCAGCTCGTCGGAGAGCAGGTGCACGACCACCTCGGTGTCGGTCTCGGACAGCAGCTCGTGCCCGGCCGCCTCCAGCTCGGCGCGCAGCACCGCGAAGTTCTCGATGATGCCGTTGTGCACGACCGCCAGGCGGCCGTCCTCGCTCAGGTGCGGGTGCGCGTTGCGGTCGTTGGGCGCACCGTGCGTCGCCCACCGGGTGTGGCCGATGCCGGTGGTCGTCTCGGGCATCGTGGTCTCGGCCAGGACGCCGTCGAGGTTGGCCAGCTTGCCGGCCTTCTTGGCCCACGCGATCCGACCCGTGGAGGGGTCGGGCAGGGCGACGCCACCGGAGTCGTACCCGCGGTACTCGAGCCGTCGCAACCCGCCCATGACGACGTCGAGGGCGTTGCGGTGCCCGACGTATCCCACGATTCCGCACATGCGCTCCAGGGTACCCAGGAGCGCCCGTGGGCCTCGGTACCGGCAGGATGGACGTCATGGCCCGTGAGCTCTCGCCGTACGTCGAGATCGAGCGATCGGCGTGGGCCGACCTCGCCGACGACGTCCCCCAGCCCCTCAGCGAGGAGGACGTCCAACGTCTCAAGGGCCTCGGCGAGGAGCTCGACATCGACGAGGTGCGGCAGGTCTACCTGCCGCTGACCGAGCTGATCAGCCTGCGCGTGCGCGCCGCGACCCGCCTGTGGGAGGCCACCGAGGCGTTCCTGCGCGAGCCGCAGCCTCAGCGCACGCCGTTCGTCATCGGGGTCGCGGGCTCGGTGGCCGTCGGCAAGTCGACCACGGCCCGCCTGCTCCGCGAGCTGCTGTCGACGTCGCCGGAGCACCCGAACGTGCAGCTGGTGACCACCGACGGCTTCCTGTGGCCGAACGCGGAGCTGGAACGTCGCGGCATCCTGCAGCGCAAGGGCTTCCCGGAGTCCTACGACCGCAAGGCGCTGCTGCGGTTCGTCATCGACGTCAAGTCCGGCGTCGAGCAGGTGACGGCCCCCGTCTACTCCCACCTCACCTACGACCGCACCGAGGAGACGGTGGTCGTCGAGCGGCCCGACATCGTCATCGTCGAGGGTCTCAACGTGCTCGCGCCCGCGAAGGACCGCGGCGACGGCTCCCCCGGCCTGTCCGTCAGCGACTACTTCGACTTCTCCATCTACGTCGACGCGTCCAGCAAGGACATCCGTCGCTGGTACGTCGACCGGTTCCTCGCCCTGCGCCGCACCGCCTTCGCGGACCCCGCCTCCTACTTCCACCGCTACAGCAGCCTCACCGACGACGAGGCCGTCGCCCGCGCCGAGGAGCTGTGGGACACCATCAACTGGCCCAACCTGCGTGAGAACATCCAGTCCACCCGCGGCCGCGCCGACCTCGTCCTGCGCAAGGGCAGCGACCACTCCGTCAAGTGGGTGCGGTTCCGCAAGATGTGAGGTCGCGTCGGTGTGGGGCTACGCTGCTGCGGCTTCTCAGTCGGGTGGGGCTGCGCTGGCGCGGCTTCTCTCTCGGGTGGGGCTGCGCTGCCGCGGCTTTGACTCGTCCTGCGCTCCGAAAGGGCCTCGACCGGGCGGCTGGGCGGGGGTCGGCTTCGGGTCTCGGGCTCTGGCTCGCGCTGTGGGACGCAAGATGCTGCGTTCGTGTGTGGAATGGTCAAAGATGCTGCGTTTGCTACGGGATCCCGTCGTGAACGCAGAAGCGTTCGACCTGGCTCGCGCGAATGCAGAATCTTGAGCGCCGTTTGCGTTGGGGTGACGAAAGATTCTTCCTTCTCGTGGACCGTTCCACGAGAAGGAAGAATCCTTCACACGTCTGGCCCCGTCAGCGGTGGATCTGCCACCTGAACAGCGCTCAGAAGGTGGCAGATCCACCGCCGGACCGCGCAAACGCAGAATCTTGCGTACAACGCGGGCCACGGCCCGAGAACCGGAGCCGGCTCACGCCCAGCCGCCCGGTCGAGGCCCTTTCGGAGACCACCTCCACGAGAAGCCGCGCCCGCGCAGCCCCACCCGACCACGAAGCCGCGCCAGCGCAGCCCCACCCGACCGAGGAGCCGCGCCGACGCAGCCCCACCCCAAGGAGAAGCCACACCGACGCACCCCCACCCGACCGCGGCGCCCCCTCACCGCCCCAGCGGCTTCACGAGCTCAGCGGCCCACGCCACGTGGTGGTAGCCGAGGGCCTCGTTGACGGCGATCATCGGTGCGTTGGAGGCGGCGTTCCAGGTGGTCACGCGGGTGCGGCCGGAGAGGAGATCGGCGGCCTCGTCGAGGGCGGCGGTCTTCATGGCCAGGCCGAGGCCGTGACCGCGGTGGGCTCGGAGGACGAGCGTGTCCCACTGGTAGGCGGTGTCGCCGTGGTCGGGCACCACGAGCTGCGTGTGGCCGGCGAGGGTGCCGTCGGGCGCGACGGCCGCGACCGTCTGCCCGACCCGGCCCTGCTCGGCCCACCGGGCCTCCTCGTGACGCACCCGCTCCGCGTCGAAGTGCTCCGGCTCCAGCCCCACCTCCCCCGACGGCGCCTCCGCGAGGATCAGCGCCCGGAGGACGGCGTACTGGTCGAGCCACTCGTCGGGGCAGCGACGCCAGGCCACCGCCGTGTACCCGTCGCGCCACACCGGCGGTGCGACCTCGGCGGGCAGCGGGAGCGAGCGGATCGCGTCGAGCAGGTCGACGGCGTACCCGTGCGTCTCCGCGAACGCCGAGCCTGCGCTCGCGGAGTCCTCCACAGCCCACGCCGCCTCCGCGAAGGCGTTCTCCCGTCCGCGCTCCGCCGCCAGCCTCTCGACCTCCCGGAGCAGCAGGCTCCCGTAGCCGCGTCGACGCTGCTCGGGCACGACGAAGACGTGCAGGTAGGCGAGCGTCCGGTTGTCCTGCTGCGGGAACGACACCCACGCTCCCCCGACGACCTCTCCGTCGACCTCCCCCGCCACGACGACGTGCTCGGCGTACGCGTCGCTGGTCAGGTTGGTGCGCTTCTCGGCGAACCCCCACGGCTCGTCGAAGCGCTCCGTGTGGGCGCGCGCGTAGACCGTGTGGAAGGCCGCGTAGGCGACGTCGTCCGTCAGGTCGATCTCGGCGAGCTGCATGGCGACACCGTAGCGAGATCGACTCGGTCGGTCCCTCAGCCCAGCGTGCGGCGCACGACGCCGGCGAGGTGCTCGGCCACCGACGTGGCCTCCTCGAGCGTCGGCGCCTCCACCATGACGCGCACGAGCGGCTCGGTGCCGGAGGGGCGGAGCAGGATCCGGCCGCGGCCCTCGAGGGCGCCGTTCGCGGCCACGAGCTCGCCCTGCAGCACCGGGTCCGCGTCGACCCGGCTCTTGTCGACGTCGGGCACGTTGACGAGCACCTGCGGCAGCCGTCGCATGACGGAGCCGAGGTCGGCCAGCGTCCGGCCGGTCTCGCTCATCCGGGCCGCGAGGTGCAGGGCCGTGAGCACCCCGTCGCCGGTGGTGGCGTGGTCGGCCATGATCACGTGGCCCGACTGCTCGCCACCCAGCGTGAACCCGCCCGCGCGCATCGCCTCGAGCACGTAGCGGTCGCCCACCGCGGTCTGCAGCACCGTGACCCCGGCGGCCTCCATGGCCTGCACGAACCCGAGGTTGCTCATCACCGTCGCGACGACGGTGTCGGCGTGCAGCAGCCCGCGCTCGAGCCGCGCGAGGGCGAGCACGGCGAGGATCTGGTCGCCGTCGACCACCTGCCCGGCCGCGTCGACCGCGAGACAGCGGTCGGCGTCGCCGTCGAAGGCGAACCCGGCGTCGGCGCCGTGACGCACCACAGCCGCCTGCAGGTCCTCGAGGTGGGTCGAGCCGCACGCCTCGTTGATGTTCAGGCCATCGGGCTCGTCGTGGATCGCGACCACCTCGGCACCCAGGCGTCGGAACGCCGCCGGTCCCACGTGGTAGGCCGCGCCGTTCGCGCAGTCGAGCACGACCTTCAGCCCAGTGAGCCGGCCCGGGACGGTGCCGACGAGGTGCTTGACGTAGGCGTCGACGCCCACGTGGCTGTCGCCGACGCGACCGACGCCGACGCCGGTCGGCCGGTCCCACGGCTCACGCAGCCGCTGCTCGATGGCCACCTCGACGGCGTCGTCGAGCTTGTGTCCGCCGCGCGCGAGGAACTTGATGCCGTTGTCGGGCATCGCGTTGTGGCTGGCGGAGATCATGACGCCCATGTCGGCGTCGAGCTCAGCAGTCAGGTACGCCGCGCCGGGCGTCGGGACGACGCCGAGCAGGTGGACGTCGACCCCGGCCGACGCCAGGCCGGCGACGATCGCGGCCTCGAGGAACTCCCCCGAGGCGCGCGGGTCGCGGGCGACGACGGCCGTGGGCCGGCTGTCGGCGAACGCACCGGCCTCGCCCAGCACGTGGGCAGCAGCGACCGACAGGTCGAGCGCGAGCTCGGCCGTGAGGTCGCGGTTGGCGAGGCCGCGTACGCCGTCGGTGCCGAAGATCCGGCCCAACGGAGTCAGCGCTTGCTGTACTGAGGAGCCTTACGGGCCTTCTTGAGGCCGGCCTTCTTGCGCTCCTTGATGCGGGCGTCGCGGGTCAGCAGTCCGGCCTTCTTGAGGATCGGACGGTTGACCTCCTCGTCGACGCCGTTCAGGGCACGGGCGACGCCGAGGCGCAGCGCGCCGGCCTGGCCGGTCATGCCACCGCCGGTGACACGGGCCACGACGTCGAAGCTGCCCTCGAGGCCGGTGGCCGCCAGGGCCTCCTTGGCGATCTGCTGGTGCAGCTTGTTCGGGAGGAACTCCTCGAGCGGCTTGCCGTTGACGGTCCACACGCCCGTGCCGGGCACGATGCGCACGCGGGCGACGGCCTCCTTGCGACGGCCGGTGGCCGCGCCGGGGGCGATGACCGAGTTGCTGGTCGCGATCTCCGAGGAGGGCGAGGTCTCGGTGGTGTAGACGCCGTCGGTGCTGGTGGGGACGTCGGTCTCGGTGGTGTCGGCCACGGTGCTCGTCTCTTCTGCTCGGGTGCTCACTGGGAGATCTGCTTGATCTCGTACGGCTGGGGCTGCTGCGCGGAGTGCGGGTGCTCCGGGCCGGCGTAGACCTTCAGCTTCTTGATGATCTGACGTCCGAGGCGGTTCTTCGGCAGCATGCCGGCCACGGACTTCTCGACGGCCTTGCGGGCGTCCTTGTCGAGGAGGTCGCCGTAGGCGATCGTCTTCAGGCCGCCCGGGTAGCCGCTGTGGCGGTAGACGTCCTTGTCGGTGCGCTTGTTGCCCGTCAGCGCGACCTTGTCGGCGTTGATGATGACGACGAAGTCACCACCGTCGACGTGCGGCGCGAACGTCGCCTTGTGCTTGCCGCGCAGCAGGTGCGCGGCCGAGACGGCGAGACGCCCGAGGACGACGTCCTGGGCATCGATGACGTGCCACTGACGGCTGATGTCAGCAGGCTTCGGGCTGTACGTGGGCACGGCGTGACCTTCTCGTTGTCGTTCTTGGCGTCGGTGTCGTTGCGCGGTCCCGTGCCGCGAGGTGGCGGCGGGGGACGTGGTTTCCGGCGTCGGCGCCGGACCGCCGGAGGGCGATCGCGCACGCAGGGCACAACGACGTCCAAGAGTAACCGGCCCGCCCCAGCCGGGTCAAAACGGGGTGCCGGGCACGACGTCGGGCGTCGCCGCGGGGTCCGGTCCCCGAGACCCAGCCTCGCGTACCGTGGGAGGCCGCACTAGGTTGGAAGTGAGTCCGGGACCACATCAACGACCCGTACAGCACGTCACAGGAGACCCATCGTGACCGACCAGACCCTGACCGTCCGCGACAACCGCACGGGCGAGGAGTACGAGCTCGAGATCACGGACGGCACCGTCCGCGCGTCCGACCTCGGCAAGATCGGCAAGACGGAGGACGACCCCGGCATCGCCGTGTACGACCCCGGCTTCACCAACACCGCGTCCACGCGCAGCTCGATCACCTACATCGACGGCGACAAGGGCATCCTCGAGTACCGCGGGTACCCGATCGAGCAGCTGGCCGAGTCCTCGACGTTCCTCGAGGTGGCCTACCTGCTCATCCACGGCGAGCTGCCGACGCAGGAGCAGCACGACGCGTGGGTGCACGAGATCACCTTCCACACGTTCGTGCACGAGAACCTCAAGAGCCTGATGCAGGGCTTCCGCTACGACGCGCACCCCATGGGCATGCTGCTGTCGAGCGTGGGCGCGCTGTCGACGTTCTACCCCGAGGCCCGGGCCATCACCGACGAGAAGGTGCGCCACGACCAGGTCGTGCGGCTCATCGCCAAGATGCCGACGCTGGGTGCGTGGGCGTTCCGCCACGCCCAGGGCAAGCCGTACGTCTACCCCGACAACGACCTCTCCTACACGGAGAACTTCCTGTCGATGCTGTTCAAGATGAGCGAGCAGAAGTACGACCCGGACCCGCGGCTGTCCAAGGCGCTCGAGGTCCTGTTCATCCTGCACGCCGACCACGAGCAGAACTGCTCGACGAACGCGGTCCGCTCCGTCGGCTCGAGCGACGTCGACCCGTACTCCGCCGTCAGCGCCGGCATCGCGGCGCTGTACGGCCCGCTGCACGGTGGCGCCAACGAGGCCGTCCTGCGGATGCTGAAGCGGATCGGCAGCAAGGACAACATCCCGGGCTTCATCGAGGGCGTGAAGAAGGGCGAGGAGCGCCTGATGGGCTTCGGCCACCGGGTCTACAAGAACTACGACCCGCGCGCCAAGATCATCAAGAAGGCCGTCGACGACGTCTTCGAGGTCACCGGCGTCAACCCGCTGCTGGAGATCGCGCAGGAGCTGGAGCGGATCGCGCTCGAGGACGAGTACTTCGTGCAGCGCAAGCTGTACCCCAACGTCGACTTCTACTCGGGTCTCATCTACGAGGCGCTGCAGTTCCCGCCGGAGATGTTCACCGTCCTGTTCGCCATCCCCCGCACGGCCGGCTGGCTGGCGCAGTGGATCGAGCTGGTGGACGACAAGGAGCAGAAGATCGCGCGTCCGAAGCAGATCTACACGGGTGCGCGCACGCTCGACTTCGTGCCCGCGGAGCAGCGCTGGGCCTGACCCCTGCGCCGCGCGACGGCCCTCTGTCCTGGTTCCAGGGACAGGGGGCCGTTTTGGCGCTATGTTGCAGGACGAAAGACCTTTCCGGTGTGGGAGCGCCGGAGGGGAGGGAGCTTTCACGCCGGCTCTGCACACGGCAGAACCGACGGTCACGACTGAGGGAGCATCGTGATGGTCGGACGACGACACCGACGCGTCCAGGGACGCACCACGCACCAGCGTCGCCGCGAGGACGGCGCGGCAGCGGTCGAGTTCGCGCTCGTGCTGCCGATCTTCGTGGCGCTGCTGTTCGGCATCATCAGCTACGGCTGGATGCTGAGCTACCGCCAGGGGATCAGCCAAGCCGCGGCCGAGGGGGCTCGCGTCCTCGCCGTGGCCCCGAGCGGCTCGACGACGTCGCTGTCCGACGCCCGCGCGGCCGTCAACCGGTCGCTCGGGTCCTACGGCGTCACCTGCACGTCCGCGGGCACGCTCACGCGGGGCTCCGAGGTGGTGGGCACCTGCGTGATCACGCCCTCGATGACGTGCGCGGGCTCGACCGCGAAGTGCGCGAAGGTCGCGATCTCGCACCTCTACCGCGACCACCCCCTGCTGCCGTCGTTCCCCGGTCTCGGGCTCGTCCTGCCGTCCACGGTCTCCTACGAGACGACGGCGGAGATCAGCTCGTGACCGGGCGGTGGGCGCGTCGCGCGCTGCGACGCGACGACCGTCGGCCCCGACGTCGGCGCGACGAGCGCGGGTCGATCCTGCCGCTGACGATCCTCACCATGACGATCCTGCTGGGCTTCACGGCGTTCGCCGCCGACCTCGGCCTCCAGCGGGTCGCGGTCCGCGACATGCAGTCGGTCGCCGACGTCGTCGCGCTCGACGCAGCCCGCAAGCTGCCCACGTGCGACGTCACGACGCTCACGACCGCGGCGAACGCGAGCCTGGCCCGCCAGAACCGCCGCATCGGTCGGACGTCCCCGCTCGTGGTGACGCCGGGCCATCTCGACTCGGCGACGAAGACGTTCGTCGCCGGTGCCGCGAACGGGGTCTGCGACGCGGTGAAGGTCGAGTCCAGCACCACGGTCGACTACGCCTTCGCCCCCGTCCTCGGCCGCAGCTCGGGCGGGGCGGCGCGCAGCGCCGTCGGCGCTCGGGCCCAGCCGGCCGTCTGCTTCTCCGCCGGCACCCGGTCGCTCGTGCTCAACTCCTCGCAGAGCGCGCTCAGCCCGCTGCTCGACCGGATCCTCAAGGCGAACCTGGGGCTCGTGGGCTACTCCGGCCTGGTCGACCTCAAGGCGCTCACCGTCCGCCTCGGCGACGTGGCCGCCGAGCTGGGCATCGGCACGACGCAGCAGCTCGCGACCGCGACGGTGACGCTGCGCCAGCTGATGGTCGCGACCGCGACCGTCCTGCAGCGCCAGGGCAACACGGCGCAGGCGAACCTGCTGAACACCGTCGGCGGCCAGGTGGGTGCCCTGAACGTGAACCTGGGCCGCTTCCTGTCGGTCGGCACGGGTGGCGAGTCCGGGCTGGACGCCCAGCTGAACGCCCTCGACCTCATCGGCACCGCCGCCCTCTCCGCCGCGGTCGCCAACGGCAAGAACGCCGTGGCGATCGGCGCCGACCTCGGCGTCCCGCTGGACCTGGTCACCGCGAACACGCAGCTCACGCTCATCGAGCCGCCCGTCATCGCCTGCGGCGGGGTGGGAGCGCAGGCACGCACCGCCCAGGTACGGCTCGACGTCGAGACCGGGGTGAGCATCCTCGGGATCGCCGGCATCGGCAACATCTCGCTGGGCGTGCAGGTCGGCAAGGGCACCGCCACCCTGACCAACGTCACGTGCGCGGGCGGCGGGACGCAGGCCTCCACGACGGTGCGCGGCGACACGTCGCTCGCGACGCTCAGCGGGCCGGGTGGCACGGGCAGCGCCACGGTCACGCCGCTGTCGCTCCTGGGCCTCCCGCTCGCCGGCGTCGTGCGCATCACCGGGACCGTCGGCGCGAAGACCAGCACGCAGCAGTTCCCCTACCCGCCGGCGCCGGACCTCACGCAGATCTACGGCGGCGGCGAGCGGATCATCCTGAGCAGCGTCGACAGCACCACGAACACCGTGCTCGACGCCATCAACAAGCTGACCGGCACGCTGGACCTGCTGGTCCAGCCGCTGCTGAAGATGCTGGGGATCCAGCTCGGGATCATGGAGGTCCGGATGCTGGGGACGCCGTCCTGCTCGACCACCCGCCTCGCGGGCTGACCGCGGGTCAGCGCCGGGTGACGGTCTTCGTCCCCTGCGCGTCCTTGCGGATGGTGATGTCGTCGAGGACCGACCCGGGTCGCCGTCTCGGCTGCGGCGCGTAGCCGTTGGCGGCGACGACCGCGCGGTAGTGCAGCGCGTCTGGCGTGACGTCGACGACCTGGTAGGTGCTCACCTGCTTCGCCCAGCGCGTGCGCGTGGCTCCGCGGCGCGTCCAGTCCTCGCCGGAGATCTGGTAGTACTTCGGCCCGGAGTCCGAGACTGCGAAGACGGTGCCGTCCGGGTCGCCGTGGTAGCCGCTCGTGTAGACGTGGTCGTGCCCGTTGAGGAAGAGGTCGACGTCGTGCTTCTCCACCACCGGCAGGATCGTGGAGAACACCTCGGTGTTGGTGCGGTACACCCGTGACGCGAACGGCCCCGCGTGCATCAGCACGACGCTCCAGCGGTTCGGGTTGTCCTCGAGCCGCTCGTCGAGGAAGCGGGCCTGCGCCTCGAGGTCCGTGCCGAAGGAGTCGAGCACGACGAACCGGACGCCCTGCTGGTCGAAGCTGTACCAGGTCGGCTGCTGGCCCTCGGCGTCGTTCGACGGGTCGGTGAAGTAGGTGCGGAAGCCCTCGGCACCACCGGAGCGGCAGCCCCGCACGAGGATGCACCGCTCGTGGTTGCCGATCGACACCGCGAGGTTGCGGCTGGTGCGGACGGGCGCGAGGGCTGTCATCAGGTCCACCCACTCGCCGTGCCGCCACGGCTCGTTGACGACGTCGCCCGCGTGCAGGACGAGGTTGGCGTCGGGGTGCTCGTCGACGGCCTCGCGCACGATCCGGGCGGGGACGTCGGCGTTGTCGACCTGGGTGTCGCCGAGCGCGAGGAACGTCCACGGTGCGTCGTCGTCACGGGGGGTGCGGAAGGTGTACGGACCGGCTGTGCCCCCGGCGTTCTCGACGCGGTAGCGGTAGCGCGTGCCGGGCTCCAGCCCGCGGAGCGTGGCCGTGTAGGCGGGCAGCGCCGATCCGCTGTCGCGCACGCTGGTGGGCGCCTTGCGGGTCGCGTCGGCACGGACCTCCGCGCCACCCCCGACAGGACGCGCGACGACCCGCTGGTCCTCGAACGCCTCCCTCGAGCGCCACGTCACGGTCTGGGACGTCGCCGGGTCGGGGGTCGGGTTGAGGACGACGAACGTCGGTGTCGTGCCGGTGCCCCTCTCCGGCGGTGCGGTCTCCTGCGGGGTGCTCGGGGAGCACGCCGCGAGGACGAGGGCTGCACAGGTGGAGGCCACGAGTCCGCGCTTCACGGGACCAGCGTAGGGACTACCGTGTCGGGGTGCGCCTGCGACTCGACCTCTCCTACGACGGGGCCGGCTTTCGTGGGTGGGCGACGCAGCCGGGACTGCGCAGCGTGCAGGAGACGGTCGAGCAGGCCATCGCCACCGTGCTGCGCCTGGACGAGCGACCCGGCCTGACCTGCGCCGGGCGCACCGACGCGGGTGTCCACGCCCGCGGCCAGGTGGCCCACGTCGACCTCGACGTCGACGTGGACCCCGACGTGCTCGCCCGGCGGCTGCGCCGGCTGCTGCCCGACGACGTCGTCGTCCACGGGGTCCGCGCCGCACCCGAGGGGTTCGACGCGCGCTTCGCGGCGCTCGAGCGACGCTACGCCTACCGGCTGCAGGACGACCCGTCGCGCGTCGACCCGCTGCACCGGGGCACCGTGGTCGCCTGGCCGCGCGCGCTCGACGCGGCGGCGATGACCGAGGCCGGGGCCCTGCTCGTGGGCGAGCACGACTTCGCGGCCTTCTGCCGCCGTCGCGAGGGGGCCACCACGATCCGCACTCTGCTCGAGCTGAGCACGGTCCGCTCCCCCGACGACGGACTGCTCGTCACGACCGTGCGCGCCGACGCCTTCTGCCACTCCATGGTGCGGGCGCTCATGGGCGCGCTCGTCGCGGTCGGCGAAGGACGCCACCCGGCGGCGTGGGCCCGGGAGGTCCTGCTGGCCGGGGCCCGCGATCCGCGCGTCAAGGTCATGCCGGCGCACGGCCTCGTGCTCGAGGAGGTCGTCTACCCCGACGACGCCGGCCTGGCCGCCAGGGTCGGCGAGGCGCGACGACGTCGCGACGAGGGTCCCGGCACCCCCACGCCGTAGCCTGGGTCGGTGATGTCCCGTCCCCGTGCCGCGCGGCTCTGCCTGCTCCTCGTCGCGGCCGTCCTGGTCGCCTCGGCCTGCTCCGCGACGGCCGACCAGGCTCCGCCGGAGGTGCGGCCGTTCCCGGCCGACGCGGTCGCCGACTACCAGCTGGGCGGCGCCTACCGACCGGCGGACGACGTCACCGTCGTCGTCCGGGACCGGACGGATCCGGCGGACCCCGACCGGTACTCGGTCTGCTACGTCAACGCCTTCCAGACGCAGCCCGGCGATCTCGCCTGGTGGAGGAAGCACCACCCGACGCTGCTGCTGCGGCAGGGCGGACGTCTGGTGCGCGATGCCGGCTGGCCGGACGAGGTGCTGCTGGACCAGCGCACCGCGGCACGTCGGGCCGCGATCGTCGCGGTGGTCGCGCGCTGGTTCCGCGCGTGCGCCCGCGACGGCTACGCGGCGGTCGAGCCCGACAACCTCGACGCGTGGACGCGCTCCCGCGGGCTGCTGACGCGCCGCCAGACGGAGGCGACGGCACGCGCCCTGGTGCGCGCCGCCCACGACGCCGGGCTGGCGATCGCACAGAAGAACACCCCCGACCTGGACGGCCGGGCGCTCGGCTTCGACTTCGCCGTGGCCGAGGAGTGCGAGGTCTACCGCGAGTGCGCCGCCTACACCGACGCGTACGGCTCCGCCGTCGTGGAGGTCGAGTACACCGACAACGGCCGCCGGGCCTACGCGCGCGCCTGCAGCGAGCGCGCGGGCGACCACCCCATCCAGCTGCGCGACCGCGACGTGCTGCCACGAGGCGTCCGCGGGCACGTCTCGCGACACTGCTGAGCCGCCCCGGCGGGCCGCTGGGAGGATGGTCCGCGTGAGCGGCCACTACTTCGACGACCGTCCCGACGGACCCGACCAGCGCCGCACCGTCGCGGTCGAGGCCTGGGGGCACCACCTCACCTGCACCACGAGCACCGGGGTGTTCTCCGGCGACCACCTCGACCACGCCACGCGAGTCCTGCTGGAGTCCGGCGAACCGCCGACCGGCACGGTCCTGGACCTCGGGTGCGGCTGGGGCCCGATCGCCTGCGCGGTCGCGGCCGCGTCACCCACGGCGCAGGTGTGGGCGGTCGACGTGAACGAGCGGGCCCGCGACCTGACCCGGCTCAACGCCGACGCGGTGGCGGCGAGCGGCGGGGCGCCCGTCCACGTCGCCGCACCGGACGACGTGCCCGAGGCGCTGAGGTTCGACGCGATCTGGTCGAACCCCCCGATCCGCATCGGCAAGGACGCGCTGCACGCCCTGCTCCTGCACTGGCTCGACCGGCTCGCCGACGACGGCTACGCGCGGCTGGTCGTCGGCAGGAACCTGGGCGCCGACAGCCTCCAGCGCTGGCTCGTCGATCAGGGCTGGCCCACCGAGCGCACGGCCAGCAGCAAGGGGTTCCGCGTGCTGACCGTGCGCCGGGGCTGAGGACCCTACTTCGAGGTGATCGTCCGGGAGCGCGACGAGCCCTTGAGCAGCGAGCTGCCGGAGTAGACGGCCTTGATGGTGTGCCGGCCCTTCGAGAGTCGGGGCAGCAGCACCGTGGCCCGGCCGCGCGAGAGGGTCACGGTGGTCACGCGGCGGCGGCCGTCGTAGACCTGCACGGTCCCCGTCGCACCCACGGGGCCGGAGACCCGGACCTTCAGCGTCGCGCGCTTGGTCCGCGAGACCGACGTCCCCAGCGCCGTCGAGGTGGTGCTCGTCGACTTGCCGACGGTGGGCGTGCCGACGATCGTGTCGCCCTGGCCGGGCACCGTGACCCTGACGGCCAGCGAACGGCCCAGCGCCGAGGTCGGCACGGTGAAGGTCCGGCCGCGGCCCAGGACCTGGGTGGGGTCGCCCATGAACCACTCGTAGGCGACGTCGCTGCGGCTGGTCTGCCAGCCCTCGAACGAGACCGTCCGCCCGACGGTGGCGGTCCCGCCGGTCCGCGGCGCGAACCGCTCGAGGTTCAGGACCCCGGCGCCGCAGCGCGACGTCGTGCAGTTCAGGTCGAACAGGCGGTAGTCCTTCCGCCCGTCGGTGACGACGACCGACGCGTACCGCTTGTCACGAGCCGGGAAGCGGCTGACGGACCGCTTGAGCGTCTCCTCGACCTTCGCCGGCGACGTCGCGCCCTGGGAGTACAGGAGCGCGGCAGCCGCGGCGACGTGGGGAGCCGCCATGCTGGTGCCCTCGTACTGACGGGCGACGTAGCCGGTGTTCGGACGGGTCCTGCCGGTGATCAGGCTGGACCAGATGCCGCCCGTCCCGCGGCCGTCGGCACGGTCGCTGTCGCCGTCCATGATCTCGTCGCCGCCGGGGGCGGAGAGGTCGACGCTGGAGCCGGCCTGGGAGTAGTACGAGCGGTGCCCCGTGCGGCTCGTCGCACCCACGGACACCACTCCCGGGCAGGCCGCCGGGACCGAGAGGTTGGCGCTCACGTTCTTCGTGAAGCTGTCGTTGCCCGCCGCGGCGACCACGGTGGCTCCCCGGGACCGCGCGAACGCCAGCGGCTTCTCGTACGCCTTGCACACCTGGCGGCGCTGCGCCTCCGTGCGCACCGTGCTGCCGAGCGACATGTTGAGCACCTTCGCCGGCGTCGGGTTCACCGGGGTGCCCGCGAACTCCTTGTCCTCGACCGTGCCGAGGTCGGCGCCCGCGGCCCAGTAGATGCCGTGCATGATGCCCCAGATGTCGCCGCCGCAGTGGCCCAGGACGCGCACCGGCTGCACCCGGACGCCGGGGGCGACACCTGCGGTGCCGCGTCCGTTGTCCGCCTTGGCCGCGACGATCCCGGCCACGTGGGTGCCGTGCCACGAGCTGGCGTAGCTCGTCCCCTTCGGGGCGCCGCACTTCTTGGCCCAGGTCGCGTCCATCCAGTCACCCGGGTCGGACGGATCGGGATCGAGCGCGTCACCGTCGTCGGCGTTGGTGAAGGTCCCGCGCGTGCTGCAGGTCTGCGCACCGGGCGGACAGACGTACTCGTCGGTCACGAGGTCGTAGCCCGGCACCAGCTGGCCGGCGAGGTCCGGGTGGTTCGCCACGATACCGGTGTCGAGCACGGCCACCACGGTGTCGCTGCTGCCGCGCGTGGTCTGCCAGAAGGACGGCGCGCGCACGCTGTAGCCGCCCCTCGACCGGGAACGGTCCCAGAGGTTGTGCTGGTCGTCGAAGTACGGGTCGTCGGTCGAGACGGGCGGCGTGGAGAAGGCGCGCACCCGGTAGTTCGGCGTGGCGAACGCGACGTCGCTGCGCTGCTCGATCGCGTCGGCGACCTCGCTGGCCGTGTCGCCGTCGAGCGTGCCGTCGAGCTCCACGAGCGACAGCCCTCCGGCGCCGTCGACGGTGTCGACGGCCTCGACGTCGGACGGCAGCGCGTCGTCGACCGCGGCCTCGACCCGCCGCTGCGACGCCGTGCTCTGCACGATGATGCCCACGGCCTCGGGCTCGACCGGTGCCGTCTGCGCCTCGGCCTGGGCGGCTGCGGCCACGGGCTGCGGGTCCGGGCCCGGGGCGGCCACCGCCGTGGCGGGAAGCAGCGCTGCGAGCACCGCTCCGGTGGCGAGCATGACGACTCCGGACCTGACCACGACGACTCCTCGGTGCAGACGACGAGCGCCCCCGAGTGACACGCCCGGGCTGACCCTATCGGCCGGGAGCCGCCCGCCCGACCGGTATCGGGAAACTCGTCCTGATCTCCGTACGTACGCACGAGGGCCCCCGCCGCTGGTGCGGCGGGGGCCCTCGTGACGGGACCTGGGGTCAGGCCTTGGTGGTGTCCTCGTCGGTCGCACCCTCGACGGCCTCGGCAGCTGCCTCGACCTCGGTCTCGGTGGCCGGCTCGGTCTCGGCCTCCGTGGCGGGCGCACCCGCGACGACGTCGGTCTCGACCTCGGCGGAGTCGTCGGCCACGTTCACCGCGGGCGTCTCCTCGACAGCCGGCTCCTCCACCGGAGCCGCGGCGGTGCTGCCCGCCGCGGGGGCGGTCGCCTGCGCCGTGAAGGACTTCTCCTCGACGATCTCGATGACGGCCATGGGGGCGTTGTCGCCCTTGCGCGGACCGATCTTCGTGATGCGCGTGTATCCGCCGGGACGGCTCGCCATGGCGGGACCGATCTCGGTGAACAGCGTGTGCAGGACGCTCTTGTCACGCACGACCTTGACGACCTGGCGGCGGTTCGCCACCGTGTCGGTCTTGGCCTTCGTGATGAGCTGCTCGGCGTAGGGCCGCAGACGGCGGGCCTTGGCCTCGGTGGTGGTGATGCGGCCGTGCTCGAACAGCGCCGTCGCGAGGTTCGCCAGGATCAGGCGCTGGTGCGACGGGCTGCCGCCGAGGCGGGCTCCCTTGGTGGGCGTGGGCATGTGTCTGTCTCCAGGTCAGTAAAACGGTCGATGAGCGAGCAGCTCAGTACTGCTCGTCCTCGGCGAAGCTGGCGTCGTCGTCGTAGGAGTCGAGGACGGCCGACGGGTCGAAGCCGGCCGGGCTGTCCTTGAGGGCCAGGCCCATCTCGGCCAGCTTGGCCTTGACCTCGTCGATCGACTTCGAGCCGAAGTTGCGGATGTCGAGCAGGTCCTGCTCCGAGCGCGTGATGAGCTCACCCACGGAGTGGATGCCCTCGCGCTTGAGGCAGTTGTACGAGCGGACCGTGAAGTTGAGCTCCTCGATCGGCAGGGCGAGGTCGGCGGCGAGCTGCTCGTCGACCGGCGACGGGCCGATGTCGATGCCCTCGGCCTCGACGTTGAGCTCACGGGCCAGGCCGAAGAGCTCGACGAGGGTCGAGCCGGCCGACGCGATCGCGTCGCGCGGCAGGATCGAGGACTTCGTCTCGACGTCGATGATCAGCTTGTCGAAGTCGGTGCGCTGCTCGACTCGGGTGGCCTCGACCTTGTACGTGACCTTGAGGACCGGGCTGTAGATCGAGTCGACCGGCATGCGCCCGATCTCCTCGTCGCCGGTCTTGTTCTGCACCGCCGAGACGTAGCCGCGGCCACGCTCCACGACGAGCTCGATCTCCAGGCTGCCCTTCTCGTTCAGCGTGGCGATGTGCAGGTCCTTGTTGTAGACCTCCACGCCCGCGGGGGCCTCGATGTCGCCGGCCGTGGCGACGCCGGGGCCCTGCGCGCGCAGGTACATGACGAACGGCTCGTCGTGCTCGGAGGAGACGACGAGGTTCTTCAGGTTGAGGATGATCTCGGTGACGTCCTCGGTCACGCCGGGGACGGTCGAGAACTCGTGCTGGATGCCGTCGATCTTGATCGACGTGACCGACGCGCCCGGGATGGAGCTGAGGAGCGTGCGGCGCAGCGAGTTGCCGAGGGTGTACCCGAAGCCGGGCTCGAGGGGCTCGATGACGAACCGCGAACGGTTGTCGGCGACGACCTCTTCGGTCAGGACGGGGCGCTGTGCGATGAGCATGGAACTTCCTTTCCGGCTCTCCCGCTATTTGAAGAGCCGGCTCGGTGGAACAGGACGATCAGATCTTGGAGTAGTACTCCACGATCAGCTGCTCCTGGATGGGGACGGTGATCTGCTCGCGGACCGGGCGCTGGTGCACCAGGATGCGGCCGCGGCCGGCGTCGACGTCGATCCAGCCGGGCACGGTGTCCCGGTCGTGGGTCTCGCGCGCGACGATGAACGGCGTCGTCTCCAGGCTCTTCTGCTTGACATCGATGATGTCGTGCTTGCTGACCTGGAAGGACGGGATGTTCGTCTTCACGCCGTTGACGACGAAGTGGCCGTGCGTCACGAGCTGACGTGCGTGGCGGCGCGTGCGGGCGAGGCCGGCACGGTAGACCACGTTGTCGAGACGGCTCTCGAGCAGGATGAGCAGGTTGTCACCCGTCTTGCCCGGCTTGCGGTGAGCGGTCTCGTAGTACTTGCGGAACTGCTTCTCGAGGACGCCATAGGTGTAGCGCGCCTTCTGCTTCTCCTGCAGCTGGGTGCGGTACTCCGACTCCTTGATGCGGGCACGACCGTGCATGCCCGGGGGGTAGGGACGACGCTCGAACGCGGCGTCGCCACCGACGAGGTCGACGCCGAGGCGGCGTGACTTCTTGGTGAGAGGTCCGGTGTAACGGGCCATGATTCAGACTCCTGAGTTCTTCGCGTCCGTCACAGACGACGGTGCTTGGGCGGGCGGCAGCCGTTGTGCGGGCTGGGGGTGACGTCGGAGATGGTGCCGACCTCGATGCCGACGCCGCTCAGCGACCGGATCGCCGTCTCGCGACCCGAGCCCGGGCCCTTCACGAAGACGTCGACCTTCTTCATCCCGTGCTCCATCGCCTGACGCCCGGCGGCCTCGGCCGCCATGCCTGCCGCGAAGGGCGTGGACTTGCGCGAGCCCTTGAAGCCGACGGTTCCGCCGGAGGCCCACGCGATCACGGCGCCCGAGGGGTCCGTGATCGTCACGTGCGTGTTGTTGAACGTGCTCTTGATGTGGGCCTGGCCCTGAACGACGTTCTTCTTCTCCTTGCGGCGCACCTTCTTGGCGCCGGTGTTCTTCGGAGGCATCTAGATCACTTCTTCTTTCCGGCGACGGTGCGCTTCGGACCCTTGCGGGTACGCGCGTTGGTCTTCGTGCGCTGGCCGCGGACGGGCAGGTGCGCGCGGTGGCGACGGCCCTGGTACGAACCGATCTCCATCTTGCGACGGATGTCGGCCGTGACCTCACGGCGCAGGTCGCCCTCGACCTGGTAGTTGGCCTCGATGTGGTCACGCAGCGCGACGAGGTGGTCGTCGGTCAGCTCGTGGACCCGCAGGTCGGGGCTGATGCCGGTGGCGGCGAGGGTGTCGGTGGCGCGGGTGCGCCCGACGCCGAAGATGTAGGTGAGTGCGATCTCGATGCGCTTGTCGCGCGGGAGATCGACTCCGACGAGGCGTGCCATGGTGGCAGTTCCTTCCGGTACGGCAGAGGTGTCGTCACCTGAGGCGCCCCGGCTGCCTCCAGGACCCGTTCCTTGGGGGTCCTGAGCCGGGCCCCGGCCTCTGCGCCGGGGGTGACCCGTCGCCCTGGTGGGCGGCGGGAGCCGTCAGATGTTCAGTGTGGTCGCGGTGAAGAGGGTGCGATCAGCCCTGGCGCTGCTTGTGCCGGGGGTTCTCGCAGATCACCATGACGCGGCCGTGGCGACGGATCACCTTGCACTTGTCACAGATCTTCTTCACGCTCGGGTTGACCTTCATCGAGAAGCTCTCTCTTCTTCAGTCTGAACGTGTTCGGTGTGCAGTTGTGGCGTGCTCGGCGACGTCGTTCCCGACGCGCCGCTCACTTGTAGCGGTAGACGATCCGTCCACGGCTGAGGTCGTACGGCGACAGCTCCACCACGACCCGGTCCTCGGGGAGGATGCGGATGTAGTGCTGGCGCATCTTGCCGCTGATGTGCGCCAGGACCTTGTGGCCGTTGGCCAGCTCGACCCGGAACATCGCGTTCGGGAGTGCCTCGACGACAGCACCCTCCATCTCGATGACGCCTTCTTTTTTCGCCATGGACCTCAGCTTCTCGGTTGATCGTCAGGGACGGCCCGGGCACGCGCGAAGACCCACGACTCCGAGGAGCCGCTTCCGACGAGGGGTGAACCACGAGGGCAGGAGTCGATGCGCCCGACATAGGCCGACAGGGAAGTCTACGTCGGTCGGGGCCCTCGTTTCAAATCGAGGGCCGGTCCGCCCTGGCCACGCTGCACGGGGGCACGCCAGGATGGGGCGATGAGGCTGGAGAACATCGTCTGGGCCTGCCGCGATCCCCGGGCCCTGGGGCGGTTCTGGGCTGCCGCGCTGGACGCCGAGGTGCTCGTCGAGTCCGACGACCACCTCGAGGCGCGGGTGCTGCTCGGACCCGACATGTTCCTCGACGCCTGCTTCGGCCCGCCGACCGACCCGCCCGAGGGTCCGCAGCGCCTGCACCTCGACCTGCGCGGCGGCCGTGGACAGGAGGCGGTCGTGCGGCGCCTGCTCTCGCTCGGCGCCCGCCCCGCCGACATCGGCCAGGGCGACGTCCCCTGGGTGGTGCTCGCCGACCCGGCCGGCAACGCGTTCTGCGTCATGGAGGACCGTGCCGCCTACGCCACGGGCACGGGTCCCGTCGCCGCGCTGCCGCTCGACAGCGCCGATCCCGACCGCGACGCGCGGTTCTGGGCCGCGGTCACCGGCTGGGTCCCGACCGCCGACGACCCGCACGCGCTGCGGCACCCGTCCGGCCTCGGGCCGCTGCTGGAGCTCTGCCCCGAGCCGGAGCCGCGTCGGGCGCCCTCCGTGCTGCACCTCGACGTCCGACCGGACCCCGCCGACGTCGCGACGTCCCCGGACGCACCCCTGGACCTCGTGCGGGACCTGGGCGGGTCCGTCGCGGACCAGCCCGCACCGGGACTGCCCTGGACGGTGTGCGCCGACCCCTCGGGGAACGCCGTCTGCGTCCTGGGCGTCCACCCGCCGGCGTGAGGGGCGGTCAGCCGGTGTAGCGGTCGATCAGCCGGGACAGCACGATCGCGGTGTCGGTGTGGTCGACGTTGTCGACCTCGGTGCGCACCCTCTCGAGCGCCCGCTCCAGGTCGCGCACGTCTCGCGCGACGATCCGCAGGATCGCGTCGGCCTGGCCCGACACCGTGGCGGCGGCGTGGATCTCCGGGACCTTCGCGAAGGCCGACCTGAGGGCCTCGGGGGTGATCGTGCCCCGGCAGTGGACCTCGACGTACGCCTCGACCGCCCATCCCATGAGGTCGGGGTCGACGACGGCGGTGAAGCCCTTCACGACGCCGTCGGCGACGAGCCGGTCGACCCGACGCTTGACCGCGGGGGCGGACAGGCCCACGTCGGTCGCGATCCGGGCGTAGCCGGCCCGGCCGTCGCGGACGAGGTGGTCGATGATGCGGCGGTCGAGGTCGTCCATGGACCCATGATGCAACGAATCGCCATGTCCACGGCCAGAACGTCAGGATCCTGCGTGGAGACGTGCAGTTTCGAACTCTCGGTTCACTACGACGCCGATCTACCATGGAATCGTTGCGTCGCAGGGGTGACGCCACTGATCAGGAGGCCGCCGTGACCGTGCTCGAGACCCGCCCAGCCATCCAGGTCCCCGTGGATCCCGCCCCCGCGCGGCAGGTCACCCGGACCGCGCGGACCCGCTCGTACCTCATGTGCGCACCGACCCACTTCGACGTCACCTACGCGATCAACGCGTGGATGCGTCCGGGGGTCGCCGTCGACCGCGAGCGCGCGCTCGTGCAGTGGGAGGTGCTGCGCCAGACGTACAGCGCCCTGGGCCACCGGGTGGAGGTGCTGGACGCGACGCCGGGCCTGCCCGACATGGTGTTCGCCGCGAACGGCGCGACCGTCGTCGGCCGCCGCGCGTACGGCGCCCGCTTCCGCCACCCCGAGCGCGCGGCCGAGGCGGTCGAGCACGCCGCGTGGCTGCGGGAGCACGGCGTCGACGTCGCCCAGCCCGGGCAGACCAACGAGGGCGAGGGCGACTTCCTCGTGCTCGGCTCGATGATCCTGGCGGGCACGGGCTTCCGGACGAGCCTGCACGCACACGTCGAGGCGGCGCGCGTGCTGGACCGTCCGGTCGTCAGCCTGCAGCTCGTCGACCCGCGCTTCTACCACCTCGACACCGCGCTGGCCGTGCTCGACGACGGCAACGGCGACGCCCCGGCCGACATCGCCTACCTGCCGTCGGCGTTCTCCGACCACAGCCGTCGCACGCTGCGCGAGCTCTTCCCCGACGCGGTGGAGTGCAGCGAGGAGGACGCCCTGGTGCTCGGGCTGAACGCCGTGAGCGACGGACGCCACGTCGTCCTGCCCGTGCAGGCGCGCCACCTCGTCCACCAGCTCGAGGAGCGCGGCTACGTCCCGGTCCCAGTCGACGTGAGCGAGCTGCTCAAGGCCGGCGGCAGCGTCAAGTGCTGCACGCAGGAGCACCACCGCTGAGCCCGAGACCCGCGCGACGACTCGACACGGCGCCGCTGAGACCTCCCGTCAGCGGCGGTAGGCGTCGAGGTCGGCGGAGAGCTCGGCGAACAGCGCCTCGTTGAGCCCGAAGACCAGCCGGACCTCGGCGAGGACGTCGAGCCGCTCCTGGGCGGTGAGCTGCAGGGCGTCGAGGCGCTGGCGGTAGGCGTCCTTGTACGGCTTGGGCTTCGGCACGTCGGCGAAGGCGTAGAAGGCGAGCCCGTCGTGTTCGAGGTCGAACGTCCGCCCCAGCACCCGACCGATGGCGCGGCCTCCGGAGAGGTCGCCGAGGTAGCGGGTGTAGTGGTGCGCCACGTACCGGACAGGGTGCTCGCGGGTGCTCTCGATCCGCGCCACGTAGGCGTCGGTCGCGGGCGTCGCGGCGTCGCCGGTGCCCCAGTGCGCGACGTCGTCGAGGATCGCCGACGACCGCTCCAGGGCGGGGTCCAGGACGGCGTCGACCGCGGGGTGCCCGGCGAGGGCTCGTCCCGCGGCCTCCAGCGCCGCGTACACGCGCTGCAGACGTGCGAGGTAGTCGGCGTAGCCGCGCGGCGAGACCCGGCCGGCGAGCAGCTCGCTCATGAAGGCCGAGCCCTCCGCGGACTCGTGCTCACGTCGGGAGCCGTCGCGCAGCAGACGCGACAACGAGGAGGTGTCCGGCTCGATGATCGTCATGTCTGCCTCTCGTGCGCCCCGACCGTCCGGGTCGGCCGACCCGTGCTCGAAGCATAGGCTAGGCAACCCTAAGCGGTCTACCAGGGTCACACCGTGGACCGTGGCCGACTCCCGGCCTCGCTCGGCCGTCCGACGGCGACCACTTCCGTCACACACGTCCCACGCGCCACCAAAATCCCGTACGCTGCTCGGCGTGTCGCGTTCTCGGGTGCTGTCAGCACTGCTATCTTCCCTCGCCGCCGTCCTGGTGGCCGGGACGCTGGTCGCTGCGCCCACCGCCCAGGCGGCATCGACGCTGCTCTGCTCGGGCTACGCGAACTGCCTGCGCGCCGGGTACGACCACCACGGCTACGAGCAGAACCAGCGCACGAGCTACTGGAACATGTATGGCGGCACGAACTGCACCAACTACGTCGCGTACCGCCTCGTCACCACGAACGGCATGGCGAACCGGCGGCCGGCCTCCGGCGTGGGCAACGCACGGGACTGGGGCACGACCATGGCCTCCATCACCGACGGCACGCCCGCCGTCGGCTCCGTGGCCTGGTGGGGCCGCACCGGCAACCACGTCGCGTACGTCGAGCGAGTCGCCTCCCCCACCGAGATCATCGTGTCGGAGTCGAACTGGGGCCGTGACTTCGACCACCGCCGCATCACGAAGTCCGGCTCCGGCTGGCCGGACGGCTTCATCCACTTCGCCGACCCCGACGTCACCCCGCGCTTCACCTCGGCCCCGCGACCGACGTTCGCCGGTGCCGAGAAGGTCGGCAGCCTGCTGACCGCGCGCGCCGGCTCCTGGTCGCCGACGGCCACCCTGACCTACCAGTGGGTCGCCGACGGGACGCCGATCCGCGGCGCCACCTCGTCGACCTACCGGCTGACCGCGGCCGAGCGCGGCCGCAAGGTCCACGTCGTCGTCACCGGACGGCGCGCCGGGTACCCCGCGACGCCGTCGACGTCGGCACGCACGTCCAAGCCGATCGCGGCCGGCGACTTCGGCACCACCGCGCGCCCGACCCTGACGGGCACGGAGCGCGTGGGGGCCCAGCTGGTCGCCTCCGCCCCCAGCTGGAAGCCGGCGGCCACGCTCGACTACCAGTGGTACGCCGACGACGAGATCATCCCTGGAGCCACGGGCAGCACCCTGCCGCTCGACGCCAGCCGGCTGGGGCAGCGCATCGGCGTGGTCGCCACGGGATCACGACCGGGCTACAACACGCAGGTGCTGGAGTCCGCGTCCGTCACCGACCCAGTCGCCCCGGGCGTCTTCGATCTCGCACCGGCACCCGTCGTCGCGGGCACCTCCGCGGTCGGGTCGGTCCTCACCGCGACCACCGCGACGTGGTCGCCGTCGGCGACGCTCGCCTACCAGTGGTTCTCCGACGACACCCCGATCGCCGGCGCCACCACGGCGCGCTACACCGTGACCCCGGACGACCGAGGGCACCGGCTGCACGTCGTGGTCACCGGCTCGCGCACCGCGTACACGACCACGCGGGTCGCGTCCCAGCCGACCGAGCCCGTCGCGCCCGGCCAGTTCACGACGACGGCGCGTCCGGTGCTCTCCGGCGCAGCCCAGGTCGGCACCGTGCTGCAGGTCCGCGCCGACGCGTGGTCCCCGGTCGCCACCTTCACCTACCAGTGGTTCGCCGACGGCCGGGCCATCCCCGGCGCCACAGGCACCAGCTACCGCCTCACGTCCGCGGACCGCGGCAAGCGCATCCGCGTCGGGGTCACGGGCACACGCGACGGCTACGTCACCCGCACGCTGTCCTCGAGCCGGACCACGCCGCCCGTCCAGGCGGCGCCGGTGGCGTTCACGTCGGTGCACCGACCGGTGCTCTCCGGCGCGGCCCAGGTCGGCGTGGTGCTGCGGGCGACCACCCACTCGTGGTCCCCCGTGGCTGCCTTCAGCTACCGCTGGTACGCCAACGGCCGCCTGATCCCGGGGGCGACGGGCAGCGCCTACCGTCCGGTGGCCGCCGACCGCGGCAAGCGGATCCACGTGACGGTCACCGGCAGCCGCAGCGGCTACGTCGCCCGGACGCTCGCCTCGACGCGGACCACGGCGCCCGTCGCGGCCGCGCCGCGCCGCTGACCCCGGGGCCGCGCGTCGGGCAGTCCGACGTCTACGACGCGTCGTCGCCCGCGTAGGGGACGCCGAGCTCGGCGAGCCGCGCCCGGCCACCGTCGAGTGCCGTCAGCACCCACGCGCCCTCCGCGGTCCACGTGACCGTGTGCTCCCAGTGGGCGGCCCAGGAGCCGTCGTCGGACACCACCGTCCAGTGGTCGTCGAGGGTGCGGGTGTCGGCGGAGCCGAGCGTGACCATCGGCTCGACCGCCAGGACGAGACCCGGCACGATGCGCGGGCCCTTGCCGGGCCGTCCGACGTTCGGCACGTCGGGCGCCTGGTGCATGGCGGTGCCGATGCCGTGCCCGGTGTAGCCGTCGGCGATCCCGTAGGCGCCCGCGGAACGCACGCTGCGCTCGATCGCGTGGCTCACGTCGCCGACGCGCCGGCCCACCCCGCCGGCAGCGATGCCGGCCCAGAGCGCCCGCTCGGTGTCGTCGACGAGCTGCTGGACCTCGGGCGCGACCTCCCCGACGGTGATCGTCACCGCCGAGTCCCCGTGCCACCCGTCGACGATCGCGCCGCAGTCGATCGAGACCACGTCGCCCTCGCGCAACACCCGTGCTCCGGGGATGCCGTGCACGACCTCGTCGTTGACGGACGCGCAGATGACGCCCGGGAACCCGGGCACACCGGGCTCGGCGCCGTAGTGCAGGAAGTTGGACGTCGCGCCGTGCGCGCGGATCGTGTCGTGGGCGACGGCGTCGAGCTCGGCCGTGGTCACGCCCGGCGCGACGGTCTCCCGGACCGCCTCGAGGGCGTGGGCGACGACGAGACCGGCGCGGCGCATGAGCGCCACCTGCTCGGCCGTCTTGATCTCGATACCGCGACCGAACACGGTCTCCCCCGGTCTCGGGTCAGAGGCCGAGTGCGGCGTCGATGCGCGCCTCGACCTCGTCGACCGTGCCCATGCCGTCGACCTCGCGCAGCAGGCCACGCTCACGGTAGACCGGCAGCAGGGGCGCCGTCTCCGCGATGTAGACCTCTTGGCGGTGACGGATGACGTCCTCGGTGTCGTCGGCACGCCCGCTGGTCTCGGCCCGCTTCAGCAGCCGGGCGATCAGCTCCTCGTGGTCCACCGTCAGCACGAGCACGTGGTCGAGCTCGGAGCCGAGGTCGGCGAGGATCCGGTCGAGCGTCGAGACCTGCTCGAGCGTGCGCGGGTAGCCGTCGAGGATGAAGGACTCGCGGGCGTCGTCCTGGGCGAGCCGGTCCTGCACCATGGCGTTCGTGACCTCGTCGGGCACGTACTCCCCCGCGTCCATGTAGCGCTGCGCGGTGCGACCGAGCTCGGTCTGCTGCTGCACGTTCGCCCGGAAGATGTCGCCGGTCGACACGTGCGCGCCGTGGATGCGCTGCGCGAGGGTCGCCGCCTGCGTGCCCTTGCCGGCACCGGGCGGACCCATGATGAGGAGACGAGTCACCGCAGGAACCCTTCGTAGTTGCGCTGCTGGAGCTGGCTCTCGATCTGCTTCACCGTGTCGAGGCCGACGCCCACGATGATGAGGATCGAGGTGCCGCCGAACGGGAAGTTCTGGCTGGCGCCGAGCAGCGCCACGGCCACCATCGGGATCAGGGCGATGAGCCCCAGGTAGACCGCGCCCGGTGCCGTGATACGGCTCAGGACGTAGGCCAGGTAGTCCTGCGTCGGACGGCCGGCGCGGATGCCGGGGATGAAGCCGCCGTACTTGCGCATGTTGTCGGCGACCTCCTCCGGGTTGAACGTGATCGCCACGTAGAAGTAGGCGAAGAACACGATCAGGGCGAAGTACGTGATCATGTAGTACGGGTGGTCACCGCGCACGAAGTGGTCGGTGATGAACACCGCGCCCGGTCCGTCGGGACGGAACTGCGCATACAGCGCCGGCAGGTACAGCAGGCTCGAGGCGAAGATGACCGGGATGATGCCGGCCTGGTTGACCTTGAGCGGGATGTACGTCGACGAGCCGCCGAACATCCGCCGCCCGACCATGCGCTTGGCGTACTGGACCGGGATCCGGCGCTGCGCCTGCTCGATCAGGATGACGGCGGCGACGATGACGAGACCGACGAGGACCACGACGGAGAACGTCGCCCAGCCCTTCTGCTCCTTGATCAGCCACATGGCGCCCGGGAACGTGGCGACGACCTGCGTGAAGATCAGGATCGACATGCCGTTGCCGACGCCACGGTCGGTCACGAGCTCGCCGAGCCACATGATGACGGCGGTGCCCGCGACCATCGTGAGGACGATCAGCAGGAAGGCCGGGATGCTGTCGGGACGGTAGAGCAGCTCACCGCAGTCGACGCCGCCGAACAGCTGGCCGCTGCGTGCGAGGGCCACGATGCCCGTCGCCTGCAGGACGGCGAGGCCGAGCGTCAGGTAGCGGGTGTACTGCGTGATCTTGGCCTGGCCGGACTGGCCCTCCTTCTTGAGGGCCTCCAGCCGCGGGATGACGACGACGAGCAGCTGCAGGATGATGCTCGCGGTGATGTAGGGCATGATGCCCAGCGCGAACACGGTCAGCTGCAGGAGCGCACCGCCGGAGAAGACGTTGATGAGCGCGAAGAGGCTGCTGTTCTCGCCCTGCGAGGCGAGGTCGACGCAGCGCTGCACGTTGCTCACGTTGATGCCGGGGGCCGGCAGCGTCGAGCCGAACCGGAACAGCACGATCACGGCGAGCACGAACAGCAGCTTGCGTCGAAGGTCAGGCGTCTTGAACGCGTTGACGAAGGCGCTGAGCACCGGGTGTCCTCCTCGATCGTGGGCCCCTGGCGGGACCTCGGCGACTCTAACAGTCAGTTCTCGCAGATCAGCCGTTGCCCGGTCGTTGCACCACGTGCGTGGGGCGGTCGCCCGGGACGGGCCGCGGCCTGCGAGGGCCGGACGACGAACGACGGCGAGGTCCGGTGGCCGCTAGGGCCACGAACCTCGCCGTCGTCTCGTCAGAGCGTCATTCAGAGCTCGGTCACGCTGCCACCGGCGGCCTCGATCTTGCTACGGGCCGAGCCGGAGAACTTGTGGGCGGTCACCTGGACGGCCACGGAGAGGTCGCCCTCGCCGAGCACCTTGACCAGCTGGCCCTTGCGGACCGCGCCCTTCGCGACCAGCGCGTCGACGTCGATGGCGCCACCCTCCGGGAAGAGGGTGCCGATGCGCTCGACGTTGACGACCTGGTACTCCTCACGGAAGGGGTTCTTGAACCCCTTCAGCTTCGGCAGACGCATGTGGAGCGGGATCTGTCCACCCTCGAAGCCGGCGGACACCTGGTAGCGGGCCTTGGTGCCCTTGGTGCCGCGACCGGCGGTCTTTCCCTTGGAGCCCTCACCGCGACCCACGCGGGTCTTGGCGGTCTTGGCGCCCGGGGCGGGGCGCAGGTGGTGGAGCTTCAGCGCCATGTCAGTCAACCTCCTTGACGGCCACGAGGTGCGGGATGGTGTTCGCCATGCCGCGGATCTCGGGGCGGTCCTCCTTGACGACGACGTCGCCGATGCGCTTCAGACCCAGCGACCGCAGCGTGTGGTGCTGGTTCTGCGGGCGACCGATCGCCGAACGAACCTGGGTGATCTCGAGGCGCGCCATCAGACACCGACCTCGGCCGGCGCGTTCTGCGCCTCCTTGATGCCCTCGGCCTGAGCCTTGAGCAGGGCCGACGGGGCGACGTCCTCGACCGCGAGGCCACGACGCTGCGCGACCGCCTCGGGCGACTCCAGGCCCTTGAGGGCCTCCACCGTCGCGTGGACGATGTTGATGGAGTTCGACGAGCCGAGCGACTTGCTCAGGACGTCGTGGACACCGGCGGCCTCCAGCACTGCACGCACCGGGCCACCGGCGATGACGCCGGTACCGGGCGACGCGGGACGCAGGAAGACGACACCGGCCGCCTTCTCGCCCTGCACCGGGTGCGGGATCGTGCCCTGGATGCGCGGGACGCGGAAGAAGTTCTTCTTCGCCTCCTCGACACCCTTGGAGATCGCCGTGGGGACCTCCTTGGCCTTGCCGTAGCCGACGCCGACCTGGCCGTCACCGTCGCCGACGATCACGAGGGCAGTGAAGCTGAAGCGACGACCGCCCTTCACGACCTTGGCGACACGGTTGATCGTGACGACCTTCTCGATGTAGTTGGACTTGTCGCCGCCGCGGTCGCCTCGACCACCGCGACGGTCTCCGCCTCCGCGGCGGTTACCACTCTGCTGGGCGCTCATGCGGCACTCCCCATGTCGTAGTTGTTCGTCTTGGTGGACATCAGAACTCCAGCCCACCCTCGCGCGCGCCGTCGGCCAGGGCGGCCACGCGACCCGCGTAACGGTTGCCCGCGCGGTCGAAGACGACGGCCTCGATGCCGGCGGCCTTCGCCCGGTCGGCGACGAGCTCGCCGACCTTCTTCGCCTTGGCGGTCTTGTCGCCGTCGAAGGCGCGCAGGTCGGCCTCGAGGGTCGAGGCCGAGGCCAGCGTGTGTCCCTCGAGGTCGTTGACGACCTGGGCCACGATGTGCTTGCTGGAGCGGGTCACGACGAGACGAGGACGCTCGGGCGAGCCGTGCAGCTTCTTGCGACCGCGGATCTGGCGACGCGCGCGCGACGTGGCGCGGGCCGAGCGACCCTTGGACTGCTTGATGGAGACGGCCATCACTTACCAGCCTTTCCAGCCTTGCGCAGCACGCGCTCGCCGGCGTAACGGACACCCTTGCCCTTGTAGGGCTCGGGCTTGCGGATCTTGCGGATGTTCGCGGCGACCTCGCCGACCGACTGCTTGTCGATGCCGATGACCGAGAACTTGGTGGGGGCCTCCACGTTGAAGGTGATGCCCTCGGGGGCCTTCACGATCACGGGATGGCTGAAGCCGAGTGCGAACTCGAGCTCCGTCGGGCCCTTGGACAGGACGCGGTAGCCGACGCCCACGATCTCGAGCTTCTTCTCGTAGCCGTCGGTGACACCGACGACCATGTTGCTGATGAGCGTGCGGCTCAGGCCGTGAAGGGCCTTGCTGCGACGCTCGTCGTCGGGACGCTGGACCTCGAGGCTGCCGTCCTCACCACGGTTGACCGTGATGGGCTCGGCGACGCGGTGCGAGAGCTCGCCCTTGGGGCCCTTGACGCGGACGTCCTGACCCTCGATGGTGACCTCGACGCCGTTCGGGACGGCGACGGGAAGCTTGCCGATGCGCGACATGTGTGTGCTCCTCCCTCACCAGACGTAGGCGAGGACTTCTCCGCCTACACCCTTGGTCGTGGCCTGACGATCGGTCAGCAGGCCCTGGCTGGTCGAGATGATGGCGACGCCCAGTCCACCGAGCACCTTCGGGAGGTTCGTGGACTTGGCGTACACCCGCAGGCCCGGCTTGCTGATGCGGCGGATGCCGGCGATCGAGCGCTCGCGCTGGGGGCCGTACTTGAGGGTCACGTGGAGGGTCTTGCCCACCTCGCCCTCGGCGGGCTCGACGACCTTGAAGTCGGTGATGTACCCCTCCTGCTTCAGCAGGGCGAGGACACCCTCCTTCAGCTTGGAGTACGGCGCCGACACGTCGTCGTGGTACGCCTGGTTGCCGTTGCGGATCCGCGTGAGCAGGTCCGCGATCGGGTCGGTCATGGTCATGTGGTGTTTCCGTTCCTGCCGTGGTTTCGCATCCCGTCCCCGGGCCCGGGGTCCCGGACGGGTGAGGGAGGACCTGCGACGGTCGTGGTGGAAGGGGTGGTGGTCAGCGGCACGAGGCCGACGAGGTCACCAGGAGGACTTGGTCACTCCGGGCAGCTCGCCGCGGTGGGCCATCTCGCGCAGGCAGATCCGGCACAGGCCGAACTTGCGGTACACGGACTTCGGACGGCCGCAGCGCTGGCAGCGCGTGTAGCCACGGACCGCGAACTTGGGCTTGCGGGCCGCCTTGATCTTCAGGCCGGTCTTCGCCATGTCAGTTCTCCTTGAAGGGGAAGCCCAGCTGCTTGAGCAGCGCGCGACCCTCGTCGTCGTTGGTGGCGGTGGTGACGATGGTGATGTCCATGCCCCGCGACCGGTCGATCTTGTCCTGGTCGATCTCGTGGAACATGACCTGCTCGGTCAGACCGAACGTGTAGTTGCCGCGACCGTCGAACTGCTTGCCGTTGAGACCGCGGAAGTCGCGGATACGGGGCAGCGCCAGCGTCAGCAGGCGGTCGAGGAACTCCCACATGCGGTCGCCGCGCAGCGTGACGTGCGCACCGATCGGCATGCCCTCGCGCAGCTTGAACTGCGCGATGGACTTGCGAGCCTTCGTGACCTGCGGCTTCTGGCCGGTGATCGCCGTGAGGTCGCGGATGGCGCCCTCGATGAGCTTGCCGTCGCGAGCAGCCTCGCCGACACCCATGTTGACGACGATCTTCGTCAGTCCGGGCACCTGCATGACGTTCGCGTGGTCGAACTGCTCGCGGAGCGCCGGGAGGATCTCCTCGCGGTACTTGGCCTTCAGCCGCGGAGCGGTGGTGGTCTCGGTAGCCATGCTCAGATCTCCTTTCCGGTCTTGGAGGACACGCGCACGGAGCGCTTCGCCTCGTAGCTGGAACCGTCGGGACGGTTCTTGGTGACGTCGTCGCGGCGGTGCGAGACGCGCGTCGTGGTCTTGTCGCCGTCGACGTCGACGACGAGCATCACGTTCGAGACGTGGATGGGGGCCTCACGCGTGATGATGCCGCCCTGGGTGCCGTCGGCACCGGCGCGGGTGTGGCGCTTGATGCGGTTCACACCCTCGACGATCACGCGCTCGCGCTCGGCGAGGACCTCGATGACCTTGCCCTCGACGCCCTTGTCGGCACCCGCGATGACCTTGACCTGGTCACCCTTGCGGATGGACAGCGTTCGCTTGTTGCTGGTCATGTCAGAGCACCTCCGGGGCGAGCGAGATGATCCGCATGAACTTCTTGTCGCGCAGCTCGCGGCCCACGGGGCCGAAGATGCGCGTTCCACGCGGGTCGCCGTCAGCCTTGAGGATGACGGCGGCGTTCTCGTCGAACTTGATGTACGAGCCGTCCGGACGGCGGCGCTCCTTGACGGTGCGCACGACCACGGCCTTGACGACGTCGCCCTTCTTGACGTTGCCGCCGGGGATGGCGTCCTTGACGGTGGCGACGATGGTGTCGCCGATACCGGCGTAGCGTCGACCCGAGCCGCCGAGCACGCGGATGCAGAGGATCTCCTTCGCACCGGTGTTGTCGGCGACCTTGAGTCGCGACTCCTGCTGAATCATCTGTCTCTCACTTCGCCTTCTCGAGGATCTCCACGACGCGCCAGCGCTTGGTGGCCGACAGCGGGCGGGTCTCCTGGATGAGCACACGGTCGCCGACACCGGCCGCGTTGGCCTCGTCGTGCGCCTTGAGCTTCACGTTGCGTCGCAGCACCTTGCCGTACAGCGGGTGCTTCACGCGGTCCTCGACGATGACGACGACGGTCTTGTCCATCTTGTCGCTCGTCACGAGGCCCTCGCGCACCTTGCGGTAGTTGCGGGTGGTGTCGGTGTTCGTGGTCACGGTGTCCTTCTCGCTGGTGCTCATGCCTCGACCGCCTCGATGATGCCCAGCTCGCGCTCGGTCAGCACCGTGTAGATGCGGGCGATCTCGCGGCGGACCGTCTTCAGACGAGCCGTGTTGTCGAGCTGTCCCGTGGCGTTCTGGAAGCGCAGGTTGAACAGCTCTTCCTTGGCCTCGCGCAGCTTGGTCTCCAGAGCCTCGGCATCGAGGCCGCGCAGCTCTGCGGCAGTGGTCTTCGCAGCCATGCTCAGAACCCTCCCTCGGTGTCGCGGGTGATGAAGCGCGCCTTCATGGGCAGCTTGTGGATGGCGCGACGCATCGCCTCGCGCGCGACGTCCTCGGTGACACCCGAGAGCTCGAACATGACGCGTCCGGGCTTGACGTTCGCGACCCACCACTCGGGCGAGCCCTTGCCGGAGCCCATGCGGGTCTCGGCCGGCTTCTTGGTCAGGGGGCGGTCCGGGTAGATGTTGATCCACACCTTGCCGCCACGCTTGATGTGACGCGTCATGGCGATACGCGCGGACTCGATCTGACGGTTCGTCACGTAGTGACCCTCGACCGCCTGGATGCCGAAGTCGCCGAACGCCAGCTCCGTGCCGCCCTTCGCCATGCCGCGGCGCTTGGGGTGGTGCTGCTTGCGGTACTTGACCCTACGAGGCATCAACATCAGGACTGCCCTCCTTCGGTGGCAGCGCCGGCGCCGGCCGTGGCAGGAGCCTCGGCGGCGGGAGCGGCCTGCTCGGCCTGGGGTGCACCCTGGCCGGCCTGGTCGTCACGAGCGGGACGGCGCCCGCGCTGGGGGCGACGGCTGCCGGGGGCGGCGGCGCGACGCGCGGCCTCGGCCTCGCGCTCGGCGCGCGTGCCCGCGACCTCGCCCTTGTAGATCCACACCTTCACGCCGATGCGACCGAAGGTGGTCTTGGCCTCGTAGAAGCCGTAGTCGACGTCGGCGCGGAGCGTGTGCAGGGGCACGCGGCCCTCGCGGTAGAACTCCGAGCGGCTCATCTCGGCGCCGCCGAGACGGCCCGAGCACTGGATGCGGATGCCCTTGGCGCCGGAGCGCATGGTCGTCTGCATCGCCTTGCGCATCGCGCGACGGAACTGCACGCGACCGCTCGATGTTGAGCTGCACCTGCTTGCCGGTGAGCTTCTCCAGCTCGCCGCGGATGCGGTCGGCCTCGGCGCCGCGGCGACCGATGACGATGCCCGGGCGCGCGGTGTGGATGTCGACGCGGACGCGGTCACGCGTGCGCTCGATCTCCACGCGGCTGATGCCGGCGCGGTCCATGCCCTTGGTCAGCAGCTTGCGGATCTTGACGTCCTCGCCGACGTAGCTGCTGTACAGCTTGTCGGCGTACCAGCGGCTCTTGTGGTCGGTGGAGATGCCCAGGCGGAAGCCGTGCGGGTTGATCTTCTGGCCCATGGTCAGCGACCGCCCTTCTTCGTGTTCTTGCGCGACTGCGGCACGTCGGCGGACGGCTGCACGACGACGGTGAGGTGGCTGGTGCGCTTGAGGATGCGGCTCGCCGCACCCTTCGCGCGCGGACGCCACCGCTTCATCGTCGGGCCCTCCTCGACGAGCAGCGTGGAGATCACCAGGTCGGACGCGTCCAGACCCTCGGTGCTCACCGCGTTCGCGACGGCGGACTCGACCAGCTTGTAGAAGTTGGACGCGACGGCCTGCGGGGCGAACTGCAGGATGGCCAGGGCCTCCTGCGTGTCCATGCCGCGGATCAGGTCGCCCACACGGCGCGCCTTCTGCGGGGTGACGCGCACGAAGCGGGCCACGGCGAAGGAGCCGGCGGCCTCGCCCAGCAGACGCGCACGGCGCTCGCTGACGTTCTCTCGGGTGGCTGCACTCATCGCCTCTTCGCCTTTCGGTCGTCCTTCTCGTGACCGCGGAAGGTGCGGGTGGGGGCGAACTCGCCCAGCTTGTGCCCGACCATCGCGTCGGTGATGAACACCGGGACGTGCTTGCGGCCGTCGTGCACGGCGATCGTGTGTCCGATGAAGGACGGCAGGATCATCGAGCGACGCGACCAGGTCTTGATCACGGTGTGGGTTCCGGCATCGTTCTGAGCGTCCACCTTCTTCTCGAGGTGGCCGTCGACGAAGGGACCCTTCTTCAAACTACGGGGCATTCTCTACTCCTGGATTCCTGAGCTCGTCGAGGCTCAGCGGCCGGACTTGCGGCGGCGGACGATCATCTGGTCACTGGCCTTGCGCTTGCGCGTCCGGCCCTCGGGCTTGCCCCAGGGCGAGACCGGGTGGCGACCACCCGAGGTCTTGCCCTCACCGCCACCGTGCGGGTGGTCGATCGGGTTCATGGCCACACCGCGGACGGTCGGGCGCTTGCCCTTCCAGCGGTTGCGGCCGGCCTTGCCCCAGTTGATGTTGGACTGCTCGGCGTTGCCGACCTCGCCGATCGTGGCGCGGCAGCGGACGTCGACGTAGCGCATCTCGCCGGAGGGCAGACGCAGCTGGGCGCGCGAGCCCTCCTTGGCGACGAGCTGCACGCGCACACCGGCGGAGCGGCCCATCTTGGCGCCACCGCCCGGACGCAGCTCCACGGCGTGGATCTGGGTGCCGACGGGGATGTTGCGCAGCGGCAGGTTGTTGCCGACCTTGATGTCCGCGGTCGGGCCGGCCTCGATGGCCTGGCCCTGGCGGATGCCGTCGGGCGCGATGATGTAGCGCTTCTCGCCGTCGGCGTAGTGCAGGAGCGCGATGCGCGCGGTGCGGTTGGGGTCGTACTCGATGTGAGCGACCTTGGCCGGCACGCCGTCCTTGTCGTAGCGCTTGAAGTCGATCACGCGGTAGGCGCGCTTGTGACCGCCACCCTGGTGACGCGTGGTGATCCGACCCTGGTTGTTGCGACCGCCCTTCTTGGGCAGCGGCTCGACGAGGGACTTCTCCGGCGTGGTCCGGGTGATCTCGGCGAAGTCGGCGACGCTGGAGCCGCGACGGCCCGGCGTGGTCGGCTTGTACTTACGGATAGCCATGTCTGATCAGTCCTCAGCTCGGGCTCGAGAAGATGTCGATGCTCTGGCCGGCGGCGACGCTCACGATGGCCCGCTTGGTGTCCTTGCGCTTGCCGAGCCCGTTGCGGGTGCGGCGCGTCTTGCCCTTGCGGTTCAGCGTGTTCACGGCCGTCACCTTGACGCCGAACACGTTCTCGACGGCGATCTTGATCTCCGTCTTGTTCGCGTCGGGGTGAACCAGGAACGTGTACTTGTTGTCGTCGATGAGCGCGTACGTCTTCTCGGAGACGACGGGCGCGATCAGGACGTCGCGGTGGTCCTTGTGCAGGGTGCTCATGCGGTCACTCACCAGCCTTCTCGAAACCGGCGTCCTGCGCGGTCTCCTCGGTGTCGAACCAGACCCCGGCGACCGCCTGGTCGTAGGAGGGGCTGTCCGGCGTGTGGAACGTCATCGCGTCGACGTCGCCCTTGATCTCGTGGCCCTTGGGCGCGTTGCCGCTCTTGAGCGGGGCCTTGGAGCCGGGGCCGTAGGGCTGCGTCTTGGTCGCACCCTCCGTCCCGGCGTCGGCGGCCGGGGCGGCGACCTCGGCCGGGGCCGCGGCCTTCTTCGCCGGAGCCTTCTTGGCCGGAGCCTTCTTGGCCTGCTTGGCGGCCGGCTTCGCGTCGGCCTCGACGACCGCCGCGCTGAGCGCGATGGTCTCGGCACCCTCGGCGGAGCGGGCCTCGACGAACGCCTCGAAGGCGTCCTGCGTGAAGATCACGTCGTCGCTGAGCACGACGTCGTAGGTGTTCAGCTGGTCGAAGGTCAGCACGACGAGGTCGGTGACGTTGCGCAGGCTGAGGGCCGTGACGGCGTCCTCGCGACGCACGACGACGAGTACCCGACGACGCGTGGTGAGCTCGGCGATCGCGGCGACGGCGGCCTTGGTGGAGGGCGCCTCACCCGTGACGAGCGACTCGACGACGTGCAGGCGACCGGAGCGGGCCCGGTCCGAGAGGGCACCGCGCAGGGCGGCGGCCTTCATCTTCTTGGGCGTGCGCTGGTCGTAGCTGCGCGGCGTCGGGCCGTGCACGATTCCACCGCCGGTGAAGTGCGGAGCGCGGATCGAGCCAGCGCGCGCGCGGCCCGTGCCCTTCTGACGCCACGGCTTCTTGCCGCCGCCCGAGACCTCGCCCCGTGACTTGACGTCGTGCGTGCCCTGACGGGCGGCCGCGAGCTGGGCGGTGACGACCTGGTGAATGAGGGGGATGTTCGTCTGCACGCCGAAGATGTCGACGGGCAGCGCTGCATCGATGGTCTTGACAGCCATGGGTCAGGCTCCCTTCGCGCTGGAGGCGGACTTGGCCGCGGAGCGGACCACGACGAGTCCACCCCTCGGGCCGGGGACCGCACCCTTGACGAGGATGACGCCCTTGGCGGCATCCACGGCGTGGACGGTCAGGTTCTGGGTCGTGACGGTCTCGGCACCCATGTGGCCGGCCATGCGCAGACCCTTGAAGACGCGACCCGGGGTGGCGCACGCGCCGATCGAGCCGGGCTTGCGGTGGTTGCGGTGCGCACCGTGCGAGGCGGAGACACCGGCGAAGCCGTGACGCTTCATGACGCCGGCGAAGCCCTTGCCCTTGCTGGTGGCGGTCACGTCGATCTCGTCACCTGCGGCGAAGATCTCCGGCGAGATCTCCTGGCCGAGCGTGTAGTCGCCGATGGCCTCGGTGCGGATCTCGACGACGTGACGGCGCGGCGTGACGCCGGCCTTCGCGAAGTGACCAGCCTGCGGCTTGGTGATCTTGCGGCCGTCGATCTCGCCGAAGCCGATCTGGACGGCGGTGTAGCCGTCGGTCTCGGCGGTGCGGATCTGGGTGACCACGTTCGTCTCGGCGGCGAGGACGGTGACGGGGACGATCTTGCCCTCGTCGTCCCAGACCTGCGTCATGCCGAGCTTGCGGCCGAGGAGTCCGCGCGCGTTGACGGTGGAGGAGGTGCTCATGGTGTTCTCGTCCTCCCTCAGAGCTTGATCTCGATGTCGACACCGGCCGGCAGGTCGAGACGCATGAGCGAGTCGACGGTCTTCGGCGTGGGGTCGATGATGTCGATGAGCCGCTTGTGCGTACGCATCTCGAAGTGCTCGCGGCTGTCCTTGTACTTGTGCGGCGACCGGATCACGCAGAACACGTTCTTCTCGGTCGGCAGGGGCACGGGGCCGGCCACGGAGGCTCCGGTGCGCGTGACCGTGTCGACGATCTTGCGCGCCGAGGTGTCGATCACCTCGTGGTCATAGGCCTTGAGCCGGATACGGATCTTCTGTCCCGCCATGCTCTGGTCGTCCTTACTCTTCGTCAGCTTGGTGTGCCCCTGGGGCTTGTTCTCCCTGGAGGGGATCGCTCCCCTCCGCCCCCCGAGGTCGGGCGTGTCGCAGTGGTGACCACGAGCGTGCGCGAACCTTCTGGAGTTGGGTGGTTGGACTTCCGGTCGCGGGCCGCGGCCTCCGGGGAGTCCGCGTCGCTGCGCTTCCAGCAGTCAGGCCGGTCGCGGTGCTGTCTTTCAACAACACGATGCGGCGCGCTCGTCGATCCCGGCGTGAGTTCCGGGCGGGCACGCCCCAGCGATCCGGCCGGAGCAACCGCACTAGTCTGACAGACTCCCCCGCCCCAGCACAAATCGCCCTCGCCCGCGGTCGACCAGGACGCCCCGCTCGGACGTGGCTCGCCGTCGCGGACCTGCCCGGGGACGCCCGATCCCTCGGCTCGTCGCGCCCAGCGGGCGCACGCGCGGGGTCCCGCCCACGCACGGGCTCCCTCGCGCCGGTCGCCGACGTCGAGCGAGTCCGTCACGTGAGCGCGGGCTCGCCGAGCAGGTCGGCCACGACCTGGACCCCGGGTCCACGAAGCACGTCGTAGTGGTCGATCGGGATGCTGACCCGCTGCGGCGCGAGATCGAGGTCCAGACGGTCGAGGAAGGACCACCCGTCACCCTCGGCGTCGATCACACGGGCCCTCTCGACCACGGCGCGCAGGTGTCCCGCCTCGGCGCCTCGCAGGCCAAAGGTCGCCAGCACCACGTCGACGATGCGGGCGGCGAGCCCCGGCTCGAGCTCGGGGCGCTGCTCGCGCAGGAGCCGCTCGAAGCCTGGTCGATCACGGGTCGCGGCGACCAGGCGCGGGTCGGGCAGCCGGCCCAGGAACACGGACCAGAGGATCGCCCGGAAGTAGGGGTCGGCGAAGTCGGCCTCGCCTGCGGGGTCGGGCGCGTCGGGCACCAGCGGCGACCCTGGCG
The DNA here is from genome assembly GCA_026392465.1 of Propionibacteriales bacterium. Classification (GTDB taxonomy): domain Bacteria; phylum Actinomycetota; class Actinomycetes; order Propionibacteriales; family Nocardioidaceae; genus Aeromicrobium. The sequence goes on from JAPLCA010000036.1 coordinate 56,586, forward strand.
CGAGCAGCACCAGCTCGACGTCGACGCCCCGCTGCGCCAGCGTCCACGCGACGTCGGTGGCGACCCGCGCCCCGAAGGAGTAGCCGACGAAGGTGGGCGCACCGGCCGGGATCAGAGGCTCGATCTCCGCCAGGTCCGACGCCACAAGCTCGTCGATGTCGTCCACCGGACGCTCGCCCTCGTTGAGGCCCCGCGTCTGGACGGCGACCACCGGGCGGCCACGCGCGACGAGCCGGGCCAGCGGTGCGAGGCTCGCGGGGTAGCCGCCGAGGCCCGGCCACAGCACGACCGCCGGACCGTCGCCGTCGACGAGCCGGACGAGCCGGCTGGGGGTCGTGGGAGCCAGGTCCCCCTCGGCCTCGACGACCCGCGCCGCGAGCTGGCGCACCGTGCCGTGCGTGAAGAGCACGTGCACCGGAAGGGCGGCACCCAGGCGGTCGTTGACCAGGTGCACGAGGCGCACCGCGGCGAGGCTGTTCCCGCCGGCCGCGAAGAAGTCGAGCTCGACGTCGAGGACGTCCTGGCCCAGGACCTGCGTCCAGCAGGCGGCGATGCGCTGCTCGACCGGGCCGACCGGCGGCCGGTCCTCACCGCGCGAGGCGGTCGCCTCGTCCTGCAGCACCGCGAGCAGTGCCGCCCGGTCGACCTTGCCGGTCGCGCTGATCGGCATGCGGGGCACCACCACGACCCTGCTCGGCACCATGTAGCGCGGCAGCGCCGCGGCAAGGTCGTCGCGCAGGATCTCCTGCGGACCGCTCATGTGCACGACGTCCTCGCGCATGTCCTCGGCCCGCTGCTGGTCCTCGCTGACCCGGCCGGCGAGCGCGACGTAGGACAGCTGGTCGCCGTCCTCCGGCAGCAGCTCCGTGATTCGTGCCGCCGCGGGGAGCTCCCGGCCCGACAACGAGGAGTACCCCGAGGAGAGCAGGCCGATGCCGACGGCGTTGTCCTGCAGCCGGTGCAGCGCCCGACCGAGCTCTCGCAGCCCGGGCAGCCCTGCCGAGCGGGGGCACCGCAGCGCCACGGCGAACGCCGACGCGGCGTAGCTGCGCTGGTTGATGGCGACGACGTGACGACGCTCGACGACCTCGTCCCCGAGGGGCTCGAGCCAGGGGCCAGGGTCCGGCTCCGCGCCCGTGCCGCCCAGCCGGACCCGGTAGAGGCCGGGCCGCAGTCCCACGACCTGACCGTGCACCTGGACGAGCACGTCGAGGCCCTCGGGGCCGACGCCAGGGTCGGGACGCTCCACGGCGGCCATCGCGCCCGTGGAGACCACGAGGTCGACGGTGGTCCAGCAGACGTCGCCCACGACCCCGACCGCCGGCGGCACGGCGTCGTCCACGACCGCGACCGTCCGGCCGTGTGCGGCGGCGACGTCGTCGAGCAGTCCGAGGAGGTGACCGACCTCGAAGGCCAGCACCTCGTCGACGTTGATGGCGTAGACCGACCGGATCGCGTCACGGACTCCCCGCAGGTGCAGACGCACCCGCGCGGCCGGGTCGACCCGGTGGGCCCTCGACGGCAGCGAGCCGTCGCCGACTCGGTGCAGCGTGTGACGTCGTGGGTGGTAGTAGTGGACGCCGTCGTCGAGACCGCGCACCCCGGACACCTCGACGTACACCTGGGTGGCGTACAACGCACCGGGCGAGGCGTAGGCGTACTTCGGGAGCAGCCGCTCCTCGCTGTCGAACGCCCCGAACCAGCGCAGCAGGTCGGCGAGGTCGACCAGATCGGCGAGCGCGCGCGGTCCGGTCAGCGCCCGCCGCTCGCCCTGCACGAGCCGGAGCACGTGGTCCAGCGTCACCACCCCGCCCTCGAACGTGCGGTACGACGTGCGGCGGAAGGCCAGCTCCCGCTGCTCGGGCCGCCCGTCCGGCCCGGGCAGCGCGATCCCGGACGCCGCGTCCAGGTCGTGACGGACACCGGGATCGGCGAGCTGGGCGTGGACCTGCGTGTGGTCGTCCTTGGACAGGTGGTGCTGTCCGGTCGCCCCCTGGTCCATCAACGGCGCCTCGTCGCTGTCGAGGGCCACGAACGCCGCCAGGCTGCACGCGCCGGTGCGCGGGTCGACCCAGGGCAGCACCTCCGCGTCGGCCACCCAGTGGTGGGCCTCGATGGCGGTCTTGACCTCGAGGGTCTCGATGCGGTGCCCGTTGACCTTGACCTGGTCGTCGGACCGGCCGTGGAACTCGAGGAGCCCCGTCGCGTCACGACGCACCAGGTCACCCGTGCGGTAGACGCGCCGCGACCGGCCCTCGAGGACGATGGACGGGAAGCGTTCCGCGGTCAGCTCGTCGAGACCGACGTACCCGACAGCGAGCTGCACCCCTCCGATGCACAGCTCACCCAGCTCACCGGGCGGGCACGGTGTGCCGTCCTCGCCGAGGACCACGGCCCACGACCCCGGGACCGGGCGACCGATCGACACGATCCCCGCGGCGTCGAGATCGGTGGCCGTGACGACGTGCGCGGTCACGTTGATCGTGGTCTCCGTCGGGCCGTAGAGGTTCACGAGTCGAGCCGACGGCTGCAGCCGCACGAGCTCGCGAGCGAGCGACGCCGTGAGCGCCTCTCCCCCGCTGAACAGGGCGGTCAGGGACGTGCACGTGGCGAAGTCCGGCGTGGCGACCAGGGCCGACCAGACCGTGGGGACGCACTGCAGGTGGGTGACCTGGTGCCGGCGCACGAGGGTGCACAGCGCGCCGAGGTCACGATGGGCACCCTGCGGTGCGACGACGACCGTCGCGCCGGTCGCGCCGGCCAGCAGCTCCCACTGTGCGGCGTCGAAGCTCGTCGGCGTCTTGAGCAGGATGCGAGCCCCGGGCCCCAGGTCGTGGTCGCGGCCGAGCCAGTCGAGCTGCGCGACCAGCCCACCGTGCCGGATCGCGACGCCCTTGGGCCGACCGGTGGTTCCCGACGTGTAGATGACGTAGGCACGGTCGTCCGGCCCGATCTCGGGCTCGGCCCCATCGCCGGTCTCGGTCGCGGCCGTGAGGACGTCAGCGCCGTTCCCTCCCCCGGCCGTGAGGATCCCGACGCACGCGGGGAGCGTCGACTCCGCGCGCGCCCGCAGCCCGGGCGCCGTCACGACGAGACGGAGCCCCGAGTCACGGGCCATGAGCTGGAGGCGAGGCGTCGGGTAGTCGACCGCGAGAGGGACGTACACCGCACCGGCGCGCAGCACCGCCCACACGCTCACGACCAGGGACCGACCCGGCTCCAGGAACAGACCGACGCAGTCGCCGCGGGCGACGCCGGCGTGGAGGAGGCGGCGCGCGAGGATGCCGGCGTCGCGCCAGAGGTCCTCGAAGGTCAGGACCCCCTCGTCGTCGACCACGGCGGGCGCGTCGGGTCGCTCGCGCACCGCGGCGGCGAGCATCGCGACGATCGTCGGGCGGGAGGCGGGGGTGCCATCGCGGGGGACCACCGCGACCGCGGACATGGGGGGACTCGACATGATGCTGCTCCTGCAGGTCGGATGAGGCGACGGTGTCGGGACGGGGGGTGAGGACGTGGCGGAGCGGAGGACGGGGGAGGGAGGAGCGGGGCTCAGCGGTCCCGGCGCGCTGCGCGCAGGCCGACGAGCTGGCCCGCCGCGGCCCCGCCGAGCGCCAGCGCGAAGCCCAGGCACTGCAGCGGACCGAGGGACTGACCGAGCACGACCCAGCCGAGCACTGCGGCCATCAGCGGGCTGAGCATGCCGAGCAGCGCGGTGCTCGCCGGCGGCAGCTGCCGGGCACCGTGCAGCCAGACGCCGTACCCGAGGGCACCACCGACGAGAGCGAGCCACAGGTAGCCGAGGACGGCCGTCGCGTCGAGCTCGAGGGCGCCGGTGTCGGTGAACGGGACGAGCGGCGCGATCACGATGCCGCCGACGACGAGCTGCCAGGCCGTGCACGTCAGCGGGCGGTAGTCAGCAGGGAGGCGCCAGCGGCTCGAGAGCAGGATCCCGACCGCCATGCTCGCCGTGCCCGCGATCGCCGCCGCGATCCCCCACGCGTCGACGCTCGTGCGCGAGGTGACGGTCATGAGCGCCACCCCGCCGGCCGCGACCACGGCGAGCGCCACCTGCCGCCGGGGCGGCTGGCGCCAGCCGAGCATCGCGGTGAGCGCGGCGATGATGAGCGGTTGCAGCGAGCCGACGACGGCGGCCAGTCCGCCGGGGAGCCGGTACGCGCTGATGAACAGCAGCGGGAAGAACGCTCCGATGTTCAGCACCCCCAGCACCACCGTGCGCAGGCGCCACCCCACCGGCGGCAGGCCCGGCGCGATCGCGAGCAGCAGCAGCCCCGCCACCGCGGCGCGCAGGAAGCCCGCCGTCAGAGGTCGGTCGGGTGGCAGCATCTCCGTCGTGACGACGTAGGTGGTGCCCCACACGAGCGGCGCGATCGCCGCCAGCAGGGTCAGGCCGACGAGCGAGGCCTGCGCAGGCGGCGACGGCGCGGGACGCACCTCCAGCCCGCTCATGCGGTCGTCCCGTAGAAGCGGTCACCGAAGTCGCCGATGCCGGGGTGCATGAACGCCTGTTCGGTGAGCCGTTCGTCCACGAAGCTGGTGACCACGCGCAGACCCGGGGCCACCTGCGCCAGGCGTTCCAGCGCCGACGGACAGGTGAGGACGTTGGCGAGGATGACGTCCTCGAGCAGCAGACCGGCGTCCACGAGGGTGCTGAGCGCGAGCTGCACCGTGCCGGACGTGGCCATCATCGGGTCCAGCAGGATCACGTCGGACCCGCGGGCCAGCCGCGGGAGCTTGGCGTAGAACAGCTGCGGCTGCGTGGTCACCGGGTCGCGCTGGATCAGGATCTTGCCGAACCTGGTGTCCGGGAGCATCTCGCGCAGCTCGTGCTCCATCGCGTCGCCGGCGCGGGGCACCGAGACCGCGGTGAGCCGCGGTGCACGGGGAGCGACCCCGGCGAACGTCGCACCGAGCGGCGTGCGGACGGGGTGCGGCTCGTGCCGTCGGACCGCGAGGGCCTCCTCCAGCACGAGGCGGATGATGCGTCGAGCGGCACGCACGAACACGGCCTGGTCGGCCGTGTGGTCGCGGGCCGACGCGTGGAGGTGCACCAGGCCGGCCGTGCGCGGCAGGCAGGTGAGCCGCAGTGGCAGCGCTGCCACGGCGTCGGGCACCGCCGCTGACCCGACGAGGGTCCCGGCGAGACCGGCGGGCGGCTGGGCGGTCGGCGTGGCGACCAAGTGGTCGACGGTCATGTCAGGTCCTCGTCGGGGCGTGGTCGAGCAGGAGAAGGGTCAGCGCGTCGAGGTGCGAGAGCACGCCGTGGGCCCCCGCCGACCGCAACGTCTCGGCCGCGTCGACGCCGTGGTCGAGGCCTATGCAGTGCATCCCCGCAGCCCGGGCCATCTGGACGTCGTGCGCGGTGTCGCCCACCACGACGCTGACGTCGGCACCCCGTCCGAGGGCACGAAGGGCGTGGAGGGCGTGCTCGGCGTGAGGCTTGGGGTGCTGCACGTCGTCCGCCCCGACCACGACGGGGAAGGCGTCCGCGATCCCGGCGGAGGCGAGGATCGCGACGGCGCTGTCGTGGTACTTGCTGGTCACGACGGCCAGCGAGAGGCCCGCGTCGTGCATCCTCGCGAGGCCGTCGACGACGCCGGGGTAGAGCAGTGCGGCGGCCTCGGGCACGATCCGCTCGCGGAACCGACGCCGGTAGTCCGCGACCGCCTCGGCACGCTCCGGTGGCGTCGCGCCAGGGGCGAGCCGAGCGACCATCACGTCCAGCGGCAGGCCGATGAGGCGACGTGCCGCCTCGTCACGAGGTGCGGTGCCCGTGGTCGCGCCCACCGCTGCCGCCAGCTCGCGTGCGATGGCATGAGGCGTGTCGACCAGCGTGCCGTCGAGGTCGAAGAGCACGCACCGCACCTGGCCCGACGTGGTCAGGGAGGTGGACGACGGCGTCCTCATCGCGCCTGCTCTGCCAGGGCCGGGGCGAGAGCCGCGGCGACCTCGGCGCCGACGGCGGCGACCTGCAGCACGACGGCCTCGTTCGCGGCGGAGGACCGACCGGCGGTCGCGGCGGCGACCTCCCGGGTGAGGAAGTTCGTCACCGCGGCACCCCGGACGCCCTCGGCGGCGGCGCGGGCGAGAGCACGGTCGATGGCGGCACCGACCTCCTGCTCGTCGAGCGCGTCCTCCGCCGCGATGGGGTGGGTCACGAGGACCGAGCCCGTGCCCGGCAGGCTGCGGTGCAGACCGATCGCGTCGGCCAGCACGCCGAGGTCGTCGATGCGCTCGGGGTTCGGCAGGCCACTGGACCGGCACAGGAACGCGGGAAAGTCGTCGCACCGGTACCCGATGACGGGCACGCCTCTCGTCTCGAGGAACTCCAGGGTCCGGGGGATGTCGAGGACCGACTTCACCCCGGCCGAGACGACCACGACGCGCGAGCGCACGAGCTGGTGCAGGTCGGCGGACACGTCCATCGTCTCGACGTAGTCCCGGTGCACCCCGCCGAGTCCGGCGGAGGCGACGACGTCGATGCCCGTCAGCTCCGCGACCACCATGGCCGCGGAGATCGTGGTGGCGCCGGACGTCCCGCTCGCCACGGTGGAGGCGAGCTCACGGCTCCCGATCTTGCGCGCCCCCTCCGCGAGCCGTTCGTGCTCCTGCTGGACCAGCCCGACGACGACCGTCCCGTCGAGGACGGCCAGGCTGGCCGGCACGACGCCGCAGGCGCGGACGCGACGCTCGCACTCCAGGCCGGCGGCGACGCGGCGCGGTGCCGGGAGGCCGTTGGCGGTCACGTTCGTCTCCAGCGCGACGACTGGTCGTCCGTCGTCCAGCGCCGCCCGCACCTCCTCCCCGAGACGGATCGGGATCCTCGGCGCGGACCGGTGGGCGGATCGCGGGACCGCCGGTGCGGTGCGTGGTGTCGTGAGCGTGGTTCGGGTCATGGGTCTCACCCCCGACCGATACCTTAGCGTTTATCCTTTTAATGCTCAACTATTGAGGTGAACACTGAGTGATAGTCTCGTGACGTGGGAGATCTCGTGGACGACGTGGTGGAGCAGTGGGGTGTCGAGCGGCCGGAGATCGACGTCAGTCCCATGGAGGTGGTCGGCAGGGTGAGCCGCGCGGCGGCCCTCCTGGACCGGCGCATCGCCAAGCGGCTGGCGTCCTTCGACCTCCAGCCCGGAGAGTTCGACGTCCTGGCCACCCTGCTCCGCTCGGGCGCCCCCTACCGGCTGCCCGTCGGTCGTCTGACCTCCCACACGATGGTCACGTCCGGCGCGGTCTCGCACCGGCTCAACCGGCTCGAGGACCGCGGCCTCGTCGAGCGGTCGACCGAGCCGACCAACCGACGCAGCGTCAACGTCCAGCTCACCGAGGCGGGACGGGACCTCGTCGACGCCGCGCTCCCCGCGCACGTCGAGAACGAGGACTCCCTCCTCGCCCCCCTGGACGTCGACCAGCGACGCCAGCTGGCCACGCTCCTGCGCACGCTGCTGCTCGGCCACGGCGACTCCCTCGGCTGACGTCCGCAGACGGTCCCTCCGACGTCGGGTGGGTCGGTCGCGCTGCCGCCCGAGCACGACGAAGCCCCCCGGACCCGAAGGTCCGAGGGGCTTCGCTGCAGCAGAGCTGGTGTGTCGTCAGATCACTTGTTGATCTTGGTGACACGGCCGGCGCCGACGGTACGGCCGCCCTCGCGGATGGCGAAGCGCAGGCCCTCCTCCATGGCGATCGGCTGGATGAGCTGGACGCTCATCTCGGTGTTGTCGCCGGGCATGACCATCTCGGTGCCCTCGGGCAGCGTGACGACGCCGGTGACGTCCGTGGTCCGGAAGTAGAACTGCGGACGGTAGTTGTTGAAGAACGGCGTGTGACGGCCACCCTCCTCCTTGGACAGGATGTAGACCTGGCCCTCGAACTCCGTGTGCGGGGTGGTCGAGCCGGGGGCGATGATGACCATGCCGCGCTCGACGTCCTCGCGCTTCGTGCCACGGAGCAGGAGGCCGACGTTCTCGCCGGCCTGGCCCTCGTCGAGCAGCTTGCGGAACATCTCGATGCCGGTGACCGTGGTGGTCTGCTTGGTCTCACGGATGCCGACGATGTCGACCGTCTCGTTGACCTTGACGACGCCACGCTCGATACGACCCGTGATGACGGTGCCACGACCGGTGATCGTGAAGACGTCCTCGACCGGCATGAGGAACGGCTTGTCCGTCTCGCGCGGGGGCATCGGGATGTACTCGTCGACCGCGTTCATGAGCTCGAGGATCGACTCGCCCCACTTGGCGTCACCCTGCAGCGCCGGGTGGGCCGCGACCTTGACGACGGGGACGTTGTCGCCGTCGAACTCCTGCTCGCTGAGCAGCTCGCGGACCTCGAGCTCGACGAGCTCGAGGATCTCCTCGTCGTCGACCATGTCGCACTTGTTGAGCGCGACGACCATGGCCGGGACGCCGACCTGGCGGGCCAGGAGGACGTGCTCGCGCGTCTGCGGCATCGGGCCGTCGGTGGCGGCGACCACGAGGATCGCGCCGTCCATCTGCGCCGCGCCCGTGATCATGTTCTTCACGTAGTCGGCGTGGCCGGGGCAGTCGACGTGGGCGTAGTGACGGTTCTCCGTCTGGTACTCCACGTGCGCGATCGAGATCGTGATGCCGCGCTGACGCTCCTCAGGAGCCTTGTCGATCTGGTCGAAGGCCGAGGCCTCGTTCAGGTCGGGGTACTTGTCGTGCAGCACCTTGGTGATCGCCGCGGTCAGCGTCGTCTTACCGTGGTCGATGTGACCGATGGTGCCGATGTTCATGTGCGGCTTGGTCCGCTCGAACTTCGCCTTAGCCACTGGGGCTCCTCCTGGGTTGAGTGTTGCGCTGTCTGATGTGGTGCTGGGTCTGAAAGCCGTCGGGTCCCGCTGGGAGACCTAGGCCACCTTACCGATGACGCCGTTGGTTACTCGCCGCGGGCCTTCTTGATGATCTCCTCCGCGACGGCCTTGGGAACCTCGGCGTAGGAGTCGAACTGCATCGAGTACGAGGCACGGCCCGAGGTCTTGGACCTCAGGTCACCCACGTAGCCGAACATCTCCGAGAGCGGGACCAGGGCCTTGATGACCTTGGCTCCGCCGTAGCCCTCCTCCATCGCCTGGACCTGTCCGCGGCGGGAGTTGAGGTCGCCGATCACGTCGCCCATGTAGTCCTCGGGCGTCGTGACCTCGACGGCGAACATCGGCTCGAGCAGGGCCGGGTCGGCCTTGCGCGCGGCCTCCTTGAAGGCCATGTTGCCGGCCAGCTTGAACGCCAGCTCGCTGGAGTCGACGTCGTGGTAGGCGCCGTCCTCGAGGGTGAACTTGACGTCGACCATCGGGTAGCCGGCGAGGACACCGAACTCCATGGCCGCCTGTCCACCGGCGTCGACCGAGGGGATGTACTCCTTCGGCACGCGGCCACCGGTGACCTCGTTGACGAACTCGTAGCCGCCCTCGCCGCCCGCGTCGGGGCCGTTGGGGGCCACGCCGATGACGACCTTGGCGAACTGGCCCGAACCACCGGTCTGCTTCTTGTGCGTGTAGCTGTGGCCGGTGACGGCGCGCTTGATGGTCTCGCGGTACGCGACCTGCGGCTTGCCGACGTTGGCCTCGACCTTGAACTCGCGCTTCATGCGGTCGACCAGGATGTCGAGGTGCAGCTCGCCCATGCCGGCGATGATCGTCTGACCGGTCTCCTCGTCGGTGTGGACCTGGAACGTCGGGTCCTCCTCGGCGAGCTTCTGGATGGCGACGCCGAGCTTCTCCTGGTCGCTCTTGGTCTTCGGCTCGATGGCGACCTGGATGACCGGGTCGGGGAACGTCATCGACTCCAGGACGATCGGGTTCGCCGAGTCCGCGAGGGTCTCGCCCGTGGTGGTGTCCTTGAGGCCCATGACGGCCACGATCTGGCCGGCGCCGACCGACGCGATCTCCTCACGCTTGTTCGCGTGCATCTGGTAGACCTTGCCGATCCGCTCCTTGCGGCCCTTGGTGACGTTGAGCACCTGGGTGCCCGCCTCCAGACGGCCGGAGTAGACGCGCACGAAGGTCAGCTTGCCCAGGTGCGGGTCGGTCGCGATCTTGAACGCCAGACCGGCGAACGGGGCGTCCTCCGACGGCGGGCGGGTGGCCTCGACCGACTCGTCCTTCGCGTCGTGACCCTTGACGTCACCGACGTCGATCGGCGACGGCAGGAAGTCGACAACGGCGTCGAGCAGGGGCTGCACGCCCTTGTTCTTGAACGCCGTGCCGCACAGGACCGGGTTGAGCTGCGCCGCGAGCGTCGCGCGACGGATGGCCGCCTTCAGCTCCTCGACGGAGATGTCCTCGCCCTCGAGGTACTTCTCGGCGATCTCGTCGTCGACGTCGGACAGCGTCTCCAGCAGGGCCTCGCGACCCTCGGCGGCGGCGTCGGCCAGGTCGGCCGGGATGTCCTCGACCGTGTAGTCCTCACCGATCGTGGTCTCGCCGCGCCAGGTGAGCGCGCGCATGCCGACGAGGTCGACGACACCGAGGAAGTCGCTCTCGGCGCCGATCGGGAGCTGCAGGACCAGCGGCGTGGCGCCGAGGCGCTCGCGGATGGTCTTGACGCAGAAGTCGAACGAGGCGCCCGTGCGGTCGAGCTTGTTGACGAAGCACATGCGCGGCACGCCGTACTTGTCGGCCTGACGCCACACGGTCTCCGACTGCGGCTCGACACCGGCGACACCGTCGAAGACGGCGACGGCACCGTCGAGGACGCGCAGCGAGCGCTCCACCTCGACCGTGAAGTCGACGTGCCCGGGGGTGTCGATGATGTTGATCTGGTGGTCCTTCCACCAGCAGGTGGTGGCGGCGGACGTGATCGTGATGCCGCGCTCCTGCTCCTGCTCCATCCAGTCCATGGTGGCGCCACCGTCGTGGACCTCACCGATCTTGTACGTGATCCCGGTGTAGAAGAGGATCCGCTCGGTGGTGGTGGTCTTGCCGGCATCGATGTGCGCCATGATGCCGATGTTGCGGACGCGGGTGAGGTCCGTCGTGATGTCGGTTGCCACGGTGAGCTACCAGTTCCTTACGTCGAAGATGGATGCTGCTGGGGTCACCAGCGGTAGTGGGCGAAGGCGCGGTTGGCCTCGGCCATCTTGTGCGTGTCCTCGCGCTTCTTGACGCTGCCGCCGAGGCCGTTGCTGGCGTCGAGGAGCTCGTTCATGAGGCGCTCGGCCATGGTCTTCTCGCGACGCTCGCTCGAGTACTTGACCAGCCAGCGCAGGGCGAGGGTGGTCTGACGGGCGGGGCGGACCTCGATCGGGACCTGGTAGGTCGCACCGCCGACGCGGCGGGACTTGACCTCGAGGGCCGGCTTGACGTTGTCGAGCGCGCGCTTGAGGGTGACGACCGGGTCGGTGCCCGACTTCTCGCGGGTGCCCTCCAGCGCCGAGTACACGATGCGCTGCGCGGTCTGCTTCTTGCCGTCGACGAGGATCTTGTTGATCAGCATCGTGACGAGCTGGTTGTTGTAGACCGGGTCGGTCTCGGGGACGCGCTTCGGCGCGGGGCCCTTGCGAGGCATTAGCTCTTCTCCTTCTTCGCGCCGTAGCGGCTGCGAGCCTGCTTGCGGCCCTTGACACCCTGCGTGTCGAGGGAGCCGCGGACGATCTTGTAGCGCACACCCGGGAGGTCCTTCACACGACCGCCACGCACGAGCACGATCGAGTGCTCCTGGAGGTTGTGGCCCTCACCGGGGATGTAGGCCGTGACCTCGGTACCCGAGGACAGGCGCACGCGAGCAACCTTGCGCAGCGCGGAGTTCGGCTTCTTCGGGGTGGTGGTGTACACGCGGGTGCACACACCGCGGCGCTGCGGCGAGCCCTTGAGGGCCGGCGTGCTGGTCTTGGTCACCTTGCTCTGGCGACCCTTGCGGACCAACTGGTTGATCGTGGGCACTACGGACTTCTTTCTTCAGGCGAGAAGGACTCTGAGTCGTGCTGCACTCGCCGCCGGACTGGAACGAGGTGGCGGGATGCGCGCAGCGGCCCGGACAATCCAGGCACAGCACTCAACAGTACCTCCCGGCACCACCCCGGGCAAATTCCGGGGTGCGCGATCAGGCCTGCCGTGCCGGTGCGCGGGTCTCGTCCTGCGGCTGCGTCGCCGTGGCCTCTCGTCGACCTGCGGCTGCGGCGGGTGGCTGGTCGTCGACCTGCGGCTGCGGCGGGGTGGCTGGTCGTCGACCTGCGGCTGCGTCGGTGCGGGTTCGCGGTCGGGTGGGGTGCGCTGGCGCAGGTCGGTGGTCGGGTGGGGCTGCGCTGGCGCGGCTTCTCGTGGAGGTGGTCTCCGAAAGGGCCTCGACCGGGCGGCTGGGCGCGAGCTGGTCTGGGTTCTCGGGCTGTGGCTCCCGCGTTGGGACGCATGATTCTGCGTTTGCGCGGTCCGGCGGTGGATCTGCCACCTTCTGAGCGCTCTTCAGGTGGCAGAGCCACCGACGAGGGGCGAGGGGTGTGAAGGATTCTTCCTTCTCGTGGAACGGTCCACGAGAAGGAAGAATCCTTCGTCTCCCCAACGCAAAGGGCACCCAAGATTCTGCATTCACGCGAACCAGACCGAACGCTTCTGCGTTCACCACGGGATCCCGTAGCAAACGCAGCATCCTTCGAGTCCCAACGCACGAACGCAGAATCTTGCGTCCCACGCGGGCCGCAGCCCGAGAACCCCGACCAGCTCGCGCCCAACCGCCCGGTCGAGGCCCTTTCGGAGCGCAGGACGAGTCGAAGCCGCGCCAGCGCAGCCCCACCCGAGCGGTGAGCCGCACCAGCGCACCCCCACCCGACCGAGAAGCCGCGCCGACGCACCACACCCCCACCCTCGTGCGAGGGCGGGGCTGCGGCGGGGGTGCGGGTGGGTCAGAGGGCGGTGCCGGCGGAGCGGAGGTTCTGGCAGGCCTCGACGACGCGGGCGGCCATGCCGGCCTCGGCGGCCTTGCCCCAGGCGCGGGGGTCGTAGGCCTTCTTGTTGCCGACCTCGCCGTCGACCTTGAGCACGCCGTCGTAGTTGGTGAACATGTGGCCGACGACGGGGCGGGTGAACGCGTACTGGGTGTCGGTGTCGACGTTCATCTTGACGACGCCGTAGTCGACGGCCGCGGAGATCTCCTCGGGGAGGGAGCCGGAGCCGCCGTGGAAGACGAAGTCGAACGCGTCGTCCTTGCCGTACTTCGCGGCGACGGCCTCCTGGGCGGCCTTCAGCACCTCGGGGCGCAGCTTGACGTTGCCGGGCTTGTACACGCCGTGCACGTTGCCGAACGTGAGGGCCGTCAGGTAGCGGCCCTTCTCGCCGAGGCCGAGCGCCTCGACCGTGGCCAGCGCGTCCTCGGGGGTCGTGTACAGGTGCTCGCCCATGCCGCCCTCGACGCCGTCCTCCTCGCCGCCGACCACGCCGATCTCGACCTCGAGGATGATGTGCGCGGCGGCGGCCTTCTCGAGCAGCTCCTGCGCGATGACGAGGTTCTCGTCGAGCGGCACGGCCGAGCCGTCCCACATGTGCGACTGGAAGTACGGCAGGCCGCCTCCCTTGACGCGCTCGGTGGAGGCCTCGATGAGCGGGCGGACGAAGCCGTCGAGCTTGTCCTTCGGGCAGTGGTCGGTGTGCAGGGCGACGTTGACCGGGTACTTCTTGGCGACCTCCTGCGCGAACGCGGCGAACGCGAGCGAGCCGGACACCATGTTCTTGACGGTGGGGCCCGAGAAGTACTCGGCGCCGCCGGTGGAGACCTGGATGATGCCGTCGGACTCGGCCTCGGCGAAGCCGGCGAGGGCGGCGTTGAGCGTCTGCGACGACGACACGTTGATGGCCGGGAAGGCGAACGACTCGCTCTTGGCCTTGTCGAGCATCGCGGCGTAGGTCTCGGGGGTGGCGACGGGCATGGAGTCTCCTTGCAGGGCGGCCGGACGGCGGTGCGCCCAGCCTACTGGTCGAGCTGCTTCACGAGCGCACGGGCGAGGACCTGCACCTGGCTCCACACCGACGAGAACGGCGGCGCGTACGAGAGGTCGGTCATCACCAGCTCGTCGACGGTCATGCCCGACCACAGGGCCATCGCGGCCGTGTCGATGCGGACCGCTCCCCCACGACCGACGAGCTGCACGCCGAGCAGCCGACGGGTGCCGCGCTCGGCGAGGCCCCAAAGGGTCATCGGCTCCGCGCCCGGGTAGTAGCCGGCGACCGTCGTGGTCTCGACGTCGGCGCTGACGGTCTCCAGGCCCGCGTCGTCGGCCTGCGCTCGACCAAGGCCGGCGCGGGCGATCTCAAGGTCGCAGAACTTCGTGATCGCGGTCTGCACGACACCCGGGAAGACCCGGCCCGACCAGTCGGCGCCGAGCGACGCCGCGACCGACTCGCCGGCGACCATGCCCTGCTTGTTCGCGTGCGTGCCGAGCGGCAGGTGGATCCGGGTCGACGTCATGCGGTCGTGGGTGACGACGCAGTCACCCGCCGACCACACGTCGGCGACGAGCGAGCCGTCGGGCGCGAGCACGCGCTGCTGGTCGTCGGTGACGATGCCGTCCTTCACGCCGAGGTCGGCGACGTCGGCGAGCAGCCCGCTGCGGGGGACGACGCCGAAGGCCGCGACCACGAGGTCGGCCGGGAAGGTGTCCTCGTCGGTCCGTACGGCCGTCACGGCACCGTCGTCGCCGACGTCGAAGCCGGTGACCGCGGCCTCGGTGACCATGCGGGCCCCCTTCTCGCGCATCGCATCGGCGATGACCCGGCCGATCTCGTCCTCGACGATGGGCAGGGGCGTCGACTCCCGCTCGACGACCGTCACCTCGAGCCCGCGGGCGAGGCACGCCTCGGCCATCTCGATGCCGATGTAGCCGCTGCCGACGACGACGGCCCGCCGGGCGCCCGCCTGGATGCGGTCGATGACCTGCTGGCCGTCGACGAGGTCCTTGACGCTCATGACGCCGGGCGCGTGGACCCCGGGCAGGTCCGGCCGGATCGAGCCGGCGCCCGTCGCGACGACCAGGCGGTCGTAGCCGAGCGTGTGCTCCCCCGCGAGGTCGCGGTAGCGCACCTCGTGGGCGTCGACGTCGACCGCGACCACCTCGCTGCCGAGGCGCACGTCGATGCCGCGCTCGCGGTGCTCCTCGGGCGAGCGGGCCACGAGGCCGTCCGGGCCGTCGATCTCGCCGGCGACCCAGTAGGGCACGCCGCACGCGGAGTAGGAGGTGTGGTGGCCGCGCTCGAGGACCACGACCTCCACATCGGGCAGGAGGCGGTGGACGGCCGACGCGCTGGTCATCCCGGCCGCGTCACCCCCGACGACGACGACGCGACTCATGGCTCGAGCCTAGGGTCGCTCGTCGGGGTCCGCAGGGTCGACGACCTTCTCGAACCAGTGGCGGGCGTGTGGGTTGTCGTTGTAGCGCTCGACCTCCGCGTACCCGGCGGAGCGGTACAGCGCGAGCGCGGCGACGAGCTGGTCGTTGGTGTCGAGCCGCACCCGCCGGTACCCGAGGCCGCGGGCATGCTCCTCGAGGGCGGCCAGCAGGCGACGCCCCAGGCCGGTGCCGCGCGCCCGCCCGTCGACCCACATCCGCTTGACCTCGGCCGACGCGTCGCCGAGGTCGCGCAGCGCCCCGCAGCCGAGCACCTCGCCGTCGAGCGCGCCGCCTCCGGCCGTGGCGAGCAGGAAGACGCCCGTCGGCGGACGGTAGGGGTCGAGGTCGTCGGGCCCCGGCGCGTAGCCGTCCGCGAGGGTGGCGTCGACCTCCCCCAGGTACGACGTCAGCGCGGCGTGGGCCCGCGGGTCGTCGGGGTCGACGACGTCGAGGCGGACGGACGGGACGGTGGGGGCGGTCACGGCGACTCCTCGGCGTGCTCTCGGATCCAGGCGTGCATGGCGATGGCGGCGGCCGCTCCGGCGTTGATCGACCGGGTCGAGCCGAACTGGGCGATGGAGAGGGTGGTGGCGCAGACCTCGCGGGCGGCGTCGCTCAGGCCCGGCCCCTCCTGGCCGAAGAGCAGGACGCAGGCGCGCGGCAGCGAGGTCGTCTCGAGCGGCACCGCTCCGGGCAGGTTGTCGACCCCGAGCAGCGGCAGGTCCCGCGCCGCCGCCAACGCGGCGAGGGCGGCGGCGTCGGCGTGGTGCTCGACGTGGAGGTAGCGGTCGGTGACCATCGCGCCCCGACGGTTCCAGCGCCGCCGGCCCACGACGTGGACTGCCGCGACGTTGAAGGCGTTGGCCGTCCGCACGACGGAGCCGATGTTGAAGTCGTGCTGCCAGTTCTCGACGGCCACGTGCAGCGGGTGACGACGGGTGTCGAGGTCGGCGACGATCGCGTCGACCGTCCAGTAGCGGTAGCGGTCGACGACGTTGCGTCGGTCGCCGTCGGCGAGCAGCGCAGGGTCGAGGCGGGGGTCGTCGGGGACGGGGCCGCCCCAGGGGCCGACACCCACCTCGTCGTCGCGCTCCTGCGGCCCGCTCACGCGCCGTACTGGTCGCGGTACGCCCGGGCGGCCCGCAGGTGCTCGACGTGCCGACCGGACTCCTCGAGGTACTCGATGACGTGGTCGAAGGTCACGATCGCCTCGACCGGGACGCCGAGGTCGCGGCGCACCTCGTCGACCGCCGACAGCTCGCCCGTGCCGCGCTCCTGGCGGTCGACGGCCACGACGATCCCGGCCAGCTCGGCACCGGCCGCCTCCACGATCGGCACGACCTCGCGGATCGCCTTGCCGGAGGTGATGACGTCGTCGACGAGGAGCACCCGACCGCGCAGCGGGGCGCCGACCACGACCCCGCCCTCGCCGTGGTCCTTCGCCTCCTTGCGGTTGAAGCTCCACGGCACGTCGCGGTCGTGCGCCTCGGCGAGCTGCACGGCGGTGGCCGCCGCGATCGGGATGCCCTTGTAGGCGGGCCCGAGCAGCACGTCGAAGGCCGGCGCGCGCTCGGTGATCGCGGCGGCGTAGAAGCGGCCGAGACCGGCGAGCCGGGCACCGGTGTCGAAGCCGCCGGCGTTGAAGAAGTAGGGCGACGTGCGACCGGACTTCAGCGTGAACGAGCCGAAGCGCAGGACGTCGTGACCGATCGCGAACTCGACGAACGCGCGCTGGTAGTCGTGCATCGGGGCGGGGACTCCTAGGCGCCGGGGAGCGGGATCTTGCGTTCCGGGTCCGCCTTGTCGACGATCCGGACGAGGTCGCCGATCACGACGTTGCGGTTGTCGGTGTGGAACAGCTCGGAGCAGGTCAGCATGGTGAGCACGTTCTTCGTCGGCGGCTCGCCGCGCAGCGCCGGGTCGGGCACCTGCTGCAGCGGCCAGCCCTCGGTGAAGTCGACGGTGATCGAGTCGCCCGCGTTGCGCAGCCGGTAGGTGAAGACGGCCGTGCGCGTCTCGACGTACACCTTGTCGCCCTTGCGCAGCTTGAGGAAGTCGCGGAACGGCTCGCCGTGCGTGACCCGGTGGCCGGCGATCGCGAAGTTGCCGAGCTCGCCCGGCAGGTCGCCCTTGGGGTAGAAGCCGACGCCCTTGGCGAGGGAGCCGGGGTCGAAGCCCTTGACGATCGGGACCTCGTAGTCCTTGCCGAAGCGGGGCACGCGCAGCAGCCCGATGTTCTTGCCGTCGGTGCCGTTCCTCCAGTCCTCGGAGATGGCCTCGCGCACCTGCGCCTGCTGCTGCTTGGACACGATGTTGGTGCCCCAGTACTGCCAGGCGACATAGCCGAGCACGCTCAGCCCGGCCAGCACGAGGACGAGGCCGATGGCCCCGACGACCGAGAACCGGCGCCGCGGACCCCGACGTCCACCACCGGGGGCGGGGCGAGGAGGGGCCACGGTGCTCATGTCGGAGATTGTGTCATCCCCGTCCTGAGGTCCCGCCCGATCGTCGATGTGACCCACATCTCAGCAGCTCGCCGGAGATTTCTCGTCGTTCGGGTGGAGCCGCGCGGGACGCGTGCCTATAGTGAAGTCGCTGCCCCGCCGTTTCACCCCCCGAGAACGGCGGGGCAGCTTCATGCCCGCAGCCTCCCGCCTCAGGCCATGACGCCGAGCGGGCGCTGCACCAGCCCCGGGAACACGGCGGAGACGTCGACCTCCGGGAAGCGCGAGCGCAGCACCTCCGCCACGACGTCGCGGTAGTCGGTCGTGACGGCCAGGTCGCCGTCGACCTGCTGCTCCGTGCCCAGCCCCGGCCACCGGGCGTGCACGCGACCGCCCTTGACGCCCGCGCCCATGAGCAGCACGCAGCTGCCGTACCCGTGGTCGACGCCGTTGGCGCCGTTCTCGCGCAGGCGACGTCCGAACTCGCTCATCGTCACGAGCGTGACGCGGTCGGCAGCCGGCCCGAGGTCGGTGAAGAACGCGGCGAGGTTCGTGGCGAGCTCCTCGATCCGGGCCGCCACGTTCCAGCGCAGCCCGATGTGGTGGTCCCACCCGCCGGCGTCGATCGCGATGGCGCGCACGCCGAGGCCCGACGTGACGAGCCCGGCGGCGTGCGCCATGGCGCGGCCCGTGTCGCCGGAGGCGTAGCGCGCGCCGTTGGCCGGCGGCCTCCGGGCGGCGTCGGCGATGCTGCGGGTGCGTCGGGACAGGGCGTACGCGTCGAGGCCGGCGGACCCGACGACGCCACCGCGGCGTCCGTAGGTGGTCTGCAGGAAGCTGCCCAGCGCGCCGCTCAGCCGTGCGTCGTCGGCGAACGGCAGGCCGAGGTCGTCGAGGGTCTCGGTGGCGACGGCGGGCGCGGGACCGAGCAGCGACGTCGGCATGGTGGTGCTGCCGAGCTGCATCGCGTCGAGCACGTCCGGCTGCGCGGCGAGACCGGTGATCATCCGGTTGATCCAGCCCACGCGCGCGCTGCTGCCGGGGTCGGCGTCCTCGAGCTCCTCCATCGCCTCGAAGTGGCTGCGGTTCGGGGCGGGGAGCCCCACGGCGTGGACCGCGCCGAGGCTGCCGGCCTGCCACCAGCGCGACAGCGGCGCGAACTTGGGGTGCAGGCCGAACGTGGCGTCGGCGTGCAGCAGCTCGGTGGCCTTGAGCGCCGTGGTCGGGCGGGCGGCGTGGTAGGCCGCCTCCGCGTGCGGCACCACCATCGACAGCCCGTCCGCCCCGCCACGCAGCGACAGCACGACGAGGACGTTGCCGCCCGTGGCGCCGGTGGCGCCGTAGACCGCCGACGTCAGGACGTCGCCCACCATCGACGTCACGACCCCGCCGAGGCCGAGGGCCGCGCCGGAGGCGAGCAGCGAGCGTCGGGTGAGGCCGTAGTCGGCGCACCCGCAGTCGTCGGTGCCGGTCATCGCAGCATCCCCTCCGGGGTGTTGAGCACGGTGCCGCGGATGAGGGTCAGGTGCCAGGCCGACACGTCGGCCACGGTCCTGTAGACCGTTCCCGAGGAGCGGTTGAGCATCGTCGCGACGGCGGCCTGCGTGGTGGCGTCCGCGGGACGGCCCACCAGCAGCAGCGACTGGTGGTCGACGATCTCGGCGAGCGTGCGCGGGAAGGCGGTCGGGAGCACCGTGGCGGGCGCCGGGTAGGCCTGGCCGTCGGCGGAGTTCCAGCGCCCGGCCAGGCTGTAGTGCTGGTTCCAGGCGCCCAGCATGCGCGACGGCGAGGCCCACGTCGTGGACCCCTCGGGGTAGCCGTCGGGGCGGGGCCAGCCGTACGGCTCCTGGCCGAGGCGACCCGCGGCCCACACCAGGTTCGCCGGGAAGGCGTCCTTGCCCCGGAAGCGGACCGGGCGGATGCCGAGCGCCCGCACGGTGGCCACGACGTCCTCGACGGGCGCTCGCAGCGTGCGCCGCCGGGCGGCGAGAAACTCCGGGTGGGTCCGCAGCGCCTTGAGCGTGGCGCGGACGTCGCTGCGCGAGGAGCGGTAGGCGGCGGTCACGCTGCGCACGAGCGACGGCGACGGGTCGTCGCCGACGAGCCGCACGCACAGCCGGCGCGCCACCCGTTCGGCGGTGGCGGGGTGCAGCGCCAGGTGGTCGAGGTAGGCGGCGAGGGCGGGTCGACCGTCGGCGGCGGCGTTAGCGTGGGTGAAGCCGAGCACCCGCACCCGACCCGTCCAGTGGTCCTCGGGCGCGTACGACGCGGCGAAGGTGTCGAACACCTTGACCTTGTGGCCGGTGAGCAGACGGGCGGAGTCCTTGACGTCGTCCTCGGTGTAGCCCGACGTGCGCCCGACCGTGTACAGCTCGAGGAGCTCGCGGCCGAGGTTCTCGTTGATGCCGCGCTTGGTGTTGAGGTCGTTGTTGAGCCAGCCCGACATGGCCGGGTGCACGACCGCCGCGCGCAGGAGCTGCCGGTAGCTCGTCAGGGCGAGCCCGCGCAGGGTCTGGTCGTAGTGGAAGCGCCACGGGAAGCTGCGGTCGTGGCCGACCGGCACGTAGAGCAGGTTCGACCACACGTCGTGCAGCACCTCCTGCAGCTGACGACGCGTGAGGATCTTCTGCACCATCGAGTACTGCGCGAGGTCGAAGCCGTACTGCCAGGCGCCGGAGCGTCCGGACTTGACCTCGGCCCACGCCTTGGCGGGCGTGTGACCGAGCCGTGGCCACCAGGTGTGCACCGTCGACGACGGGTCGGCGACGGACGTCGGGAGCAGCTGCGCGGCGAACCAGCGCTCGGCGCCCCCGGCCGTCCGCACGGCGGTGGTGAGCTGCTCGTCGACGCCGAAGGAGAAGCGGCTCACGAGGTGGCGGTCGCGCTCGCTCAGCGTGTACGGCCGCACCGACGCGGAGATGCGCGTGCCCATGGTCCCCCTCTCCCGCGGACGTCGAGGACGTCCGGCCCGGACCGGCTCCCCCCGGTCCGCGGGTCGCTCCCTCGACCCAGGCACCATCATGGGACGAAAGTCCCGGGCCGTCAGGGAAACGCGTCAACTGCTGCCCGCCCTGCCGTCGGGTGGACGCGTAGGGTCGCGAGGGATGAGGACGCAGAGCAGCCGGATCGACGGCCTGGGCACCACGATCTTCGCGCGCATGAGCGCGCTCGCCGCCGCGACGGGCGCCGTGAACCTCGGCCAGGGGTTCCCCGACACCGACGGCCCCGACGTGGTCCGCGAGGCGGCGGTCGAGGCGCTGCGCGGTGGTGCGAACCAGTACGCGCCGGGCGTCGGGGTGCCGGCCCTCCGCGAGGCGGTCGCCGACCACCAGCGGCGCTGGTACGGGCTCGACGTCGACCCCGACGCCGAGGTCGTCGTGACGACCGGCGCGACCGAGGCGATCGCCGCCGCCGTGCTGGGCATCGTCGAGCCGGGCGACGAGGTGGTCGTGCTCGAGCCCTACTACGACTCCTACGTCGCGGTCCTCCAGATGGCCGGCGCGGTCCGTCGTCCGGTGACGCTGCGCGCCCCCGACTTCCGGCTTCCGCTCGAGGAGCTGCGCGCCGTGGTGACGCCGCGGACGACGGCGATCCTGCTGAACACGCCGCACAACCCGACGGGCACCGTGCTCACCGCCGACGAGCTCGCTGCCGTCGCGCAGGTGGCGCGCGAGCACGACCTCGTCGTCATCAGCGACGAGGTGTACGAGCACCTGACCTTCGACGTCCCCCACGTGCCGATCGCGACGCTCCCGGGCATGCGGGAGCGGACGCTGACGATCTCCAGCGGCGGCAAGACGTTCTCCTTCACCGGCTGGAAGGTCGGGTGGGCGAGCGGACCCGCGCCCCTGGTCGCGTCGGTGCTCGGCGCCAAGCAGTTCCTGACCTTCACCTCCGGCTCCCCACTGCAGCCCGCCGTCGCCGCGGCCCTGCGGCTCGACGACGACTACTTCGAGGGCCTCCGCGCGGGGATGCGCGAGCGTCGCGACCGGCTCTGCGCGGGGCTGGCCGACGTCGGCCTCGGCGTGGTGGTGCCCGACGGCACGTACTTCGCCTCCACCGACATCCGTCCCCTCGGCTTCGAGGACGGCCTCGACTTCTGCCTGCGCCTGCCGGAGCTGGCCGGTGTCGTCGCCGTGCCCCACCAGGTGTTCCACGACCCCGACACCCCGCTCGAGGACAACCCCGGCCGGCCGTTCGTGCGGTGGGCCTTCTGCAAGCGTCCCGAGGTGATCGACGAGGCCGTGCGTCGGCTGGGGGCGTTGCGGGTCTGACGGTTTACCACGGGACCGTGGTAAACCGTGTCGGGCGGTCAGCGGTAGCGGGGGGCGCGGCCGCCGGCCTGCACGTCGCGGGCGAGGACGGGGAGGACGCGGGGGGCGACGAGCTCGCTCAGCACGACGATGCTCGTGGAGCGGACGATCGAGCCCGAGGTGCTCATGTGGAGCAGCACGTCCTGCAGGTCGGCGTGCGACGACGCCGCGATCTTGCAGACCACGTCGGCGGTGCCGCTCGTGACGTAGGCCTCCAGCACGTTCGGCAGCGACTCGAGCTCGGCGCGCACGTCGTCGAGCCGGCCCTGCGCGATCTCCAGCGTGGCGAAGGCGAGGACGGTGTGGCCGGCGGCGGCGAGGTCGACGTCGGGACCGTAGCCCGTGATGACGCCGGCCGCCTCCATCTTCGCCAGCCGCGACTGCACCGTGGCGCG
Organism: Propionibacteriales bacterium; assembly: GCA_026392465.1. Lineage (GTDB taxonomy): Bacteria > Actinomycetota > Actinomycetes > Propionibacteriales > Nocardioidaceae > Aeromicrobium. The sequence continues at coordinate 79,092 of JAPLCA010000036.1, forward strand.
GGCGACGCCGACCACCCGGGACAGCTCGAGGTCCCCCGCGCGCGGATGGTCGCGCAGCGCCTCGACGAGGGCGAGGTCGAGAGCATCCATGACGACTCCTCAGCAGATTGTCTAGCAGGACAGCAGGATACTCGGCAGACCTGCCCAGTCTGACCACCGCGAGACGGGCAGGTTGCCAGGAGCGACGTGGCACGGTGACCTGGGGCACATGACGACCACGCCGACGCACGCCCCGACGACCGACCAGACCACCGCCCTCACCGGCAGCGAGCGGCTCGCCGAGCTCGACCTCGAGCAGCTCCGCCAGCTCGTCGGCCTCGTCGAGTACGACGCCTCGCACGACCCGTTCCCCGTCACCGGCTGGGACGCCGTCGTGTGGGCGGTCGGCAACGCCACGCAGGCCGCCGCCTACTACGAGAACGTCTACGGCATGGAGGTCGTCGCCTACTCCGGCCCCGAGACCGGCAACCGCGACCACCACGCCTACGTGCTCCAGGGCGGTGCCGTCCGGTTCGTGCTGTGCGGTGCCGTCGACCCCGACTCGGCGGTCGCCGACCACCACCGCGCGCACGGCGACGGCGTCGTCGACATCGCCCTCGAGGTCCCCGACGTCGACCGCTGCGTCGAGCACGCGCGGTCCCAGGGCGCCACCGTGCTCGAGGAGCCGCACGACGTGTCCGACGAGCACGGCACCGTCCGTCGCGCGGCGATCGCCACGTACGGCGACACCCGGCACACGCTCGTCGACCGCAGCCGGTACACCGGTCCCTACCTGCCCGGCTTCGTCGAGCGCCGCACCACCGCCGTCCGGCAGGGTGCCGTGTTCCAGGCGCTCGACCACGTCGTCGGCAACGTCGAGCTGGGCCACATGGACGAGTGGGTCGACTTCTACCACCGCGTCATGGGCTTCACGAACATGGCCGAGTTCATCGGCGACGACATCGCCACCGACTACTCGGCGCTCATGAGCAAGGTCGTGGCCAGCGGCAACCACCGGGTGAAGTTCCCGCTCAACGAGCCGGCGATCGCGAAGAAGAAGTCGCAGATCGACGAGTACCTCGAGTTCTACCGCGGGCCCGGCGCGCAGCACCTCGCCCTGGCCACGGCCGACATCCTGAGCGCCGTCGACGCCCTGCGCGAGCGCGGCGTGGAGTTCCTGGCGACCCCCGACAGCTACTACACCGACCCGGAGCTGCGGGCCCGGATCGGCGAGGTGCGGGTGCCGATCGAGGAGCTGCAGCGCCGCGGCATCCTGGTCGACCGCGACGAGGACGGCTACCTGCTGCAGATCTTCACCAAGCCCGTGGGCGACCGCCCGACCGTGTTCTTCGAGCTGATCGAGCGGCACGGCTCGCTCGGCTTCGGCAAGGGCAACTTCCAGGCGCTGTTCGAGGCCATCGAGCGCGAGCAGGCCAAGCGCGGGAACTTCTGATGGCCCACTACCGGCGCGCCGGGTCGGTGCCTGCGAAGCGGCACACCCAGCACCGCTCCCCCGACGGCCGGCTCTACCGCGAGGAGCTGATGGGCGAGGAGGGCTTCAGCTCCGACTCCTCGCTGCTCTACCACGTGGGCGTGCCGTCGGCGGTGCTCGAGGCGCGCCGGTGGGAGCTGCCCGACCAGGCGACGACGCCGAACGAGCCACTCCTCCCCCGGCACCTGCGTCTGCACGACCTGTTCACCGACGACCCGGCCGGCGCCGCCGGCGGGGGTGCCGGGCCGTGGGCGGCGAACGATTCGAACCCGGTCGAGCACCGACGCCTCGTGCTGGGCAACAAGGACGTGCGGATCTCCTACGTGGTGGCGGGCGCGACGTCGCCGCTGTACCGCAACGCCACGGGCGACGAGATCGTGTTCGTCGAGGCCGGCACGGGCGTGCTCGAGACCGTCTTCGGCCACCTGCCGTACGGACCGGGCGACTACCTGGTCGTGCCCCGCGCGACGACGCACCGGTACAGGGTGCAGACCACGACCCGCGCCTACTGCATCGAGGCGAACGGCCACGTCGCGCCGCCCAGGCGGTACCTGTCGCGCTACGGCCAGCTGCTCGAGCACGCGCCCTACTGCGAGCGCGACCTGCGCGGTCCGGGCGAGCCCGAGGTCCGGGAGGAGACGGAGGTCGAGGTGCTCGTGAAGCACCGCGGCAGCGGGCCCGGCGGACTGGCCGGCACCGTGCACGTGGTGCCCGAGCACCCCTTCGACGTCGTCGGCTGGGACGGCTGCCTCTACCCCTACGCGCTCAGCGTGCACGACTTCGAGCCGATCACGGGACGCATCCACCAGCCGCCGCCGGTGCACCAGGTCTTCGAGGGGAACGGCTTCGTCGTCTGCAACTTCGTGCCCCGCAAGGTCGACTACCACCCGCTCGCGATCCCCGTGCCGTACTACCACGCGAACGTCGACAGCGACGAGATCATGTTCTACGTGGACGGCGACTACGAGGCTCGCAAGGGCTCGGGCATCGGCAGGGGCTCGGTCAGCGTCCATCCCGGCGGCCACTCGCACGGTCCGGTCCCCGCGGCGATCGAGGCGAGCCTCGGCGCGGAGTCCTTCGACGAGCTCGCCGTCATGGTCGACACCTTCCGTCCGCTCGAGCTTGGCGAGGGCGGGCGCGCGGTCGACGACGGCGTCTACCACCGCTCCTGGTCGCGATGACGTCGTCAGCGCCGGACTGGGGCATGACGACGCTGCCCTGGTGCTCGTTCAGCGTCGCCGACGGTCCTCGCCGTGTCGGCGTCGGCGTGGGCCGCTCGGTGCTCGACGTCGGCGCGGCACTGCCCCGGCTCGTCGACGAGGTGGCTGACGGGACGCTCGACGCGCTGCTGACGCACGGCCCGGACCGCCGCGCGGAGGTCCGTCGGGCGGTCACCGACCTGGTGGGCTCGCGGACCGACGACCTGCCCCTCGTGCCGGCGGACGACGTGACCCTGCACCTGCCCTGGACGGTGCGCGACTACGTCGACTTCTACGCCTCGGAGCACCACGCCTCCACGGTCGGTCGCCTCTTCCGTCCCGGCACCGACCCGCTGCCGTCGGCCTGGAAGCACCTGCCGATCGGGTACCACGGCCGTGCGGGCACGGTCGTCGTCTCGGGCACCGAGGTCCGCCGACCGAGCGGCCAGCGGCGCGAGCCCGACGGCGAGGTCGTCTTCGGCCCCTCGACGCGGCTCGACCTGGAGGCCGAGGTCGGGTTCGTCGTCGGAGGTCCGCCCTGCCGGGGCCCGCTCACGCTGGCCGAGGCGGAGGACCGGCTGTTCGGGGTGGTGCTGGTGAACGACTGGTCGGCGCGCGACCTGCAGGCCTGGGAGTACGTGCCGCTCGGCCCGTTCCTCGGCAAGTCGTTCGCGACCTCGGTCTCGGCCTGGGTCGTCCCGATGGAGGCGCTGCGCCACGCCCGGACCGCACCGCCACCGCGCGACGTCCCGCTGCTGCCCTACCTCGACGACGCGTCGGCGCCGGCGGGCGCGCTCGACCTCGCGCTGGAGGTGCGGATCGGCGACGAGGTCGTGTCGCGCCCGCCCTATCGGGAGATGTACTGGACCCCGGCGCAGATGCTCGCGCACCTCTGCGTCAACGGGGCGTCGGTGCGCCCGGGTGACCTGTTCGCCTCGGGCACGGTGAGCGGTCCCGCACGCGAGCAGAGCGGTGCCCTCATCGAGCTCACCTGGAACGGTGCCGAGCCCGTCGTGCTGCGCGACGGCTCCACGCGGGCGTTCCTGCACGACGGCGACGAGGTGACGGTCAGCGCGACGGCCCCCGGCCCGGACGGCCGTCGGGTGTCGCTCGGCGAGGTGCGCGGACGCGTCGTCCCCGGAGCCTGACGCGACCCGACGTCCACCCCGCACGGGCGCACGTTTGACCGGCTCCCATCGGGGTACGGAGGACTCGCGACCGCCTGGTCGCGACGCCCGACCCGAGGACGGCGATGCACCTCACGGCCGACGTGCTGCGCGAGCGGACCCGACCGGCCCTGCCGCTGCCCGGGTCCGGCGGGACGCAGGAGCGCTTCCACGCCCTCTGGGAGCTGGGCTGCGAGGACCTCGCGCTGGCCAAGGTCGTCGAGCCGCACCACGACGCGCTCGCGATCACCGCGGAGCTCGGCCACGCCGCGGACCCCGACGGCGTGTGGGCGGTCTGGGCCGCCGAACCACCGTTCGCGCAGGTGCGAGCCGTCGCGAGCGGCGGGCGCTGGCGGCTGCAGGGTCGCAAGGCCTTCTGCTCCGGCGCCGACCTCGTGACGCACGCGCTCGTGACCGCGGACGACGACGGGAGTCAGAGGCTGTTCGCCGTGGCTCTCGACCAGCCGGGCCTCTCCCCCGACCCGGACGGCCCCGCCTGGGTGGGTCCGGGCATGGCGGCAGCCCGCACTGTGACGCTGCGGCTCGACGACGTCGAGGCCGAGCCGGTCGGGGGGCCGGGGGCCTACGTCGACCGCCCGGGCTTCTGGCACGGGGCCGTCGGGGTCGCCGCGGTCTGGGCCGGTGGAGCCGACCGGGTCGCCAGCACGCTGGAACACTCGGCCCGGCTGGACGACCACGGGCTGGCCCACCGGGGCCACGCCCGGGTGGCGCTCGCCAGCGTCGACGCCCTCCTGCGCGAGGCGGCGTCGGCGTTCGACGCCCAGCCCGGACGTCGCGACGAGCGTCGCGCCCTGGTGGTGCGCGCCGCGGCGGCGCGGGCGGCCGACGACGTCGTCGCGCACGTCGGGCGCGCGACCGGACCGGGCCCCCTCGCCTTCGACGCGGCGCACGCCCAGCACGTGGCGGACCTGCAGGTCTTCGTGCGCCAGCACCACGCCGAGCGCGACCTCGCCCGGCTCGGCTCACTCGGCGCACGATGAGCGCCCCCGCGTCGCCGCCGCGGTGGGACGCCGCCCTGCGCGCGGCGGGACTGTCGACGGTCGACGACCCGGGCGGGCGCGTCGTCGTCCTCTCGGCGCACCCGGACGACGAGGTCCTCGGCGTCGGGGCGTGGCTCGCCGGACAGGTCGGCCGCCCCCTACACCTGGTCGTCGCGACCGACGGCGAGCAGTCGCACCCCGGCAGCCCGACCGTCACGCCGGACCAGCTGCGGACCGTGCGGCGGCGGGAGCTCGCCGAGGCGCTCGCGATCCTCGGGCACCCGCAGGTGCGCACGACCCACCTCGGGCTGCGCGACGCCGCCCTGCCCGACGACCGCGAGCCGCTCGCCCGTCTCCTCGGGCCGCTGCTGCAGGACGCGACGGTCGTGCTCGCACCGTACGAGCACGACGGCCACGGCGACCACGACGTGCTGGGAGCGGTGGCCCGCGAGGTCCTTCCCGAGCGGACGACGTTCTGGCGCTACCCGGTCTGGCGGTGGACGCGCAGCACGCCCGACACCCGTGCGGAGTGGCTGCGGGGCGCCGCGCTGCTGCCCCGGCCCGCCGACGGGGCGCGCCGGAAGGCCGCCGCCCTGCGCGCCTTCCGGTCGCAGCTCGAGCCGTGGTCGGACCATCCCGCCGACCAGGTCGTCGTCACCCCGGCGCTGCTCGAGCACGCGCTCACGGCCCCGGAGGTGGTGCTGACGTGACCGACCCCGCCTACTTCGAGGACCTCTACCGGACCGACCCGGACCCCTGGCGGCTCGACACGGCCCCCTACGAGGAGCGCAAGCGTGCCCTGACGCTCGGGAGCCTGCCCCGCCCCCGCTACGCCCGCGCCTTCGAACCGGCGTGCGCCCGTGGCCGGATCACCGCACTGCTCGCCGAGCGGTGCGACGAGGTGGTGGCGCTCGACCCCGTCGAGGCCGCCCTGGAGCGGGTGCGCGAACGCGCCCTCCCGGGGGTGAGCGTGCGGCGTGGCACGGTGCCGGACGACTGGCCCGAGGGGACCTTCGACCTCGTGGTGCTCTCGGAGGTGCTGTACTTCCTCACCCCGGAGCAGCGCGCCCGCTGCGCGGACCTCACGGTCGCGGCCCTGCGTCCCGGGGGCCACGTCGTGGCCGTCCACTGGCGCCACTCGTTCGCCGAGGCCGCGTCGACGCCCGACGAGGCGCACGTGGACCTCCATACCGCGGCCCTGCGCCCGGTGTCGGGCTACCTCGACGACGACGTCCGGCTCGAGGTGCTCGAACGTGCCTGATGCCCGGATCGACCGCATCGGCGTCGTCGTCCCCGCCCGGGACGAGGAGGGGTCGCTGGCCGGGTGCCTGGCCGCGCTGGGCCGCGCTGCTCGCGCCGTCGGGGTGCCGGTGGACGTGGTGGTGGCCGTGAACGCGACGCGCGACCGCAGCGCCGAGGTCGCGCGGGCCGGCGGGGCGACCGTCGTCGAGCTCGCGCTCCCGGGCGTGGGCGCCGCCCGCGCGGCCGGCGCCGCACGGCTGCTGCGCGGGCGTGCCGCGGCCCGCACCTGGCTGGCGACCACCGACGCCGACTCGGTCGTGCCGCCGGGCTGGCTGGCCCACCAGCTGGACCTGGCAGCGGCGGGCGCGGACGCGGTGGTCGGCACGATCCGGCTGGCCGACCACGAGACCGACCGTCACGCGGCGTGGTGGCAGCACTACCGCGGCGGGCTGCAACGGGTGCCGCACGGACACGTGCACGGCGCCAACCTGGCGGTGCGCGGCAGCCTCTACCTGCAGGTGGGCGGCTTCGCGGCCGTGCCGGCCCACGAGGACCTCGACCTCGTCACACGCCTGGACGCCGCGACCGGCTGCGTCGTCCGCACCGTCGCCGAGCCGGTGCTCACCTCGGCGCGGACCGAGGGACGCACCCCGGTCGGCGTCGCGCACGACCTGCGCCGAGCACGCTCGGCGTCGCCGCTCGCCGCGACCTGAGCCGCCCGGCGCGGCCGGCCGAGTGCCCCGCCGAGCACCGGGGTCGGTTCGGGTCGGGTCCGTCAGTGGACGCGGGAGAGTGCTCGTCCGCGAGCCGCGACGCGAAGCCGGACGGCAGCGCGCAGGTCGTCGCGGCCGAGCACGTCGTGCAGCTGCGCCGACACCTCGTCGGCCCGCTGCGCCACGTGCGTCAGGTCGGCCTCCGGCTCGATCGTGGCGTCGATGCGCGCCACGAGCTCCCCGCGGTCGCGCACGACGGAGCCGCGCGCGGAACGCACTCCCTCCGTCGCGGCGAACGCGTCGGCGGCCGCGGCGAGCACCTTGCCGGCCAGGGCCTCGCTGCGCCCGGCGTCGCCGCTGCCCTCCAGACGCAGGCGCGACACCGTCGGGCGCGTCAGGTGGGCGAGGATCCACCGCAGCGCCACCAGCGCGACGACGACCGCGACCGCAGCGATCCCCCAGGCCAGCCCGGTGTTCCCGAGCGCGTCGGCGACGCGCATGGTGCGGCTCGTCCCGGGGAGGGTGCTGCCGGAGACCTCGCGGCCGGACCACCACCACAGGCCGGCGAGACCGGCGGCGGCCAGCAGCGCGACGAGCACGAGGGTGGCGAGACGGTCGACGAGGAGCGTGGTGCGACTGACCATGGTGCTCAGCCCTTCTCGGGTCGGATGGTGACGTCGACCCGCGGGGTGGGGTCGACGGCGGAGCAGACACGCTCCGCGCGGGCACGGACGGCGTCCTCGAGCTCGCTCTCGCGCTCGCTCGTGGCGACGGAGCGGGCCACCACCTTCACGCGGCGGCGGCCGACCGACACGTCGGCGTCGGTGACGCCGTCGGTGCCGTCGATCGCGGCGCGGACGACCCGCACCAGGTCCTGGCGACGCAGGTGCACGCCGCTGCTGGCGCGCAGCGCCAGGGTGCGGCGCGGACGGGGCTTGAGCGCCACCGGGAGCAGCAGCACCGCGACGACCAGCGCGACGACGGCGGCGGCGAGCACGGCGGGCGTACGTCCGTCGATGCCGTCGGCAGCATCGACGACCGTCAGCAGCCACGAGCTGCCCGACACCGAGCCGAGCTGCACGAGGAGGTGCTGCACCACGACGACGGCCAGGCCGACGAGCGCGAGGGCGATCAGCTGCGCGACGAGGGGTGAGGCGCCCGTGCCGGCGGGCGACTTCGCCGCCGCGAGCGGGCGCGTGCCGCTCGTCGAGGAGGAGGTCTCGGAGGTCATGCGGGGGTCCTTCGGTCGGGTGGGGTGGTCAGACGACGCGACGGGGCGGCGTGTCGAGGTGCACGACGTCGGCGACGGTGACGTCGACACGGCTCACGGTGACGCCGACGAGCGTGTCGACGCGCTCGCTGACATGGGCGCGGACCCGCTCGACGAGCGGGGCGAGCGGCGTCGGCCACGTCGCGGCGACCTCGACCGTGATCGACGACGTCTCGCCGGCGACGGTGGCCTCGGCGTGCGGCAGCCCCTTGCGGACGAGCTTCGTCCAGCCCTTGCGGGTGTCGACGACGGCCTCGATCTCCGACGCCGCGATCGACGCGACGCGGCTGACGACGCCGTCCGCGATGGTGGTGCGGCCGCGGTCCTCGGGGGCGGGCAGCGGAGCCCGCTCCTGCGCCACGGGTGGGAGGGTCGCCGTGTCAGCCACGGTCGCGCCGTCCGAGCAGGCCCGAGAGGTCGACCTCCCCGTCGACGTGGCCGCCGACGAGGTAGCCCGCCCCGCCCAGGACGAGGGCGAGCAGGAAGCCGAGGAAGCCGCCGGTCGCGATGGCGATGGCGAGCAGGAGGCCGGCGATGAGGCCGACGGTGGACGTGGTCATGGGGTGTCTCCTTGGTGCCGGGATGGGGGTCGTGCGTGGGTCAGAGGTCGATGTAGCGACGGCGGCGCAGCCGCCGCGCCGGGCGGCGCAGGGCCGCCCAGAGCGGATGGAGGGGTCGGGGCAGGGTCGCGGGCGGCGACCTGCGCCCCGACCGCCCGACGCCCGACCGCTCGATGGACGAGTAGCGCCGGTCGAGGGCGGCCAGGTGGGCCTGCAGCTGGTCGGCCTCGCCGCCGGCGTCGGGGTGGTGGCGACGCACCAGGGCGCGACGTTCGCGACGCCACTGCTCGCGCAGCGCCGCGTCGGCCGGGCCCGGGTAGGGGTGTCCGGTCGGTCGCGCCCCGGCGCCGACGCTCACGACGGTGCCGTGCCGTCCGGGACGACGTCCTCGACGACGACCCGGACCGGCGTGTCCACGAGCGGCGACACGGCCGAGCGGACGGCGTCGGCGAGGTCACGGAGGCGGGTGCCCATCACGGCGACGACGTGCACCTCGGTGTCGTCGTCGCGCAGCCGGACTCCCGTGACGCGACGGCCCGGCAGGTACGTCGCCACCTCGCCGAACGAGCCGGCGTGCAGCCCCGCGACCCCGGGGACGCCCAGGGTCGCGGCAGCCACCCGCTCGGCCACCGTCGAACCGGGGTCGGCGGCGTCGGGCGTGTCGGCGGGGGTGGTCACTGGACGCGCGGCTCGCCGGCGGTGTCGTCGGCGGCCTCGTCGGACTCGATGTGGATGTCCTGCACCTCGATGTTCACCTCGACGACGTTGAGGCCGACCATGCGCTCCACCGCGTTGATGACGTTGGTGCGGATGCCGTGGGCGAGGTCGGCGATGGAGACGCCGTACTCCGCGACGAGCTGGATGTCGATGGCAGCCTCCTTCTCGCCCACCTCGACGGAGATGCCCTGCGAGTGGTTGGTGGAGGAGCCCGGGATGCGCTCGCGGAGGGCGCCGACGGCGCGGGCGGTGTTGCCGCCGAGCGCGTACACGCCGGAGACCTCGCGGGTCGCGATGCCGGCGATCTTCGACACGACGGTGTCGGCGATGGAGGTGCGACCCTGCGTGCTGTCCAGGTCGCTGGAGGTGGTGGTCTTGGCGACGGCCTTCTCGCTCACGTCATCAGTCCTGTTCTGTGTGGTGGGGTGAATCGATCGAACATCCGTGAGAGTCCGGCCGCACGCCGAACGTCACGGTCGTGTGACCGACGTCACCGTGTGATCGCACTCGAGGTGCGCACCGGCGCACCGGGTGGGACGGTCGGAGCGATGACCAGGGGGACGCACGACGAGCAGGTGCCGGGCACCGACGACGGGACCGCTCGTCCGTCCGACAACGCGCTCGCCCGACGGGCGGGCCTGGGCGACCGGGCCGCGTTCGAGGACCTGTTCGCGCGGCTGTTCCCCGCGACCCTGCGGTACGCGACGCGGCTGCTCGACGGCGACGAGCGCTCCGCCGAGGACGCGGTGCAGGACGCGTGGATCACGGCGTGGCGCGCGCTGCCCGACTTCGAGGGCCGCTCGAAGGTGCAGACGTGGCTGTTCACCATCGTGCAGCGGGAGGTGTACCGGCGCCGGCGCCGGACCCGTCCCCTCGCCGTGGACGACCGCATCCTCGAGCCCCTCGGCCGCGACGACGCCGACCGGCTCGGCGCCGCGCGTCGGGTCGACCCCGAGCAGGAGGCCGAGCTCGACGACCTCTGGCGCACGCTGAACCTGGCGCTCGGAGAGCTACCGTGGACCCAGCGCGCGGCCTGGACACTGCGCGAGCTGGAGGGCTTCTCCTACGCGGAGATCGCCCAGGTGCTCGACACGACGCCGACCGTGGTGCGCGGGCAACTGCACCGCGCCCGACGAAGCCTCGCGATCCGGATGGAGCAGTGGCGATGACGAACCCCGACCTGCCCGACGACCTGGACCGGTCGGTGGGCGAGCGCGCCCTCGAGCTGGCGAGGGACCAGCTCCGCGACCAGCCGCAGAGCCCGCACGCCGCAGAGGCGGCAGGCCGCGTCCTCGCCAGGGCCCTCGCGGCGCCCCGGCGGGCGACCACGATCGAGACGTCCGACCCGCTGCTGCAGGTCTCCTCCGTCGCGCTCGTGGCCCTGCTGCGCTCGACGCTCGCCGCGGAGGTGGCCGATGCGGCGGTGCGACGGATCCGGCTCGACGTCCGTGACCGCGGCCGCCTGCACGCCGTGCACGTGGAGCTCGTGGCGCGCTACGGCACGTCGGTCCCCCGGTCCGCCGAGGCCGCGCACGTCGTGACCCGACGCGTCCTGGCCGAGACGCTCGGCGCGGGACCCGCGCCCGGTGCCGACGCGGTCGCGCACCACGTGCACGTCAGCGACGTGACCCGCGGCGACCCGCACCTGGCCGAGCCGCTCGACGAGGACCAGGCGGGCGACGCGTGAGACAGCTGACCGTGCACCGCCACGTCGACGCCGAGCCCGACGTCGTCTGGTCGCTGCTCGTCGACCTGGACGCGTGGCCGCGCTGGGGTCCGTCCGTGCAGCAGGCGACCCTCGACGACGAGGCCCCGCTCGGCCTCGGCAGCACGGGCCGCGTCCGCACGTCGGTCGGGGTCTCGCTCCCGTTCACGGTCACGTCGTTCGAGCCGGGGCGCGCCTGGGCCTGGAGCGTGGCCGGGGTGCCCGCGACGACCCACGCCGTCCGGCCGGAGCACGACGGCTGCCGGCTGTCGATGGGTGCCCCGCTGTGGGCGCCGGCGTACCTCCCCGTGCTGGCCGCGGCGCTCGTGCGGATCGACCGGCTCGCGACCGCGCGGCGCTGACCCGGCGCCGAGGGGCGCCGGAGTCAGGCGGGGTAGGGCTCGCGGGAGAGCAGCCGGGCGAGGTGCACGGCGTTCGCGGCCGCGGTGCGCAGCGTGCTGAGCGTGGCCTCGGGGGCTTGGTCGAGGTCGTGGTAGTCGACCGTGTGCATGGCCTCGCCGTTCCAGTAGGTGCCGCCCTGCGCGGGGATGGTCAGGCCGCAGTCGTCGAGCGCCTGGTACAGGTCGGCGGTGATCTTGTGCGCGCCGTCCTCGTTGCCGACGACGCCGACCAGCGCGACCTTGCCGTAGAGGATCGGGTTCCCGTCCTCGCGCGTCTCGGACAGCTCCGCGTCCAGGCGCTCCAGCACCCGGTGCGCGACGCTCGACATCTGCCCCACCCACGTCGGCGTCACCACGACGAGGACGTCGGCGTCGAGCACCTGCCGGCGGATCGCCGGCCACTCGTCACCGTCGCCCATGTCGGTCTCGACCCCTGGCCTGACGTCGAGGTCGACGACCCGCACGGCGGTGCCGACGACGTCGTGCTCGGCGAGCGCGTCGAGGTACTGCTGCGCCATCAGGGCGCTGCTCGACGGCGCGTCGCCCGGCTTGAGCGTGCAGTTGAGCGCGAGGGCGGTGAGCGGCACGGATCCTCCTGAGGACGGCGGGGGCCGACCCGACGTCGGCACGGGTCCGACGTACCCCTGCGGGCGGGCGTCATGCGCGCCGCGTCAGTCCGGGAGCGGGATCCGCAGGAACCTCGGGCGGTAGACGAACGGGTCGCGTGCGACCTCGGCGAGGTCGGTGTCGTTCTGGCTGTAGGAGACGACGACGGACCCACGCTCGGGCAGCAGGTCCGGGTGGGCGAGCGGCATGTACCGCAGCCGTCCGTCCGGCTCGCTGGGGATCTGGGCGACCGGAGCGCTCGGCGTGAACGGCCCGGTCGGCCGCGACGCCGACCACACGACGAGGTCCGTGCCGAGGAACTCGTCGCGCTTGCTCACCGCGTACCAGCGCCCGGCTCGCTCGAAGACGCTGAGCGTCTGCGAGACCCCGCCCTCGGCGGGGATCAGGGTGGCCAGGTCGGAGGCGTCGCGGGTCCACGCGCGACCGTTCCAGTAGCGGTAGCGGTCGGGGCGCAGGACGTCGTCGGGACGCACCCGCGCCACGTGCAGGCTGAACCCGAACACCAGGCCGCGGCCCGGGCGCGCGGTCCCGTAGAGGTAGACCCAGCCGTCCGAGACGGCCGTGGCGGCACCCCAGGTCGGACGTCGCGGGTCGTCGTCGTCCGGGCCGACGTCCGTCACCCCGAGCAGCTGCGGCGTCCGCCCCCGCTCCACGACGAACAGGGCCACAGCGGGTCCGAGGTTGTCGAACGCGAGCGGCCCGTCGGGGGCGTCGGCGCCCTTGACCCGCTGCGCCGACACGCCGACCAGGTCGTAGCCCGGTCGTTCGATCTTCGCCACCGACATCGGCCAGTAGCCGACGCCGTCCGGCCGGTCGGGGATCAGCGCGCCGTGGTCGGCGGGCAGCACGACCTGGGCGCAGCCGGGCTCGAAGACGAGCATCGAGTTGCGCACGAAGCGCTGGCCGTCGAAGTCCGCGGACCGCAGCGTGTCACCGAAGAGCCAGAGTCGGCGGCCGTCCTGGAGGGTCACGTCGGCGCCGACGTCGGCACCCTGGAACGCCCCCGAGCCGCGGACCTGCGTGACGAGCCGGTTGAGGTCGGGCACGGAGCGGATCGGCTCGATCGGCAGGCAGCGGGTCTCGCTCGCCTCGGGCACCGTCGGCGCCGACGGCGGGTCGGCCCGGCCCGAGAAGGCGACGAGGGACAGCATGAGCAGCAGCGCCGGCCCGGTGACGGCCGCCACCCGGATCCGCCACGGCACGCGCTGCACTCCCACGACCCCACGATGTCACGACGGCGGAGCAGCCCCCGGCGTGACCTAGAGTCGGCGCGTGAGGGGTCGCGTCTGGGTGCCGCTGGTGGTCGTCGTCGCCGTGCAGCTGGCCGGTGTGGTCGCCGTCTTCGCCTGGGTCGCGGGTGACGACCTGCACGAGGCACCGCTCGGTGTGGTCGCGCCCGCCGTCGTCGGCCAGACGCTCGCCGACCGCGCTGCCGCCGATCCCGCCGGCCCGTTCACGGTCGTGCGACCCCGGTCGGCCACGGCTGCTCGTGAGCTCGTCGACGACGGCACGCTGGTCGGCGCGGCGGTCGTCGACCTCGCCCGCTCCGACGACGTCCTGCTCCTGCCGCGACGGGCCTCGCCGGAGCAGCGGGCGGCGGTGGAGGCGGCCGTCCGGGTCACGTCGGCGCGGCTGGGACGGGGCGTGCAGGTCGAGCTGGTCGGCCCGTCGCTGTCGACGGGCGGACGCGCCGCCGTCACGTGGCTCCCGGTGCTGGCGGTGGGCGCCGGCATCCTCACGTCGGGCGTGCTCACGGTCCACTCCGGCCGACTGCCTCGCACGTGGCCGGGCGCCCTGCGCCGGCTGCGCGTGATCGGCGCGGTGGCGGTGCTGGTCGGTGGCGCCGGCGGCGTGGTCGGCGCGCTGCTCTCGTCGGGCCCGGTGCTCCTGTGGTGGCCCGCGCTCTCCCTCCTGGTGCTCACCGGCGCGCTCGTGTCGCAGGCGCTCGAGCACTTGATGGACGCGTGGGGCTGGGGTCTCGCCGTCACGCTCCTCGTGCTCACGGCGCTCCCCGACCTCGCCGGCACGGGCACCTGGATGCAGCCCATCGTGTGGCGCGAGGTCACGACGCTGCTGCCGCACGCGGCCGGCATCCAGATCCTGCAGCAGCTCACCGGCGGTGCGGCCGGCGCGCCCTGGCGTCCGTGGGCCGTGCTCGCCGTCTGGTGCGCCGTGGGGGCGGCCACGTCGACGCTCGCCCGGCGCGAGCGCACGGCGGGCTGACGAAGAGGCGCATCCAGCACGAGGCCCGGCCCACGAGGTGGGACCGGGTCAGGAGAGGGCCTGGTGGAGCCGCCTGTCGGAATCGAACCGACGACCTTTTCATTACGAGTGAAACGCTCTACCGACTGAGCTAAGGCGGCGAAGGTCCCGCGAGGATCGCCCGCAGAACCTCGTACAGCCTACCCCTGCCCCTCCAGGACGACGCACAGGCCCCCCTACACTCGACCCGTGACCGGGACAGAGGACGTGCGGGCCGAGCTGGACGACATGCGCTCCAGCATCGACAACATCGACGCCGCCCTGGTGCACCTGCTCGCGGAGCGGTTCAAGTGCACCCAGCGGGTGGGCCGGCTGAAGGCCGCGCACGACCTGCCGGCGTCCGACCCGGACCGTGAGGCACGCCAGATCGAGCGGCTCCGGTCGCTGGCCGTCGAGTCCGACCTCGACCCCGCGTTCGCGGAGAAGTTCCTGACCTTCATCATCGACGAGGTCATCCGCCACCACGAGGCGATCCGCTCGGCCTGACCCGCCCCGGGCCGAGCCGTCGGCACCGCCCGCGGTGCGACGTCAGGACTCGTCGGGACAGGTCGCGCCGTCCCGCGGGACGGTGCCGTCGACGAGGTAGGCGTCGACCGCCTGGACGATGCACCGGTTGCCCGACCCGTAGGCCGTGTGGCCGTCGCCCTCGCGGGTGAGCAGCACGCCCTCGCGGTCGCCCAGCTGGTCGGCCAGCGCCTTGGCGTTCTCGTACGGCGTCGCCGGGTCGCGGGTGGTGCCGATGACGACGATCGGCGACGCCCCCTCGGCGTCGATCTCCACCTGCGGTCGCTCGGCGGGCTCTGGCCAGTCGGTGCAGCCGAGGGTGCCCCAGCCCAGGGCGGCGCCGAACACCGGGGACACCTTCTCGAAGCGCGGCAGCTCGGCCTCCACCTCGGCGACGCTCGGCCGCTCGCGGTTGTCGAGGCAGTTGACCGCGATGTTCGCCCAGCCGATGTTCCCGTCGTAGCTGCCGTCGCTCTGCCGGGAGAAGTAGAGGTCGTTGAGGCGCAGCAGCAGCGACCCGTCGCCGCGCACCGCCGCCGTGAGCGCCTGGGACAGGACCGGCCAGGCCGCCTTGTCGTAGAGGGTGACGGCCACGCCGTAGAACGCGCGCCCCTTCGTCAGCTCGCGGTCGGTGCCGGTGGGCAGCGGCCGGTCCTCGAGCCGGGACATGAACGTGGCCAGCGCCCGGTTGGCGGCGTTGGGGTCGTTGCCGAGCGGGCACGACTCGAGCTTCGCGCACGCGTCGAGGTAGGCGTCGAGCGCACGCTGGAAGCCGGTGGCCTGCCCGAAGGCGGACCCGAACACGTCCTGCGCGGGGTCGACGGCACCGTCGAGCACCATCGCGCCCACCTTCTGCGGGAACAGGGTCGCGTACGTGGCCCCGAGCTGCGTCCCGTAGGAGGCGCCGAACCAGTCGAGCTTCTGCTGCCCCATGACGGCGCGCGCGACGTCCATGTCGCGGGCGGCCTCCTCCGTGGACACGTGTCCGGCGAGCTCGCCGGAGTTCTTCGCGCAGGCCTCGCCGAGCTGCCGCACGCCCGCGCGCAGCTCGCGGACCTCGGCCGACGTGCTCGGGTCGGGGTCGCTGGCCGCGTAGGCGTCGAACTGGGCGTCGGGCAGGCACTTCAGGGGCGAGCTCTCGCCGACGCCGCGGGGGTCGATGCCGACGATCGTGAAGGCGTCGCGCACCGTCGGCGCCATGCTGCCGGCGAGGCTCGCGGCGAAGTCGATCGCCGACCCGCCCGGTCCGCCGGGGTTGACGAACAGCACGCGCGTGCCGTCGCCGGTGCTCAGGTAGCGCGCGGCCTTGAGCTTCGTGGTGGCTCCGTCGGGCTCGTCGTAGTCGATGGGGACCGTGATCGTGGCGCACTCGGAGTCGCCGCCGCAGCCCTTCCAGCTCAGCTTCTGGTCGTAGAAGCGCTGCAGGCCGTCGGGAGCCTGCTCGCCGGTGGGCCGGATCGACTGCGCGGCCGGCGAGTCGTCGGACCCGCCGTCGTCGTCGCGGACCACGAGGAGGACGCCGGCGACGACGGCGGCCACAGCGGCCAGGGCGATCAGGACGATCAGAGGTCGTTTCATCGGGTCCGGAATCCCATCATCATGCGTTCGAGGGTGAGCAGCGGTGCTGCGTTCGCGGTGAGCGCCTCGCGCGCCTCGACGATCGCACCGATCCGGCTGAGCGTCGACTCAGGCGTCCACAGACGGGCCGCCTCGCGCACCGCGTCGGCGACGTCGGCGTTGACGAGCGGCGCGCCCGGGGCGGTCTGGACGGCGACCACGTCGCGGCAGAACGACAGCAGGTCGAGCAGCACGCCGTCGATGGAGTCGCGCGCCAGCCGGGTGCGACGTCGCTTCTGGTCCTTCTCCAGCGACGAGACCGCTCCGGCGTAGCCGGCGGGGCGACGGCCGCGGTCCTCGACTCCCCACGACTGCTTCAGGTCGGCGCTCTCGCGCTCGTCGGCGACGTCGGCGACCGCGGAGGCGCGCGCGGTGGCCTCGTCGTTGATCCGCTGCGCCGCCACCAGGCAGTCGCCGAGGGAGCGCAGCGACGTCGGCAGCGACAGGATCTCCCGGCGCCGCTCGCGGGCCTGCGGGTCGCGCGCGAGGCCGCGGGCGCGTCCGATGTGGCCCTGCGAAGCCGCCGCCACCTCGTGCGCCAGCTGGGGCTCCACCCCGTCGCGCTCGACGAGCAGCCGCGCGATGGCGTCGACCGGCGGCGTGCGCAGCAGCACCGGCCGGCACCGGGAGCGGATCGTGACGATGACGTCCTCGGTGGCCGGGGCGCACAGCATCCAGACGGTGAACGGCGACGGCTCCTCCACCGCCTTGAGGAGCGCGTTGGCGGCCTGCTCGGTGAGCCGGTCGGCGTCCTCGACGACCAGCACCTGCCAGCGGCCGAGGGCCGGGCTGAGCGCGGACTTGCGGACGTACTCGCGGGCGACGTCGGTGCCGATCGAGAGCCCGTCGGTGCGGATCACGGTGATGTCGGGGTGGCTGCCGGCCGCCGCCGTGGTGCAGGAGCGACACTCCCCGCAGCCGCCGCGCTCACACTGCAGCGCCGTGGCGAACGCCTTCGCCGCGTTGGACCGTCCGGACCCGGGAGGACCCGTGAACAGCCACGCGTGCGTCATGGAGCGACCGTCGCCACCGGCCGAGCGGACCGCGGCCGACAGCGTGTCGACGACGGGCGCCTGCCCGACGAGCTCGTCCCAGACGCTGGTCACCGCGCCTGCCCCAGCCACGGCTCGACCGCCGCCCGGACGGCCGCGTGGACGACGTCGGGCGGCTGGTCGGCGTCGACGACGAGGTAGTGCGCCGGGTCGGCGTCGGCCAGCGCCAGGAAGTGCGCCCTGACCCGCTGGTGGAAGTCGAGCGGCTCGGCCTCGATGCGGTCGGGCTCACCCGCCCGCGCCAGCCCGACGACGGGGTCGAGATCGAGCACGACGGTCACGTGCGGGCGCAGGTCGGCGGTCGCCCACCGCGCCACGTGCTCCAGCTCGGCGGCGTCGAGCGCGCGTCCGGCGCCCTGGTAGGCCAGCGTGGAGTCGACGTAGCGGTCGGTGACGACCACCTCGCCGCGCGCGAGCGCCGGCAGCACGACGGCGTCGACGTGCTCCGCCTTGTCGGCGGCGTAGACCAGCGCCTCCGTGCGCGGCGACAGTGCACCGGTGGCCGGGTCGAGGAGGATGCTGCGCAGACGCGCGCCGACGTCGGTGCCGCCAGGCTCCCGCGTGAGCAGCACCTCGTGACCGGCCGCGCCCAACCACTCGGCCAGGAGCCGCGCCTGCGTCGACTTCCCGCCCCCCTCACCGCCCTCCAGCGCGACGAAGACGCCCGAGTCGGTGTAGCGCGGCTGCATGAGGCCGATCCTAGGGGGCGGGTGCGACGGAGCGGCCCGCTGGCTGCGGGAGTCGTGGGCTCGGTGGTGCGCTGGCTTTGGGGGTGTGGGGTTGCTGGTGCGCTGCCGCGGGGAGTCTGTGGTTGCTGGTGCGCTGCCGCAGGGGGTCTCGTCCTGCTGGTGCGCTGCCGTAGGGGGTCTGTGGTTACTGGTGCGCTGCCGTAGGGGGTCTGTCCTTGCTGGTGCGCTGCCGTAGGGGGTCTGTCCTTGCTGGTGCGCTGCCGTAGGGGGTCTCGTCGTGCTGGTGCGCTGGCTCGGCTGGCGCTGGGGGTGGTCTCCGAAAGGGCCTCGACCGGGCGGCTGGGCAGGAGCTGGGCTGGGTACTCGGGCCGCGGCTCCCGTGGTGGACGCAAGATTCTGCGTTTGCGCGTGCCGGCGGTGGATCTGCCACCTGAAGAGCGCTCCTGAGGTGGCAGATCCACCGACGAGGGGGCGAGGGGTGTGAAGGATTCTTCCTTCTCGTGGACCGTTCCACGAGAAGGAAGAATCCTTCGTCACCCCAACCCAAAGGGCACCCAAGATGCTGCATTCCTGCGCTCGAGACTGAACGCTTCTGCGTTCACCACGGGATCCCGTAGCAAACGCAGCATCCTTCGAACCCCAACGCACGAACGCAGAATCCTGCGTCCCACGCGGGCCGCAGCCCGAGACCCGAAACCGACCCCCGCCCAGCTGCCCGGTCGAGGCCCTTTCGGAGGCCACCCCCAGCGTGAGCCGAGGCAGCGCACCAGCAAGCGAAGACTCCCTGCGGCACCGCACCAGCGGGTACAAACCCCCTACGGCAGCGCACCAGCAAGCACGGCCCAACGTCGCCAGCGCACCAGCAAGGTCACGACCACCGCAGCCCGAGAGGACTCAGCTCTTCTTCGCGGTCCCCGTCTTCTTCGCCGCCGTCTTCTTCGCCGTGGTCTTCTTCGCGGCGGTCTTCTTCGCAGCCGTCTTCTTGGTGGCCGTCTTCTTCGCCGCCGTCTTCTTGGTCGTGGTCTTCTTCGCGCTCTTCTTCGCCGTCTTCTTGACCGGACCGCGGGCGCGACGCTCGGCGAGGAGCTCCTGGGCGCGCTCGGGGGTCAGGGTCTCGAGGTCGTCGTCCTTGCGCAGCGAGGCGTTGGTCTCGCCGTCGGTGACGTAGACGCCGAAGCGGCCGTCCTTGGCGACGATCGGCTTCTCGCTGACCGGGTCGACGCCGAGCTCCTTCAGCGGGGGCTTCGCGGTGCCGCGGCGGCCGTAGGTCTTCGGCTGCGCGTAGATGGCGCGGGCCTGCTCCTCGGTGAGCGTGAACAGCTGCTCCTCCGACTCCAGCGAGCGCGAGTCGGTGCCCTTCTTCAGGTACGGGCCGTAGCGACCGTTCTGGGCGGTGATCTCCGTGCCGTCGACGTCGGTGCCGACGACGCGCGGGAGCGTGAGGAGCTGCACGGCGTCGTCGATGCCGATCGAGTCCATGCTCATCGAGCGGAAGAGGCTCGCGGTGCGCGGCTTCTCGCCCTTCTTCGCGTCCTCCGGCAGCAGCTCGGTCACGTACGGGCCGAACCGGCCGTTCTTGACCACGAGGTCCAGGCCGGTCTCCGGGTGGGTGCCCAGCATCTTCTCGGCACCAGCCGGGTTCGCCAGCAGCTCCTTCGCCTTCTCGAGGGTCAGCTCATCCGGCGGGAGGTCCTCGGGCACGTTCGCCCGGGTGGGGACGTCGACGCCGTCCTTGCCGGGCACCATCGGCGGGCCCTCGACGTACGGTCCGTAGCGCCCGACGCGCACCGCGACGTCGTCGCCGAGCTCGAACGTGGCGAGCCCGCGGGCGTCGATGTCGGGGAGGTTCTCGATGAGCCGCTTGAGGCCGGTGTCCTTCTCGCCGCTGCCGGCCCAGAAGCCCTCCAGCACGCGCTGACGCTCCTCGCGCCCGTGGGACACCTGGTCGAGGACGTCCTCCAGCTCGGCGGTGAAGGAGTAGTCGACCAGGCGCGGGAAGTGCTGCTCCATCAGCCGGACCACGCTGAACGCGATCCACGCCGGGACGAGCGCGGTGCCCTTCTTGAACACGTAGCCGCGGTTCTGGATGGTGCCGATGATCGACGCGTAGGTCGACGGACGGCCGATCTCGCGGTCCTCGAGCTCCTTGATCAGCGACGCCTCGGTGTAGCGGGCCGGCGGCTTCGTCTCGTGCCCGGCGGGCGTCAGCTCGTGCGCGGTCACCGTCTCGCCCTGGGCGAGCGCGGGCAGCTTCGTCTGCTGGTCGTCACCCTGGCCGTTGTCCTCGCGGGACTCCACGTACGCCTTCAGGAAGCCGTGGAACGTGATGGTGCGCCCCGAGGCGGTGAGCTCGACGGGGGCCCCGGCGTCGGCGCCGGCCGCGTCGGACGCCGTGGCGGTGAGCCGGATCGAGACCTGCTCGCCGCGCGCGTCCTTCATCTGCGACGCGAGCGTCCGCTTCCAGATCAGCTCGTACAGCTTCAGCTCGTCGCCGCGCAGCCCGGTGGCCTGCGGGGTCGTGAACTTCTCGCCGGCAGGACGGATGGCCTCGTGCGCCTCCTGGGCGTTCTTGACCTTGCCCGTGTAGGTGCGGGGCTTGTCGGGCAGGTACTCCGCGCCGTACAGCTCCCTCACCTGGGCGCGCGACGCGTTCAGCGCGGTCTGCGACAGGGTGATCGAGTCGGTGCGCATGTAGGTGATGTGCCCGCCCTCGTACAGGCGCTGCGCGACCTGCATCGTGCGGGCGGCGCCGAAGCCGAACTTGCGCGACGCCTCCTGCTGCATCGTCGTGGTGCGGAACGGCGCGTACGGCTTGCGGGTGTAGGGCTTCGCGTCGACCGAGGCGACCGTGAACGTCTCGTCGCGCAGGCCGTCCGCGAGCGCGGTGACGCGCGCCTCGTCGAGGTGCGCGACGTCGGCGTTCTTCAGCGTGCCGTCGTCGGCGAAGGCCGACCCGTTCGCGACCCGCTTGCCGCCGACCGTCACCAGACGGGCGGGGAACAGGCGCGCGTCGTCGTGCTGCTCGCCGGCGTCGAACGTGGCGTCGAGGTCCCAGTACGAGGCCGAGCGGAACGCCATGCGCTCCCGCTCGCGCTCGACGACGAGGCGCGTCGCGACCGACTGCACGCGCCCGGCCGAGAGACCCGACATGACCTTCTTCCACAGGACCGGGCTGACCTCGTAGCCGTACAGCCGGTCGAGGATGCGGCGGGTCTCCTGCGCGTCGACGAGGTCCATGTCGATGTCGCGCGGGTTCTGGACGGCCCGGGTGATCGCTTCCTGGGTGATCTCGTTGAAGACGATCCGCTTGACGGGCACCTTCGGCTTCAGCTCGTCGAACAGGTGCCAGGCGATGGCCTCGCCCTCGCGGTCCTCATCGGTCGCGAGCACGAGCTCGTCGGCCTCCTTGAGGAGCTTCTTGAGCTTGGTGATCTGCGGCTTCTTGTCGGCGGCGACGACGTAGACGGGGTCGAAGCCGTTCTCGATGTCGACGCCGAGGCGCGCCCAGGGCAGGCCCTTGTACTTGGCCGGCACCTGGTCGGCGCCCTTCGGGAGGTCGCGGATGTGGCCCACGCTGGAGTCGACGACGTAGCCGTCACCCAGGTACGACTGGATGCTGCGCACCTTGTTCGGCGACTCGACGATGACGAGCGTGGTCACGGTGTTACTCCCTCGTGGACGGTCCGGGCGCACGGACAGCGGGCCGGACGCGGCATACGCTAACGCGCCTTGTCAAGGAACATCGTGCCCCGGGGGCACAGGTGGCGCGCGCCACACGGCCCGTGCCGGGCGGTCAGGGAACCAGCAGGCCGTCGGCGACGAGCTCGTGGACGACCGGGCGGTACTGCTCGCGCAGGGCCTCGGGATCGCGATCGAGGAGCCGGGCGAGCGCGTCGAGCACCTGCCCGGCCGTCAGGTCGCCGTCGAGCGCTCCGACGAGCCCCGCCTGGACCGTGTCGACCTGCGCGGCGCGGCGCAGCCCCTCCCCCAGGCGCAGGACGATCGCCTCCGGATCCTCCTCGCCGGCCCGGCCGAACGTCTCCTGCGTCAGCGTGGGTGCCTGCCGCCAGCGGACGTCGAGGACGTCGTCGGCGGCGGCGAGGGCGTCGACCCGCTCGGCCCAGGCGAGGACCGCGCCCCCGACGGGCGGCACGACCTCGTGGCGCCACTCCTCCAGCCGCAGCACGGGCACGTCGCGGTGCGCCGCGCGGAGGCTGATCCATCCGAACGCCATGGCCTGCACGCCCTGGGCGTCGAACCAGTCGAGCCAGGCGTCGTAGCGGGCCGTGTAGTCGGGCCGGTGTCGGACGCCCGCGTCGGCCAGCCACATCTCGACGTACGCCGAGAGGTCCACCACCTCACGCTGGACCACCCAGGCGTCCAGGCCGGTCGGCCCGACCCACCCGCCCAGCCGCTCCTGCCACGGCTCGTCGGTGTGCACCCAGCTGCCGAGCACCTGGCACCAGCCGCCCGGGACGAGGTGGTCCGCGGCTCCGGCGACGACCGTGCGCACGACGCCGTCCGTCGCGAGGCTGCTCTCACGGTAGACGAGCCGGTCCCCGGTCGGTGGGGAGACGACGAAGGGCGGGTTGGTGGCGATGGTGTCGAAGCGCTCGCCCGCGACCGGGTCCCAGAAGGAGCCGTCGCGTACGTCGACGTCGACGCCGTTGAGCTCGGCCGTGAGCCGCGCTGCCCAGAGGGCCCGCGGGTTGACGTCGGTGGCGACGACGCGGTCGTGCCCCTGCGCCAGGTGGAGCGCCTGGACCCCGCACCCGGTCCCGAGGTCGAGCGCACGCGTCGAGTCCCCACGATTCGGTACGTCATCGCCTGTTCCCGTCGCGGGAAAGGGCGATGACGTACCGAATCGTGGGGTGGGGCGGAGGGAGGGGCCCGGCACGGTGAGCTGGGCGAGGGAGGAGGACGCCTCGCTGATGCCGAGGACGTGCTCGGGACCGACCTCGATGGGGCGCGTGTCGAGCCCGGGGGTCAGGTCGCAGACGACCCACCAGTCGTGCGTCTCGTCGCCGTAGGGGCGGACGTCGACCAGCGCGCGCACCACGTCGCCGTCGCGGGCGAGGACGCCGCGATCCACCAGCTCGTCCACCTGCCCCGGAAGCGCGGCCGAGACGGCCGCGGCAGGCTCAGGTCGCTGCAGGGAGAACAGGCGCACCAGCGTCGAGAGCGGCGAGCCGTCGCGGGTGGCGCGCTCGGCCGGCGTCGTCTCGTTGCGCAGCAGGGCCCCGTGGGCCTCGGTCCCCAGCAGGACCTGCACCTGCTCGACGGTGAAGCCGACGTCGGTCAGGCGGGCGCGCAGTCGTTCCATGGCGTCAGCGTGTCACGCCGACGTCGGGGCGACCTCAGGCGAGGTCGGCGGTGTCGTGCGCGGCGCGCGCGGCCTCGACGGACTCGTGCAGGCCGAACACCTTGTCGAGGCCGGTGATCTCGAAGATCTTGAGCAGCCGCGGGTGGGTGCAGACGATGTCGAGCGAGCCGCCGCCCGCCCGGACCTTCTTGAGGGCGCCCACGAGGACGCCGAGACCGGTCGAGTCGAGGAAGTCGACGCGCTGCACGTCGACGACGAGGCGCAGGTGACCTGCGTCGATCGCCTCCACGATCGCCTCCCGCAGCCGGGGCGCGGTGTACACGTCGATCTCGCCGCCGACCTCGATGATCTCGAAGGGCTCGTCGGTGCGGGTGGTCAGCAGGAGCTCCATCAACGTCCTTCCTCGGAGATGGACCAAGTCAACCACGCCGGACGCGTGGACGCCCCGTCGTCGGCGGCTCCGACGGGGACCCTGGGAGGATGGCCCGGTGGAACCGGACCGAGTGCTGACGCGCTACGCCGACCGGATCCTGCACCTGCACGAGGTCCCCGCGCGCGACGCCGTCGTGGAGCCGTGGCCGGAGTGGGTCGACCCGCGCGTGCGCACCGCGTTCGCCGCCCAGGGCGTCACCCACCTCTGGGCCCACCAGGCCGAGGCGCTCGCGCACGTGCACGCCGGCCGGCACGTCGTCGTGTCGACGGGGACGGCCTCGGGCAAGTCGCTGACCTACCAGGTCCCCGCGCTCGACGCGCTGGTCCGCGGTCGCACAGGCGATGCGATCCGCGGGCACCGCGCCCCGACGGCCCTCTACCTGGCACCGACGAAGGCCCTCGCCGCCGACCAGCTGCGACGCCTGCCCCGCGACGAGGAGGGTGGACCGCTCGTGCGGGCGACCACCGTCGACGGCGACAGCTCGCTCGACGAGCGCTCGTGGGCACGCGACCACGCGCAGCTCGTGCTCACCAACCCCGACACCGTGCACCACACCCTCCTGCCCGGCCACGAGCGCTGGGCGCGGCTCTTCGCGGGACTCCAGGTCGTGGTCGTGGACGAGTGCCACCACTACCGCGGGGTGTTCGGCGCGCACGTCGCGCACGTGCTGCGCCGGCTGCTGCGCGTGTGCGCGCATCACGGGTCGCAGCCGGTGGTCGTGCTCTCCTCGGCGACGGTGAGCGAGCCCGAGGCGTCGGCGCGGCGGCTGACCGGGCTCGACGTGGTGGCCGTGACCGACGACGCCTCGCCCCACGGTCCGCGCACGATCGCGCTCTGGGAGCCGCCGCTGGTGGGCGCGGCGCACCCCTCCCAGCCGCCGAGCCGGCGGTCCGCGGGCCGGGAGGCCGCCGACGTCCTCACCGACCTGGTGCTGGACCGCACGCGCACGCTGGTCTTCTCGCGGTCCCGTCGAGGGGCCGAGGCCATCGCGCGGGGGGCCCAGGACCGGCTCGGCGAGGTGGCGCCGGAGCTGCCGGCGCGGGTCGCCACCTACCGCGGCGGCTACCTGCCCGAGGAGCGTCGTGAGCTGGAGGACCGGCTCCGCTCCGGCGACCTGCTGGGCCTGGCCGCGACGAACGCGCTCGAGCTGGGCGTCGACGTCAGCGGCCTCGACGCCGTCGTCAGCGTGGGGTTCCCGGGCACGCGTGCGGCGTTCTGGCAGCAGGTGGGACGGGCCGGGCGCGACGGCCAGCGCTCGCTCGGCGTGCTCGTGGCACGTGACGAGCCCATCGACACGTTCCTGGTGCACCATCCCGACGCGTGGCTCGGCGCGCCGGTGGAGGCCACCGTCTTCGACCCCGACAATCCGTACGTGCTGGGTCCGCACCTCGCCGCCGCCGCGCAGGAGCTGCCGCTGACGGAGGCCGACCTGGAGCTGTTCGGCCCCCGCGCCCGCGAGGGGGTCGACGCGCTGGAGGCCGCCGGCTGGCTGCGACGGAGGACGGCGGGCTGGTTCTGGACCCGCCGCGACCGCGCTGCCGCGCTCGCCGACCTGCGCGGCAGCGGCGGCGCACCGGTGCAGATCGTCGACGGCCCGACCGGGCGCCTGGTCGGCACGGTCGACGCCGGTGCCGCCGACGGAGAGGTGCACGAGGGGGCGGTGTACGTGCACCAGGGCCAGGTGCACGTGGTCGACGAGTACGACGTGGACGACGGCGTGGCGGTCGTCCACGCCGAGGACCCCGGCTGGTCGACGTCGGCGCGCTCGACCACGGAGGTCTCGGTGGTCGCCACCCGGCGCACGCGACGCTGGGGTGCCACGACGGTCCACCTGGGCGAGGTCGACGTGACGAGCCAGGCGGTCTCGTTCAGCCGCCGGCGGCACGACGGCAGCCTGGTGGGCGAGGAGCCGCTCGACCTCCCGTCGCGCACGCTGCGCACCGTCGCGACCTGGTGGACGCTGCCTCCGGACGTGGTGGAGCGGGTGCTGGAACGCACCGACGTGCCCGGCGCGGCGCACGCGGCCGAGCACGCCGCGATCGGGCTGCTGCCGCTGCTCGCCACCTGCGACCGCTGGGACCTCGGCGGGCTGTCGGCCGCCGTCCACGCGGACACCGGGACGCTCACGATCTTCGTCTACGACGGCCACCCGGGCGGCGCGGGCTTCGCCGAGCGCGGCTACGAGGTCGTGGAGCGGTGGCTGCGCGTCACGCGCGCGACGATCGACGACTGCGAGTGTCGCGACGGGTGCCCGTCGTGCGTGGTGTCGCCGAAGTGCGGGAACTTCAACGAGCCGCTCGACAAGGCGGGCGCGGTGCGGCTGCTCGACGCTCTGCTCGACGGCGCACCCGAGGACTGAGCCCACGCTCACCGCTCGTACCAGGCCGGCGCGGCCCGCGCCTGTACCCGTGCGCGCCACGTCCCGCCCCACCAGGGCCTGGTGGCGGCGGTCGCGGTGACCGTGACGACGTCGAGGTCGGCACGGCACCGTTCGAGCGTGGCGCGGTTGCGGCGCGCCACCTCACGGGCGGCCTCGCAGGGGTCGGCGCCCTCCGTGGCCGCCCGACTGCCGGCCAGGGCGGCGAGGTCGGCTGCGCCGGACACGCGGTGCCGCAGCGCGACCAGGCCGGTCACCTGCAGCCCCAGCGCGACGACGGTCACGAGGACGGCGCCGACCCAGAGCGCGTGCACCGTGACCGATCCCCGATCGGCCGGCGGCGTGCTCACGACGTCTCCACGGCTGCCACCGCGGTCGCGTCGAGCCGGGTGGAGCCCACCGTCGACGCGAAGCCGAGGGGTGCCCGCGTCCGCACCCGTACCGTGACCGCGACGGTCCCGTCGGCGCCCTCGGCCACCTCCACCGTGGACCCGGCGGGCGCCAGCCGCCGCACGACGGCGACGGCGTCGGCCTCGGGCTCGCCCCGCGCGACCAGACGAGCGCCCTCCCGGGCGGCGTCGACGAGCCGCACCTGGGTCAGGCCGAGGGACGCGACCCAGACGAGCAGCACGACGAGCACGAGCCCGAACGGCGCGAGGACGGCCAGCTCGGCCGTGGCCGTGCCGCGTTCGCCGCGTCGCCTCATCGCAGGGGCACGAACGGACGACCGTGCCACAGGAGCTCCAGGAGGGAGCGGGGCTCCAGGGCCTGCCGCAGCAGCGCGGAGACGTGGTCGAGGAACCAGCCGTCGGTGCCGAGGCGCAGCACCACGACGGCGCACGTGACGGCCCCCAGCGTGCCGACGGCGTACTCGGCCGTCGTGGCGCCGCCGTCGCCGGGAGGTCGGACGCGCGACCGGCGAGCGGGTGGTGCGGTGGCGGGGACGTCGGGACGGGTCGGGCGCGGCACGGTGACCTCCTCGGTCAGGTCGGCAGGCTCCAGGGCGGGACGGACTCCCCCGCCCTGGAGCCGGCTGGGTCAGAACAGGTTCGGCAGGACGTTCGGGATGTTGTCGATGACGTCCTTGACCAGGTCGCCGAACCACTCCGACTGGCCGATCTTCACGAGCACACCGCCGACGGTGCAGGCACCGAGCGTGCCGACGGCGTACTCAGCCGTGGTCATGCCGTCCTGCCGTCGACCGCGGCGGGTCGCGCGGGCGACGAGCGAGGCGCCGCGGGATCGGGTCCTCGACGGGGCGGGGCGGGAGGTGGAGAGGTGCATGGCTGTCCTTTCGTGGAACGGGCTGACACCGAGGAGATGGCGTCGTCGACGGTCCGAGTGCCCACGGCGTCGAGCGATGTGGACCGGGCGGCTGCCTCCTCCGGTCGGCGGGACCGCCTGTGGACGGACAGGCGGCTCAGCCTCCGAGGAGGTCGAGGCCCGACGCCACGCCGAGCAGGGACGGCACGATGCCGACGAGGAGGAACGCGGGCAGGAAGCAGAGGCCGAGTGGCGCCGCGGTCCGGACGGCCACGGCGCGCGCCCGCTCCCGCGACCTCGCCGCGACGTCACGGCGCACGTCGGCCGCCGTGGCAGCCAGGACGGCCGCCACCGGCGCACCCGACTGCTCGGCGCGTCGGAACCCCCGCGCCAGCATGGCGAGCGTGGGGTGCCGCGCGAGCACGTCCCACACGGCGGCGGCGTCGGCCCCCGAGCGCAGCCGGCCCACGACGCCCTGGAGGTCGTCCCGCAACGGCGCGGGGACGGAACCGGCCACCACGTCGAGGGCCACGACGACCGGTCGGCCCGACGCGAGCACCGCGACGAGCAGGTCGAGCGCGCCGGGCAGCTGCCGCGCCACCAGGTCGCGGCGGCGGCGCTCCGCCGCAGAGACCGTGGTGGTCACCGCGGCACGGGCGAGGGGCGTCGCCACGAGCGCGACGCCGGCGCCCGGTACGGGACCGAGCACGACGAGGCAGGCCACCGGCACGAGGAGGGTGACCATGAGCTGCGGGGAGGCTCGGCGGCGCGGCGGGGGTGCGCCGAGCAGCGTGCGGTGCCGGGCGGTGGCAGGCGCCGGCAGGACCAGCCACACGGCGACCGCAGCGCACAGGCACGCGGCGACGTTCACCGCCGGGCCTCGGCGGTGGCGACGATCCGCTCGACCCACACCAGCCCGAGCAGCGCCAGGGCGCAGCCGGCGGCCAGGCACGACGCGCCGGGCAGGGTCGCCGTGAGCACGTGCACCGGGTCGCCGCCCAGCCCGGACCCGAGCGCCAGGCCGAGCACGGGCAGCACGGCGAGCAGCCGGGCGGTCGCCCGCGACGACGCGCACTCCGCCCGCACCTCGCGCCCGAGGTCGCGGTCGGACCGCACCGCGTCGACCACGCGGTCGAGGACGTCGGCGACAGGCGCGCCGGACCGCTCCGCCACGCGCCAGGCCGCCGCCACCTGCGCCAGGTCGTCGGCTCCGGGACGACGGGCGACGACGTCGAGCGCTGCGGCGACGTCGCCACCACGCCCCGCGGCCTCCGACACCTGGCGGAGCTCGGGCAGGTCGTCGCCCGCGTTACGCAGGGCCTCAGCGGGCAGGACGCCCGCCCGGAGCTCGGCGGCGAGCAGCTCGAGAGAGGCCGCCACACGCTCGGCCAGCTCGGAGGCGGCCCGCCGTGCCCGGGCCCGGTTCATGAGCCGCCAGCCCGCCAGGGCGCAGCCGGCCGCCGTCGCGAGCAGGACGGCCGGGACGGGCGAGGTCGCGACCCAGGGCGCGAGTCCGCCGGCGACCGCGACGGGGAGCCAGCCGCCCCACCCTGCGCGGAGCCGACGCCCGGCGCCCGCCACGAGGCGGCGCACGGCGTCGCCGTCGACGACCGCGCCCGCCCCGAGCCGGACCGCGAGCACCCACCGGCCGGGCGGCCACGACAGCAGCACGGCTGCTGCGGCGCACGTGGCGCACAGCAGCGGCAGCCCGGTCGAGAGCCTCACGCACCGTCCTCGACGAGGGCGGTCCAGCGCTCGTGCGCCGGACCCGCCACCCAGCGTCCGTCCACCAGACCGGCTGCTCGCACGCACCGCACCTGGCCGGTCGCGGCGTCCGCGACGAGGACGCCGACCTCCTCGAGCCGACGCACCCCGTCCCGACCCCGCTGCAGGTGCACGACGGCCTGCAGCCCGGCGGCCAGCTGGCTGTGCACGGCGTCGCGCGCGAGTCCACCGGCGACGCCCAGCGCCTCGAACCGGGCCGGCACGTCGGCCGCGGAGTTGGCGTGCACCGTGCCGCAGCCGCCCTCGTGGCCGGTGTTCAGCGCCGCCAGCAGGTCGACGACCTCGCCGCCGCGCACCTCCCCCACCACCAGGCGGTCCGGCCTCATCCGCAGCGCCTGGCGCACCAGGTCGCGCAGCGTCACCAGACCGGCGCCCTCGACGTTGGCCGGGCGCGCCTCCAACGCGACGACGTGCGGGTGCTCCGGCGCCAGCTCGGCTGCGTCCTCCACCAGCACGACGCGCTCCTGGCGGGGGACGAGGCCGAGGAGCGTCGCCAGCAGCGTCGTCTTGCCGGTCCCGGTGCCCCCGCTGACCACGAACGCCGCCCGCGCCGCGACGAGCCGCCGCAGGAGCTGCACAGCCTCGGGGTGCACGCCACCGGCGGCCACGAGCGCCTCGAGCGTGAAGGACCGTCGGGCCGGCACGCGCAGGCTGATGCTCGTGCCGGGCCGCACCAGCGGAGCCAGCACGGCGTGCAGCCGCGTGCCGTCGGGCAGCCGCGCGTCGACCCAGGGGCTGGCGTCGTCGAGCCGCCGGCCGGCCTGCGCCGCGAGGCGGCGGGCGAGTCGCTGCACCGCGGCGTCGTCGGGGAAGTCGAGGTCGACCCGTTCGAGCCCGCGGCCACGGTCGACGTGCACCGCGTGCGGACCGTTGACCACGACGTCCGTGACCTGCGGGTCGTCGAGCAGCGGCTGCAGCTCGCCGGCGCCGCGACGCTCCCGGTGCAGGGCGTCGACGACGCCCAGCACGGTCGCACTGCCGCGCAGCCCCGCCTCCAGGCCCAGGGCCTCGGCGACCGCCTGCGCCGTGGGCTCGCGCACCTCGACCGCGAGCCGCGCCCGCACCCGCGCGACGAGGGCGGGGTCGACGTCGGTCACGTGACCGGTCCCAGCCCGAGCAGGTCGAGCACCTGGCCCGACGCGCGACGCAGGGTCCTGGAACGGCCCGGACCCCGCCCGTGGTCGACGTCGCCGCGCAGCCTCCGGTCGTAGCCGAGGCGCGCCACCACCGGGAGCCGCAGCGCCTCCGCCACCGGCCCCGAGCCGAGTCCGCCGGGTCGACGGACGGTCACCAGCAGGACCCTCGGCACGTGCGCGCCGACCTCGGCGAGCGCGATCCGGCCGGCTGCCACGCAGCGCACGTCCTCGGGCACGACCAGGACCGCACCCTCGCAGCGCTGCAGCGCCGTCGCACCCAGGCCGTCGAGGTGCCGGGGCACGTCCGCGACGACCACGTCGTAGGCACGGGCCGCGGCCGCGAGCACGTCGGGGGCGACGTCGGCGGGCACCGCGGCACCGTCGCGCGGGCAGGCGAGCACCGCGACACCGCGGTGCTCGGGCAGCAGCCGCGAGAGGCGGGTGGCGCCGACGTGTCCGTCGGCGCCACCCAGGGCCGACCAGCGCGCGCCCTCGACCCGTTCGGCGCCGAGGACGAGGTCGACGCCGGCTCCCCTGGTGTCGGCGTCGACGAGCACCGGACGGTGGCCCCGGCGGGCCGCCTCGAGCGCGACCGCGGTGGCCAGCGTCGACGCACCGACGCCGCCCACCGCTCCGACGACGGCGAGGCTGGCTGCCTCGCCGCCGCCGTCGAGCAGCGCACCGAGCCGGTCGAGCACGACCGGCTCGTCGCGCGCGTCGAGGACGGCCTCCGCGCCCAGCACCACCGCGTGGCGCCAGACCGGCCCGTCGGCCTCCCCCGAGCCCACCAGCAGCACGCCGTCACGACGCGGGGGCGCCGTGCCGGCGAGGGGGCCCGCGAGGTCGGCGGCCACGAGCACCGCCCGGGCCGCCGACCAGGACCTCCGCGCCGCCACGGCGTCCGACGCGACCTCGGGGGTGACGCCCACGGCCGCGCACCAGCGCAGCGCGTCGTCCAGCGCGTCGGGGTCGGCCGTGGCCACGAGCAGGGGCGCGGTGTCCATGCCCCCACGCAACCAGCCGGCACCGGCCCAGGACAGGCTCTCCGCCCCGCCTGTGGACGGACGGGCACGGCACGACGCACCCGGGCGCGCACCTGTGGACGGCGGCTCCGGCCGCGGGCCTATCCTGGCCGGGTGAGCCCCCGTTCGGCCGCGTTCTTCGACCTGGACAAGACGATCATCGCCCGGTCCAGCGCCCTGGCCTTCAGCAAGCCGTTCTTCGAGGGCGGTCTGCTGACCCGGCGCGCCGTGCTCCGCAGCGCCTACGCGAACTTCATGTTCGGTCTCAACGGCGCCGACCACGACCAGCTGGAGAAGATGCGCCAGCAGATGACGTCGCTCATCGCCGGGTGGGACGTCGAGGTCGTGCGCGACGCCGTGCGCCGCACCCTCCGCGACGTCATCGACCCCATCGTCTACGCCGAGGCCGTCGACCTCGTCCAGCACCACCAGCGCGCCGGACGCGACGTCGTCATCGTCTCCGCCTCGGGCTCGGAGGTCGTCGGCCCGGTCGGGGAGCTGCTCGGCGTGCACGACGTCATCGCCACGCGGCTGGTCGAGCGCGACGGTCGCTACACCGGCGAGGTCGAGTTCTACGCCTACGGACCGCACAAGGCGACGGCCATGCGCCGGCTCGCGGAGGAGCGCGGCTACGACCTCGACGCCTGCTTCGCGTACTCCGACTCCGAGACCGACGTGCCGATGCTGGAGGCCGTCGGCCACCCGTTCGCGGTCAACCCCGACAAGGCGCTGCGCCGGATCGCCGCCGAGCGGGACTGGCCGGTGCTCGTGTTCGACCGTCCCGTCGCGCTGCGCAGCCGTCTGGGCCTGCACAGCACGACGGGTCGCGCCTTCTGGGCGCTGGTCGGTGCCGGTGCCGCCGCCGGCACCGCGCTGCTCGTGCAACGAGGTCGGCGCACCCGCCGCTCGACCGGTCGCCGCATCCTCGTGCGCTCGTGAAACGGGGCACGTGAGGTTACGTCCGCGTAGGGGTTCCGTCGTCCGGTCGGCAGGCGTAGAAAAGGACTCAGCAGGACAACTCCACAGACGGCCCAGCACCCAGTACCCACGCGGCGATCACCCGTCCCACTGGGTTGTCGAGCCTCCGGGACACCCGTCACCGCCGGCGGACCCGGGCCGACGATACGAGGAACTGCACGCCTGGTAGCTGATGCGATGCTGGACCCCCTGGACGGCGCCACCCACCTCGGTGGCGCCGTCCTCCTGCGTCAGGGGTGACCGCGGCTCAGGCGGCGGGCAGCGGGTCGCGCGAGAACCACGCGAGCCCGAAGCCGGGCCCGCCGGTCTCGTGGCGCACGAGGGAGAGTCCGGCCGCCTCGAGGAAGGTCCGCAGCTCTCCGAAGTCGTGGTCGTCCGAGTGGTGGTACTCCATGACGACGCGCCGGACACCGGCCCAGAGGGCGGGGTCGGACTCCAGGACGATGCCGTACTCGGCACCCTCGGCGTCCATCTTGATCAGGTCGACGCGGCCGCCGGAGGCGGCGAAGGCGTCGGCGATGCTCTCGCAGGCCACCTCGATCTCCGTGGCGCCGGACTCCCCGAGGTGCAGCACGCCGTTGTGGCCGCTGCCGGGTCCGTTGTCGGCCATGACGAGCGTGCCCGCCCGCGCGCCCACGGCGGCGCGGTGGACCGTGATGCGGTCGCCCAGGCGGTTGGACTCCACGTTGCGGACCGTGTAGGCGCCCGTCGAGGGCGTCGGCTCGTAGGAGTGCACCGACGCGCCCGGGAACCGTCGCACCAGGTCGGTGGAGAAGCAGCCGATGTGCGCCCCGATGTCGACCACGTGCACGTCGTCCGGCAGTCCCTGCGCGAACCAGCCGAGCGAGTACTCGTCCTCGGCGAACACCTCGTAGACCGGCACGCGCGCGCCGGGGGCGTTGGGGCAGTAGATGGTCAGGCCGTCGACCTCGAAGGCCAGCTCGTCGGCGCCGGTCGCCATGTGGCGCAGCACCGACCACCCGTTGTCGAACACCGAGACCGTCTGACGGGTGCGGCGGGCCACCCAGGTGGCGCGGTCGAGGACGGTCATGGGGCCTCCGGTGATGTCGGGATGGGGAGGGGATGGTCGCCGGGCGCGACGTCCGCGCCGGCGACGGCCCGGTCGGCGGCGAAGGCCGCCGACGCGAGGAACG
This sequence comes from Propionibacteriales bacterium, assembly GCA_026392465.1. GTDB lineage: Bacteria > Actinomycetota > Actinomycetes > Propionibacteriales > Nocardioidaceae > Aeromicrobium. Next base: position 112,759 of record JAPLCA010000036.1, read on the forward strand.
GGAGGGCGAGGACCGACCAGACGTAGCGGTCCCAGAGGATCGTCGTCATGAAGCCGATCATCAGGTAGCCGAGGCAGGGCAGGACGAGGAGTCCGCCGACCCGGTCGAGGCTGAGCGAGCGGACCACCGTGGAGCCCAGCATGACGAGGAAGAACGCGAACCCGACGATGCCCACGGCTGCCGCGACCTGCAGGTAGATGTTGTGCGCCTTGAGCACGTCGGAGAGGCCGTTGCCGAGGATCGGGTGGCTGAGGAAGACCTCCCACGCCTCGCGGGCGATCACCTCGCGCTCGGCGTTGGAGCCCTGCGACGACCCGCCGCCGAGCAGCCGCCCGAGCGCGTTGTCGCTGGCGGCCAGGTTCGAGATGTTCACGCCGACGTAGTACAGCGGCACCAGGCCCAGCCCGAAGAGGGTCAGCGCGACGGTGACCGAGCGGCTGACGAGCACCCAGAGCACGAGCACCGCCCCCGCAGCCACGAGCGCCGCGCGGCTCCCGCTGATCCACACGCCCCAGCCGCAGACGGCCGTCGCTGCCAGGACCGCCGGGCGCCAGCCGCGTGGCACCACGGCCAGCAGGAAGGGCAGGAGGGCGATGGCGAGCATCGCGCACAGGCCCATGACGTTCGGGTGGGTCGAGTAGCCGATGCGACGACCACCGTCGCCGACACCGCCCACCGTGTAGGCGGCCACGACGTTCGCGACGTTGCCCGCGACGTAGGCGAGGGCCAGGGAGACGACGACCGCGCGCGGCGGTCGCCAGGCCATGTAGAAGATCGGCAGCAGGAGCGCGCCGACCACCAGGCGCAGCAGGTTGTTCAGGCTCGTCCCGGGGTCGGCTGCCATCGCCGACGTGAACAGGCCGACCACCACGAACGCCGCGCCGGCCCCGAGGAACAGCGGGTCGACGACGAGCCGTCGACCGATGAGCACGGGCACCAGGGCGAACACGCCGAGCAGCAGGACGATGTCGGACGTCGACGCGAACGCCAGGGCTGCGACGGGGCGCAGGTTGTCCAGCGGCGACAGGGCCGTGCCGAGCACCAGGAAGCCGATCGCGGCGCCCTCGAAGCCGACGACGGCCAGCACCGCCACGCCGAGCAGGACGAGCAGGAGCACGACGCCGACCAGGACGGACGACGCCGCGCGTGGGACGAGCAGCACGAGGGCGAGGCCCGTGACGATCGCGGGCACGGTCGAGCGGACCCGCTCCACCCACTCGGGGCGCAGCGTGCCGTGCGTCCGCTGCCGCGTCACGCCGCTCATGCCTCGGTGCCCACCCTGCTCACCGCCGGACGCGTCGTCCGCGCGTCGCGAGTCCGCGGAGCTTCTCCTCGACCACGGCGGTGCGCGGCTCCGGCTCGGGGTCGGGCTGCGGGGAGTACCCGTACCCGTAGCCGTGGCCGTACCCGTAGCCGTAGCCGTCCGCGTCGCCCGAGCGGCGCGGCGTGCGGTTCAGGACCGTGCCGAAGAGCCGTCCACCGATCGTCTGGATGCGGCCGACGGCGAGGCGCAGCTGCTCCCGGGTGGTCGAGCCGTGCCGGACGAGCAGCAGCACGCCGTCGACCTCGGGCAGGAGGATCGAGGCGTCGGCGACCGGCAGCATCGGCGGCGCGTCGATGATGACGGCGTCGTACTGCTGGCGCACCCGCGCGAGGAGGTCGCGCATGGCCTGCGTGTCGAGCACCTCGGCGGGGTTCGGCGGCGCGGGACCGGTGCCCATGAAGCTGATGCCGCTGACGTGGGGCTGCGTCGCCTCCTCCAGCGACGTGCGGCCGACGAGGACCGTGACGACGCCGACGGAGTTCTCGAGTCCCAGCAGCTCGGCGACGTTGGGGTTGCGCATGTCGGCGTCGATGAGCAGCACCGAGCGACCCGACTGCGCCATCGACAGCGCCAGGTTGGTGGCGACCAGCGTCTTGCCCTCGTTCGGCAGCGCGCTGGAGACGAGGATCGCGTGGCTCTCGCCGTCGATGTCGGAGAACTGCAGGTTGGTGCGCAGCACCCGGAACGCCTCGGCCAGGCTGCCGCCGGTCTCCGTCATGAGCGGCGTGCGCTTGACGAGCGGGTCGAAGGGCAGCGTCGCGAGCACGGCCTGCTCGCTGATCCGCTCGACGTCCTGGCGCGACTTGACCGTGCGGTCGAAGAGGTCGCGCAGCAGGGCTCCGACGATCGCCAGGAAGAGGCTCACGAGCAGGCCGATGCCGATGTTGAGCGGGATGTTCGGCGACACGGGGACGTCGCTGATGCTCGGCTCGGCCGCGATCCGGGCCGCGATGGCGGGTGCCTCGTCGCGGATCGACGGACGCTCCAGCTGCTCGACGAGGTCGACGAGCTGGTCGGCCGTGGCACCGGCGATGCGCTGCGCCCCTTCGGGGGTGTCGGCGGTGACCTGCAGGTCGATCGTCTGCGTGTTCGTGATGACCGTCGCCGACACGTGCTTCTCGAGGTCCTCGACCGACTCGTCGAGGTTCAGGTCGTCGACGACGCGCTGCAGCAGCGACGGGTCGGTCGCGAGCTCGGCGTACGACGCGACGCGCTGGGTGACGATGAACGAGGCCGCGTACTCGGCCGAGCCCCCCGACGGCGTCGAGATGAAGACCTTCACGGACGAGCCGTACTGCGGCGAGGACAGCAGCACCACGGCGACCGTGATGATCGCCCCCACCACGAACGTGACGGTGCTGAAGATCCAGCGCGCGCGCAGGGCGCCGACGAACTGCCGCAGGTCCACGGCTCTCCCTCCTGCTCCCGCCCTCGGCGGGTCGATGCGAAGTCTAGGCCAGCGACCATCTCTCCCTCGGCCCTTCTCGCGTTCCAACGACGCGGCGGCGTCCGGGTCACGGCACAGGTGACGGCAGGGGCCTCGGCACGGGTCGGGGAACCTGTCTGCGGCGTCCGTCACGCCCGCACCCGTAACGTCCTCGCGCCCGGTCGTTGTACAGGCGTACGGACACACGCCGCGGCCGACGTCGCGGGCGACTTCCCACGGAGGGCGGACGAGGCATGACGGTTCTGGTGACGGGTGCGGGCGGCTTCATCGGCGGGCATCTCGCCGCCGACCTGCTGGCACAGGGCCTGCAGGTCCGCGCGGTCGACAAGAAGCCGGTCGAGGAGTGGTACCAGGTCCACGCCGACGCCGAGAACGTCGTCGCCGACTGCTCCGACATGGGCGACGCGCACAAGATGGCCGTCGGCACCCAGGCGATCTACAACCTCGCCGCCGACATGGGCGGCATGGGCTTCATCGAGAACAACAAGGCCGAGTGCATGCTGTCGGTGCTGACCAGCACGAACATGCTCGTCGCGGCGCGCGACGCCGGCACGGAGCAGTTCTTCTACAGCAGCTCGGCGTGCGTCTACAACGGCACCAAGCAGACCGACCCCGACGTGACCGCCCTCAAGGAGTCCGACGCCTACCCGGCGGACCCCGAGGACGGCTATGGCTGGGAGAAGCTGTTCAGCGAGCGCATGGCGCGCCACTTCCGCGAGGACTTCGGCCTGCACACCCGCGTCGCCCGCTACCACAACGTCTACGGCCCCGAGGGCACGTTCGAGGGCGGCCGCGAGAAGGCCCCCGCCGCGCTGTCGCGCAAGATCGCGTGGGCCAAGCTCACCGGCGATCACACCATCGACGTCTGGGGCGACGGCGAGCAGAGCCGCAGCTTCATGTACATCGACGACTGCGTGCGCGGCACCCAGGAGATCCTCGCCGGCGAGAACGTCGAGCCCGTCAACCTGGGCTCCTCCGAGCTCGTGACGATCAACCAGATGATCGGCATCCTCGAGGACATCGCCGGCATCACCGTGCAGAAGCAGCACGACCTGACCGCCCCGCAGGGCGTGCGCGGGCGCAACAGCGACAACACGATGTTCCACGAGCTGTACGGCTGGGAGCCGTCGATCTCCCTGCGCGACGGCCTGGAGAAGACGTACGCCTGGATCTACGACCAGCTCGCTCCGCGAGTCTGACGGGGCCGTCGGCGACCTGCGGGTGCGTCGGGCGGCTCCTTCTCGACCTGCGGCTGCGGTGGCGCGGGTTCTCCTTGGGGTGGGGCTGCGTTGGTTCGGCCTCTCGCTCGGGTGGGGCTGCGTCGGTGCGGCTTTGACTCGTCCTGCGCTCCGAAAGGGCCTCGACCGGGCAGCTGGGCGGGGGTCGGCTTCGGGTCTCGGGCTGCGGCCCGCGTTGGACGCAAGAATCTGCGTTCGCGCGCTGGAACTCCAAGGATGCTGCGTTTGCTACGGGATCCCGTAGCGAACGCAGAAGCGTTCGACCTCACTCGCGTGAATGCAGAATCTTGGGCGCCCTTTGGGTTGGGGTGACGAAGGATTCTTCCTTCTCGTGGAACGGTCCACGAGAAGGAAGAATCCTTGCCCCGTCTGGCCCCCGCGTCGGTGGATCTGCCACCTGAACAGCGCTCAGAAGGTGGCAGATCCACCGACGGCACGCGCGAACGCAGCATCTTGGGCCAATCGCGCACGAAGGAAGAATCTTGGGTCCCACGCGGGCCACAGCCCGAGAACCCAGACCACCTCGCGCCCAGCCGCCCGGTCGAGGCCCTTTCGGGGACCACCTCCACGAGAAGCCGCAGCAGCGCAGCCCCACCCGAGCGAGAAGCCGAACCAGCGCACCCCCAACCGAGCAGCAAGCCGCGCCCGCGCACCCCCACCCCAAGGGGAAGCCACGCCACCGCACCCCCACCCGACCAAGGGAGCCACCCCCGCGCAGCCGCAGGACAGGAAGAGCGTCAGCGCCGACCCTGCGCGACGGGCGACGCCTCGGCGCCGCGCGCCTGGGCCTGGGAGGCGTACTGGAGCCACTGCTGGATGCCGGTGGCGTCGCCGCGGGCGTAGGCGGTGAGGGCGGCGGCGTAGCCAGCGGGCTCCGCGGCGTGGCCGGCCTCGGGGACGACGACGGAGGCGGGGTCGACGCCCTTGACCACGAGCACGAGGCGCTCGGCGGCGCGCGCGACCATCCCGCCGTGCGCGGCGAACGCGCCCGACGTGGCCACCTCGGCGTGCACGAGGGCGGCGACGACGAGTCCGGGTGCCTCGGTGGGGCGGGCGGCGAGGCGCGCCAGCTCCGTCAGGCGGGCTGCGCCGCCGGCGTCGGCGGGGCGACCCAGCTCGTCGTCGGGCACGCTGCCCGACGCGGCCAGCGCGTGCAGCCGCGCGAGCGCCTGCAGCGGCGAGCGACCCCACACCGGGACGAGACCCAGCAGCTCGACGTTCAGGCGCACCGCCGAGCGGGCGACCGTGTCGCCCCCGCCGCCCGCGAGCAGCTCCACGGCAGGGTCGTCGCCGTCGTCCGCGACCGGAGGCAGGTCGCTGCCCTCCAGCCGCGCCGTCGCGACCGCACCCAGCAGGAGCGACCGGGCCGTGTCCTCCGGCGTCGTCCGACGCAGACCCCGGTCGCGCAGCAGCGCGTCGATGCCGTCGCGCGTCGCCGCGAACGCCGAGGGCACCCCCTCGAGGGACGCCGCGGGCAGGAACGGGTCGACGGGCTCTGACACGCCCCGAAGCGTACCGAGCCGACGTCCGCGGACCGGTAGCCTGCGGGTGTGAGCGAGCTGTTCGACCAGGCGGCACGGTCCGCCCCCGGCACCGACGAGGCGCACGACCGCCTCGTCAAGTGGCTGGTGGGCGACCGACTCGCCTGCGTGCTGCTCCTCGAGGACTCCTCGCTCGCCTTCCGTCTCGCCGAGCAGGGGCACGAGGTCGTCGTCGCGGGCGAGGACGTGCGCACCGTCCGGTCGCCCGACGTGCTCTACGTGCGGACCGTCGGACCCCGCCTTCCGTTCGTGTCCGACGCGTTCGACGCCGTGGTCACCCCGCAGCTGGACGACGACCAGACCGTGCTGGCCGAGCACGCCCGCGTGCTGCGCGCCGGTGGCGTGCTCTCCAGCCTCGCGCGCGACCACGACGAGACGCTGCCGTGGGTCCGACGCCTGCGCGAGGTCGCCGGCCGCCGCCCGACGCCCCCCGCGCCGGCCACCGGGACGGTCGAGGCATCCGGGCTCTTCCACCCCCGGGAGACGACGGAGCACGCCACGTGGGAGGAGCTCGACCTCCCCGCGCTGCTGCAGTACGCCCGCGAGACGGGACGTCAGCCCGTCGAGGACGCCACGCTGTCGCGGGTGCGGGAGCTGTTCGACCAGAACACCGCACAGAGCGGCAGCCTGCGGCTGCGCCACCTGCTGCGCGGCACGCGGGCCCGCGTGCGCAAGGAGGCGCGGTCGGAGGAACCGCAGCCGCCGGACACGCTGCTGCTCGAGCTGCGGTGAGCCCCCTCCTCGCAGCCCTGCTCGGCGTCCTGCTGGGCGGGGTCGGCCACGCCGTGCTGCGCCGACGTCGCGTGCGGGGCACCCCGCTCGGGTCACCCGAGGAGCGCGCGACCTACGAGGCGCTGCACCGCACGGCCCTCGCGGCACCCGCCCTGCGCCAGGGCCTCGACCGCTCCAGCGCGCTCGAGACGCTCCCCCACGTGCGCGCCCTGCTCGGCACGCCGACCGTCGGACTGACCGACACCACCGCGCACCTCGCGTGGGACGGGCCCGATGACCCCGCTGACCCGGCCCTCGCCGACGTCGTCGCCGCGACGCTGCGCACCGGCCGGACCCAGGCTGCCGGGCCGGCGGTCGCGGCTCCCCTCGTCGTCGACGAGCGGGTCATCGGCGCGCTCGTGGTGGTGGCCGAGCAGCCGTCGGCCGGGCTGCTGCGGGCGACCGCCGAGGTCGCGGCGTGGATGTCGGGCCAGCTCGAGCTGGCCGAGCTCGACAAGTCCCGCACCGCGCTGATGGCCGCCGAGCTGCGTGCGCTGCGCGCACAGATCTCCCCGCACTTCGTCTACAACTCCCTCGGCGCGATCGCGTCGTTCGTGCGCACCGACCCCGAGCGGGCGCGCGAGCTGCTCCTGGAGTTCGCCGACTTCACGCGCTACTCCTTCCGCCAGCACGGCGACTTCACGACCCTCGCCGAGGAGCTGCGCTCCATCGAGCGCTACCTCGTGCTCGAGAAGGCGCGCTTCGGCGACCGGCTGCGCGTGGTCACGCGGGTGGCGCCGGAGGTGCTCAACGTCCGGCTGCCGTTCCTCGCCGTCCAGCCGCTCGTGGAGAACGCCGTGCGGCACGGCTTGGAGGGCCAGCAGGGCGCCGGCACCATCACCCTCGTCGCCCTCGACGAGGGGGCCGACTGCGTCATCTCCATCGAGGACGACGGCGTCGGCAGCGACCCCGAGACGGTCCGGGCCGTCCTCTCGGGCGACACGTCGTCGGCGTCCGTCGGCCTCGCGAACGTCGACGAGCGGCTGCGCACCGTCTACGGGAACGACCGCGGCATCGTCGTGGAGACCGCTCCGGGGCTGGGGACGAAGGTCACGCTGCGCATCCCCAAGTTCGCACCCCCGTGACCTTCGGCGTCCACGACGGTTGATGGGGTCGAAGGTCCACGTGGGAGGAGCAACATGGCAGTGCGCGGTGCGGGGTACGCGGTCCGTCGGGTGCGTCAGTCGTTCACGCACTTCCGCAACGGGCCCCAGCTGCTGCTGGCGATGGCGCGGGGCGGCGAGGTGACGTTCCGGACCCGCTCGGGCCTGACCATCCACACGCCGAACTCCCCCGGCGCGCGGTTCCCGGTCTACGAGATCACCGCCGACGACGTGTACCGCGTCGACGAGCTGCTCGCGGGCCTGCGGCCGGACTTCGTCGCGATCGACGTCGGCGCTCACATCGGCAGCTTCTCGACGGCCGTCTGCGCCCGGGCACCCCGCGCGACCGTGCACGCGTACGAGGCGTCGCCGTCGACGGCCGCCTGGACCCGACGCAACGCCGAGGCCAACGGGTTCGCCGACCGCCTCCACGTGCACGCCGAGGCCGTCTCGGACCACCGCGGCACGCTGCGCTTCGTCGACAACGGCGAGGCCAGCGCCCACAACGGCATGACCGCGCCCGACGGCCTCGGGGGCGAGGTCGAGGTGCCGTGCGTGACGTTCGCCGACGCGCACGCCGCGGCCGGCGGACGCGTCGACCTGCTCAAGAGCGACGCGGAGGGTGCCGAGTACGGCTACATCCTCGGCAGCGACCCGGCCCTGTGGGCCGACGTGCAGCGGGTCGTCATGGAGTACCACCCCGTCGAGGGCTACTCCCTGGGCGACCTCGTCACCTACCTCGCGGGCGTCGGGCTCGACCTCGTGCGGGACGAGCCGTCGCCGGACAAGCCCGGCCTCGGGAACGCCTGGTTCGCCCGCGCCGCATGACCCGGCTCCCCCCGGCTCTGATGCCGCTGTGGCCCCTGGCCAAGCGGGCCCACCGCGCCACGACCCGCGCGGTCGGCGTGGCGGCCCGTGCCGTCGGCGACGGCGGCCCTCGGTCGGTGCCGGCACGCGTCAGCCCGACGTCGCGCGCGACGGCCGCGGCCGAGCCCGACCACGTCCGGCTGCACTCCGTCGGCTCCCCGCTCGACCTCCTGAGACCCCTCCCGGTCGGCAGGCCGGGCGGTCTGCGCTTCTGGGACGACGTGCGCGTCCTGCGCCGGCCCCCACGGTCGGTGCTCGAGGTCGAGGGCGGACGCTTGGTCGGCGAGGCGGCCGCGACGATCACGCCCGCCGGCACGCTCGACCGCGAGACGAGCCCGTACTTCGGGATCCGCCGACCCACCGAGCACCCGGTGCACCTGCGGCTGCGCTACCCCGAGCCGGAGCACGTCGCCGGCACTGTCGTCTCGCTCGCGTCGCACGCCTCGGCGCGCAACTACTACCACGCGCTGATGGACGCCCTGCCACGGTGGGGGCTCCTCCAGGAGCTGTTCCCCGACGAGCGCCCCGACCGCGTCGTCGTCGGGCACACCACCCGCTGGGACCGTCAGCTCGTGGCGATGGTCGGGCTCGACGCCCTGCCGCTCGTGGAGCCCAGCCACGACCTCCACCTGCGCGCCGACCGGCTCCTCGTCCCGGCGATCGACAACCAGACGACGCTCGCGCCGCCGTGGGTCACCGCGTGGCTGCGCGCACACCTGCCGGCTCGCGAGGTCCGCGACAAGCCACGTCGGCTGTACGTCACGCGCGGCGACCGCCCGCACACCCGCCGCTACGTGCAGGAGGACGCGCTGCTGCCGCACCTGGAGCGCCAGGGCTTCGTGCGGGTCGACCCCGGCACGATGAGCGTGCAGGAGCAGATCGACCACTTCGCCGCCGCCGAGGTCGTCGTCGCCCCCCACGGCGCCGGGCTCGTGAACCTGACGTTCGCCCCGCCCGGGGTCCGCGTGCTCGAGCTGTTCGCGCCGCGCTACCTCAACCCCGGCTACTGGGCGATCGTCGACAACGTCCCCGACTCGCGCTACCGCTACGTCGTGGCGGAGCCCGTCGACCGGCTGCGGTCCGAGCGCGCCATGCAGGGCGTCCAGGACGACGTCGACCTCCCGGCCGCCGTGGTCCTGGAGGAGCTCGAGCGGCTGCTGGCGCAGGACGAGGACGGACAGGAGGCCCCGGGTCGCACCGACGCCGGGCAGGATGGGGCCGAGCACCCTCGGTCCCCGGAGAGAGGCACCCCGTGACGAAGCGCGCGCTGATCACCGGCATCACCGGTCAGGACGGGTCGTACCTGGCCGAGCTGCTGCTGGGCAAGGGCTATGAGGTCCATGGCCTGATCCGTCGGGCGTCGACGTTCAACACGTCGCGCATCGACCACCTCTACCAGGACCCGCACGTGGACGGCACGAAGCTGTTCCTGCACTACGGGGACCAGTCCGACGGGGCCCGGCTGGTGTCGTTGATGTACGAGATCGCGCCGGATGAGGTGTACAACCTCGCGGCGCAGTCGCACGTGCGGGTCTCCTTCGACGAGCCCGAGCACACCGCCGACACGACCGGCACGGGCACCGTCCGCCTGCTGGAGGCGGTGCGCGCGGCCGGGATCCGGCCGCGGTTCTACCAGGCCTCCTCCAGCGAGCTGTACGGCGCGACCCCGCCTCCGCAGGACGAGGACACGCCGTTCTACCCGCGCTCGCCGTACGCGGCGGCGAAGCTGTACTCGTACTGGATCACCAAGAACTACCGCGAGGCCTACGACATGTTCGCGGTCAACGGGATCCTGTTCAACCACGAGTCGCCCCGTCGCGGCGAGACGTTCGTGACCCGCAAGATCACCCGCGCCGTGGCCGCGATCAAGGCCGGCCGCCAGGACCTGCTCTACATGGGCAACCTCGACGCCGTGCGCGACTGGGGCTACGCCGCGGAGTACGTCGAGGGCATGTGGCGGATGCTGCAGGCCGACGAGCCCGAGGACTTCGTGCTCGCCACCGGCGTCGGCATCACCGTCCGCGACTTCCTGCAGATCTCCTTCGAGCACGCCGGCCTGGACTGGCAGGAGCACGTCCGCTTCGACGAGCGCTACCTGCGCCCCACCGAGGTCGACGCGCTCATCGGCGACCCCGCCAAGGCCGCGAAGAAGCTCGACTGGGTGCCCACCGTCGACGGCCGCGAGCTCGCCCGGCTGATGGTCGACGCCGACGTCGAGGCCCTCACCCACGAGGGCACCCCCTGGCACGACGAGGTGAAGCTGGCCTCCTGGGGCACCGCATGAGCCTGCGCACCAGCGACGACGTCGACTTCACCCCCGGCCCCCTGGACCGCGACGCCACCTTCTACGTCGCCGGCCACGCCGGCATGGTCGGCTCCGCGCTCGTGCGCCGCCTGCACGACGCCGGGTTCACCGACGTCGTCGGACGCACCTCCGCCGAGCTCGACCTGACCGACCGCGCCGCCGTCCACGCGTTCTTCGAGACCACCCGCCCCACCTACGTCGCGCTCGCCGCCGCCAAGGTCGGCGGCATCCTCGCCAACGACACCTACCCGGTCGACTTCCTGAGCGTGAACCTGCAGATCCAGGTCAACGTCATGGACGCCGCCCTCGCCGCCGGCGTCCAACGCCTGGTCTTCCTCGGCTCCTCCTGCATCTACCCCAAGCACGCACCCCAGCCGATCACCGAGGACGCCCTGCTCACCGGCCACCTCGAACCCACCAACGACGCCTACGCCATCGCCAAGATCGCCGGCATCCTGCACGTGCAGTCCGTGCGCCGCCAGCACGGCCTGCCCTGGATCTCCGCGATGCCCACCAACCTCTACGGACCGAACGACAACTTCTCCCCCACCGGCTCCCACGTCCTGCCCGCCCTCATCCGCCGCTACCACGAAGCCACCCGCGACGGCACCACCGAGGTCACCAACTGGGGCACCGGCACCCCCCGCCGCGAGCTCCTGCACGTCGACGACCTCGCCGACGCCGTCCTGCACCTCCTGGAGCACCACGACGGACCCCAGCAGGTCAACGTCGGCACCGGGACCGACGTCACCATCGCCGAGATCGCCGCCACCGTCGCCGAGGTCACCGGCTATACCGGCACCACCCACTGGGACACCACCAAACCCGACGGCACCCCCCAGAAGCTCCTCGACGTCACCCAGCTCGCCCAGGCCGGCTGGAGGGCCCGCACCACCCTGCGCGACGGCCTCGCCGCCACCTACGCCTGGTACCTCCAGAACGCCGACCACCTCCG
>JAPLCA010000023.1 GCA_026392465.1 Propionibacteriales bacterium
CGAGGAGACCCTGGCGAACCTGCTGCGGGAGGAGCGCCGGTTCGAGCCGCCGGCCGAGCTCGCCGCCGCCGCCAACGTCAAGGCCGACGCGTACGACGACGCCGCCGCCGACCGGGAGGCGTTCTGGGCCGAGCAGGCCGAGCGGCTCTCCTGGGCCACGAAGTGGGACCAGGTCCTCGACTGGTCGAACGCGTCGTTCGCGAAGTGGTTCGTCGGCGGCACGCTCAACGCGTCGTACAACTGCGTCGACCGGCACGTCGAGGCCGGCCACGGCGACAAGGTCGCGATCCACTTCGTCGGCGAGCCCGGCGACACGCGCGACCTGACCTACGCCGAGCTGAAGGACGAGGTGTCCAAGGCGGCGAACGCGATCGAGGAGCTCGGCGTCGAGGCCGGCGACCGGATCGCGATCTACATGCCGATGATCCCCGAGGCCGTCATCGCCATGCTCGCGTCGGCCCGCGTGGGCGCCGTGCACACCGTCGTCTTCGGCGGCTTCTCCTCCGACGCCCTCGCGAGCCGCGTCGAGGACTGCGAGGCCAAGCTCGTCATCACCGCCGACGGCGGCTACCGCCGCGGCAAGCCGTCGTCGCTCAAGCCGGCCGTCGACGAGGCGCTCGCCAAGCTCGGCGACGCCTCCCCCGTCGAGAACGTGCTCGTGGTGCGCCGCACCGGCGAGGACGTGCCCTGGAACGGCGACGTCGACATCTGGTGGCACGACCTGGTCGACGAGTCGTCCCCCGACCACCAGTTCACCGAGTTCGACAGCGAGCACCCGCTGTTCGTCATGTACACCTCGGGCACCACCGGCAAGCCCAAGGGCATCCTGCACACGTCCGGCGGCTACCTGACCCAGGCCGCGTACACGTTCTGGGCCACGTTCGACCACAAGCCCGACGACGTCTACTGGTGCACGGCCGACGTCGGCTGGATCACCGGCCACTCCTACATCACCTACGGGCCGACGGCGAACGGCGCCACGCAGGTGCTCTACGAGGGCACCCCCGACACCCCGCACAAGGGTCGCTGGTGGGAGATCATCGCCGAGGCGAAGGTCTCGCTGTTCTACACGGCGCCGACGGCGATCCGCACGTGCATGAAGTGGGGCGAGCAGATCCCCGCCGAGCACGACCTGTCCAGCCTGCGCGTGCTGGGCACGGTGGGCGAGTCGATCAACCCGGAGGCGTACGTCTGGTACCGCGAGAACATCGGCGGCGGCAGCGCCCCCATCGTCGACACCTGGTGGCAGACCGAGACCGGTGCCCACATGATCACGCCGCTGCCCGGCGTCACCGCCGCCAAGCCCGGCTCGGCCATGACCGCCTTCCCAGGCGTGACCGCCGAGGTCGTGGACGACGCCGGAGTGCCCGTCGGCAACGGCGAGGGCGGCTACCTCGTCATCACCGAGCCGTGGCCGTCGATGCTGCGCACGATCCTGGGCGACGACGACCGCTACGTCGAGACGTACTGGTCGCGCTTCAAGACCCAGGGCTACTACTTCGCCGGCGACGGCGCCAAGAAGGACGACGACGGCGCCATCTGGCTGCTCGGGCGCGTCGACGACGTCATGAACGTCTCCGGCCACCGCCTCTCGACCACGGAGATCGAGTCCGCGCTCGTGTCGCACCCCAAGGTCGCCGAGGCCGCCGTCGTCGGTGCGGCCGACGAGACCACCGGCCAGGCCGTGTGCGCGTTCGTCATCCTGCGCGAGTCGGCCGGGACGGGCGGCGAGGACGTCGTGGCGGAGCTGCGCAACCACGTCGGCAAGGAGATCGGCCCGATCGCCAAGCCTCGGCAGGTCATGGTCGTGCCGGAGCTGCCGAAGACGCGGTCGGGCAAGATCATGCGCCGCCTGCTGCGCGACGTGGCCGAGAACCGCGAGGTCGGCGACGCCACGACGCTGGCCGACTCCTCCGTCATGGACCTCATCACCGCCGGGCTGAGCGGCGCGAAGGCCGACGACGACTGAGGCGCCCCTCCCGACGCCCCGCGACCCCCGGGTCGCGGGGCGTCGTGCGTCCAGGGCGTCGTGCGTAGCGGGCGTCGGCCGGGGGGTGTCCCTCAGGTGTCCTCGGACCGACAGGTGACGGCCAGGTTCCGTTCAGCGTCCTCTCACCCGGCCCGGACACGCTGGAGGCATGGACACCACCACCCGTCTCGACCTCGTGTTCTCCGCCTCCGTCATCGCCGGCGCCTCCGTGGCCGGCGTGCTGCTGCGTCTGCTCGGCGCCTGAGCGTCACCGGCCCCGGTGGCCGCGCGCACCACCCGCTCCCGCTTGTAGGCTCGGCCTCATGAGCGACCGTCAGCGAGCGAACCGCGAGCCCGTGCGACCGATGCTGCCCGAGCAGGACGAGCCGACCGTCGGCCGGCTCGTCGCCGACGCCAGCCGCGACATCTCCGCCCTCGTCCAGGCCGAGGTCGCCCTGGCCAAGAGCGAGCTCGTGGTGAGCGCGAAGGCCGGCGGTGTCGGCGCCGCCCTGTTCGTCGTCGCCGGCTTCCTCGGCCTGCTCGTCCTGATCTTCGTCTCGATCGCGTTCGCGTACTTCCTCAGCATGACGGGCCTGCACCCCGCGTGGTGCTTCCTCATCGTCGCCGGCGTCTACGTGCTGCTGGCAGTCCTGCTCGTGCTCGTCGGCGTGCGGCTCATCAAGAAGATCCGCGCCCCGCAGAAGACCATCGACACGGCCAAGAAGATCCCCGGCGCCCTCAAGGGCCAGCACGCCGCTCCGCGCCGCTGACCGCTGATCCCCTCACGTCGGGGACGGGACCGGTCGCGAGGCACGGGGAACTCAGGGACACCCGGAAAGCTCTCCGTGCCTGCGTGAGATTTCCACGCTCGGTGCAGATTCCCAGGTCGACCTGGGAATCTCCCGACGGAGGTCAGGCGGTGCGGCGCCCGACGAGCGCGACGACCACGCCCAGCACGACGAGCACGGCGCCGCCGAGCGCCGTCCACACCAGCCAGCCGTCGAACGACGTGACGCCGACGTCGGCGAGGGCGCGCAGCAGCGCCGTCTGGAGCCCGTCGGCGGTGGACGCGTCGACCGTCCGCTCACGGGCCAGGCGGGCGAGCCCGGCGTCGACGCCGGCCGCCGCGACGGCGCCGACGCTCAGCCACAGCAGCGCCACGCCGCGACGACGGGCCACGAGCAGCGCGACGAGTGCACCGACCGCCGCGACGACCGCGGCGACCAGCGCGACCCTCGGGGTCCGGTCGACCATGCGCAGCGTCTGCGCGTCGGGTCCGTCAGGCAGCTCGACCACGAGCCGGTCCGGGGCGTCGACGAGACCGTCGGTGCGCTCGGCCGCGAGCCGCGCCAGCGGCGCGAGGTCGAGGGGGACGGGCACGCGACCCGAGCCCGCGGCGGGGTCGTCGAGCAGCGCGGCGTGCGTGCGCCGCAGCGTCTCCGCCCAGGCGCCGGACAGCTGCGGGTCGTCGAACACGCGCTCGGTGGCCCGCTCGAGCAGCCGGCGTCCGGTCTCGGCCAGCTGCGGGGGCAGCCCCGCCTCGCGCTCGAGCCGGGTGGTCAGCAGGCTCGACGCCGCGTCCTGCACCGCGGCGTCGGTGACCACGTCGCGCGACAGCGCGACGAAGCCGTCCTCGTCGGCGACGGAGGCCGCGACCCACGCGGCCGGCAGCGCCACCGCGAGCGCGACGACGGCCACGAGACCGGCGACCGCTGCCAGGAACCCGCGCATCACGCGCACCGCCCGGTGTCGACCTGCTGCGTCGCCGACCGGCCGGCGCGCGCGTCGTCCTGCGCCTGCTCCGCGGTGACCGCGTAGCCGGTGGAGCTGTCGGAGATCGACGCCGCGAAGATGACGCCCAGCACCGTGCCGTCGGTCGAGACCAGCGGACCGCCGGAGTTGCCGGAACGGACGAGGCTGCGCACGGAGAACGCCTCGCGCAGCACCTGACCCCGGTCGTAGATGTCGGGGCTGCGCAGCGTGAGCTGGGAGCGGATGCGCGCCGCCCGGGCGTCGAACGGCCCGTTCTCGGGATAGCCGAGCACGGCCGCCTCCTGGCCCGCCGTCCCCCGGGTGTCGAAGCTCAGGGCCGGCACGCCGAGGTCGTCGGTGGCGATGACCGCGAGGTCGAGCTCGGGGTCGAACACCACGACCCGACCGTCGAGCCGACGCTCGCCCTCGACCGTGACCACGGGCTGGTCGACCCCGGCGACGACGTGCGCGTTCGTCATGACCCGGCCGGGCGCGTAGACGAAGCCCGACCCCTCGATCCCCCGCCCGCACTCGGCGGAGCCGACGATCTTCACGACGCTGCGCGAGGCCTGCTGCACGCCCGGCTTCGACAGGGTGGCCGCGTCGGGCGGGCCGACGGCGGTGATCTTCTCGTCGGCGAACGGGTCGATGTAGCGCGGGAAGAGGTTGGCGTCGAGCGTGCGGCTGAAGGCCCGCAGCGTGTCGGTGGCGGTCGACGGCATGACGTCGTTGACCTTCGCGAGCACGGTCGAGTCGCGGGCGGCCTTCGCCAGCCACGGGATCGACGTGCCGCTGACCGCGTAGCCCAGCGCCCACGACGCGATGAGCACGCCCACGACGCTCAGGGCGGCCCCGCCGACGGCGTCGACCGTGCGCAGCGGTCCGGCGGTGAGCCCCCCGCGCAGGTCGGTGCCGATGTAGGTGCCGATGGCCTGGCCGATGGCGGCCGCACCGATGACCAGACCGAGCGCCAGCAGCGACGTCGTGAGGGTGCCGTTCTGCCGGTCGAGCAGGTGCGGCACGACCCAGATGGCGCCGAGACCGCCCAGGACGAGACCGGCCGTCGCGACGAGGTTGACCACGAAGCCCTGCAGGTAGCCGGAGACGGCGTACGCCACCACGACGACGGCGATGACGAGGTCGAGCGAGCTCACGGGCGCTCCTGGGGTGGGGTGGGGAGCGGGTGGACGACCGACTCGTCCCAGGGCTGGGCCCAGCCGAGCCGCTCGAACAGACGGGAGATGATGCCGGCCGTGAAGCCCCACAGCGGCATCTCGGTGCCGATCTCGAAGGCCGGACCGCGCCACCCGGACGGGTGCTCGACGCTGAACCGCCGCTCCGGGTCGACCAGCAGGTGCAGCGGGTGGTGCAGCACGCGACCCACCTCGGCCGTCGAGACGGCCGCCAGCTGACGGGGGCTGCGCCAGTAGCCGAGGACCGGGGTGACCGCGAAGTTGCTCGGCGGCAGCCAGAGCGTCGGCAGGGTGCCGAAGACCGTCACCTCGGCCGGGTCGAGCCCGACCTCCTCGAAGGCCTCCCGCAGGGCCGTGGCCGCCGCGTCGGCGTCGCCGGGGTCGCACGCGCCGCCCGGGAAGGAGATCTGGCCGGCGTGGTTGCGCAGCGTCGGCGCGCGCTCGGTGAGCAGCAGCTCGGGCCCGTCAGGCCCGTCGGCGAAGCAGATGAGGACGGCCGCCGGGCGGGCGTCGGCCGGCGGGTGCGGGAAGCGCGGCGCGAGCTGCTCGGCCTGCACGGTGCCGGCGAGCTCGGCGAGCGGCCGCAGCCAGGACGGCAGGCCGTCGGCCACCCCACCGGGGGCCGGGGAGCCGGCGGAGGACTCGGGACTCACGGCTGCACCTCCAGGTGTCGACGGACGGCACCGGTCAGGTCGGCGTAGGAGGTGTACGGCACCCGCTCGGTGGCGACCATCCTCCCCTGGGCGTCGACGAAGACCGTCTGCGGCAGGCCGAGCACGCGGAACGCGCTCCGCGTGCGGAACGTCGGGTCGGACAGCTGCGGGTAGGTGACGCCTGAGCGCCGGGCGAGCGCGACCGCGGCGTCGGGGTCGGCGTCGCGCACGTCGAGGCCGACGACCGTCAGCCGGTCGCCGGTGTCACGGTCGAGTCGGGCGAGCAGCGGCAGCTCCTCGCGGCACGGCTTGCAGTTGCTCGCCCAGAAGTTGACGACCGCGGGCCCGCGCAGCCGGGAGAGGTCGACGCTGCCGTCGCCGCCGAGGCAGGGCAGCTCGAGCGAGGGCAGTGCACCGTCGCCGTCGGCGGCTGCGTCGGCGAGCGGGAGGTCGCTGCACGGTCGCACGCCCGCGTCCTGCACGGCGCGGCGGACCGACGCCGACTGCGGATCGCCGCCGTCGAGCGAGCCGCCGCCGAACGTCGGCTTGCCGCTGCCCGTGTCGACGTCGGAGCAGCCGGCCGCGAGCAGCGCGAGCACGGCGACGGCGGCGGCGAGGCGCCTCACGCGCGCCCCTGGGTGGTGACGAGCCGGGCGGCCTCGACCGGGTCGGTGGGTCCCGTGCCGTAGGCCGGGCACCAGTGCGCGACCGGGCAGGCACCGCACGCGGGCTTGCGCGCGTGGCAGCGTCGACGGCCGTGCCAGATGAGCCGGTGGCTCAGCATCGTCCAGTCGCGACGCGGGAAGAGCGCACCGACCGCGTGCTCGGTCTTGACCGGGTCCTTCGCGACGTCGGCCTCGACCCACTCGAACCGACGCACGAGCCGGGCGAAGTGGGTGTCGACGGTGAGGCCCGGGACGTCGAAGGCGTTGCCCAGGACCACGTTCGCCGTCTTGCGGCCGACGCCCGGCAGCGTGACGAGGTCGCGCAGCCGGGCCGGGACCTCTCCGTCGAACCGCTCGACGAGCGCGGCGGACAGACCGAGCACGCTGTCGGTCTTCGCGCGGTAGAAGCCGGTGGACCGGATGATCTCCTCGACGGCCGTGCGGTCGGCCGCCGCGAGCGCCTCGGCGTCGGGGTAGGCGGCGAACAGGACGGGGGTGACGGCGTTGACCCGTCGGTCGGTGGTCTGGGCGGAGAGTACGGTGGCCACGAGCAGCTCGAAGGGAGTGCGGAAGTCGAGCTCGCAGCCGGCCTCCGGATAGGTCTCGGCGAGCACCCGGTGGATCTTGCGCGCCCGGCGCACGAGACTCGTCGGCGGCTTCACGGGAGCCTCGGGGGCGGCAGGTGGCACGCCGTCAGAGTACGTGGCGGCGCCGACACCGGCCCGGCGTGTGGCGTTCGAGCTCCTGGTAGGACAGACTGTGACCGAATCAACAGCCGAAAAGGATGCCCGTGAACGACGATGTGCTGCGCCAGGCGCCGCTCTTCTCCGGACTCGACGACGACGCCGCAGGAGCCCTCGAGGCCTCGATGTCCCCGCTGAGCCTGAAGCGTGGCGAGGTCCTCTTCAACGAGGGTGACGACGGCAACCAGCTGTACGTCGTCACCGAGGGCAAGATCAAGCTCGGACGTACGTCGCCCGACGGTCGCGAGAACCTCCTCGCCATCCTCGGCCCCGGCCAGATGTTCGGCGAGCTGTCGTTCTTCGACCCGGGTCCCCGCTCGGCCACGGCGACGTCGGTCACCGACGTCACCGTCCAGAGCCTGAGCCACGAGGCCCTCACACCGGTGCTGTCCAGCCACGCCGAGGTCGCGCTGGCGCTGCTGAACCAGCTCGCCGGACGCCTGCGTCGCACCAACGAGGTCGTCGGCGACCTGGTGTTCTCCGACGTCCCCGGTCGCGTCGCGAAGGCGCTCCTGGACCTCGCGAGCCGCTTCGGCCGCAAGGCCGAGGACGGCGTCCACGTCAACCACGACCTCACCCAGGAGGAGCTGGCCCAGCTTGTCGGCGCCTCCCGCGAGACCGTCAACAAGGCGCTCGCCGACTTCGCGTCCCGCGGCTGGCTGCGCCTCGAGCCCCGCTCGGTCGTCATCCTCGACCTCGAACGTCTCCAGCGCCGAGCCCGCTGACCTCTGCGTGACGAGCCCCCGACCGTGTGGTCGGGGGCTCGTCGCGTCATGTGGGGTGCTGGTGCGGCTTCGTGGTCGGGTGGGGGTGCGGCTTCTCCGGGAGGTGAGGGTGCGCTGGTGCGGGTTCGTGGTCGGGTGGGGGCTTCGCTGGCGCGGCCTCTCTCTCGGGTGGGGGTGCGCGGGCGCGGCTTGTCGTGGGTCTGGTCTCCGAAAGGGCCTCGACCGGGCGGCTGGCGGGCCGGTGGTTTGGGTTCTCGGGCTGTGGCTCCCGCGGTGGACGCAAGATTCTGCGTTTGCGCGTGCCGGCGGTGGATCTGCCACCTTCTGAGCGCTCTTCAGGTGGCAGATCCACCGACAAGGGGGCGAGGCGTGTGAAGGATTCTTCCTTCTCGTGGCACGGTCCACGAGAAGGAAGAATCCTTCGTCTCCCCAACGCAAAGGGCACCCAAGATTCTGCATTCGCGTGAACGAGACCGAACACTTCTGCGTTGGCTACGGGATCCCGTAGCCAACGCAGAATCCTTCGAATCCCAACGCACGAACGCAGATGCTTGCGTCCCACAGCGCGAGCCACAGCCCGAGACCCGAAGCCGACCCCCGCCCAGCCGCCCGGTCGAGGCCCTTTCGGAGGCCAGACACAGCGAAAGCCGAGGCAGCGCACCAGCAAGCACAGACCCGCGCAGGCAGCGCACCACCGAGCCCAGACCCCCTACGGCAGCGCACCAACAAACGCGAGACCCCCGCAGGCAGCGCACCACCCACCACAGACCCCCGCAGCCCCTACAACACCCCCCGCGGCCGGAACTGGACGCTGATGCGGGGCCCGACGGGCTTGGCGGTCTTGAGGACGGCGTGCTCCCAGGTGCGTTGGCAGGAGCCGCCCATGACGAGGAGGTCGCCGTGGCCGACGACGAAGCCGATGGTGTCGCCGGCGCCGTGGTCGACGGGGCGCAGGCTGAGGCGGCGGGGCGCGCCGAGCGACAGGATGGCGACCATGGTGTCCTCGGCCCGACCTCGACCGATCCGGTCGCCGTGCCAGGCGACGCTGTCGCGACCGTCACGGTAGTAGCAGAGCCCGGCGGTGACGAACTCCTCGCCCAGCTCGTCGGCGTAGTGGACGTTCAGGGCGTCGCGCGCGGCGACGAGCGCCGGGTGCGGGAGGGTGTCGCCGGCTCCGAAGTGCGCGAGCAGCCGAGGGACGTCGACCGTCTCGTCGTACATCTGGCGACGTTCCGCGCGCCAGCGCACCTCCGTCTGCAGCGCGAGGAACAGCGGATCGGCGCCCTGCACCCAGCCGGGACGCACGTCGACCCAGGCGCCGTGCGTCAGCTCACGACGCTGCACGGCCGGGCCCAACGAGCCGACCACCGCCTCGTCGCCGACGTCGAGCAGCGAACCCTGGAACCACACTCCAGCAGGATAGGCCTGTTCGAACAGATGTTCTAGGTGCGACGCGCGCGACGGGATCCGCTCCTCGACGCACGGCCCACTAGGCTGCTCCCATGAGCGCCTGGGACGCCCTGCTGGACCGGGTCGACGAGATCGTCGACACCCGCGCCGCCGTCGACGCCGGGGTGCAGTCCGAGCTCACCGACCTGCTCGTCGGAGCCATGCGCGACGGCACCGCCGACCGCGAGCTCGACCCCGGCGAGGCGGGTCTCTGGCTCGCCGCGCTGCTGCGGACCCACGCCGAGGTGCAGGACGCCGGCGAGCACCGTCCCGACGACGCGCTGAGCACCCTGCGGGTCATCATCACCCGCTGGCTGCACCCCGGCCGCCTCGACCAGGCGCCCCCGACTTTCGGCGCCTGACCTCCTCGCTGCCGGCCCACGCCCTCACGGCTCGGCGCGTCGGCGCGACGACCTCCCGGACCGCCAGGTCCGGGAGGTCGTCACCTGGTCACGACGACGGCTGCTGCTTCTCGTCCGAGGGCGGCGCAGCGCTGCTGTCGGCCGGCTCGACGACGAGGGCGAAGTCGCCGTCGTGCTCCTCGACGCCGACGACCACCGCACCCTCGACCGCCTCCTGGCCGAGGCGGTGCCGCACTACGACGGGGTCGCTCTGCAGGTCCTTCCACAGCGAGACGCAGAGCGCGACCATGACGAACACGAACGGCACCGACGCGACGATGGTGATGTTCTGCAGCCCGGTCAACGCGTCGGACCCGCCGATCACGAGCATGATCGCCGCCACCGCGCCCGTGAGCGCACCCCAGAAGACGACGGAGACGCGGCTGGGCTCGGTCGCGCCGCGCTCGCTGAGCGTGCCCATGACGATCGAGGCGGCGTCGGCGCCGGAGACGAAGAAGATGCCGACGAGGACCATGACGAGGACCGACGTGATGCCGGCGGCCGGGTACTTCTCCAGGAGCTGGAAGAGCGCGAAGTCCGACGCGACGGAGCCGTCGGAGCCGATCAGCCCACCGCTGGCGCGCTGCTCGAAGATGGCGGACCCGCCGAAGACGGCGAACCAGACGAGGCTCACCAGGGTGGGCACGAGGAGCACGCCCGTCACGAACTCGCGGATCGTGCGACCGCGGCTGATCCGCGCGATGAACATGCCGACGAACGGGGTCCACGAGACCCACCACGCCCAGTAGAAGATGGTCCAGCTCGACAGCCAGGCCTCCATGGCCTGGTCGCCGCTGGCGGCCGTGCGCGAGGCCATCTCCGTCATCTGGGAGGCGTAGTCGCCCAGCGTGGTCGGCAGCATGTTGAGGATGAACAGGGTCGGACCGGCGACGAACACGAACACGGCCAGGGCGAGCGCCAGCACCATGTTCGTGTTGGACAGCCACTGGATGCCGCGCTCGATGCCGGAGACGGCCGACAGGATGAACAGCACCGTCAGCACGGTGATGATGACGACGAGGGCGATCTTGCCCGGCTGGTCGATCCAGCCGTTGAACTGCAGGCCGGCACCGATCTGCAGGGCGCCCAGGCCGAGGCTCGCCGCGGAGCCGAAGAGCGTCGCGAAGATGGCCAGGATGTCGATGACGCGCCCGGCGGGGCCCTCGGCACGACGTCCGATCAGCGGCCGGAAGGCCGAGGAGATCAGCTGGGAGCGACCCTTGCGGAAGGTGCCGTACGCGATGGCGATGCCGACGACCGCGTAGATGGCCCACGGGTGCAGGCCCCAGTGGAACATGGTCGAGGCCATGGCGCTCTGCAGCGCCTCCTCGCTCTGCGGCTCACCCGTGCCGGGCGGCGGCGAGGCGTAGTGCGAGAGCGGCTCGGCGACGCCCCAGAACATCAGGCCGATGCCCATGCCGGCGCTGAACATCATCGCGATCCAGGAGACCGTGCGGAACTCCGGCTTCTCGTCGTCCTCGCCGAGCGGGACCCGGCCGTACTTCGAGGCGGCGAGCCACAGCACGAAGAGGACGAAGAACGACGCGACCAGCACGAAGAACCAGCCGGTGTTGACGATCACCCAGGAGCGGGAGGCGTCGGAGGCCGACTTGAGGCCGTCGGTGCTCACCAGCCCCCAGACGACGAAGCCGATGGCGACCACGCCCGTCACCCCGAAGACCACGGGGTCGATCCGTCGTCGCCATCGCGCGTGGGGCGCATGCTCGTGCTCGGTGCGGGTACTCATGAGGCACCACCTCTTCCCTCGGTGCAGTCGTCGTCAGCTCGGTCGTCGTGCGTTCGTCCAGTCGCCCTCGCGCGGACAGGTGCGCGAGAAAACCTTTCGACCATAGCGAGGTCGACGCCCGATGGCGAACCTCCGAGCCGTCTCGTGGCGGGCGTCACGCCGCAGCGGGCGCCGGTCGTCGTGCGTCAGACGTGGCTGCCGCGCAGCTGCGCGAGGTAGACCAGCGCGGCGACGGTGCCGGCGAGGTTCAGCAGTGAGAGCGGTGCCCAGAAGACGGCGTGCGCGACGACGGCGAGCCCCAGGATCACGAGCCACGTGTTCTTCGGCAGCGAGCCGGCGACGCTGAAGCGGCCGGCGTCGCGCAGCACGCAGTCGACGAGCGCGAACGCCTTGACGGCGAACAGCACGAGCGACAGCAGGAGCATCAGGCTGGTCTGGACCTCGAACACGTCTGGACCCTACCGGAGACGCACGACGGCGGGCCCCCGTCGCCGGGAGCCCACCGTCGCGGGTGGTACTGGTGTCGACTCAGGACTGCGAGCCGGTGCCGTTCGAGCCGGTGCCGCTCGACGTCGCCTTCTTCGCGGGCGCCTTCTTGGCAGGGGCCTTCTTGGCCGTCATGCTCGTCTTCTTCGCCGGCGTCGACGTGGTCTTCTTGGCCGCGGTGCTGGTCTTCTTGGCGGCCGTCGACGTCTTCTTCGCCGGGGTCGTCTTCTTGGCGGCCGACGTCTTCGCGGCGGTCGTCTTCTTGGCCGTCGTCGCCTTCTTGGCGGCGGTCTTCTGGGCGGTGCTCGCGGACGACGTCGTCTTCGCGGGCGCCTTCTTGGCGGTCTCCGTCGCCTTCGTGGCGGCCGAGCGGGCGGCGGCCGAGGTCTTGGCCGGAGCCTTCTTGGCCTGCTCCTTCGTGGTCGGAGCCTTCTTCGTCACCTTGGCGACGGTCGCCTGCGCGTCGGCGACGATGTCCTCGGCGCGCTTCTGCACGTCCTCGGCCACGTCCTCGGCGGCCTTGCGGGCCTCCTTGATGTTCTTCTTGGCGTCCTTGCGGAGCGCGTCGAGCAGCTTCTCGCCACGCTTCTGCACGTCGTCGAGCTTGAGGGCGCGCGCCTGGGCGACGAACTCCTCACCCTTCTGCAGCAGCTCGGCGTAGCTGGCCTGCGCCGACGCCTGGGCGGAGCCCACGAGGCCGGTGGCGGACGAGCGGAGGTCGTCGAGCTCGACCTTGCGCAGCGTCTCGGTGAGGTTCTTGACCTCCTCGACGAGGGTCTTGACCTGGGCGTTGATCTGGTCGGTGATGCTCATGGGGATGTCTCCTCGGTAGAGGTGTCGGTGTTGGCTTCGGTGACCGTCTCGGCCAGCGTCTCGTCGGTCGCGACGTCGGTCCCGACGAACGAGCGGTAGATGTCCAGCAGTGCCGTCTTCTGCCGCTCGGTCAGGCGCGGGTCGAGGGCGATGGCGTCCTCGACCATGCGCGCGCCGGACTCGTCGACGTCGATGAGCCCCGCTCGTACGTAGAGCGACTCGGCCGAGATGCGCAGTGCCTTCGCGATCTGCTGGAGGACCTCCGCCGAGGGTCGGCGCACGCCCCGCTCGATCTGGCTGAGGTACGGGTTCGAGACCTCGGACTTCTCGGCCAGCTGTCGCAGGGACATCTGTGCTTGGCGTCGCTGCTCGCGCAGGTAGTCGCCGAGCGTCTCGACGGCTCCTCCCACGTGCAACTTGGCCATGTCCCCAGTCTGCTTGCAAATGCAAGCAAGTGCAAGCAAAACTGCATGCGAGTCGCCTCACACGACGTGGGCACGCGGTCAGGAGTCCACGAGACCCAGCTGCCGGCCGCGCAGTACGGCGCTCTCGTGGTCACGGACGCCGAGCTTCGCGTACAACGAGACCCGCTGCTTCTTCACGGTGTTGACCGACACCGACAGCACTCGGGCGACCGCCGCGACCGACCCGTGACGGGCGGACTGCCGCAGGACCTCCAGCGCCCGCGGGGTGAGGACGACCAACGGACCGCCCGCGACCTGGCGCGAGCTCAACCGGTGGTGGGCGTCCTGGGACACCCGCGGCGGGTCGCCCTGCAGCGCGAGGAGGGCGGCGAGGTCGGCGCTGGGCACCGTCGCGTAGGCGCTCGCCGTCCCGGTCCGCTCGATGACGGCGTGCGCCGCCTGCAGGGCGCGTCCGCTCTCCTCGACCCGACCGCACCGCAGCGCAGCCGCCGCCTGGAGGAGGAGCAGGCCGCCTCGGTCCCTCGCGGGTGTCTCGGGCGCCCGCGCCGCGGCCTCCGCGATGGCCCGACTCCGGCTCTCGCGCCCCGCCAGGAGCTGCAGCCGGGCGTCCGCCGTCGCGAAGCGGTTCCGCGGGTACGGACTCGACTCGAGCTCCGCCATCGCACGCGTCAGCTCCCCGGCCGCGATGTGCAGGTGCAGGGCGCACCGCTGGAGCAGGACGCCCTCCTCCATCGGCGCCGCGTGCCGCGTGCCGCGTCGCGCCAGGGCGTCGTACAACCACAGCACCTTGGCGCAGCGTGTAGGTCAGCGTCTCGCCAGGCTGCACGGTCGTGCCGGTGGACGGGCTGACGCTCTTGCGGTGCTCGACCTGGCCGACCGGGTTGTTCGTGCAGAGCGGGTCGTCCGCGGCGCACTCGGCCGGAGGCTGATCGTCGCCCTGGGCCAGGAAGTTGCCGAGCTGGTCGTCGCCGCGCTCGCCGTCGGGCTTCACGGTCACGGTGTAGGTGACCGTGACGGTGTCGCCCGGCGCCACCGTGCCGTCCACGTCGAACGTCTGGTCCGCGATCGGCGAGACGGTCAGGTCGCTGCCATCCTCGGCCGTCGGGCCGCTGGTGACGTCGGCGTCGTCGAGCACCTTCGCCAGGTAGTCGGTGTAGTCAACGTCGGCGGCGGCCTTGCCGTCGTTGTCGAACGTCAGCGTGTAGGTGAGCTCCTGCCCGGCCTTGACGGTGCTGCCCTTCTGCGGGTCCACCGACTTCGTGACCTCCAGGTCGGCGCCCGGGACGGTCACCCGGTCACAGGGCAGACCCGTCGCCGGGTCGACGCCGTTGACGGCAGGGTTGCACGCGGGGGTGGTCGACGGCGGCGGGGTGTCGCTGCCGAACGCCACGTTCGCGAGGTCGTGGTCGCCGTCCTTCGTGGCGTCGTAGGTGACCTGGTAGGTGAGCGTCACCGACTGACCGGCGGTGAGCGCGCCCTTCCAGCTGATCCGGGGCTCGCTGTAGGTGGGTGCCGGCGTGCGGTCGGCGGCGATGGAGCCCTCGTCGAGGGTGCCGTCGTCGAGCACGTTCGTCAGGTCGTCGGTGACGTAGGCCGGCTTGCTCTGCGTGTAGTCACCGGGGCCCTCGTTCGTGGCCACGACCGTGTAGGTCACCGTGCCGCCGTTCGTCGGGAGCTCGGTGGTGTCGGCGCTCTTCTCGACGACGAGCTTCGGCAGCAGCGTGGTGGTCTCGTCGCACGCACGTCCCGTGGCGGGGTCGACGTTGTCCACGCACTCCTGCGGCGGATCAGGGTTGCAGTCCGGGTCGCTGGCGCGGCAGGACTCCCACGCCACGTTCTCCACGGCGCGGTCGCCGGCACCGGTCAGGGTGACCGAGTAGGTGATGGTCACGGAGTCGTCGACCTTCAGCGGGCCGGACCAGCGCAGCCGCGGCTCGTCGTAGGTCGGGCGGCTCCCGACGCTGGCCGTGGCGTCCTCGTTGTAGGTGGCGTCGTCGATGACGCCCGTGAGGTCGTCGCCCACGACCGCGGGGTCCGCGTTCGTGTAGTCCGCGTCGCCCACGTTGGTGGCGCGGATCGTGTAGGTGACCGTGTCGCCCACGCGGGTGCCGCTGGTGGCGTCCGACGTCTTCTCGATCTGCAGCTTCGCCTCGCTGTAGAACTCCACCGAGGCGCAGTTCGGCAGGTCCATGCCCACGACGTCGGAGAAGTTGGCCGCGCAGTTGCGGTACGTCACCGGGCTGGCCTCGGAGCCGGTGGGCGACTTCGACGTCACGTCGACCGTGACGGTGCAGGACTGCGCGCCCTCGGCGAGCACGCCGTCGGTGATCTCGACCGTCCCCGTCCCCGGGGTGGCGGTGCGCGTCGCCTGGCAGGTGCCGCCCAGGTTCGGATCGTCCGCCACGACCAGCCCGTCGGGGAGGTTGTCGGTGAACGCCCAGCCGTTCTTCGCGCCGAGCTCGCTCGTGTTCGTCACCGTCAGCGTCAGCGTCGAGACACCGTTGACCGGCACGCGCTGCGGCGAGAACGACTTGTCCAGCTGCGGCGTGACGTCGAGGACACGGATGTTGTCGTAGGCGCCGTCGTTGCCGCCGCCGAATCCGTTCTCGTTGCGCATGACGATGCCCAGCGTGGTGCCGGTCAGCAAGCGGTTGCCGTCGGCCACGAAGCGACCCACGTTGACGTCGAACGCCCGACCCTGCTGCGTGACGGACTGGATGGTCCGCGCGCGGCTGTCGGTGCAGGGGTCGATCGCCGTGTCGGACACCGGGAACTCCGCACCGGCGTCGTTCTTCAGGTAGAAGCGCAGCTCGGGGTGCGTCGCGAAGCAGTTCTCCGCGCCCGCGTCGACCGAGAAGGTGACGAAGCGGTTGGCCGCGGGGAGCTGGATCGGCGACTGCGTCTCGAACTGCACCTCGTTGTCGGTCGTGCTGCCGGACGTGTACGAGGAGGCGGCGCCGTTCAGGTTGGCTGCACCCGAGTCGAGCCCGTTGAAGAGCCCGATGGCTCGCGGGATCGCGGTGAGGCTGTCGTAGGCCTGCTCACCGAAGGTATCGGTCTGAGCACCGTTGCAGTCCCCGGCGACCCGCGGGCTCCCGTGGTCGATGATGAAGCCGTTGCAGTTGTTGCGCGAGACCCAGAAGGGGTCGCCGGTGTACGTGGTGCCGCTCTCGCCGACGTAGTTCGTCAGCAGGACGTTGCTGTTGTTCGGTGCGTTGTCGAAGTCCTCCGTGAACAGCACGCGCGGCGCGCCAGGCACCCCCGGGTTGCCCGGCGCGACCGAGGCCGACGGCGCGGTCGTGACCATCGTGGCCACGACCAGCCCGACGATGAGCGCGAAGACCGAGACGAGGCACTCGCCGGTGAGGATGCGGTGACGCAGACGTCCGGGACGTCGGGAGGGCGGTGGAGCCCCGAGGCTGGACCGATTCACAAGTAGATCTCCTTGTGCTGCCGGGAGGGCCCGACGCGTGGGCGTCCTCGGCCGAGGGCGCGGATGGGATGTGCGAGCACCACCCTCCGCGCAGGAGTTCCCCTACTCCTCCGTACAGGCACTTTTTGGTCCGCTGTTTGGTCCGTCGCTGGCCCGCCCGTGGTCCGCGCCGGCGCAGCACGGAGCGCCCGCCCGAGGGCGGGGTCCTGCGGCGTGCTGTGCCGCCGAACGTCAGAGGACGGGGCGGACCTCGCCGACGGGGCGACCGCCGCCGAGGACGACCGGCCGCTCGCGCAGCAGGTCGGCGTCGACGCCTGCCAGCTCCAGCGCACGGTGGAGTACGACGAACAACGGGCGCTCCCCGCCGTCCTCGATCTTCACCGCGAGGGCGGAGCCGTCCGCGAGGGCGGCGACGACGACGCTCTCGGCGCCGGACTTCACGAGCGAGCCGGGCACCGCCCGCGCCAGGGCGAGGTCGGGACGTCGCGTGCCACTGACCTGCTCGGGGTGGGTGACCATCGCCTCGGCGACCCGACGCTCTGCGCTGCCCGGCTCGGCGAGCACCAGCCGGCCGATGCCGCGGGCCAGCCGTTCGAGCGACGTCGCCAGCAGGGGCGCGCCGCAGCCGTCGACGCCCACGACGTCGGGCGGACCGACGAGCTCGGTGAACGTGGCCGTGATCGCCCGCTGCACCGGGTGGTCGGGGTCGAGGTAGTCGTGCGTCGACCAGCCGCGCTGGACGCAGGTCAGCAGCATCGCCGCGTGCTTGCCCGAGCAGTCCATCCTGATCGGCAGCCGCCCCTCCCCGGCTCGCAGCACGGCGGCGTGCTCGTGCGGGTCGACCGGGTACGACGGCGGCGTCTGCAGAGCCGACTCGTCGAGGTCGCCACGCGCCAGGATCTCGCGGACGCCCTCGAGATGGAACGGCTCGGCGGAGTGGCTCGCGGCGGCCAGCGCCAGCAGCCGTGGCTCGAGGTCGAGACCCTCCCGCACGAGACCGGCGGCCTGGAACGGCTTGTTCGTCGACCGGGGGAACACGACCGTGCCCGGGTCGCCGATCGACCACACGGTCTGGCCGTCCGGGTCGACCCGCACGGCCGTCCCCCGATGACGGCTCTCCACGAGCCCTGACCGCACGACCTCGGCGACGACGTCCATCGCCCCAGCCTAGGTGCAGTCGACGACGTCGAAGCGCCCCGGGACGGCGTCGGGCGCCGCTAGACTCGCCGCGTCATCACGGTGACGCGCCGCCCCTGCCGACCGACGATCGCGAGCCCCCACGATGAGCCCCCGACGATGAGTACTGCACCCTCGGACCTCGAGGACCTCCACGTCATCATCCCGGCCGGCGGCGCAGGCACCCGGCTGTGGCCGCTGTCGCGTGCCGGACGTCCGAAGTTCCTGCTCGACCTCACCGGCTCGGGCCGCACCCTCCTGCAGCAGACGTGGGACCGGGTGACCCGGCTCGTCCCGCCCGAGCGGGTCCACGTCGTCACCGGGCCGCGGCACGCCGACGCCGTGCGGGCGCAGCTGCCCGACCTGACGAGCGTGTTCGTCGAGCCGTCACCACGCGACTCGATGCCCGCGATCGGACTCGCCACCGCCGTCGTGCGCACCCGGCACCCCGAGGCGGTCGTCGCCTCGTTCGCCGCCGACCACGTCATCACGGGCGAGGACCGCTTCGCCGACGCCGTCGTGCAGGCCGTCCGGACCGCCCGGACCGGCGCCGTGACCACCATCGGCATCTCCCCCCGCTCCCCCTCCACCGCGTTCGGCTACGTCGAGTCGGGCGCACCGCTCGCGGTCGACGGCGCCGCGAGCGCCCGGACCGTCGTGCGCTTCGTCGAGAAGCCCGACGAGGAGACCGCCCGCGCCTACCTGCGGGCCGGCACCTTCAGCTGGAACGCGGGCATGTTCGTCACCCGCGCCGACGTGCTCCTCGACCACCTCGCCCGGCTCCAACCGACCCTGCACGCCGGCCTGCAGCGCATCGCGGCCGCCTGGGACGGCCCCGACGCGCAGACCGTGCTCAAGGGCGTCTGGCCGTCGCTCACCCGCATCGCCATCGACCACGCCGTCGCGGAGCCGGTGTCGCTCACCGGTGGCATCGCGACCGTGCCCGGCCGGTTCGGCTGGGACGACATCGGCGACTTCGCCGCCCTGCACGAGCTGGGCGTCAGCGGCGACACCGGCGTCGTCTGGGTCGACGCCGACGGCCTCGTCCGCACCACCGGCGGCGTCACCGTCGCCGTCGTCGGCATCCCCGGCGCCGTCGTCGTGCAGACCGACGACGCCCTCCTCGTCACCACCGTCGAGCACGCCCAACGCGTCAAGGAGGTCCCCGCCGCCCTCGCCGCCTCCGGCCGCACCGACCTCGTCTGACTCCTTCCGGGGTGGGAGTGCGTGGGCGCGACTTCTCCTCGGGGTGGGGCTGCGCTGCTGCGGCTCCGTGGTCGGGTGGGGGTGCGTCGGCGCGGCTTCTCTCTCGGGTGGGGCTGCGCTGCTGCGGCTTCTCTCTCGGGTGGGGCTGCGCTGCTGCGGCTTCTCGCTCGGGTGGGGGTGCGCTGCTGCGGCGTTGACTCGTCCTGCGCTCCGAAAGGGCCTCGACCGGCGGCTGGGTGGGGGTCGGCTTCGGGTCTCGGGCTGTGGCCCGCGTGGGACGCAAGATTCTGCGTTCGTGCGCTGGGACTCCAAGGCTTCTGCGTTCGTGTCGGGATCCCGTCGTGAACGCAGAAGCGTTCCGATCTCAACGCGCGAATGCAGAATCTCGGGTGCCCTTTGGGTTGGGGGGACGAAGGATTCTTCCTTCTCGTGGACCGTTCCACGCGAAGGAAGAATCCTTCACACCCCTCGCCCCCTCAGCGGTGGATCCGCCACCTGAAGAGCGCCCTTCAGGTGGCAGATCCACCGCCAGACCGCGCAAACGCAGCATCTTGAGCCAGCCACGCACAAAGGAAGAATCTTGCGTCCCACAGCGCGGGCCACAGCCCGAGAACCCAGACCACCGGCCCGCCAGCCGCCCGGTCGAGGCCCTTTCGGAGACCACCTCCACGAGAAGCTGCAGCAACGCAGCCGCAGGCCGAGACGAAGCCGCGCCACGCACCCCCACCCCGCGAGGAGTCAGACGAGGTCGGTGAGCTCGGTGGGCGGCAGGTCGGGGGCGGGGGTGTAGGCCTGGGCGACCTCGCCGGTGCCGACGGCGTGCAGGACGCCGTCGGACTCGTCGGCGAACACGGCCTCGCCGCGGGCGAGGCGTTCGCGCTCGCCGGCCTCGTTCACGACCTCGACCTCGCCGCCGAGGCAGACGACGATGCGACGGCCGTCGTCGGGGAGCCGGGCGCCGTCGGGCTCGGCCGAGGAGCACTGCGTCACCGAGAGGGCGAACTCGTGCAGGCCGGGGCTGTAGACGTCGGTCGAGAACCCGAACTGGTCGGCGTCGACGCGCGCCAGCCGCGACATGCCGCGGTCGAGGCAGCGGACGAGACCCTTCGGGTCGAGGTGCTTGCCGGTGAGGCCGCCGCGCAGCACGTTGTCCGAGGACACCATCACCTCGACGCACAGCCCGCTGAGGTGCGCGTGGATGATGCCGGCGCCGAGGTACGCGGCTTCGCCCGGCTGCAGCGTCAGCCGGTTCAGCAGCAGCGACATGACGACGCCGACGTCGCCCGGGTGGTGCTCGTCGACGAGCACGGCCGTCGCGTACGCCCGCTTGATGTCGATGCCCCGCTCGACGCCCGCGCGGCAGGCGGCCACGACCGCTGCCACCTCCTCGGGGGACGGACGGTCGGTGAGCAGGTCCTCGACGATGCGCACGATGCCTAGGAAGCCCGGCTGACGACGCAGGCTGTCGACGAGGTGGTGCACGCGGGGCACGTCGATCGCGGCCAGCACCCGCAGGATCTCGGCCGTCGGGCGGAAGCCGACGAGCGTGTCGAACGCGGTCAGCGCGTACACCATCTCCGGCTTCGGGTGCGGGTCCTTGTACACGCGGTGCGGGGCGTCCAGCGGCACGCCCGCCGCCTCCTCCGCCTCGAACCCCTCCTGCGCGAGCACGGCGTTCGGGTGCACCTGGATCGACAGCGGTCGGTCGGCCGCCAGGATCTTGAGCATGAACGGCAGCTCGCCGGCCACCTCCCGCAGCGACACCGGACCGTCCGCGCCCTGCACCGTCGACGGGTTCAACGGGTGCGTGCCCATCCAGATCTCCGCGACCGGGCGCCGTCGGGCGCGCGGCCGAGGAAGCGCGGGATGGCGTCAGGAGAGCCCCAGTCGTAGTCGCGGTCGGGGTTGTCCAGTCGTCGCATCTCGTCCTCTCCTGCGGCGCGCCGGCCGTCAGTGACCCTTGGGGTGGCGGGGCTTGCGGGGCGTCTCGCCGTCCTTCGACCAGCTGCCGCGCTGACCGCCCTTGCCCTTGCCGCCCGGACCTCCCGTGCCCTTGCGGTGACCGGTCTGCCGCTCGTCGCGCGAGGACCGCCCGACCCGCGCACCGCGGTCCGCCTGCAGGTCGATGCGACGCCCCGAGATGCGCGTGTCGGCGAGCGCCTCGAACACCGCCGCGGGCAGGTCCTGCGGCAGCTCGACGACGGCGTGGTCGATGCCGAGGGTGATCTTGCCGAAGTCGGCGCGGCGCAGACCGCCCTCGTTCGCGAGCGCACCGACGATCATCGAGGGCGTCACCTTGTGCCGCTTGCCGACGGCGATCCGGTACGGCGCCCACCCGTCCTTCGACGGACGCGCCGGACGGTCGCCGGTGTCGCGCGCCGGGCGGTCCTGCCGCTCCGGGCGCTCGCGACGCTCCTTCTTGGGCGGGTCCGGACGCAGGAAGAACTCCTTGTCGTCCGTGCTCATCACGGCGAGGGCCGCGGCCACGTCGAGCATCTCGACGTCGTGCTCGCGCACGTAGTCCTCCACCAGGCCGCGGAAGGCGTGGAACTGGGCCGAGCCCATGCTGTCGGTGATCGCCTGCGCGAACTTCGCGGTGCGCCGGGCGTTGACCTCGTCGACGCTGGGCACGCCGGTCTCCTCGACCGGGCGGCCCGACACCTTCTCGATGGCCGACAGCAGCCGACGCTCACGCGGCGTGACGAACAGGATCGCCTCGCCGCTGCGACCGGCGCGGCCCGTGCGGCCGACCCGGTGGACGTACGCCTCGGGGTCGTGCGGGATGTCGTAGTTGACGACGTGGGTGATGCGGTCGACGTCGAGGCCGCGCGCGGCCACGTCGGTCGCGACGAGGATGTCGAGCGACCCGTTCTTCAGCGCCGTCACCGTGCGCTCGCGCTGCGCCTGCACGAGGTCGCCGTTGATGGCGGCGGCGGAGAACCCGCGCGACCGCAGACGCTCCGCGAGCTCCTCGGTGGCCGACTTCGTGCGGACGAAGATGATCATCGCGTCGCCGCTCTCCACCTCGAGCAGACGCGTGAGCGCGTCGAGCTTCGCGTGGTGCGAGACGGGGATCCAGCGCTGGCGCACGGTCGTCGTCGACGAGCGGGCCTGCGGCGTCGCGATGTCGGCGGGGTCGTGGAGGTAGCGCTTCGCGAGGCGACGGATGGCGGGCGGCATGGTGGCCGAGAACAGCGCCACCTGCTTGTACTCGGGGGTGTCGGCGAGGATCCGCTCGACGTCCTCCGCGAACCCCATCGCGAGCATCTCGTCGGCCTCGTCGAGCACGAGGTGGTCGAGCCCGGACAGGTCGAGGCTGCCGCGGTCGAGGTGGTCCATGACGCGACCGGGCGTGCCGACGACGACGTGGGCGCCGCGCTCGAGCCCGGCCAGCTGGGCGCCGTAGCCCTGTCCGCCGTAGACGGGGAGCACGCGGATGCGACGCGACCGCGGCGTGTACGACGTCATCGCCTCGCAGACCTGCAGGGCCAGCTCGCGCGTGGGTGCCAGCACGAGCGCCTGGGTCGAGGCGCGGTCGGGATCGATCTTCTCGAGGATGGGCAGCGCGAACGCCGCGGTCTTGCCGGTCCCGGTCTGCGCGAGCCCGACGACGTCGCGTCC
This sequence comes from Propionibacteriales bacterium, assembly GCA_026392465.1. Classification (GTDB taxonomy): domain Bacteria; phylum Actinomycetota; class Actinomycetes; order Propionibacteriales; family Nocardioidaceae; genus Aeromicrobium. Next base: position 22,458 of record JAPLCA010000023.1, read on the forward strand.
CGCGAGCAGCGCCGGCACCGCCGCCTCCTGGATGGGGGTGGGTGCCTCGTAGCCGAGCCGGCCGAGCACCTCCACCAGCTCGTCGCCGAGACCCAGCGCGGCGAACCGGGCTCCGGGGGCCGTCGGCTCCGGTGCGGTCGACGCCTCCTGGTCGGGGGTCTGGTCGGACAGGTCGGACTCGGGACGGTCGTCGGTCATGAAGCTCCTGGTGCTGACTGCGAGACGGGGGAACCCCGTCGTGACGCAGGGTGCAACCGCTAGTCTTCCGTACCGACGGCCCCGAGACCAACCTCGGCGAGCCCGGCCTCCCTCCCCCGTGTGGCCCGAGACCGAAGGAGACGGTGCCCGATGCCGAGCCCGACCCCCCGTCGAACGCTCGGATCACGCTGGCTCCTGGTGGTGGCGCTGGGTCTCGTGGGCGCCGTGGCGGGTCAGCTCGTCGTGTCGGGCCTCACACCGCAGTACGAGGCGTCGGCCGAGGTCCTCGTCTCCTCGCCACCGGCCAGCGTCGACGGCTCGGCCCGCGCGGTCACCGCCCGGACCGTCGAGTCCTACGGTCGTCTGCTCTCCGAGCCCTACCTGCTCGACCGCGCGGCGCGGGCGCTCGACGAGACGTCGCTGCCCGCCGACTCCGTACGGTCCGGCGTCGTGGGCGACAGCGACGTCGTGCGGGTGACGGTCCGCGACGACAGCCTCGACGTGGCCCGTGAGCGGGCGGGTGCGCTCGCGGAGGCCTTCACCGCATGGCTCGAGGACAGCCAGCAGGCGCTGCGTCCCAACCAGCAGGTCAGCGGCCTGGTCATCGACCCCGGCACCGGGTCGACGCGTCCGGTCTCGCCGCGACGCTGGCCGTACCTGCTCGGCGGCCTCCTCGTGGGGCTGGTGCTCGGCCTCGGCGTCGCGCGATGGCGCCAGCTCGCCGACCAGGGCGTCGCGTCGGCGGACGACCTCGAGGCGACCACCGAGGCGCCTCTGCTCGGTGCCGTCGCCTACGACCGCAGCGTGCAGGACGCACCGCTCCTGACGTCGCTGTCGCCGCAGCACCCGCGCGCGGAGTCCATCCGCATCCTGCGCACGAACCTGCAGTTCGTCGACGTCGACCACGACCGGACGGTCATCACCGTCACGAGTGCGGTGGAGGCCGAGGGGAAGACGTCCACGGCCTGCAACCTCGCCATCGCGCTCGCCCAGTCGGGCCTGCGGGTGGCGCTCGTCGAGGGCGACCTGCGTCGACCTCAGCTCGCCGAGCAGTTCGGCCTCGAGAGCACGGTCGGCCTGACCACCGTGCTCGTCGGCCGCGTCGAGCTCGAGGAGGCGATGCAGGAGACCGAGATCCCCGGCCTCGACGTGCTCACCAGCGGCGCGCGCCCCCCGAACCCCGCCGAGATCGTGCAGACCGGCGCCATGGAGCAGCTCGTGGCCGACCTGCGTCGCACCTACGACATCGTGCTCATCGACGCGCCCCCGCTGCTGCCCGTCACCGACGCCACGATCCTGGCCCTGCTGTCCGACGGGGCGCTGCTCGTCGTCCGCCACGGGCGCACCGGGCACGAGCAGGTGCGTGCCGCCGTCGAGCGGCTGCAGACCGTCGGCGCGACGCTGTTCGGCACGGTGCTCTCGATGTCGCCGCGCCGCGCCGCGGGACGATTCGGCTACGGGTACGAGTACGCGACGCAGTCGTCGCGACGTCGCCCCCGCCGCGGCCGCTAGCCGCGGACCGCGCGCTCAGCCGAGCGCGCCGAAGGTCCGTGCGAGCCGCTCGGTGGCGTCGTCGATGAGGTCGGCGGTGCTGCGGTGCACCTCCGGCGCCCGGCGGAACGGGTCGGGCACGTCGAGCAGGGACGGCGCGGTGCTGCGGCGCCGCGCGGCGTCGGCGACGAGCTCGGGCAGGCTGTCGGCCGTGCGGTCCTCCACCAGGGCGGCGAGCTCGAGCAGCGTGAACGTCTTGCGCAGCGCGCCCGGGTCGAGCTCGAGGACGGAGGCCCGGTGCTCCTTCGTCGCGGTGAGCACGACGTCGGCCGCCTTCACGTGGGCGGGGTGCAGCGGCCGCGACCGGAAGTCCGACCCGTCCAGGCCCAGCCGCGCCAGCTCCAGGCGCACCATGCTGTCGACGGGGGCGTCGCGCCAGCCCATCACACCGGCGCTCGCGATCTCGAACCGGACGGGGTCGAGCCGCTCGCGCAGCAGCAGCTCCATCAGGGGCGAGCGGCAGACGTTCGCGGTGCAGACGGCGAGGATGCTCCAGCGCGCCGGCTCGGGCCGCGCACCCACCTCAGCCACCGGACCGGGGACGCACGTGCAGGCCCACGTCGGGGTCGACGAGGAGCTCCTGCGCGGCGGCGACGCCGTCGACGACGAGCGTCGCGTCGGTGGGCACCGACCGCTTCAGCAGGGCGAGCCCGATCGGGCCGAGCTCGTGGTGCAGGCCGCGCGACCCGAGCACGCCGACCGCCTGGCCGGGCGCGTCGGCCCGCTCGACCGGGCTGCCGGGCGCCGGGAGCCGGTCGGCCGAGCCGTCGAGGTGCAGCAGCGTGAGCCGGCGCGGAGGACGGCCGAGGTTGTGCACCCGCGCCACCGTCTCCTGGCCGCGGTAGCAGCCCTTGTCGAGGTGCACGGCGCGCTCGAGCAGACCCACCTCGTTCGGGATGGTCCGGTCGTCGGTGTCGAGGCCGAGGCGCGGGGTGCCTGCCGCGATCCGCAGCGCCTCCCACGCCCACGTCCCCGCGGGGCGGCCGTGCCGCTCCGGCCAGGACGCGACGTCGGCGCGCGGCTCGATCGCCCAGACCGCCCGCCCGGGCTTCCCGTCGCTGCCGGGCTCGACCCGGCCGAGCACGGCGTGCTCGTCGGTCACGTCGGCGACCTCGACCCGCATCATGAAGCGCATCCGGTCGAGGAACGTCACCAGGGCGGCTCCCGCGCCGGGCTCCGTGTGCGCCCAGAAGGTGGTGCCGTCGTCGACGCCGTCGAAGGCGTGCTCGATGCGTCCCTGCGGGGTCAGCACGAGCACCTCGGTGGGCACGCCGGGCTGCAGCGACTCCAGGTGCTGGGTGGTCAGCGAGTGCAGCCACGTGAGCCGGTCCGGTCCGGTGACCGTGAGCACGTCGCGGTGCGACAGGTCGACGAACCCCTCGCCACGCTCGAGGCGGCGCTGCTCGACGGTCAGCTCGCCGTAGTGCGCGGCGACGCCGGTGTCGGGCGGATCGGCCTCGACGGCGCCCTCGAGGTCGAGCAGGGGGCTGCGCCGTCCTGGCACGACGGCTGCGGGATCGTCGGGAGTGGGGGTGGCGGGAGCGGCGGCGGGGTGCTCAGACACGGGCGAGCTTCCCCCAGAGGTGCGACTGCATGCTCTGTCCCTCGGCCGCCTTGTCGACGGCGTACATGAGCGCGCCCTCGACGAGCCCGTACATGCGTTGACCGGCGGTGTACTCGACGGCCGTCTCGGTCCGCGCGACGATGTCGGTGGCCAGCGTGATCCGCGGGCCCTCCGCCACGCCGTACCAGACCTCGGCGTAGCCGGTGGGGTGGGCGAGCACGAGCTCGACGTTGATGCCCTTGCCGCCCTCCACCAGTCCGGCAGGCCGCAGGAAACCGGTCTCGAGGTCGCCCGGGCCGGTCCGGTTGCCCTCCTCGTCGGTCGTCCAGGAGCGGCTGAAGTAGTGCAGGAACGGGCGGGTGTCGTGCGCGAACACGACGTCCTGCTCGAACGCGTAGGGCTCGATCGTCGGGTACTCCCCCCGCCCGTTGCCGTGCCACGTGCCGAGCAGCCACGCGAGCGGGGCCACGTCGGGGTGCAGGTCTGCCGGGATCTCGAAGGCCATGACGACCATCGTATCGACGGCGCGCTAGCCTGCCGCCGTGCGTGCAGTGGTGCAGCGGGTGACCCAGGCGTCCGTCGTCGTCGACGGGGAGGTCGTCGGGTCCGTGGGCGGCGGTGTCGGCAGCGGGGCCGACACAGGGCGCGAGGACGGGGGCCACCTCCTCGTCCTGCTCGGGGTCACCCACGACGACACCGTGCAGAAGGCCGACGCGCTGGCACGCAAGGTGCACGGACTGCGGGTGCTGCGCGAGGAGCGGTCGGTCGCCGACACCGGCGGCTCGGTCCTGGTGGTCAGCCAGTTCACGCTCTACGGCGACGCCCGCAAGGGCCGCCGACCGAGCTGGACGGCGGCCGCCCCGGGCGCCGTGGCCGAGCCGCTCTACGAGGAGTTCTGTGCCGCCCTCCGCGCGCTCGGCGCCGACGTGCCCACCGGACGCTTCGGCGCCGACATGCAGGTGGCGTCGGTCAACGACGGACCCGTGACGGTCCTGCTGGAGCTCTGAGCGCCTCCGCTGCGACGGGTGCGGGACCGGCGTTCTGACCGTCCTTTCAGGTGGGCCGCGTAGGATCACGCGTGGTCGACCGTGGTCCGGTGCGGCCGGCGCCCCGCCCCCCACCGAACGGACGTGTCCATGTCGCGACGCCTCAAGCGTGAGCGTCGTGCCGTCGCGGGCAAGCGTCGCGCGGGTGGGACGCCCTGGCACCGTCGCCACCGCCGGCTGCTGGTCGGCGTCGTCGGCGTGCTCGTGCTGGTGCTGGGCACCGCCAGCGGCTACGCGTACTACCTGAACTCCCAGCTGAACAACGTCGGCCGCGTCGACACCCAGCTGAAGGAGAAGGACCGGCCCGACCCGGACCGCGGCCGGGCGCTCAACATCCTGCTGCTCGGCTCCGACAAGGGCAAGGAGGAGCCGGGAGCACGCGACACCACCCTTGCAGAGGACGCCGCGGCGCCACGCTGGCCGGCGGGCAAGTACCGCAGCGACACGCTGATGATCGCGCACATCACGTCGGACCGACGCAAGGTCTACCTCGTCTCCATCCCGCGCGACACGTTCACCGACATCCACGACCAGACCGGCGCGGTGCGCTCGAAGCAGAAGATCAACGACGCGTTCTCCGAGTACGGGCCCGACGGGGCGATCTCGACCGTCGAGAACCTGACCAACCTGCGCATGCGGCACCTGGCGATCATCGACTGGGACGGCTTCGAGGCGCTCTCGTCGGCGGTCGGCGGCGTGCCCGTGTTCATCCCCCGCGCCTTCTACGATCCCAAGCAGGAGGTGCAGTGGCAGGCGGGCCAGCAGACGCTCGAGGGCAAGAAGGCCCTCGCGTACGTGCGCACCCGCTACGGCCTCGTCCGGGGCGACTTCGACCGGATCGCGCGGCAGCAGAACTTCCTGCGCTCGCTCATGAAGAAGATGCTGGCGCGTGACACGCTCAGCAACCCGATCAAGCTGACCCGGACCCTGACCGCCGTCACCAAGAACCTCACGGTCGACGCGGACTGGGACCCGGGCGACATGCGCGCGCTCGCGCTCTCGCTGCGCGGTGTGCGCTCCGACGACGTGACCTTCCTGACCGCGCCGGTCGCCGGCACCGAGTTGGACCCGACGTACGGCGACGTCGTGGTGCTCGACCAGGCCAAGTGCGCGGAGCTGTTCGACGCCCTGCGCAACGACCGCATGGACGCCTACCTGCGCAAGTACCCGGACGACCGGCTCGCCGACGAGCGCCAGATCGGCTGACCGCTCGGTCGACCGGGCGGACGGTGGGTCGGTCCGCGTCAGCTGCAGGCGGAGCGCACGCGCACGTCGTTCGGCTCGGCACGGATGCCGGGCGTGGAGGTCAGCACGGCGTCGCCCGTCTGACCGTCGCCCGTGCGCATCGTGACGGTGAGGTCGACCGACTCCCCTGCCCGCAGGGTCACCGGCACGACCGTCACCCGGCGGTCGCCGAGCCGGCCGCCGACCGGCTGGCGGTCGACGTCGCCGAGGCGGACCTGCTGGAGGACGCCCCCGGCCGGTGCGACCACCCGCACCGAGAGCCGCTGGTCCGTGGCCGAGAGGCCGGGCAGCCGGAACCCGGTGATCGAGACCGGCAGACCCGACCTCGGGACGACCGAGGAGAGCCGGGTGCGGAGGGTGAGCTCCTGGCTGCGGTCGACGCAGCGCGATGACGTCAGCGTGTGGGACGTCTCGAGGTAGTACTGCAGCTTCGAGCCCTTGCTGTCGTCGACGAACACCCCCACGCGCGCCTGGTCAGGGTCCTGCGAGAGCACGCCCGAGACGCCCGTCGTGCGGATGCGCCGCTGCTCGGACCGGTCGGCCGACCAGACCATCACCCGGTTGTCGACGGCCGCCCGCACCAGCGCCTCGAGGACGGGCTGGGTCGCGCCCCGGCCCCCGACGAAGGCGTCGAAGATGCTGCGCGCGGCGTCCTCGAAGACGGCGTCCTGCGCGAGCGGGTCGGTCGTGTAGCGGCGGTACACACCGTTCAGCAGCTCGTCCACCGCGTTCTCGCTGGTCAGCCGTGTGCCGTCGCCGAGGGTGACCGGTCCGAGACCCTGGAGCAGGTAGCCGAGCGTCACGGGGTCGACGGAGACCACCCCGTCGAACCGGGTGTCGGTCGCCTCGCCGACCAGCGACCCGGCGAACCGGGCCGCCTCCGGGAAGTCCGGGACCGAGGTGGTGTTGCGCAGGTCCTCCGCCGCCGACACCGGCACGGCCCCGTACTGCGACGCCGGCACGGCGAGGCGCGGGTCGTCGACGGGCGGGACGTCGATCGCCGAGCCCTGCTCGGTCATGCGCACCCGGCCCCGGTTCGCCTCGATGACCGCCCAGGACCCGGGGATGCCGCCGAGCGACCGCACCTCGGCGTTGTTCTGGATGAGCAGGAGGTAGCGGCGTCGCTCCTGTCCCCCGAGCATGTCGGGCAGAAGCGTCGCGGCCGTGTCAGCGACCCGCGCCGCGGACGCGGCTCCCGTGAGCACGTCCTGCAGCCGCCTGACCGGCACCTGGAGCCGTCCGACGACGTCCTCCGGCCGGATGTCGCCGACGTTGCGCGCGGCCTCCTGGAGCGCCCGCCGCGGTGCGCCCAGCCGCGGGGCGACGCTCTCGAGGTTCGCGATGTCCACGCGGCCGGCGCGCGGCGAGAACGCGTCGAGACCGACCTGTGCCGTCACGTCGACGACCGTCGGGACGGCCTGGGTGGCGACCCGGTCGACCTCGCGGCTGACCACCCGCACCGCATCGACGTCGTCGCCCACGATCGGCAGCCAGGACGCGACCGCCCACAGCGGACCGTCGGTCGAGTCGTGGGAGCGCCGCGCGGCGTCCTCGAGCACCTCGGCGGTGCGGCGCGCGCCGTCGGCGTCACCCTGGGCGACCTGCGCGAGCAGCACCTGCGACGCGTCGCTGGCCCGTTGCAGCAGGATCGCCGCACGCACGCCCTGCCAGGCCAGGACGACCCCGCAGACGAGCACGACGCCCCCGACCACGGAGAGCACCAGCCGGGCCCAGCCCGCCCGGTCCCAGCGTTCGGGCAGGAACCGCCGAGGCGGCCTCACGGTCGGGTCAGCCGTCGCGACGGCGGCGGGCGACCACGGCGCCGATGCCGGCGAGGACGAGGAGCGCGCCGAGGACGAGCAGCCAGAAGTCGGTGCCGCCGGTGCCCGGCAGGATGCCGTTGCGGTCCTCGGTGCCGGCGTCCGCGTCGGCCACGCCGTCGGTGCCCGCACCGCCCGCGTTCACGTCCGCGTCGCCCTGGGAGCCCAGACCGTCCGCGTTCACGTCGGCGTCGCCCTGCGAGCCACCGTCGGCGCTGACGTCGGCATCGCCCTGCGAACCACCGTCCGCGTCGGCGTCGCCCTGCGAACCGCCGTCGCTGTTGGTCCCGCCGGCGGCGACCAGGACCTCCGCGCCCGACCCGGCCTTGTCACCGCAGGTGGCACGGACGGTGGTCGTGGTGTTCCTCGTGACCTGCGGCGCGGTGAACGTCGCGACCAGCCTCGTCGTGTTGCTGGCGGTGCGGACCTGGTCCTCGTAGGTCGCGGTGATCGTCGTGGGGATGTCGGCCGTGACGGTCGCCGTGAACGTCTCCCCGGGGGCGACGCGAGACTTCGAGACCTGGATGTCGCACACCAGGACGGCGTACGGCACGGCCCCCTGGGCCGGAGCGAGGGTCACGGACGGCAGTGCCACCAGACCGACGGCGGCGACGACCGTGGCGACGAGCGCCGCAAGGTGCTTCTTCATGAGACTCCCTCACAGGATCCGACGTGAGCACGCCGTCCTGACGCGAGGTGCTCGCCTCTAGAACGAGCGAGGAGGCCGGGGGTCACGTGGTTCCTGCCGAGAAAGCCCGAGACGGCACGAGACCCCGGACCGTGGCGGTCCGGGGTCTCGTGGGACGACGCTCAGGCGTTGGCAGGCACCCGGTCGATGTCGACGACCACGTCGGCGACGACGCCGATCGCGGCGGCCACGGCGAGGTCGACGGCCTCCGCGCGCGGCGCGAGGGTGCGCAGCGTCCACTCGCCGGGGCCGGCGAAGAACCGGAACTGGCCGGTCGCCGAGGTCGGGACCTCGGCGGTGAACTCACCGGTGCGGTCGAGCAGACGCACGTACGCGTTGCCCACGGGCTCGTCGCCGCGCACGACGACACCCTGGATGACGGCCTGGTTGGCGACGTCGACGCCCTCGAGGCTCGGTCCGCCCTTCACGGCTCCGCACATGTCAGGCCTCCCCGCGCTCGTCGCCGACCGCGACCGGCACGCCGCGCAGCGAGCCGTACTCGCTCCACGAGCCGTCGTAGTTCTTGACGTTCGGGTAGCCGAGGATCTCGTTCAGCACGAACCACGTGTGCGAGCTGCGCTCGCCGATGCGGCAGTAGGCGATGGTGTCCTTGCCCTCGTCGAGACCGGCGTCGGCGTAGAGGGCCTTGAGCTCCTCGTCCTTCTTGAAGGTGCCGTCGTCGTTGGCGGCCTTGCTCCACGGCACGTTGCCGGCGGTGGGGATGTGGCCCGCGATCTGCGCGGCCTCCTGCGGCAGGTGCGCGGGGGCGAGCAGGCGACCGGCGTACTCGTCGGGGCTGCGCACGTCGATGAGGTTCTTCGAGCCGATGGCCTCGACGACCTCGTCGCGGTAGGCGCGGACGGACTCGTTCGGCTCCTGCGCCGTGTAGGTGGTGGCCGGACGGTCCGGGACCTCGGAGGACAGCTCACGGCTGTCGAGCTCCCACTTCTTGCGGCCGCCGTCGAGCAGGCGCAGGTTCTCGTGGCCGTAGTAGGTCAGGTACCAGTAGGCGTAGGCCGCGAACCAGTTGTTGTTGCCGCCGTAGAAGACGACGGTGTCGTCGTTGGCGACACCCTTCTCCGAGAGCAGCTTCTCGAGCTTCTCCTTGGAGATGAAGTCGTGGCGGACGCCGTCCTGGAGGTCCTTCTTCCAGTCGAGCTTGATCGCGCCGGGGATGTGGCCCTTGTCGTAGGCCTCGACGTCCTCGTCGACCTCGATGAGGACGACCTTCGGGTCGTCGAGGTGCTCCTCGACCCAGTCGGCGGTGACGAGCGCGGTGTCGCGGCTCATGTGGATACCTCCATGTGTGGTCCCACGCGGTGGTGGGGTCGGGTGGGCGTGCAGGTGGTGGTCAGGGTGGTCAGGCGTGCGCGCGGGACGCGGTGGCGCGTCGCGCGAGCAGGTACAGCTCGCAGCCGAGGCAGAAGCCGACGGCGGCGTTGAGCAGGGCGGCCACGAGCGCGAACGCCGTCGCGACGTAGCCGAGTGCCGGGATGCCGACGCCGAAGCCCACGAGGGCGACGACGACGAACCCGAGTCCGACGGTCTGCGCGAACCGCGGCGGTCGCGCGTCCTCGGGCTCGGCCGGCGGACCGATCCTCGGTCGCACGAGCCGGGCGAAGGCGACCGCGTACGGCGACCTGTCGAGGTGACCGCTGGCGCCGATCGCGAACACGACGCCCTGGACGGCCAGCAGCACCAGCGCGACCGAGGTCGGGACGACCAGCGCGACGGCGAGCACGACCGACGTCAGGGCCGCCGCGAAGCGCATGCCGCGCGGGTCGACGTGAGTGGGACGGGCCATGGGACGGACTCCTGGACGGGCCGGCGCGACGCAGGGTCGGTGCTCGGCGGACTGACGGGCGGGCTCGGGACCGCTGGCGGGTGGCCGGTGCGGTCGATCAGGAGCGACGACACAGCGCGGAGCGCGTGCGGCAGTTGTCCACCGCGAGGCGCCGCGTCAGGTACGTCGAGCCGGTCATGCGTCCACTGTAGGTCGGTCCGAGCGGGAGGCCCGTCGATCGTCTCGTATCGTGGATGGCTGTCTCGATATTCAAGATGAGGGGGCCGGGGTGGGGGTGCGTGGACGCGGGTTGTCGCTCGGGTGGGGGTGCGCTGGCGCGGCTTCGTGGTCGGGTGGGGCTGCGCTGGCGTGGCTTGTCTCTCGGGTAGGGCTGCGCTGGCGCGGCTTCTCGTTCGGGTGGGGCTGCGCTGGCGCGGCTTCTCGTGGAGGTGGTCTCCGAAAGGGCCTCGACCGGGCGGCTGGCGGGCGCGCTGGGCTGAGTTCTCGGGCTGCGGCTCCCGCGGTGGACCCAAGATTCTCCCTTCGTGCGTGACTGGCCCAAGATGCTGCGTTTGCGCGGTCCGGCGGTGGATGCGCCACCTTAAGGGCGCTGTTCAGGTGGCGGATCCACCGCTGAGGGGGCCGGGCGTGTGAAGGATTCTTCCTTCTCGTGGAACGGTCCACGAGAAGGAAGAATCCTTCGTCTCCCCAACCCAAAGGGCACCCAAGATTCTGCATTCGCGCGAACGAGACCGAACGCTTCTGCGTTCACGACGGGATCCCGTAGCAAACGCAGAACCCTTCGCCATTCCGCACACGAACGCAGATTCTTGCGTCCACCCCGAGCGCAACCCGCAGCCCGAGACCCCAAGCCGGCTCCCGCCCAGCCGCCCGGTCGAGGCCCTTTCGGAGCGCAGGACGAGTCGAAGCCGCACCGACGCAGCCCCACCCGAACGAGAAGCCGCACCAGCGCAGCCCCACCCGAGAGACAAGCCACGCCGACGCACCCCCACCTGAACGAGAAGCAGAGCCCCCCGCGGACGACCTCAGGCGGGCTCGTGCCCTGACGCCAGCCCGAGGAAGGGGACGAGGCGTGCCAGGAGGTTCTCGCGCAGGACACGCGCCGACCACGCGTGGTCGGCGCCGGGGATCTCCGCGAAGGTCGCCTGCGGCAAGAGGTCTGCGTAGCGACGTCCGTACTCGAGCGGCACGATCTCGTCCGCCGTGCCGTGCACGACCTGGACCGGGCCGGTGTACCCGGCCGCCTCCGCGTACACGTCGAGGTCGTCGCGGACGTCGTCGATGAAGGCGCGGCCGAGCCACATGCCGCCGACGTCGAAGCCGTCGTCCTCCTCGACGGTGGCGAGGGAGCGGCCCTGGATCTCGTGCTTCACGACGATGTCGTCGACGACGACCCCGGCGGGCGACCAGAGGGTGAGGCTGGCCACGAGGTCGAGGAGCCGGGCGGCGGCGATGGCCGACTCCACGGCGCCGAGGCTGTGCGCCACGACGTGGACGGAGCGGGACCGGTCGGCCGCGAGAGCGCGGATCATCGACGACACCTGCTCGACCTCGTCGCGCAGCGTGATGTCCGCGAACTCGCCGTCGCTGACGCCGTGCCCGAGCCGGTCGTACGTGCGGACGACCGCCCCGAGGGCCGTCAGGCGTCGGGCGACCTGCACGAACAGGCGCCGCGGCCCGACGCTGGAGTCGCTGAATCCGTGCACGAGCAGGACGGACGGCGCGCCGTCGGCGACGTCGACGGGGCGGAGCTCGTGACCGCGGAGCACGCGACCACCGTGGGAGAGCGTCAACGGCACCACCTCGGGATCCTGCGGCCCCACGTCAGTTCCTCCGGTCGGCGAAGCCCGGGGGCAGGTCGCCGGGCGCCGTGTCGATCACGGCCTCGTCGTCGATGCCGACGAACTCGAAGAGGGTGATGTGCGCGAACTCCGGCACGACGTAGATCGGGTAGGTGGGGCCCTCGTCGCGGTAGCGGCGCATCTCCTCGAGGTGGTCGTTCTGGAACAGGACGGTCCTGGACCCGTCGAGCTCGACCCAGTGGGGGAAGAAGATCGTGCCGTGCAGGACGCGGTCCTCGGGCACGACGTTCACGACGACGCTCGTGCCGGTCGGCTCGTTCCACGAGATCTTGAAGACCCCGCGACCCAGCCCGACGAGGTCGACCTCCTGGTCCTTCACCCAGCGACCGCCGACCATCCCGGAGTGGATCCGGTAGTCGATCGTCGTGGCGTTCTTGACGTACATCTCGTACTGCCACCCGTTGGCGTAGGTGTAGACGAGGCGGTGGCCGACGATCGCGTCCAGGTCCTGCTCGGGGACGGGGTTCTCGATGCTCGTGTGCGTGTCCATGACTCCACTCTGACACATGATGCGTTTGTTTCAAACGCATACGGCACGAATCACGTACCCTGTCCGCGTGCCCGACCCCACGAGCCAGGACGACCTCGGCGCGCTGGCCCGTGGCCTGAGCGACGAGATCGGCCCGTTGCGCCGGACGCTCCTCAACGCCTCACGGGCCCGCGCCGGTCTCCCCTCGCTGCCCGATGCGCAGATCGAGGTGCTCCGTCGCCTCTCCCCCGACCGCTGGGAGAGCCCGACGGCGCTCGGTCGCCGGTTGGGGCTCGCTCGACCGACGGTCAGCAACCTCGTCTCGGCCATGGAGAGAGGTGGTCTCGTGACGAGACGAGCCGACGCGTCGGACGCTCGCAGCGTCCAGGTCGGCCTCACCGACCTGGCCCGTGAGCAGCTGCGCGTCTACGACGCCGCAGCGGAGAGCCTCCTCGTCGAGGTCCTCCACGACCTGGACCCGCCGGAACAGAGCACCCTGCGCGACGTCCTCCCCCTCCTCGCCCGGATCCGCGCCGCACTGGACGAGGGCGGGGCTCGCTCCCCGGGCTCGTCGTCCGAGGCGCGGACGGACGAGGCGTAGCCGGACGAGGACCCTGCGGCGACGAACGGCCCCTGCGCGCCTCAGGCGTCGAGGACGGCGAGGACCTGGTCGCGGCGGGGCAGGCCGGAGGCGCGGCTGAGGACCGTGCCGTCGGGCCCGACGACGAGGACGGTCGGGGTGCGCATGACGTTGAGCCGGCGCACGAGGTCGAGGTGGGACTCGGCGTCGACCTCGACGTGCGTCACGTCGGGGCGGGTCGAGACGACGTCGCTCAGCAGGGTGCGCGTGGCGCGGCAGGGGCTGCAGAAGGCGCTGGAGAACTGGACGAGGGTCAGCCGGTCGCCCAGCGGGCCGCCGATCTCCTCCGCCGTGAGCACCTCGCGCGTCTCCGTCGGGACCTCCGGCCCCGCTCCGGTCGCCGACTCCTGCGCGGCCCCGCCGTCCACGGCCTGCACGGGCGCAGCCGACACCGGGGCGGAGAACCGACCGTCACGACGGCGCAGCAGCAGGGCCACGACGCCGGTCGCCGCGAGGGCGACGACGAGGACGATCACACCGGTCACCTCATCAGGTTACGACGCCCCCGGTCGTCCGACGTCACGTCCGGGATCGGCCCCTAGACCGTGAGGACCGCCAGCGACGCCCCCACGTGGACCGCGGGGCCGACGAGGGCCACCGACACCGCGGCGGGGAAGGCCCACGTCTGCGGGCCGGGCAGCGCTCCGATGCTCCAGGCCCGTCCCAGCACCTGTCCCAGGACGGCGCACCCGGCCGCGGCGCCGCCGACCGCGAGGCCCAGCACCCACGTGCCGGTGCCGTCGACCGTCGCGGAGACGAGCACGCCGGTGAGCGCACCCGCCGTCACCGCGGCCGACCCGAGCAGCACCCTGTCGCCCGGCAGCGCCCACACGAGGAGCGCCACGGAGAGCGCGGCGGCGGCCATCGCGACGACGTCGATCGAGGCCGACTCCCCCGACGCGGCCACCCACCCGGCCGCACACGTGGCGACGACGCCGACGAGCACGGTCGCGGCTACGGCCCGCACGAGGTCCTCGCGCCCGTCACGTCGCAGCATCTGCCCGACCAGCCCGGCGAAGACGACCACCGCGGACCCGAGCATGACCCCGGAGAACACGCCGGCGGAGATCAGCGCGTCCTCGGTGGCCACCGTCCCGTCGGTCCCACGCAGCAGCTGCGGGTCCCACGCGACCGCCGTGGCGACGGCGCCGCCCGCCACCACCGGCACGAAGGTCGTCAGCCGCGGCCGCTCCCCCGCACCGTGGGCCGGGGCGGTGGCGACGAGCACCTGCACGACGAGGACGCCGACGGCGACGAGCCACAGCTCACCTGTCGCGACCGCGAGGGCGAGCAGCCCCGCCAACGCGGCGGAGAGCAGGGACGGGACGAGTCGAGGCACCCTCGCATGATGCCAGGTGGCGGGTGCGGCCCGCCCCGGTCAGAGCCCACCCGCTCAGCCGCCGGCGAAGGGCGGCAGGAACTCCACGAGCGCCCCGTCGTCGAGGCCCACCTCGGTGCGGTCACGACGCCCGACGGGCACCTCCCCCACGAGGACGGAGCACATGTCGAGCACGGCACGCAGCCGCGCGTCGCCGTCGTGGCGGCGCACCGCCTCGTCGACGGCCTCGGCGAGGGTGCTCGCCGCCAGCTGCTCGCTCTCGACCCCGGCGGCGGACCGCGCCGCCGCCCAGTAGCGCACCGTCACCACAGGTGTCGACGTCCCGTCCGCCCCCCGGCCACCTGCCGGTGTGACGTCGTTCTCTTTCGCGACACCTCGTGGTGATTCGTCCGACACATGCACTAGTCTGGGCCATGCAACGAGGCCACGGTGATTTCACCTGGCCTCTTGTCATAAGTGCGAGCCGCGGGCACGGCGCCCGGGGCGGACCGACGGAGGGACCGCAGTGTCACACCTCTTGCTCCTGACCAAGAGCACCCAGTCCTCGGTGGAGGTGCTGCCCGCCCTCGCGCTGCTGCCCCACCACGTCAAGATCCTCCCGGCGGAGGCCAGCGCGCTCATCGACGCACCGCCCTCCGACGCCGTCCTCGTCGACGGCCGTCACGACCTCGCGCAGGTCCGCAGCCTGACCCGCGTCATCCGCAGCACGGGGATCGAGTGCCCGCTGGTGCTGATCCTCACCGAGGGCGGACTCGCCGTCGCCGCCTCCGACTGGGGCATGGACGACGTCATCCTGACGACCGCCGGCCCGGCGGAGCTCGAGGCCCGGCTCCGGCTGGCCATCGGCCGCGTGGCAGCCGGTCAGGGCGGCGAGGACGACTCCCACGTCATCGCCTCCAGCGGTCTCGTCGTCGACGAGGCGACGTACACGGCCAAGCTGGAGAACCGCACGCTCGACCTCACGTTCAAGGAGTTCGAGCTCCTGAAGTTCCTCGCCCAGCACCCGGGCCGGGTCTTCACCCGCCAGCAGCTGCTGCAGGAGGTGTGGGGCTACGACTACTTCGGCGGCACCCGCACGGTCGACGTCCACGTACGACGGCTCCGCGCCAAGCTGGGCACCGAGCACGAGACGCTGATCGGCACCGTGCGCAACGTCGGCTACCGCTTCGTCGCGACGACGGCGGAGGCCGACGAGCCCGCCGCACGCCGCAGCACGTCGGTGCCCGGGCCGGGCGCCCGCGCCTAGCGGACGCCGGATGGACCGCATCAGCGCGCTGGACCTGGTCGCGCTGGTCCTCGACGAGGGCAGCTACGAGTCCTGGGACGAGCCGATCGACGTCTCCGCGTACCCGCCGGACTACCGCGCGGCCGTCGAGAAGGCCGCGCAGCGCTCCGGCTGCGACGAGTCGATCATCACCGGACGGGGACTCGTCCGGGGCCGTCCCGTCGCGTTCGTGCTGAACGAGTTCGGCTTCCTCGCGGGCTCGATCGGCCGCGCCGCCGCACAGCGCATCGTCGCGGCCGTGCGGCGTGCCACCGCGGAGGGCCTGCCGCTGCTCGCCTCGACCGCGTCGGGCGGCACGCGCATGCAAGAGGGCACCCCCGCGTTCGTCCACATGGTCGACATCTCCCGCGCGATCATGGACCACCGTGCCGCGGGGCTGCCGTACCTCGTGCACCTGCGGCACCCGACCACGGGCGGCGTGTTCGCGTCGTGGGGCTCGCTCGGCCACATCACGGTGGCCGAGCCCGGCGCGCTCGTCGGGTTCCTCGGTCCGAAGGTCTACGAGCTGCTGGAGGGGCGACCGTTCCCACCCGGGGTGCAGGTGAGCGAGAACCTCGCCCGGCGCGGGATCGTCGACTCCGTCGTGCTGCACGAGGAGCTCCCGTCGGTCGTCGACCGAGCACTCGGGCTGCTGCTCGACCCCGTCGCCGACGGTTCCCGCACCCGCCGGCCCGGCGTGGAGCCGGGTGCGCCGCGGCGTCACGGCACGTGGGAGTCGATCGAGATCACCCGCGCCGAGCCGCGCGTGGGCGTGCGCGACGTGCTGCGCCACGGCAGCGATGCCACGGTGCGACTGCAGGGCACCGAGGAGGGCGAGCGCGACACGGCGATGCTGGTGGCGTTCGCGCGGCTCGACGGCGTGCCCTGCGTGGTGGTCGGCCAGGACCGCACGACGCAGACCCCCGCCAACCCGATGGGACCGGCGGCGCTGCGCGAGGCGCGGCGCGGCATGCGGCTGGCAGCCGAGCTGGGTCTCCCGCTGGTGTCCCTGATCGACACCCCGGGCGCGGAGCTGTCGGCGAGCGCCGAGGAGGGGGCGATCGCCGGCGAGATCGCCCGCTGCATCGCCGTCATGTCGACGCTGGAGGTCCCGTCGGTCTCCGTGCTCCTCGGCCAGGGCTCCGGCGGCGGTGCGCTCGCCCTGCTGCCCGCCGACGTCGTGGTGGCCACCGAGAACGCCTGGCTCTCGCCGCTCCCGCCCGAGGGTGCGAGCGCGATCGTGCACGGCGACGTCGACCACGCACCGCAGATGGCGCAGCAGCAGCGGGTCTCGGCCCTCGACCTGCAGGAGACCGGCACGGTGCACCACGTCGTGCCCGAGCCGGAGGACGACTCGCCCGAGGCGCTGGCACGCGCGGTCGCCGCGGAGGTCGGGCACCGGCTGCGCGAGCTGCTCGACGCCCGCGGCGCGAGCGGCCTCCCGTCCACCCACGCCTAGGCTGGGAGGGGTGAAGACCTCTCGCGACCGTCGGTACGGCGGCATGGTGCTGATCTGGACCGCCATCGGCGCCCTGTTCACGCTCGTCAACGGCAACCCCGTCTGGATCGGCGCGTTCCTGGCGATCGGCGTGGCGCTGGCCGAGTCCCAGCGCGGCGAGGCCGAGCCCGCGACGCCGCCGTCGGCCGCCCCCGACGCCGGACAGGCGCCGCCGGCCGACGACCACGGTCTGATCGCCCTGAACCACGCCGTCCACGCGGCCGACGGCGTGGAGCCGTTCAACGAGGCCACCCGCCTCGCGATCGCGGCCGGCGCCCGGTTGCGCGTGGCACGCGTCGTCGACGGTGGCGTCGCGGCCGCGGTGGCCCCCGACGACGCGCCCGTGGAGCTCGCGGTGCACCCCGACCACCGACGCCAGGGTCGCGGTCGCGCCCTCGTGAGCGAGCTGCTCGACGCGGGCGAGCGTCGGTTCTGGGCGCACGGCGACCTGCCCGGCGCGCAGGCGCTCGCGTCGTCCCTCGCCCTCGAGCCGGTCCGCACGCTGCTCGTGCTGCGCCGCGAGGGCGGCGAGCCGGTCGTCGAGCGGGTCCCCGACGGCGTCCGCATCCGCACGTTCCGCCCCGACGACGCCGACGCCGTCGTCCGCGTCAACGGTCGCGCCTTCGCCGACCACCCGGAGCAGGGCGCGATGGACCGCGCCGACTTCGACCGACGCGCCGCCAGCGACTGGTTCGACCCCGAGGGACTCTTCGTGGCCGAGGACGAGCAGGGCCAGGTCATCGGCTTCCACTGGACGAAGGTCGAGGCGCCGGCCTGGGGCGAGCCTCCCGTCGGCGAGGTGTACGTGGTCGGCGTCGACCCCGACCACCACGGCGGCGGGCTCGGCACGGCGCTGACCGCCCGCGGACTGCGACACCTCGCCGAGTCGGGCGTGGACGTCGTCGACCTCTACGTCGAGGGCGACAACGCCCCCGCGCTCGCGGTCTACCGCAGGCTCGGCTTCGTCGAGCGGGCGCGCGACGTGCTCTACGCCCGCTCCTCCGAGCCGGCTAGCTGAGCCCGCGCTGCAGTGCCGCCGCAGCACGACGCATGGCGCGCGGAGCGGAGCGGCCGATGCCGACCATGTTCGCGAAGCCGTGGATGAGACCGCTCTCCTCCACGTGCTCCACCCGCACGCCCGCCGCGCGCAGGTGCTCCGCGTACGCCGTCCCCTCGTCGCGCAGCGGGTCGAAGCCGGCGGTCACGAGGTAGGCGGGTGCCACGCCGTGCACGTCCTGGCGCAGCGGCGAGAGCCGGTCGTCGGCGCGGTCCTCGTCGCCCGCGAGGTAGTTCTCCTCGCACAGGTCCATGAACGCCTTGGTGAGCAGGAAGCCCTCGCCGAGGCGCGTGCGGCTGGGTCGCTCCTCGACGAAGTCGGTGGCCGGGTACACGAGCAGCTGGAACGCGGGCGCGACGACCTCCTCGGAGCGGGCCGCGTGCTGCGCGACGAGCGCTGAGAGGTTGCCACCGGCGCTGTCGCCGCCGATGGCGATCGCACCGGGCTCGATGCCCAGGCCGGGGGCGTGCTCGGTGACCCAGCGCCAGGCCGCCCACACGTCGTCGAACCCGGCGGGGAACTGCGCCTCGGGCGCCAGGCGGTAGTCGACCGAGACGACCCGCACCTGGGCCTCCTCCGCGAGGAAGGAGCAGACGGCGTCGTAGGCATCGAGGTCGCCGTAGACCCAGCCGCCGCCGTGCAGGTAGACGAGCGCCGGGGAGCGTCCGCTGAGCCCGCGCGGCGTGTAGAAGCGCAGGCCGACCGGACCGTCCGGGCCGTCGATCGTCCGGTCCGTCACCGCGCCGACGGGCTGACGTCCGCCGAGCATCCGGAACGCCTCGGTGTAGACCCGTCGACCGCGCGTGATCGAGAGCGTCTCCACCGCCGCCCCGTTGAGTCCCATCACCCGCAGCAGCAGCTGCATCTCGGGGTCGAGCGTGCGCCCGTCGACCTCGACCGGACGGCCGGCGAGGCGCCGGACGACCGGGGTCGGGAGCGAGAAGAGGGCCTGGGCACCCTTGGCCTGCACCAGCGCCAGCAGGTCCGACGTCGTCACCATGCGCGCAACATAGCGCGCCGTCGCGCCCGGCGGAGCGCTTCGCCGCACGACCCCGCAGCTTCGGGCCTCGCGCGCCTCGACGGGCCGCGGACCGTGCCGTCGGGACCCGCCGACGCACGCCACCGACCGCCGGCACCGCGCCCACGGACGGACGCGCACCCGCGCCGTTCAGGCGACGTTCACGTCGTCTTGCCACAATGTGCGCGTGGACACCACCGATCTGGACCTGCCTGCGGTCGAGAACCCCTCGTCGCCCGACGAGTTCGACGTCGACCCGCCGTACGAGCCCGTCGACGACGCACTGCCGGCCGACCGGTTCCTCGACCGGGAGCTGTCGTGGATCGCGTTCAACGCCCGCGTGCTCGAGCTCGCCCAGGACCCGAGCCTGCCGCTGCTCGAGCGGGTGCGGTTCCTGTCGATCTTCGGCAGCAACCTCGACGAGTTCTTCATGGTCCGCATCGCCGGTCTCAAGCGTCGCATCGCGGCGGGCGTGGCGGTGCCCTCGGCGAGCGGCTTCCACCCCAAGGACGTGCTGGCCAACAGCCTCGAGGCGAGCCACCGGCTGATGGTCGAGCAGGCGCGGACCTTCGTCGACGACGTCGTGCCCGCCCTCGCCGACGCCGGCATCCACCTCGTCCGGTGGGACGACCTCGACGGGCAGGAGCGCGAGGAGGTCGCGGCCACCTACCGCGAGCGGGTCTTCCCCGTGCTCACGCCGCTGGCCGTCGACCCGGCCCACCCCTTCCCGTACATCTCCGGCCTGTCGCTGAACCTGGCCCTCGTGCTGCGCAACCCTGAGACGGGCAAGCAGCACTTCGCGCGCGTCAAGGTGCCGCCCATCATCGACCGGTGGATGGTCACGAGCGCCGGCCGCCACGTGCCGCTCGAGGACGTCATCGCCGCGCACCTCGACCTGCTGTTCCCCGGGATGGAGATCATCGCGCACCACGTGTTCCGCGTGACCCGCAACGAGGACCTCGAGGTCGAGGAGGACGACGCGGAGAACCTCCTCAAGGCGCTCGAGAAGGAGCTGCTGCGCCGTCGCTTCGGTCCGCCGGTGCGCCTGGAGGTCGAGGAGTCGATCGACGAGGAGGTGCTCGACCTGCTCGTCACCGAGCTGGGCATCCGCCACGGCGAGGTGTTCCGCCTGCAGGGTCCACTCGACCTGCGCAGCCTCGGCGAGATCGCCGACCTCGACCGCCCTGAGCTGAAGTTCGACCCGTTCGTGCCCGGCACCCACGAGCACCTGGCCGAGGTCGAGACCGCCAGCCCGGCCGACCTGTTCGGCACGCTGCGCCGGCGCGACGTCCTCGTGCACCACCCGTACGACTCGTTCGCGACGAGCGTGCAGCGCTTCATCGAGCAGGCCGCCGCCGACCCGCACGTGCTCGCGATCAAGCAGACCCTGTACCGCACCTCGGGCGACTCGCCCATCATCGACTCGCTCGTCGACGCAGCCCGCGCCGGCAAGCAGGTGCTCGTGCTGGTCGAGATCAAGGCCCGCTTCGACGAGCAGGCCAACATCCGCTGGGCCCGCAAGCTGGAGCGCGCCGGCTGCCACGTCGTGTACGGGCTCGTCGGGCTGAAGACGCACTGCAAGCTGGCGCTGGTCGTCCGCGCGGAGCCCGACGGGCTGCGCCGCTACGCCCACCTCGGCACCGGCAACTACAACCCCAAGACGGCCCGCCTGTACGAGGACTTCGGGCTCCTCACGAGCGACCCGGACATCACGAACGACCTGCTCGAGCTGTTCAACTCGCTGTCCGGGTTCGCGCAGCAGGGTGACTATCGCAGCCTCATGGTGGCACCGTCGGGCCTGCGCGAGGGGCTTCTCGAGCGCATCCGCCAGGAGATCGCCCACCACCGGGCCGGTCGGCCGGCAGGCATCGCGTTCAAGGTCAACTCGCTCGTCGACGAGGCCGTCATCGACGGCCTGTACGAGGCGTCGCGCGCGGGCGTGCCCGTGCGCCTGGTCATCCGCGGCATCTGCACGCTCCGACCCGGCGTGCCCGGGCTGAGCGAGACCATCGAGGTCCGCAGCATCCTCGGTCGCTTCCTCGAGCACAGCCGCGTGTACTGGTTCAGCGGCGGAGGCGAGCCGGAGGCCTGGATCGGCTCGGCCGACCTGATGCACCGCAACCTCGACCGCCGCGTCGAGGTGCTGGTGCGGGTGCCGAGCGAGCAGCACACGCAGGTGCTCGGCGACCTTCTGGAACGCATGGCCCAGGACGAGACCAGCTCCTGGCACCTCGGCCCCGACGGCACCTGGACGCGCCACCCCACGGGCCGCGACGTCCAGTCCGAGCTCATCGCCCGCGCGAAGAAGCGCCGCAGCCGCCTGTCCTGACCCCGCCGCACCGCCATCCCGGCATCGACCAGCTTCCCGCTGGTCGAGTAGCGGGCACGCGCGAGGAACGAGCGCCGTGCCGCGTATCGAGACCACCCGGCAACGGATCAGTGCGGGCCAACCCCCAGCGAACGCCCAGAATGGTCTCGATACACCTCCCCTCGCTAGCGCTCGTGGAGGCACTCGACCAGCGAAACGTTTCGCTGGTCGAGTAGTAGCGACGGCGAGCGCCAGCGAGCTCGTCGCTACGTATCGAGACCACCCGGCAACGGATCAGCGTGGGCCAACCCCCGGCGAACGCCCAGAGTGGTCTCGATACGTCGCCGCCGGCTCCTCCGTCGCGGCGTCGCCCACTCGACCAGCGAAACGCGTCCGGCGGGCCTCAGCAGGCGGCGAAGAGCAGTGCGCCGGTGCCGAGCATGAGGACGGTGCCGTCGGCGGAGCGGTCGAACGACAGGCTCACGGTGGCCTGGTCGACGGCGACCCTCGGGTCGCGCAGCTCGTCCTCGACCTGGCCGGAGCGTCCGACGAACGGACCGGTGGCCAGTCGCTCGCGCACGGGCGCCTGGCGACGGGCGCGGGCGACGTCGTCGAAGGTCATCGAGAAGGTCGCGGTCTGCGCGCTCGGCCCGGAGCCGCCCCGGTCGGTGAGCGACCGGCCGCTGTAGACGTAGCCCGCGAGCCGGCCGGCGCGCGCCTGGGCGGCCTCTGCCTCGTCCGCCGACTCGGCGGGCACGGCCGCGTCCTCGCAGCCGAGCGCACCGGCCTGCAGCAGCACCGTGTCGGCGTCCGCCAGCGGTCCGGCGGTGTCGACCGCCCGTCGCACCGACGTCAGCGCCGGGGCGCGCCCGGTCGCGGCACGCACGACCTCCTCGACCGCGGCGGAGTCCGACCCCGCGACGAGCAGCCCGGCGCGCCGCAGGAGCCGGACATCGGCCAGCTGGTCGCCCAGCCCGGTCGAACCCAACACCTCGGCCGACGCCGTCCAGCGCCCGCCGCCCGCGTCGTCGAACCCGGCGCGCCGGAACCCTGCCTCGAGCCGTCCCCACGACAGGCCCGGACCCGGCGCGACGACCAGCACGCCGGCCGCCGTCGGGTCCTGCACGTACGCCTCCCAGGCCACGTCGTCGGTCGACCAGCCGAGCGCGCCCGGGACGGCGTCGCCGAGGTCGTCCAGCACCGACCGGGTGGTCAGGTCGCGTGCGCCGGGGTCGTCGGACCCGACGTCGCGCACACGCTGCCAGTCCGTGAGGCCGAGCACGGTCGTGCCCGCGGGCGCCGCGGCGAGCGCGGCGGCCAGCGGGCTGCGCACCTCGGCCCGAGCGGTACCGGAGACCCACCAGCCGGCGGCGATCGCGACGGCCAGGACCACGACCGCGACCAGCGGGTCGCGTGCTCGTCGCAGCACCGCACACCTCCTCGCGCATCGGCCCGTCACCGTCCGGACACCTAGGACGTGAACAATACGAGGCATGGCACGTGAACGTCCGCTGACCGCCGCCGGAGCCGTCACCTGGAGGCGCTGCGCGCCCCGTCCGGGCTCGTCGGGGAAGCGGGGCGTCGAGGTGCTCCTCGTCCACCGGCCCCGCTACGACGACTGGACCTTCCCGAAGGGCAAGCCGGACCCCGGCGAGGACCTCGTCGCCACCGCCGTGCGCGAGGTGGCGGAGGAGACCGCCCAGCGCGTGCGGCTCGGCCACCCGCTCCCCGACACCCGCTACCGGGTGGCCGGGGGCCCGAAGCGGGTCAGCTACTGGGCGGCGCGTGTGGTCGGCGAGACGGCGACGCCGTTCCAGCCGAACCGCGAGATCGACGACCTGCGCTGGGTGCGCCCCGGCGAGGCTCGCCGGCTGCTCAGCTACGAGCACGACCTCGACCTGCTCGACGCGTTCCTGGCGCTGCGCGACGTCAAGGCCCACCGCACCCGCACGCTCGTCGTGGTCCGCCACGGCAAGGCGAAGGCTCGTGAGCACTGGCGTCGTGACGACCTGCTGCGTCCCCTCACGCCCAGCGGACGCGGGCGGGCGGACGACCTCGTGCCCCTGCTCGAGGCCTACGGCGTGCGTCGGGTCGTGTCGAGCCCCGCGCGGCGCTGCGTCGACACCGTCGCGCCCTACGCCGACGCCCGTGGGCTCGAGCTGCGGCACGACCCTCGCCTGTCCGAGGACACCACCGCGGGCGACGTCCGGCGGGCGGTGGAGGACGTGCTCGCCGAGAAGTCGCCGGCCGTCCTCTGCGGCCACCGTCCGACCCTGCCGTGGGTCTTCGCGGCCCTCGGGGTGGACGCGCCCGAGCTCGCTCCGGGCGAGGGGGTCGTGCTGCACCTGCGTCGCGGGGCCGTCGTGGCAGATGAACCGCTGGGGAGACCTGCATCACCCCGCTGACCTGCGACGAGGGCCCATCCTTTGCTCGCCGTTCACCCTGCGTTCACGTACCGAGGACCCCCGATACACCTGCCCTCCCTAGCGTCACGGACGACAGAAGCCTGTGATCATCGAAGGGACACCCCCCGTGAACCGCACCACGCTGCGCGTCGCCGCCCCCGCGGCGCTCGCCCTCACCCTCGCACTCGGACTCTCCGCCTGCGGCGCGTCCAACGAGGGCGGCTCGGACTCCGGCTCCGACTCCTCGCTCTCCGGCACCCTCAACGGTGCCGGCGCCAGCTCGCAGGAGGCCGCCGTCGACGCCTGGACCGCCGCGTTCCAGACCGCCAACAGCGACGTGACCGTCAACTACGACCCGGCCGGCTCCGGCGCGGGCCGCGAGCAGTTCATCGCCGGTGGCGTGGACTTCGCGGGCTCCGACGCGTACCTGGACGACGACGAGCTCGCGCAGGCCAAGGAGCGTTGCAACGGTCCGGTCGTCGAGGTCCCCACCTACGTCAGCCCGATCGCGGTCATCTACAACCTCGACGGCGTCGACGACCTGCAGCTCTCGCCCGCCACCATCGGCGGCATCTTCGAGGGCAAGATCACCAAGTGGGACGACGCGGCCATCAAGGCCGACAACCCCGACGCCACCCTCCCGGACACCGACATCACCCCGGTGCACCGCTCGGACGACTCGGGCACCACCAAGAACTTCACCGCCTACCTCGACGCCGCCTCCGGTGGCTCCTGGACCGGTGGCGAGGTCGAGACCTGGCCGATCAAGGGTGGCGAGGCCGCGCAGGGCACGTCGGGCGTCGTCCAGTCCGTCGCCAACGGCTCCGGCACGATCGGCTACGCCGACGAGTCGCAGGCCGGTGACCTGGACAAGGCCAAGGTCAAGGTCGGCACCGAGTACACCGAGGTCACGCCCGAGGCCGCCGCCAAGGTGCTCGACACCGCCAAGCAGGTCGAGGGTCGCGACGCCACCGACATCGCGCTCGACATCGACCGCAAGACGGAGGAGTCCGGGGTCTACCCGATCGTCCTCGTGTCGTACATGATCGGTTGTGAGTCCTACGACGACGCCGCCAAGGCCGACCTCGTCAAGGGCTGGCTCGAGTACGTCACCAGCGAGGAGGGTCAGAAGGAGGCCGCCGACAAGGCCGGCTCCGCCCCGCTGACGTCGGAGTTCTCGGGCAAGGTCGCCGAGGCCGTCAAGTCCATCAAGGCCGCCAGCTGATCGGATCCGGTCCCCGCCGCCTGTCCCTCCGAGGGCAGGGGCGGGGACCGGACCTGCTCCACCCCCACCCCTCCAACCACTGGGAAGGACCGTCGTGACCTCGCAGCTCGCCCCCGAGCCCGCCAAGGCCCGCCGAACCCCGACGCGCCCCGGCGACCGAGTGTTCTTCGGCATCTCCTTCGGCGCCGCCCTCGTCATCCTGCTGACGCTCGCCGGCGTCGCCATCTTCCTCACCGCCGAGGGCATCCCCGGCGTCACCGCCTCCGCCGACCAGGTGAAGAGCGGCCTCTCGTTCCCCGCCTACGTCGGCCCGCTGGTCTACGGCACGCTTCTCGCGGCCGTGATCGCGCTCGTGCTGGCCGTTCCGGTGGCCATCGGCGTGGCGCTGTTCATCTCGCACTTCTCCCCGCGGCGGCTCAGCTCGGTCTTCGGGTACGTGATCGACCTGCTCGCGGCCGTGCCCAGCGTCGTCTACGGCGCCTGGGGCATCATCTTCCTCGCGCCGACGATCGTGCCCTTCTACCGCTGGCTGTACGACAACCTCGGCTTCATCCCGCTGTTCGCGGGCCCGCCGTCCGCGACCGGGAGCACGATCCTCACCGCGGGCATCGTGCTCGCCATCATGGTGCTCCCGATCGTGACCGCCATCTGCCGCGAGATCTTCCTGCAGACGCCGCGCCTGCACCAGGAGGCGGCCCTCGCCCTCGGCGCGACCCGCTGGGAGATGGTCCGCATGGCCGTCTTCCCCTACGCCCGCTCCGGCATCGTCTCGGCGTCCATGCTCGGCCTCGGCCGCGCCCTGGGCGAGACCATGGCCGTCGCGATGGTGCTGTCGCCCGCGCTGGTCGTCACGCCGAACCTCATCAGCTCGACCAACCCGAACACGATCGCGTCCAACATCGCGCTCAGCTTCCCCGAGGCCAGCGGACTCACGGTCAACGCGCTGATCGCCTCCGGTCTCGTCCTGTTCGTCATCACCTTCGCCGTCAACTTCGCCGCCCGCGCGATCGTGGACCGGCGCAAGGACTTCTCGGGAGCCAACTGATGACCACCACCGACCCCCGTCCCCAGCGTGACCGCGACGCCGAGGAGCTCCTGAGCTCCCTGCGCGGCAACACGCTGCCCCTGTGGGCCCCGCGCGTCGTCGTGGGCATCGCCGCCACCGTGGCGGTGCTGGGTGCCCTGAGCAGCCTCGGCGTGGTCCGCGGCGTGCTGCTCGGCTGGCTGCTGACGTTCGCGCTGCCGATCTGGTCGCGCGTCGTCGAGGGCCCGCGCAAGGCGACCGACCGGCTCGTCACGCTGCTCGTCTACTCCGCGTTCAGCCTGGCGCTCATCCCGCTCGGCAGCATCATCTGGACCGTGTTCTCCCGCGGCCTGTCGGTGATGTCGGCCGAGTTCCTCACCTACTCGATGCGCAACGTCGTCGGCGAGGGCGGCGGCATCTACCACGCGATCATGGGCACGCTGCTGATCACCGGTGCCGCCACCGTCATCAGCGTGCCGATCGGCCTGTTCACGGCGATCTACATCGTCGAGTACGGCGACGGGAACCGGGTGTCCAAGGGCATCCGCTTCCTCGTCGACGTGATGACCGGCATCCCCTCGATCGTCGCCGGTCTGTTCGCCTACGCCCTGTTCGTCCTGTTCTTCGGAGAAGGCGTCCGCATGGGCATCGGCGGCTCGGTGGCCCTCGCGGTGCTGATGATCCCCGTGGTCGTCCGCTCGAGCGAGGAGATGTTGAAGCTCGTGCCGAACGAGCTGCGCGAGGCGTCGCTGGCCCTGGGCGTGCCCCAGTGGCGCACGATCGCCAAGGTCGTGGTGCCGACGGCGCTCGCCGGTATCGTCACCGGCGTGACCCTCGCGATCGCCCGCGTGATCGGGGAGACCGCTCCCCTGCTGATCATCGCCGGCGCCACGGACTCCACGAACTTCAACCTGTTCGACGGACGCATGGCCACCCTGCCGGTGTTCGCCTACACCTCCATCCGCTTCCCGGGCGTCCCCCCGGAGTTCAGCATCGACCGAGGGTGGGGCGCAGCGCTCACCCTGCTCGTCATCGTGATGCTGCTGAACCTCGTCGCCCGACTCGTGTCCTTCTTCTTCTCTCCCAAGGGCGAAAGGTAAACCCCGATGGCCAAGAGCATCGACGTCTCCGACCTGAACATCTACTACGGCGACTTCCTCGCCGTGGAGGGCGTCAACATCGCCATCCCGGCGCGGTCCGTGACCGCCTTCATCGGCCCCTCGGGCTGCGGCAAGTCGACCTTCCTGCGGTCGCTGAACCGCATGCACGAGGTCATCCCGGGCGCCCACGTGCAGGGCAAGGTGCTGATCGACGGCGAGGACCTCTACGCCGACGAGATGGACCCGGTGAACGTGCGCCGCATGGTCGGCATGGTGTTCCAGCGTCCGAACCCGTTCCCGACGATGTCGATCTACGACAACGTCCTCGCGGGCCAGAAGCTGAACAGCAAGCGGATGAAGAAGTCCGAGTCCGACGCGATCGTCGAGCGGTCGCTGCGCAGCGCCGGCCTGTGGGCCGAGGTGAAGGACCGCCTGTCGCGTCCCGGCTCGGGTCTGTCGGGTGGTCAGCAGCAGCGTCTGTGCATCGCGCGCGCCATCTCGGTGGAGCCCGAGGTGCTGCTCATGGACGAGCCGTGCTCGGCCCTCGACCCGATCTCCACGAGCGTCATCGAGGACCTCATCCACGAGCTCAAGGAGAAGTACACGATCGTCATCGTCACCCACAACATGCAGCAGGCCGCTCGCGTGTCGGACGAGACGGCGTTCTTCAACCTCTCGGGTGTCGGCAAGCCCGGCAAGCTGGTCGAGTCGGGCCGGACGGAGAAGATCTTCTCCAACCCCGACGAGGAGGCCACCGAGGCCTACATCCAGGGCCGGTTCGGCTGAGGCTGACCCCGATGGGCGCTCAGCGCCCGAGCGGGTCAGACAGGTCGAGTGGTGCGCGCCGAAGGCGCCGGTCGGTATCGAGACCTCGGAAGAGTCCAGACCCCCGCACGACGACGAACGCCCGCTCCACCAGGAGCGGGCGTTCGTGCATTCCAACGCGAAGCCATCGACGAGCGGACGGGCCGAGCCTGACGCCCTCGGAAGGTCTCGTTACGGAGGGAACCGGCTTCGCCGGTGAGACCACTCGACCTGCCCGAACCGCTCGGGCGCTGAGCGCCCTCGGGTTCGGTCAAGGCAGGAAGAGGCGGGCGATGAAGTAGAACACCGCCGCCACCGCCGCCGCGGCGGGGATGGTGACGATCCAGGCGGTGACGATGCCCTTGGCCACGCCCAACCGGACGGCGCTGAACCGCTTGGTCGCGCCGGAGCCCATGATCGCGGAGGTGATCGTGTGGGTGGTCGAGACGGGTGCGTGCAGGCCGATGGCCATGACGTACAGGACGGTCGCGGCCACGCCCTCGGCGGCGAAGCCGCGGGGCGGGTCGAGGTCGATGATGCGTCGGCCGAGGGTGCGCATGATGCGCCAGCCGCCGGAGTAGGTGCCTGCGGCGATGGCCGACGCGGCGGCGACGATGACCCACAGGGGCACGTCGGAGCCGTCCTCGAACCCGCCGGCGACGAGGGCGAGGACGATGACGCCCATCGTCTTCTGCGCGTCCTGCAGGCCGTGGCCGAGCGACATGCCCGCGGCGGAGACGGTCTGCGCGTGCCGGAAGCCGCGGCTCACCTTGCCGGGGTTGGCGCGCCGGAAGATCCACATGATCGCGGTCATCAACGCGAACGCGCCGATGAAGCCGATGAGCGGCGAGGCGACCATCGGGATGGCGACCTTCTCGACGAGCGTGCCCCAGTCGACCGTGGTGCTCGATGCCGCACCCGCACCGACGATGCCGCCGATGAGGGCGTGCGACGAGGACGACGGGATGCCGAAGTACCAGGTGATGAGGTTCCAGGTGATGGCGCCGACGAGGGCGGCGAGCACGATCGTCAGGCCGTGGGCCCGGTCGATCGAGACGCCGGACGACACCTGCGAGTCGATGTCGATGATGCCCTGGATGGTCTGCGCGACACCGACGCCGAGGAGGGCGCCGACGAAGTTCAGGACGGCGGCCATGGCCAGCGCGATCCGCGGCGTGAGCGCGCGCGTGGAGATCGACGTGGCGATCGCGTTGGCGGCGTCGTGGAACCCGTTCGTGTAGTCGAAGACGAGCGCGATGACGACGACGGCGATCACCATCGCCAGGACGAGGTCCATGGCTCAGGACTCCTTGACGGCGATCTGCTCCACCGTGTTGGCGACGGACTCGAGCGCGTCGATGGCGTGCTCCAGGGAGTCGACGACGTCCTTGAGCTTGAGCACCTCGAGCGACTTGTAGCCGCCGCCGAAGAGGTCGGCGAGGATGCGTCGGTAGGAGCGGTCGCCCTGGTTCTCGAGCCGGTTGATCTCGATCCAGTACTCCTCGAGGTCCTTCATGGTGCGCAGGCGCGGCATGGCCTCGGCGGTGAGCTGGCAGGCGCGCTGGAGCACCTCGACCTGCGCCGCGAACTGCCCGGGGAGGTCCTTGATCTCGTACAGGCTGATGAGGTCGACGGTCTCCTCCATGAAGTCCATGACGTCGTCGAGGCTGCTGGCGAGGCGGTAGATGTCCTCACGGTCGAACGGGGTCACGAACGTGGAGTTGACGCGCTTGACGATCTTGTGGGTCGTCTCGTCGGCCTGGTGCTCGGCGTCGCGCATCTGCTCGGCGAGGGCGGCGCGGTCGACGTCGGGGTCGAGCACCTGCGCGAGCAGATTGGCCCCGTCGACCAGGTGGGACGCCGACTCGGCGAAGAGGTCGTAGAAGGTGGTCTCCACCGGACGGATGCGGAATCGCACTCCAAGGCTCCTGTCGGGTCGGTTCAAGCCGAGACAACTGTAGGTGCTGGCGTTCACCGGGTGTCAATCGGCTGGACCCCCGCAAGCGGGTCAGTGGACGTCGAGGCCGAGGAACGCGTCGATCTCCGCCTGCGACATGGGTGTCTCCCGTCCGGAGGCCGCGATGATGAGCCGGCTGGTCAGCTCGATCTCGTCGAGCACGTCGTCGTCACGGAGACGATCGTCGAGGGGCTCGAGCACGAGAAACTCCACTGCTGGCAGGGGGGTGGGGACCGCCGGGGGACGGTGCTTCCAGGGTAACGCGCCGTCTCACCTGTCGGGCCGGCTTCGCACGATTGGGGCGCCCGCCCCACCTCCCGTCCCGACGCTGGCAGACTGGGCTCCGCCAGGGCCTCTAGCTCAACTGGCAGAGCAGCGGACTTTTAATCCGCGGGTTGTGGGTTCGAGTCCCACGGGGCCTACTTTTCCCTGCCTACGCTGCAGCGCGCGTCGCGTCAGCCAGCTCGAAGAGTGGATGGAACGATGCATCCGTGAGACCCCGCATCTACGCGAGCAGCCTGCTGAACGTGTGGGTCTCGACGGTCGGGATCGCAGCGTTCGCGATGGAGTTCGTCATTGGCATCATCGTCGCGGCAGACTGCCGGCCGGATCGCCGCTCGAGTGGTGCATCTACGGCTCAGTCCTGACCATGGTGGTCGACGTGGTCGTGGTCACGAGCTACAAGGTCATGACGGGTGCGGACCGTCGGCGCGCCGTCGATCGCGCGCGGGATGCCTCTGCGCAGAAGGACTACGCCACGGTCGTCGAGGAGCTCGAGCCGCACGAGCGAGACCTCAGCTACGTCGACACGTTTCGCTACCTGCGCGCCAAGGACCTCCTCCGGAGGGCGCACGACAACGCGGCGAAACGGCCAGACGCCGACCTCTGAACGAGGCCGAGGTGCTGCTCGTCCGCAGGACGCCCCATCGACACGAGATGTCGGACGCTAGGTCCCTCATCGGCACCGTCGCCCTGACCCCTGCGCCTCGCTCCTCGCATGGCGCGGACTGACCTACCGCAGCCGCGACCAGTCCATGGCGAGGACGTCGTCGATCACTGCGACGTACTGGGAGCGGTCGAAGCGGGCGGACCAGACCTTGGCGTTGAAGCCGGCGAACGGCTCGTACGTGACCTGCCAGCCGATCACGCGCCACTCGACCACGTCGTCACCGACGACGACCTCGGTCGTCAGAGCGCCGCAGTCGAGGTCCCCGCAAGGGCACTCGAGGAGCACGACGCGACCGTCCTCGAACGCGGGCCCGAAGGGGGCCCACGGAATCCCCCGCCGCCCGAGCAGCCGGTCGAGCCGGGAGCGTTCGAAGCGCGGGACGAACGTCGGAAGGTCGGTGCGGCTGCCGCGCAGACGCAGCAGCAGCTCGCGCCGCTGGTCCTCGTCCGCTGCGACGTAGAGGGGCGACATCGAGCTGGGGTCGCCGACGATCTCCCGGAGCGGGACGCCGTTGATCGTCCACTCCAGGACTGCCGTCGCCGACTCGTCCTGTCGCGAACGCTGGTCGCCGTCGAGAAGTGCGACACGACTCGTCTGCACGCCCAGTCGGTCCATGACCGAAGGCTAGGGCTGACCCTGCCTGCGGCGCACCCACCGGACCGGACGCTCGCCACGTCGAGGACCTCGTGCCGTTGCGGCCATCCGACGGCATTGACAAGAAGGCTCGGACGTCGCCATCCTGGCCGGTTGCCTCGTCCGAGGGAACGGCGCCCGACCGACCGTCGCTCACCCTCATCACGTGAACGAGGTCGACACATGTCCAGGAGAGCTCGACGGCGGGCGCGCCGGAACCCCACGTACGTCCCACCACTGCGCTTCTGGGTCGGTCCCGACGGCGAGATCGGCTACCCGCCCGACCTGGCGGGCTGGCCCGCGCCGCGCTCGTCGGGTCCAGCACATCCCGCGCTCCCCCGCACCGAGGTCATCGGTGTGGAACCGGAGTCGCTGGCGGACGCTGCGGCGAGCGGCGACCTGGCCGACCTCCTCCTGCCCGACGGCAACCGGCTGTACGACTACCACCTCCGCATCGAGCACTTCGCCTACGCGTTCGTCCCCGTCCCGACCCTGACACTGGTGCTGCCCCCGTCGTCGGACGGTGGACCGTCGACGCGGGTGCGGTTCGTCGACGCGGTGGTGACCGACTGGACGACCGAGGCGAACTACTCCCCCGCCGACCCGAACGACGAGCTGTGCGAGTTCCGGTGGGACGGATCGCGCACGTTCCTGCTCGAGTTCCTGAGCGCCAAGATCATCGTCCGCGCGAGCCGTCTCGACGTCGAGGTGATCGAGTAAGCCACGGCGAGCTGGCTGCGCGCCGGCACCACCGTTCGAGCAACACCTCTCGTCACGCCACGCGGCGGAGTGCCGTCGAGGTCAGCCGGCTCGGGTGCGGCGGGCGCTGGTGCGTCGGGTGCGCAGGGTGCGGTGGGTCTCGTGGGTGTCGGGGTCGATGGTGAAGAACCCCTGGTGCACCGCTGCATGGCATCTCGGGCAGAGCCCGATCAGGTTGGCGAGGTCGGTACTGCCGCCGGCTGACCAGTACTCGATGTGGTGCACGTGGACGACAGGTCCGTGGCAGCCGGGTCCGGCGCAGGTGCCGCCTTGTCGGTTGACGACCGCTCTGCGTTGGTGGGGTGTGGCGAGTCGGTGGGTGCGGCCGACGTCGAGGACAGCGTGCTTGCCGGCGGTCAGGATCGGGGTGAGGTTGGCATCGCAGAGCATCTGCTGGAGCTGGGCGGGACCGATCGACCCGAACCCGGCGAGCTCACCGGTCGCAGTGTCCGCGCCCTGGGCGAGGGCGGTCAGGTCGGCTGTGAGGGTGACGTGCGGGCGGACGCCCTTGTCCTGGGGCAGGCCGGAGTCGAGGATCCCGGTGAGGAGCTGGTCGAGGGCGGTCACGCGGCGGACGCTGACGGGTCGGTCGTCCTCGGCGCAGGTGGGTGCGGAGAGTGACTGCAGGACGGTGCGGAACTTCGCGCCGGTGTCGGCGGGCAGGAACCCGGTCAGGTGGACGCCGTCGCCGATGGGGGTGAGGGTGATGTCGTGGCGGTCCATGCCCTTGATCCAGGCCTCGTCGAGGTCGTCGGGGTGGGCGGTGGCGCGCAGCTTCTTGACGGCTTGACGCACGGTCGCAGGTGCAGCGTGGGTGGCCAGATCCAGCAGTGGGTTCATGCACTGCTCGACGACCATGGGGTCGATGTGCTTCGCGGCGTACGTGAACGCGTCCACGTGATCGAGCGAGACGGCTCCCTCGACGGCTACCGACTCCAGGTCGGGCATGTCCCGCAAGGTCCGACCCGAGCGGACCAGCTGAGAAGCCTGCCTGCCGTCGAGGTGTAGCTGGTCACGCAGCCAGTTCTTCAGGCTCGAGCAGCCCTCGGCCTCGAAGTCCCGATGCTCGTCCATCTCCGCGACCAGGGCCACCTTCTCCGCGTCGATCGCGTTCGACAGTCCCTGCAGCAGCCGCAGCGCATCGGTGCCCGTCGGGTAGGCCCGCAGCTCGGCAGCGACGGCCTCGAGCCGGGCGGCGAGTGCGGTGCTGGACATGCTCCTATGGTACCGAACACGTGTTCGACTATCAACTCTTCTTTGGCTCTTTCCGCCTGCAGTTCCAGGATTCTTCCTTCGCGTCCACAGCGGAGGCCTCGCGCGCGTCCTCGCCGGACACCGACGGCGCCCGTCGCTGATGAAGCCACATCTCGACGACGACACCCCGGACGTCAGCGACGCTGCGGGGTCCCGACCTCCGGGAGGGTGGTGCTGCAGATCTGCGCGGCCTCCTCGCGCTCGAGGCCCAGCATCACCAGCAGCTGGCACGCGAGGTCCTCGACGTCGTCGGGCGACACGAGCTCCGGGTGCGACGAGCGCAGGCGCAGGAAGCCGAGCAGCGAGCCGCCGACGACGCTCAGCGCCACCGGCAGCTGCGTGACCGTGAAGCGGCCCGCCTCGACCGCGTCCGTGATGTCGCGCAAGGCGCGCGGGCCGAGGCCGTCGGCCAGCTCGAGGAGGTCGAGACCGAATTGGTTCAGCACGTCGGCGAGGGCGGGGTGGGTCCAGGCGAGACGCGCCGAGATCCGGAAGGACGTCGCGAACCGCTCGGCGGGGTCGGCGATGTCGCGCGCGGCGTCCTCGATCAGCTGGCCCCACTCCTCCAGCACTGCCGCGGTCGCGGCGTGGAAGAGCTCTTCCTTGCTCGTGAAGTGGTTGTAGAACGACCCGAAGCCGATGTCGGCGGTGTCGGTGATCTGCTGGATGGTGGCCGTCGCGGCGCGACCCTCGATGATGAGCCGCTTCGCCGCCTCGATCAGCGCCCCACGGGTACGGGCCCGGCGCCGGTCGGTGCGGCGCGGCGTTCCGTGCGCGGCGACCTCCGTCATCGCGGTCCTCTCGTCAGCATCGCGCACCACCCTAGTGCGTCGCCCAGGGACGAGGCCGCGTCCTTGCACGACCGCGCCGCCGTTCCTATACTGATGATCTCATCAGTTCTGTAGGAGATGATCACGTGTCCGGCCACGACCACAGCCACAGCGACCTGCACAGCGAGCAGGGACGTCTGGCCGGCGAGCACGTCGGGCGCTCGGCCCAGCCGGTCGTCAAGGTGCGCGACATCGCCTGGCTCGAGTTCGAGAAGCCCGACCTCGTCGCGGCCGAGGCGTTCAGCCGCGCCTTCGGCTTCACCACCACCTACCGGTCGGCCACCGAGCTGAACCTGCGCGGCGCCCTGCCCGGCGCACCCTGCGTGATCATCCGCAAGGGCCGACGTTCGCGCTTCGTCGGCCCGGCGTTCTCCGCCGAGCCCGCCGACCTCCTGCGCCTGGCAGAGCACACCGGGCACACGGTCCAGCGGCTCCCCGAGCACCTCGGCGGCACCACCGTCGACCTGCGCGAGCCCGCCGGTGCACGGGTCCGCGTCGTCGCCGACGTGCTGGAGCACCCGGCCCTGCCCACGCAGGACGTCCACACCTTCAACGTCGGCCACGACGTCCGACGCGTGAACGCGACGCAGCGCCCGCCGCGGCAGCCCGCCGTCGTCGAGCGGCTCGGCCACGTGGTGCTGCAGTCCGACCGCTACCGCGCGTCGCTCGACTGGTACCTGGACCACCTCGGCATGATCGTCTCGGACTTCCTCTACTTCCCCGGCCAGCGCGAGCGCGGCCCTACGATGTCGTTCATCCGCTGCGACCGCGGCGACGAGCCGGCCGACCACCACACGCTCGCGCTCACGCTCGGCCCGCGCAGCCGGTACGTCCACTCCGCCTACCAGGTGGCCGACCTCGACGCGCTCGCCGCGGGCGGGGAGCACCTGCGCGACCTCGGCTACCAGCACTCCTGGGGCATCGGGCGCCACATCCAGGGCAGCCAGCTCTTCGACTACTGGCGCGACCCCGACGGCTTCCTCGTCGAGCACTTCAGCGACGGCGACCGGTTCGACGCCTCGCTCGAGCCCGGCTGGGCCGAGATGACGGCGAGCGGCCTGGCCCAGTGGGGTCCGCCCGCGACCGCGGACTTCCTCGGCGTCGCGCCCGGGCGCGAGTCGCTGCACGAGCTGCTGTCCATGACCACCTCACTCCGTTCCGACAACGAGTTCGACGTCCCCCG
Organism: Propionibacteriales bacterium; assembly: GCA_026392465.1. Lineage (GTDB taxonomy): Bacteria > Actinomycetota > Actinomycetes > Propionibacteriales > Nocardioidaceae > Aeromicrobium. The sequence continues at coordinate 57,952 of JAPLCA010000023.1, forward strand.
TCTGCTCGGCCTCCTGAAAGTGGCCCGCTCATGACCCTCCCCGTCCTCCGCACCGCCGACGCCTGGTGGCTCCAGCGCGCCGACGGCGCCGTCCGCATCGACACGAGGGCCACGACCACGGCCGAGCTGCTCGCCGACCGCGCATCGGTCGAGGCGGCCCGCGAAGGTGGCGACCCCGTGCCCGTCGCCGACCTCGCGCTCGTCTCGCCCGTCACCGCCCCCTGCCGCGTCGTCGCCCAGATGGCGAACTACGCCAGCCACGCGCAGGACGCCAACATGGACCCCGCCAGGGTGCCGCTCGCGTTCTTCCGCAAGGCGTCGGGCTCGATCAGCGGCCCCCACGACGACATCGTGCGACCGGCGCACGTGACCCTGCTCGACTACGAGGTCGAGATCGGCATCGTCGTGGGTCGCGCCGTGCCCGTCGGCACCGAGGTCACCCGCGAGACCCTCGCCGACGTCGTCGCGGCCCTCGTGGTCACCAACGACGTCTCGGCCCGCGACCAGCAGCTGCCGAAGACCCAGTTCTACGAGTCCAAGTCGTACCGCACCTTCACCCCGGTGGGTCCGGCCCTCGTCATCCTCGAGGAGGGCGAGCTCGACCGCTTCGCCGACCTGCGGCTGCGGCTCTGGGTCGACGGCGAGCTGCGTCAGGACGAGCTGGCCGCGGACATGATCTACCGCCCGCTGGAGGCGTTCACGGCGCTCGCGCGCTTCCAGGACCTCGCCCCCGGCGACCTGCTGCTCACCGGCACCCCGGTCGGCACCGCGCTCAGCGCCCCGCCGCCGATCGTCGAGAAGATCGGCGCCCTGCTCCCGGCGCACAGGAAGTGGGAGATCTTCTTCCGCAAGCAGGCCAAGAACCCGCGCTACCTGCAGGACGGCAACGTCGTGGAGGTCGGCATCGCCACGGACGACGGCGCGATCGACCTGGGCGTCCAGCGCACGACCGTGCGGTGGTCGAGGTGAGCGTGGCCCTGCTGGTCCTGGTCGGGGTCAGCGTCGTGCTGGTCGCGACGGGGACCGCCAAGCTGCTCGCCCTCGCCCCCATGCGGGAGCGAGCGGACCACCTCGGGTACTCCGTGACCGGCTTCCGCGTCGTGGGTGCCTTGGAGCTCGCCGGGGTCGGCGGCCTCTGGTGGGGCCGGTACGGCTCGACGCCGCTCGCCGTCGCGGCCGCCGTCGCGCTCCTCGCCCTGATGGTCGGGGCCGTGGTGTCGCACCTGCGTGCCGGCGACCGGCCCGTCGACACGGGACCCGCCGTGGTCGTCGGCGCCCTGCTCGTCCTGCTGCTGGTCCTGGGGGTCACCTCGTGACCCGCGGGGCCCCCGTCGCGATCGTCGGCGCCGGGCCCACGGGCAGCACCGCCGCCCTGGGCCTCGCGGCGCGCGGCATCCGCAGCGTCGTGCTCGACCGCTGGCCGGAGGTCTACCCGCAGCCGCGCGCCGTGCACCTCGACGACGAGGTGTACCGCGTGCTGGCCCGGCTGGGCCTCGGCGACGATCTCGCCCGGCTCACCCGACCGACCCGCGGCCTGCGCCTCGTCGACGCCGACCTGCGTTGCCTCGCCCAGCTCGACCGCGACGGCGTCTCCCCGGCGACCGGCCACCCCCGGGCGAACCTGTTCGACCAGCCCGTGCTCGACGCTGTGCTCCGCGAGCGGCTGCGCGCGACGCCCGAGGTCACGCTGCTGGCGGGCCACGAGGTCACCGCGGTGGAGCAGGTCGCGGCCGACCGGGTCGAGGTACGCCACCGCACCGGCCCGCACGCCGAGGAGGAGGTCGTCGAGGCCGGGTACGTGCTCGGGTGCGACGGTGCGAACAGCCTGGTGCGCACCTCAGCGGGAGCCCGTCTGCTCGACCTCGGCTTCGAGCAGCGCTGGCTCGTGATCGACGTCGAGACGTCGGCCGAGCTGGACCAGTGGGACGGCGTGCACCAGGTCTGCGACAGCCGGCGCGCGGCCACCTACATGCGGGTCGGGACGACGCGGCACCGCTGGGAGCTGCAGCTCCTCGACCACGAGGACGCGGCGGACCTCGCGACCCTCGACGCCGTGGCGCCGCTGCTGCGGGCATGGCTGCGGGACGTCGACCCGGCCGAGCTCACCCTGGTGCGCGCCACGGGCTACACGTTCCGCGCCGCCGTCGCGGACCGCTGGCGCTCCGGCCGCCTGTTCGTGCTCGGCGACGCCGCGCACCTCACGCCGCCCTTCATCGGGCAGGGCATGGGCGCCGGCATCCGCGACGCCGACAACCTGGCGTGGAAGCTCGCGGGCGTCGTCGACGGCTCGCTCCCGTACGAGGTGCTCGAGAGCTACGAGCCCGAGCGGTCGGCGCACGCCCGGTCGATGATCGGGCTCGCGCGCGCCGTCGGCATCACGATGACGAGCGGCGGCCCCACCGGCGACGTCACGCGCCGCGCGCTGCTCCCGCTCCTGCCCCGCCTCCCCTACCTGCGCGGCCTGGCCGTCGACAGCGCCACGCCGCCGCTGGTGGCGACCCCCTGGGTGCACCGACGTCGGGGCGACCGGCTCGCCGGTCGACTGTGCCCGCAGGTCGTCCACGGCCGGCCGACGCTGGACGCCGAGGTCGGGCCGCGCTGGGCGCTCGTCTCGGCCGTCGCGCCGTCGCCCTCCTGCGTCGCGGCACTGACCGAGCGGCGGGTCGCCGTCGTCGAGACCGGCAGCCGGCCCGAGCTCGACACCTGGTTGCGCGACGGACGTGCGCGCGCCGCCCTCGTCCGTCCCGACCGCACCGTCCTGACCTCCGGCGACGACGTCGCCGCCCTCGTCGCCACCGCCACGGCCCTCATCGCACCCCAGCCCGGCGAGGTCCCCGCATGACCTCTCCAGCCCCTCGGTACACGCCTGACGCCTACGCGGACGAGGCCATCCTCGACCCCCACCCGCACTACCGCCGCATGCGCGAGCTCGGTCCGGTCGTGTGGCTGCCGCGCCAGCGTGCGCACGCCGTCGTGCACCACGCCGCGTGCAAGGAGGTGCTGCTGGCCGACGACACGTTCCGTTCCGTTCCGAGCGGGGCGTGGCGCTCAACCCCGTGGCCAACCGGATGAGCCGTGGCACCACGTTGAACAGCGACGACGAGGACCACGTCCGACGACGTGCGCTGCTCGCGAGCCGGCTCACGCCCACGGCGCTGCGGTCGATGCGCGACGAGGTGCAGGAACGTGCCGACGCCGTCGTCGAGGCGGCCGTCGCCCGAGGCACGGTCGACGGCGTGGCCGACGTGGCCGAGGCCCTGCCGACGTCGTTCGTCCCGGACCTCATCGGCTGGCCCCGGGATGGTCGCGAGAGGCTCCTGCCCTGGGCCGGCGCCACCTTCGACTCCCTCGGGCCGGTCAACGCCCGCACCGTGCGCTCCGCACCGCGCACGCTCGCGATGATGCGGTTCGCCCGGTCCGTCGTGCGGGAGCGGTCGACGCTCCCCGGGTCGATGGGGGCCGACCTGCTCGCCAAGGCCGACGCCGGCGAGCTGGGCCACGGCGAGTGCCCGGCCCTCATGATCGACGACCTGGCACCGTCACTGGACACCACGATCAGCGCGATCGCCAGCGCCCTGTGGCTCCTCGCCGTCCACCGCGACCAGTGGGACGCGCTGCGCGCCGACCCGTCGCTCGTGCCCAACGCCGTGAACGAGGTGGTCCGCGTCGAGTCGCCCCTGCGCGCCTTCGCCCGCTACGTCGCGGAGGACACCGAGGTCGCGGGCACCCCCCTGCGGCGCGGGTCGCGCGTCGTCGTCTTCTACGCCTCGGCCGACCGCGACGAGCGCGCCTGGGACGCACCCGAGGAGCTCGACGTGACCCGCGACGCGAGCCGGCAGCTCGGCTTCGGCCAGGGTGCCCACGGGTGCGCCGGCCAGGGCCTCGCCCGGCTCGAGACGCAGTCCATCCTGCGGTCGCTGCTCGAGCGGGTCGACCACCTCGAGCTCGTCGAGGAGCCCTCCTGGGGCCTGAACAACATCATCCACAAGCTCGACCGACTGCCGCTGCGGCTCGTCGCCGCCTAGGAGGAACCTCGCCATGAAGATCGAAGCCGACTACGACCGGTGCGCTCGCGGTGAGCCATGCACCGTCGACGCGGGTGACGACGAGCCGGTGCGCCTGGGACGTCGGCACGTGCGCCTGTCCGTGCCAGAGAGCTCGATCCGTCATGATGCAAACTGTATGACAGTTGAACTGCTAGACACAAGGACGATTCCTGAATTACTGTGCAGCCATGACGTCACTCGACATCGCCGTCCGACGCACGACCGCGGCGCAGCAGGTCGCCGAGGGGCTGTCCGACCTCATCATGTCCGGGCACTTCAGCCCGGGCACGCGGTTGCGTGAGAGCGCGATCGCCGCCGAGCTCGGCATCTCCCGCAACACCGTGCGCGAGGCGGTGCGCATCCTGGAGCTGGGCGGTCTCGTGAACTACGAGGTCAACCGGGGCGCCGTGGTCATCGCGCCGACCTCCGAGAGCGTCATGGCCCTGTACGACGCGCGGCTGCACCTCGAGACCGCGGCCGTGCGGGCGCCGCGGGAGAGCGACGAGCTCGACGGCGTGCGCGACGCGCTCGCCGAGCTGTCGGCGGCGGCGGATACCCACCAGGTCCGCGACATCGTGACGGCGGACCTCGCGTTCCACGCCTCGATCGTGGCGCTCCTGCAGAACACCCGGATCGACGACTTCTACCGCGACCTCACCACCGAGCTGAGGTACTACCTCACGGTGCTGTCGAAGGAGACCCGCGAGTACGACGACCCGACGACGATCGTCTCCGAGCACGCCGGGATCCTCGAGGCCATCGAGAGCCGGGACACGACGGCGGCGGCGCAGGCCGTCTTCGCGCACGTCAACCACAACGCGCACCGCGTCTGCGACATCCTCCGCGCGCGGGAGGCGGCCGGCTCCTCCTGACCCCGTCCCGGCGGAGCGGGGTCAGGAGGAGTCCCGGCTCAGGCCGAGCAGTGCGTGTAGTAGTACTGCGACACCATGGTCGAGGCGTCGAGGTACTCCTTGGAGGAGAAGTCCGCGAACGGGCTCGTGCCTCCCGAGCTGCTGGCCGAGGCCGAGCTCGACATGAGGTCGGCGAGGACCTTCACGTCGTCGGCGATCTCGGCCGGGGCGGCCTTGCGCAGCTCCTCGTACTTCGCCGCCGTCTCGTCGAGCTGCTTGCGCAGGGCGTCGAGGTCGGGGGTGCCGCTCGTGCTGTTGTTCAGGTTCTCCAGGCTGTTGACGCTGCTGTCGCGCAGGTCCTTCATGACCGAGCAGAACGCGTCGGAGTCGCCCGACCCGCTCGCCTCGTCGCCACCCTCGTCGTCGCTCTTCTGCGACGACGACGCCCCGGCGACCGGGCTGTCCGCGTCGTCGTCGCCGGTCAGGGCACGGATGCCGAAGTAGCCACCTGCGACGAGCGCGGCGATGACGCCGAGCACGAGCAGGACGCGCACGACGCTCGCCCCGCCTGCGCTCGCCCCCTCCGTGCTCGTGCCGTCGCTGCTCACGCCGCTGCCGGCTCCGTCGCTCTCGAGCGCCGTGGGAGCGGGGGTCGGGGTCGTCGGCTGCGCGGCGGCCACGGGGGTCGGGGTGGCGGCTGCGGGCGTCGGCGCGGGGGCCGGCGCGACCTCGGTCGGCGCCACGGGCTCCGACACGAGGGTCGGCTCCTCGACCGGCGGCTCGGGCGGCGCCGGCGGGCCGGGCGGCGGAGGCGGCGGGGGCACGGCGGCCGCGCGGGCGGCGATCGCCTCCCGGACGGTGTCGTCACCGTGCTCGCCGAGCCACTCGAGCAGCCCGTCGTAGGCGTGAGGGTGGGCGGCGATCAGGGGCCAGACCTCACGGTCTGCCTGGGCGATCTCCCGCAGACGCGCTGCGGGGGTCTGGGGGTCGGCGGCCTCGCGCTGCAGGTCGTCGTTCGTCATGGTCTGGCTCCGGCGTAGGACGAGAGGGACAGGTGCCGCGACCTCAACTGCTCAGGCCGCGACGCGATGATCTTGCGCCATCGTACGACTTGACCAGGCCAGAGTCGGCGCGTGGTCCTGTAGAGACATGGCGGAGGCAGGCGATCTCTCCGACTAGTGCGACCTGTTCCTCGGGCACCGGCCCTGCCGTATCGACAGCACCAAACGCGCACCATGCTCGCACCGATTGCTCTCTGCAATCCCGCCCGGCGGGCCGCCACGGCACTCATACTGTGCCGCATGAGTTCGTTCCGAGAATGGCTTGAGTCCCACGCCAAAGTGCTGGCGAGCCTTGCGGCCGTCTTGGCGCTCGTCGGTGGGTTGTATGCGGGAGGTGAGAAGCTCTTCGGCCTGTTCTCGAGGGCAGACGACACCCAAGCCGCGACACCGACTCCCAGTGCCAGCGCGACGAGCGCGTCGCCGTCCCCGTCGCCGTCGCCGTCGCCGACAGGCATCACCGACGAGTCCCCCGAAGACGGGGATCGGACCCAGGAACCCTCCGTCGAGGACGGCACGGGAATCTACTATCTGGCCGACGTGAGCCCCCGAGCCACCGAGAAGGAAGGCCGGCCAGGCAGGTGCACGGGCGGATGCACCGGGTTCACGAGCGGAGCGGCGAAGATCGGAGCTTCTCTGTTCTCGCGCAGCTACCTCATGGAAGTTGCCTCGGATGGACGTCGAAGCGTCGCAGTCTGGTCGCTCGCGCGCGCATGCACAGAACTCTCCGTCACCGTTGGCATCTCGGACAACACGCAGACATCAGGCGTCGTCATGTTCTCGGTGTCCCTCGACGGGAAAAGCCTGGGCCAAGCGAAGACTGGAGTCGCTGAGCCCCGGAAACTTCAACTCGACGTGACGAACGCAGCGACATTGGAGCTGGCGGCAGCGGCACAGAGCGCAGACGACGACGGCCCGATCGACATCGTCTGGGGCGATGCGATGGTGCGATGCGCCGCTGGGGCTCTGGGCCCCGCTTGACCCCGCGACCCCACGGACACGAACCCACGGCTCCACCTGCTCTCGGACCAACGCACCTGGCGCCGTTCTAAACGCGCTCATGGGATGCTCCGGCAGCGATGAGGAACCGGAGTTCGTGCCTGAAGAGCCCCGAGCGGGCGGGCGAGCCGCGGGTCAGCCGAGGAGGGGGCGGACGCCCTCGGCGAACCAGTAGGCCTCCTCCACGTGCGGGTAGCCGGAGAGGACGAACTCCTCGATGCCGATGGCGCGGTACTGCTCCACCAGCTCGGCCACCTCGCGGTGCGACCCGACGAGGGCCGTGCCCGCGCCGCCGCGGACGAGGCCCACCCCGGCCCACAGCCCCGGCGCGACCTCGAGGTCGTGGGCGTCGCGGGCGTCGCGCCGCCCCTCGTGCAGGGCGCGCATGCGCTGCTGACCCATCGACAACGACGCACCGAGCGTGTCCTGGGCCTGGGCGACGACGGCCGGGTCGAGCTCGTCGAGCATCTGCTGCGCGACCGCCCAGGCCGCCTCGCTGGTGTCGCGGGTGATGACGTGCAGCCGTTCAGGGGCGAGTCGAGCTTCTCGCGCGGCAGCACGCCGGTGCTCGACGCCAGCTGCCACGCGGCGAGCAGCGCCAGGGGGCTGATCGCCCGGCGCCAGGCCCGGCGGGGCTGTCCTGGCCGCCGCGGACGCCGCGTGCGGGCGAGAGGTGCGGTGAGTGACATGGCCGCCACCCTCGCCCGACCGTTGCCCCGCCTCGCGGCCTGCTCACGTCGTGGGCAGACCGCGGCACCCTCGCGGGCTGTGCTATCCCGCGGTCACCACGGCACGTCGTCGCCGTGGCGGTCGAGGAAGCGCAGACCCGGGCGACCGCGCTGGGCCTCGACCGTGTCGACCAGCGGCGGGATGCTCTCGGAGACCTCGAGCACGGCGCCGGGGCCGCCCATGTCGGTGCGCACCCAGCCCGGCGCCAGCAGGAGGATGCTGCGGGAGCCGCTGGACTGCCGCACGGCGTAGCTGCGCACCATCTGGTTGAGCGCGGCCTTCGTCGCCCGGTAGACCTCGAAGCCGCCCGACGTGTTGTTCGCGACGCTGCCCTGGCCCGACGACATCACCGCGACGGCGCCCTCCGCGGCCACGAGGTCGTCGAGGCCCTCGACCGTGCGCATGACGCCCAGCACGTTCGTCTCCATCATGCGCGTGAAGTCAGCGGTGGCGATGTCGACACCGGCGGCGTCCCGCGGGGCGAGGGAGATGCCCGCGACCACGAGGAGCAGGTCGAACGTCCGGCCCCGCAGCCACTCGCGGAGCGCCGCCACCTGGTCGGGCCGGGTCACGTCGAGCCGCTCCACCTCGACTGCTTCGCGGTGCCGTTCGGCGATCGTGCGCAGGCCCGACGGGCCGTCGGTCCGCTCGGTCGCCACGACGTGCGCTCCCCGGCCCACGTACTCCTCGACCAGGGCCAGGCCCAGGCCCCGGGTCGCGCCGACGACCAGCACCTGACGGGTGGTCGTGCGGGTCTCGGTGCCGTCGACGTCGTTGCTCTGATCGTTCATGGGTGCCCCCTGTGCTCATCGACGAGCGTTTCGCTCATCAGTTGTTGAGTCAACGCTAGCACCTCGCTCAACAGATGTAGAGTGAAGGCATGACGGACGCCCAGCCGACCCGCGCCCAGCGCCGCGAGGCCACCGCCGCGCGCATCCTCGAGGCCGCCCAGGAGGAGTTCGGGACCCACGGCGACGGCGCCACCATCCGCGGCATCGCCCGGCGCGCCGGCGTGGATCCCTCCCTGGTCCTGCAGCACTACGGCTCGAAGCAGGCGCTGTTCGCCCTGGCGGTGCGCGCCGTCGACGACCTCGACCACGACGACGTCCCCCGCCACCTGGAGGAGGTGCTCGACGTCCGCCTCCGCGAGCTGCCCGCGCCGACCCGCGCGCTCCTGCGCTCGATGCTGACCTCCCCGCAGGCGGCGGAGGTCATGAGCACCTACCTGCAGGAGCGAGCGGCGACCCTCGCCGCGACCATGGAGGACGATCGGGCCGACACCCGCGCCGCGCTCGTCGTCGCGAGCATCATGGGCGTGACGATCGCGCGGCACTTCCTCGACCTGCCCGGCCTGTCCGACGCGCGTGGGAGCGACCTCGCCGAGCTGGTCGATCGGTGGCTCGACACCGGTCCCGACGGTCCGACGCCGGAGCGCTGAGCGTCCTCACCGACCGGTGGACGGACGCCAGCGGCTGCGGTTGACCTTGCCGGTGTCGGGCCGCAGACGCTCGGAGACCCGCTGCCACGACCTCGGCCGCCGCTCCGGCGCCAGCCGCTCCGCCGCCCAGCGCTCCACGTCGGCGAGGTCCGCGTCGGTCTCCACCACGGCGTGCACCACCTGGCCCCGCCGGTCGTCGTGGGCCGGGACGACGACGCACGCGCGCACGTCGGGGTGCGCCTCCACCACGCCCTCGACGTCGGCCGGGTACACGACGCTGCCGCCCGTGGTGATGACGTCGGCGAGCCGGTCCTCGACGAAGAGGAAGCCGTCGCCGTCGAGGTAGCCGACGTCGCCCAGGGTGTGCCAGCCGTCGCGGACGGTCGGCTCCGCGCCGACGTAGGAGTACGTCGGGTGGTCGCGGCGCATGAGGATCTCGCCGCGCTCGCCGGGCGCGCAGTCGGCGCCGTCGGGCCTGGCGACGCGGAACCGCGTTCCCCCGCAGCCACGCCCGACCGACCCCGGGTGCGCGAGCCACTCCCGGCCCGTGATCATGGCGACGCCCTGCGACTCGGTGCCCGCGTACACCTCGACCACCCGCTCCGGGCCGAGCCAGTCGATCCACGCGCGCTTGAGCCACGCAGGACACCGGGCGCCGAGGTGCAGCACCTGCTCGAGGGACGACACGTCGGCCGCCGCGAGCACGTCGGGGCCGAGGCGGTGCACCCGGTGCATCGCCGCGGGCACGAGCACCGACCACGTCACCCGGTGCCGCTCGACCAGCCGGAGCCAGTCGGCCGGGTCGAACGTCGGCATGAGCACGAGCTCGTGCCCCGTCATCAGCCCCCGCATGGCGTACACGAACGGAGCGGCGTGGAACAGCGGGCTCGCGACGAGCTGCACGGCGTGCCGCGGCACGAAGGGCGCCACCGGCCGGTCGAGGTCGACCGTCGCCGGCGCGGCGGCCCGCACGACCTTCGGCCGACCGGTGCTGCCGCTCGACGTCGGGGCCTTCCACGAGGAGGCGACGGCGTCGGGCAGCGGCCGCGGGTCCCCGTCGACCGCGCCGAGAGGGGCGTCGACGACGAGGGCCGGACCCGTGAGGTCGAGGACGGCCTGACGCTCGGCGGCGTCGAGCGTCGGCACCAGCGGCTGAGGCGTGGCACCCAGCTTCCACGCCGCGACGCACGCGCGCACCAGGTCGATGCCGCTCGGCAGCGCCACCGTGACGACGTCATCGACGGCCACCCGGTCGCTCCAGGCCCGGGCCAACCGGTTCGTGTCGTCCTCCAGCCGGCGGCGCGTCCAGACGTCGCCGCCGTCGCGCACGGCGACCGCGTCCGGCGACCGCTCCGCCAGCACGGCGAAGGCGCGGCCGATGGGCAGGCCGGTCACGACACGTGGCCCGCGTAGACCTCCAGGTGCGCCCGCGCTGCCGCGTCCCAGGTGTAGGAGCGGGCGAGCTCGCGACCCGGAGCCGGGTCGGTCCCGCAGGACAGCACCCCGTCGATCGCGTCGGCGATGCCCGCGGGGTCGGTCGCGAACGCCACGGTCGACCCGAACACCTCCCGCAGCACCGGCAGGTCGCGCGCCACCACGGGCACGCCGGCCGCGAGGGCCTCCAGGGCCGCCAGCCCGAACCCCTCCTTCGTCGACACGAAGGCCATGGTCCGCGCGGCCGCGACGAGCGACGGGAGCGCGTCGTCGTCGACGACCCCCAGCATCGTCGGCTCGACGCCGAGCTCGCGGGCCCGCTGGTCGAAGGCGGCCCGGTAGTCGCGGTAGTCGAAGAGCGTCTCCCCGCCCGCGAAGGCGAGCCGCAGGTGCGGGTGCCGCGACCGCAGCAGCGCGTACGCCTCGAGCAGGTCGATGCTGCCCTTGCGCGGCTCGATGCCCCCGACGGCCAGCACGTAGTCGCCCAGCTGCCCGCGCCAGCCGTCGCGCTGCGACGCCGCCTCGGGCGACGCCGCCTGCTCGAACCGGGCGGCGTCGACGCCGTTCGCGATGACGACGGGCTGCACGCCGTACTGCTCGCGCACCTCGCGGGCGACCGCCTCCGAGACGCACACGTGCCCGACCGGCTCGAGCACGGCGCGGTCGTGGCAGGCCACGAGCTCGGGCGTCGTGAACGTGTCGAGGTGGTGGATGGTGCGCAGGCAGCGCAGACCCGCGGCCAGCGCGGCGTTCGCGCTGATGCAGTCCTGCGCGTGCACGACGTCGTGGTCGGCGCCGCGCAGGGCGTCGCGCAACGTGCTGATCGAGCGGAGGATGCGTGCACCCACCGTCTCCCCCGGCACGTCGGGGAAGGGGACGGGCCGCAGCCCGACGGCTGGGTCGACGGAGCGGAAGAAGGTGCGGTCGCCGCCGCGCGCGAGCGTCCACACGTCGACGGCGACCCCGGCGCGGGCGAGGGCCTCGGCGAGCGCGAGCGTGTGCACGACGCCGCCGCGCGGCTTCGTCGAGTACGTCAGCAGCGCCACCCTCATGACGGCTCGCGACCTGCCGTGACGTAGCTGTCGGGCCGCAGCTCGTCGAGGTGGTGCAGGACGCGGCGCGACCGTGCGACCTCGTGCTCGACGTCGACGTCGGCCACGGCGATCCCGCCCTTCGACCAGGTGCGGGCCAGCACGTCGCCGCCCGGTCCCACGACCTTGGCCTGCCCGAGGAAGCGCAGCCCGCCGAGCACGCCGGTCTGGTTGGACGACGCCCAGACCACCTGGTTCTCCGCCGCGCGGGCGCTGTCGTAGAGGTCGAAGAGCCGCGACTGCCGGTCCTGCGGCAGCCGCGACGCCCGGTCGGTCACGCTGGCCGGCCACGCCGACAGGCAGGCGACGACGTGCGCCCCGTCCAGCGCCAGCGAGCGCGCGGACTCGGGGAAGGTCTTGTCGTAGTCGATGAGCATGCCCAGGCGGCCGACCGGGGTGTCGAACGCCTCGAACCGGTCGCCCGGCGCGTAGACGAGCGACTCCCCCAGCGGCTGGTGGACCTTGCGGTGCCGGCCGTGGACACCGTCGCCCGAGACGCACAGCGCGGCGTTGTGCCGCACCTGCTCTCCGTCGACCTCGGCACGCTCGGCGTACCCGAGGCACACCACCATGTCGCCCGCGGCTGCCGCGACCTCCGCGAGCCGCGGGTCGTCCTGGGCCAGCGTCGGCGGGAGGTCGGCCCGCGGGTCGCGCAGGTCGGTCAGGTAGCCGCCCAGCGTCGCGTCGGGCAGCACCAGCAGCTCGACGCCGTCCGCACGGGCGGAGTCGATGATGGCCCGGACCTTCGCGAGCGCGCGGTCGAGGTCGCGCCCGAAGTGCGCCGCGACGGCACCGATCCGCATCAGGCCTCCGCGGGCACCGAGCGACGCGCGCCGACGATGCACCGGGCGACGTGCTCCGCGTCGGCCGCGACGCCGAGGAACCGTCCGGAGCCCCACGTGTGCATCCACGGCAGCCCGACGAAGAACAGGCCGGGCACGGCGGTCACGCCGCGGGTGTGCGTCGGTCGTCCCGTCCCGTCGAAGACCCCGACCCGCAGCCAGCGGTAGTCGGGCCGGTACCCGATGGCCCAGACGACCGACGTGATCCCCTCGGCGGCGAGGTCGAGGCTCGTGGGGTCGACGTCGGGCGCCCACGGCGGCACGTAGTCCCGCTCCGGCGGCGCCTCGATGCCCTCGCGCTCGATGAACCGGTCGATGTCGCGCCGGATCGAGGTGTAGACCGCGTCGGCGGAGTCGAGGGAGCGGGTCAGGGTGGGCGCGAACGTCAGGTCCGTGCCCTGCGCGTCGGTCAGCTTGCCGTACAGGCGCATGCCGTCGAGGGCGAACGCCCGCAGGTCGATGTCGCGGCCGCCGTCGCGGCCGGTCACGTAGTGGTTCGTCTTCTCCCGCGCGGCGAGGCCCCCGGGGTACTGTGCCACCGCGGTGTCGTACAGGCCCATGTCGGCGAGCCACGTCATGCAGTCGCGGCCGCGGTGGAAGCGCGCCACGCGAGGGGCGTCCCCCAGCGCGAGGTGCACCTGGCGACCCTCGAGGTGCAGGTCCTCCGCGATCTGCGCGCCGGACTGCCCGGTACCCACCACGAGCACGGCACCGTCCGGCAGCTGGTCCGCGTTGCGGTACTGCTGGGAGTGCAGCTGGGTGACCGACGGGTCGATCGCCCGGGCGAACGACGGCTCGATCGGGCGGTGGTACCCGCCGGTCGCGACGACCACGTCGTCGGCCTCGAGCGTGTCGGGACCGTCGGGCGTCTCGAGGTCGAGCACGAAGCCGCCGCCGTCGCGCTCGCGCGCCTCGACGACGCGCGTGTGCGTGCGCACGGGCGGGTCGAAGGAGCGCACGTAGTCGTCGAGCCAGGCGACCACCTCGTCGCGGGTCATGAACCCGTCGGGGTCGGGGCCCTCGTAGACGTGGCCGGGCAGTCGGCAGTGCCAGTTGGGCGTCACGAGCGTGAAGTTGTCCCAGCGGCTGTCGGCCCACTCGTGCGCCGGGGTGGCCGCCTCGAGCAGGACGTGCTCGACCCCGAGGCTCGTGAGGTGGTGGCTGACCGAGAGCCCGGCCTGGCCGGCCCCGACGATCGCGACGCGGGTCATCGGGTCACCTCCACCGGCAGCGGCGGGTGCATCCGCAGCACCTCCACGACGTCCGTGGGCGCGTGCGCGGCGGCCGAGCGGCGGATCTGCTCCTGCGTCGCCGCGGACGACGTGCAGGCGAACCCGTAGCGCAGCCGGACCCGCTCGCTGGCGATCGTGAGGGCGGCCGTGGAGCGGTCGACGAAGTCCTGGACGGTGTACCGCTCGCCGACCTCCAGGTGGTCGTGCACGACCAGCGACGGGGAGTAGCAGTGCTCGACGTCGCCGTCGGGCCAGCGGACGGTGAAGGTCATCTCAGGCATGGGCGGGCTCCCGGTAGGTCTCGGGACGGCGGTCCCGCAGGTGGAACATCGCGCGGCGGGCGGTGTCGAGCTCGGCGCGCACGTCGAGCTCGGCCACCGCGACCCCCGCGTCGACGCCGGTCGTGGCGCGGACGTCGCCGCCGGGACCCACGATCTTCGCGTGGCTCACGAAGCGCAGCGACCCGAAGGTCCCGACCTGGTTCGACGCCACCCAGACGACCTGGTTCTCGAGCGCGCGTGCCGTGTCGAAGAGGTTGAACCGCTGCGTCCACCGGTCCTCGGCGATGTCGCCGGCCGTCGCCGTGCGGGACGCGGGCCACGCCGAGATGCACACGACGACCTCGGCACCGTCGAGCGCGAGCGCGCGACCGGCCTCGGGGAAGGCCTTGTCGTAGCAGATGAGGGCACCGAGCCGACCGGCCGGCGTGTCGACGGCGGCGAACGTGTCGCCGGCCTCGTAGAAGGACCCCTCCCCCAGCGGCTGGTGCACCTTGCGGTGCACGTGGAGCACGCCGTCGCCGGTCACGACGGCCGCGCTGTTGTAGCGGGTGGCGCCGTCGGACTCGCAGAACCCGACCACCAGCGTCAGGTCGCGGGCGATCGCCGCGACGCGACGGAGCTCCGGGCCGTCGACGTCCATGACGGGCGGCAGCGAGTCGGGCTGCTCGTCGTGGCTGCCGTCGCGGCCGCGCCCCAGCACCGAGAGGTAGCCGCCGAGGCAGGCCTCCGGCAGCGCGAGGAGCCCGCCGCCACCGGGCGGTCGCACCTCGTCGGCGAGCGTCGCGATCCGCGCGAGGTTCTGCTCGACGTCGCGGCCGAAGTTCTCCGCGACCGCGGCGAGTCGTGTCGTGGTCATGCTGCTGCTCCCATCCCGGTGACCGGGCCGCGGACGGCCTCGGTCACGACTCCGTCGGGCCAGCGCAGCCCGACTCCGGCGCCCTCGAGCGTCTCGCCGCACACCCGCGACGTGACGTGCCTGGGCAGCTCCCCCGGGTGGGCTCCGGCGCAGTCGGTCGTGACCATCGCGAAGCCGGGGAAGCACGTGAACCAGTCGCCCACCGTCGCTCCGGCGGGCGTCGGCACGCGGTCGACGTCGAGCACGACGCGGACGCCGCTGGCCTCCGCGAGCATGCCGGTGGTGCCGACCAGGCCGCTCATGCTGACGTCCTTGGCGGCGGCGGGCCGCAGGTCGGCGACGACGCGGCCGAGGGCGCGCAGGTCCTCCGGCGACCGGTGCGACGAGGAGTCCCACTGCGACCCGGTGTACCCGGGTCGCCATCCGCCGCCGAGGTCGGCCGTCAGCCGGACCTCCTCGCCCGGTCGGGCACCGCCGCCGGGCACGGGTCGGTCGGTGCGGCCGAGCGCGGTGACGCTGAGCGCGGGGGCGACGCCGAGCTGGGTGTGGCCGCCGAGCACCGGGACGCCCCACGCCTCGGACGCGGCCCGCAGACCCGCCAGGACCCGTCGCGCGAAGGAGGCGTCGCGGGCTCCGACGGCGTCGAGCAGGCCCACCGGTGTCGCGCCCATGGCCGCGAGGTCGTTCAGGTTGACCAGCGCCGCGCACCAGCCGGCCCACTCAGGGTCGCGCTCGACCATCGACGGCAGGATCGCGTCGCACGCCGCCACGAGGTCGGACCCCGGCACGGGCGCCCCGTCGTCGCCCCAGAAGCCCGGGGCGGGGACACCGCCCTGGGAAGCACCCAGGCCGGCGAGCAGGCCGCCGAGCGACGCCTTCGTGGCCTCGGCCAGCCGCTGGACCCGCGCGATGGGCCACGAGAGCGCCACGTGGGGACGGCCCTGCAGCTCGACGTCGCCGGTCGTGGTCCAGCCCAGCCGGGTGAACAGGGGGTGGTGCCGGCTCTGCACGACCGCGTCGAAGCGCAGCGCGCCGAGCGACTCGGCCCAGGCGCAGGCGGCGCGGACCAGCGCCGAACCGACACCGGTCGCGCCGCGCACGTCGGGCCGGACGGCCAGCCGGCTGCCCCGCCACCAGCCGAGGTCACGCTCCTCGGTGGAGACGTGCGGCGCCGGGTGCAGCCGCACCCCTCCGAGCACCTCGCCGGCGGTCGAGCGGGCCACCAGCACGACGGTCCGCGGGTCGTCGTCGGCGCGGTCGTGGTCGGACGTCGCGAACAGGCCCTGCTCGCGCACGAACACGTCGCGCCGGAGCCGACGGTACGCCGCGAGCTCGGTCGCGTCCGCCTGCACGACGATGTAGTCCGCCGGCGCGGTCCGGGCGGGGCGCGTGCCCGTGAGGATGCCGTGGTCGATCTCGAGCGTCATGTCAGGCTCCTTCGCAGCTGAGCGCCGAGCAGGCACCGCAGGCGGCGCAGCCCGCCGCCTGGTCCGACCCGGCCATGCCGGCCACGCGCAGCGCGGTCGCGACCTGGCGGGTCACCCGCCCGACGTCGGCCGTGGCCGGCGCGGCGACGTGGTCGACGTCGGTCGCGAGCGTCCCCTCGAGCGGACGGAACGGGACGACGAAGGGGTACACGCCCATGTCGATGAGCTCGCGGGCGCCGGCGACGAGCTCGTCCGGGTCCTCGCCGAGCCCGACGAGCAAGTAGGTCGAGACCTGGTTGTGGCCGAAGACGCGCACCGCCTCGCGCCACGCGGCGCGGTACTCGTCGAGGGACACCGTGGACTTGCCGGGCATCCAGCGACGGCGGACGTCGTCGTCGAGCGACTCCACGTGGATGCCGATGGACCGGGCACCCGCGTCGTGGAGCTCGGCGATCGACGCGAGGTCGCCGGGCGGCTCGATCTGCACCTGGATCGGCAGGTCGGGCAGCACCTCGTGCACGGCGCGGACGCAGCGGGCGAGGTGGGTGGCGCCGCGGTCGCGTCCCCGGGACGTGCCGGTGGTCATGACCATCTGGGTCACGCCGTCGAGCTCCACCGCCGCCCGGGCGACCTCGGCCACCTGCTGCGGCGTCTTGACCGCAATGGTCGAGCCCTGCTCGAGCGACTGCTCGATGGCGCAGAACCGGCACCGCTCCGACTCGTCGTAGCGGGCGCAGGTCTGCACGACCGTCGTGGCCAGCACGTTCGCGGCGTGCAGCCGGGCGATCTTCTCGTAGCTGACCCCGTCGGACGTCTCGAGGTCGTAGAACCGGGGCCGGCTGACCGCCTCGACGCCGAGGCCGGTGTCGGCCCCGTCGAGGAGGAGGCGGCCGCCGGACACCGAGTACGGGCTCCTCGGGTTGAGCGGGATGGCCGCACCGACGCCGTCGAGCAGCACGTGGCCGTCGGCGCTCGGCCCGGCGCCGTTCGGCCGCGTGAGCGGCGCGTCGAGCAGCCGGATGCCCTGGATGGCGACGTCGACGCGGGTCGACGTGCGCGAGCCCTGTGCTGAGGACGGGACAGTCATGGCCGTGCCCTCAGAGGTTGTACGTCGAGTTGATGATGGCGCCCTTGCGCGCGTAGTGGATCAGCGCGTCCTGGACGTCGAGCGGGTGCGCCGGGATGACGCCCTCGATGAGGTCCTCCTCGCGCAGACCGTGCAGGGCGAGACCGAAACGACAGCAGAACACGGTGCCGCCCTCGGCGATGAACGTCTCGAGCGAGGCGTTCATGTTCAGCTCGCCCGGGAACCCGGCGTCGCCCGTCGTCGGGAAGCCGCGGGTGGCCATGCACGCGAGGGTGCCGGGCCCGTAGAAGTACATCGCGGAGTCGAAGCCCTTCCGCAGGGCGCGCGTGGCCTGCAGGATCGCGACGAAGCTGACGCTGGACTCGTGCGGGATGCCGTGCACGAGCGTGAAGTAGCTCTCGCCGTCCTCCGCCTGGTAGTCGGGGAAGATCTTGGTCGAGCCGTAGAGGTTGGTGCCCTTCGCCTGCGACGGGTGCGGGATCTCCGCGAGCGAGGCGGCGATGTTCTGGGCGATCTGGTCGTCGATGTCGGTCATGGCCTTCTCCTGGTGCGGTGTGGGATGGGGTGCTGCGGGTTGGGGTCCTGCGGTGTGGGGTGCTGCGGTGTGGGTGGTGCGGGTGGTGCACTGGCCGCCGAGCCGCGGCCAGGGATCAGGGGGTCAGGTGCCGTAGAGCGCCTCGAAGTTGCGCCGGAAGAACAGGTCGGCGAGCTCGCCGTCGCCGGCCGCGGCGGCGAGCCGGGCGTGCTCGCCCGCGAAGTCGCCCCACGGGGCGTCGGTGGCGAACAGGATCCGGTCGTGCCCGACGCCGCGTCGCTCGATCTCCTGCACGAGCCAGGCGGGCGCGAAGCCGATGGTCCAGCTGGTGTCGGTGTAGACCTTCTTGCCGGCCTCGATCCAGTCGAAGAGCCGTCCGCCGATGAGCTTCATGTGCCCGCTCATCCCGCCCCCGAGGTGGACGAGGTGGATCTTCGTGTCGTCGCCGTAGCGGTCGACGAGCGTCCCGACCTGGTCGACGTCGGACGCGGCCCCCGGCGAGGTGTGCACGTGGACGACGAGGTCGTGGTCGGCGGCCGTCGTGAAGATGCGGTCGATCTCCTCGGCGCAGTCGGGGTCGGTGGGGCTGCCGCCGAGCAGGAAGCTGGTCTTGAGCGCCTTGACGCCCTGCTCGCCGACGAGGGCCAGCGCGGCGGTGTTGCGCTCGGCGTCGGACGCCTTCGGCGAGACCCACAGGCCACAGATCACCCGGTCGTCGCGCTGTGCGGCCTCGATTGCGAGCGGGTTCAGGTCGAAGGCGGCGTCCGGCACCGGCACGCCGTAGTTCGGCAGCACCAGGGTCCGCTCGGTGCCCTCGTCGTCGAGGGTCTGGAGGAAGTCGCGCACCGTCGCCTTGGCCGTGACGTCGGCCCGGATCGGCGGGCCGCCGTAGAACGGGAACGCGGGCAGCTCGCCGATGTGGCGGTGCGCGTCGAGCGGTGCGGGAGGCATGCCTCCATTCAGCGGCCGGGATGTTTCGAAGTGGTCACCGTCGGACTACGTCGCCGGAAGGTCTGCGCAACTCGACTGTTTCGCGGCGGCGATCTGAAACATGGCCGACTCGCGCGAGGCCGTGGACGGTTCCCCAGGACAGCCAGGACCACGGACGGCTCGCACGGCGTGCGCCGGAGGCGTGTGAACCTCGGCGCTCCCACTGGCCACCCGCTTGGATCCGACCCGCTACCACCCCCGGGGCGTCACCGCTCCTCTTCGCCGTGGCGCCGGCGGCGTTGCTGCGACCTGCCGGTCAGTGTCTCCCCGCCCATCGTTTCCGACTACACCGTCAGCTGATCGGTGCCGCACCGCACGCCCGGATAGTCGGTCTCGGTGGGCGTGCGGTCGACGATGATGCGTTGGTCTCCGAGGCTGACGCCGATCTCATCAGCGCGGGCGTTGGGGACGAGGCGGGTGCCGGAGGGGCCGGTATGCTCGGTCATCTTGTAGGTGACCGCAGAGTGCTCTCAGGAAATTCTTGGAAAAACCATCCGCGCTCGGCGCCGGCGTGCTCTACTTCAGCGAGCTCGGCGATCGGGGGAACCATAGGACAGGAAGCGCGGCGGATGAATCCAGGGAAGATCACTCTGGCATGCGGACTTGTGAGTTCGCTGCTGGTGAGCATGCTCGTCGCCTCGACGACAGGTTCATTGCCAGCGGGAGCGTCGGTGGGAACGGGCGGCTCGTTCGTTCCGGTGACCCCGAGCCGCATCGCTGACACGGCGGAGGCAAGCTCGGGGTTCAGCTCCGATGGCCACTTCGGTGGTGGCGAATCCAGGACGCTGCAAGTGACAGGTCGTGCGGGTGTTCCAGCGCTGACGTCCGTGAGCGCTGTGGTTCTTGATGTGGCCGCGGCTTCCAGTCGCGACACCAAGGTCTACGTCGACCCCTCCGACGAAACCCGCCGCCTCTCGGCCCTTTCCATCCACGGTGCCACAACGTGGGACTCCACCACGGTCATCGTGCGCCCCGGGCCGGACGGCAAGGTCAAGGTATTCAACGAGGCCGGCGCTACCCGCATGAACGTGGATGTGCAGGGGTACTTCACCAAGTCGTCGACGTCGAGCACCACGGGCGGTTTCGTACCGACCACCCCCACACGCGTCGTCGATTCGGCCAACAACAAGGGCTTCACCTCTGCTGTGAGCGGAGGGACCGCGAAGGCCGTTCAGCTGGCCGGCAGCGCGGACATTCCAGCGGACGCCACTGGCGTCTTTGCGCACGTTCGTGTTCTCAACGCCACCGGTCAGGGAGGTCTGCGGTTCGCTCCCTACAACGGTTCGATCAGCCAGAGCACGCCGTCACTGGTCAACTACGACTCTGACCGTCCCTTCGACGGAAGCGGCGTTATCCCGGTGGACAGCAACGGAACTGCCCAGCTTCTGGGGAGCACGAACACTACATTCGACGTCGCAATCGATGTGCACGGTTACTTCACCCGCGGCACGGGCGGGGGGAGCTTCCATCCACTCACCAACGGTCGCGTCTACGACTCCGCCTCAAGCCCGTCGGGCAACCTGGCCCCAGGTGAGGTCCGAGAGATCAAGGTCGGTGGCAAAGCCAGCGTTCCTGACACCACGGACCTCGGCTCTGTGGCCATGAGCATCACCGCTCTTGACTGGACCTCTAGAGGCTACGTCAGTGTCGTGAACTCAGACTTGGCGAACGACAACGGCACCAGCAATCTCGCCTACACCGGTTCATATGCCGACACTGGGACCGCTTTGACCTCAAGCGCCATCGTCGAGGTCAGCCGAGGGAACACGGTGACCGTCAGGAACAGGTCTAGTTCCTCCTCAGTTCGGCTGCTGATCAATTCGGCAGGCTGGTTCGATCGGTCACAGACTGCTCAGGTTGACGAGGCGGGTCCTTCGACTCTTGGACCCAACCCGGAGGTTCAGTTCGCGGATGCAAGCAATCAAGCGTCCCAGCAGCTGACGTTCAACCTGCCGATCGACGCGTCGTTAGGCCGCGAGATGAGTGGCGCCCGGGTGGTCATCAAGAGCTCTGGGACCGAGCTGGGCTACTACTCTGGCGTCGCTGTGGATGCGGACGGAGTAGACGTGCCCACGATCCTGTCAGTCAACGGTGCGCAGGTGATTCAAGCCGTCACGCCAACCGCATCTACAACTTTCCCCGTTACCGCGTTCCCCGCATTCAAAGCAAAGGACGCGAACTACGGACCAACCGCCGCGCTTTACCCGGAGGTGGCGCGGGAGCAGGGAAGCGGGCTTTCGGCTTCCCAGATCATCGAGAACATCGATGCTGCGATGGCCGAACGGATCGCGGACCTCCGAGATCCAGGCGCCGGCGATGAAACCCCCGCTGACCCGCCCGGAACGCCCGCATACTCGTCCAACCCAGACGAGGTTGAAGACGGAACTGACCCCGAGGCGGTCACCACCTTCGCCTCGAAGCCCTACATCCCCATTCCGGCGCGGCGAAACGACAAGAGCGGCGCGCCCATCAAGCCGAAGTTCTACTACTACAACCCCGACGCCAAGACGCGGCCGTCGTGGCACGACTACTGCACTAATTCCAAAGACGCCATGGAAATCAATGGTTACAGCGTCAACTTCCGTGGTCCGTGCGGCAGGCACGACCTTTGCATCGAGTTCAAGCAGGCGCCGGAGCGGTACTATTGTGACGACGGCTTCAAGTCGTGGCTGCGAACGAACTGTCGTCACGCCATCGACAACAGCAAGTCGCTGACACGCTGTTACAGCTGGGTTGACATCTACGTCGCCGCTGTCCGCCGCACAACTGAGAAGCACGGTGGTGGATGGGGCCACGACGGAGAGACCTGGTACCCGGCCTACCGATGGAGTCCCTGGTGATGATCAGTAAGCGAGCGATACCGCACCTCATCATCGTTGCGGCAAGCACTCTCAGCGTGTACGCCTGGCTTGCGGTAGATTCGAACAGCCTCTCCTACGCTCTTTACCTCGGTAGTGCAGTAGTGGTCGTCCTTCTTGCTCTGACGATGCGCGTATCGGAATCTCCTGCTGGACGACGATGGTGTGACGTCATCGCCGTCCTGGGACTCCTGCAGATCCTCGCTGTTCCGCTCTACAGCCTGGTGTGGACGGACCCCTCGAGTTTGGACATCGTGCTGGTGCCGACCATGCTGGGGCTGCTGACCGTTTTCGTGAGCGGGATGACATTCCTAGCAGCGAGGCTGACGCGCTTGATCGGGGCGTGAGTTCTTCGTACGGCGACGTGCGTTGCCGG
Organism: Propionibacteriales bacterium; assembly: GCA_026392465.1. GTDB lineage: Bacteria > Actinomycetota > Actinomycetes > Propionibacteriales > Nocardioidaceae > Aeromicrobium. The sequence goes on from JAPLCA010000023.1 coordinate 80,082, forward strand.
AAAGTTCGAATCGAACCTCGCCATCCGCGCCCGCACCTGGATTCCATGGTCGGCAGCTTCCTCGTGAGGCTCGCGGTGCGCAGCGCGTCGAGGTGGGCGGATTCTTGTCCACCGCCGGGGATCTCGTCGACGGCGGGCGGTCTGCGTGGCTATCGCGTCCCTTTCGGCCCTTCAGATCTTGGTCCTGCTGGTAGGAAATCTGCCGATCCTTCACGACGCTCCCGATCCGTCGCTCGCTTTGCTTCTAGCCGCATTGACGCTGCTCGGTGCTCTGCTAAGCCTCGACTCGACCACACTTCTCACACTCGACAATGGCACCCGGCCGGTCTAAATCCCGATCTCGGATACCCGTGGACGCATGGGCGCGGATGGCGAACTTGTCCTTGCTGCGCTCGTCGAGCTCAGCGGTCTCGGCGAGCAGCTCCGGGAGCGTGGAGTCGGAGTAGCGCCAGGGTGATGGCCCGGGCGACACCGCGGCCAGATCGTGCCGCGTGTCGTCGACGGAGGCTCCTGGCCAGGGACCGGTTGGCAGCGGCGCCCAGGGCTCAGGGCTACTGGTGTCGCCGGGGGCGCCGTGTCGCGGATCGGTATGCGGGCGGCCTCGCCGAAGTCTTCGACGGCAGCGGGGTCGATCGTCCTGCGGGATGCGGTGGCCGGGACTGCACCTCCCCAGCGAGTACCTGGATCTCGAAACTGGCTTGACCGTTGGTCCCCTCGACCGCGCCCAACGCCTCCTCCGCGACGTCGAGCGGTCGCAGGGAGCGTGGATCGTTGCGAGAAGGGCGGGCTTGTCGGGCGGCCCGCGCAAGAATCAGCGGGGCTACGAGCGCCGATCGTCCCGGTCGACGCCCGGGCGCTGGCGGTCGAACGCGCCGCGGATGGGAGCGGTGTCGTAGACAATCGTCAGCCGCTCGATCCGTCCCGCGTCGTCGAGCTCGGCGACGTCGACCACCGAGAACGGGGCCGGCTCGCCCGAGGCCAGCGTCCAGTCGAAGTCGAACCAGAAGCTCACCAGCTCGCGGCCGTCGCGCGTGCCGCGCATCGTCGCCTTGAGGGTCAGGCGCGACTCGGCCGTGTCAGCGAACAGGACGGGGTAGAACTTGCGCGCCGGCACCGTGCCGTACAACGGCGAGACGACCGTCGCGTCCGGTGCGAACAGGGCGAGCACGGCGTCGAGGTCGGCCGCCTGCAGGGCCGCGAGGTAATGCTCGACGAGGAGGTCTGGATCGTCCATCGACCCATTGCACCACGCACCGTCAGCGCGGCAGCGAGAGCACGGCGACCGCGGTCGTGAGCAGGAGCCGGTCCCAGGACGAGCCGAGGTCGCGACCCGTCACCTCCCGCACGCGACGCAGCCGGTAGCGCATCGACTGCGGGTGCAGACCGAGCCCCTGGGCCGCCGCCGCGGCCGTCCCGTGGTCGAGGAAGGCCTGGAGACCGGCGAGGAGGTGGGCTGCGTCGGGCTCCAGCAGCGGACGCAGCGCGGCCTCCGCGAACACCGCCGGGTCGACCGCCGGCTGCCCGTGCAGCAGGGCGACGAGCAGGGCGTCGGCCTCGAGCAACGCGCCTGTGCTGCTCGACGCCCGCGGCCCGACACCCGCCGGCGCGTGACGCACCGCCACCTCGGCGAGCCGGAACGTGGCGGGAAGGTCGGTGAGGGCGACGTCGTCGAACCGGCAGGTGCGCCGACCGCGGGACCGCACGTCGACGCCGAGGTCGAGCGGTCGCTCGTGCAGGACGACGCCGACCCCCTGGCGCGTCGTCGAGAGCACCAGCCCGTCGGGGGCCGCCGTCGTCAGGAGCTGGGCGACGTCGCCCGCGGTCACGTCGCTCCCCGGGCTGCCGACCACCGTGATCGTCAGACGCGAGGGAAGGGTCAGCCCGAGCAGCCGGGTGCGGTCCTCGAGCGCTGCTGCCGACGTCTGGCGACCGGCGAGCAGGTCCTGCGTCAGCGTGCGCACCACCTCGTCGCGGTCGGTGGCGAGACGCTCCGTCGCGGCCGCGTACCCCGCCGACAGCGCCTCCGACAGCGCGTCGAGCGACTCCAGCAGCACGACGTTCATGGCCAGCACGTCCTCGACGTCGAGCTCGGCCACGCCGCTGTCACGGACCAGGCCGCTCGCCTCCACCGCCGCGACCCGGTAGGCGCGCAGCACCGCCGACAGGGGGCGGCCGTCGGTCCCCCGTGCCACGCCGATCCCGTGGAACTGGCGCAGGTCGGCCTCGCCGAGCCGGCCGTCTTCGACCCAGAGCTCGAGCAGACGCTGCACGCCCCACCGGCTGATCGCCTCGGTCTCCTGCCGCTGGCTCTCACCGAGCGACGCGTACGCGGGGATCTCGCGCTGCAGCGCGTCGGAGATGCGGCGGGCGAGGTGGCCGGAGCCGGCCAGCACGCGGGCCTGGACCGCGCGACGCTCGACGGTCCCCACGCATGCCTCCTGTCAGCCCGCCGTGATCCTGGTGCTCACCCGGTGACAAAGGTCGTGGCCAGCAGGCGGTTCGGCTTGCATCCTAGGTGACAGGACGGCCGACCAGGCCGGGCGAAGGAGCAGACATGGACGCCGACGTCATCGTCATCGGAGCCGGCCTGGCCGGTCTCGTCGCCGCGGCCGAGGCCGCCGACCGCGGGCGCAGCGTGCTGCTGCTCGACCAGGAGGGCGAGCAGAGCCTCGGCGGCCAGGCGTTCTGGAGCCTCGGCGGGCTCTTCCTCGTCGACTCCCCGGAGCAGCGGCGCATGGGCGTCAAGGACTCCCGGGCCCTCGCCGAGCAGGACTGGATGGGCAGCGCCCAGTTCGACCGGCCCGAGGACGCCTGGCCACGACGCTGGGCGGAGGCCTACCTCGACTTCGCGGCCGGGGAGAAGCGGTCCTGGCTGCACGGCATGGGCCTGCGCCTCTTCCCCGTCGTCGGCTGGGCCGAGCGCGGCGACGGTCGCGCGGAGGGGCACGGCAACTCGGTGCCCCGCTTCCACCTGACCTGGGGCACCGGACCGGGCGTGGTGGCACCGTTCGAGCGACGCGTGCGCGAGCACGTGGCGACCGGACGCATCCAGTTCGCCTTCCGGCACCAGGTCGACGGACTGGTCGTCGAGGCGGGCGTGGTGGTCGGCGTCCACGGATCCCTGCTGGAGCCCACCACCGTCGAGCGCGGGGTCGCGTCGAGCCGCACGCTGGTCGGTGACTTCGAGCTGCGTGCGCAGGCCGTGGTCGTGACGTCCGGCGGCATCGGCGGCAACCACGACCTCGTCCGCCGGGTCTGGCCCGAGCGGCTCGGCACTCCCCCGGCCACGATGGTCGCCGGCGTGCCGGCCCACGTGGACGGTCGCATGCTCGCCATCACCCAGGACGTCGGCGCGTCCGTGATCAACCCCGACCGGCTCTGGGCGTACGTGGAGGGCCTGCGGAACTGGGACCCGGTCTGGGAGAACCACGGCATCCGCATCCTGCCCGGACCGTCGTCGCTCTGGCTCGACGCCACCGGCGCCCGGCTGCCCGCCCCGTACTTCCCGGGCTTCGACACCCTCGGCACGCTGCGGTACCTCCGCGGCACCGGCCACGACTACTCGTGGTTCGTGCTCACCCAGAAGGTGATCGAGAAGGAGTTCGCGCTCTCGGGCTCCGAGCAGAACCCCGACCTCACCGGCAAGGACGTCAGGCTGCTGCTCTCCCGCGTCCGCCCGGGCGCGCCGGGACCGATCGAGAAGTTCAAGACGCACGGCGAGGACTTCGTCGTCGCCGACACCCTCGACGAGCTCGTCGCCGGCATGAACCGCGTGGGCGACGACGACGTGACGATCGACGCTGACGCGCTGCGGCGGCTCGTCGAGGCCCGCGACCGCGAGATCGACAATCCGTTCACCAAGGACGCCCAGATCACCGCGATGCGCGGCGCGCGGCGCTACCGCGGCGACCGGCTCGTCCGGGTCGCGACGCCGCACCGGTTCCTCGACGCGAGGAACGGCCCGCTGATCGCCGTCCGGCTCAACATCCTCACCCGCAAGACGCTCGGCGGCCTGGAGACCGACCTGTCCGGACGCTGCCTGACCGGTGACGGCACGCCCCTGCCCGGGCTGTACGCGGCCGGTGAGGTGAGCGGCTTCGGCGGCGGCGGGATGATGGGCTACAACGCGCTGGAGGGCACGTTCCTCGGCGGCTGCCTGTTCTCCGGCCGCGTCGCCGGACGCGCCGCCGCGGAGCAGGTGGGCTGACCCGGCGCTCAGGCGTCGAGGCGGTGGATGCCGAGGTCCGTGCGGCCCGGGTGCAGGTCGGCGCGCAACGCACGCCCCTCGCGGTACTCGCCGTCGCGCAGCCGCCGGTAGGGGCGGCCGGGCTCGGTGCCGATCCCGCGGAGCCGCTCGCGCAGCCTCGTCTCCTCGCGCTGGACGCCGTCCTCGTCGAGCCCGTCGGCGTCGTGCACGACGTGCAGGGCCAGCGCCTCGATCCCGACGTACCAGAGCGTGCCGTGGAGCAGCGGGAAGAGCAGCGACTCGAGGTCGCCGCTGATGCCCCGTGGCCCGATCGAGCCCGGGTCCTCGCCGGCGGTGACCACCACGAGGGCCCGCCGTCCGACCAGGCCGCCGTCGCCGTAGCGCCGCGGCACGCCGTACCTGGGGTCGAGGCGGTCGTCGTACGCGAACCCGCCGACCAGCACACGGTCGAGCCAGCCCTTGAGGATGGCCGGCGGCCCGTACCACCAGAGCGGGAACTGCAGCACCAGCAGGTGCGACGCGGCCAGCTTGCCCTGCTCCGCGACGACGTCGGCGGCGAGCTCGCCGCGGGCGTACGCCTCTGCGAGGCGCTCGGCCGCGCGACCGCCGGGGCGGGAGGCCGGTCGCCCGAGGTCGGACTCGCGCAGCACCGGGTCGAAGTCCTGGGCGTAGAGGTCCGACGTGACCACGTCGTGGTCGGCCGACAGCGTCTCGACACCGGAACGGAACAGGCGTCCGTTCAAGGAGTCCTGCTGCGGGTGCGCGAGCACCCAGTGCACACCGCGTGCGGTGCCGCCGGTCATCGTCGTCCTCCTGACGCCACGGAGACCACCACGGAGGCGAGGAGCGCCCGCGCTCGTCCAGGCGTGCTCGTGCCGTCGATCGCGCTGCGGGCCACGGCGTCGCCCGCACCGACGACGGCCTGCAGCGCGGCGTCGTCGAGCGGGCCGGAGACCCGCTCGACGGCCTCGCGGAGCATGCCCAGATAGGCCGCCTCCGCCTCGTCGCGCACGAGCTTCAGCGTCGGGGAGCCGGCCAGCGCGGCCACGACGTCGGCCAGCTCCGCGCCCTCGGCGATGCAGCAGTCGACGTACGCGCCCGCCACCACCGCGGCCACGGCCTCGAGCTCGTCCGGCGTGGAGCGGAGGGCGTCGGCGAGCACCTCCCGCTGCCGGGCCTCGAAGGACCGGTACAGCTCGGCGAGCACACCGGCCCGGTCGCCGAAGTGCTGGTAGGCCAGCGGCTTCGTGACGCCGGCCCGCTCCGCGAGTCGGGCGAGCGTGAAGCCGTCCGTGCCCTCCTCGCGGATCAGCGCCCGCGCCTCCTCGAGCAGCTGGTCGTGCCGCTCCTCCCGGCTCAACCGGGGTCGTCGACCCTCCGGACTCATCCTCGACCTCCTGCTGACCGTTGGTAAGTTACGGTCAGTAACCTAGCACGCGCCGAGAGGGTCGACCGTTCAGCCCAAGCGGGGCTGCCCGTTCGACGCGGTGAGCCCGCCGTCGACCGGGAGCACGACACCGTTGACGAACGACGCGTCGTCGCTCGCGAGGAAGGCGATGACCGACGCCACCTCCTCCGGCTCGGCCGCACGCCCGAGCGGGAGCCGGTCCCAGAAGCGGTCGAGCAGCTCCTGGTCGTCGGCCATCCCGGCCGTCATCTCCGACTTCGTCAGGCTCGGCGCGACCGCGTTCACCCGCATGCCCGCCTCGGCGTGGTCGAGCGCCATCGCACGGGTCAGGTTCGTGACGCCGCCCTTCGCCGCGTTGTACGCCGCCGCACCCCAGTCGCCCCCGACGCCCGAGACCGACGAGACGTTGACGATGCTGCCGCGTGTCACGAGCAGGTGGGGTAACGCCGCGCGGGACGTGTGGAACACGCCGCCGAGGACGATCGCCAACGTCTGGTCCCACGCGTCGCGGTCGACGTCGGGCACCGGACCCGACGGCCCGATGCCGGCGTTGTTGACCAGCACGTCGAGCCGGCCGTGGGCCTCGACGGTCGAGGCGACGAGCTCCTCGACCGCTGCCACGTCGCTGACGTCGCAGCGGTGCGGCACGACCGTGCCGTCGGCGGACTCCGCGACCTCGCGCAGCTTCTCCTCGCGCCGTCCCGCCACGACCACCGTGGCCCCCTCGGACGCGAACCGCCGCGCCGTCGCGGCCCCGATGCCGGACCCGCCCCCCGTCACGATCACGACGTCGCCGTCGAACCTGCCCATGTCGCGTCTCCCGCGTCCCTCGCCGTCGACTCATCGAAGCACGGGACCGCGGGACGGGCGCGCCGACGAGGGGCGCCGAGCGTCCACGCCGCTCCGCCCCTAGGCGGACTCCCACGGGTAGGCGTGCGCCAGGAACGCCTCGCGCACCTGGTCGCGCGGGGCCTCGAGACGCTCGTCGAAGAGGCGCCGCCCCTGCGTCCCGTCGATCACCAGACGTCGACCGTCGCGGTACACCCCCACCACCTGGTCGCGCGCCACGGTGCGGCGGTCGCGGCCGTGCACCAGCACCAGCTCCTCGTCGCGCACGACGACCCGGTGCTCGTCCACGATGGTGAGCGCCGCCAGCGCGCCGCCGACCGCAGCACCCACGGCCAGGCGCGCGGCCCACGCCCACGGGGTGTCGAAGCCGGCCACCCAGCGCGCGACGTCCTCGAAGGGCACCCACGGGAAGCCGCTGAGCAGCTCGAGCAGCCACGGCAGCACGAGCAGCAGCGCCGCACCGCCGCCGGCCAGCAGCACGACGGTCCAGACCCGGTCGGCGTCGGACATGCGCAGCTCGGTCTCGGGGCCCGCGATCATGACGCCCACGCTAGGAGGGACGGCACCGCGGTCGCGTCGTCCGAAAGGCCGGACCTCGAGGTCCGAAGGTCGAGGTCAGGACCGACCGGCGGCCGACCGCAGCGCCTCGACCGACTCCGCGCTGACCAGCAGCTCGCACCGCCCGGAGCAGGCCAGCTGGTGCTCGACCCGCCCGGTCGCGATGAGCCGGTGCACCTCCGACGTCGGCACCGCGAGCAGCGCGGCGGCCTCGGCGACGGTCAGCTGCGACGACATGGCCCCAGCGTAGTGCTGCGTCTCGACTCGGCCACCGACACCTTCCGCTGGTCGAGTAGGCAGGACGAGCTTGCGAAGTCCTGACGATGGAGCCGTCGCAGTGGGGCGTAGCCGCGACGGAGCGAGACCACCCGGCAACGGACCGGCGCGGGCCGACCCCCAGCGAAAGCCTGGAATGGTCTCGATACGCCCGGAGCACGCTCGTCCCTCGCGGCTCCGCGCTACTCGACCAGCGACACCTTCCGCTGGTCGAGTAGGCAGGACGAGCTTGCGAAGTCCTGACGTATCGAGACCACTCGGCAAGAGATCAGCGCGGGGCCAACTCCCAGCGAACGTCTGGAGTGGTCTCGATACGCCGCCACCAGCTCCTTCGTCGCGGCGTCGCCTACTCGACCAGCGAAACGCTCCGCTGGTCGAGTAGTCCGAGCGAGCTTGCGAAGCTCGGACGTATCGAGACCACCCGGCAACGGATCAGCGCGGGCCTGCTCCCAGCGACCGCTTGGAGTGGTCTCGATACGCCGCCGCCCGCTCCTTCGTCGCGGCGTCGACTACTCGACCAGCGAAACGCTCCGCTGGTCGAGTAGCAGGGACGAGCTTGCGAAGTCCCTGCGTATCGAGACCACCCGGCAAAAGATCAGCGGGGGCGGACGTGATGCTGCTCGCTCGCGCTGCGGGGGGAGGGGGGCGTGCCTACCGTGGAGGACATGACCACCACCGTCTCCGCCCTGTCCGTGCCCGACGCCGGGAAGCCGTTCGAGACCGTCGACCTCGAGCGACGCGACCTCAAGCCGAACGACGTGCGCATCAAGATCAGGTACGCCGGGATCTGCCACTCCGACATCCACCAGGCGCGCGACGAGTGGGGAGCCGGGATCTTCCCGATGACGCCGGGTCACGAGATCATCGGCTCGGTCGAGGAGGTCGGCTCCGACGTCACCGCCCACGCCGTCGGCGACACGGTCGGCGTCGGCTGCTTCGTCGACTCGTGCCTGGAGTGCGACGCCTGCCAGGACGGCGAGGAGCAGTTCTGCGACCAGGGCGTCGTGCAGACCTACTCCGCCAAGACCTACGACGGCGAGGTGACGTACGGCGGCTACAGCGAGCAGGTCGTCGTCCGCGACCACTTCGCGGTGAAGGTGCCCGACGGCGTCGACCTCGCCGGCACCACGCCGCTGCTGTGCGCCGGCATCACCACGTACGCCCCGCTCGTGCGCCACGGCGTCACGGAGGGCTCCCGCGTCGGCGTCATCGGCATGGGCGGGCTCGGCCACGTGGCCGTCAAGATCGCCGCCGCGCTCGGCGCGAAGGTCACCGTGCTCAGCCGCACCGACGCCAAGAAGGAGGACGGCCTCGCGTTCGGCGCGTCCGAGTACGTCGCCACCGAGGAGAAGGGGGCGCTGAAGAGGCTGCGCGGCTCCTTCGACGTCATCCTCAACACCGTCGGCGCGTCCGTCCCCCTCGACGAGTACCTCGGCCTGCTCGACCGCGGCGGCCGGATGATCAACCTCGGCGCCCCCAGCGACGCGCTCGAGGTCGGTGCCTTCTCGCTGCTGACCATGCGACGCGCCGTCGAGGGCTCCATGGTCGGCGGCCTGCCGCAGACCCAGGAGATGCTCGACTTCTGCGCCGAGCACGACATCACCGCCACCGTCGAGGTCATCTCCGCCGACCAGGTCGACGAGTACTACGACCGGGTCGTCGACGGCGACGTGCGCTACCGCGCCGTCATCGACGTCGCCACCCTCGCCCGGTGAGCCTGCGCACCAGCCTGCGGGTGGGCGACGAGGGCGTCCAGCCGTACCGGTTGATGACCGCCCTCGTCGTCCCCCGGCCCATCGCCTGGATCAGCACCGTCGACGCGCAGGGTCGGGGCAACCTCGCGCCGCACTCGTTCTTCACGGTCGCGTGCGCGGAGCCGCCGATCCTCGCGTTCACGTCGGTGGGCGAGAAGGACACGCTGCGCAACGTGCGCGAGACCGGTGAGCTGGTCGTGAACCTGGCCACGCAGCCCCTCACCGACGCCGTCAACGGGTCGAGCGCGCCGTACGAGCACGGGGTCGACGAGGCGGAGGCGCTGGGGCTGGCGACGGAGCCGAGCGAGCTGGTCGCGCCCCGGCGCGTCGTCGACTCCCCCGCGTCGATCGAGTGCCGGCTGCACTCGACCACCGAGCTCGGCGACTCGACGCTCGTGCTCGCCGAGGTGCTGCTGTTCAGCGTCGCCGACCACGTGCTCGTCGACGGCCACCCCGAGTTCGACCGGCTCGCGCCGATGACCCGCCTCGGCAAGGAGGAGTGGGCACCGCCCAGCGTCCCGTTCACGCTCCCCCGGCCGACGAGCACGCCGTAGGTCGCGCGACCGGTCGGTCCGGGGGCGGTGGGTAGTCTGCCCCGGTGCGCACACCTGGGTTGCTGGTCGCCGGGACGACGTCGGACGCGGGCAAGAGCGTCGTGACGACCGGCGTCTGCCGGGCGTTCGCCCGCCGCGGGCTCCGCGTGGCGCCCTACAAGGCGCAGAACATGTCGAACAACTCGATGGTCGTCCCGCTGGGGGGCGACGCGGACGGCGGCTTCGGCGAGATCGGCCGCGCCCAGTGGGTGCAGGCGCTCGCGGCACGGGCGACGCCCGAGGTGGCGATGAACCCAGTCCTGCTGAAGCCGGGCAGCGACCGTCGCAGCCACGCCGTGGTGATGGGCCGACCGGGCGGGGTCGTGGACGCGACGGACTTCGTCGAGGGACGGCGTCATCTCGCGCAGGCCGCCCACGCGGCGTTCGACGACCTGGCCGGCCGGTACGACGTGGTCGTGGCCGAGGGGGCCGGGTCGCCGACCGAGATCAACCTGCGCGCGTCGGACTACGTGAACCTCGGTCTCGCGCAGCACGCACGGATGCCGGTGGTCGTGGTGGGCGACATCGACCGTGGCGGGCTGTTCGCGGCCCTGCACGGCACGGTGGCCCTGCTCGACTCCGCCGACCAGGCGCTCGTGGCGGGGTTCGTGGTCAACAAGTTCCGCGGGGAGGTCTCGCTGCTGGAGCCGGGCCTCGACCGGCTCACGGAGCTCACCGGTCGGCCGTTCCTGGGCGTGCTCCCGTGGGACCCGACGCTGTGGCTCGACTCCGAGGACGCGCTCGACCTGGAGGGACGGCGCTCCGGATCGGCGGGGGCCCTGCGGGTCGCGGTGGTGCGACTGCCCCGGATCAGCAACTTCACCGACGTCGACGCCCTGGGCGTGGAGCCCGGGGTCGACGTGGTGTTCGTGTCCGACCCGCGCGACGTCGCGGACGCCGACCTGGTCGTGCTGCCGGGCACCCGCGCCACCATCGACGACCTGGCGTGGCTGAGGTCGCGGGGCCTGGACCGTGCCGTGGTGGCGCACGCGCGCGCGGGACGTCCGGTGCTGGGGATCTGTGGCGGGTTCCAGATGCTCGGCCGGCACGTGCACGACCCCGACGCGGTGGAGGCGTCGACGCCGCGCAGCGTGGAGGGTCTGGGGCTGCTCGACGTGGAGACGACCTTCGGCACGGAGAAGGTGCTGCGGCTGCCGGTCGGGGAGGCGCTGGGCGCGACGACGTCGGGCTACGAGATCCACCACGGCCGCATCGCGCGGGGTGCCGACGAGGAGTTCCTGGCCGGCGCGCGACGCGGCGCGGTGATGGGCACCATGTGGCACGGCAGCCTCGAGGGCGACGCGTTCCGGCACGCGTTCCTCGCGGAGGTGGCGGCTGCCGCGGGCACGACGCTCCCGGACTCCGACGTGTCCTTCGGGGCGCTGCGCGAGGCACGGCTGGACCGGCTGGGCGACCTCGTGGAGGAGCACCTCGACGTCGACGCGCTCTGGACGCTCGCCCGCGAGGGCGCACCCACCGACCTGCCGCTGCTGCCCCCGGGTGCGGGGAGCGACGCATGATGCTGCTGCTGGGCGGCACGGCCGAGGCCCGCGCGCTCGCGCGGTCCCTCGAGGGGCTCCGGTTCACGTCGTCGTTGGCCGGTCGCGTCGCCCGTCCGCGGATGCCGGTCGGCGCGACGCGGATCGGCGGGTTCGGGGGTGTGGACGGCCTGCGGGCCTACCTGCGCGACGAGGGGGTGGCCGCGGTGGTCGACGCGACGCACCCGTTCGCGGCCGGCATCTCGCGCAACGCGGCGCTGGCCTGCGCGGCCGAGGGCGTGCCGCTGCTGCGGCTCGAGCGACCGGGCTGGGCAACGCGCCCGGACGCGGAGCGGTGGCACTGGGTCGACTCCCACGAGGAGGCCGCGACCGCGACGGCGGCGCTCGGGCACCGGCCGTTCCTGAGCATCGGCCGGCAGGGTCTCGCGCCCTTCGTGGAGCCGTTGCGCGACGTCCCGGCCCTCGTGCGGGTGGTCGACGAGCCGGAGGTGTCGCTGCCCCCGGCCTGGACGCTGCTGCAGAGCCGCGGTCCCTACGACCTGGCGTCGGAGCGCTCCCTGCTCGCGGAGCACGCCGTCGACGTCGTCGTGACCAAGGACTCGGGGGGCGACCACACGGTGGCGAAGCTCGACGTCGCCGCGGAGCGCGGTGCCGCTGTCGTGGTCGTGCGTCGTCCGGCACCGCCCGAGGGCGTGGAGACGGTCAGCGACGTCGACGACGCAGCAGCCTGGGCGCGAGCGCACAGCTGAGGAGCGCGCCGAGGTCGACCAGCCACGCGAGCCGGGTGGCGCGGGCGACGTCGGCGGGGGCGACCGGGCGACCGTCGCCCAGCGTGTGCCGGTCCTCGGTGCGCCCGAAGTAGACGTTGACGCCGCCCAGCTGCACGCCGAGCGCCCCGGCGAACGCCGCCTCGACGGGGCCCGCGTTGGGGCTGGGGTGGTGCCGGGCGTCGCGCGCCCAGGCGCGCACGGCCGCCGAGGGGCTGCCGCCGACGATCGGAGCCGCCGACGCGGCGAGGGCGGCGGACAGCCGGGCGGGCACGAGGTTGAGCAGGTCGTCGAGCCGCGCGGCGGCCCACCCGAACCGCTCGAGGCGCGGCGTGCGGTGCCCGACCATGGCGTCGAGCGTGTTCGCGGCGCGGTACGCGAGCAGTCCGGGCACCCCGGCCACGGCGCCGGCCACGAGCGGGGCGACGACGGCGTCCGAGGTGTTCTCGGCCACCGACTCGACCGTAGCGCGGGCGACGCCGCCGGCGTCGAGGACGCTGGGGTCACGGCCGACGAGGTGGGTCACCCGCTGCCGGGCGGCGGGCAGGTCGTCGTCGGCGAGATGGCCGTGCACGGCGAGCGCCTCACGCTCGAGCGAGCGGCCACCGAGCACCGCCCACGTGCAACCGGCCACGAGCGACGTCTCGACCAGGCGGCCGTGTCGCCTCGCCGCACGCTGCGCGACGACGCCTGCCAACCCGCTGCCACCCACCAGCAGGGCGACGTGCACGACACCGGCCGAGCGTCGGTCGGCGTAGGTACGACGTTCGAGAGCAGCGGCCGCACGGCCGAAGCCGGCGACGGGGTGGAACCGACGAGGGTCGCCGAGGACCCGGTCGAGGGCGAAGCCCAGGACGAGTCCCACGGTCCTCGCGCTCGGTGCCGTCACGACAGCACCGCCAGCACGGCGGCGAGCGCGAGCTCGACCCCGGCACCGAGCACGTCGCCGGTGACCCCGCCGATGCGACGCCGAGCCCTCAGCAGGAGCAGCGTCAGGACGGCCAGGGCCGCCGCCGTGGCCGCGAGGGTGCGCCACCAGGGCACGTCGACCAGCAGGCCGCTGCCCACGAGCACGGCGGTCCAGACGGCCAGGGCGGCCACGGCGGCGACGACCGGCACGGTGCCCGCGACCGTGGCGCCGAGCCTGGAGCCCTCGCCGGCCGGCACCGGTCGGGCGCAGGCGAGCGCGAGGCTCCCCCGCGAGAGGAGCACGGCCGCGCCGACGAGCAGGGCGGCGTCGGACGCGGCGAGCGCCGCCACGCCCGCGGCCTGCAGCCCGAGCACCAGCACCAGGGCGGCGGCCCCGGCGGGCCCCACGTCGCCCGAGCGCATGACGGCGAGCGTGCGGTCTCGGTCGTAGGACGACGTGAGCCCGTCGGCGGTGTCCGCGAGGCCGTCGAGGTGGAACGCCCGGGTGCCGAGCGCGAGCAGCCCGACGACGAGCAGGCCCGTGACGAGCGGGGCGAGGCCGGCGGCGTCGGCGACGAGCACGAGCAGGGTGGCGGCCACGGCCAGCGGGAGGACGGCGAGCGGCGCGAGCAGCATCGCCCGGCCGGCGACACCGCGGTCGACCGTGCCGGGCGGCCGCACCGGCCAGGCGCTGAGCGTGCCGACGGCGAGCCGCCAGGCGTCGAGGGTCACGACACCGTCACCCGGACCTCGGCGTTCTCGGGCAGGCTAGGCGTGGACCCCGTCAGGAGGGCGTGCGCGTAGGCGATGAGGTCGCCGTGGCTGACCACCAGGGTGCTGTCGAGCGGCGGACGGGCGAGGAAGGTGCTGATCCGCTCCACCACGTCGTCGACCGTCTCGTCCAGGCCCCGCTCGACGAGCAGCGGGTCCTCCACGACGTCGAGTCCCAGGTGGGCGGCGACCAGGTCGGCGCTCTCGCGCGCCCGGACCAGCGGCGAGCAGACCACGGCGGTCACGCCCGACTGCGTCAGCGTCCCGGCGGCGGCGACGACCTGGGCACGCCCCCGCTCGGTGAGCGGCGGGTGGGCGGTCCGGCCCTGCTCGCGGCCGGCGACGTTCCAGGTGGACTCGCCGTGGCGCATCCAGAACAGCCGGATCACGACAGGACGTCCACGACGTGCCCGACCACGGTGACGGCGGGTGCGCCAATGCCGCTCTCGGCGACGACGTCGGCGATGGTCGCCACCGTCCCGTCCACGCGACGCTGGCTCGGCAGCCCCGCGTCGGCCACGACCGCGGCAGGCGTGCGCGGGTCGAGGCCGCCCTGCACGAGGGCCTCCGCGATGGCCGGCAGCGTGCGCACGCCCATGAGCACGACGAGGGTGGTGCCGGTGGAGGCGAGCGCCTTCCAGTCGACGGTGCCGTCGGGGTGCCCGGGCGGCACGTGGCCCGAGACGACCGTGAAGCCCTGCGTGGTGCCGCGGTGGGTCACGGGGATGCCGGCCAGCGCGGGCGCCGACACCGACGACGTGACACCGGGGACTACCCGCACGGGGACGCCCGCCGCGACGCAGGCCAGCAGCTCCTCGCCGCCGCGTCCGAACACGAACGGGTCGCCGCCCTTGAGCCGGACGACGCGACGACCGGCCTTCGCGTGCTCGACCAGCAGCTTGTTGATGGTCTCCTGCGGCGTGGACCGGCCGCCGGGCACCTTGGCCACGTCGACGACGAGCGCGTCGGGGCGCACGACGTCGAGCGCCGCGAGGGGCACGAGCCGGTCGGTGACGACGACGTCGGCCTCGGCGAGCGCGCGCTGGCCGCCGACCGTCATGAGGTCGGGGTCGCCGGGGCCGGCGCCGACGAGCACGACCTCGCCGACCTGCCCGGGCGGGGTGTCGCCCGACAGGGACGCCCCGGGCGTGACCGCGTCCTCCGGGGAGCCCGACGGCTGGTCCGGGCGACGCAGCACGACGTCGGCGGCGAGCACGTCGTCGAGGACGAGGGCGCGCGCGTGCCAGGCCACGAGGCCCCGGTCGGCCAGGTCCTCGAGGGTGGCGACCAGCTCCTCGGCGACCACCACGACGGTGTCGCCCTGCGCGAGGTGCGCGGAGACGGCGGCCGCGGCACGCAGACCGCCGCCCACGACGAGCACCCGACTCACGGGCGGACCTCCTGCAGGACGACCTCGAGAGCTGCGAGGAAGCGGCGGGCGACGTCGGGCGCGCGGACGGCGACCCGCACCCAGCGGTCGTCGAGACCGGGGAAGGTGTCGGCGCGGCGGACGGCCCACCCCGCGTCCCGGAGGGCGCCGTGCACGCCCGGCCCGACCTCGGCCAGCACGAACGGCGCCGCGGACGGCAGGTGACGCACGCCGAGGGCGTCGAGACCGTCGGTCAGCACGGCACGGTCCCGGGCGACCTGCGAGGCGCGGCGGGCAGCCTCCGCGCGGGCGTCGTCGGAGGTGCAGGCGACGATCGCGGCGGTGGCGTGCGCCGACACCGACCACGGGGGCTGCTGGGCGCGCAGGTCGGCGACCAGGTCGGCGTCGCCCAGGACGTAGCCGGCGCGGACGCCGGGGATGCTCCAGAGCTTCGTCAGGCTGCGCAGCACCAGCACGCCCGGCAGACGTGCGTCGGCGAGCGAGGCCGACTCCCCGGGCACGGCGTCCATGAACGCCTCGTCGACCACGACGACGCGCCCCGGACGGACCAGCGCACGCAGCGCCCACGCCGGGTGCAGCACGCCGGTCGGGTTGGTCGGATTGCCGACGACCACGAGGTCGGCGGCGTCGGGGACGGCGTCGGGCTCGAGCGCGAAGTCGTGCCCCAGGAGCACGTGGCGCGGCGTGTGCCCGGCCTGGCGCAGGGCGACGTCGGGCTCGGTGAACTGCGGGTGCACGACCACCGGGTGCTGCCAGGGTCGCGCCCGCGCGAGCAGCGTGAACGCCTCGGCGGCGCCGGCCGTGGCCAGCACCTCCTCGACCGGTCGGGTGTGCCGGTGGGCGACGGACGCCTCGGCCTCGCGTGCGTCGGGATAGCGGCCAACGTGCTCGAGCGCGCCGCGCAGGGCGTCGTCGAGCCAGGTCGGTCGAGGTCCGTCGTGCACGTTGACGGCGAGGTCGACGAGCCCCTCCGTCGCCTCCGCGTCGCCGTGGTGGCGGAGGGGGTCCACTGCGCTGGTCGACACGTCGGGACCACTCCAGGCCGTCGCTGAGGGTCGGCTCTCACTGAGCTGTTGCCGGGTGGTCTCGATACGCCGGTGCGAGGCTCGTCCCTCGCCCGCACCGGCTACTCGACCAGCGAGAGCCTCCACGCCACGCGGGAGGGCGTGGACGGCCGCCGCGAAGCGGGCGGCCATGCGGGGGTGGCCGGCCCAGTGCGTGTGCAGGTAGGACGCGTGCAGCGTCGGGCTGGCGAAGCCGGCCGGGCCGTGCGCGCTCGTCCAGGCGACGGAGAGGCCCGCGTCCGGGTCGTCCGCCCCGAGGTGGGCCGGGGTGACGTGCGTGCGGTGGAACTCGTGGCCCGTCACCCGGCCCCCGGTCGGCGCGAGCAGGTGCTCCTCGGGCGCGACGACGGTGCGGTAACCCAGCGTCAGCCGCGGGGTCATCGCAGCGTCCGCGGGCAGCGCGCCGACCATGGGCGCGCCGTCGAGCGTGCGGCACAGGTACAACAGACCGGCGCACTCGGCCACGGTCGGCACACCCGCGGCGACGGCGTCGGCGATGGCGTGCCGCAGCGGCTCGTTCGCCGAGATGGTGGCGGCGTGCACCTCGGGGAAGCCCCCGCCGAGGTAGAGGCCCGACGTCCCCTCCGGCAGCTTCTCGTCGTGCAGCGGGTCGAAGACGCGCACGTCGCAGCCGAGGGCGTCGAGCAGCTCGGCGGTCTCGGCGTACCGGAACGTGAACGACCGGCCGCCCGCGACCGCGACGACACGACGCTGCGGCGGCACGGCCGACACGTGAGGCGCGGTCTCCGCTGCCGGGTCCCACGCCTCGCCGCTGAGCGGTGGCGCGGAGCGCGCGATGCGCACGACCTCCTCCAGGTCGACGGCCTTGGCCACCCGCGCGGCGAGCCGGTCGAGCGCCGCCACGGCGTCGTCGCGCTCCTCCGCCGGCACGAGCCCGAGGTGGCGCGACGGTGCCACCACGCCGTCGTCGCGGTGCACGATGCCGAGCACGGGCACACCCGTGCCCTCCAGCGCGCGGACGACCTCGTCGGCGTGACGGGTGGAGCCGACCTTGTTGAGGATGACCCCGGCGACCCGCACGGACGTGTCGAAGGTGACCATGCCGTGCACCAGCGCCGCGATGGACCGCGACGCCGACGACACGTCGACCACGAGCACCACGGGACTGCGGGTGGCCCGCGCGACGTGCGCCGTCGACGCGTAGCCGTCGGTGCCGAGCATGCCGTCGTGCAGGCCCATGACGCCCTCGACGACGGCGAGGTCGGAGCCCGCGGCGCCGTGCAGCAGCAGCGGCAGCAGCCGCTCCTCCCCCGCCAGGTGCGGGTCGAGGTTGCGGCCGGGCAGGCCCGTGGCCAGCTCGTGGTAGCCGGGGTCGATGTAGTCGGGTCCGACCTTGTGGCCGGAGACGCGGTGCCCCGAGCGCGACAGCGCGGCCATGAGGCCGGTCGCGATGGTGGTCTTCCCATGGCCCGACGCGGGTGCGGCGACCACGAGGCGGGGCAGGTTCACCACTCGATCCCCCGCTCCGCCTTCTGCCGCCCATCCCCCAAGCACTCCGCTGCGCTCCGTGCAGGGAGGTGCCCCCAGCCCGGCACCCCTGCCGGACGTCGGGTCGACCCACGCTGGATGCTCACCACTCGATGCCTCGCTGACCCTTCTGGCCGACGTCCATGGGGTGCTTGACCTTCGTCATCTCGGTGACGAGGTCGGCGACCTCCAGGAGCCGGGGGGCGGCGTCGCGGCCGGTGATCACCACGTGCTGACGGCCGGGGCGCGAGGCGAGGGTGTCGGCGACGTCGTCGACGTCGACCCAGCCCCACTTCATGGGGTAGGTGAACTCGTCGAGCACGTACAGGTCGTGGGTCTCGGTGGCGAGGCGACGCTTGATCTCGGCCCAGCCCTCGGCGGCGGCGACGGCGTGGTCGTCCTCGGTGCCGGACTTGCGCGACCACGACCAGCCGGACCCCATCTTGTGCCACTCGACGGGTCCGCCGACGCCCTCCGTCTCGTGCAGGCGGCCGAGGTGCTCGAGCACGCTCTGCTCGCCGACGCGCCACTTGGCGGACTTGACGAACTGGAACACGCCGACCTTCCAGCCCTGGTTCCAGGCGCGCATCGCGAGCCCGAACGCGGCGGTCGACTTCCCCTTGCCGGGCCCGGTGTGGACCATGACGAGCGGACGGTTGCGGCGCTGGCGGGTGGTGAGGCCGTCGTCGGGCACGACCAGGGGCTGGCCCTGGGGCATCAGGCCACCTCCTTGACGCTGCGGACGGCGCTGGTGAGCGCGTCGGCGCTCACCTCGCCGAGCGGCAGGTGCTGCGCGCCGAGGCGGTCGGCGAGCACGCCGGCCAGGCCGAGGCGGAAGCCGCCGGTCTCGCAGTCGACGACGACGGACGCCACGCGGGTGGCGCGCACGTGGTCGGCGGCGCGGTGGGCACGGGCCAGCGCGTCGGGGCCCGACGTGGCCCGGCCGTCGGTGACGACGACGAGCAGGGGCCGGCGCAGCGGGTCGCGGATGGCCTCCAGCCGCAGGGCGTCGGCGGCCGTGGCCAGACCCTCGGCGAGCGGCGTGCGGCCGCCCGCGGGGAGCTCCTCCAGCCGACGCGCGGCGACGTCGACCGACGAGGTGGGCGGCAGGTCGAGCGATGCGGTGGCGCCGCGGAAGGTCACCAGGCCGACCTTGTCGCGGCGCTGGTACGCGTCGAGCAGGAGCGACAGCACGGCGGTCTTGACCTGCTCCATGCGACGCCGTGCAGCCATCGAGCCGGACGCGTCGACGCACAGCAGCACGAGGTTGGACTCGCGGCCCTCACGCACGGCCACGCGCAGGTCGGCGGGACGCAGCAGCACCCGGCCGCCGTCGGCCCGTCCGCGGGCGTGCTGGTGCGGGGCCGCGGCGCGCACGGTCTCGACGAGGTGCAGCGAGCCCGAACGACCCGCCGGCGTGCGCGCGCCGATGCGGCGACCGTCGTCGGTGATCGCCCGCGAGCGTCGGCCCGAGACCCCGGCACCGACGCCGTCGACCTGCAGCAGCCGTGCCCGCACGGGCTCGCCCGCGCCGACCGTCGACTCGGTCGACGAGCCGGAGCCGTCGTCGCCACCGCGGGCGTCGTCGCCGGACGGGGCCGGCGGGGTGCCGGCAGGGCCGTCGCCCGACGTGTCGCCGGAGCGGTCGGGGGCCCCACCGGGACCGCCGCCCGGACCACCGTCGTCCGGACCCTCGTCGTCGGGACCCTCGGGACCGTCGTCGGGCCCGCCTGCGGGCGGCTCGTCCGGTCCGAGCAGGTCGTCGAGCTGCGACTCGTCGAGGCCCGTCTCGTCGAACGGGTTGCGGCGTCGGCGGTGTGGCAGCGCCAGGCGGGCGGCGGCGCGGACGTCGTCGCGGGTGATGGTGGTGCGGCCGTGCCAGGCGGCGTGCGCGGCGGCCGTGCGTGCGGTGACGATGTCGGCACGCAGGCCGTCGACCTCGAAGGCCGCGCACAGCTCGGCGATCGAGAGCAGCGTGGCGTCGTCGAGCGCGACGTCGGCCACGAGCTGCTGCGCGCGGCTGATGCGTTCGGTGAGCGCGGCGTCCTGCTCGGCGAAGCGGGCGGAGAAACCGACGGGGTCGGCGTCGAACGCGAGCCGGCGGCGCACGACCTCCACACGCGCCTGCGGGTCGCGCGGGGCGGCCACCTCGACGGCCAGGCCGAAGCGGTCGAGCAGCTGCGGGCGCAGCTCGCCCTCCTCGGGGTTCATGGTGCCGATCAGCACGAACCGGGCAGCGTGCTCGACGGACACGCCGTCGCGCTCGACCGTCGAGCGACCCATCGCGGCGGCGTCGAGCAGCAGGTCGACGAGGTGGTCGTGCAGCAGGTTGACCTCGTCGACGTACAGCACGCCACGGTGCGCGCGGGCGAGCAGACCGGGCTCGTAGCGGGTGACGCCGCTGCCGAGCGCCTGCTCGAGGTCGAGGGAGCCGAGCACACGGTCCTCGGTGGCACCGACGGGCAGCTCGACGAGCCGCACCGGCCGCGTCTCGGACTCCGGGTCGGGACCGAACGGACCGTCGGGCGAGAGCGGTGCCGGGTCGGCGGGGTCGCTGGAGAACCGGTCGCCCTTCACGACGTCGATGGGCGGGAGCACCGCGGCGAGCGCCCGCACGAGCGTCGACTTGGCCGTGCCCTTCTCGCCGCGCACCAGCACCCCGCCGATCGCGGGCGAGATCGTCGTGAGGACGAGGGCCAGCGCCATGTCGTCCAGGTGGTCGGGCTCGGCACCGACGACGGCGGTGAAGGGGTAGTGCTGTGGCATGAGGGCTCCCGCTCGATCGCCATGGCTGGTGCGGCGCGAGGCCGGTCTTCGGACTTCCACCTCCAGGTGGTCACCGCAGCGGACCCTGTGCCGGACTTCCACCGGCTTCCCGATTCTCCCCAACCGTCTGGGGCACCTCGCGCGTGTGCAGTTTGTCCGAGCCAGGCTACCGGGGCACGCCGGGTCCGTGTGCAGGCACTAGCCTCGCCGGACATGAGCACCCCCCGTCGAGCCACCGGCCCCGTCGTCGTCGTGGGCGTCGGGGCGGACGGCTGGGCCGGCCTCGACGTCGCCCGTCGCGCCGCGGTCGAGGCCGCCGAGGTGCTCCTCGGCGGCGAGCGGCACCTCGCGCTCGTGCCGGCCGACGTCACGGCGGAGCGTCGGACGTGGCCGTCGCCGCTGCGCGAGGGACTGCCGGCGCTGCTCGACGAGCTGGACGGGCGCCGGGTCGTCGCGCTCGCGTCCGGCGACCCGCTCGTCTCGGGGATCGGGACGACCCTCGTGTCGCTGCTCGGCGCCGACCGCGTGGAGGTGCTGCCCGGCGTCTCGTCGGCGGCGCTCGCCCGCGCCCGCATGCGGTGGTCGGCGGAGACGTCGGAGGTGGTCACGCTGGTGGGCCGCGACGTGCACCGCCTCGTCACGCGTCTGCACCCCGGCGCCCGGCTGCTCGTGCTCTGCTCCGACGCGTCGACCCCGTCGCAGGTGGCCGCGCTGCTCGCGTCGCAGGGGTACGGCACGAGCGGCCTCAGTGCCCTCACGAACCTCGGCGCGGACGACGAGAGCCGGGTCGACGGCGTCGCCGCCACGTGGTCGGCGGACGTCGGACCGCTCACCGTGCTCGCCGTGCAGGTCGACGACGGTGCCCGCGTGCTGCCGCTCGTGCCCGGCCTGCCCGACGACGCCTTCGAGCACGACGGCCAGGTGACCAAGCGCGACGTCCGCGCGAGCGCCCTCGCCCGCCTCGCCCCGACCCCTGGGGCGCTGCTGTGGGACGTCGGCGCCGGTGCCGGCTCCGTCGCCGTCGAGTGGTCGCGCACGCACCCGTCGTGCCGGGCGGTGGCGGTCGAGCGCGACCCGGAGCGGGCCGAGCGGATCGGTCGGAACGCTCGCACGCTCGGCGTCCCCGACCTGCGCGTCGTGGCGGGCCCAGCGCCGGACGCGCTCGAGGGTCTCGACGCCCCCGACGCGGTGTTCGTCGGCGGGGGTGCCACCGTCGACGGCGTGCTCGACGCCTGCTGGGCGGCGCTGCGACCCGGTGGACGGCTCGTCGTCCACGGCGTGACGCTCGAGACCGAGCAGCTCCTCGTCGCGTGGCGCGGCAGGGTCGGGGGCGAGCTGGTGCGCCTGCTCGTGGAGACCGCCGCGCCGCTCGGCACCTTCACGTCGTGGACGCCGGCCCGGGCCGTCACGCAGTACTCCGTCGTCAAGGGGGCACAGGCATGACCGTGCACGTGGTGGGGGCCGGACCGGGCGCCGCCGACCTGCTCACCGTCCGCGCCGCGCGACTGCTGGAGCGGGCCGACGTCGTGGTCTACGCCGGCACCTACGTCGAGGCCGTGCTGGAGCACTGCCGACCCGACGCGCGGCTCGTCGACACGCAGGACCTCGACCTCGACCAGATCACCGAGGTCGTGGTCGACGCCCACCGCGCGGGTCTGGAGGTGGTCCGGCTGTCGTCGGGCGACCCGTCGCTGTACTCCGCCCTCCACGAGCTGACCCGACGCCTGGACGCGGCGCACGTGCCCTGGGACGTCACGCCCGGGGTGCCCGCCTACGCTGCCGCGGCCGCCCGGCTCGGGGTCGAGCTGACCGTGCCCGAGGTCGTGCAGTCGGTCGTGCTGACGCGCACGCAGGCCCGGTCCACGGCGATGCCGTCGACTGAGGAGCTGGAGGCCTTCGCCGCCACCGGCGCGACGCTGGCCCTGCACCTGGCGATCACCCGCACGCGACCCCTGGCCGAGCGCCTCGCCGCGGTGCTCGGGGACGACACCCCCGTCGCCGTCGTCGCGAACGCGTCGCAGGAGGCCGAGGTCGTGCTGCGCGGCACCCTCGCCGACGTCGCCGACCGGGTCGAGGCCGCGGGTCTGCGCCAGGCCGCCGTCATCCTGGTCGGCCCCGCGGTGGCCCGCCCCGACGGCGCGGAGTCCTACCTCTACTCCCCCACCCGCGACCGCACCTCTAAGCGCCGCCCCCCGCCGGTCGAGTAGCGGGCACGCGCGACGAAGGAGCGTCGTGGCCGCGTATCGAGACCACCCGGCAGCGGATCAGCGCGACCCAACCCCCAGCGAACGTCTGGAGCGGTCTCGATACGTCGCCCCACGCCTCGTCCCTCGGCGGAGCCGACTACTCGACCAGCGGAGGGCTCCGCTGGTCGAGTAGCAGCGACGGCGAGCGCCAGCGAGCACGTCGATGCGTATCGAGACCACCCGGCAACGGCTCAGCGCGACCCACCTCCCAGCGACGGCGCAGAGTGGTCTCGATACGTCCGCCCCAGCTCCTTCGTCGCGGGCCGGACTACTCGACGAGCGAGTGCGTCAGGCGGGGACCTCGTCGAGGAGGCGGCGGAGGACATCGGCGAGGGTCACCACGCCGACGCCGCGCTCGGTGCGGACGACGGCGAGGTGCTGGCTGGTGTCGCGCATGACGGCGAGCGCCTCGTGCACCGGGGTCGACGGGTCGAGGTGGAACGGCTCGCGCACCAGGTCGGCCACGCCCTCGTCGGCGTCGCGCACCAGCGTCTCGCGCACGTGGACGACGCCGGAGACCTCCCCGCCGTCGAGGACGAGGATCCGCAGGTGCCCGCTGCGCTCCGCGGCGGCCTGCACGTCCGCGACCGTGCTGCCGGCCGGGACCGACGTGGGCGTCGAGCCCGGTTTCAGCAGGTCGGCGACGGTGAGGTCGCGCAGGCCGAGGGCGCGCGAGAGCGACGCGGAGTACCCGGCGTCCAGCGCGCCCGCCTCCGCCGAGTGCTTCACCAGGTGGCGAAGGTCGTCGGGCGTGGACCCGCCGGAGACCGTCTCGACCGGCTGGACGCCGACGATCACCAGGCAGCGGTTCGCGGCCTCGTTCAGCAGCGTGAGGATCGGCCGCGTGAACCACATGAAGCCGCGCATCGGGATGGCGAGCATCGTCGCCGACCGCTCCGGGTGGGCGATGGCCCACGACTTCGGCATCATCTCCCCGACCACGAGGTGCAGGAACGTCATGACGACGAGGGCGATGACGAACCCGGCGGCGTCGGCCACCCAGTACGGCATGCCCCAGTCCTCGAACAGCGGCGTCAGCGCGTAGTGCACGGCGGGCTTGGCGGTGGCGCCGAGCGCGAGCACGCAGAGCGTGATGCCCAGCTGCGCACCGGCTAGCAGCACCGTGAGCTCCGACGACGACCGCAGCGCGGCGCGCGCGGCCCGGCTGTGCGGGGCCGCGTCCTCGAGGCGGTGACGCTTGGCCGCGAGGAGCGCGAACTCGATCGCGACGAAGAACGCGCTCGCCGCGATGATGGCGACGGTGACCGCGAGGACCACCCAGGGGTTGCTCATCATCGGGGCACCTCGGTCTCGTCGGCGGGTCCGGCATCGGGCTGCAGGTCGGTCTCGTCGTCCTCGGACGGCTCCTCGTAGGGCCGGACGACCCAGCTGACCCGCACGGAGGACGGCACGTAGTGCTCGACCTCGAGCACCTCGAGCCGCAGGCGCGGCGCGTCGGGCTGCTCGTCGAGGACGAGCGTGGCGGCGTCGGGCGGCAGGTCGACCTCGACGTGGTGCCCGACCTCGGGCAGGGCACCGGCCTCGGCGATGACCAGGCCGGCCACGGTCTCGACGTCGTCGTTCTCGGGCAGGTCGTGGTCGATCACGCGCTCGACCTCGTCGAGCGGCGCGTCTCCGGAGAACAGCCAGGCGTCGTCGCCGTCGGTGACCGCGAGGGGACGTTCGTCGTCGTGCTCGTCGGTGATCTCGCCGACCAGCTCCTCGGCGAGGTCCTCGATGGTGAGCACGCCGGCCAGGCCGCCGTGCTCGTCGATGACGCAGGCCAGCTGCTGGCGCGCGTCCTCGAGGGTCTGCCGGGCGACCGGCAGCAGCATGACGTCCGGGACCACGACGGGTTCGCGGACGAGCTGGGCCGCGGTGCCGCCGCGGGCGGTCATGACGTCGACGAGGTGCACGACGCCGACCAGCCGGTCGTCGTCGTCCAGCACCGGGTAGCGGGAGTGGCCGGTGGCCATCTGCTCGCGCAGCTCGTCGACGGTGTCGTCGGGGCGGACGACGTCGACGCGCGACCGCGGGATCATGGCGTGCTCGACGTCGCGCCGCGGGAAGTCGATGGCACGGTCGAGCAGCAGCGACAGGTCGCGCGGCAGGTCGCCGCTCTCGCGCGACTCGGCGACGATGTGCTCGAGGTCGCGTGCGGTCGCCGTGCTGTCGACGTCGTGCACGGGCTCGATGCGCAGGGCGCGCAGCAGCACGTTCGAGGCCTGGTCGAAGAACCAGATCAGCCAGCCGAAGACCGCAAGGTAGAGGTTCGTGGAGCGCGCCAGCCAGCGTGCGACGGGCTCCGGCCGGGCGATCGCCAGGTTCTTCGGGAACAGCTCGCCGAAGAGCATCTGCACGAACGTGGCGAAGACGAGGGCGAGCACCGTGCCGATGCCGATGCCGACCGCCGTGGGCACACCGACGCCGCCGAGGATCTCGCCGAACGCGCGGCCGATGAGCGGCTCGGCGACGTAACCGACGAGCAGGCCCGTGACGGTGATGCCGAGCTGGGCACCGGACAGCATGAACGACGTGCGGTTGGTGACCTGGAGCGCACGCTGGGCGCCCTTGTCGCCCTGGGCGGCGAGGGAGTTGAGCCGCGACCGGTCGACCGCCATGTAGGCGAACTCCTGGGCGACGAAGTAGCCCGTCGCGGCGGTGATGGCGAGCACGACCAGCAGGCCGAGCAGCAGGAGGAGGACCGTGATCACCGCACGCGCCTCTCCGGGTCGCGGGTGGTCACGGTCTGGGGACTTCGACTGGGGTCCATGGCTCTCTCTGTGGAGGGTCGGGATCAGTGGGGGAACGAGCCGGTAGGGCGGTGAGTTCCCGACGTGCCGATCGTCTCAGCGGTCGACGGACCGCGCCGTCCAGACGGCGCCCGTGGGGCTGACGCGGGTGTGCGACGAGCCGACGACGAGCAGGCACTTCATGTCGATGGACTCGGGGTCGAGGTCGGCGAGGGTGGTCACGTGCAGCGACTCCTCGGCGCGGCCGACGTCGCGCCCGACGACCACGACGGTTCCGGGGTCGCGGTGCTCGAGCAGGATCCGCTGCATGTCGGCGACCTGCGTGGTGCGGGAGCGCGAGCGCGGGTTGTAGACGGCGAGGACGAGGTCGGCGTCGGCCACGGCCCGCAGCCGCTTCTCGACGACGGGCCACGGCTTGAGCCGGTCCGACAGGCTCATGACGGCGAAGTCGCCGCCGATGGGCGCGCCGGCGCGGGCGGCCACGGCCTGCACGGCCGAGACGCCGGGGACCACGCGGACGGTGACGTCGTGCAGGTGAGGCTGCGCCTCCTGCGCCTCGAGCACCGCCGTGGCCATCCCGAAGACGCCGGCGTCGCCGCCGGACACGACGGCCACCCGCTCGCCCGACCGCGCGAGCTCGAGGGCGTGCGTGGCGCGGTCGATCTCGACGGTGTTGCCCGACGCGTGGCGCTGGAGCCCGACGCGCTGCGGCACGCGCGCGACGTACGGCGCGTACCCGACGACGTGACCCACCCGCGCGAGCTCGTCGGAGGCCTCGGGGGTGAGCCAGGCGTCCGGCCCCGGCCCGAGCCCGACGACCACCACTTCTCCCCGTTTCGGAACGTCATCGCCCTTTTCGCCGTCCGCAAGGGGCGATGACGTTCCGAATCGTGGGGACTGCTCGTCGTAGCGGGCGCCGTGCCCGTCGCCTGGCACCACCACGAGGGAGAAGTAGGGCACCGACGACGGGTCGACGTCGGCGACCGGGAGCCAGCGCTGCTCCGGCATCGACGCCCGCTCCACGTAGAGCGCGGTGTCGAGCCGGCCGGCCTGCTCCAGCGCCGAGCGGACGGCGGGGAACGTGCGGCCGAGCTTCATGATGATGGCGCCGTCGGTGTCGGCCAGGCGCCTCGCCAGCTCCGCCTCCGGCAGCGTGCCCGGCAGCACCGTGAGCACGTCGGTCTGGCGCACCAGCGGCGTCGCGGCCAGCGCCGTGGCCGCCGCGAACGCCGGCACCCCGGCCACGACGTCGGTCTCGAACTCCTCGGACAGCCGGTCGTGCAGGTACATGAACGAGCCGTAGAACATCGGGTCGCCCTCGGCCAGAACCACGACGTCACGACCCGCCGCGAGGTGCTCGCGCAGCCGCTGCGCGCACTCCTCGTAGAAGTCGGCCATCGCCCCCGCGTAGCCGCCCGGGTGCTCGGCCGTGCCGGTCGTCACCGGGTACTGCAGCACCTCCTCGACGACGTCCGCCGGCACCAGGTCGTCGACGATCCGCCGCGCGTTCGACCGCTTGCCCACGCCCTGGTGGTACGCGACGACGTCGGCCTCGCGGATCAGCCGCGCCGTCTTGAGCGTCACCAGCTCCGGGTCGCCCGGGCCCACTCCCACGCCCCACAACCGACCGGTGCCAGCACCCGGGGCCATGGTCACTCCTTCTCCTGCGCCAGAGCGTTGAGCGCCGACGCGGCCATGGCGGAGCCGCCGCGACGACCGCGCACGGTCACGAAGGGGACGTCGATGCCGTGGGTCTGCGCGAACGCCGCGAGCGCGTCCTTCGACTCGGCCGCACCGATGAACCCCATCGGCACCCCGACGACCGCCGCCGGACGCGGGGCGCCGTCGGCGAGCAGCTCGAGCAGGTGGAACAGGGCGGTGGGCGCGTTGCCGATCGCCACCACGGCGCCGTCGAGCCGGTCGCCCCACAGCGACACCGCGGCCGCGGAGCGGGTCGTGCCCCACTCCCGCGCGAGGTCGGGCACGCGCTCGTCGCGCAGCAGGCAGAGCACGTCGTTGTCCTTCGGCAGCCGCGCGCGGGTGACGCCCGACGCCACCATCGTCGCGTCGCACAGGATCGGCGCGCCGTCCTGCAGCGCCTCGCGAGCCGCCGACATGAGCCGCGGGTGCACGACCAGGTCGTCGACCAGGTCGGTCTGGCCGGTGCCGTGGATCATCCGCACGGCCACCTTCTCCGCGTCGGCCGGGATCCGCGACAGGTCGGTCTCGCGCCGGATGGTCGCGAAGGAGTCGACGTAGATGGCAGCGCCGCTTCCCTCGTACTCGAAGCGCCGGGTGGGGGGTCTCATGCGGTCTCCCTCGACAGGTCGGAGGTCACGGTCAGGTCGGGCACGACCACGCTGCGCCACGGGGTCACGAGCAGCTCGCCGTCGGCCAGGGCGAGCAGCCGCTCGACGTCCGGTCGGCGCAGCACGCCCCCCTCGACGGGCACGTGGACGAAACGGCGTCCGTCGTCCTGCAGACCAGGGCCCTCGGGCAGCGGGAGGGCCCGCACCTGCGTCCGCAGGTCGCGGGCGTGCAGGTCGCCGAGGACGGCCGCGCCGCCGCGCGGCAGGTCGTCGACGTGCCACGTGCCGACGTCGGGGCGCATGCGTCGGAAGCGGTGGGCCAGCGCGCCCAGCACCTCGGGCAGCGCCTCGAGCGGCACGACCTCGCCCCAGTGCCGACCGGCGCGCACCTGCGCGTGGGCCGCGTCCACGGCCACGGCGCCGAGGTCGAGCGAGCGGTCGACGAGGTCGCCCCGCCCGTCGTCGAGCACCACGAGGAACCGCGCCGAGAGGTCGGCCAGGTCGGGGTCGGCGCACACGAGCGCGTCGTAGCGCTCGGCCACGGGCCGCAGGTCGGCGCGACCGCCCTGCCGGCCCGTCAGCGGGGAGACCATCACGTTGCGCACCAGCTCGTGGCTGCGGCTCGGCAGCAGACCGGTCGACGCGAGGTCGGCCACGACCGGCTCCGGCAGCCTGCCGTCGACGGACGCGATGCCGCGCACCTGCAGGTTGGCGCGGCGCGTGAGCCCGACCGTGCCGTCGCCGTGGCGCTCGGCGACGTCGAGCAGACGCGCGAGCGCTGTCGCGGGCAGCCGACCGCCGACCAGCCTCAGGCGCACCAGCGCGCCGTCCTCGGCGATCCACGGCCGGCACACGCCGGGGCACCGGTCGGCGCGGTCACGTGAGCTCGTCACGCCGCCTCCTCACCTGTCCCTCGAGCACCGACGGAGGTCCGGCGGCCTGCCGGACCGCTCCAGGACGGCGTCGATCCTGTCACACCGCACCGACGTGACAGGCCCGCCGTCCGGGAGAGCACGCTCACGCGAGCACCCCGGTGAACCGCACGTGCGGCGCGCCGTCGACGCTGTGCACCTGCGCGTCGACGCCGTACACGTCGGCGATGAGGTCGGTCGTGAGCACGTCGGCCGGACGCCCCGCCGCACGCACGCGGCCGTCCGCGAGCACCACCAGCGCGTCGCAGTACCGCGCCGCGAGGTTGAGGTCGTGCAGCGCCATCACGGTGGTCGTCGACGCGGCGCGCACCAGCTCCAGCAGCTCGAGCTGGTGCCGGACGTCGAGGTGGTTGGTCGGCTCGTCGAGCAGCAGCTCGGTCGGTTCCTGGGCCAGCGCGCGGGCGATCTGCACCCGCTGCCGCTCCCCGCCGGACAACGTCGAGTAGGGCCGCTCCAGCAGGTGCGCCGTCCGGGTGGTCGCCGCCGACGCCTCCACCACGGCCCGGTCCGTGGCGCTCAGCGGCGCCCACGACGGCCGGTGCGGGAGCCGGCCGAGGCCCACGACGTCGCGCACGGTCGGGTCGGTGTCGGTCACGACCTCCTGGTCGACCATCGCGAGCCGCCGTGCCACCTGACGCCGACCCAGGGTCGCGACGTCGTCGTCACCCAGGCGCACCACGCCCGACGACGCCGGCCGCAGCCCCGCCAGCAGCCGCAGCAGCGACGACTTGCCCGACCCGTTCGGACCCAGCAGCCCCACCGTGCTGCCCGGCGCGACGTCGAGGCTCACGCCGTCGACCACGACCTTGCCGCGCACGCCCCACCGCACGTCGACCGCCAGGATGCTCATGCCCGTCCCGCCTCAGCCACGACGCCGCCTCCGCACCAGGATCACGACGAACGCCGGCACGCCCACGAGCGCCGTCGCGACGCCGACCGGCAGCTCCTGCGGTGCGATGACCGTCCGCGCGCCGACGTCGACCCACACCAGGAACACCGCCCCCAGCACCGCGGACACCGGGAGCAGCACGCGGTGCCGCGCGCCGACCACCGCGCGGGCCGCGTGCGGCAGCACCAGCCCGACGAAGCCGATCGCCCCCGACGTCGACACGATGACGGCCGTCATGAGCGCGGTGACCACGAGCAGCAGCAGCCGGGTGCGCTGCACGGAGACGCCCAGCGCCGAGGCGGCGTCCTCGCCGAACGTGAACGCGTCGAGCGAGCCCGCCGCGAGCCAGCACAGCAGCAGCCCGACGAGCACCACGCTCCCGCACACGACGACGTCGCGCCACGACGCCGTGCCCAGCGACCCGAGCAGCCAGAACAGCACGCCGCGGGTCTGCTCCGCGTCGGCCGCGGTGAAGACGATGAACGACGTCAGCGCCGAGAACAGCTGCGTCGCCGCGACACCGGCGAGGATCATCCGGTCGGTCGTGCCGCCCGCCAGCGTGCCGAGCAGCAGCACCAGCGCGAAGGCGAGCAGCGCCCCCACGAACGCACCCGAGGCCAGGGTCGCGGCGCCGGCGCCCACTCCGAGCACGACGATGGCGACCGCGCCGGTCGAGGCGCCCGAGGAGACGCCGAGCACGAACGGGTCGGCCAGCGGGTTGCGGAGCAGCGACTGCAGCACCACGCCGCACAGGGCCAGCCCCGCCCCGCACGCGGCCGCCAGCACCGCCCGCGGCAGGCGCAGGTCCCAGATGATCGCCTCCTGGATCCCCGTGAGACCCGACGGCGCCACCCCCAGGCGCGACAGCGCGACCGCGAAGGCGTCGCCCGGACCGAGACCGGACGGTCCGATCGTCGTGGCGACCGCGATCGAGACCAGCAGGCCGACGAGCGCGGCGGACCACAGCAGGGCCGCGCGCCCGACTCGCGCCGGACGCGAACGTCCCGGGGTCGGGGGCGCCGTCCTGCGCAGCGCGGTGGGCAGGAGCGTCACGACGGCTCGAACCCCAGGCGGCGCAGCCCCTCGGACACCGTCTCGACCGCGTCGACGGTGCGGATCGACGGGTTCAGGGCGGCCCCCGGCAGCAGCACGTACCGCTTCTCCCGCACCGCCGTCATGCGTCGGGTGACGGGGTTGGACTCGAGGAAGGCGATCTTGGCGCGCGCCGTCTCGGCGGTCTGGCTCTTACGCGTCAGGTCGCCGACGACGAGCACGTCGGGGTCGGCGGCGGCGATCGACTCCCAGCCGATCTGCGGCCACTCCGCCTCCTGGTCCTCGAAGACGTTCGTGAGGCCGAGCGCGCGGGTGACGATGCCGGGACCGCCGCAGCACCCCGCGCCGTACGGCGCCTCGGCGTTGGCGAACCAGTAGAAGACCGACACACCGTCGAACTGCGCGCGCGACGCCGTCTCGAGCCTCTGCTGGAGCGACGCCACGAGCTCCTCGCCGCGCTCCCGGGTGCCCGTCAGCGCGGCGAGGTCGCGCACCTCGGCGTAGATCGTCGACATCTCCAGCGGGCGGTCGCGGGCACCGTCACCGCCGCCGAAGTCGGACTTCTCGCACTCCGCGGCGGACAGGTACGCCGGCACCCCGACGTCCGCCAGCTGCCGCGGCGTGGCGACCCCGCCCTCGCTCAGCGTGTTCGCGAACGACGCGGTCACCAGGTCGGGCTCGACGGCGAGCAGCTCCTCGAACGACGGCGCCTGGTCGGCCAGCCGGTCGACCGTCTCGTTCTCGTCGGCCAGCGACGGCAGGATCGGGTCGGTCCAGCCGGCGGCGCCCACCATCCGGTCCGCGAGCCCGAGGCTCAGCAGGATCTCCGTGCTGCCCTGGTTCAACGACGCGATCCGCTGCGGCGGCGCGTCGACCGTGACCGTCCGGTCGCACCGCTCGACGCGGGCGGGGAACCCGGCGGCCTCACCGCGGGCAACGGACGACGAGGCCGACGTCGTCGAGGATCCGCAGCCCGCGAGCAGGGGCGCAGCGAGCGCGGCCGTCGCGAGGAGGGAGAGGGGGCGGCGTGGTCGCATCGCGATCCTTCGCTCAGGGGTCCGTGTCGCGAGACCCGTCGGGAGCCCCGCGGCGGACGCCGCGGGTCGCCACCGGGTGTCGGACTCGGGCCGTGGCCCCTACCGTTGCGCGTCAGTCCCGGACTTCGACCGGGTTCCCTCACGTGGCGCTCGCACGGTAGCAGCACACCGTCGGGGCACCCCCTCGCCGCTCCCGTTCGCCGCCCAGGGCCCGGCACCCCCGCCGCGTCCCCCTCGCCGCCCAGGGCCCGGCACCCCCGCGCCCTCTCGCCGCCCGGGGCCCGGCACCCCCGCCGCTGCTACGGTGAGCCCGCCAGTCACCCTCTCGAGGGTCAGGGAACCCGGTGCGACTCCGGGACTGACGCGCAGCGGTGTGGGAGACGTGGCGGACCACGACGCCACTGGGAGCTCGCTCCTGGGAAGGCGGTCCGTCACCGCGACCCCGAGTCCGAAGACCTGCTGGCCGCCACCCCGCCGGGGCGGCGTCACCCGACTCGGGGCTCTCGCGCACGGAGCCCCCGGACCCGAGACGAGACCCCATGCCCTCCCCCGTCCGCGCGCGACCGCGTCGCACCACCGCCCTCGTGGCCGCCCTCAGCCTCGCCGCTCCGCTCGCTGCGTGCGGCTCCTCGTCACCGCGACCCACCGACGACGCGTCCGCCGCGGCCGGGTTCCCGGTCACCGTCGAGAACTGCGGACACGACGTCACCGAGCAGGCCCCGCCCCGGCGCATCGTCGCCATCAACCAGCCCGCCACCGAGCTGCTGCTGAGCCTCGGCCTCGCCGACCGCATGGCCGGCTACGGCGTCAGCGACCACGACTTCCTGCCCCAGCTGAAGGCCGAGGCCCGCAGGACGAAGGCCCTCGACGCCGAGTTCCCCGGCTTCGAGTCGATGCTCTCGCTCGAGCCCGACCTCGTCTACGCCACCTTCGCCTACGCGTTCACCGGCGAGGGCGTCGCGCCGCGCGCGAAGTTCGACCAGGTCGGCATCCCCACGTACCAGTCGCCCAGCGAGTGCGGCGGCCAGGACGCCCCGCACGACGAGCCGCTCACCCTCGACGACCTGTACGCCGAGATCGGCGACGTGTCGCGCCTGACCGGCGTCGAGGAGCGCGGCGACCGGCTCGTCGCCGAGCTGCGGGAGCGCGCCCGGAAGGTCACCGTCGACCTCGACGCCGACGACGTGACGCTCGGCTGGTGGTACGCGTCGACGAAGAGCCCGTACATGGCCGGGTGCTGCGGCGCACCGGGCCTGATGACGCGCGCCGTCGGCGCCACCAACGCGTTCGGCGACAACGAGCGGCTCTGGCCCGAGACGAGCTGGGAGTCGATCCTCGACGCCGACCCGACCGTCCTCGTGCTCGCCGACCTCGAGCGCGGCGGCGACGGCGACAGCGCGGCAGCCAAGATCCGCTTCCTCGAGTCCGACCCCGTCGCACGTCAGCTCACCGCCGTCAAGAAACGTCGCTACGTCGTGCTCGGCGGCACGACGATGGACCCGTCGATCCGCAACGTCGACGGGATCGAGCAGCTCGCGCAGGGTCTGCGCGACCTGGGCGTCGTGCCCGGCCGGCGCTAGCCGAGCACCTCCGACAGCAGCGCGACGTCGCGCAGCAGGAGGGCTGCGGAGCGCACCAGCGGGACGGCCGCGAGCGCACCGCTGCCCTCGCCGAGACGCAGGCCGAGGTCGAGCAGCGGCTCGAGGCCCAGCTTCTCCAGCGCGAGCGACTGCGCCGGCTCGGTCGAGCGGTGCCCGGCGGCGAACCACGCCGACGCACCAGGCGCGAGGTCGTCGGCGGTGAGCGCGCACGCGACGGAGATCAGGCCGTCGAGCAGCACCGGCACACCGGCCTCGGCGGCCGCGACGAGGAACCCCACCGTCGCCGCGAGGTCGGCGCTGCCGAGCGCGGCCAGCCGCTGCACGGGGTCCGCCACGCGGTCGCCCGCGCGGTCGAGCGCCGCCTGCACGACCTCGCCCTTGCGCGCCAGCGACGCGTCGTCGATGCCGGTGCCGCGTCCGACGACCTCCGCCCCTGGCAGCCCGAGCGACGCAGCGACCAGCGCGGCCGTCGGGGTCGTGTTGCCGATGCCCATGTCGCCCGTGACCAGCAGCTGGGCGCCCGCGGCGATCTCCTCGTCCGCGATCGTCCGTCCCGCGGCCAGCGCCCGGACCGTCTCGTCCATCGTCAGCGCGTCCTCGACGTCGATCGACCCGCTGCCCCGCCGCACCTTGTGGGCGCGCACCGCGTCGGGCAGGTCGGCCAGGTCGTCGTCGACGCCGAGATCGAGCACGCGCAGGCTCACGCCGTGCTGGGCCGCGAGGACGCTCGCCCCCGCGCGTCCGGCGGCGAACGTGCGGACCATCGCCGGCGTGACGGCGCTCGGGAAGGCGGAGACGCCCGACGCGGTCACGCCGTGGTCACCGGCGAGCACGACCGCCCGCACCTGGTCGACGGGACGCGGCGGCACCTCGCCCTGCGTCGCGGCCACCCAGCAGGCGAGGTCGCCGAGCCG
The DNA here is from genome assembly GCA_026392465.1 of Propionibacteriales bacterium. Lineage (GTDB taxonomy): Bacteria > Actinomycetota > Actinomycetes > Propionibacteriales > Nocardioidaceae > Aeromicrobium. The sequence goes on from JAPLCA010000023.1 coordinate 114,115, forward strand.
GCCCAGCGCCCCGGGCGGCGTGGCCAGGCCCGCGAGCCGCTCGACCGCGGCGGCGTGGCCCGCCGGGTCGGGAGGACGGACGGCGGACGGGGTGCTCACGGGCTCGACGGTCACGGGTGAACGGTACGACGTCGTGCCGGCGCGACGCCGGGGCAGGACGCACCACCGAACGCCGACCCCGCCCGCGTTCGCACCATGAGACGCGCGCCACACCCCGGTGGCGCGCACCGGCCGATGCCCTACGCTCGGCACGTCGACCACCACGGAAGCCGGTGGAAGTCCGGCGCAGTAGCGCTACTGTGACGTCGCCCCAGCAGCACCGGGGAGACGGAGCCAGACCCTGGTCGTCGACAGCCCTCCATCCACGGGACGCACTCATCCCTCAGGAAAGGCCTGCCATGTCGCAGCTGAACCCCACCGCCGACACCCCCGCGGTGCCGGTCGTCTCCATCCCGGTCCGCGAGCTCGCCCCCTGGGCGCTGTTCGTCGCGCTCCTCGCCCTCGTCGCGCTCTACTTCGTGGGCGCCGAGCAGGGCGCGACCTCGCTCATCTCCGGCACCGCCGTGCACGAGTGGGTCCACGACGGACGCCACCTGCTCGGCTTCCCCTGCCACTGAACGACGCTGCCACTGACCGACCCTGCGGCCGACCGGGCCTGAGCCTGGCCGGCCCTGCCCGCGGGACCCGGCCTCCGGGTCCCCGCCCCGAGCCCACGGCGACACCGTGGGCTCCCCGTCGTCGAACCGCGGCCCGAGCGACCCGTCAGTGCGACGGGACGTGTCGCGCTGCTCCCGCTCGGGAAGGACCCGACCCATGAGCACCACCCGCACACCCCACCTGACCGCCCGCACCTTCCTCGTCCACGGCCTCCTTGCCGGACTGCTCGGCGGCGTGCTGGCCTTCGCCGCCGCCTCCGTGGTCGGCGAGCCGCCCATCGACCGCGCGATCGCCCTCGAGGAGTCGGGCGGCGCCGCCGCCGACGCGGACCACTCGCACGAGGAGGGTGCGCACTCCCACGAGGAGTCCGGCGGACACTCCCACGGCGACGACGACGCCGCGATCAGCCGCGGCGAGCAGGCCGGCCCCGGCCTCGCGACCGCCACGATCGTGGTGGGCCTCGTCGCCGGCGGCGTCGTCGGCATCGCCTCGGCCTTCGCCGTCGGACGGCTCGGGGGCCTCGGCCCCGTGGGCTCGACCGCCGTCGTGGTGCTGCTGGCCTACCTCGCCTACACGGTCGTCCCGTGGCTGAAGTACCCGCCGAACCCGCCGGCCGTCGGCTCGGCCGACACGATCGGCGAGCGCACCGCCCTGTACTTCAGCTTCGTGGCCGTGTCCCTGCTGGCCGTCGTGGCCGCCGTCCTCCTCGCACGCGCCCTGCTGTCCCGTGGCCCCTGGGTCGCGGTCGTCGCCGGCGCGCTGTTCTACCTGGTCGTGGTCGGCGTCGCCGGACTCGTCCTCGCGCCCATCGACGAGGTGCCGGACTCGTTCCCGGCCACCACCCTCTACGCCTTCCGCATCGGCTCCCTCGCCACGAGCACGGCCCTGTGGGCGGGTGTCGCCCTGGCCCTCACCGGGCTCACGGCGCGCACGTGGCGGGCGCACCAGGCCGACGTCGAGCGCCGGGCGGCCGCCGCCGCGCTCTGACCTCGTCGCGAACGCCGCCTCCTCACGACGCTGGGGAGGCGGCGTTCTCATGAACCCAAGATGTAGGGGTTACATTCGTGTAGTTCCCCGTATATGGTGGGCCGTGCAGCTGGTTCGGCCCGTCAGCCAGACGGGTCGTCGCAAGAGGGAATCCGGTGAGAGACCGGAACTGCCCCGCAGCGGTGAGTGGGAACGAACGGTGTCATCAGCACTGGGTCCCTGTAGAGATACAGCCCTGGGAAGCGACACCCAGTAGGCGGCAGCGATGCCTGGCCCGCGAGTCCGAAGACCTGCCAGTGCTCCACCGCCACCGGTGGAGGTCCGCGACCTCGTGGGAAGGTCCAAGGATCAGACGACGTCGTGGCACGGCCGCGACCCGTCCTCCTCTCCCCGCGTGCCCGTGGACTGCGTCAGTCACGACGAGTTCACGAGGGGTGAACCGATGACCATCACCGTCATCAAGCGCGACGGCAGCCGAGCCGACTACGACGGCTACGAGATCGCGAAGTCCATCGAGGAGGCGGCCACCGGGCTGCCCGACCAGGTCTCCCGGGCCACGCAGCTGCGCGCCGAGCTGGAGATCACGCTGTTCGACGGCATCACCAGCGAGCAGCTCGACGAGGCCGTCATCGGCGTCGCGCTGCAGAACGTCAAGGACGACCCGGCCTTCGACACGATCGCGTCGCGCCTGCTGGTCAAGACGCTCTACAAGAAGATCTTCGGCGAGGGCGTCACCCGCGACGAGGTGTACGCCTTCCACGGTCCGGCGTTCGTGCGCGCGATCCTGCGCGGCGTCGAGCTGGGACTGCTCGACGAGCGGCTGGCCGAGGCGTTCGACCTGGAGCGGCTCGGGTCGGCCCTCGACCCCGACCGCGACGACCTGCTGCGCTACGTCGGCGCGCAGACCATGCGCAACCGCTACATGATCACCGAGCACGACGGCACGCCCCTGGAGGTGCCGCAGTTCTTCTGGATGCGCGTGGCGATGGGCCTCGCGCTGAACGAGGAGGACGCCACGTCGGCCGCGCTGGCGTTCTACGACAAGATGTCGCGGCTGGAGTACCTCGCCGCCGGCTCCACCCTGGTCAACGCGGGCACGTCCTACAGCCAGCTCTCCAACTGCTTCGTCATGCAGATGGAGGACGACATCGAGCACATCGCCAAGAGCGTCCGCGACGTCATGTGGCTGACGAAGGGCACGGGCGGCATCGGCCTGTCGGTCACGCAGCTGCGCGCCGAGGGCTCGCCCATCCGCTCGAACAACACGACGTCGACGGGGCCCATCCCGTTCATGCACACCATCGACTCGACGCTGCGCGCCGTGAGCCGCGGCGGCAAGAAGTTCGGCGCCCTGTGCTTCTACATGGAGAACTGGCACCTCGACTTCGGCCAGTTCCTCGACCTGCGGCAGAACTCCGGCGACCCCTACCGGCGCACCCGCACGGCCAACACGGCGGTCTGGATCTCCGACGAGTTCATGAAGCGGGTCGAGGCCGACGCCGACTGGTACCTCTTCGACCCGCTCGACGTCGGCGACCTGCCCGAGCTGTTCGGCCAGGCGTTCAGCCGCCGGTACGCCGAGTACGCGGCGCAGGCCGAGCGCGGCGAGATCCGGCACAAGAAGCTGAAGGCACGCGAGCAGTTCCGCGCCATCCTCACGACGCTGCAGACGACGTCGCACCCGTGGCTGACGTGGAAGGACACCGTCAACACCCGCGCCCTGAACCAGAACACCGGCACGATCCACCTGTCGAACCTGTGCACCGAGATCTGCCTGCCGCAGGACCGCGAGAACATCAGCGTCTGCAACCTGGCGTCGATCAACCTCTCGCGGCACGTGCTCGGACGCCGTGGCGACGCGCGCGTCGACTGGGACCGGCTCGCCGAGTCCACCCGGCTCGCCGTCCGCCAGCTCGACAACCTCATCGACATCACCATCAGCTCGGTGCCGGAGTCGGAGCGCTCCAACGAGGAGAACCGCGCGCTCGGGCTCGGCGTCATGGGCTTCACCGACGTCGTGGAGCGGTTCGGCTGGTCCTACGAGAGCGAGCGCGCCTACGACCTCATGGACGAGGTCATGGAGTTCGTCAGCTGGCACGCGATCGACGCCTCGGCCGACCTCGCCCGCGAGCGGGGCGCGTACCCCAACTTCGCCGGGTCGCGCTGGAGCCAGGGCCTCGTCCCGTTCGACTCCCTCGACCTGCTCCAGGCCGACCGCGGCGTGCCCGTCGACGTCACGCGCCGCTCCCACCTGGACTGGGACACGCTGCGCGCCAAGGTCAGCGGCGGCATCCGCAACTCCACCCTCATGGCCATCGCGCCGACCGCCTCGATCGGCCTCGTCGCCGGCACCACGCCCGGCCTGGACCCGCAGTTCAGCCAGATCTTCAGCCGGGCGACGGCCGCGGGCAAGTTCCTCGAGGTCAACCGCAACCTCGTCGAGGACCTGCGCGAACGCGGCCTCTGGGAGACGCTGCGCGAGGACCTGCTGCGCCACCAGGGCGATCTGTCGAAGGTCGAGGGCGCACCCGCCGACCTCGTCGAGATCTACCGGACCAGCTTCCAGCTGTCGCCGTACGCGTTCCTCCAGGTGGCGGCCCGCGCACAGAAGTGGATCGACCAGGCCATCAGCCGCAACATCTACCTCGCCAGCCGCGACGTCGGGGACATGGTGGAGCTGTACGCCGCGGCGTGGCGGATGGGTGTCAAGACCACCTACTACCTGCACATGATGCCGCGGCACACGGCCGAGCAGAGCACCGTCAAGGTCAACAAGGCCGAGGCAGTCACCCCCCAGGGTGCGGCGACGTCGAGCGGACGGGGCTTCGGCGCCCGCCGCGGGTTCGGCGCCGCCACCGCGGCCCCGGCACCGGCCCCGGCTCCGGTGGCCGTCGTGCCGGACGAGATCCAGGAGCTCGACGTCGTCGACGGGTCCGCCTGCCCGATCGACCCGCAGGAACGCCTGCAGTGCGAGTCCTGCCAGTAGCCACCACCCCACCCCACCGCTGAGCGTGACGTTTGCGGGCCGGATCGGCCCCGATCAGCCCGCGAACGTCACGCTCAGGGAGAGAGCGAGACACCCCCATGCCCATCCTCGGCACCGGCATCCAGGAAGGCCTGCTGCTCAAGCCCGTCACCTACCCGTGGGCGATGGAGCTGTACGACCAGGCCGTCGCCAACACGTGGTTCCCCAACGAGGTGCAGCTCGGCGAGGACCTCGCCGACTTCGAGCGCATGAGCGACGACGAGCGCCACGCGCTGACCTTCCTCATGAGCTACTTCAACCCGAACGAGCTGCTCGTCAACAAGGCGCTCGCGTTCGGCGTGTACCCCTACGTCAACGCGGCGGAGTGCCACCTCTACCTCGCGAAGCAGATGTGGGAGGAGGCGAACCACTGCATGAGCTTCGAGTACGTGCTGGAGACGTTCCCGATCGACCGGGTCGCGGCATACGAGTCGCACGTGAACGTCCCCTCGATGGCCGCGAAGGAGGCCTTCGAGGTGCGCTTCATCCAGCGGATGACCGAGCAGACCCTCGACATCACGACCACCGAGGGCAAGCAGGACTTCGTGCGCAACCTCGTCGCCTACAACGTGATCCTCGAGGGGATCTGGTTCTACTCCGGCTTCATGGTGGCGCTGAGCTTCCGCCAGCGGAACCTGCTGCGCAACTTCGGCTCCCTCGTCGACTGGATCGTGCGCGACGAGAGCCTGCACCTGAAGTTCGGCATCAACCTGGTCCTCACGGTCCTCGACGAGAACCCCGAGATCGCCACCGAGGAGTTCGCCGCGGAGATCCGCCAGATGATCCTCGACGCGGTCGCGATGGAGGAGGCCTACAACCGCGACCTCCTGCCGCACGGGATCCTCGGGCTCAACGCCGACTACATCAACACCTACGTCCGCTACCTCGCCGACCGGCGCCTGGAGGAGCTCGGCTTCGAGCCGCACTACGGCGTGGCGAACCCGGCCAAGTGGATGGCGACCGCCAACGACACCCTGCAGCTCGTCAACTTCTTCGAGTCGATCAACACCTCCTACGAGGTCAACGCCCGCGCGGGTTCCTGAGGGGCGGGCGAGCATGTCGTGCATCGGGTTCTTCACCGCGGAGCAGCTGGCCCGGGTCAGGGCGGCGGGCGACGACCCCCGCCCGGTCTCGACGTTCCGCTCGCCGGAGGCGTCGGCGTCGAAGCGGCGACGGGTGGCCGACATGGCCACGTCGCCCGACGCCGCGGTGCGGGCCGCGGCGGCGGGCTCGTCGCTCGCGTCGCCGGAGGCGCTCGGCCGGCTGGCCGACGACCCCGACGTCGGCGTCCGGTGCGCCGCGGCCCGCAACCCCTCCGCGTCGCCGGACCTGCTCGGTCGCCTCGCGACCGACGCGCACGAGACGGTCCGTGGGTGGGTGGCCGCGAACCCGGCAGCACCCTCCGAGCTGCTCGCGCGGCTCGGCACCGATCCGTCGGCGACCGTGCGGTCGGTGGCGGCGTGGGCCCGGCGTTGGTGAGGGAGGGGCTGGTGAGGGTGGTGCTCGTGAGGGAGGGGCTGGTGACGGTCCCCTCGCGTCGGCGCGGCGACGGCGCCGCGGGTAGCCTCCCGTCCATGTCCCGAGCCCTCACCGTCAGCGACACCGTGGTGGTCGGCGTCCAGCCCGACGTGGTCTACGCCGCGCTCAGCGACGTCCGGCAGATGGGGCGCTGGAGCCCGGAGAACACGGGCGCCGAGCTCGCCGACCCCGCCGCACCGATCGGCGTCGGCACGGTGTTCGTCGGCACCAACCGGCGCAGTCGCGCCCGCTGGCACACGCGCTGCGTGGTGACGGCCGCCGACCCGGGCCGTCGCTTCGCGTTCGACGTCCGCGCGTGGGGCCCGGGTCGACGGCTGCTGCCGGTGCGCGTGGCGTCGTGGGAGTACACGTTCGAGCCGGCCGTGGGCGGCACGCTGGTGACCGAGACGTGGCTCGACGGTCGCACCGGCTGGCCGGACTGGACCGCGTCGGTGTTCGACCGGGTGGCCACCGGGCGCGACTCCTTCGCGACGTTCCAGCGCGGCAACATCCGGCGCACGCTCGACCGGCTCAAGCGCGAGCTGGAGCGGGAGCGCGACCGCGAGCAGGCCACCCAGGACCGCACCGACGACGACGCGTCGTGAGCAGCGGTCGTGGCTGAGCTGGACCGCCTCGGCGAGTTCTTCGCGGTCGAGCGGACCGTCGAGGGCGACGGCTGGCACCCCCTGGCCGACCTCGTGGGCGGCAGCTACCTGCACACGCGCGTGGTGGCGACGCACCTCGCGCTCGCGGAACGGTCCCCGGCGGCGGTTCCGGGCCACGGGCGGCAGGCGGTGGAGCCCCGGGTCGCGGCGTCGGTGGCGTCGCTCGGCCTCTTCGCGCGCCTGCTGTCGCCGACCCTGGGCGCGATGCTCCTCGACGTCGACGCGCCGGCCGACCTGCACTGGCGCGAGCGTCCGACGGGCACGCTCCCCCTCGCCGCGGGCGCGTGGTCGCGGCCCGACCTCGACGCCGTCCTGGGCGCCGTCGTCACCCCGCTCGCAGCGCGCCTGCGTGCGGAGCACTCGGTCTCGGCGAAGGTGCTGGCGGGCAACGCGGCCTCGGCGGTGTTCGGCGCGCTGCGCATGGCCACCCTCGCGCGCCCCGACCTCGCCGACCGCGCGCTCGACGTGGGCGCCCGGGCGCTCGCGCACCCGTACCTCGACGGCACCGGAGAGCCCGACCTGCCGTTCCGGCGCCGCTCCTGCTGCCTCTTCTACCGGATCCCCGGCGGCGGGACCTGCGGCGACTGCGTCCTCGCCTGACCCCCTCCCACCGCAGACACCCATCGGTGGATCAGCAACCCCCGTGACGACGATCCCGGCGATCGGTGGATCCCCAACCGCAGGGAGCGTCCTGGGGTTGGCGATCCACCGATAGGGGGTTCGGGCGGTCCGCCGACTAGGCTGGCCGGGACCCGTCGCCGCGGGTCGGGGAAGCCGGTGCGAGTCCGGCGCGGTTCCGCCACTGTGACGCCTGCGAGCAGGTACAGCCAGACACCCTTCGCGGCGACTCCCGCCGTCCGGGGCGAGAACCCCGAGGAGGAACCCCGATGACCCGCATCGCGCTGCTCTCGACGTCCGACACCGACCTGCTCTCGGCGCGCGCCAGCGGCGCCGACTACGTGTACGCGAACCCGGCCAAGCCGGGCCACACCGACATGGCCGCCGCGATCGAGGCGGCCGACCTCGTCGTCGCGCGCATCCTCGGCTCGCCGCAGGACCTCTGCTCCGGCTTCGCGCGCATCCGCGCCACCGGCAAGCCGATGGTCGTGCTCGGCGGCGAGCAGTCGCCCAGCGCCGAGCTGATGGAGCAGTCGACGGTGCCGATCGGCGTGTGCGCCGACGCCCACGTGTACCTCGCCGAGGGCGGTCCGGAGAACCTCGCCCAGCTGCACGCCTTCCTGTCCGACACCGTCCTGCTGACGGGCGAAGGCTTCGAGCCGCCGAAGGTGCTGCCCGAGTGGGGCCTGGCCCCCCGCCCGCAGGGCGCCGACGCCGCGGAGAACGCCGGCAAGGCCCGCATCGGCGTCCTCTACTACCGCGCCCACGAGGCGAGCGGCAACAGCGGCTTCGCGCACGCGCTGGCCGATGCGATCGACGCCACCGGCGACGCCGTCGGCGTCCCCATCTTCAGCTCCTCCCTGCGCGCCGCGCCGGACGCCCTCTTCGAGGAGATGGCGAGCCTCGACGCCCTCATCGTCACCGTGCTCGCGGCCGGCGGCACCAAGCCCGGCACCGTCAGCGCCGGCGGCGACGACGAGTCGTGGGACGTCGCGCGGCTCAAGGCCCTCGACATCCCGATCCTGCAGGGCCTGAGCCTCACGTCGAGCCGCGCCGAGTGGGAGGCGTCCGACGACGGCGTCTCGCCGCTGGACTCCGCGAACCAGATCGCCATCCCGGAGTTCGACGGCCGGATCATCACCGCCCCGTTCTCCTTCAAGGAGGTCGACGAGGACGGGCTGCCCCGCTACGTCGCCGACCCCGAGCGCAGCGCCCGCGTGGCCGGCATCGCCGCGGCGCACGCCCGCCTGCGCCACACGCCGCCGGCCGAGCGCAAGGTCGTGCTCATGCTGTCGGCGTACCCGACGAAGCACAGCCGCGTCGGCAACGCCGTCGGCCTCGACACCCCCGCCTCGACGATCCGCCTGCTGCGCGCCATGCGCGACGCCGGCTACGACCTCGGCACCCCGGGGGAGATCCCGGGCCTCGAGCTCGACGACCTGACCGAGGCCGGCGACGCGCTCATCCACGCGCTCATCGACGCCGGCGGCCAGGACGAGGAGTGGCTCACGCACACCCAGCTCACCGAGAGCCACGTGCGCATCCCCGCCGCCCGGTACGCCGAGTGGTTCGATCGCTTCCACCCCGACCTGCGCGACGCGATGCTCGAGGCGTGGGGCCCCGCGCCGGGCAGGCTCTTCGTGAACGGGGAGTCCGAGATCGTCCTCGCCACGATCCGCGCCGGGAACGTCGTGTTGATGATCCAGCCGCCCCGCGGCTACGGCGAGAACCCCGTCGCGATCTACCACGACCCCGACATGGCACCGTCGCACCACTACCTCGCCGCCTACCGCTGGGTCGAGACTCCGCCGTCAGGAGGGGGGTTCGGGGCGCACGCCGTCGTCCACCTCGGCAAGCACGGCTCGATGGAGTGGCTGCCGGGCAAGAACGCGGCACTGTCGGCGTCGTGCGGCACCGACGCCGCGATCGGCAACCTGCCGCTGATCTACCCGTTCCTCGTCAACGACCCGGGCGAGGGTGCGCAGGCCAAGCGGCGCGCGCACGCCACGATCGTCGACCACCTCATCCCTCCGATGGCGCGTGCCGAGAGCTACGGCGACATCGCCAAGCTCGAGCAGCTGCTCGACGAGTACGCCAACATCGGCGCGATGGACCCGGCCAAGCTGCCCGCCATCCGCGAGCAGATCTGGACCCACATGCGGGCCGCCGAGATGCACCGCGACCTCGGCCTCGACGACCAGCCCGACGACGAGGGCTTCGACGACTTCATCTTCCACGTCGACGGCTGGCTCTGCGAGATCAAGGACGCCCAGATCCGCGACGGCCTGCACGTCCTCGGCCAGGCGCCGGGCGGCGAGGCGCGCGTGAACCTCGTGCTCTCGATCCTGCGCGCGGCGCAGATCTGGGGTGGCGAGACCGGTGCCGTCCCCGGCCTGCGCGCCGCGCTCGGCCTGCAGGGCGACACCGAGGGGCAGGACCGCGAGTCGCTGCAGCGCATCGACGCCGTCGAGGAGCAGGCCCGCGCCCTCGTGCAGGGCATGGAGGACGCCGGCTGGGACACCGCCGCCGTCGACGGCCTGCACGACGACCCGGTCGTCCGTGACGTGCTGCGGTTCGCCGCCGAGCAGGTCGTGCCGCGCCTCGCGCAGACCACCGACGAGCTCGACCACGTGCTGCACGCGCTCGAGGGCGGCTTCATCCCCGCCGGTCCGTCCGGCTCGCCGCTGCGTGGCCTCGTCAACGTGCTGCCCACCGGCCGCAACTTCTACACCGTCGACCCCAAGGCCGTGCCGTCCCGACTGGCCTGGGAGACCGGCCGCGCGATGGCCGACTCGCTGCTCGAGAAGCACCTCTCCGACACCGGCGAGTACCCGCGCTCCGTCGGCCTGTCCGTCTGGGGCACGTCGGCCATGCGCACGTCGGGCGACGACGTCGCCGAGGTGCTGGCGCTGATCGGCGTCGAGCCCGAGTGGGACCCGGCGTCGCGCCGGGTCAACGGCCTGCGCGTCGTGCCCCTGGAGGAGCTCGGCCGCCCGCGCATCGACGTCACCGTCCGCATCTCCGGCTTCTTCCGCGACGCGTTCCCGCACGTCATCGGCATCCTCGACGACGCCATCCGCCAGGTGGCCGAGCTCGACGAGCCGCTCGAGCAGAACTACGTCCGCGCACACACGGAGGCCGACCTCGCCGAGCACGGCGACCAGCGTCGCGCCACGACCCGCATCTACGGCTCCAAGCCGGGCTCCTACGGTGCGGGCATCCTGCAGGTCATCGAGGCCGGCAACTGGAAGACCGACGACGACCTCGCCGAGGTCTACACGGCGTGGGGCGGGTTCGCCTACGGCCGCGACCTCGACGGTCGCCCGGCGGCCGAGGACATGCGCGCCAACTACCGGCGCATCGCGGTGGCCGCGAAGAACATCGACACTCGCGAGCACGACATCGCCGACTCCGACGACTACTTCCAGTACCACGGCGGCATGGTCGCGACGGTCCGCGCGCTCACCGGCTCCGAGCCGAAGGCGTACGTCGGCGACTCGACCACGCCCGACGCGGTGCGCACCCGCACGCTGCAGGAGGAGACCACGCGCGTGTTCCGCGCGCGCGTCGTGAACCCGCGCTGGATCTCGGCCATGCAGCGTCACGGCTACAAGGGCGCGTTCGAGCTGGCGGCCACCGTCGACTACCTCTTCGGCTTCGACGCGACGGCCGGCGTCGTGCACGACTGGATGTACGAGAAGCTCGCCACCGAGTACGTCCTCGACGAGACCAACCAGGAGTTCATGCGGACCTCGAACCCGTGGGCGCTGCGCGGCATCGTCGAGCGGCTGGGCGAGGCGGCCGAGCGCGGCCTGTGGGCCGAGCCCGACCCGGAGGTCGTCGCGGCCATGCAGCAGGTGTACCTCGACCTCGAGGGCGACCTGGAGGACCGGCACGCGTGACCCGGCTGGGCGGTGCGTGGCGGCTGACCCCGGCGGGGGTGCCGGGGCCCCATGACCGCGGAGGGCGGCGACTGACCCCGGCGGGGGTGCCGGGGCCCCTTGACCGCGGAGGGCGGCGATTGACCCTGGTCGGGATCGGCCTGGGCCATCCGGACCACCTGACGCTGGAGGCCGTGGCGGCGCTGCGGTCGGCGTCGGTGGCGCTGGTGACGGTGAAGCGGGCGGGCGACCCGCTGGCCGCCGCGCGTCGTGAGCTGATCGCCCACCACGCACCCGACCTGCAGGTCGTGGAGGTGGTCGACCCCGAGCGTGACCGGTCGGCCGCGTCGACGTCGACCACGGCGGGCTACGAGGGCGTCGTCGGCGACTGGCACGAGGCGAGGGCCGAGGCCTGGGAGCGGGCGCTCGTCGAGCACCCGGACGGCGACGCCGTCGTCCTCGTGTGGGGCGACCCGGCGTTCTACGACTCGACCGTCCGCGTGGTGGAGCGGGTGCTCGCGCGCGGTGCGGTGACCTTCGACTGGTCGGTGCTCCCGGGCATCTCCGCGCTCCAGCTGCTGGCCGCGCGGCACCGGATCGTGCTGCACGAGGTCGGGCAGCCCGTGCACGTGACGACCGAGCGACGCCTGCGCGAGGCGCTCGAGCAGGGCCAGCGCAACGTCGTCGTGTTCCTGACCTCCGGGACCGACCTGACCGGCCTCGGCGACTGGCACGTCTGGTGGGGTGCCAACCTCGGGTCGCCGTCGGAGCGGCTCGTGGCCGGCCGGGTCGCCGACGTCGCGGACGAGGTCGCCCGCGCCCGGGCAGCCGCCAAGGACGAGGCCGGCTGGGTCATGGACCTCTTCCTCCTCCGTCTCTCCCCTTCCCTTTCCCGCTGAGTGTGACGTTTGCGGGCCCGATCGCGTCGATCGGGCCCGCAAACGTCACACTCAGCGCAGGTGGGGGGGGTGGGGTCAGGCCTCCTCGGTCTCGTGGGAGTCGGTGAGGGTGCTCGCGCCGTAGGCGGCGATCGAGCCGGCCACGACGGCCAGCACGAGGAAGACGATCCGCTCGCCGTGGAAGAACGACGCCACGAGCTCGGGCGTCCACGCGCCGGTCGGCAGGACCTGCACCACGAGCGCCGCCAGCAGCGTGCCGACCAGGGCTGTGCCGACGCTCGTGCCGAGCTCCTGCGCGGTGTCGTTCAGCGCGGCGCCGAGCGACGTCCGGTTGCCGGGCATCGCGCCGATCAGCGCGACGGCGCAGGTCATCATGACGGTGCGCAGGCCGATCACCATCACGACCATCGCCACGAGGATGGCGAGGTACCCGTGCTCGACGGCGTACCCCATCCCGAGCAGGCCGACGGCGAGCAGACCAGCGCCGACGAGGCACGCGACGCGGTGCCCGAATCGCTTGACCATGGTCTCGGTCAGCGGGTTCGACAGCAGCATCGTGACGATCATCGGCAGGTTCGCCAGGCCGGCACGGACGGGACTCCAGCCGTAGGCGTACTGGAAGTGCAGGACGAGCGAGAACATCACGCCGGTCATCGCGACGGAGGTGCCGAGCTGCGCGATCGTCGCCCCGCGCACCGTGCCGCGGCGGAAGACGTCGAGGTCGAGCATGGGCGAGGCGGTGCGTCGCTCGTGCCGGACGAAGACGATCGCGGCGGCGACCGACCCGAGCACGCAGGCGAGGGTGACGGCCGACAGCCAGCCGCGCTCGACGCCGCTCGTCAGGGCGTACGCGCCGAGACCGATCGCGGCGACGCTGAGCACGGCACCGGGCAGGTCGAGCGCGTCGTCGGTGAGGTCGTCGGCGTGGTCCGCGGCGACGCCGACGCGCACCCCGACCCAGGCGACGAGCGCGATGGGCGCGTTCACGGCGAGCAGCCACTCCCACCCCACGTGCTCGAGCGCCGTGCCGCCGAGCACGGGTCCGAGCACGAAGCCGGCCATGCCGACCATCATCATGATCGGGAACGCGCGACGCCGCAGCGCCTCGTCGTCGAAGAGGCGGAACACGAGCGAGTTGGTGATCGGCGCCATCGCGGCGGCGCAGAGCCCGAGCGCGGCGCGCAGCGCGATGAGCTCGGCCGTCGAGCCGACGAGCAGCGCGCCCAGGCTGATGGTGCCGAAGGCGGCGAGCCCGACGAGGAGCACGCGGCGGCGGCCGAAGCGGTCGGCGACCGACCCGGCGGTGAGCATGAGGCCGCCGAAGGTGAGGGCGTAGGCGCCGGTGACCCACTGCAGCGACGTGGTGGTGCCGTGCAGGTCGCGGCCGATGGTGGGCAGGGCGATCGACAGCAGGGTGTTGTCGACCATCTCGACGAAGAACGCGAGGCAGAGGGCGGTGAGGGGGATCCAGGCGGCGCGCAGCGAGGGGTAGGTGCGGGTCGTCGGAGCTGTGGTCGTGGTCGTCATGAGCCACCTCCGGAAGCATCGAACAGCGTTCGACTGTCGAACGCTGTTCGAGACGATAGAACATCGTTCGATAGGATGCAAGGGTGAGTCCCCGACGACCTGCCGCCGGCGCGCCCCGCCAGCCGCGCCCACCCGGCCCGCCGCGACGTCAACCGCCCCCGCGCAGCCGGACCACCCACTCGATGGAGTCCGTCCTCACGGAGGCGGTCAGGCTCCTCGACGAGGCCGGCGAGCCCGCCCTCACCTTCCGCGCGCTCGCCGCACGGCTGGGTGGCGGCGTGGCCAGCATCTACTGGTACGTCTCGAGCAAGGACGAGCTGCTCGAGCGCGCCGCCGACTTCGTCCTCGAGGGCGTCCTCGACGCCACGGACGGCTTCGTCGACGGCGACCCGGTCGACGACCTGCGCCGTACCGCGATCGCCCTCTTCGACGCCGTGGCCGACCGCCCGTGGCTCGGCGCCTACTTCATGCGCAACACCGGGTCGCAGCCCAACTCGCTGCGCTACTACGAGCGGGTCGGCCAGCACGTGCTCCGCCTGGGCCTGGACCCGCTCGAGACGTTCAACGCCGCGTCGGCCGTCATCGGCTACGTCATCGGCATCGCGGCCGACCTCGGCCAGCAGCCGCCCGAGGAGGTCGTCGACGGCAGCACCACGCGCTCGGACTACCTGGCCCGGACCGTGGCCGAGTGGCGCGAGCTCGACCCCGACGAGTGGCCGTTCCTGCACACCATCGTCGACGTGTTCGCCGACCACGACGACTCCGACCAGTTCCGGGCCGGCCTCGACCTCCTCCTCGCGGGCCTGAGCCTGCGAGCGGGCCACCACCCCCCTCCCCCACCCCGCTGAGCGTGACGTTTCGGCCCCGATCCGCGGCGGATCGGGGCCGAAACGTCACGGTCAGCGGGGGACGAGGTCGGCGACGGTCGTGCGGGCGAGGGTCGCCTCGGTGGCTCGGGCGACCTCGGCGTCGACCCGGGTGAGACCGTCCTGGATGCTGCGTCCCACGGGGCAGCGGGGGCTGGGCAGGTGGATCGCCAGCACGGGCTCCTCGCCGCGCACGAGCCGCCAGACCGTGTCGAGCCGGATGTCGGCGGGGTCGACCAGCAACCGCCAGCCGCCGCGCGCACCGGGCGTCGAGGCCAGGAGTCCCGCCTCGCGCAGCGGCGCGAGCACCCGACGGACGTGCACGGCGGTCACCTGCGTGCTGGCCGCCAGCTCGGTGGCCCCGACGAGTCGACCCGTCCGCGACCCCGGCCCCGCCCCAGCACCGGCGAGGTAGGTGAGCACGTGCACCGCCACGGCGAACTGGGTGCTCTGCGGACTGGCCATGCCCCCAGTCTGGCACATCCATCATCAGCGTGGTTATAGTTACAACAACTGCAATCACTCTGCACACGAATGGGGACACCATGACCACCTACGCCATCACCGGAGCCTCGGGCCAGCTCGGCTCGCTCACCGCCGACCACCTCCTCGAGCAGGTCGACGCGTCCGACGTCGTCCTGCTGACGCGCTCCCCCGAGAAGATCGACCGCCCCGGCGTCACCGTGCGCGCCGCCGACTTCGACGACCCGGCGACCCTCGCCACCGCCTTCGAGGGCGTCGACGAGCTGCTGCTCGTCTCGACCGACGCCGTCGGCAGCCGCGTCGAGGGCCAGCGTCGTGCGATCGAGGCCGCGAAGGCCGCCGGCGTGCGCCGCGTGCTGTACACCTCGGTCACCTCACCCACGGAGGACAACCCCGCCGCCGTGACGCCCGACCACCGCGCCACCGAGCAGGACCTGCGGGACAGCGGCCTGCGCTGGACGTTCCTGCGCAACAACCTCTACGCCGACATGCAGGCCGACACCGTCGCGCAGGCGGCCGCCTCGGGCCAGCACGTCACCAACACCGGCGACGGTGGCGCCGCGTACGTGACCCGCGCCGACTGCGCCGCCGCGGCGGTCGCCGCCCTCCTGAGCACCGAGCTCGACGACGTGGCCCTCGACGTCACGGGCCCGCGCGCGGTCACCGCCGACGACATCGCGACGCTCGCGGCCCAGCGCCGGGGCGAGCCGGTCGAGGTCGTCCACGTCGACGACGCCGCCTACGTCGCCGGTCTCGAGCAGGCCGGGCTGCCGACGCCGGTCGCCCAGCTCCTCGCCTCGTTCGGCACGGCCATCCGCGAGGGCCGGCTCGCCGCCGTCTCCTCGGCCGTGGAGGACCTCACCGGCCGTCCGGCGACGCCGCTCGAGGACGTCGTCGCCTGACGCGCGACCGTGCGGCGCCGGGACAGGAGTCCACGGCGCCGCACGCGCAGCGGGTCAGCAGGGACGCGTGAACGTCTGCGCGTCCGTCTTGTCGTAGTTGAACGCGTGCCCGTTGAGGATCACGGGGCGCAGGACCGACCGCCCGTCCACCACCTGGCGCTGCTCGTAGTGCAGGTGAGGTCCGGTGCTGTTGCCGGTGCTGCCGACGCGGCCGATCTGCGTGATCGGCGAGACCTGCTGGCCCACCGAGACGGTGATGCTCTTCTCCTGCAGGTGGGCATAGAAGCTGCGCCAGCCGTTCCCGTGGTCGATCTCGACCGCGTGGCCGTAGCTCGAGAAGCTCTGCGAGACGCCGATCACCTTGCCGGAGGCGCTCGCCAGCACGGGACGCCCGGCGTCGGACGACCCGGCGATGTTGAAGTCCACCGCGAGACGGCTGGGCGAGTGGTCGCTGCGGGTCTTGGTCGGCCAGGCCTCGCCGCAGCGGAACGGCACCTGCAACGGCGGCCGGGCCTGCGACGCGGCCGCCTCGCTCGCCGTGGGTGCAGCGCTGGCAGCCGCCGCGAGCGAGCCGGCCAGCAGGGTCGCGGGCGCAGCTGCTGCGACCGTCAGGGCGATCATCCGTCGTCGTTCCATCAGTCCTCCTGGTGTCGTGGCGCGACCCCCGTCGCACCGATGCCGAGAGCCTGTCGACGAGCCCTGCGATCACGCTCCGAGTCGTTCGCAGCGACTTCGCAGCGGCCCCCGGCAGGCTCGGGCACGGCGCCGACCGGCGTCGCCAGGCACCCACGAACCGAGGTCACCTCATGAAGCGCACCCGTCTCGCCGCCGCGGCCCTCACCACAGCGGCCCTCCTCGCCGGACCGGCCGTCGCCGGGTCCGCGCACGCCGACACCGCCGGCACCAGCTCCACGTCGTCCGCCACGGCGATCTCCGCGAACCGCCAGGCCGTGGTGGACCGCGCGATGTGGGCGCTCGGCAAGCCCCTGCCGTACATCGACCGCTACGGCACGAAGCGCAACAGCACGCCGGTGCAGGACCGCAACCTGTTCGAGTACGGCGGCAGCAACACGAACAAGAACCTGTTCAACGACTACAACGGCGACGAGTGGTGCGGGTACTTCGCCGCCTGGGCCTGGACCAACCGCCTCGTTCCGTCGAAGGACGACTTCCCGGCCATTCCGCGGTCCTACCCCGCCTCGCAGAGCTGGGCAGACCAGACCGGCTCGCGCTTCAAGGCCTTCTCGGCGTCGTCGACCGCGCGTCCGCTCCCCGGCGACGTGCTCGTGTGGAGGAACAACAGCGGAACCGGCGGGCACGTCGGCGTGGTCGTCGACGTCAACGGGAACAAGATCTACACCGTCGAGGGCAACGTCGGCGGCGACGAGATCGCCTTCAAGTACTACCCCTGGGACGCCGACGGACCGACGATCAACAACAAGACGTTCCGCGGCTTCACGTCGGTGGAGTGAGGGCGGGGGCCGCGCCAGGAGGCGGGCCCACCGCCTGAGCAGCCGCGGAGGCCTCCCGCTCGAGCCGGAGAGCCTCCGCGGCCTCCTCGGCACGTCCGACGTCCTGCAGCAGCGCGCCGAGGGCACGCCAGGCCGCGGCGGCACTGAGCTGGCGGCCCAGCGCCGTCAGCTCGGCCACCGCGAGCCGCAGCTCCACCTCCGCCTCGGCGTCGCGGCCCTCCAGACGCAACGCTCCCGCCAGCGTGCGACGAGCCCGCGCGGCGACGAACGCGTCACGCGACCGGACCGCCCACTCCCGCGCGCTGCGCGCGAGCTCAACGCCGTCGGCACCCCGGCCGAGCGCGACCGCGACCTCCGCCTGGGCGTCCAGCACGTACCCGCGGTCGTAGTCGTCCCCGTCGTCCTCGAGCAGGCCGACCACCTCGAGGATGAGGGTCTGGGCCTCCCCCAGCACACCGAGGCGACGGTACGACCGCGAGAGCTCGAGCGTGGCCTGCCGGTACCCGGCCCGGGCCGCGGTCGGCTCGAGCAGGGCCCGCGCGTGCGCGAAGGCCACCGCGGCGGCCTCGTTCTCGTCGTAGTCGTTGTGCACGGTGCCCCGGCCGTTCGCCACCCAGCCGGCGAGGACCGGGTCGTCCACGCCCTCGAGCGCCTCCGTCGCCGCGTCGAGCGCCGCTACGGCCGCGACCCGACGACCGAGCGCGAGCGCGGCCGACGCCGTCACCACGTGGGCGGCCGCCGCGGCACGCGGGTGGCCAGCGGCGAGCAGACGGCCCGCCGCGGACTCCGCCAGCTGCGCGGCCTGCTCCGACGACGACGCCCGGGCCTGCAGGTGCCAGGCACGGCACAGGTCGAGGTGCGCACGCCCCGTCGCCGCGTCGAGGTCGTCGGACGCGGCTGCCTCGAGGACACCGCCCACGAGGTCGAGGCAGGTCACCCACTCCTCCTCGGCCGGCGCGCCGTGGTGCGCGGGCGCCACGAGGACCAGGAGCCGCCAGGCGAGGTCGGGCCGGTGGTGGGCCAACGACGCGGCCAGGACGCGCGCCGTCGCGTTCTCCGTCGCGAAGAACCGCACCGCCGACGTCCGGTCCCAGGTCTCCCGATCCCCGCGCTGTCCAGCCCCGCCCTGTCGGACCCCGCCCTGTCGAACCCCGTCCTGTCGAACCCCGTGCGACGGCGTGGTCGAGGCAGCCGAGCGCGCCCGGTCCGGGGGCTCCGGGACGAGCTGCGTCGGGTGGGCCCGGTGCGCCGGACGTCCCCGGTCGAGCAGCAGCTCCGCCACCCGCACCGCCGGCGACGGGTCGTCGTCGTGGGCGTCCGTGCCGCGCAGGAACCGTGCGACGACGTCGTGCAGCCGGAACTGGGTGGTCTGCCCGAGGTGCCGGACGGGCTCGACGAGGTGCAACGCGCTCAGGGCGTCGATCGCGCGGTCCCCCGCGTGGTCGTCGCCGAGCAACGCCCCGAGCACCCAGGCGCTGAACGCGGGCAGCCGCAGCCGAGCGACGCGGTGCGCCGCCTCCTGGACCTCGTCGGGCAGCTGCTCCCACACCTCCGCGAGGCTCGCCGCGATGGAGGCCATGGTCCCGTCGTCCCCGGTGGACAGCCGGTCGGCCAGGCGCCCCAGCGCGACGTCGGGACGCTGCCGCGCGCGACCCGCCGCGAGCCGCAGGGCGAGCGGCGTGGCACCGAGGGCGGCCACCAGCCGGTCGGCGTCCGCCTGGTCGCGCTCGACCCGCTCCCTGCCGAGCTCGCGGACGAGCAGCTCGCGCGCCGCGCCCGTCGAGAGCGAGCCGACCGGCACGCGCACGTCGGCGTCGAGCCACGGCAGCTCACGGCGCGAGACCACGAGGGCCATGCAGCCCGCCGACGCCGGCAGCAGGTCCAGCAGGGTCGACGCCGCGACGTCGGCCCCCACGTCGTCGAGCACGACGAGCACGCGACGCTCGTGCAGCAGGCTGCGGTAGAGGGCGGCCCGTTCAGCGACGTCGGCCGGGACGGCCTCCGGGTGGGTGCCGAGCAGGCGCAGGAAGGTACCGAGGGCCGCCGCGGCGTCCGGCCCGGTCGGCGTGCGACCGGCGTCGAGGTGCAGCGATCCGTCCGGGAACCGGTCGCGCAGGCGGTGGCCCACCTCGACCGCGAGCGTCGACTTGCCCATCCCGGGCAGACCGGTCAGGTGCACCACCACCGGTCCGTCGTCGACGTGCCGCGCGGCGTCGAGCACGGCCTCGAGCTCGCGCGTGCGGCCGACGAAGCCCGGTGAGCGCCGCGGGAGCGTGCGGGGTGCCGTCGGACGTCGCAGCGCGCTCTCGGCTCCGGGCAGCGCCACGGCGTCGGACGCACGGACCGGGACGACGTCGCCGTCCAGCACCCGCGCGTGGGCGGATCCCAGCAGGTCCGACGGCTCGACCCCGAGCTCGACGTCGAGCCGCTCGAACGCCTCGCGGTAGACGCGCAGCGCCTGCTCACGGCGTCCGACGGACGCGAGCGCGAGCACGTAGTGGGCGAGCAGGCCCTCGTGGAACGGGTGGAGGGCGGTCAGCAGCCCCAGATCGGCCACGACCGTGTCGGCCCGGCCGAGCGCGACGGCCGCAGCCACGTGCTCCTCCCACAGACCGAGCCGCTCGGCCGCGAGGCGCGTCCGTTCGAGCTCGACGGCCGACGTCGAGCGGACGTCCAGCAGGATCTCCTCGGGCACCAGGTCCAGCGCGGCACGGAAGTCGTCGAGACAGCCGACCTCGGAGCGTTGCGCCCGCGCCCGCGCACGGGCGCGGCACGCTCGCAGCCGACCGACGTCGGTGTCGACGCCGTCGTCCAGGAGGTAGCCGTCCGCCGCCGTGCGCACCAGCGGGGCGGCGCACTTGCGTCGCAGCCCCGAGACGAGCGCCTGCACCCGGTTCCTGGCCGACGTCGGCGGGTCGTCGTCGTAGAGCCAGCGGACGAGCGTGTCGCTCGAGGACCCGGCGCCCACGGCGAGCCCCGCGAGCAGGGCGCGTTCGAGGCTCGACAGCGCGACCGGCCGGCCGTCGCACTGCAGCGCGACCCCAGCGAGCACGGTCAGCACGACCCTGTCCCCCGAGGAGTCCACGGCAGGACCCTAGCCGCACGTCGCCCCGTCGCCCCAGTGCGGATCCGCTCCCTGGGACGCCCCGTCGGTACTGGCGGGCGCTCTCCGGTACTGGCGCGGGGTAGGGTCGGGGCATGGTCCGACCGACGAGCGTCGCCGCTCGTGACGACGCGCGCCGCCAGGCGCTGCTCGACGAGCTGATCCCGCTGTTCCACGCCGAGGGCTTCCTCGCGTTCAGCCTGGAGGACCTCGCCCGCCGGCTCGGCTGCTCGAAGACGACGCTCTACGTCGTCGCGCCGAGCAAGGAGCAGATCATCCAGGCCACGGTGCGCGAGTCCTTCCGACGTTCGACCGACGCCGTCGAGCGGCGGGTGGCGGCCGAGCCCGACCGCGGCCGACGGATCAGCGTCTACCTCGACGCCATCGCCGAGGAGCTCGCACCCGCCGGCCCCACCTACTTCGCCGACCTCGACGCCTACGAGCCTGCCCGCGAGGTCTACCGCAACAACGTCCGACTCGCCGCCCAGCGGGTCAAGGAGCTGGTGGAGGCCTCGGGTCGACGTCGGCTCGACCCACGCTTCGTCGGGTCGGTCGCCGGGCTCGTGCTCGAGGCGATCCACCGCGGAGCCGTGGAGGCCGACACCGGCCTCGACGACGCCGCCGCCTTCCACCAGCTGGCCGTGCTCGTCGACCACGCCACCCGCTCCGACTGATCCTTCCTTTCGCCGCGTTCTGTGGAGTTCGCGACGGAATCTCCGCGGAAAACCGTCGTCAACCCCACACAACGCGGGGAAAGGAGGGGGAGGGGAGGGGTCCTAGCGGTCGCGGGAGAGGAACCGCGTGATGAGGGCGGCGCTCTCGGGCTCCGCGACCGACGTGGCGATGGTGCGCGCCTCGCGGTCGAGCTGGTCCGACAGCGACGTCTCGAAGGAGCCCCGCACCAGCCGCCGCGCCCGGCCGAGCGCCCGCGCGGGACCGTCGGCCAGCCGCCGGGCCAGCGCCTGCGCCTCGTCGACCACGGCCTCGTCGTCGACGACCCGCGTGACGATCCCCCACTCCTGCGCCTCCTCCGCGGAGAGCCGACGCGGCGTCAGCGTGACCTCCAGCGCGCGCTGCAGCCCGACGACGCGCGGCAGCAGCCACGACTGCCCGCCGTCGGGCGTCAGGCCGACCGACGTGTAGGCGGTGACGAACGCCGCCGAGCGCCCCGCCACCACGAGGTCTCCCCCGAGCACGAGCGACAGACCGGCCCCCGCGGCCGCACCCTGCACCCCCACGACGACCGGCTTCTCGAGCCCGTCGAGCAGCCGGACACCGACGTGCAGCGCGTCGGCGAGCTCCTGCAGGAACGCCGACGAGTCGGCGGCCGCGTCCATGGCGCCGAGGTCACCACCCGCGCAGAACATCCGACCCCGACCCGTGAGCAGCACGACGCGCACGGCGTCGTCGTCGCGCACCTGGGTGAGCACGTCGGCGAACGCCGCCGTGAAGGGCAGGTCGATCGTGTTCGACGCGGCGGGACGGTTCAGCTCGACGTGGGCGACGCCGTCGTCGACCGTGAGCAGGACGGGCGCATCAGTCATGGCGTCAGTGTCCCGGTCAGCCGCGCGTCCCGCTCATCGCGGGGCCATCCGCAACGAGCCGTCCATGCGGATCGTCTCGCCGTTGAGGTAGTCGTGCTCGACGATCATCCGGACGAGCTGGGCGTACTCGTCGGGACGGCCGAGGCGCTGCGGGAACGGCACGCCCTTCGCGAGGGCGGCGCGGATCTCCTCGCCGACCGTGGCGAGCATCGGCGTGTCGATGATGCCCGGCGCGATCGTGTTGACACGGATCCCGTACTGCGCGAGGTCGCGGGCCGTGGGCAGGGTCATGCCGACGACGCCGCCCTTGCTCGCCGAGTACGCGGCCTGCCCGATCTGGCCGTCGAACGCGGCGATCGACGCGGTGTTGACGACGACACCGCGCTGGCCGTGCTCGAGCGGCTCCGTGGCGGCCATCGCCTCGGCGGCGACCGCGAGCACGGTGAAGGTGCCCACGAGGTTGACGTTCACGATGCGCGCGAAGAGCCCGAGGTCGTGGATCCCCTGGCCGCCCTTGCCGAGCACGCGACCGGCCGTGCCGATGCCGGCGCAGCTGACCGCGACGCGCAGCGGTGCCTGCTCGGACGCGGCGGCGACGGCGTTGCGCACCTGCGCCTCGTCGGTCACGTCGGCCTCGACGTACGTGACGCCGGCGACGTCGGGCGCCTTCTCGATGGACTGCGCCAGGTCGACCGCCACGACGGCCGCACCGGCGGCGGCCAGCTCGGCGGCCGTGGCGGCGCCGAGGCCCGAGGCGCCGCCGGTGACGACGGCGGAGGTTCCGGTGAGCTGCATGTCTCTCTCCTACTTCAGGTGGCGGCTGATGACGAGCCGCTGGATCTGGTTGGTGCCCTCGAAGATCTGCATGACCTTGGTCTCGCGCATGAAGCGCTCGACGGGGAAGTCCTTGGTGTAGCCGGCACCGCCGAGCACCTGGACGGCGTCGGTGGTCACTTGCATGGCGTTGTCGGTGGCGACGAGCTTGGCGACCGACGCGGCCCGTCCGTACGGACGTCCGGCGTCCTTGAGCCGGGCGGCGTGCAGGTAGGTGGCCCGCGCGGAGTCGACGGCCGCGGCCATGTCGGCCAGCACGAAGCCGAGCCCCTGGTGGTCGATGATCGCCCGGCCGAACGCCTCGCGCTCCTTGGCGTACGCGACGGCGGCGTCGAGGGCGCCCTGGGCCACGCCCACGGCGACCGCGGCGATGCCGAGCCGCCCGGCGTCGAGGCCCGCGAGGGCGATGGGCAGGCCCTGACCCTCGGCCCCAAGGCGTCGCTCGGCGGGCACGCGGACTCCGTCGAACAGCATGGTGGCGGTGGTGGACGACATGAGGCCCATCTTCTGCTCGGGCACGTCGGCGGTGAGCCCGTCGGCGTCGGCGGGCACGAGGAAGCAGGAGATGCCCCGGCCTCCGTCGTCGCTGGTGCGGGCCATGACCTTGTAGAAGTCGGCCTGGCCGCCGTGGGTGGTCCAGGCCTTCGCGCCGCTGATGACGTAGTCGTCTCCCTGGCGCACCGCCTTCGTGCGCATGGCGGCCGGGTCGGAGCCGGCATGGGCCTCGGACAGGCAGTAGGCGCCCAGCAGCTCGCCACCGAGCATGTCGGGCAGCCAGCGCCGCTTCTGCTCGTCCGTGCCGGCCTCGAACAGGCCGAAGCAGGAGAGCGCGTGCACGCTCACTCCGACGCCGACGGCCGCCCAGGCCGACGCGATCTCCTCGACGACCTGCAGGTAGACCTCGTACGGCTGCCCCCCGCCCCCGAGCTCCTCGGGGTACGGCAGGCCGAGCAGACCGGCGCGACCCAGCAGCGCGAAGACGTCGCGCGGGAAGGTCGCGGTGCGCTCGGCCTCGTCGACCCGCGGGCGCAGCTTGTCGTCGACGAGCTCGCGCGTGAGGGCGATGAGGTCGGCCGACTCGGAGGTCGGCATCAGACGATCGGCGGGCATGGCGACCTTTCCGGCGACGGGGACGACACCGCGAGCGTACCAGGACGGATACTGTCGCTCTCTTCCTGGTACTGGTTCCGTCGACTTGCCCGGCGGACCGCCGGAATCTTGACAGGATGGAGGCCATGGAGCCGCTCTCCCCCGCCACGGGGACCGACACCTTCAGCGCCGTCGCGAACCGCGTCGTGGACTACCTGAGGCGCAGCACGCCGATCAGCGACTGGTCGGTGAACCGGCGCATCGAGGCCGAGCAGGTCTTCCTGCACACGACGAGCGGCACCCTCGTGGCGGTCGGCGACCGCCGGCCGTGGGACCAGTCCTACTGCCACCGGGCCTTCGACCTCGGAGCCGACGCGATCGTCGACGACGTCACCACGCACCCGCAGTACAGCGACCTGCGCATCGGGGCCACGCGCAGCTACGCCGGCGTGCCCATCCGGGACCCCCAGGGCGAGATGTTCGGCATGCTCTGCGGCCTGGGCGTCGACCCGCTCGAGGGCGCCGAGGTCGACGCCGAGCTGCTCGCCGTCCTCGGCGACCTGCTCGGGGCCCACCTGTCGCTCGCCCGCCGGGCCGAGAGCGGCGACCGGGAGCGACGCACGGCGGAGGCCCTGGCGCAGACCGACGCGCTCACCGGCCTCGTCAACCGACGCGGCTGGGACTCCGTGCTCGCCGACGCCGCGGTCCGCGCCAGCGCCTACGGCGACCTCGCGGCGGTGGTGCTGTGCGACCTCGACGGACTGAAGGAGGTCAACGACCGGGAGGGGCACGCCGCGGGCGACACCCTCCTGCAGCGCGCCGCGCTCGCGCTGACCAGGGCCCGCGGCGAGCACGACACCATCGCGCGGTACGGCGGCGACGAGTTCGTCGTCCTGGTGGAGGACGTGTCGCCGCGGCTGCTCAACCGGACGCTGCGGCGCTACCGCGACGCGCTCGAGCGCGAGGGTGTGGAGGCCTCCTTCGGGTGGTCGCTCGTGTTCCCCGGCGACGAGCCGGTCGACGCGGCGTTCCAGCGCGCCGACCAGTCGATGTACGAGGACAAGCGGGCCCGCCGCACGGCGCGTCGAGGGCCCGACTCCGCCGCCGGGTAGCCTGCGCCGATGGACGAGCGGCACAGCGGCGAGGGGTGGCGAACGACCCCGTACCTGGTCGCGTTCGTCGCCGTGCTGGCCGTGCACCTGGTGCTCCTGGCCGCCGACCTGGCCCCGTGGGACAGCGTCACGAAGTGCCTGCTGGCACCCGTCCTCGCGGCGTGGGTCCTCGCCGAGCGGGGCCCGAGGCTGCTCGTGGCAGCGCTCGTCCTGTGCCTGGGCGGCGACCTCCTGCTCGAGGTCGACGGCCTGTTCGTCGCCGGCATGGCGTCGTTCGCCGCCGCCCACGTCTGCTTCGTCGCGCTCTTCGTCCGCGCGGGCGCGGTCCGCGACCGCCGTCCCCGTGCCCTGCTGGTGTCCGCGTACGTCCTGGCGGGGGTCGTGCTCGTCGCGTGGGCGTGGGGCGGCCTCGCCGCCGACCTGCGGCCGGTCGTGCCCGTCTACGCCGTGCTGCTGCTCGCGACCGCCGTCACGTCCTCGTGCGTCGACCGGCTGGCGGGTGCCGGCGGGGCCCTGTTCCTCGTCTCCGACGGCCTGATCGCCCTCGGCGAGGCGGGCCGCGTGGACCCGGGGACGGCCACGGTGTCGGTGGCCGTCATGGTCCTCTACGGCGCGGCGATCGCGCTGCTGACGGCGGGTGCGCTCCGGGTGTCGAGCGGCCCGCTCGCGAGCAGCCCCGTCCTTCGACGGCCCAGCGGCGAACCCTCGACGTGAGACCCGACCCGACCCCCGCCGCGCGAGCGTCCCGCAGCGACCGGACCTACCGCTGGGTGAACCGCGCCGGGGCGCTGCTGCTGCGCGGCTGGGGCGTGCGCCTGCGCGCCCGCGGCCTCGAGCACCTCCCGCGCGACGGCGCCGCGGTGCTGGCCGCCAACCACACCGGCTACCTCGACTTCGTGCTGCTGGAGTGGGCGGCGCGCCGGCGGGGACGACTGGTGCGCTTCATGAGCAAGGCCTCGGTCTTCGACGCTCCCGTCGTGGGCTGGCTGATGCGGGCGATGGGCCACGTGCGGGTGGAGCGCTGGACGGGCGCGAGCGCGTACCGCCACGCCCGGCGCCTGGTGACGTCGGGCGAGGTCGTGGGGGTCTTCCCCGAGGCCACGATCTCGCGCTCGTTCCGCGTCAAGCGGCTGAAGCCGGGGGCAGCGGCCCTCGCCCTCCACGCCACCCGGACGACGGGGTCCGTCGTGCCGCTCGTGCCCTGCGTCGTGTGGGGCGGGCACCGGCTGCTCACGGTCGACGGACGGCGGACCCTGCGCCGCGGGGTGGCGGTCGACGTCGTGCTCGGCGAGCCGCTGCTGCCCCGTGAGGACGAGTCGGTGGCGGAGCTGACCGCGCGGCTGCGCGAGGCCCTGGAGCGGCTGCTCGACGATGCCGTCCAGCACTACCCGCAGCGCCCGCGGTCCGACGCCGACCGCTGGTGGGTCCACGCCGACCGGGGCGGCACCGCGCCCGACGTGGCCACCGGAGCCGCGCTCGACCGCGCGGCCCTGGAGCGGGCGGGGGCACCCTCGGACTGAGCCGCCCATCCCGTCCGCGTGTCCTGGGGACGAGGAGGCGCGCAGTCCCCCGTCGTGCGCCACGATGTGCTCATGGCCTTCTCCGAGACCACTGCCGTCGCGGTCGGTGACCTCACGTTCGACGTCCGGCTCGCCGGGCCGGAGGACGGGACTCCCGTCGTGCTCCTGCACGGGTTCCCGACCACCTCGCTCTCGTGGTCGTCCGTGGTGCCCGCGCTCGCCGACGCCGGCCTGCGCGTCGTCGCCCCCGACCAGCGGGGCTACTCCCCGGGCGCCCGGCCGACGGACGTCGCCGCCTACGCCACCGATTGGCTGGCGCAGGACGTCGTGAGCCTCGCCGACGCGCTGGGGCTGGGCCGCTTCCACCTGGTCGGGCACGACTGGGGCGCCGCCGTCGCCTGGTACGTCGCCGCCCACCACGGCCACCGGCTGGAGACGCTCACCACCTTCTCGGTGCCGCACCTGGCCGCCTACAACGCGGCACTGGCCCACGACGCCGACGCACGCGAGCGCGGCTCCTACATCGGTCTGTTCCGCCAGGAGGGGACGGCCGAGGACCTGCTGCTCGCGGACGACGCCCGACGACTCCGCGCCATGTACCAGGACGTCGTGCCGCGCGACCTGGTCGACGCGTACGTCGCGCACCTGCAGCAGCCGGGGGCCCTCACCGCGGCGCTCGCCTGGTACCGGGCGATGACGCCGGACCTGGCAGGCCTGCCGTCGGTCGACGTGCCGACCACCTTCGTCTGGAGCGACGACGACCTCGCCATCGGTCGGGCCGGTGCCGACGCCTGCGGCGCGCACGTCAGCGCCGACTACCGGTACGAGGTGCTCCAGGGCGTGACCCACTGGATCCCGGAGCAGGCGCCCGACGCGACCGCGACGGCGATCCTGGCCCGCGTGCGGGGTGAGACGCCTGGCCGGCGGCCGGGCACGTCCGCCCCTCCGTCCGCCCCTCCGTCCGCCTAGCCGACCAGCGGCCATCCGGCGGGGTCGTCGAGGTCGCGACCGACCCGCCGGGCGTAGGCGTTCCAGTCCTCCGCGCGCTCGGCGTACCAGCCGCGCTGGGCGTGCATGAGCTGCTCGAGGTCGAGCGTGCCCACGTCGGCGTGACGGGCGGCCAGCTCGACCGCCACCTGCCGTGCGGCGACGGCGTCGCACGTGGCGTCGTGCGCCCCGTCGAGCGAGACGCCGTAGTAGGCGGCGACGTCGCCGAGGCGACGACGACCCAGCGCACCGCGCTCGATCCCCCAGTCGACGACGTAGGGGTCGACGACGAGAAGCCGCTCCCAGTCCGGTTCCGCGAGCCCGTGCCGACGCGCCTCGGCCCGCAGCATCGACAGGTCGTAGCAGGCGTTGAAGACCACGAGCCCGACCCGACGCTCGACGACCGTGGCGAGCCAGTCGAGCACGACGGGCAGCGCCTCGGCCGAGGTCGGGGCGTCCTGCAGCATGGCGTCGGTGATGCCGTGGACGGCGGCTGCCGCCTCAGGCACGGGGACGCCGGGGCGGACGAGGCCGGTGATCTCGAAGCCCGGCTCGTCGAGCAGCGCGAAGCTCACCACGCGGTCGTGCAGCGCGTCGGTGCCCGTGGTCTCGAGGTCGAGCGAGGCGAGCGGCAGCCGGTGCCACCCGTCGTGCCCGCCTCGCGCCGGAGGACGGGGCGCGCAGGCGACGCACCACGTGCGCCAGGCGCCCGGCGTGCCGGTGAGCCGGCCGGCACCCGCGAGCACGTGGAGGGTGCAGGCGGTGCAGAAGCCCTCGAACCGGTTGGTGCGCACGCCCCGACGCTAGGTGCCGGGACGGACAACTCCGGGGAGGCTCACCGGCCGTCGGGCTCCAACGCGTCGACCACGAACGCCCGGGCCGACGTCGCCCGAGGGGCCTGGCAGGTGAGGACGGCCGCCTCACGCTGCACGGCGCGCACGTCGGCGACGACCCGTGCCGGGAGGGGGCCGTCGCACGCCAGCCGCACCCGCCAGCGGTCGTCGGCGAGAGCGTCGACCGCGACGCACCGCACGTCGCGCGGGCCGGCGGGGCCCCATCGCTCGTGCACGGCGACCGTGGCGGCCTGTGCGACGGGTGGCATGGCGCTGCTCCCACGCAGCGCCCAGGGGGTCACGCGCCCCGCGAGGTGCTCGGCGACGACGTCCAGGGACGTGTCGTCGTCGAGCCCGCCGTAGTAGGTGGTGTCGGGCACGACCACGACGTTCGCCGCGAACCGGTCGCCGCCGACGTGGCTGCACTCCCACACCGCGTCGCCGAACCGCTCGGCGAGCGCGGCCGCCACGGGTCGGCCGCGCACGGCGCAGCAGGTGTCGTGCCGTCCGTGCGCGCACACCAGCACGGCCGGCTCGTCGGTCCAGCCGTCGTGGTCGGCGGGCTCGCGCAGCACGGGGCACGAGTCGAGCAGGTCCGCCGGCTCGGTCCAGGTACCCCAGCGCAGTCGCCCGGCCGGGACGTCGACGACGGCCCACGCCCGCGGACCGGAGGTGTCGGTCCGGCGTCCGGGCCGACGGATCAGGACCGTCCGACCGCCCGCCTCCCGGGTGGCCTCGACGAGCCGGGCCACGACGTCGGGGTCGAGCCCCTCCGACTCGAGGGCGTGGAAGGGCCACGGGCCCTGGTGCTCGACGAGCAGCAGCCGCCGGACGTGCAGCGCCGTGCCCGGGAGGGGGTCGGCGCGCACGCGGGCACGCGCCGCGCAGAGGTCGTCGAGGTCGGCCACGGGCGGCTCAGGCCGCCACGAGCACGCCCGCGGCGACGAGCCGGCGCGCGGCCTCGTGCCCGAGGCGGGCGACGGTCAGCACCTGGCCGTCGAGCAGCCCGCGGACCACGTCGGCCTCGAGGTCGGCGACGTCGACGTCGACGCCTCGGCCGCGCAGGCGTCCGTCCGCCACGCGGGCGGCGAGGCTGCCGCGCAGGACGAGGGCCGTGTCGTCCGTGAGGTCCTGGCCCAGGCGCAGCTGCGCCAGCGGCCCGATCGGAGCGGCCCGGCCGGAGGTGCCGTCGCGCCCCCCGAGCGCGGCGGCGAGGGTGTCCGTGGGCACGGCGCGGACCGCGGCCAGCAGCCGGTCGCGCACCAGCTCGGCGTGGGCGTGGAGGTCGTCGGGGTCGGCGACGTCGACGCCCAGCGGCAGCGACGTGCGCACGTCGGGGTCGTCGGCGACGGCGGACAGCGCCGCGGCGACGACCTCCTCGGCGAGGTGGTGGCGGTTCCAGGTGTGGACGCCGAAGGTGAGGTGCGTGCTCACGTCGCCGAGGGCCGTGGCGGCGTGCAGCATGCCGCGCGGCAGGTAGAGGACGTCGCCGGGCTCGAGCACCTCGTCGATGAGGCACTCCCGCTCCGCCTCGGCGCGCACGGCCTCGCGGCGGTCGGTCCAGGGCTGGTCGCGCAGGGGCGCCTCGTGCACGGGGGCGTGGATGCGCCAGCGCTTGGCGCCGGAGATCTGCAGGACGAAGACGTCGTGCACGTCGTAGTGGTCGTCGAAGCCGCGCGACTGCGGCGGCGTGACGTAGGCGTTGACCTGGACGGGGTGGCCGAGGTCGACGACGAGCTGCTGGGCGAAGGCCACGACCGGGGGCCAGGTGCGGTGCAGGGCCTGCAGCACGAGCGTGGCGCCGTCGGCGAACAGCGCCGTGAGGCGGGTGTCGTCGACCTGGTCGGCGATGCCGGCACCCACGCCGCCGCCGGACGTGAAGGCGCGGGTGGGCAGGGTGCTGCCGTCCTTCGCGACCCGCAGGAAGGGGGTGCGCAGGCCGTGGGTGGAGACGAGGTCGTCGACCGCGGTCTCGGCGAAGAGGTCGTCGAACGCGCCGGGCAGGTCGGCCGCACGGGTGAGCAGCGGCGCCCGACCCCACGTGTCGGCGGCGAAGCCGACGGGGTCGACGACCAGCCGACGCAGGGCCGGACGACCGAGGGCGACGTCAGGTGACGTCGTCCCGGCCGGCCCGCCCTGCTCGGTGGTGGTCACGACTCAGTGCGCCGAGCCGTCGGCGCCACCGTCGGCGCCACCGTCCTGCACGCCCGGGGTGCCCTCGGCGCCACCGTCGGCCGGACCCTCGGCGCCACCGTCGGCGCCGCCGTCCTGCACGCCCGGGGTGCCCTCGGCGCCACCGTCAGCGGGGCCCTCGGCGCCACCGTCGGCGCCACCGTCCTGCACGCCCGGGATGCCCTCGGCGCCACCGTCAGCGGGTCCTTCAGGGTTCTGCTCGCTCATGAGGTTCCTCCTCGAGTCGGGTACGCGGCGGGTGCCGCGAGACCCAGCCTGGCACCGTGCGCGAACGTCGCAACTCGGCGTCAGGCACCCGTTTGAGGACGCTCGTCGCGCTCGTGCAGCTGACCCTTGAGGTCGCGCACCTGGCGCCTCCGACGGTGGGCGAGCGCACCCGTGACGGTGAGGATGACGACGAGGGAGACCGCCCCCGCCACCCCGATCGCCGTGGCCACGCGGAAGCCCGGGGCGTCGACGTCGAGGATCCGCTCACCTGCGTGGGCAGCCTTGCCCGCGCCGACCACGATCGACAGCGTGAACCAGTTCGGGGCGGCCAGCACGACGGCCACGAGAAGCAGGATCCCGCGCCAGGTCCAGCTGAAGAACCTCCGGCGCAGCTGCACCACGACGAGCAGCGGCACGACGGTGAACACGAACCCGTAGAACAGGCCCCACAGGACGCCGCTCGTGATGTCGCCGTTCACCTGGTCGGCGACGCGCTGGGCCCACCACCGCGGGAAGAACGCCCCCGCGACGAGGGCGAGCAGGTAGATCACGGCCACGCCCACCAGCACCGCCGCGAGCCGCTTGACCCACCGGTTCGGGTCGACCTCGGAGGGCACGTAGCGTCGTTCGTCCTTGCCGTGGCTGCGGTCGACGTCGTGGTCGTCGCGGGCCGGTCGCTGCACCTGGTCGTCGCTCATGACCCCATCGTCGCGCGACCGCCCGCCGTGCACCAGTCCAACGCGGACGACGTCGGCGCCCTCAGGAGGCCGCGGCCAGGGCCGTCCAGTCGGCCTTCGTCCAGCGCCCGGTGACTGGGCGACCGAGCGCCTTCTGCCGCGCCTTGACGGCGGCCACCGTCCGCGGCCCGAGGTAGCCGTTGCGGTCGGCGCGCGGCACCGCGAGCGCGACCTGCAGCACCAGCACGGACTTGCCCGTGGCCCACGACCCGAGGGTCGTCGGGTAGTTCTTCGCGCCGTAGCGGGCGGCCTCCGCGGACGTCATCGAGCCGGCGGCGTCCCAGGTCGTGCTGGCCGGGACGAGCGAGGACCAGGTCGGCTGGTCGAGGGTCGCCGTGGGCGGCAGGTCGTGCGCCTTCTGGTAGCGCGCGAGCGCGGACCGCGTGGTGGCGTCGAGGGTGCCGGTGACCTTCACTCCCAGCGCAGTCTGCGCCGAGCGCACGGTCGACGCGCGCGAGCCGAGCTCCTCGGTGCTGCGCGACGTCTTCCGCACGAGGGCGGTGAGCGCGGGACAGGGGGTCGTGCGTGCCTGGCCGTTCACGACGCCGGGCTGGCCGCTGTACCGCGCGCAGGGGCCGTAGTCGACCGGGTGGAGCTTGCCGGTCCAGAAGCTGGTGGTGCCCCGGGCGCCGTTCCAGCTGAACGAGACGTGCACGTGGTCGCGGTGGCCGGAGCTCGGCCGCCAGCCCTCCTTGGCCCGGTAGACCGCCCAGATCTTCTCGTTGTAGATGACGTACATGACGCCCAGCCGTCGGGCGTTCGTGCCGCCGTCCTTCGTGAGCCAGGCCAGGAAGTCCGCGGCCGCGGCCCGCTCCGCCGGTTTCGTGACGTCGACCATCCAGTCCCACGCGCGACCGTCGGCGTGCTCGGAGACACCCTCGGTGCAGCTGCGGGCCGTGTTGCCGGCCCCGCCGACGCCGTAGGTCCGCATGACCAGGTCACGCGTCAGCGCGACGCCGCGCGGCGTCCCCGGCTGGCAGGCCACCTGCGGCACGTACGCCGAGGCGGGGTCGACCTCCTTCGGCAGCGTCACGGGCGCCTTGAGCCCCTTCGGCTTCGACGGGAACGCCACCGGGGTCGACGACGCCGCCGTCGACGTGGTGCCGCTGATGACGGTGAGCGTGGTCGCACACAGCAGTGCGGCGACACACGCGAGCCCGAGCCTGCGCATGATGATCTCCCTCGACCCGTCGGGCTTCCCCACCCGGCGGGACCACCATCCTGCGTCCCACACGTCACTCCTGCCACGAGAACGCGTGAACTACAGGACTGTTCTTCACCCGCCGCAGGAGCAGCCGGCGAGCGCGGCGGCGACGTCGTCGACCGCGGCCTGGGTGACGAACGGGTTCACGTCCTCGGTGTCGTCGGTCATGACGGCGAAGACGAGAGGCGTGCCCTCGCGGTCGGTGACGTAGCCCGCGAGGGAGTGCACGCCCGTCAGGGTGCCGGTCTTCGCCCGGACCAGGCCGCGACCGGCCGAGTCGGTGCCGAACCGGTTCGCGAGCGTGCCGGTGAACCCGCCGACCGGAAGGTCGGCGAGCAGCGGGGCGGTGGCCGCCCGCGCCGACGCCGCACGCAGGACACCGGCCAGGGTGGCCGGCGCGATCCGGTTGGCGCGCGACAGGCCGCTGCCGTCGCGCAGCCGCAGACCCCTGACCGGGACGTCGTTCTCGCGCAGCGTGGCCACGACGGCCCGGGTCCCGTCGGCGACGCTGCCCGCACCGCCCGCGGCGATCCCCACGTGCCGCAGCAGCACCTCGGCGGCCTCGTTGTCGCTGCGCACGAGCATGGCGTCGACCACCTGCGCGACCGTGGCGCTGCGCACGACGGCGAGCGGCCGGGCCGTCGAGCCGGGGTCGGAGCGGGTCGCGTCGCCCCGCACGCGGATGCCCGCATCGCGCAGGTAGCCGGCGAACCGCGCGGTGGCGTCCTGCGCGGGGGTCGTGCTGCGCAGGCCGTCGCGCTCCCCCTGGTCGGCCCACAGGGCGCTGACGGGCGTGACCACCTGGTCGGCGACGTAGGAGGACTCCCAGGTCGGGTTGACGGCCGGCCCCGTGAACAGGCCGGCGTCGTAGCCGATCCGCACGGTCGTGCGACCCGCAGCGCGCAGCGACTCGGCGGTGCGCCCCGCAAGGGTGCGCAGGTCGGCACGGTCGACGCGCGTGGGTCGGCTGGGCCGGGTCGAGGCGAGGTACGGGTCGCCTCCACCGACGAGCACCACCCGGTCGCCGTCCAGGACGGTCGACGTCGAGAACCGGGCGGTCGGGTCGAGCCTGGACAGCGTCGCGTACGCGGTGAGCAGCTTCGTCGTCGACGCGGGCACGAAGGTCGCCGACGCGTCGCGGTCGAGCAGCGACGTGCCGTCCAGTGCCTGGACGCTCACGCCGACGCGTCCGCCGAGGTCGGGGTCGTCGAGGAGGCGTCCCACGGCGGCGCGCACCGCGTCGGGGTCGGGCCGTCGGGTGACGACCGGGTCGGGGGCGGTGCGCTCGGGGACGGTGTCGAGCGCGAGCCCGGCGGGGGTCGCGACCGCCTCGGACCCGCACGCGCCCCCGCAGACGAGCGAGTTGAGCCGTCCGGTGCTCCACCCGAACGCGACGGCGGCGACGAGCGCGCCGGCGAGCACCAGGGCGCCCAGCAGCCACCGCAGCCCGACCCTGCCTCGGTCTCGTCGCGTCACATGGGCCAGACTATGCACCCAGAGCGCAGGCCCGGTGGTCCGTCCGGCCCCGGCGACACCTCGCTCGGACGATCAGCAACCCACGAGAGGCCCGGCCCGTGATCTTCGATGTGACCGTGGAAATCCCCAAGGGGGAGCGCAACAAGTACGAGGTCGACCACAAGGACCACCGGATCCGCCTCGACCGCACGCTCTTCACCGCCACGCAGTACCCGGCCGACTACGGCTTCATCGACGACACCCTGGGTCTGGACGGCGACCCGCTCGACGCGCTCGTGCTGCTGCCGTCGCCCACCTTCCCCGGCTGCGTGATCACGTGCCGTGCGATCGGCATGTTCCGGATGACGGACGAGGCCGGCGGCGACGACAAGGTCCTGTGCGTCCCCGCGACCGACCCGCGCCAGGAGCACCTGCGCGACATCCACCACGTGGCCGAGTTCGACCGCCTGGAGATCCAGCACTTCTTCACGGTCTACAAGGACCTCGAGCCGGGCAAGTCCGTCGAGGGCTCCAACTGGACCGGTCGCGTCGAGGCCGAGGCCGAGATCGAGCGCAGCTTCCAGCGCTACAAGGACAACGGGGGTTACTGATCACCGAACCCGAGGGCGCTCAGCGCCCGAGCGGTTCGGGGAGGTCGAGTGGTGCACGCCGAAGGCGTCTCTCTGTATCGAGACCCGGTGAGCGTCCAGACCCGACCGGATAGACCAGCCTGCGCCGAGCCGTTGCCGAATGGCTTCGATACGCAGCCACGTCGCTCGTGCCTCGCTCGTGCCCGCTACTCGACCAGCGGAAACCTCGCTCGCCGGCCTGACGACTCGACCAGCAGGAGCCCGGCACGCGTCCAGACCCGACCTCAGGCCGACGTCGAGCTGCGCAGCAGCGCGCGCATCGTCTCGGCGAAGACGTCGACGTCGAGGTCGGCGTCGAGCGAGCGCATGGCGCCGAGGCCGATGCCGAGGCTGAGGAGCGCGACGGCGGCCTTGTGGGCGCTGATGTCGAGGCGGAGCCCGGCGTCGGCGACGACGCGGTCGATCAGCTCGGCGCTGGCCGCGACGAGCATCCGGTGGCGCTTGACCAGCTCGCCGGCCACCCAGGGGCTCTGCCGGGCGACGGCCGCGAACTCGACCTCGAGGGCCGTCCAACGCGGCTTGCCGAGCTTCTCGCGCACCCAGGCGGCGAAGGCGTCGATCCGTCCGTCGAGGTCGGTGTCGGCGGTGAACGCGGCGACGACGCCCTCGATCTGCTCCTCGTGGATGGTGTCGAGCACCGCCATGCACAGCTCCTCCTTGCCGGAGAAGTTGGAGTACACGGCGCCCTTGGAGAAGCCGGCGGCGACGGCGACCTTGTCGAGGGAGGTGCCCGCGTACCCGTCGGCGAGGAACAGGTCCCGCGCGACCTCGACGAGTCGTTCGCGGGTCTGGGCCTGGCGTTCCGCGCGCGTGGTGCTGCGCTCGCTGTCGACGCTCACCGCTGCCTCCCTGTGACGTGGTCCGCGACACTGGTCACGGATCTCGGATACCGATAGTATCCGAAACATGATCACCACCGACACCCTGGTCATCGGCACCGGTTTCAGCGGCATGGGCATGGCGATGAAGCTGCGCGAGGCGGGCCGGGACGACTTCGTCGTCATCGAGAAGGCCGACGACGTCGGCGGCACCTGGCGCGACAACACCTACCCCGGCGCCGAGTGCGACATCCAGTCCCACATGTACTCCTTCTCCTACGAGCTCAACAAGGACTGGAGCCGCGAGTACTCCGGCCAGCAGGAGATCTGGGAGTACATGCGCGCGGTGGCACGCAAGCACGACCTCTACGACGTCATCCACTTCGGCACCGAGGTCACGGGCGCCGTGTGGGACGAGGACCGGCTGCGGTGGACGGTCAGCACGAGCAAGGAGACCTACGACGCCCGCGTCGTCGTGTCCGGCATCGGCGGCCTGCACATCCCGAACATCCCCGACCTGCCCGGGGCCGAGAGCTTCGGCGGTCCGCGCTTCCACTCCGCGCAGTGGCAGCACGACGTCGACCTGACCGGCAAGAAGGTCGCCGTCATCGGCACCGGCGCGAGCGCCATCCAGTTCATCCCGCAGATCGTGGGCAACGTCGCCCAGCTCGACGTCTACCAGCGGACCGCGCCGTGGGTCGTCCCGAAGCACAACCACGACATCGAGGGCCGCAAGAGCGCCTTCATCAAGAGGCTCCCCGGCGGCACGCGCGCCTACCGCAACGCCATGTACTGGCTGAACGAGGCGCAGCAGCTGGCGTTCACCGGTCCGCTGCAGAACGTCTCCAAGGTCATGGAGAACAAGGTCTCGGACTACATCCGCCGCACGGTGAAGGATCCCGAGGTCGCGGAGAAGCTGATCCCCGACTACCGCCTGGGCTGCAAGCGGATCCTCAAGACCGACAACTACGTGCCGGTCTACAACCGCGACAACGTCGAGCTCGTCACGGACGGCATCGAGGAGATCACCCCTGACGGCATCCGCGCGAAGGACGGCACGTTCCGCGAGGCCGACGTGATCATCTACGGCACCGGCTTCCACGTGACCGACGCGTTCGAGTGGGTGCACGTGACCGGCAAGGGCGGGCGCGACCTGTCGAAGACGTTCAAGGAGAAGGGCATCGAGACCTACCTCGGCATCTCGGTCGCGGACTTCCCGAACTTCTTCTTCCTGCTCGGCCCGAACACGGCGCTCGGCCACAACTCGGTCGTGTTCATGATCGAGCAGCAGACGAAGTGGATCATCTCGATGCTCGACGAGATGGACGAGCGCGGAGCGCAGGCCGTCGAGCCGACGTCGCAGGCGCAGCGCGCGTTCAACGACGCGCTCCAGGAGAAGGTCAGCAAGGGCGTGTGGAGCCAGGGCGGCTGCACCAGCTGGTACCTCGACAGCCAGGGCAAGAACCGCACGATCTGGCCCGGCTTCACGTTCCGCTACTGGTGGGCGACCCGCAAGGTCGAGGCTCAGGACTTCGCGTGGGAGAAGGCGGCCTGACCCGCTCCCGGCCGGTCGGCGGGCCGACCGTGCTGAGGCACCGCAGCCGTCCGTCCGTGAAGCACAGCGCCACGAACGGGTCGGTGGTCCGGTCGGCGCGCACGTAGACCACGCAGTCGCCGCCCGGTGGTGCCAGGTCCTGGACGGTGGGGTCGGGCGGTCCGAGGATCGCCCGCACCTCCCGCTCGCTCAGGCCCGGGACGACCTGGGCGAACGCGCGGGTGGCGTCGGCGCGGCGGCCGTCGACGCGGTGCTGCAGGGCCAGGGCGGCCAGCGCGACGACGCCGGCGACGAGCAGCACGACGACCACCGCGCGTCGGCGGCTCATGCGGCGCTCGACCCGAGCACGACCTGCAGGGCGAGCGGCAGGCCCACGACGAACGCCGCTGCCGCCGTCGCCCGCCACGTCTGCACCCCGAGCGTGTGCAGCCGGGCGACCACGACGACGGCAGCGGCGAGGACGAACGGGTCCCCGAACCGGATGAGTGCTGCGGCCTGCTCGCCGCCGACCGCGAGGGCGACGCCCCCGAGCAGGACGTTGCGGATCGCGAGGGGCGCGGCCGCCCACAGCATCACCTCGACGGCGCGGCCGAGGGTGAGCTCGACGTCGAGCAGCCCGAGCGCCACCTGGAGCATCGCCGCCGAGAGCAGCAGCGCCAGGAGCACGACCACCGGCAGCGTGAGCAGCACCAGGACGCCCAGCGAGACCACGACGCCGAGCGGGTGGTCGCCCGGCACCGCGTCCAGCGACGCACCGCCGCGTCGCGTTCCCGCCTCCAGTCCCACGCACGCAACGAGGACGTACGCCGCGAGCACCTGGGCCCCGACGAGGAGCGCGCCGCGGCGCCTGTGGGTCATGCGGCGACGGCGAGCGCCAACGTGACGACGCTGCCCAGCAACGCCAGCACCGACGGCCAGCGACCGTGCGGCAGGAGAGCCAGCGCCGGCGCGGCACCGGCGAGCAGGACCGCGACGACCGCCCACGCCACACCGATGTCGCCGCGCCAGCCCAGCAGGAGGGCGGCGAGCGACAGCAGCACCGACAGGACGACCGGCAGGCCGTGGGCAGGGGCGTTCTCTTCCATGAGGATCTCCTTCTTCTTCATCGGGGACCGGCTGACAGGGATGCTTCGACCAGGGCGGCCAGGACCAGGAGCCCCACGGACGCCACCCAGCCCCGAAGGAGCAGGCCGACGACCTCGGCCGCCCGGGTCGCACCGCGCTCTCGGCCACCGGCCGCGGTCCAGAGCCGTCGGCTCTGCACCGTCGACGTGGCGGCGCACAGCGCGAAGGCCGTGAGCTCGAGCGGCGCGTGCCAGAGGAGGCCGTGCAGGGTCGGGCCCGGCCCGTGCTGCTGCCAGGACTGACCCACCTGGAACCCCACGATCCAGAAGCTCGGCAGCAGGTAGAGCACGGCGAGCAGTCCGACCGACAGCAGCGCCAGTACCCCCACGACCACCAGGACCACGAGGTTATGCTGCAGGATCTCCTCGGCGTGCGCCGGCCGCCCGCGGCTCCGCCCGGCCACGGCGGGGTGGGCGTGGCCCGCGACCGTCCCGGCCACGAGGGCGACGAGGACGACCGCGAGGAACGCGACGACCAGCCGCGTCGTCGTACCGCGTCGACGCGGCGCCCCTGGACGACGGGTCGCCGACGCGCTCACGTCGGTGCCTCCTGACCGCCGTCGAGCTGCAGCGTCGAGGTGACGAGCCCGTCCAGGTGCGACGCCTGGTGGGCCGCGACGACCGCGACGCCCCGGCGGGCCACGAGTACGGCGACCTGCTCGCGGAGCGCGGCGACCCCGGCCTGGTCGAGACCGTTGAACGGCTCGTCGAGCAGCCAGACGTCGGAGCCCGACGTCCGCAGCATGCCGATGGCCAGGCGCTGCCGCTGGCCCAGCGACACGCGCTCGGCGAGGGAGTCGGCCACGTGCTCGAGCTCGAGGTCGGCCGGGGTGGGCGCGTCGTCGACCCGGAGTCCGCGCTCGAGCGCGAACCGCTCGGTCATCAGCAGGTGCTCGTGCACCGAGAGGTAGGGGAAGAGCTGCGGTGGGCTCGCGAGCAGGGGCGGGTGGTCACCGGGCTGCACGGTGTCGCTCTCCACGCGCACGACGCCGGAGTCGGCGGGCAGCAGTCCCGCGAGCACGGACAGCAGCGTCGTCTTGCCGGCTCCGTTGCCCCCTGCGACGCGGACGCACGAACCCGGGCCGACCTCGAAGGACAGGCCCCGCAGCACGGGCGCGGCGCCGTAGGAGACCACGAGGTCCTCCACCACGACCCGCGGGAGACGAGCGGTCACCGGGTGCTCCGTCCGAGTGCGACGGCGGCGGACGGCGCGACGACCAGCCCGCCGAGGACGAGCAGGGCGGCGGCCGCGAGCGGCAGGACCGTGCCGTCGCCCGTCGGACCGGCCGTGGTCGGGGCCAGGCGGTGGCCGACGGCGGCCAGGCAGAAGACGACCATCCAGAGCACCCCGGTGGTCGCGAACCGCTGGGCCTGCGCTGCCGGGTGCATGCCGATCTCGTCGACGCTCGTCCAGTCCCACCGTGGGTGCCGGGCGGTCGTGCCGACGATCGCGATCGTGCTCACGACGACCACCAGCGCGCCCGCGGCCCCGACCAGGACCACCTGCGGTCCCGGCAGGGACGTCGCGACCGTCGCCACCACCAGGACGGACGCGACGACGACCGCCAGGGTGCGTGCGTGCCGGACCGCGCGGAGGCGGACGAGATGCCGCACGTGCCGTCTGGAGACGAGCAGCCACGTCGTCGCCGCCCCGTCGGCGTCCACGCTGTCGACGCGGCGCAGCCCGTCGCCGACGAGCTCCCCCACGAGCAGCAGCCCGAACATCAGCGCGACGAGGCGCCCCGTGGACGAGGTGACGAGTCCGCTCGAGACCAGACCCACGACCCCGCCGACGAGGGCGGAGGAGACGGCGACGAGGCCGTCGGCGCCGCTGCGACGTCCGGCCCGTGTGCGACGGACGAACGCGCGCTCCTTGGTGCGGACGGCGTCGTCCTCCCAGGCGCTCGGCGCGAGCCGCTCCCCGGGGGCGGGGCCGTCGTCGCCCGACTGCCGGGCGAGTCGACGCAGCGACCGCTCGAGCCCGGTGGACCGGGCCACCCGGGCGAGGAGCACCAGCGACGTCCCGATCGCCGCCACGGCGCCCGCGACCAGCAGCAGCGCACCGAGCCCGGTGACGTGGAGGTCGCGGAGGGCCGCCGGTGGGCCCGACGCTTCCGTCGCCCGCGCCAGCCGGCCGACCACGTACGCGCCGCAGCCTGCCACTCCCGCGGCGCCGGCCGCACGGACGAGCAGGTCGGCGTGGTATCCCACCGACACGGCCAGGTGGGCGCCGGCGCCGAGGCGCAGCAGCGAGCCGACGCAGGCGAGCACGCCGACCGCGGCCCCGAGGAGGAGCACCGCTGGCGCCAGGAGCACGGCGACGACCGGGCCCCACTGCGCTGCCAGCACCACGACCAGTGCCGGCCCGAGCGACACGAGCAGGACGCCGAGCAGGCTCGCCAGCCGCGCCAGGCCGTCGGCGACCGCCAGGGACACGGCGGACGGCCCGGACCACGGCCCCTCCCGGTGGTAGGCGCTGCGCACCAGCCCGACCGTCCTCGTCCGTGGGGAGGCAGCTGCCGCGAGCGGCGCCACCACGAGCACCGCGACGCCGACGAGGGCCGCTGCGGCCCGGGTGCCGTCGCCGAGGGCCACGACGATCGCACCGCACGTCGCGGAGCAGGCGACCGACCACGTCACGGCCGCCACCAGGAGCCGACGGTCGGTCGGGGTGAGGGGGTGGCGGCCGAGCTCGGCGGCGACCCGGTTGCGCCGCGACCGCAGGAGCCACGGCACGACCACGAGGCACCGGCGCAGCACCGCGAGGGACGACCGGCGACCCTGCGCCCCGAGGTCGGAGCACAGGGTCGCCGCGGTGGCGGGGACGGGAGGCACCGAGCGTCGTCCTACCAGGCCGCCGCGTACTTCGTGCCGTACTTCGCGGCCATCTTCTTGGCGACCGCGACGAGCCCCGCACCCCAGCCTCCGGTCAGGGCGGCCAGGAGCACCGTCACGTACCACGAGGTGGCCGCGTTGATCAGCTTGGTCGCCGCGACGGTCGAGATGCCGAGCTGCGTGGCGAGGTCGGGTGCCGCACCGGAGTGCACCAGGGCGAGCTGGGCCACGAGCGCCAGGGCGCTCAGGACCAGACCACCCAGGGCCACCCTGGTGAGGGTCTGCTGCTGCGTCGTCGTCATGCTGTTCTCCTTTCACGGGCGCGGGCGCGCCGCCAGGACCTCAGGTCATCGCGCCGCCCGGCTCCCGCTCAAGGTGTCTTCACGATCTGTGAAGGCGTGGTGACAGCAGGCACTCATGTCTGCTAGTCGACGGCACGCGTCGGACGAGGTGCGCGTCTGCGAGACGTTCCGTGCAGCGTCGACGCGCTGTACCGTGCGAGAGATGAGCCAGAGCTACGACGTGCCGCCGGGGCCGCGGGGCAACCCGCTCCTGATGACCATGCGGTTCATGCGCAAGCGGGGGCCGCTGGTCCGCGACGCGCACGCGCGCTACGGCGACACGTTCAGCGTGCAGATCCTGCCCGGTCCGCGGACCATCGTCATCCACGCCGACCCGGCCGACGTGAAGGAGATCTTCGCGGCCGACCCGTCGCAGTTCCACGCCGGCGAGGGCAACGCGATCCTGCGACCGGTCATGGGCGACCACTCGCTGCTGCTGACCGACGACGCGGAGCACCAGCGGGGTCGCAAGCTCCTCATGCCGGCCTTCACGGGCCCGGCGATGCGCAGCTACCGGCCGCTCGTCGAGGGCCTGGCGAAGGAGTCGGTGCAGGGCTGGCACGACGGTCAGCGACTCGTGACGCTCGACGCGATGAACGCGCTGACGCTCGAGGTCATCCTGCAGGTCGTCTTCGGCGTCACCGACGAGGAGCGGCTCTCGGTGCTGCGCCCGAAGGTCACGCGCATCGTCGACATCGACGCCGGCATCCTGCTGTCGTGGATCTTCCCGCGACTGCGGAAGGTGCCGCCGTGGCGCGGGTTCTTCACCAACCTGCGTGAGGTCGACGCGCTGCTGTACGCGGAGATCGCCGAGCGTCGGGCGGAGCACGCCCGTGACGGCCTGCAGGGTCGCGACGACGTGCTGTCGCGACTGCTGCGCGCCGGGGGCGGCGACGACGAGGAGCCGTTGTCGGACCAGGAGCTGCGCGACCAGCTGGTCACGCTGCTCCTCGCCGGCCACGAGACGACGGCGTCGGCGCTGTCGTGGACGTTGCACGAGCTGGGCCAGGACCCCGAGCTCCTCGCCCGTGCCGTCACCGCTGCCGACCAGGGTGACGAGGAGTTCCTCGAGGCGTGCCTCAAGGAGGCCATGCGACTGCACCCGATCATCGACTTCGTGGCGCGGTCGCTGCAGAGCGACCAGGTGGTCGCAGGTCGTCGCCTGCCTCGGGGCACCACGGTGGCGCCGTCGATCCTGCTGTCGCACAGCCGCGAGTCGTCGTTCGCCGACGCGCATCTGTTCCGGCCCGACCGGTTCCTCGACGGCGAGGTGTCGGCCGGCACGTGGATCCCGTTCGGCGGAGGCGTGCGACGC
The DNA here is from genome assembly GCA_026392465.1 of Propionibacteriales bacterium. Lineage (GTDB taxonomy): Bacteria > Actinomycetota > Actinomycetes > Propionibacteriales > Nocardioidaceae > Aeromicrobium. The sequence goes on from JAPLCA010000023.1 coordinate 157,071, forward strand.
TGCATCGGCGCGGCCTTCTCGCTGATGGAGGGCACGGTCGTCCTGCGCGAGGTGCTGCAGCGCTTCGCGGTGCACACCGAGCAGCCCACCGGCCCGCGGCTGCGCAACATCACCAACGTCCCCGACGACAAGGCCCCCGTCATCCTCCACGCCCGCGGCTGATTCCCATCAGTTGATGGGAACCAGCAGCCCACCCTGGCTCTCCCCCACTCACCTGCGGATGCTTCCCAAGGTGAGTGAGGGATTCCCGGGGTGAGTGGACGACGTCGGGGGTCCGCGTCGTCGATCTCGACTAAGCGCTTGCTTAGTCGAGGTCGACGGCCCTAGGGTCGGGCCATGCGTGCCGTGCAGATCACGACGCTCGACGGGCCCTCGGCCGTCGAGGTCACCGAGCTCCCCGACCCGACGCCCGCGGAGGGCCAGGTCCTCGTACGGGTGCGGGCCGCCGGCGTCTCCTTCCCGGAGGTGCTGCAGACCCGCGGGCTCTACCAGCTCAAGCCCGACCTCCCGTTCGTCCCCGGCTCGGAGGTCGCGGGCGAGGTCGTGTCCGCGCCCGACGGCTCGGGCTTCGCGCCGGGCGACCGCGTCGCCGGATTCTGCATGCTCGGCGGCTTCGCGGAGTACGCCGTCACCCAGCCCGACATGACGCTCCCGCTGCCGGACTCCGTCTCGTTCGAACAGGGAGCGTCGGTGCCGCTGAACTACCTCACCGCCTACTTCGCGCTCGTCGAGCGCGGCCGCCTCGCCGAGGGTGAGCGGGTGCTCGTCCACGGCGCGGCGGGCGGCGTCGGCACCGCGTCGATCCAGGTCGCGAAGGCCTTCGGCGCGGGCCACGTCGTCGCGGTCACGTCGACCGCCGAGAAGGGCGCCGTCGCGATCGACGCCGGTGCCGACGAGTTCGTGCTCGCCGACGGCTTCCTCGACGCGGTCAAGGCGTCCGGCAAGGTCGACCTCGTCGTCGACCCCGTCGGCGGCGACCGGTTCACCGACTCGCTGCGCAGCCTCCGCGAGGACGGGCGTCTCCTGGTCGTCGGCTTCACCGCCGGCGAGATCCCGGAGGTCAAGGTGAACCGCCTGCTGCTGAACAACCTCAGCGTCGTCGGCGTCGGCTGGGGTGCCTACGCGCTCGCCCGCCCCGGGCACGTGGCGAAGGAGTGGGCCGCGATCGCCCCGCACCTCGCCTCAGGTGCGCTGACCCCGCCGATCGGCGCCACGTTCGGTCTCGACGACGCCGCACAGGCGCTCGCGGAGATCGACGAGCGTCGCGCGACGGGCAAGGTCCTGCTCGTCCCGTGACCCCGACCGTGCGGCGACGCTGGTTCGCGCTCCTCACGCCCGCGCAGACCACCGGTGTCGTGCTGGAGGGGCTCGACGTCGTCTGCGGCCCGGTCGTGCCCCTCGAGGACGCGACCTACGCCGATGCCGACGCCGCGCGCGCGGCCTTCGGGCACCCCGACCCCGGGCCCGGAGCAGGTCGCTTCGTCGACTTCCTCGTGCTGCCCGAGCTGCCGGGTGTCGAGGTCGTCGACGGCGTCCTGCGCGAGACGCGGGCGCCGTCCGGCGCGGAGCTGTGGCGGCTCGAGGCCGACGGTCGACGTCGCGTCATCTCCTACTACGACACCCCCGCCTACGGCTGGCGCAACGGTCGCGGCCCGGTGCGCCCGGCGCCGCACGTCGGCCTCCGCGCCCGGTACAGCGCGCCCGGCGGGGGTACCGGCGACTACGTGGCAGCTTTCGAGGAGGACGTGGACGGCGTCCACCTCGTCGCGGTGACCTCGCCCGGCGAGGACCCACCCGAGGGGTTCACGTGGACCAAGGTCGGCGTCTCCCGCCGCACCGTCCCCCTCGCCGACGTCGAGCTCTACGACGCGGCCACCGGCCACCCCTTCACCCCCTGACCTCGCCCTCTCGCCCTTGGGGTGGGGCCCAACTCCAAGGGTGACCGCCCAACGCAGCGCTGTGTGGGGGTGCACCCCCTGAGGTGGGGTGATGTCCTCGCGACCGACGGTGACCCGCGCTCATGCCGCCGTCGACGAGAGATCGCCGGAGCCGTCCATGCGCACTCAGACGACCATCTCCCCCACCCAGAGGATTCGTCCCACCCCAGCGCTGCGTTGGGCAGTCACCCTCTGGGTGGGGCCCAACTCAAAGGGCGGCGGGCGGAGGGGTCAGGAGGGGCGGGGGAGGAAGGCGAGCTGGGCGGTCTTGTGGCCCAGGTCCACCACGGGACCGCGCTCGAAGCCCTCGCGCAGGAAGCGCGACACGGAGCGTTCGTTGCGGACGTCGGGCTCGACGACGAGCCGACGCACGGCGGGGTCGGCCAGCAGGACCCGTCGCACGTAGCCGATGAGCGAGCCCGTGAAGCCCGACCTCGGCTCGCCCGGGCCGACGAAGAGGTGCACGCCCAGGTCGCCCTCCTGCACCGGGTACGCCTCCCCCACCGGGTCGTGCTGCGGCTCGTACGTCTGGAAGATCGCCACCGGCACCGCGCCCTCGGACGTCCCGGACCCCTCACCGGGCAGCTCGTGGACGAGGTACGCGTGGTGCGTCGACAGCGAGTCGAGGTAGGCGTACACCTCCCCGACCTCCTCGCGCGTGTGGTCGGTCATCCCCCAGAACCAGGCGCGCTCCTGCGTCACCCAGCCGTGCACGAGGTCGAGGTCGCCGACCGGGTCGATCGGTCGGTGCGTGAACGTCATGCCAGGTCCTCCTCCAGGGGCGACGTCCCGCCCGCCGCCCACACGTCCGTCTCGTCGGGCACCGTCCAGCGGCTGCGCGACCGGTCCCCGAGGCTCCACACGAGCCGCGCCACCGGCCCCCGCCACACGCGGTCGTCGAGACCGGGCAGCGACGACGTCGACAGCACGCAGCCGTCGTCGCCGCCGAGCCGCAGCACCTGCCCGTCCGGCGCCGTGAAGGTGTGCACGTCGCCCCAGGGCCCGACGTCGCCCGCCGACGGCGCGACCTCGCGCAGCGCGGCGAGCAGCGTGCAGTCGAGGTCGAACGACGTGAGCAGCGGCGACGCGGCCGTCGGGTCCTCCAGCCAGCGGTCGAGCGCGAGCGCCACGCGCGGCTCGGGACGCAGCCACGGCGCGAACAGCTCCTCCGGCCCGGTCCACGGGTCCTCCGACGGCTCGCGCAGCGGCGCGAGCGCGGGGTGGGCGACCAGACGTCTGACGACGGCGGACCGCAGCAGCGCGAACAGGGCCGCGTCGCGCGACGCCGCCTCCATGTGCCCGTCCCAGGCGAGGAGCCGGTCACGCACCTCGCGGACCTCCGCCGGCTCCGACGACATCGCCAGCGCGCCGAGCCTGCGTTGCCAGTGCGCGGCAGGAAGCAGCAGCGTGTCGGCGTGCAGCGCTGCACCGGTCTCGACGTCGAGCGTCGGCGCCGACGCGAGCAGCTGGTGCAGCCGACGGCCGCGGTGCGGCGGGGCCAGCTCGTCGGCCAGGGCGGCACTGTGCCCGCCCTGCCGGTGGTTGGCGACCACGGCGTGCTCGGACGGCCCCACGCGACGTCGGTGCGGCACGACCCACCCCGACCACTCACCGGACGTCTCGCGCCACGGCACCCGTCCGGCCACACGGTGCAGCACGGCGCCGTCGACGTCGGCCACCAGCACGTCGTTGACCGGCTCGACCCAGTGGTCGAGCGCGGCGTCGACGTCGGCCGTCGTGCGGGCACGCAGCAGCGGCAGGAGCGCGGCGAAGCCGAGGTCGTCCAGCAGCCACGGCACGCTGCGCACCGCGACGCCGGAGCCGTCCGGGCGCTCGAGGACGACCGGCCCGTCGGCCGTCACGGACACGCCCTCCACGACGTCGCGCGGCGTGTCGGCCTCGACGTCGACGAGCCGCTGCGTGTCGGCCATCGCGTTGGTGATGGCCCACGCGACGGTGCCGGTGTGCCCGAAGTGCTGGACGCCGGGGACACCCGGGAACGTCAGCCCGACGACGTCGACGTCCGCGTCGGCGGCGACGAGGTGCACCCGCTGGTAGACGCTCGGCACGGTGACGATGCGGTGCGGGTCGGCGCCGATGAGCGGAGCACCGTCAGCGGACCTGCGCCCGCCGACGACCCACGCGTTGCTGCCCGACAGCGCCGGCACCTCCTGCACGAGCGCCCGCGCCGCGTCGGGGCCGAGCACACGGCCGGCGTGGCGCCGCCAGAGGTGGTGGCCGAGGCTCCCGAACAGCGCGTGGTGCACGGCGAAGACCCCGAGCGACGTCCAGTCCTGCCAGTCCTCGATGCCGCCGGACCGGACCCCGGCCGCGTACGCGTCGACGAACCCGCGCATGTCGTCGTCGAGCCGCTCGTGCGCGCGACGCGCGGTGCGCACGAGCAGCGACCGGCTCCAGAACTCGTCCCACACGGTGCCGGTGACGGCCTGCACGTGGGCGAGGTCCTCCAGCAGCCGGTCCTCGGCGACGTCGACGGTGCGTCGACCCTGCTCGTACGCGAGCGCCTCGAGCGACGCGGCGCGCACGGTGAGCACGCTCATGCCCGGCGCCTCCCGTCCCGCACCCGGGAGGGCCCCCGGCGTGTCCCGCCCGAGAGATGCGCCGGGAGCCCACCCGGGTGCGGGACGGCGCTCATCGGCCGTGCAGGGGGTTGGCGAGCCGGCCGACGAGCTGCAGCGACGTCGCCTGGTCGGCGAGGTCGACCATCTCCAGCGTGTTGCGCAGCTGCAGCCGGTTCAGACACGAGTGCTCGAAGTCCGGCGCGAGCAGGTCGTACCGCGCGTGCTGGGTGGCCAGCTCCGGGTGGTCGGCCTGCAGGTCGCGCAGACACTCCGCGGCCACGCCCCAGAAGTCGGCACCGGGGAGCACGCCGTCGTCGGCCAGGATCGCCGCGAGGAACCGCAGGAACCCGTCGAGCACGTCGGTGAGCACCGCGAGGGACTGCTGGCCCTCCGGCACGGTCGCCCGGATGCGGCGCACCGCCTCGGGCAGCTCGTGCTCGGGGTGCGCCTCGGGGCCGTCGCCGACCAGGAGGGCGACCTCCTCGCCGACGTCCTTCATGTACGCGCGGACCGGCACGTGATCCTGCAGCACGAGGATGAGGTTCTCGCCGTGCGGCATGAACGCGAGGTCGTGCGCCCACAGGCAGTGCGCGACCGGGCGGAGGTAGACGTCGAGGTAGCGACGCACCCAGTCGGCCGGGTCGAGGCCGGACGCGCGCACGGTCGCGGCCACCAGGCTGCGACCGTCGCGGTCGCGGTGCAGCAGCGACGCCATGGTGGCGGCGCGCTCGCCCGGCGCGAGGGTGGGCGTCTCGCGCCACAGCGCGGCGAACATCTTCTGGTACGGACCCCGCCGCACGCCCGCGACCTGCTGGTAGACGCCGCCGGTGTAGCCCACGGCGGCACGCTCGCGCAGCACCTCGAACCCGCAGCGACGCAGCTCCGCGTCGTCCGCGACGAGCCGGTGCACCCAGTCGTTGATGGCGGGCGTGCCACGCATGTAGTGCGGCGAGAGCCCCCGCATGAAGCCCATGTTCTGCACCGACAGGGCCGTCTTGACGTACAGGCGCGACGGGTCGGAGACGTTGAGGAAGGTGCGCACCGACTGCTGCGCGCGGTAGGCGTCGCGGCCCGGCCCGAGCGGCACGACGTCACGGCGCGCGACGTCGGCGGCGAACGTGATGGCGAGCTTGTTGGTCCACTGCCACGGGTGCGCCGGCACGAGCACGTAGTCGCGGGGATCGAGACCCAGCGACCGCAGCCGCAGCTCGAACCCGGCGCGCTCGTCCGCGTCGAGCTCACCGGCGTAGAGCGACTCCTCGTCGAGCCCCTCGCCGACGGCCAGCACCGTGTGCTCGCGGCGGACCGCGAGCCAGACGAGGTGCACCTCGCTGCCCGTCTCCGGTGCGTAGGCGCGGTAGTCGTCGAGCCCGTAGCCGATCCGACCGTTCGTGGCGATGAACGCCGGGTGGCCCTCGTGCATGGCCGCCTCGGTCGTGGCGAGGTCGGCGTCGAGGAGGTCCTCGGCGCTGTGGTCGTGGTGCACGTCGCACCAGCACGCCGCGGCCAGGGTCGCGCTGAGCTCCTCCAGGTAGACGGCGACCAGGTGGTCGGGGATGCCCAGCTCGTCGTGCAGCTCGGCGACCAGCTCGAGCACGTCGACGGGACGCGTCACGTCCTGCTCGACGTCGGCGCGCAGCAGCGACGCCGGGTCGACCGACCAGTGCTCGGGCTCGTGCACGTGGGCGTGGAAGCGCCACACGGACGCGACCGTCCGCACCTCCCACCAGCCCGCGGCGTCGGGGACGGGCGTCGGCGACAGGAGACGCTCGTGCGTCAGCTCGCCGATGGCCTTGGCGGCGAGCCGCCGCTGCGCACGCTCGAGCGTGGCGGGCTCCAGGTGGTCGGCGGCGTCGAACGCCTCCTGCGACACCGCGTGCAGGTCGACGACGGCGCTCATCGGGCCACCACCGCCGCCCCCAGCTCGCTGGACTCCCACTGCTCGCGGGTGCAGGTGCTCAGCAGGGCCCGCTTGTCGGGCAGCTCGACCTCGCCCTCCACGACGAACCCGGCGCGGGCGTTCAGCGCGTGGATGGCGGTGTTGCCGGCGTCGGGCTCGACCACGACCCGCTCGGTCGGCTCGTCGGCGTGGCCGAGCAAGGCGAAGCAGTGCCGCATGACCGCGGCGAAGGCCTCGGTCGTGAAGCCGTGCACCGGCGTGTCCGTGGGCGCCACCAGCACGTGCATCCCGAGGTCCCCGGGCCGCACGTCGAGCACCGCGGCCAGCGCGGAGTGCGCGGGGTCGTAGGTCTCGGCAAGAAACGCTGCACTGTCTGCCGCCCACGGCCCGGCACCCCCGCCGGCGTCGTCGACCCGACCGAGCCAGGCGTCGTGGTGCGGGCTCGCGACGATGTCGGCGTACTCGCGTCGCACGTCGTCGACGCTCGCGCCCTGCATCATCCAGAACCGCGACCGCGGGTGCGTGACCCACGCGTGCAGCAGGTGCACGTCGCGCTCGACGTCGAGCGGCTCCAGCTCGATCCTCATCGGTCCACCCCCGTCAGCGTGCGGTCGGCGCCGACGTCGCCGCTCCGCGCTCCGCCACGGCGGTCCGGGGTCGGTGCGCCGAACGTCTGGAACGCGATCCGCTCCTCGACGGCGTACACCTCGCGGCCCGCCATGGCGTTCACGATGATCGACGACCGGAACGCCCCCATGCCGAGGTCGGGGGCGACGAAGCCGTGCGTGTGCTCCTCGGCGTTCTGCACGAACACGCGGTGCTCGGCGTCGATCGTGTAGTCCGCCGCGACGGCGTAGCGACCGCGCTCGTCCCAGTGCAGCCCGTCCCGCAGCGGCTCGACGAGGTCGGGCAGCTGCGCCCGGTAGCCGGTGGCCAGCACGAGCGACGCGGTGTCGAGGGTGAACGCCTGGTCCGTCTCGTCGTGGCGCAGGTCGAGGGCGAAGCGCTCGGCCGCCTCGTCCCAGCGGGCCGACGTCAGGGTCGTGCCCGCCAGCAGGTCGGTGGGCACCGGACCGTCGAGGCCGAGGCGGTAGAGCGTGTCGTAGATGTCGTCCACGAGGTCGCCGCTGATGCCCTTATAGAGGGGCTTGTGCTCGACGACGAGCCGGTCGCGCGTCGGGGTCGGCAGCGACTGGAAGTACGCCGTGTACTCCGGGGAGGTCATCTCCAGGGTGAGCTTGGTGTACTCCATCGGGAAGAACCGCGGGGAGCGCGTCACCCACGTCAGCCGGTAGTCGCGGTCGCGCGCGTCCTCCAGCAGGTCGCGGTAGACCTCGGCCGCGCTCTGCCCGCTGCCGACGACGGTGATCGACCCGGTCGCCTGGAGCTCCTCCTTGCGTTGGAGGTACTCGGCGGAGTGGATCGCGAGGCCTCCGTCGCCGTCGCACGCCTCGCGCGCCGCGTCGGGCACGTGCGGCCTCGTGCCGACGCCCAGCACGACGTGCCGGGCCCGCAGCGTCGTCGGGCCGTCGGCGGTGAGCGCGGTGACGGCGAAGAGGTCGCCGTCACGGCGCACCGCCTGCACGTGGTGGCCGAGCCGCACCGGGAGCCGGTCGGCCGCCCAGCGCAGGTAGCGGTCGTACTCGCGACGCAGGGGGTAGAAGCTCTCGCGGATGTAGAAGGGGTAGAGCCGCCCGGTCTCCTTCAGGTAGGCGAGGAAGGAGTAGCGCGACGTCGGGTCGGCCATCGTCACGAGGTCGGCCATGAAGGGCACCTGGAGGGTCGCCTCGGGCAGCATCATGCCGCCGTGCCAGGTGGTCTCCTCGCGCGACTCGAGCACGACGCCCCGCAGGCCCGCGGGCTCGGCGAGGGCGGCCAGGCCGAGGTTGAACGGGCCGGCACCGACCGCGACGAAGTCGAGCACGTCGTTCTCCCCGGCGGAGGTGCCGGGCTGCGGGCGGCGATCAGGCCCGGCGGGGGTGCCGGGCTGCGGGCGGCGATCAGGCACTGCCTCGCTCATGACGCGACCCCCTGACGGTCGTGCTCGAGCAGGTCGTCGCCCGCGGCACGCACCCGCTCCAGGACCCGCACGACGTCGTCGATCGTGGTCGCGGGGTTGAGGAGGGTGAGCTTGAGCCACGACCGGCCCTCGACCTTGGTGCCCGCCACGACGGACCGGCCGTCGCGCCAGAGCGCCTGGCGGATGCGGGGGTTGAGCTCGTCGGCGTGGTCGTCGTCGACGCCGTCGGGCTGGTAGCGCAGCACCACGGTGCTGAGCTCGGGCTCGGCGCGCAGCAGGAGGTCGTCCTGCTCGCGGACCCAGTCGGCCGCGGCGTGGGCAAGGTCGATGACGGTGTCGAAGCCGTCGCCCACGGCGTCGGCGCCCATCGTGCGCAGCGTCATCCAGAGCTTGAGCGCGTCGAAGCGGCGCGTGGTCTGCATGCTCTTGTCGACCTGGTTCGGCAGGTTCGCCGTGCGCGGGTTCAGGTACTCGGCGTGGTAGGTCACGTGCCGCAGCGCCCCGGCGTCGCGCACGAGCACCGCGCTGGCGCTGACCGGCTGGAAGAAGGTCTTGTGGAAGTCGACGGTGACGGAGTCGGCGCGCTCGATGCCGTCCAGCCGGTGCCGACGGCGCCGGGAGGCGAGCAGGCCGCCGCCGTACGCCGCGTCGACGTGCATCCACACGCCGTGCTCGGCGCAGAGGTCGGCGACCGCGCCCAGCGGGTCGATGGCGCCGAGGTCGGTGGTGCCGGCGGTCGCGACGACGGCCATCGGGACGAGCCCGTGCGCGAGGCAGTCGTGCAGCGCCCGCTCGAGGGCGACGGGGTCCATCCGGTGCCGCGCGTCGACGTCGACGGGCACGACCGCGTCGGCGTCGAGGCCGAGGATGGTGGCCGACTTCTGGACGCTGAAGTGCGCGTCGCGCGAGCAGAAGACGCGGAACCTCGACAGGCTCTCGTTGTAGGCGAGGCCGGGGTCGACGTGCCCGCGCAGGAAGGTCTCGCCGCGTGCCATGAGCAGCGCCTGCAGGTTCGACTGCGTCCCGCCGGAGGTGAACACGCCGTCGGCGCCGTCGGCGAAGCCGATGCGGCCGGTGGTCCAGTCGACCAGGCGGCGCTCGATGAGCGTGCCGCCGGCGCTCTGGTCCCAGGTGTCGAGCGAGGAGTTGACCGCCGAGACGAACAGCTCGGCGAGCAGGGCCGGTACGACGACGGGGCAGTTGAGGTGCGCCGCGTAGCCGGCGTCGTGGAACCAGACGGCGTCCTCGAGGTAGACGTCGCGCAGCTCGGCGAGCGCGTTCTCGACGTCGACCGGCTGGTCGAGGTCGACGGCGTCGACGGTCCGGGCGACGTCGGCGACGCTGCGTCCGCTGAACGGCCGATCGACCGTCGCGAGGTGGTCGGTGAGGACGTCGATCCCGCGTCGCATGGTCGTGGCATAGTGCTCGGCGTTGGCCGGGCTGAACACGTGGCTGTCCACCGTGCTCCTTCCCCGAGATGTGGTGAGATGCCCCTTTGAAGGCAAGCCTTACCTAATCATCGCGAGGACCGGCCGGGCAACCTCAGGTGACACCCCTCACACCACCGCCCGACCCGCCGGAGGACCCGTGACCGACCACCCGCTCCAGGACCACGTGCGCGACACCCTCGCCGGCCTCACGCCCGGCTCGTTCGTGCTGCTCGAGGAGCCGTCTCCCGAGCGACGCGGGCTGGGCCGACTGCTCGGTCGCGGCACGCCCGGACGCTTCGTGCAGGCCCGCCGCGACGAGGACGGCGCCGACCTGCTGCTCGAGGCGGTCGGTCCGGCCAGCCTCGGGGGCGAGCACCCGATGGACGACACGACGCTGGCGCGGCTGCGCTCCCTCGGCTGGCACGCACCGGGCGACGCCGAGTGGGAGCCGGTCGGGGGCCCGCTGCTGCGGCGCTTCGTGCCGTGGTCCGACCTCGAGCGCGCCGCCGCGATGCTGGTCGACACCCTCGCCGTGCTCGGCGTCGACCTCGGCACCGTCCGCACCACCCTCGGCTGACCGCACCGGCGGGGTGCTTCGCCCCTGCTCAGGCGTAGAGGGTCGTGAACGTGCGGAACACCTCGGTCGACGTGCTCGGCACCCAGGCCGGACGGCCGTCGTCGCCGTCGAGCAGCAGCGCCAGCCCGGCGCTGCCGTCGACCCCGGACAGCACCCGCGGCTCCTGCTCGACCGCCAGCACCTCCACCGACCAGGCGGAGTCCGCGTCGGCCAGCTGGAGGGCGGAGGTGCGCAGGAGGTCGTCGGGTGAGAACAGGTCGCGGACGACGTCGAGGTCCGCGGGTGCGCCCTCGTGCGCACGACGATGGGGGCCGAGGTCGACGAGCCCGGCCAGCAGGGCCGGCACCGCGGCCGGGTGCAGCCCGGTCAGCTCGACCTCCTCCACCGCGCCCTCCACCGTGCCACTCGCCTGGGCGCCCCGCGGCTCGTGGCCGGTCACGAGGACGGCCGCCACGTCGGGCGTGGCGTGCACCCGGTGCTCCACGAGAACGTCGCGCCGCGCGACGACGACGCGCACCGCCACCTCCGGCTCCGCGAGCGCGGCCAGCACAGGCTCGAGCACCGGCGCGTGGTCCAGCACGACGCGAGCGGTGGCCGCGGCCTGCGCCGGGTCGAGCAGTCGCTCGACCTCCGGCACGGTGAGCCGCACCGTCGCCCGCCCCGTCGCCCTCATCGCGTCGCTCCGATCCGGAGCCGGTCCAGGCTCGCGCGCGCCAGGTCGTGCACGGCGTCGTAGCGCAGGACGTCGACGGTCCAGGTGAGCGACCAGCCGACCCCGTCGACCACGGCGCTCCACTGCTCGAGGACCGCGCACGTCCCACCGGGCGCCACGTGGTGGGCGAGGCGTCGACCGCCGGGCCGGCCCACCACCTCGACGTGCTGCAGGTCGACGAGCCGGTAGTCGTCGAGCAGGGCGGGGAGCTCCTCGTCCGTGCGGTTCTGCCAGTCCGCGAACGTCAGGTCCTCCTGCGCCGTCGCCGTCAGCACGGCGCTCGCCCGGAAGCCGCCACGCTCCGGCTCGAGCGCTGCCGCGACCACCGCGGGGGCGCCGAGCCGTGCGGGATCGAGCACCGACCAGTCCGCCGGTACACCGAACGACGCCTCGCCCCCGCCCCCGCCGGGCACGGGCCTGGCAGTCACGTCCTGCCACTGGAGGTCGTTCACGCGCTCCCCTTCCCTCGGTCCCGGCGACGGCGACGCTCCCGACGTCGGCGGCGGTCGGCGCGGATCTGCGACCCCGCCACCAGCACGCGGTCCGGCACCGGCAGGCTCAGGACCGCCCACAGGGCGGCCAGCCCGGAGACGATGGTCACCGCACCGAGCACCGGGGTCAGGGCGCTCCGCTCGCCGACCCAGACGCCCAGGCCGGCGCACGTCACGGCCAGGCCCACCGGAGGGGCGATGAGCGTGGCGAGCTGCTCGGCGAGGACGCCACCACCGTCCCACCAGCGACCCCACGGGCGACGGCTCACCACGCCGAGCGCGAGCACGAGCAGGCCGGCCAGGACGATCAGCACGGGGGTCATCGGCCGGTCACCAGAACTTCAGCTTCTTCACGCCGTCGCCGATCGCGCCGCCGACGTCCTTGACGCCCTCCCAGGCGTCGTCCACACGGTCGCCGACCCAGTCCACCGTGGCCCCGCCCAGCTCGGAGCCGAGGAACCCGCCGATGGCGCCGCCCAGGAGGCCGCCGACCACCGTCCCCGCGCCGGGGAAGATCGCCGTCCCGATCGCCGCCCCGAGCGATGCGCCGCCCCAGGCCCCGGCCGCGGCGGTGGTGCCGCGCCACGCCGTGCGGCCGACCCGCTCGGCGTCGGTCAGCGTGGGATCGTCGGCGTCGGCGGTCCACTGCCCGTACGCGGACGTCGCGAAGGTGACGACACCGCCGGCCCGGCCGAGCCACTTGCTGGCCGTCGACCACCGGGCGTGGGTGGCCGCCTGGTTCGCCTTCGGCACCCAGTTGCTGCCCGACATGGACCGCACGCCCCACTGCCACCGGTTGAGCGACGAGGGGCTCACCCACCGTCCGCCCGCACCGCGCGGCGCGAAGCGTCCGTAGCGCGAGTTGATCTGCCAGGCGGCCGTGACACCGCCGGCGGTGCCGGCCAGGCCGAGGCCCCACCCGGTGACCTGGATGCCGTCGGCACCCGTCTCGGGCAGCACGCCGACGGCGATGAGGACCCGCTCGATCCAGGTCACGTCGAGGGCGGTGCGCATCCCGGAGGAGAGCCCGGTGTGCGCCTCCTCCTCCTTCGTGCGGCCGTCGTCGTGGTGGCCCACGGCCGTGTTCCAGGCCTCGATCTTGGTGTTGTAGGCCTCGACGGTGGCGTCGTCCGCGTCGTCCGAGGGCCGGGTCGGTTCGGTGATCGAGGTCTCCCCCACCGACAGTCCGGCTGCGACGGCGACGTCGCGGGCGCTCTGCATCTTCGCCTTGGCGGCGTCGAGCTCGCCCGCGAACGTCTCGAGCGCTGTCGCCGCGCCCTCGAGCGAGGTCCTGGCGGTCTCCAGGTCGGCCCGGATGTCCCGGGTCGCGTCGCGGAAGTCCTCGCCCGCACCACCGCCCCAGAAGTCGGCGCTGCCGTTTTGCGCCGGCGCGAGGTCGGCGTGGGCGGTCGTCAGCGTGGTGACGACGGTGCCGAGCTGGGTCGCGGCCGAGCGCAGCGCCGTGGGCGACCCGGGCACCCTCAGGTCGAGCACCTGGCTCATCGCGGACCTCCCGGTGCGGGCGACTGCCGTGCCTGCTGCTGGGCGAACCGGTCCTGCGCCGCCTCGTCGGCGGTGGCGTAGCGTCCCGCGGCAACCTCCGCCGCGTCGGCGAGGCCGCCGACCTGCGCGGCCAGGCCCGCCACGACGGCCGCGAGGTCGTTGAACGCCGACGCGACCTCGTCGCTGGAGCGCCCCGCGTCGGGCGTGACCCGCACCGATGCGGCGTCGCCGTGCACCGTCGAGCCGATGCCGGACACCGTGTCGGCGAGCTGCCCGACCCGGACCGTGTCGACGTCGTACCCGTCCCCCGTCATGGCAGAAGAAGGTAACAGCGCCACGCACGCTCGCGCATCCCCGAGGCGGGGACGGCACACTGACGCCCATGCACCCCCTCACCGACTTCTGGCGCTCCGTCGAGGCGCTGCACTCCGTCGTCTACTTCGCCCCCGACGCCCGCGAACGCTACGAGGCCGTCGGTCTGAAGGGGTGGTGGATGGGCTACGTCGCGTCGCGGTCCGCGGCGCTGGGCACCCCGGCGGCGACGGTCGTGGTGGCGACGTTCCACGGCTTCGCGCCGCGGCTCGTGGAGCGGGCGGTCCCCGACGCGTGGGGGCTGGCCGATGCCGGCGCCGTGCTCGACGCCCGCCTCGCGCTGGCCCGCGACGCGCTCACACCCGCGCTGGAGGGTCACGACGTCGGGGCGCTGGCGCAGCGGCTCGCCGGCGTCGTCGAGGGGGTGGACCTCGCGGGCAAGCCGCTCGCAGCGGCCGAGCGATCGCTGCCCGTCCCGGACGACGCGGTCGGCGCGCTCTGGCGGCACGCCAGCGTGCTGCGCGAGCTGCGCGGCGACGCGCACGTGTCGGTGCTGGTGACCGCCGGGCTCGGCGGGGCCGCCGCGAACGCCCTCCAGGTCGCGCTCGGTCGTGCGCCCGAGCGCCAGCGCGAGGTCCGCGGCTGGACCGAGGAGGAGTGGGCCGAGGCGCTGGAGGACCTGCGCCGACGGGGGTGGGTCGACGCCGACGGCGCCGGCACCGACACCGGGCGCGCCGCCCGCGAGCGCCTCGAGGACGCCACCGACCGGGCCGTCGACACCGCGCTCGGCACCGAGGCGACGGCGCACGCCGTGGCCGTCGAGTCCGCACTCACGGCAGCCGCCCGCAGCGTGGTGGCGGCCGGCGCGATCACCTACCCCAACCCCATCGGCGCCTCCGCCCCCTGACCCGACACGTCCCCACGATTCGGAACCTCATCGCCCTTTTCTCGGGAGAGAACGGGCGATGAGGTTCCGAATCGTGGGGACGGCGGGGGCTAGGCGGTGGGGTCGGCCCAGGCCAGCTGGACGATCTCGAGGCCGCGGTCGCGGGTGACGAGCTGGGCCCGACCCGGCTGGGCCGGCTTCGGCCGCGCCCCGCCGATGAGCGGGCCCTCCTCCGGAGGACCGGACAGCAGCAGACCGGGCTGGGCCAGGTCGCGCAGGGTCTGCAGCACCGGGTCGTAGGCCGCGCGCGCCGCACCGCCGGCCCGCCGTGCGACCACGACGTGCAGCCCCACGTCGCGCGCCTGCGCCAGCAGCGGCACGAGCGGGGCGAGCGGCGACTGGGACTGGGGTGCCACCAGGTCGTAGTCGTCGACAAGGACGAACGCCTCCGGCCCGCTCCACCACGACCGCTCGCGCAGCTGCTCGGCCGTGACGTCGGGACCGGGGATCCGGCCCTGCAGGAACTGCGCCAGGCCGTTGACGACCGGCTCGAGCTGCGCCGCGCTCGACACGTACTCCATCCGCCACTCGTCCGGCACCTCGCCGAGCAACGAGCGCCGGTAGTCGACGACCACCAGCTGCGCCTCGCGCGGGCCGCGCGTGCGCATGACCTCGCGGGCGTAGGCACGCAGGAACGCGCTCTTGCCGGAGCGGCCGTCGCCGTAGAGCAGGGCGTGCGGCTCGGCGTCCAGGTCGAGGCCGACGGGCGCCAGGTCGCGCTCGTCGACGCCGACGAGCACCCGACGGTCGCCCTCGCCGACCCGCGCCAGCTCGCGGACGCGGTCCAACGAGATCCGGTCCGGCAGCAGGCGCAGCTTCGGTCCGCCCTCGCCCCAGGAGTCCCTGACGCGGGTGACCAGGTCGACGACGGCGGGACCGAGGTCGCGCGCCTCGCCGCGGCCGTCGAGCCGGGGCAGCGCCGCGAGGAAGTGGTGCTTCGTCGACACGAGACCGCGGCCGGGGCGCTCCGCGGGCACGAGCTGCGCGACCTTGCGGTCGACCTCGGAGTCCGTCGGGTCGCCGAGGCGCAGCTCCAGCCGCGTGCCGAAGACGTCGCGCATGGCGGCCCGGAAGTCGCCCCAACGACCCGCCGACGCGAGCACGTGCACGCCGAAGGTCAGACCGCGCTGTGCGAGCGACTGCAGCTCCATCTCGAGCATGTCGAAGTCCGAGCGCAACGTGCCCCAGCCGTCGACGACGAGGTACACGTCGCCGTAGCCGTCGTCGGCCTGGCCCTCGCGCCGACGGGCCCGGTAGGTCTCGACCGAGTCGATGCCGTGGCGGCGGAAGTACGCCTCGCGCCGGTCGATGATGCCGCTGACCTCCGCGTGCACGCGACGCACGACGTCGGGCTCGGCGCGGGTGGCCACGCCCGAGACGTGCGGCAGGTCGGTGAGGCCGGCGAACGTGCCGCCGCCGAAGTCGAGCACGTACACCTGGCTGTCCCGCGGCGAGGACGACAGCGCGATGCTCGCGACGATGGTGCGCAGCAGCGTGCTCTTGCCGCTGCGCGGGCCGCCGACCACCGCGGCGTGGCCACCGGCGCCCGAGAGGTCGATGACGAGCTGGTCGCGACGCTGCTCGCGCGGCCGGTCCACCGTGCCGATCGGGACACGCAGGCCGCCGTGCGCACGCCAGGCCGTCGACAGCATGCCACCGCCGTCGGTGGGTGCGAGGTCGCCGAGGAGCCCGTCGAGCGTGTCGGGCACGTCGAGCGGCGGCAACCACACCTGGTGTGCCAGCGGGCCGCGGCCGTGCATGGCGTCCACGGCGATGTCGAGCACCGAGGCCGACGACGTCGACGTGGGCACCGGCGCGGGCGAGGGCCCGTCGTCGACGGGCGCCAGGTCGGTCGGCGCGAGCACGTGCGAGGCGGTGAACGGCAGGATCGCACGCGCCTGCGAGCGCGACTCGTCCTCCCCGATGCTGGCGCGCCGCGGCGGTGGGCCGGACACGTACGCGGCCTTGAACCGGACCATCTCGCCGTCGGCCTTCAGGTACCCCAGGCCCGGCACCGACGGCAGCTCGTAGGCGTCGGGGACGCCGAGGACCGTCCGCGACTCCGCGGCGGAGAACGTGCGCAGACCGATCCGGTAGGACAGGTGGCTCTCCAGTCCGCGCAGGCGGCCCTCCTCCAGCCGCTGCGAGGCGAGCAGCAGGTGGATGCCGAGCGACCGGCCGAGGCGACCGATGGCGACGAAGAGGTCGATGAACTCCGGCTTCGCGGCGAGCATCTCGCTGAACTCGTCGACGACGATGAACAGCGACGGCAGCGGGTCGAGCGGCTCGCCGGCGGCACGCGCCTTCTCGTAGTCCCGCAGCGAGGCGTAGTTGCCTGCTCGGCGCAGGAGCTCCTGGCGGCGGACCATCTCGCCGGAGATCGCGTCCTGCATGCGGTCGACGAGGTCAAGCTCCTCCTCCAGGTTCGTAATCACCGCCGCGACGTGCGGCATGTCGGTGAGCCCGGCGAACGTCGCACCGCCCTTGAAGTCGACGAGGACCATGTTGAGCTGCTCGCTGGAGTGCGTGAGCGCGAGCCCGAGCACGAGCGTGCGCAGCAGCTCGGACTTGCCCGAGCCCGTCGCGCCGATGACCAGGCCGTGCGGGCCCATTCCCTGCTGCGCGGACTCCTTCAGGTCGAGGTGCACCGGCGCGCCCGTGGGCCCGACGCCGATCGGGACGCGCAGCTGGTCGCGGGCCGGCCGGGACCGCCAGCCGTCGGCGACGTCGAGCGTGCGGACGTCGCCGAGCCCGAGCAGGTCGGTCAGGTCGGGGGTGCTCGAGGTGGCGTCCTCACGGACCGGCCCCTCGGTGCTCGCGAGCGGAGCGAGACGCCGCGCGAAGGCCTCCGCGCTCTCGCGGTCGAGCTGGTCGGCGTGGCCCTTGACGGGCTCGTCGTGGCGCCGCCAGGCGGTGACGCCGACCAGGCCGCGCTCGGCCTGGACGAGCTCGAGCCGCAGCCGGGTCGGGTCCTCGAGCTCGCCCCACGCCTCGGGCAGCTCCAGCACCGTCATGCCGTGGACGCCCTCCTCCGGCACCAGGTGGTTGCCGGGCGGCAGCGCAGGACCGTCGACCACGAGCAGGACGTGCGGCCCCTCGACCGGCTGGTCGGCACCGAAGCGCGGCCGGTCGACGACCTCCTGCGGCAGCATCGCGGCGAGGTCGTCGAGCGAGGACGCGATCATGCGGGCGGGACCGACCGCGTCGCTCTCGCGCTCGCTGTGCGCGTGCGGCAGCCACTTGACCCAGTCCCAGTCGCGGGCCGCCTCGTCGTCGGCCAGCACCGCGACGACCAGACCCTGTGGCGCGTGGAACGCGGTGGCCTCGCAGACGAGCGACCGGGCGAGTGCGCGGACGTGCTCGACGGAGCCCAGCAGCTCCACGCGGCTGAACGCCGACAGGTCGATGGCGGCGGGCAGGTCAGGCTGCGCGCGGTGCACGGAGAGCAGGCGGTGCAGCGCGGACGCGCACACGGGGTCGACCTGGTCGATCGACGTCGTGGTGGGCGGCACGAGCTCCAGCGCGAGCGGCTGGGTCGACGTGCCGTACCGGACGTGGAGGGCATGCGGGTCGTCGGCGGGACGCTCCCACACGCGGCTGCCCTCCTCGGCCACGGCGGCGAGCGCGGAGGGCGAGGGGTGCAGCCACGTGAGGCCGTCGCGCTGGGCGTCGGCCGCCGCGCGGACGCGGGCCCGCACCGTGGACAGGTACTGCAGGTACTCCCGGCGCGATCCGCCGACCTGCGTCCGACGCTGCTTGAGCTGACGCTCGACGCTGACGGCCACGAAGCCGAGGGTCGCGAGGAGGAACATGCCCGCGGCGATGAAGCCGCGCGCGCCGCCGCCGCTGGAGGCCACGAAGACGATCGAGCCGACGCTGGCCAGCATGGGCAGGGCCATCATGAGCGCGCCGCCGATGCCCTCGTGCGGCGCCAGCTCCGGGGGCGGGTCGAGCTCCAGGGCACCTTCCGGGACCCGGGGCGGCTCGACTCGTCGTCCGCGCTGCAGCGTGGTGGCCACACGACCTCCTGGGTGGGTCTCGAGGAGGGGCACGGCGCCCCCGCCGGACGATCGTAGCCGCGCCCGACCCCACGGACGGGCCGTTGATCGGTCACACTGTCCCCGAAGGGGGTCGCATGAGCGAGAGCACCGCGCTGGCCACGATCCGGCTGAGCGTCGTCGGAGACGCGGGACGGGTCGACCTCGCCGTGCCCCGGTGGGCCGACGTCGGGGCCGTGGCGGCGGGCTTCCGCGACCAGACGGGCAGCGGTCCGGTGCTGCTGAGCACCGCCACGGGACGTGCTCTCGACCCGACCACCTCGGTGCACGCCGCGCGCCTCGAGCACGGCGACCTGCTGGTCGCGGTCGACGCCGACGCCGCACCCGTCAGCACCGCCCCCACGGGTCGGGGGTCGCGCAGCCGACGGGCCTCCTCCACCGCCCAGCACACCGCACCGGTCGTCCTCGCCCCGCCCACCGAGCGGACCGCGACAGGCGCCGTGATCGCCCGGCTGGCTCCGGGCGCGGTGGCGGTGGCCGGCCTGCTCGCCGCCACGGCGGGCGCGACCACCGGTGGCGCGGCCGCCGACGCCGCCTCCGGTGCCCTCGCCCTCGTCGTCCTCGCCGTGGCCGGCATCGTCGGCCTGCGCGTGCCGGCCGGTGCGCACGACCGTGCGTGGCTCGCCGTGGTGCCGCTGCTCCTGGCCGCGGCCGTCGTGCTGCAGCTCCCGGCGAGCCAGCCCGGCGGGACGACCCTGGCGGTCACGGTGGCCGGCCTCGCCGTGGCGTGCGGCAGCGCCGCCCTGCGCGCGGCGGTGCCCGGCGTCGCGGACGAGGAGCTCGCGGTCCAGCTCGTCGCCGGCATCGGTGTCGCGCTCCTCGCGACCGTGTCGCTGCTGTCGGACTGGTCGACGACGACCCTCGCCGCCCTCGTCCTGCTGGCCGCGGTCCTGGGCGCGCGGCTCCTGCCGTCGTTCGTGGTCGACGTCCCGGACCACGTGCTCGTGGACCTGCAGCGGCTCGCCGTCACCGCCTGGACCGCGCGGGAGCAGCCGCGGCGCTCCTTCCGCGGCGTCGTCCGCGAGGACGACGTGCGGGCGGTCGCCCTGCGGGCGCTGCGCCTCGTCGGCGCGGCCACGGTCGTGTGCTCCCTCCTGGTCGCGGCCAGCGGGGCGTGGCTGCTCCTGGCCCCGACCGACGGGGCCCGCGACGTCGGCGCGACCCTCGTCTGCGCGGCCACCGGCGCCGCCCTGGTGCTCAGCGGCCGCACCCTGCGCGCCACGCAGGCCCGCCGCTGGCAGCGCACCACCGGCACCGCCCTCCTCCTGGCCACGGCCGCGTCGCTGCTGCTCGAGGTGGGCGACGACGCCCGCGTCGCCGGGGCGACCGCGGCCGTCCTGCTCGGCCTGGTCCTGGCGCTCGTGGCCCGCTCGGCCGGCCGGGGCTGGACGTCCGTGTGGTGGTCGCGCAGCGCCGAGATCGCCGAGGGGCTCGCCTTCGTCGCCGTCGTCGGCGCGTTTCCGCTGGTCAGCGGCCTGTTCGACTGGATGCGCGTCCTCACGTCGTCCTGACGCCCCCTGGCGCCGCGTCGCGCGCGGCGGTCGCCAGGACTCCTCGAACGGGATAGTCAGAACTGACCAGATGTCCTAGTCTGGTCGTACCAGCTTCGACGAGCCCGTGGCACGACCGTGACCCACGGGAGACCTGGAGGACGAACGATGAGCGAGCTCAGCCGCGAAGAAGGCGCGATCACCCGCGCCGCCGAGATGGTCCGCAGCGCCCACGGCGACCTGACCCGCG